>NC_018081.1:1520000-2732500 GCF_000271405.2 Enterococcus hirae ATCC 9790 | reverse complement strand
GGATGGACTTACCGCTGGTGTACCAGTTGTTCTGCCAAGGGCATTGCTGGGTAGCTATGTAGGGAAGGGATAAACGCTGAAAGCATCTAAGTGTGAAGCCCACCTCAAGATGAGATTTCCCATTTCTTTAAGAAAGTAAGATCCCTGAGAGATGATCAGGTAGATAGGTCAGGAGTGGAAGTACAGTGATGTATGGAGCGGACTGATACTAATCGATCGAGGACTTAACCACATTGGTAAAGAAAAAAACTCGGTAGAGTTTACGAAATACTTCAAATCCAGTTTTGAGTGAGCAAAAGCAAACTCAATAATGATAACACCACAGTGTGGTGGCGATAGCGAGAAGGATACACCTGTAACCATGCCGAACACAGAAGTTAAGCTTCTTAGCGCCGATTGTAGTGAGGGGTTGCCCCTTGTGAGAGTAGGACGTCGCCACGCGGTTTATATAAATCCCCATAAGATTATCTTATGTGTGTGTTCGTTGTAAAAAACGAACAAGGTGATTCCGGCATAGCTCAGTTGGTAGTAGCGCATGACTGTTAATCATGATGTCGTAGGTTCGAGTCCTACTGCCGGAGTTCTCATTTATGAGAAAGAGTAATGAGCTTCTTTCACTCTGGAGAGTTGTCCGAGAGGCCGAAGGAGCATGATTGGAAATCATGTAGATGGTTCACGCTGTCTCAAGGGTTCGAATCCCTTACTCTCCGTAGCATTTTCCTGGCCCGTTGGTCAAGCGGTTAAGACACCGCCCTTTCACGGCGGTAACACGGGTTCGAGTCCCGTACGGGTCATTAATTGAAAAATGGAGGTTTAGCTCAGCTGGGAGAGCATCTGCCTTACAAGCAGAGGGTCAGCGGTTCGATCCCGTTAACCTCCATAATGAACTGGTTCCGTGGTGTAGGGGTTAACATGCCTGCCTGTCACGCAGGAGATCGCGGGTTCGATTCCCGTCGGAACCGTCATTCTTTTTCAATTAATACATTTTAAAATTTGGCGCGGTAGCTCAGTTGGTAGAGCAACGGATTGAAGCTCCGTGTGTCGGCAGTTCGATTCTGTCCCGCGCCACCATGGAGGAGTAGCGAAGTGGCTAAACGCGACGGACTGTAAATCCGTTCCTTAGGGTTCAGTGGTTCGAATCCACTCTCCTCCATTACATAGGGGCATAGTTTAAAGGTAGAACAGCGGTCTCCAAAACCGTTAGTGTGGGTTCAATTCCTGCTGCCCCTGCCATGGCGAATGTGGCGAAGTGGTTAACGCACCGGATTGTGGCTCCGGCATTCGTGGGTTCGATTCCCATCATTCGCCCTTCTTTATTGGGGTATAGCCAAGCGGTAAGGCAAGGGACTTTGACTCCCTCATGCGTTGGTTCGAATCCAGCTACCCCAGTTCTATAATTTCATTTATAGATTGAAAATAGTATAATGGCGGTATAGCCAAGTGGTAAGGCAGAGGTCTGCAAAACCTTCATCACCGGTTCAAATCCGGTTACCGCCTTAGTACTAATAAAATCAACTTGCCGGCGTGGCGGAATTGGCAGACGCGCTGGACTCAAAATCCAGTGCCCGTTGAGGGCGTGCCGGTTCGACCCCGGCCGCCGGTATTGACTAAGATGTACTCATCTTAGTTTTTTATTGAGAAATAAAATAACATTGTTTATAATGGCGAATGTGGCGAAGTGGTTAACGCACCGGATTGTGGCTCCGGCATTCGTGGGTTCGATTCCCATCATTCGCCCTTTCTTATTGGGGTATAGCCAAGCGGTAAGGCAAGGGACTTTGACTCCCTCATGCGTTGGTTCGAATCCAGCTACCCCAGTTTTTTACGCCGGCGTGGCGGAATTGGCAGACGCGCTGGACTCAAAATCCAGTGCCCGTTAAGGGCGTGCCGGTTCGACCCCGGCCGCCGGTATCATAATGAACTCCTAATGTGTCTTACATTAGGGGTTTTCTTTAGCTCTTTGTCAATAAGAACTGATGCGTGGTGTAAAAACAAATCTGGGTCAGAATGAACCTCATTCTGTCTCAGATTTTTTTGTTATAGAGCCATTTTCTTTTTGAAGCGTTGTCCTACTCTCTATACAGAAAATCATTCCACATCATGAAAAGAACCGTACCTACTGCCGTATAAGAAGCTAAAATGAATAGAGGTAATGAAGATGAAGAAAACGTTTTTCTGTCTGATGACTTTTATGAGTTGCTTTCGCTACTGCAAAGAGCAGAAAATGGTCCTTATCATTCATTATCATTGGTGAGGGTCCTACAGGGATTCAAACGTTAGATAGCCTATGATTTTTCTGGCTTCTAGATATAGTGAAAGTCGTTTTTACCCACTCATCTGTGTTTGAAATAATTCATCTAATCAAACTGAGCCAAGAAAATACAATAATGGTAATCATCTAATTTTAAAAAATAGGGATCTATCTATTGTTTTTTTGAATACCTCGATAGTTTAAAATTGCTCCCGCTCTATACAATTATGAATTAAATGAATTGGACTTTAGTCTAATGTTTTTTACATTAATCAATACTATAATTAATATAGTATTGTGGATTTAAGAAATTAAAGAGGAAAGAGAAAATATAGATGTTAGAGTTAATTATCTCCAAATTTTTTTTGGTACATATTCTATTTTTATTTCTAGCCTATTAAAGTCAAATTTGCTTGTTGGAGGGATTATGGATAATAAGAATCAAAAACTATTTATTGCTCAGTTTATTGCAACAATTTGTGTTGTTGTTATTCATTGTGGAACCATTACTAATCACCCGATAGTGCATTTTTTCTAAAAAGTATGGTTTGTCGTATTGCTGTTCCATTCTTTTTGTAAATAATGCATATTTCTTTCGGATAAATAGTAAGAGGGAAGGCTATTCGAAGATGTGGCTAAGAAGAATAGTACGTCTATATACTATAGTGTTTTTGTTGTACATTCCGTTTGGTGTTCAACTGTTACAAGATACAGTTGATATTCAGTGGAATTTATGGTCAATATTATTGGCATTGGTAGTTAGTTTCCTATATACTGGAAGCTTCTATCACTTATGGTATTTTCCTGCTTTGATAAGTTCATTAGCTATAGTTAAATATATGTTTCAAAGATTTAGATATAAATGGATTTTTCTGGTTTGCTTTTTATTTTTTTCAGTTGGTTCCCTTGAAACGTATTCCTTATTTATATCAAATCCAATGGTCATATCAGTTATGGAAAAATACTTTAATATTTTTTTTACTACAAGAAATGGGTTATTCTTTAGTCCACTCTTTATTTCCATAGGATTTGTTTTGGCTGATAATGTACATAATTTAGAAAAGCATCGAAAGTTATTCATATATGGACTAGTCGCTGCGTGTTTTTTAGGAGGAGTCGAAGGGATAATCACATTTTATAATCAAGGAATCGATAAGAATTTTATGTATTTCACAATCCCTTTTATTTTTAGTTTGTATGGACTGTTGGTTATTTCTAAAAGTAAAATCAAAAGTTTTGAAAATTTAAATTCCTATAGTAAGAATATATTCTTGTTTCATATGATACCTATTCAAATCTTTAATATGAGGCATGTCGAAATAACACCTATAAATGGATTATTCCGCTTGATGTTAGGTGTGTTTGTTCCAATAAGCATTGTTTTATTTTACAATAAAATTGTGAAACAAATATCAATTTTTTACAAAATTAAAATGTGAGATGAATTGATGCAGCATATTTGTTTGATTATGCTGAATTAGGATTTAAGTCAGCAATCTTGTTTTGAAATAAATCATCTAGTTAAACTGAACTAAGAAAATACGAGATGGGTAATCATCTAATTAAAATAATCAGGGTTCTAGCTAAACCCCAGCCTTCGGGTATCATAGAACCACTAATGAATCTTACATTTTTGGTCTCTTTGTCAAATGATGTTGGTAAAGAAAATTCTTAGAATCATTTGGACACAAAGAAGAAAATTTCTTTCTGTTCTTTTTTGGTTAAAATAGTATTACCATGACAGATAATATTCTAGTATCTCTAAAAACGAATAAACGGTGTTCAAAGAGCTGACCTTCGGCGATAAGTCAAAAAATCTCAAAACATGAGGAGCTATTTCGAGATTTTCATCCTTAATGCTCCTGCGATTACTCGTCGCAGTTTTTACTTGGTGAGCGCTCAGGTCAAGACACTCTTTTCACAACCTCATGAAATAATGAGAGAGAAGTAAGAAGTAGTTAGTCTCTAAGGATAAACGATTGCCTGTGATAGCTGGGGTATTAATAGGTAGTATGATAAAGTATGAGTAACATATAAAGGATGGTGAATCATATGAAAGTTTTTAAGTTTCTCGTTAAAATGTTCTTAGCTGTAGTAATTCCTGCTTATGCCACTTATGGTTTGTTATCTGATAGGAATAAGTCAGACAGTAAGAAATCAAAACGCACTTAGATTGATTTGATGATTTTATTCGTTGTACCCTGATCCAGGGGAATCGAAAAGCTAAAAAGGAGCAAAACTATCAGAGGATGGAATGATTGTCGAACTTTATTTTTGACCTTATTAATACATAATAATGTAAAGGCATTCATTGGAAGGTGAGTTAAAATGAAGAACATTATTGAGTATAAGATACCCTTTAGTTCTAAAAATATTGAAATACAAGTCAGAGAATTTTTGAATTATTATGAGAAAGATAAAACTGTCTTTCACTCGTATGAAGTAGCCAACAAGGCGAAAGAACTTGCAGAAAAGTTTAACGTACCAAAAGATAAAGCCTATCTTGCTGGTTTGTTACATGATATTAGCGTAATCATTCCTGATGATGAAAGGATAGAACTACAAAAGAGTTTAGGGGAGGAAGTTCTAAAAGAAGAAGAGAAACTACCTATGATTCTCCACCAAAAACAATCAGTATGTATAGCAAAAGAACTATTCAATATAAAGGATAGAGAAATATTATCAGCTATTGAATGTCATACAACGCTTAAAAAAAATGCTTCTAGTTTAGATAAAGTTGTTTTCATTGCAGATAAGATTAAATGGGATAGAGACCATAGTGCTCCTTATTTAAAACAATTGAACAAAGCTTTAGACATCTCTTTAGATCAAGGGTGTAAAACCTATATTGAGTGGGCTTTAACGGATATTTTCGTTTTACATCCTTGGCTAAAAGACGCAATGTGTGACTTAGGAATGTGAGTTTATGAGAAAATTCTATTTGGTTCAATAAAGAATTTGTGCTTTTTTATGATTATATTTTCGTCAGTTAATTTTATAGAGAGATTACTATTTTTTATGTCGAATGAGTGTAATCACCGATGAGGACTAGACAAACGGTTATTCTCAAAGCAGTAAAAGACATACACAATTTTACTTAGTAGTTTGGCGTGATCAAATAAGTTCTTTCAGATTGATGGGTTGAATAACTTCATCTTAGCGGTAGTGTAGTAGTTTTTTATAAAAGAATTAGGACCGATAGAATACTCTATCAGTCCTACAATGATTGAGTGTTCGTCTGGTCTAGAGACTAAAAGGTGAGTGTCCTAGACTTAACATGTTTTACTAGATCTGCTTTAAACGAAAGCAGAAGAAGTTGTCTACTGAAATCACTATACAATTTATTCTGATAATGGAATCAGATTCATTTCTTCATAATAAGACATTTCCCAAAAAAGATATTCAAATTCCAAACTGGAAATAAAAATTTGTTTTACTTTTTGTTGTTCCTTCGCACTTTTCATTTCGGCTAATTCATCCAACAGGTCAAACATCCACTCAAATGATTTTTCAAAACTAGGATCTGCATATAAATCAATCCAGGAGCGATAGGGGTTCTTTTCTAAACTCGATTGATATCGTTTTTTTAAACGACTCGCATAATCGTAATAGGTCCAAGCGCAGGGAAGGATAGCTGCGATGATTTCAGCTACACCTCCACTATGGCCGATCGCTAGCATATTTGTTGTATAAGAGCGATTGTAAAAAGAAGGTTGTACGGTGTTAAATTCTTCTTTTTCAATAGCATAATCCAACATATATTGGCGATGTAAGTCAAGTTCTGTTGCTAGAATACTGTATTGTGCTTCCACAAAATGAAACAATTGATGTTCATTGTCTGATTTGGTGGCAGCTAATGCGAATACTTTAGCATATTCAAATAAATACAAGTAATCTTGTAGTAAATAAAATTGAAATGTCTTTTTAGCAAGAATACCTTTTCCTAATTCTTGAATAAATGGATGATTAAATCCTTTTTCCCAGCTGTCATAAGCTTCGATTTTTAAATTTTTTGAAAATGACATTGATTTACCTCCCAATCGTCTGATCAATCAATCCTAAAAGTTCCTGACTGGCTTTTTTGATATCTTTTTTTGACAAAATAGCAGATACGACAGCAAAACCTTGAATGGGAAGTGAGTGAAAAGCTGGGATTGTTTGCTGATTGATTCCACCGATCACAATGATTGGAAGCGAGATTTGCGCACAGATTTTTTCTAATTCTTCAGTTGTGACATGCATTGCATCTGGTTTGGTATCTGTAGGAAACATTGCACCGACTCCTAGATAATCCGCACCATTTTTTTCTGCTTCGATGGCTTCTTCAACCGTTTGTACTGAAACACCGATTAGTTTATCTGGTCCAAGATGCTTACGAGCTATAGTTAAGGGTAAGTCATTTTGACCTATATGGAGACCGTCTGCATCACATGCCAGAGCAATATCAAGGCGGTCATTGATGATCAAGGGAACGTTATATCTTTTGGTTAATCGCTTTATCTGTATGGCTTCTTCGTAAAACTTTCTAGAATCTAACTGTTTTTCTCGGAGTTGGACAGCAGTAATGCCTCCTTCAAGTGCTTGTGAGACAGCTTCTAGCAGTGTATTGGTAGTGAACAAGAGTGGATCTGTTACTAGGTAGAGCCGGTAATCAATCATCGAATGCAATATAGTCACCTCGTTCTGATAAGGTTTGATCAGTTAGTTTACTTATTTCATCTATTAAATGAGTACGTAAACTACCTGTTCCGTTGGTTTTTGCCTTTTCAAAAGCTAATTCACCAGCAACACCCATTGCAATCACGCTACTTACGGTTGCTTCAAAAAAATCATCGGAATAACCACCACAAAAAGTAGCAATTAGGGAATCTAACATACAACCAGTACCAGTAACATGGCGCATTGCAGCACAACCATTTTTTACCTGCATCGTTCGAACACCATCTGAAACGATATCGATTGCGCCGGTTATGACGATGATACAGTGAAAAGAAGAAGCTAGTGTTCGTGCAATATTGATGACTTCAGTTTCTTTTTTTTGATTCACAAGCGAAGTGTCTACTCCTTTAGCTGAAGTTTGAATACCTGCTAGACAAAGGATTTCTGAATAATTTCCACGAATGACTGTAAAATGGATACTGTTTAATAACTTTTTAGTCACATCCATACGAAATTGAGAAATACCCACACCGACTGGATCGAATATGACCGGAATTCCATGCTTGTTCGCTTCTTTGCCAGCAAGAATCATCGAATCAACGGTTTGTTCATTCAAGGTTCCTATATTGAGAACGAGTGCATCCGTTTTAGCTGTTATTTCTGCTACTTCTTGAATCGCATCAGCCATTATCGGAGAACCACCAATAGCTAAAGTAATATTGGCACAATCATTGACTGTTACATAGTTCGTTAGATGGTGAACCAACGGATTGCATGCACGAATTTGTTGGATAATAGTTTCGAATGATGACATAAAATTACTCCTCTTCAACGGTATTTTGGTAAAGCGAGTAGAAATGATTCGTAGGACCATGTCCTTGACCGATCGCCAACGAATGTTGGATTGCAAGTGTAACGTATTTCTTTGCTTCACAGACAGCCTGCTCTAAGGATTTTCCTAGAGCTAATTCAGAAGCAATAGCAGAAGATAACGTACACCCTGTCCCATGAGTATTTTTGGTTTCGATTCGTTCAGCAGTAAAATGATAGACTTTCTTTCCATCAAAGAGCACATCGGTAGCTTCACCAGATTTATGCCCACCTTTGATTAAAACAGCTGTTCCACTATTTTCGTAGATGGTTCGTCCGACTTGTTCCATATCTGCTATTGATGAGATCGTACATTGTGCAATTTTTTCTGCTTCTGGGATATTAGGTGTAATCAAGTTAGCTAAGGGAAGAACTGTCTGGATCAGTGTATCAATCGCAGTTGGCTCCATCAACGCATTGCCGTTTTTAGCGTACATCACTGGGTCTAAAACAATATTTTGTGGTTGCCATTTTTTTAAACTTTCGGTCACTGCAAGCATTGTTTCTTGGCTAGAAAGCATCCCAATTTTTACAGCGTCGGGAAAAATGTCTTCAAAAACCGCATCCATTTGATCTTTGATGATTTGAGGGGAAATATCTTGGTAGGTCAATACACGAACCGTATTTTCAGCTACGACTGAGGTGATAACCGACATTCCATACACTCGATGAGCAGAAAAAGTCTTTAAATCGGCTTGTATACCCGCACCACCACTACAATCTGATCCTGCAATACTAAGCACTTTTTTCATCTGTAATCCTCCTTAAAATAGAAAAAGACATTCCCCTAGAAAGAAGAATGTCTTGTTTGTTTTGATTTCGCATCAACAAAAAGGACATTTGCTCCCTACGCTGGTATCAACCAAACAGGTTCAAAGGGTCAGGTTTTACCTTCTCAACGCAACAGCGTCCCCCTGCAAACAAAATCATATTTTATTACTTTTTAATCATAGCGGAAATAGTTAGGAGATTCAAGAGCAGATAAAGGAAACAGGTGAGAAGCGGAACTGCTCTTACGTAACTTCCGTTTTTGTCATTGCTAAATATCCATATGAATCAAGTGATCCGCAATGGTGTCGGTAGTAATGATGGAGTCAACCAGTTGATTTTTACAAGCATAATAGATTCCTTGCCATTTCGCATCATCATAAGCAATAGCGATGGTTTCAGGAATCGCTTTAAGCTCTTCAAGACTTAGGCCAACCACATGCTTATTGATTGGATGATTTACTTCTTGCCCATCTTTATCATAAAAACGGGAGTTGATGTCCCCAACTGCACCAATCCCTCTTAATTGTGCCATTTCTTTTTTATTAGTATACCCGATTTCTTCCATCGTGTTGAAATGATCAGGGGAGGAGATACCGACAAGTGCTAATTCGACTTTTTTGGCTTCAGAGAGAATTTTATCAATGTAGATATTACCTTCAAATTCTTGACGGATTATCTCATTAGAAACCAGTGCTGGAGTGTAAAGATATTTTGAAGAACCACGCGTCTTTCGAGCAAATTCATGGCAAAGTTGATTGGAGTGGATATCAAAATGATCATATCCCATGCCGCCAATTAATGGAATGAATGTTGTATCAGGATAATTCTCAAATGGAAATTGAGTAACTAAGCTTTTGATTGACTTTCCCCATGAAATCCCGATTGTTTTCGCAGCTGCAATCTTATCTTTTAAAGAAATTGCTGCAATTTGTCCAACCATTTTCTCGATTTCTGGATAAGATAGATTCGTTGTGTCCACCACTTTAACAAAAGATAAGGCAAATTTTTTCTCTAGTTCGGTTTCTAATTCAATGGCATAGATATTTTCACTATTAATAAAAAATTCAATGAAACCTGCTTTTCGAGCATCAATTAACCATTTAGAAATGAGTGAACGAGAGACTCCCATTTTCTTAGCAATCTGTGCTTGTGTCAGACCTTCTTTATAATATAAAGTTGCTACTTTCACCATGTTTCTTTCTTCAGACTTACTCATTTTTTCCTCCAATTGATCGTTTCACTCCAGTTATTCACTTCACTTAAATAGATCAAGTCGATCGGGTAATCATAACTGTCATACATTTAATAAAAAACATTTCCATTTTTAGTGTACTTTATTTTTTCAAAAAAATCAATTGACATTAATTTTGTCAAATGATATATTCTTGGCGTGGTATCATATGACAAATGAATTGTCTTTTGATAAAAGCGCGCAATTTGATCTTAAAAGGAGGAATGGGATTTGAATTTTCTGGTGAAGTTGTCAGATGGCTTTATGGGAATGTTTCAAGCTGGAGCAGATACTTTTGTTGGATTTTTAACGACGATCGTTCCGCTGTTGATTTCTTTGATTCTTTTTGTAAACGCTCTAATAAAAATTATCGGAGAAAAAAGAGTATTTGGATTCATGCAACGATGTACGAAATTCACGTTATTACGTTATACATTGATTCCGTTTTTAGCGTGTTTCTTTTTAACAAATCCAATGTGTTATACATTTGGACGATTTTTAAAAGAAGAACACAAGGCAGCTTACTATGATGCAACGGTGTCAATGCTTCATCCCATCGTGGGATTATTTCCTCATGCAAATTCAGCTGAACTATTTGTTTATCTTGGTGTAGCAGCTGGCTTTGGTAAAGTGGGAAATCAAAGTGAATTAGGTCTAAGGTATTTATTGGCTGCTTTTATGATTATCTTAGTACGAGGAATCATTACAGAAAAAATTGCTCGTTTCTTAACACAAAGAGAAGCAAAAAAAACAACAGAGGCATAGACGAAACTGAGAATGGAGGTAGAGATGGAAGCGAAAAAACTAATTATCCATAAAGGAAATGGAGGCTGGGGAGGACCATTAACCATTCCGTTAAATGATGAACGTAAGAAGTACGTTATCAGTGTAACCGGTGGTGGTATTCATCCCGTCGCTGAAAAGATTGCGGAATTAGCTGGGGTAACAGCGGTTGATGCATTTAAAAATCCAGTGGAAAAAGAAGAAACCTTGTGTGCAGTCATTGATTGTGGCGGAACAGCACGCTGTGGAACGTATCCAAGAATGAAGATCCCAACAATCAACGTAAAATTGCAAGCGCCTTCTGGGCCGTTGGCGAAATTTATGACAGAAGATATTTTTGTTTCAGGAACAACGATTACAAACATAGAAATTATTAGTGAAAGCGAAGCTGCACAAGTACATAATAAAGAAGATAAGAATGAAAAAACATCAAATATCAACACAAATAAACCGGAAACAACTACAGAAATAACAAAAGAAACCACTGAAAAGAAAAATCATAGCAATAAAAAAGGTGGGATTTTTGGCTTGATCGATACCATCGGACGTGGTGCGGGGAGCTTTATCAATATCATGTATCAAGCAGGGCGTGAAACGATCGATACCGTGCTAACAAATATTATTCCATTTATGGCTTTTGTTGCAACTTTGATTGGTATTATCAACTATACAGGAATTGGGGATATTATTGCGAAGTTTTTGTCACCTTTAGGCGGTAGCTTACTTGGCTTAGTTCTATTAGGTGCTATTACTAGTTTGCCGTTTTTATCTCCTTTATTAGCACCAGGGGCGGTGATTGCTTCGGTGATTGGTTTATTGATCGGAACAGAGATCGCTAATGGTACAATCCCGCCACATTACGCTCTACCAGCACTGTTTGCTATCAATTCACAAGTTGGCTGTGATTTTGCACCCGTAGGAATGACTTTGGGAGAAGCAAAACCAGAAACGATTTCTAATGGTGTGCCAGCTGTGTTGTTTTCGCGAATTTTAACTGGGCCGATCGCAGTTATCATTGCGTATGCCTTTTCAATTGGATTATAGAATAGGAGTGAAAAAATGCAACCTAAAAACATAACGTTTGGCTATTTAGCTGAGAAGAAGAATGCAAAGATCAAGGAAATACCGATGCCTGAATTGGCAGAAGATGAATTGTTAGTAAAACAAGAAGCTTGTAACATTTGTACAACTGACTATCAACAATGGTTAGGACTTAGAGAACATCAAGGCTATCCTATGGCTGGCGGACATGAATGTTCAGGAATTGTCATAGCAAAAGGCAAAGCTGTCGGCGATACCTACCAGATCGGCGATCGAGTCAGTGTACTTTATGATTATTGTGGTTACTGTGATGAGTGTAAATTTGGTGAAATTACGAATTGTGAAAACAAACGGCAATTTGGAAAGAATTATTCAAAAGAGTTTTATGGGATTTTTGGATTTGCGAATTATTTTGTTCGTAAAGCCAAGAGCTTCGTCAAGATGAGACCAACTTTATCTGCCTCAGAAGCTGCTTTTGTCGAACCCTTATCCTCCGTCGTTCAAAATATGAAAAAATTACGAATAGTGCCTGGGAAAGAAACGATCGTGATCATCGGTGGAGGAACAATGGGACTTCTTAATGGACTAACAGCACGAGCAATGGGCGCAAGGGTCATTATTTCTGAGGTCATGCCTAAAAAGTTAGCTCTGATCAAGGAATTAGGGTTTGAAGCGATTGATGCAAGTCAAAACGATCCAGTCCAAAAAGTCAAAGAACTCACAAATGGGAGAGGGGCTGACAGCGTCATTGTCGCAGTTGGATCAACTTTGGCGATGAATCAATCCCTTGAGATGGTGAAAGAAAAAGATGGGAAAATCTCGATTTATGCTGCGGGTTATCCTGCGCCTGAAATGGCTATCCAGCCAAATACGATTCATTATATGCGTCTCGAAGTGATCGGTACGTATGCTTCCACATTAGAAGATTTTTATGACGCAGCTACACTCCTAAATGAAGGGCGTGTCGATGTATCAAAATTGATCGAAACCAAAATTCCATTAATGGATATTCAAAAAGCATTCGAGATCGCTAGTACCCCAGGAAGCTACCGGGTATCAGTTGTATTAAATGAGGAGGGGAATAAAGAATGATCAAATGTTTAGCAATCGCAGATTTATTTATTGATCGAGAAATGATGGAAGAAGGCTTAAAAGATTTAGCGACAAAAGGAATTTCTGTAGACATCAAAGAATGGCGGCATTCTGATTTAGATAGTCTGCAAAAAGGTAATATCAAGATTGAAAAACATGGGTGTGATGCAGTCGAATTACCAGAGTATCTCTTAGAAAATATTGAAGAGTATCAGTGGATCATTACTCAATTTGCACCGATTGGTAAAAAAGTGATCGAACGGGCGGAAAATTTGGAATTAGTTGGCGTACTGCGAGCAGGTACAGAAAATGTCGCTGTTAGCTATGCCGAAGAAAAAGGAATTGCTGTTTATAATACTCCTGGCAGAAGTAAGACTAGTGTGTCGGAATTTACTGTTGGTTTGATTTTGACAGAAATTCGAAATATCGCACGAGGAAATCAAAAATTAAGAGAGCATCAGTGGCAAAAGTACTATCCTAATGGGCTATTAGCACCTGAATTAAAAGAGTCAACGATTGGGTTAATTGGTTATGGCGAAATTGGCCAACGAGTTGCTCATTTGTTGCGACCTTTTGGATGTAACATTCTTTTCTTTGATGATTATTTTGATGGTACGTCCCCTGATACTCAAGTTAGCTTAGAGGAACTGGTGGAAAAAGCAGATATCTTTTCGATGCATTATCGATTGACTCCTCAAACAAAACATATGATCAATGAGTCGCATTTCAAGAAAATGAAACCTTCTGCTGTTTTCATCAATAGTGCCCGTGCTGGATTAGTCAATGAACAAGATTTGATTCAAGCATTAAGAAACAAAGAGATTATGGGAGCGGCAGTGGATGTTTTTGAACAGGAACCATTACCCGCAGACCATCCTTATCTAACATTAGATAATCTCACGATCACTCCTCATATTGCGGGCTCGACAATTGGTAATTTTGCCAATTCGCCTAAAATATTAGTGAACCGAATCTTTAGAGAATATTTATAAAAAACATAAAAAATTGAATGAGTGGAGGAAATACATAAGATGACTTTATATGGTGAATTACAATTAAGAGAAAAAACAGGAAATCCAATCAAAGTGGGTGTAATTGGTGCAGGACAAATGGGCAGGGGAATGATTGCACAAATAGCGTCAATTCCAGGGATGATCGTAACAGGGATCAGTGACTTGTCCCTTGATTATGCACAAAAAGCGAAAGAAGCGTATCTAGCTTCGGCAAAAGTTAAAAATGATGTCCTTATTTCAACAGATGCTAAAGAAATTATTCACTCTGATTGGAATGAAGTAATCGTAGATGCTACTGGTGTACCTGAAGCAGGAGCAAAAATTGCGCTTGAAGCGTTATTAGCAAAAAAACATCTTGTCTTATTAAATGTTGAAATCGATATCACTATTGGACCTTTGATGCATAAACTCTATGATTCAGCAGGGTTGATCTATACAGGATCAGATGGCGATGAACCTGAAGCAACCACCGAATTATTTGAATTTGCTTCGTCTATGGGGATGGAAGTCTTAGTTGCGGGAAAAGGCAAAAATAATCAATTGAATATTTCCGCAAATCCGGCAACTGCTGAAAAAGAAGCTCAGAAAAAACAAATGGCTCCTCACATGCTAGCTGCTTTCCAAGATGGAACAAAAACAATGGCTGAAATGAATCTTTTATCAAATGCGATTGGCTATATCCCTGACAAGGTAGGTATGCATGGTTTGAAAGGGGATCTAGATTCTGTCATTACTTCGTTAGATTTAAAAGAAAATGGTGGTGTCTTATCTCAATTTGGTGTAGTGGAATATGTGGATGGTTTAGCGCCAGGCGTCTTTGTTATCGTTAAGGGGCAAAATAGCGAAGTAGCTGAAGAAATGAATTACTTGATGAAGAAAGGGGAACGGGATCATCATATCTTATATCGCCCGTATCATTTAGCAAGTTTAGAAACACCAATTACGATTGCAAAAGCTGTCTTACAACAAGATCATGCCATTGTTCCATTAGGCGCCCCAATTTCAGAAACCGTTGCGGTAGCGAAAAAAGATATTCAACCTGGGGATCATTTAGATGGAATCGGTGGTTTTTGTGTCCGAGGAGTACTTGAGACCCACGAAGAAATGAAGCGAGAGGGACATATCCCGATCGGACTGATCTCTGGAGAAGTAGTAGCAAAACGTTTTATACGGGCGGGTTCTTTCTTAACTGAAGATGACGTTGAACTAGATGCCAGTACCACTGTTTGGCAGTTACGTCATTTACAAGATACGACGTTATCATAGAAGGAGGAGAAAACCATGCACACAACAAAGATTGTTGAGGTTGGTTCTTTAGTGGAAGAATTTGCGGCAGAGTACTTAATGATTCTTTTCGGACAACAGGTACCACCTGAATTAAAAGACATCTGTGTGGTCCATGACAATCATGAAACGGCTAAAAATGTCATCAAAACAGGGGATATACTGACCATCGGCAACCAAGAATATGAAATCAAAGAAGTTGGCAGTGAAGCCAATCATAACTTTGAAACCCTCGGTCATATCTCCATTTATTTCCGCACAGGAGAAAACGAAGTCTTGCCAGGAGCAATCGTTGTAGAGCCTCAAATCTTTCCAGAGTTTGCGATTGGGGATACCATCCGATTTGGAGAACCACAATAAGGAGTCGCTAGTTGTTGAAGAACGGCTGGGATTGTTCCTGATCGTAGTAAAGAACTAATGTGTTTGATAGTATATCAATAACTGCTAGATCAGAAGAAAAAAACTAACTCTGCCTCGTGAAAATTTAGGTAGAGTTAGTTTTTGTTTGATAACAGTTATCGTTTTTTCTTTTTTACAATATACAGTAAAAAGACAATAATGAGGACGAGAGCGAAAATAATACCTCCAGCTAGCCAAAGGAGCCAATTGTTTTGCGGCTCATCCTTTGTAGTAGATATATTTTGTTCATTATAAGTTGCAGCTGTTTTTTGCGAAATAGTAAAATTTATCTTTTGCTGCCAATTGATTTCCTTGTTTTTGACATTCGTCATTAGCTGATAGGTTCCTGGTTCGAATTCTTTTCCTTCTAAAAAAATCAAATAGTCCGTGCCGCTGTTAGGGGCGAACGAAATGGGTTGAGTCCCAGTTAGTACTGGGGTTTGTTGTTGTTCTTTTTTGATCTCATAGTGTATACGAGCACTAGATAGATAAGCAGCATTAGTATTTTCCAAAGTTGCTTTGATGGCATTTCTCTGGTTGATTTGGGTAGGTGCTGCTTTTTTTAGTTCTAAGTTCGGTTGGATTTTGTTTAGTTGTGTTTTAAGTAAGACAGCAATCTCCCGAGAAAAGACATGTTGGATATTTCCTTGTATATCTTTTTTTGGTTCTTCTTGGAGATAGAGCCCACCCGCAATTACTCCATCAAAATCTTTTTCTGGCATTTTGATGGTTAAAGGAATCTTTTTTTGTTCATGTCCCGCAAGAGTAAACTTTTGCTTATCAACAGAAACAATTTTCTCGATATCGATGGGCAAATTATTAGGACGATCTTGATTTCTACCAGAATATTCAACAACGCCTAGTTGATTGGTCTTTGCACGATTAAAGGACGGAATGATCGTGATCTCAGTTTCTTTTAGATTCGTGACTAAGACATTCAAAGTCGATTCCTGTCCAGGTTTTAGTTGTAGATCAAAATAATTGTCGTTTGTTGATGGTGTTGATTCATTGACTTGTATTTGTGCATCAAAACTTTGTAAGGATTCGCCGTAGATGTTAAGATTTCCCATCAGTAGAAAGAAGAAGGGTAGTATCCAAAACCACTTTTTCACGATCATTCCTCCTTTCTTAGTTGGTTGGACTGAATGAGAAAGTCCAATTTAATATAGTAGTATATTGTTCGGCTACTTTATTTGTATTCGCTGGAACAGATAAGCTGAATTGATTGATCGCTAGTGCAGTATCACCCGAGTTTTGACCTGCGGTTGCATCTAAAATCGTAGCATCTTGATTGAATACTTGGATCGCTAATTCATCGTTTTCATAGGCACTGGTAGGGGCTAATCCTAAGTTATTTGTAAGTGCGCCAAAAGATAAATTGAGCTGTGCACCTGATAGCTCAACATCATCCGCTGTTTTGAACTGGTCAGTTTGAGATAACTTAACTGTCCATGTAGCTGCAGGATTTCCTCGGTTGTCTCGAACAGCTACGGTTCCAGTAGTAGGTGTAGAGCCGGTTTGTTCACCTGTAGCAGTAGCAATCCAGTTTTCAGCAGCTGCAGTTTGCAAGGGATGATCCCCAAAGTCTAAATTAGTTGGTATACCGCCAGCATAGTCAAATTCAAGTGCGCCTTCCACATAGGCCACTTCTCCTTGGGTTTGTGAATCAGCAAAAACGAGAGAACTTGAAAACAAGCTGATCCCCAAGACAAAAAAAGATAACGTTTTCTTTTTCATTTCTTCTTCCTCCTAAATAAATTACGGTGTATCCGATAAGAGCCATTCCACCATTGTTTGGTAGGTTCCCTTTGTTTTCAGACTTTCTTTGGGAACCGCTAATGAGAACTGATTGATTGCCAATTGGACTTGACCAGGATCAGTTACACCATTTAATTTGAGTAATGTTTGTTGCGTACCTATAGATAGAGGGACCATTTGATTAGCAGTACTTGTGATCCCAGTGATAGGAAAGGTAGTTGTTAAATCTGCTGTTGAGATTTGTAATTGGGACGTTAATTGATTGGTTCCGTTTTGCCAAGGACTAAGTTGTTGGACTTTTATTTGCCAATTTTTTACAACTGTCCGTGTATCAGTAATCGAAATCGATCCGGTAGTTACTTGATTGTTATTGGTGGCTACTAAGTGCTCATCCTGTTGGGTCTGGATCAAGTGCTGACCAAAGTTCAAGTGAGTCGGCAAGCTTGTGGTCTGCCAAGTGAGTGCTCCAGCTGAAAAATAAACAGGTGTTGTACCAGTAGTAGGTCCTAACTGAATCGTCGACTGATCTGTTTGAATAAAACCGCCCTTAAAATTAGCTGTTAGATCTTGGGTCAATTTGGGCGAAGATAAAAGAAATGATAGCGAAACACTCGTATTACCTAAAATCGAAGCAGCAACCAAATTTTTACTATTATCAGAAGTTGGTGAATTTAAACTCGTAATAAATTGAGACAAAGCTGTGACAAAGGGGGACAATAATGTTCCTAAAACAGTACCAATCAGCGGTAAAGCTTGGACGATCGTTAATAAATTTTGAATCCGATTTTTTAATGTCGTTGTCAGGATGGGTAATAGCCCTTGACTAATCGCTACGCCATACTGAGTGCTTGAGCGTGGGACGATAGCTAGAGTAAGATTCTGGGCACCAAAAGTTTCCGAACGTAATTCTGACAATGCCTGATTAACCGCTGTTTTATTTTGTGTGGAAACTAAAGGTGAGTTGACGATCAACGAAATCACAGAGGTTATGGTCGGCAAAATCAATTGTAAAGGGGACTGACTAAGTGGCACAGTAACAGTAGTTTGAACAGTCGCATTCCCATTAGGTTGGATATACCCGACCATTTCAGTCGGTGCTTCTAAAATGGCATATTTATCGCCAGTTGTGATAACACCAGCGCTGATGCCATTTTTTCCTTCAATGAGAAAAGTGACAGGGACATTTACTCGGTTTAAAAAAGGCGCATTTGGACTGGTTTGACTGTTATTAGTTGCGGTAGTCGTACCAAATAAATTTAACGAAACTGCTTGAACAACATTTGTTTGTGCAAGGACTGACAGAAGTGTCAATAACAGAAAGATTACTTGTTGAATCTGTTTTCTTTTTTTGTGAAGCATCGTGCCCCCTCCCTAATGAGTGAACCATATTAACTCGACAAAAAATTGGCGAACGCTAAAATGATTGCAACTCTGATTAATTAAACTATAGCAATTTTTCGGAAATCTAGCTAATCAAAAACTCATTTTTTTCTAATTTTTATAATAGAAATCCATATTCTACAGTTTTTTCAAATGAGGAATGTTTCTATTTATCTTTAATATGATGCGTTTAAAATGAGGGGGAGCCAAGAAGGATTTTCCAAAATGAAAATTAAAAGAGATGATTTGAGAAAAATGGATAGTTGGATCTAGCACTTACATCCATTTTTCTGTTTCGTGCGTAAAGGTCGAAACAAAAAAATACGCCCTAAAAATTGTCGTTTTCACGTACAACTTTTGGAGCGTACCTCATTATAGAGTCTTTGAAAAAGAGACTTTGAAAAAATAATCCGATGCATCACAACCTTCGTCCAATATTAGTTAACCGAAAGCGAAGAAAGCCAACTTTTTGCGGCAATTAATTCAGCCTTTGTTAATTGATGACCAGTAAACGTTTCTTGCAATGTGAGGTGAGCTTTTTGCATTTCAAAATCTTTGATCAGATTCGTAATCGCTATAGAGGAGACGATTGGATCGGTCTTGCTGTAAGAAAGCCAGATCTGAGTATCAGTCATTATTTTTGCTGGATAATTGACGTTTAAAGACATTGGATGAAAAAGGATTCCTTTTCGCAGCTCAGTATTTCTCGATAATAGCAAGTGAGCAGCGATATTCGCTCCATTGGAATAGCCTACGATCACCCAGTCATGTAACGAGATGTTTTCTTTTTGGCTAACTGCTGAGATTTCATGGTATAGAAGCGCTGTTTCTTCTGCTAAGCTCTGGTAATCGAATTGATTCAACCCATTCCGGCGAAAGAAGCGATTCATTCCGTCTTCTTTGATTGAACCACGAAAAGAAAGAATCGTAGCATCCGGTTCAAGGAACTGGGCGGTTTCAAGTAAAGAATATTCATCGCCACCTGTACCATGAAGAAGGAGTAAATTTCTACTTGTTTGTTTTCCCGCTTGAAAAAAATATTCCATGATTTGACCTCTTTTTCTTGAAAGTTATGTTTCTTGAAAACGACTGTCTGGATAGAAAGAAGATCATTCTCGTTGTTGGTTGGCATCCTGAGTATCGAAGGGACGAATGTACGCTTCGATTTCTTCTCTTTTACTTTCGAGTTGTGGTGGGAGTGATAGTTTTTCGCCAGCTGTATCTGCTGATTCATCTCCAAAAAAACCAGGTCCATCTGTTGCTAATTCAAAGAGAACGTGGGTGGCAGCTAAGAAGTATTCTGATTGGAAGTAGAAGCGATCCACAAACCTTGAACTTGGTACGTTTATCTGATTGATCACATGGATCCAGTGACGTAAGGCTTCTTCATCAGCGACACGCAAGGCAAGGTGATGGATATTGCCGAATCCTTCGATTGCTTTTGGTAAATCTGCTCGCTGTTCAACAATGATGCTTGCTCCATTACCGCCTTGACCGACTTCAAAGAGCGAAAAAGCTCCTGTTTGATCAGTAAGTTTAAACTCTAAAGTCTGTTCTAATAGTAACTGTAATGGTTCCATTTGACTCACTCGGACAAAAACTGGACCCAAGCCTGTAATTGCATATTCTGATGGAATATTGCTGTTCTTCCAAGGAGTACCACCAGCAACACCTGTATTGTTTTCATCAGAAATCAATTGATAGAATTGATGGTCAAAGTCTTCAAACTCCAGATATTTTTTAGAAAAACGTTCCTTGATCGCAGAGTGAAGAACATTCTTTTCTTCAAAGCGTTTGAACCAATAAGTCAATGCTTCATCAGTTGGTACTCGAAAGGACACTCTAGAAATCGTATCCGTTCCTTTACTTCCTTGAGGTTGATTAGGAAAAGCGAAAAAAGTCATGTCAGTTCCAGGGGAGCCGTATTCATCTGTAAAATAAAGGTGATACGTTTCGATATCATCTTGGTTGATCGTTTTTTTTACTAAGCGCATTCCTAAAATATCCGTAAAAAAACGATAAATTTTAGTGGGACTTGAAGTCATAGCGGTAACATGGTGGATGCCTTTGATTTGAGTATCCATGGGAGTTCCTCCTTTGAACTTACAAAAAGTAAGTGTTGTGTTAGTTACAGTATAGTGAGTGGAAACGTTTCTGGCAATTATTCTGTTTGACTCTGCTCTTTTGTAAACACCAAAAAATCCGTTTCACAATAGTTTCCTATTTTTGAAACGGATTTTTTTAGTTTGAACGGACATCAAGTAAGGAATAGTTGCGGACATCAAACCGATTTCTACTAGATGAATATTCGATGGGCTGACCATCTTTTAGATAAACGACTTGTTGCACATCCAAAACAGGATCTATTTCCGAACAATTCAAGTATTCCTGATCAAAGTGCGTACTTTTATCTGCTGAAATTGCTCGATAGGCGCCTGCAAAATGAAGATTTAGATCTTGGTGCAAGTAATCATAGATAGAAGAAAGCAGATGTTCTTTTTTTAGACCTGGAACTAAATGTACAGGCATAAATGTATGTTCCAAAATATAAGGTGCGTTGTCTAAAATTCGTAGACGGTGAATATTATAAACCGGTTGTTCGGCACCAATCATTAGTTTTTCTTGAATAAATGGGTTCGGAAACTCGACATCAAATTGAATGATTTGACTCGTCAGTGAACGATGACGACGCTTCATTTGATGACTGAGTCCCTCATACTCATTGGCAGGGGAGGTATCTTTCTCGATAAAAGGATGATCTAAAATTTTGGTTCCAGCCCCTCTTTGCGAATAAACTAATCCTTCCATAGCCAGAATATTGATGGCTTTTTTGATGGTCATTCGACTTGCGCCAAATTCTTCGACTAAAGTGATCTGATTAGGTAAAAAACTGTTTGGTGGATATTCTTTTGAACGGATTCTTTCCCTTAAAACATTTGCGATTTCTTCATATTTTGGCACGTTATTCACCTCGTATTGAGTATAACGAAAGTTATTTCGTTCGACAAGAAAGAAATAACGAAGTTTAGTTGTTGAATCACTCATTTCAATGAAACAAGCATGAACAAATCAATTCACATCATTCCATGTTTTGACTGTTCATGCTAGATTATAAAATTTACTTAATCTCTATTAGAAAGAAGATGATTTGCTTCACAGGTGAGTAGATAAGGCTTTACACAACGTCTAAATCAGGTTGTTTATCTAATACTTTTAAGAATGGGTACCAAATAAAAGCGACGATCACAAAATCGACTACTTGTAAGAGACCGCCTAGCCATGAATTGGTAGCTAAAACACCACTAGCAATGATCGGCACAGTCCACGGAACTGAAACACCAGTAGGCGGAGGAACGATGCCAGCTGCCATCATCAAGTAGTTGAACGTCGTCACGACCAAAGGAGCAACGACCCAAGGAATCAAAATGGTTGCGTTCAATACGATTGGTAGACCAAAAATTGCAGGTTCATTGACATTGAAGATTCCAGGTGCTAGCGCTAAACGACCAACATCACGGTATTGTTTTTCTTCAAGACAAAAGCCATCAATAATACTACTGCTAACGTCATTCCAGAGCCACCGATACCAACGGTAAAGGTTTCCATAAATGGTTTTGTGATGATATGTGGTAGTTCTTTCCCATGCTGATAAGCTTCTAAATTATCAAGCATCAATGTATTCCAGATAGGGTCCATAACAGAATTAACAATAATTTGACCGTGAAGACCAAAGAACCACAAAAATTGAACAAAGAATAAGGCAATCAACGTGGCAGGTAAACTACTACCTAAACCAGTTAGAGGTTTTTGGATAACTTCATAGACTAAGTCATGAAGGTTCGCATTGAATACGCCAGTCATGACAGCGTTGATGATCAAGAAAACAGTCAATGTGACTACAGCTGGAATCAAAGCGGCAAAAGATTTCGTTACTGCAGGTGGTACGCCATCAGGCATTTTAATTTGCCAACCACGTTTGGTGATTCGACAGTAGATTTCCGCAGCTAAAAAGGCAGCAATCATTCCAATGAACATTCCTTTAGCACCTAGACGATCAAGTGATAGGACACCCGAAACTTCTTCACCACCAGCTGTTGTCATCACAAAAGGTGTGAGAATCAAAAAGCTTGCGAATGAAACAGCGCCACCAAAAATACCTTCTACATCATATGATTTTGATAAATAATAGCCGATACCAAATGTAACAAAAACGGACATGATACTCATCGTCGCATTTTGACCATTACCAAAAAGGGTGCTTAACGTGCCTTTGGTACCATCACTGAAGAACGGTAGATTATTCACAACGACCACAATTGATCCAAACATTGTTAGCGGAAATGACAACATAAATGCATCCCGTAACACAGTTAAGTAACGGTTTTGCCCTAAAAGATTGGCTAAGGGCATAATTTTTTGAGAAAGTTTATCCATAAAACCATTCATTTTTTTCACCTCAAATTTATTTTGCAATCGATTACAAACGTAGTATAACGTCTGTCTGTTTAAATGTCTAGTCATTTTTATAAAAAGTATTGATTTATTTTTGGTGATTGTTTATGATTACGGTAATTACTAAAAGAATTGAGGGATTATGAAATGAAACACTACGATTTTCCAAAGAATTTTTGGTGGGGAACTGCCGCAAGTGGACCACAAACAGAAGGCAGAATCAAAGGAGATGGGAAAGGAGAAAACATTTGGGACTATTGGTATGATCTAGAGCCAGAAAAATTTTTCAATCAAGTTGGTCCTGAGAAAACCTCTCAAGTTTACACGAAATATCGAGAAGACGTTCAATTGATGAAAGAGACAGGTCATAATACTTTCCGAACATCCATTCAATGGAGTCGTCTATTCCCTAAAGGAAAAGGAGAAGTGAATCAACAGGCTGTATCATTTTACCGCTCATATTTTACAGAATTACTGGAGCAGGGAATTGAACCATTTGTCAATTTATATCATTTTGATATGCCTTTAGAATTACAACAAACGGGTGGCTGGTTGTCTCGTGATACGGTTGACGCCTATGTGGCCTATGCAAAAACCTGTTTTGAGTTATTTGGGGATTTAGTAAAGAAATGGTTTACCCATAATGAACCGATTGTTCCAGTAGAAGGCGGTTATCTCTATCAGTTCCATTATCCTAACCATATCAATCTAAAAGAGGCTATTCAAGTTGGTTTCCACGAAAATTTGGCAAGTGCCAAAGCAATTGAAGCCTATCATAAGATGGGACAAAAAGGAGAAATTGGAATCATTTTGAATTTAACTCCTAGCTACCCGCGAGACGAAACAAACCCTGAGGATGTCAAGGCTGCTAGAGTCGCTGATGCTTTTTTCAATCGTTCTTTTCTTGATCCTGCAGTAAAAGGAGAGTTTCCATCAGAGTTGGTTGCTATTGTGAAAGAATTAGCGATAATGCCAGAGATGGGGCCCGATGACTTAACGATTATCAAAGAAAATACGATTGATCTATTAGGAATCAATTATTATCAACCTCGGAGAATCAAGGCAAAAGAAACACCGCTTGATCATCAGAATGGACCAATGCCAGAAGATTATTTTGATTATTATGATATGCCTAATAAAAAAATGAATATCTATCGTGGTTGGGAAATTTATGAAAAAGGGATCTATGATATCTTGACGAATACGAGAGAGAACTATGGCAATATCAAATGTTATATCTCTGAAAATGGTATGGGTGTAGAAGGGGAAGAACGTTTCGTTAACTCGGAAGGCGTGATTGAAGATGATTATCGGATCACTTTTGTCACAGACCATCTGAAATATGTGCATCAGGCAATCCAAGAAGGAACGAATTGTGTGGGTTACCACATGTGGACTTGCATGGATAACTGGTCTTGGACGAACGCTTATAAAAATCGTTATGGACTGATTGCTGTCGATCTAAACCAAGACGGTAAACGGACGATTAAAAAGTCGGGCCATTGGTTTAAAACCGTAGCCATGAAAAATGGGTTTGAAGCCTAAAAAGTTTTGTAAATAGTTTTTAGAATAAAAACGAATGAAACTGGGACAAAAAGTTGTGAAGTACAAAGGTCATAATCGCAATAAACGATTTTATTATTTTTACCAATCTTCAGAAATTTCGGCTTATCTGCTCATTTCTTGAAAATAAAAACTTTTTGTCTCAATTTCATTGGTTTATTACATAAAAAATGGTAGGAAACAATACTAAAAAGCAGTGTGAACCGACACAGTTATCCAAACTAGTAAGAACATGGATACGAGTGATTAAAATTTGTTGCAATTTACAAAAACTGTCGATAAAGAAAAGGAGATCGAATGGAAAAAAACGAAGGTTTATTTAATGTATATTTTAAAGCAGATCGAGTGGACTATGGAAAAAATGGTTATGAATCTATCAATTTAAAGAATAACCCGAATTTGATGTCAGATAGTATTTATTTATATAATCTTTTATTCATGAATAAGCCGGCATTTGTTCCAAGGAATTGGGAACAACACCAAGTTAAGAAACCAAACGACAGTAGAAAAACAAATCTATGATTTGTATCAAGAAAGTCCAGCTTGGTGCTGTGAAAATTTACGAGCGATCCTCGTCGATTATGCTGGGTTCAAGAATATAAATTTAAACCCAATATATAGACCTGAATTATACTCTTTTCAAGCGGATGGGGATTCTGATAAATGGAGATTACTGGGTAAAGCACAAAAAATAACGGATTTTTATACAGGTATCGCTTCAGATTTAAAAAAAATATTACCTAAAGAACTTCAACAAAAAGAATCAGTGGATAAGGAAAGCCAGACTGAAATATTAACAGAATCAACAGTGAGCGAGCATAAGAAGTTAAATAATAATATGATGGATTTAACAGAGACAGACGGAAAGAAAAGGTTATTTCCTACCACGGATCATTTTGAACCGAAAAGTAATTTAGGACAAATGAAGCCGCTAGAAAAAAAACTGCGTATGACTCAGATAAAAGAAAAAGCAAGCCAAGAAGGTCACAGCTCTAATGAAAGAAAACCGCATGAACAAGTTCAAAGACAAGCGAATCGCTAAGTTTGGTCAGTGCTAGTAAATTAGTTGTTCCCTTAAAATAATCGTGCTACACTGATTGTAAAGGAGGCGGTTTCAATGGCAGACACCTATAAAAATATATTAGTAGCAATTGATGGATCAGAAAAAGCAGAAAAAGCCTTTTCTGAAGCAGTTACAATTGCAAAAAGAAATCAGGCAAAGCTACACATTTTGTACGTAAACGAAGTAACGGGTAACTATTTCGGTGATTTTGCATTTGTTACAACGAACTTACAAGAGGAATTAGATGAAGTTGCAGAAAACCAAATGAAAGAGCATCGCAACTTAGCAATTGAAAAGGGACTAACTGATATCGAGACGTATATTTTGTATGGATATCCGAAAACATTGATTGCAAATTTCAATGAATCAAAGGAAAAAATTGATTTGATTGTTATGGGGGCTACAGGATTGAATGCCGTGGAACGTGTCTTAGTTGGGTCAACTACTTCTTATGTAGTCACACATGCACCGTGCAATGTGTTGGTAGTAAAATAACGTCACTCGCTAGTTAGTGAGAGGATGCTAGAACTGAGCAGTACACTGAAGAAGCAAATAAAAAAGTAAGCCGAAGAAGCTGAGCATCATCTCTTTTATGTCAGTATTCTTCGGTTTTTTGTCATGCTTTTTCTTTTTGCTTTCCCTTTTTTACTAATCAGCAAATGATTAGTGGATGGAAATGCCTATTTATATACGATTTGATTCCTTAAAGTAAGAAGTGGTATAGTTGTGTAGAATAGGGAATGAGTTGGAAAAATAAAAAAGGGAATGAAGCGTATGAACGACCAATATGTACAAGTCATGACGATCGCGGGATCAGACAGTGATGGAAGTGCAGGAATGCAAGCAGATATGCATACTTTCTTTACCCGTGGCGTCTATGGTGTATCAGTTATGACGGCTTGTGTGGCAGGAAATTCTTATGGGATCGGAGCAAGTGTGACCTTACCAAGTGCGTTCATTGATAAAGAATTTTCTTTGATCGCTGAAGACTACCAAATAAGAGCGGCTAAAACAGGTATGTTAGCTGATGCAGAATTGATTGAAACAGTAGTTAAAAATTATCAACAGTATAACTTCGGTCCTTTAGTGGTCGACCCGGTAATCGTGACGAAGCATGGAAATCTATTATTAGAAGAGGCTGCTTTAAGTAGTCTGAAAGAAAAACTAGTACCGTTAGCGACTGTCTTGACGCCGAATTTCTATGAAGCAGAGAAATTAACTGGAAGAACCTTAACGACAGATGAAGATTATGTTCAGGCCGCTGTTGACTTACAGGCAATGGGTGCCAAAAATGTGATGATCAAAGGATTTCATACGAAAGAAAGTAATCAAGAAGAAGTAAGAGATTATGTGTTGCTGGAATCTGGACGATCATTTTGGTTAAGTGCAGTCTTTTATCCGACAGATCGAATCAACGGTACAGGAGACACATTGTCGGCTTGCATTGCTGCAGAATTAGCGAAAGGAAAAACAGTAGAAGAAGCAATCCGAACGGCAAAAGACTATGTCAATATTGCAATTGGTGAAGAAATCATTGTCGGTCACAAGTATGGTCCCATCAATCACTGGGCAGCAGAAAAGCAACTCTCAGCAAAAAACTGTTCTTCAAAGAAGAATCAATAGCTATCTAAAAGAATCGTTTTTTTTGCTTTTATAATTTTTCAAAAAAGTATAAGTGAATCATATAAATAGCTGGTTAAAGTAACCGAGAAAGACAGAGGAGGATCATTCATTGATGATCACTCCACTGTCTTTCGTTTGTTTTATTCAAAAAAATAAGTTCATAGAGTATGAAAGTAAACGATCCATGTTCTCTTTTACTCGCTTGTTCTCAATGCGTATGCATCTAATAATATACGCGCTAATATCGACAATGGGAGTCTGGATCTTACCTCGTAATCAGGAAAAAATGAACCCTCTGATTTAAACCCAACGAAAGCGATTTCAATAAATTGCATCATACTAGAGTATTGATTCGCGGTTAAGAGTACCGTCCCAATCTCTGCGTTATAACAATTTTGAGCAGCAACTACTAATTCGCTTGTTTCGCCATTTAAAGAAACAAAAATAGCAATGTCTTCTTTATGTAACGTTTTACTGATATTTTTGATGATTTCAGGATCAGTGTGAAGCTCACAGTATTTGCCTGCAAGTTGAAATTTAACCATCATTTCTTGGGCGATTAATTCTGAAAAGCCACGAGCAAAAATAATGATCCGACGTGCAACTTTGATTTTTTGGATGGCATCCTCAATGTTGCCGATTTCAATCATATTGATCGTACGAGTTACTTCTTCTTCATTTTTTAAAATAGCTTTCCGAATCCCTCGATCCACTTTTTCTAAAGTAGAAAAGTTGATCGTTTGATTTCCCTTTTCTTTTAAATGGTGTTTGAAAGAAGTAAAACCTTCATAACCTTTCTTTTTCATAGTTCGAACGATGGTTGCCGTTGACACATTAGCTAATTCACTCAGTTTGATGATCGAATAATCAGGAATATCTAAAATATGTGCCTCAATAAAACGCCACAAAAATTGTTCAGACTCACTTAGCTTGTTTTCCATGTATGATCCCCCGCTTGATGTATAGAATAGAAAGAAATTGCGGCACTTCTTCTGTAAAAAAGAATAAAAATATTTGTTTTTTGTTGTTTGTAAAACTTTTCATTGAATATGAGTGATTATGAAAACATTTACAATAGGCTCTGCTTCATAATAAAGGAAAGAAGGGAGGGAGTCAATTGGCCGTTTATACATGTACGCTAAATCTAGCAATTGATTTATTTATTGAAACGGATCAATTAAATCCTTTTGTTGTAAATCGTACAAATCAAGATGATATTCAAGCGAATGGTAAAGGTGTCAATGTGTCGATGATTTTAAAAATGTTAGGTATCGAAAGTACAGCAATGGGGATTAAAGCAGGTTTTACTGGACAATATATCGAAGATTTTTTAAAAGAAAGAAGCATTAAAACGGACTTTTTAGAAGTTCCTGGGATGACTAGGATCAATGTATTTACTCAGGTAAAAAAAGAAAAAGCAGAATACAAACTGGTAAATAAAGGCCCAGAATTAACTAAAAACCAAGTGATGCAATTTTTAAAGAAAATTGAGAATCTTAAAATGGGCGATTATCTTTGTGTTTCAGGAAGCTTGCCTCAAGGTGTTTCTCCAGCAGTTTTAGTCGAAATCAGTCGCATTTGTCAAAAGAATAAAGTCTTTTTGATCATTGACAGCAGCTACTACGAAATATTGGATTGTTTACCATACCAACCGTTTTTGTTAAAGCCAAACGAAGAAGAATTGCGAATATGGTTCCAGACAGAGAGGAATACCAAAGAAGCGTATATTTTTTATGGAAAAGAGTTGTTAAAACAAGGAGCTCAAAATGTGTTAATTTCACTCGGCAGTGAAGGCGCTTTATTTCTGAATAAAGAACAAGTATTATTCGGTAATTCGCCAAAAGGAATAGTAGTGAATACCGCATGTGCGGGTGACAGTTTACTGGGGGCATTTTTAGCTGGGTGGTTGAAACAAAAAACAATTCAAGAGTCATTGAAAGAAGGGCTCGCAGCTGGGAGTTCTACGGCTTTTCGTAAAGGGTTAACCGATTTTTCGGATGTTGAGGAATTAATGACACAAATCAATGTGATTCAAGAAGAGGGGGAGAAAGTATGACGAAGTATCAACTGATTGCAGCCACTGGTTGCCCAACAGGAATTGCCCATACGTATATGGCACAAGAAGCATTAGAACAAGCAGCCAAACGAAAAGGTATTACGATCAAGGTTGAAACGCACGGACAAATAGGAGTAGAGAATGAACTGTCACATGAAGAGATTCAAGAAGCTGATGCGGTAATTGTTGCAGCAGATAAAGATGTTCAGCCAGAACGATTTGCGGGGAAACGAATCATTGATGTTTCTGTTAGTGTGGGGATTAAAGAAGCAGATCGTTTGATTGAAGAGGCGCTAGCTGGTAAAGGCTCAATTGTAACAAAAGATCAAGTAGCCGATACGATTGAAGATGTGGACCAGCGTTCCGCTAATTCACTGGGACACAGTGTCTATAAGAATTTAATGAATGGTGTTTCACATATGCTGCCATTTGTTGTAGCCGGTGGTGTTTTAATTGCTATCTCTTTTGCTGTGTGGGGCATTTATTCCTTTGATCCGACAAATGCCCAATACAATGCAACTGCTGCAATGCTGAAAAGTGTCGGAGATGCAGCGATGGGGATGATGGTTCCTATCTTATCAGCTTATATTGCAGAAGGAATTGCCAAACGACCAGGTTTAGTAGTCGGTTTAGTAGGTGGCTTGGTAGCAAATGCAGGAGGAACAGGCTTTTTAGGGGGGATTTTATCAGGCTTTTTAGCAGGTTACTTTATTCTACTTTTGCAAAAACTATTAAAAAACTTGCCAAAGTCATTAGATGGATTGAAAGCAATTTTTCTTTATCCCGTGATTGGTGTAGCAACGATTGGGACAATTATGGCCCTTTTAGCAGAACCAATGAAAATGATCAATGAAGGAATGATGAATTGGTTAGCTAGTTTTCAACATTCTAGTCCACTTGTTTTAGGAATCATTGTGGGATGTATGTGTGCATTTGATATGGGCGGACCAATCAACAAAGCGGCGTATGTCACTGGGACCGCTTTGCTAGCGCAAGGAAATACAACCTTTATGGCAGGAGTTTCTGCTGCTTGTATTGCCCCACCGTTAATTACCGGTTTTGCGACATTGTTTTTTGGTAAATATTTTGCGACAAATGATCGAAACGCTGGTTTAGTGAACTTTATTCTAGGTTCGACACATATTACCGAAGGCGCTATTCCTTTTGCTGCCAAAGACCCATTGAAGGTTTTGCCAATCATGATGTTTGGATCCTCGATTGCTGCAGTTTTAACCTATATTTTCGGGGTACAAGTCCCTGCTCCTCATGGTGGATTTTTAGTATTACCTGTTGTTACACATGGGGTGAAATGGCTGATCGCTATTTTAATTGGCTCTTTAATTGGCGGCTTTTTATTAGGATTTTTGCAAAAAAGAACTGTAACTATGAAAAATAAAATCATGGTTAAATCAATAGACTAGGAGATAATAAAATGGGCTTTATCCAAGAGCAAAATATATTTTTGAATCAAATAGGTCAAACTCAAAATGATATTTTTGAGTTTTTAGCTAAGAAAACCGTTGATTTGACTATTGCAGACAATCAAAAAGAAGTATTGGAAAAGTTAATTGAAAGAGAAAATGAAGGTACTACTGGAATGATGGACGGTTTTGCGATTCCTCATGCGAAAGCTTCAGCGATTCATCACCCGGCAGCGATTATTTTAAAACTAAAAGAAAAAGTAGTGTGGCAAAGTTTGGATGGTCAGCCAATCCAATTTATTATTGCTTTGTTTGTTCCCGATACACAAGCTGATGACGCGCATTTAAAGTTATTGTCAACAGTGGCACGTTTATTGATGCGTGATGATATAAGAGCTAGTTTAAAAGAAGCCAGTTCAGCAGATGAAATAGCCAAATTACTAAATAATCAGATAGACGAGGTAGCTTAAATGAAAAAGATCAGTCAAGGGAAACGAAACCATTTAAAAAATATAGTTGATGAAAATGGAAGGATCGGTGCCTTAGCAATTGATCAACGGGGCGCATTGAAGAAACTAATTGGTCAATACAGAGAAACAAACGATCGCGATATAGTTGGTTTTAAAGAAATCGTTTCAAAGGAATTAACACCTTATGCCTCAGCTATTTTGTTAGATCCGGAGTATGGATTACCAGCAGCGAAAGATCGTGCCCATAATACAGGACTATTATTAGCTTATGAAAAAACCGGTTATGATAGTTCGCTGCCAGGACGGTTACCAGATAGTTTGAATACTTGGTCTGTAAAAAGATTAAAAGAGGTGGGGGCAGATGCCTGCAAATTTTTATTGTATTACGATGTGGATGAAAACGAAGAAATCAATGAACAAAAGAAAGCCTATATCGAAAGAATCGGCTCAGAATGTCTTGCAGAAGAACTACCATTTTTTTTAGAAATCATTTCGTACGATGCAATTCACTCTGATACAACGACAAAAGAATATGCAAAAATAAAACCGCGAAAAGTAATTGAAGCGATGCAGGAATTTTCAAAAGAGCGATATCATGTAGATGTATTAAAAGTAGAAGTTCCTGTCAATATGAACTTTGTCGAAGGCTTTGGGAAAGAAGCTGTGTATTCAAGAGAAGAAGCTAAAACATTCTTTCTAGCACAAAGCGCTGCAACTGAACGTCCGTTTATCTTTTTGAGTGCAGGAGTTAGCACAGAATTATTTCAGCAAACATTACGATTTGCTCATGAAGCAGGTTCTGATTTCAATGGAGTATTATGTGGACGAGCTACTTGGGCAGAAGGAGTGTCACCATTTGTGAAAGAAGGCAACGAAGCTGCAGTAGATTGGTTTCAAACCATTGGAAAAGAAAAGTTACATTCGTTAAACAACGTATTAGAGCAAACTGCTTCTTCCATATTCAATAAAATTCAATAAATCTTCATTTCATAATTTTTATACTGAAAGAAAAGTATCTATATTTGAGAAGAAAGTCGAAGAGCCAAAAGTAGTTTAACTTTGGGGCTCTTCGGCTTATTTTGTTTCATGAATGACCTAGTCTCAGCTAGTTTAGTTTAACTAGTTAAAAAAAAATTCAAAAACCTCAAAAAACTCTCATTGAAAATTGTATGGCATACATTTATTACGTTGCTGGGAAAAGAGGAAGCGTGTATGATTCTGGTTTGAAAAGATATAGACCTATTTTTTGTTTTTGAGTGTTCTAACTAGTCATGAACGAAAAATCGATCCTATCTGACATTTAATAACTATTTAAAAAGGGGAGATGCAAAATACATGTGAAGACATTTCAAAAGATTGTTTTGTATGTTTTGATTTTTTTATCGGTCCAATTATCCGTTTTAAATGATGAAGTATTTGCTTCAAGTGAAAAAAGTCAGGTGGGGATCACCTTTAAAGGGGAGCTTCCGAAAGACCCAAGTACTCTATTTTCTGCATCTGAAAAAAATCAGGTAACAAAAAAAGAAGAAAAAACACGATTTCCACAGACAAATGACCGATCCTCGTTCTTTTTAGAATGGCTGGGTTTTCTTACTTTAGTGATAGGTCTATGGCAACTGTTCAGGAAAAGAAAGAAGGAACAACAGTGAAAAAAATAATCTTAACGACTGTATTACTCAGTACAAGTTTTTTAATGGGGGCTTTAACCGTACATGCCGATGATTTAAGTGGAAAAAGTACAGCAAAAATCGGCTTGACGAAACAAGATCCTGATCATCCAGTAGGGCCGATTGACCCTCTTGATCCAGATGATAACCCATCATCGAATCAACCTACTGGTAACACAGGTGATTTGCGTATTGATTATATCTCAAATATTGATTTTGGGACTCAAATGATTTCTGGGAAGACAGAGACTTACCAAGCAACAGCACCAGCTAACATGGTCGAAGCTCAAATCTCAGATTTACGAGGAACAGGGGCTGGTTGGAATCTGCAAGTAAACTATGATCCAGCACAATCTGGTTTTTCTTCAGCTGATCAAACATTAAAAGGGGCAGAACTCACGCTACCAGTTGGGCAAACTAAAACTGTCGCAGATAGTCAATCCGCTGCGCCTGCTACAAATGAAATCACCGTCAATGATGATGCCCAAAATATCATGTCAGCAGTGAAAGATACTGGTCTGGGTACTTGGGCAGATGAAATGACAACGTCTCAAGTGAAGTTAAAAGTTCCTTCAGGGAATTTGGCAGGAGCCTACACGGCCACTTTAGTTTGGACATTAACTGATGCACCAGCATAGTTTTAATTAAAGGAGAAATGGAATAACAATGAAAAAACAAGTACTTTATACGCTAGCAACGGCCTCATTATTTTCTACTATCTTATTATCTACGATGGTGAAAGCAGACGAAACGATTGATGATTCAACTACTTCTACTGCAAAGATCACTTTTGATGGAACCAATACCGATCCGGTCACACCAGTCAATCCTAACGATCCGGATACGCCAGTTGATCCAAATAATCCGATTGATCCAGATGATCCAGATAACCATGGGACAGGAGACAATGGTCCATTATCGATCGATTATGTTTCGAATATTACATTTGGTACCAAAGATATTGCTACGACTGGACAAGTATATCATGCAGTCAATGCTTCCCCTTATGTCCAAGTAACGGATAAGCGTGGTGTAGAAGGTGGTTGGGTTTTGACAGCCTCAGCCTCAAAATTTACAGCTAGTGACAACTCAGAATTAAAAGGAGCCATTCTTTCATTTAAAAATGGTGAAGCAGCTACTAATTCAGATAATATCAGTAAAAAGCCAGTGACGAATGATGTCGTTTTTGCCAATACAGAAGCACAAACGGTCATGACAGCAGATAGTTTAGCTGGAGAAGGCACTTGGGTAGATGTCTTTAATGGAACACAAGGAGACAATGCAAATGTGCAGTTAGCGGTTCCTTCAGGATCGGCACAAGCAAAAGAATATACGGCTACGATTACCTGGACATTGACGGCAGGCCCAACGGAATAGAAAGAGGAGTAAGATGAATAAACTACGAGCATTGATTGTTTTGGTTCTTGGATTATGGGTGACTATGTTGCCAATGTCCGTCTATGCTGATTCAAATGAATCAGCATATAGCGTTAGCGCGGATATTCCAGATTTCCAAGTTGACAAGAATCTTTCGTATTTTGATTTACACCTTCAGCCCAATCAACAAAAACAATTAAGATCCATCTAGCGAATACTGGGAAAGAAAAAGCTGCTTTTCTTGTGAACGTGAATAATGCTGCAACCAATAGCAATGGTGTGATCGATTATGGAAAAAATGAATTTAAAAAAGATCCGTCAGCCAAATACGAGTTGAATCAACTAGTAAAACCCAAAACACAAGAAGTAGAATTACCTGCGGGAAAAGCTGAGGATGTTCAATTCCAGATCACCATGCCAAAAACTGCTTTTAAGGGGATCGTTCTTGGCGGGATTCACGTTAGTAAGAAGGATGACATTAGCCAAAAAGCAAAAGGAACGGCGATCCGTAATAAATATGCCTATGTCATTGGCGTTAAATTACAAAATAGTTTGGTTAAAGTGACTCCTGACTTAAAATTAAAAAAAGTCAACGTAGGATTACAAAACTCGTATACGACAATCTTTGCAAATATCCAAAATCCGACAGCTACGATCATTAGTAAGGTGGCATTTGATGCTAAAGTGACGAAAAAAGACAGTAATGAGATACTGTATGAAACGAAAAAGGAGAATTTGTCGATCGCACCCAATACAAATTTTGATTTTCCGATCGGTTTGAACAAAGACAAAATCGCTGCAGGTAACTATACAGTGACCATTGATGCAAAAGAGCAAGGAACCACTCATCGCTGGCATATGACCTCTGATTTGACAATTAAAGCTGATAAAGCAAATAAACTAAATCATGATGCTGTGACAAATGAAAAGGGAATCCCTTATTTATCCCTCATTATCGGAATTGGACTATTTCTTGTGCTGATCATTTTATTTTTAAGTTGGAAATTACTGAAAGCAAAAAGGTAGGTGAGCTAGTCAAATGGATGCAAAAAAACAATTAAGACAAGAGCTCTTTATCTTTTTATTCTTTTTTTGTTTTTTGATCACTCTTTTCTTTTCTACTACTTCGGTGTTAGCGGATGTTACTTATCCAGAAAAGACGGAAGGACTCATTTTTGATGGGCATGTAAAAGCAACCATTTCTTATACAAAAGATCATGCACCTAATTACACAGCTGTAGGCGATAAAATTACTGTCACGACGACTTTAGAAAAACAGGACGAAGGAATTCTGCCAGATGTGTACAAGCAGTCTTCTGTCGTGATTTTATATCCCGAAGAAACTCAAGGGCTAAAATTATTCGGGGATCCAGCCTTTACTTATCAGCCAATGAATGGGGAAAATCAAACAGGTGCCTTTATTGATAGCAATACACAGTTGCAATCAACGATGTTGTGGTATTTTAATACGAATGTAAAAATATTATATTCAGACGATATCACATATAACGGTAGGATGACCCAAATCTCTGACTCAGGTTTTACAGATGGAAACTACGACGATCAATATTCCTTACAAAAATTATTGCTTCATCAAGGGGATAAAGTGTCATTATCTTACCAAGCGGAGATCACAAAAGAAGCACTAACGAAAAGTAAATTTACTTTTCATACAGCTATTTTCGATAGTCAGACAGCTACGATTGACTGGGATAATTTCCTAACAGTATCAGCGCCAAAGATTCAAGAACTAGGCCTTTCTTTTGATGAAGCAACAAAAAATAAGCAAATCACTGTTTCAGATGAGCAGTCCTACCAAACAACATTGACAGGAAATTGGGTGGGCGATCAAAGCAATCTTTCTCCTGACTTGACGATCAATGGGCAAACGATCCCAGTATCAGTAACAGATTTTAAGGAAGACGGGACGTTTTCAATTCCTGTTGATTTGAAAAATCATGGGAAATTAGGAGATAATGCAGTTCATCTTAAGATCACTAACGGCACGCAAGTAGCTGAAGATGATGCAGTGCTATCACTTGTTCAAGCAGACACACCACCAGAGGTCAAACTATTAGAACCCACAAGTGAAGTCACGGTTTCACCGACCGATCAGTCACTAGTGATCAAAGGTCAATGGAAAGATAAAGAAAGTGAGAGTATTCGTCTTTTCTATCAATTAAATGGTACGGAAAATGTTTTAGTAAATTCTATTAGTAATGAAAAGAAAGATACGTGGACAGATTTTTGTCAAAAACTCCCACTAGATCAGCTCCAATTAGGAGAAAACCACGTAGAAATTTATGGAAAAGATGCGGAAGGACAGGTTTCTGAAAAGGAGAAATTGATTATCCAATTGGTTCAAGGAACGATTTCATTTAAACAGATTGATCCAGAGATGTTATTTCAAGATTTAGTGATCACAGGGCAAACGAGCCAATCAACGACACAAAAAGCAGTGAATGTGATAGTAGAGGATACAACAGGCAAGCCAAAGGATTGGGATTTAACCGTTAAACAAGTTCAACCGTTTAGTAATGGAGATCAAAAGTTAGCGGCTCAGTTAGCCTATCAAAATGACTCGGTCCGTTCAGTGATTTCAACGACACCTGTCAATCTTTCATTAAGACAGATCAATGATAGGGAGTATTCTTTACCTCAAGACCAAGCTCATCAATTCCAACTAACAGTTGCTCCAGGAGGGAAAAGTGGGGTATATCAATCTGAATTAGAATGGACTATCGTAAAAGCTCCTGGATAGAGTCATTTTTTGATAAGAGACTTACTTCATTTTTCCGCTAGCAATTTTCGACGTTTCCTAATAAGCAATAGTTAAACATAAAGAAATAAGCCGAGAAATCCAGAAACAAAAAATGTTTCTGAAGCTCTTGGCTTTTTTTGTGGCTCAAGGAAAAAACACTAGTTTCTCATGTTTTGTAAGTCTTTCCTGCGTATGATTTATAAGATAGGTGAAAACAAACGAGAAATTTGTTGTTTGAATAACAACCAGCCAGACATTTCTTTGACTGTTTCTGTGGTCATCGGTGTACATTGTTTTTCATCTTGTAAAAATTGATCTGCTAACTGGGTTAAAAAGGCTGGATCATAAATGACAGCACTGGTTTCGAAGTTCAACCGATAACTTCGAACATCTTGATTGGCAGAGCCGACCATACAAATTTCATCATCCATGATCAATGTTTTCGCATGTAAAAAACCATTCTCATAAACCAAGATTTGAACGTTTTCTTTGATCAATTGACGTGCATAATATTGGGTTGCTCGGTAAATAAACGGATGATCAGGTTTATTAGGAATCATGATCTTGACTTCTACGCCAGAAGAAGCGGCAATTTTTAAGGCAGCGATCACACTTTCATCTGGAACCAGGTAAGGTGTTTGAATCCATACCCGTTTTTTAGCAGCTGTGATCAATTTAATAAAGGATAATTTAATTTGTTCACGTTCGTTGTTAGGACCACTTGATACTAGTTGAATCGAAGTATTTTCATGCTTGTCGTCTTTCCCAAGTTCTTTTTGAAAAAAGTAATCAAGATGATAGGCAACCTTCTTTTGTTCGGGTACTGAAACATTCCAATCCGTTAGAAAACGTAGCTGTAATAATGAAGCAGCAGCGCCATAGATTCGAATATGAGTATCACGCCAATAACCAAACTTTTTGGTTGGATTGACATATTGATTGGCGATGTTAAAGCCACCGGTATAGCCGATTTTACCATCGATCACGACGATTTTACGATGGTCGTGATAATTTAAGCGGAATCGAAGTAATGCTCTTTGTGACGTGACGAATGTGTGGACGTGACCACCATTTTGGATCAAACGGTTAAAGTCTTTCGGTTTAGTGCCGTGTGAGCCAAACGCATCATATAATAAGCGGACTTCAACCCCTTCAGCAGCTTTTTCTTCAAGTAATGTCAAGATTTGTTGTCCGATGTTGTCCGTGACGAATGCATAATATTCGATATGAATCGAATGCTTTGCCTGCCGAATATCACTTAATAGAGAAGTTAATTTTTGTTGACCATCTGTTAATAAAGTGACGGAATTACGTCGGGTTAATGGCATGCGATTCAAAGAAGAGAAGAAGTCAACAAATTGTTGATGCTCTTCATTATCCATGACGGGATCATAGTGATCGATCGTATCTCCTTTGAAATCTTGAAAATTTTCTAGTTCTTTCAAGTCGCTTTGTCTCAAATAAAATTTTTTCTTATCAGTCAATCCGCGACCGAAGAAGAGATATAGAATAAATCCAAGACCTGGAAGAGCAAATAGTACGAGCAACCACGCCCAGATTGCAGCTACGTCACGAGGTTTGATTAAAATAGTTACTAAAGCAATTAGTGCATTGATGAAATAAAGTATCGTGAGAATAGTGATAACCAAAATAGCTTCCTCCTTATTTAGAATAACAAACAGTATTATATCATGAGAATCCTTAGAATCCTAAATTTGAAGTTGCAGAGATTATAAAGTGGTTTGAAAAAATAAAGAACCACAAGGCAAAGTGGTTGCAATTTTCTATTCATTCATGTAGGATAAGAATATAGTTGAATATCTCCTTAGGGGAGTAACCGACAACGTTTGTTGTGATAATATCAACAGTAAGTTAACCATTTGGTTTTCTGGTATTGTATGAAATGGTGAGACCTAAGACAAATCCGCATTTGTCTTAGGTCTCTTTTTTTTCAGTCAGAAAACTTTTTGGTAACGAAAAACAAAATGGGGGATGGAATTTGGAAAACAAAGAACAGGCTCAGCAAGTTGTCTATAAAGAACCAATTGACTCGCTGATGCAAAAAACACAGAGCTCAATCGATGGTTTGAGTACATCACAAGCAAAAGAAAAGTTAGAAAGAGACGGATTGAATCAGTTAAAAGAAGCACCTAAGAAGCCAACGTGGAAATTGTTTTTAGAAACTTTTAAAGATGCAATGGTTATTGTCTTATTGATTGTCGCTTTGATTCAAATGGTCATGGGAGATTATATCGAATTTTTCGTTATTTTTGCCGTATTGATGTTGAACTCCGTGATTAGTGTGATCCAAACGAAGAAAGCAGAAGGTTCTTTAGAGGCATTGAAAAATCTTTCTGCACCTGATGCACGTGTGATTCGTGATGGAAAAGAAAAAACGATCCCTGCGAATGAACTGGTTGTAGGAGATATCGTTTTATTGGAAGCGGGAGATTATGTCCCTGCCGATGGTCGGTTGTTAGAAGCTGGATCATTGAAAGTGGATGAAGGGATGCTAACTGGTGAATCGACAGCATCGGAAAAAGAAGTAACTGATATTAGTCAGACAGTGCCGATTGGTGATCGTATCAACATGGTATTTAGTGGAACAATCATTACTTATGGTCGTGGGAAATTCTTAGTTACCGCTACTGGAAATAACACAGAAATCGGTGAGGTGGCAGGGTTACTTGAATCAACAACTGAACAAGTAACACCACTACAGCGTGGATTAGATAAATTTAGTAAGAAGTTAAGTTTAGCGATTTTAGCTTTATCGTTAGTTATTTTAGGTATCCAATTGTTCCGAATCTATCTTGGCGGAGGCACAGGTGATTTAACTGCTGATATCGTTAGTGCAGTAATGTTTGCAGTCGCTGTTGCGGTTGCTGCCATCCCAGAAGCATTACAATCAATCGTAACGATCGTTTTATCCTTGGGAACCAATAAAATGGCGAAGCGACATGCCATTATCCGAAAATTACCAGCAGTGGAAACACTGGGTTCGACTAGTATTATTTGTACAGATAAAACTGGGACATTGACCCAAAATAAGATGACGGTAGTTGATTATTATCTAGCGAATGGTTCGACTGGAGATTTTACCGATGATCCAAAAAAATGGATAGACGATGAAAGACGCTTGATTGAAATCAGTGTATTAGCCAATGATGCTTCCATCAGTGAAGATGGTACGAAACTTGGAGATCCGACAGAGGTAGCGTTTATTGATTTTAGTGAAAAATTGAATCAACCGTATCAAGAAATCCGTAACAACTATCCAAGAAAAGCTGAATTACCATTTGATTCTGACCGAAAATTAATGTCGACTGCTCATAACATTGATCAGGGACACTATCTTTTTGTTAAAGGTGGACCAGATATCGTGTTTGCTCGCAGTAAAAAGGTCTTGCTAAATGGTGAAGTTGTACCAATGACAGAGGAATTGATGAAACAATTCAAAGAACAAAATGAAGCTTTCTCAAACAAGGCATTGCGTGTTTTAGCCTTTGCTTATCGCCCAATTGAAAGTCCAGAGTTGTCATTTGAAGATGAAAATGACTTGATTCTAGTTGGATTACTTGCCATGATCGATCCTCCAAGAGCAGAAGTCACACAAGCAGTTAAAGAAGCTCGAAGCGCTGGAATTAAAACAATTATGATCACTGGAGACCACAAAACGACTGCTGTTGCGATCGCGAAAGAAATTGGGATCTTTGCAGAAGGAGATCAAGCACTTACAGGGACAGAGTTAGATGAATTGACCGAAGATCAATTAAACGAAGTCTTGGAAAAAGTGACTGTATACGCACGTGTATCTCCTGAAAACAAGATCCGAATCGTACGTGCATGGCAAACAAAAGGACACATTTCTGCGATGACAGGCGATGGTGTTAATGATGCTCCGGCCCTGAAACAAGCGGATATCGGTATTGCCATGGGTACGGGTACGGATGTATCGAAAGATGCGGCAGCGATGGTCTTGACCGATGATAACTTTGCTTCAATCGTTAGTGCCGTAGAAGTAGGACGTAATGTTTTTGATAATATCAAAAAGGCGATTGCCTATTTATTCTCTGGAAACTTAGGTGCGATCATTGCGATTGTCTTCGCTTTAGTTGCTGATTGGTCCAATCCATTTACAGCATTACAATTATTGTTTATCAACTTAGTCAACGACTCATTACCAGCGATTGCTTTAGGAACAGAAAAAGCCGAACCAGCTACAATGAAACGTCCACCAAGAGATCCAAATTCAGGAATCTTTACCGATAAAACATTGATCTCGGTTACTTATCGAGGCGTATTAATCGGTATCGCAGTCATTTTTGCGCAATGGTTAGGAATGCAACATTCACCAGAATTTGGCGTAGCAATGTCGTTTTCTACATTGATCTGGTGTCGAACATTACAAACATTCCCTGCGCGTTCTAACACACAAACAGCGATCCAAGCAGGTTTCTTCGCAAATCGAAGCGTATTGTTAGCTGTTGTAGTATGTAGTGCATTGTATTGCTTGACGATGATCCCAGGCTTGAAAGAAGTCTTTTCAATTCCAGCAGCATTTGGTTTGACAGAAGTCTTTACGTCAATCGGGATTGCCTTAGTAACAATCATTTTAATGGAAATCACAAAACTGATCCTTGTACACGTACAAAAAGAGAAATAAAAAGGAATACCTGGGATAATTTTTTGATGTGCTATTCAAAAGTTAATAGCAGAGTATTTCACCAACTGGCTGGTATGGCTTCGGGATTCAACCGAATGTATACCAGCCAGTTTTTTGTTCAATGACATCTTTATTCTTTACTTGATGATAGCTGTCTAATATACATAGTGAAGAACTATATCGGTAATTTAAAAATTTGGCTCTGATGAGATAGAAAGAAAGGAAAACACATGTGAATCATGTATAATGAAAGGACAGAAATTTTAAAAATAATTATTTCGATAAGCCTAAGAGCAGGTAGGTTTTGGTTATGAATTAGTCAGTATATTATTTATTCCGAAAAGTGAAAAAGCGATATAAAAATAGAGAAATAGAGGAATGAAAATGAACGAAGAAGAATGGGACGCCTTTGCAAGCGATTACTACATGAATCAAAAAGAATCAGACAAAACAATTGTCCGAGATGTCATTGAATATCTAAAAAAAGAAGCTGCATTACCAACTGAGAAAATAGTGGATGTAGCAGGTGGCGCTGGACGCTATCTAGCGATGTCAAAAGAAGCAACTACATATGAATTGATAGATTTTTCGGATGAAATGTTGAAGTTTGCTACTGAAGAAGCAGCTAGATTGGGGAGGGAAAACATTCATCTAACGAAACAGACTTTTTCTGAATTTCTGGAAAATGGAAAAACGTATGATTTTATTTTCTCTGCTTCTAATCCGGCTTTAGACGATTCCGTAAGGTTAAGTAGAATGTTAACAAAGATGAAAAAATATTGTGTCATCCTAAGAGTTGTCTCTTCTAAAGAAGATCTGTTTACATCGTTGGAAAAAAAATTAGGAATTTTCGAAGAAGATGCTGTGACTTCACCAGTAATAATGGATCAATTGGAAACTTATTTAAAAGATGAAGAATGGTCCTATAAAAGAAAAGAATTTACGTATACGTTTAAAGAAGAAATTACGGAAGATTTTATGAGAGCTTATTATCAAGAATATCTAGAAGAAACAATTTTTAAAGAGTATATTCAAAAATATTTTGACCCAAAAGAAAAAATTGTTAGTACAACGATGTTGACCTATCGGCTACTACTAATCAAGAAGGAGTGACCCCAAATGGGCATGACTAGTTTTGTTTACTCTAAGAATATAGAGAAAAACGATTTATCTCTTAGGACGGATTGACGAGGAATGACTTTTTGAACACCGTTTATCCGTCTTTAGAGATATGATGAGAAGAGACTGAGCCAATCTGATATGCTCCCCCCTATATAGGACACTGAAATATAAAAGTCCTGTATAGGGAGAGCATATCACAACTTGCCTCAGTCTTTTTTTGTTGTGGCTAATGGAGTAATCGAAAATCAACGTAAAAGAAAAAACACTTATATTTGCTTGTGTCTTAACAATTCACTCTAAGAAATCGACCTAAAACTATTTTTTGACTGTTGGTTATCTTTCTAAAATAATAAACGGAGAAAAATGAGTTGTCAGATATATTGGCCTTATGTTTTCTTAACTGTTTTAAATCATTTTTATTATTTTATAAAATAACAAATCATTAAAATGTTTGTTTTAGAAAATTATAGCTTGCATCTTAATTATTTCTTTAAAAAAATAGTTTAATTGAAGTGAAAGTATAATTTTTATTGTGGTTGTTGACTATTTTATTTATACTTAAATGTATACGATTGCTTTGTTTGATTAAATGGCAATTTGTATAAAATTACATAAAAGGATGTTTTTTGTTTGAAAAAGATTTTTTTGATATGGTTATCAGTGTTATTTTTTTGGTTGTTTGTTTTCTACGAATGTTCAGGCGCAAGAGGTAATTAAAAAAGAGATTTTTAGTATTCCTGAACCAACTTGGATCTTCAATGCAGGGATGGATAAAGGAAAAAATCATGATCGCCAGGATTTAGGATTTATCTTGTCCGAAAATGTTGAATTGAGGATTAGACAAACAAATAAACAATTCAAAAATAAATTAAGATTGAGATTGTTAGGTAATGCTTCAAGTATCGAAAAAAGTATCTTAGTTGGTTCAGAATGGGTAAGTATAAGTGCAGATGATCTTTTGGTTCCGTTTATTGATACGCCATATGGAGAAGAAGCTGCTCAGATTGAATATGAAATCGTCACTTCTGAAAATATTAAACCATTACCAGTTTATAATTATCATGGAGACGATACTATGTTTCTTTCAATGTGGGACAAGTTCGATGCTGAATATGCTTTGATTAAAGGACCAGATTTTCAATTGCTTGTTCCTAAAAATGATAAAGAAAAAGTAAGAAACTTGAAAGATTACCGTTCCTTAGATGAATTGATCGAACACTACATCGAATTGTTTGGTTACTATAATCAAATCGCTGGTTTTGATAACTCGTCTAAAGAAAATCAAAATGGAGTGAACCGTTTTTTCTTTAAAGCAGATAAAAACGGACGTGGCGGTGCTTATTATTCCTCAGAATGGGCAGCAAATAGCTATAGCACAGTCGAGTGCTGGTTAACTGAAGACAGTTGGAAAGTGTTGCATGAAATTGGTCATGGCTATCAAGCTGGTTTTGATGGAGTTGGAATGTATACGGGAGAAATATCAAATAATTTGTTTGGTGTTCAGTATGAGTACAATATCCTATTTGGAAAAGAAGCAGATAAAAAAGGCGGGCTATTTGAAGGGAAAAAAGATACAGTAGAAAGAAGTATGTATGAACATATGATCTACGAAAAACGTACATATGCTGAGGCTAAAGCCAACGAAAAACTAATTTTATTAGCGATGTTGAAACAAAAAGCTGGAGATGAGGCTTTTGCTAAAATGTACCAAGAATATCGTAAAATAGCTAATCAATCAGATTTCGTCCGTGAAGATCATACCTTACCTGATTTAATGAATCGTATCTATAGTGAAAATAGTCAACTAGATTTTTCAGGTGTTTTAGAGAAATGGGGATTGACGCTTGATCAAGTACAAGTCCAAAAAAATCGTGAGCATGGTTATCCGGCAGTCGCTTCTTTAGCTGATGTCGTACCAGAAAGTGAGTTGGCACGTGCGCGTGAATTAGTCGACCCATCTTATTTGATCAATTTTAATTTTGAGATGGTGCAAAATAAGGAGATTGCTGCGCTAAATCTAAAAGGTGATCTTACGATTGAATTAAGTTTGAAAGATTTAAACCTATTAAAAGGTACCAAAATAACTTTAAAAGATGGAGCGAAAGAAATAGCTACTCAAGAAATCACTGGAGGAGTAGTCACTTTTAAAAACATTCCTAATGGCATCTATTGTGCAGAATTCTCTGGAAATCAAATGATGTATTTCATCCCACAGAATAGTTATGTTTACGTGAAAGAAGTAACAAATCATGCGGTTATTACGTTGGACGAAGTAAAAGATAGCCAAGTCATTGATTTTCATGGAGTGAATGACAGGAAGTTTGGCTCATTTACATTTAGAACAAACAAGAACAGTGATACTCAAGAAGCAATTGTTTCAGTTACGCATTCGAGACCTCATTATCGTTATGAGAATGAAACTTATGTAAAAGTAATGGTCAAAAGTAGTACAGGAGAACTGAAATACGAAAAAACGATCGAAGGCATAGAGTCTGTTACTGGTGAAGAAAATGTATCATTGAAAATAGGTGATATCGTTGAAATTTATCATGCAGAACCTAAAAAGCGCTTCATTTCTTCAGAAGGGATCGTTGATACTACGCAATCGACCAATCGTTGGGTAGTAACCCAATTTGGATTAGAAAACCTAGCTTTGAAAAATGATGCCAAAGAGGATCTCAAAAAAAGAATTACGTCATTAGCCACTCAACTTTGGGATAAAGAGTTAGTCAATCCGGTTCCAAGTGACCGATCACCAGAAAAGAAATTGTTATGGGTGATGATGGATCAAACAACATTAAAAGAAAAATCAGAATATCAAATTTTATATTATATACTATTCAAAAAATGGTTCTAAATATCAAGAAGCATCATATAGTTTATGAAATAGGATAGAAAATCAAATAGCGACTTACAGTTATTTATTGTCACAACAATGTTGACAAAAGTAATTGCAAGCCGCTATTTTTTGTTTTACTGCTTTTTGTAGCTATATGTCAAAAGTTGCTTTTTTGCAAACATTTTTGATTACCTATTAAATCAATCAGGCAGTTGTCTCATAGGATTACTTGTAGTAACGAATATCATTTTCAACTTTATAGATTGAAAATGGTACATCGGAAGAATATTCGGCTGTTTCCCCATGTTCAGGTAATTTTTCCTTGAAGATTGTTTCATATTGATCGACTGTGACAGCTTCTCTACCTTCTAACATTTCTTGATGTAGTTCAGTCAATAGGAAATCTTGATAGCCGTCTTGTAAGTAACCTGTGAAAAATTCACTGACAGCACCCGAACCATAGCTGAATAAGCCAATTCGATCACCTGATTTTAACACTTGTGAGTTTTCTAAAAGAGAAATCAATCCTAGATAAAGAGAACCAGTATAAAGGTTACCAATTCGCCGACTATAACGAATACTTTCTTCATAGCGAGTCAATAAGCGATTTTGTGTTTTTTCATCTGTCTGATCCAAGACACTTTGTAAGGCTTTTTTCCCCATTTTTGTGTAAGGAATGTGAAAACTTAGCGCATCATAGTCTTCTAAAGTAAATCCTGTTACCTCTTTATGTCGATTCCAAACTTTTTGAAAAGATTCGATATAAGTGGAGTTGGATAAAGGACCATCAACCACTGGGTATTGCGCATAATCAGGACGCCAAAAATCATAAATATCTTCGGTTAAGAAAGTACTATCGTCTTCGATAGTGATGATTCGTGGATCTTTGGTAACCATCATAGCGACAGCACCCACACCTTGTGTCACTTCTCCACCACTAGCTAGACCATAACGGGCGATGTCACTAGCGATCACTAAAACTTTTCGATCTGGATGATTTTTTACATATTCTTTTGCCATGTGGAGAGCAGCAGTTCCACCATAACAAGCTTCTTTTACTTCAAACGAACGAGCAAAAGGTTGGACTTTCAATAAATGATGGATAATTACAGCACTCGCCTTTGAATGATCGATGCCAGATTCCGTTCCTACGATAACCATATCGATCAGCTCGCGATCTTCATTTGTGACGATCCTAGTAGCTGCATTTGCTCCTAAAGTCACGATATCTTCTGACACTCGGTTGATGGCCATTTGATCTTGGCCAATACCGATATGGTATTTAGCAGGATCATCTCCCCGACGTTCAGCTAACTCTGTCATATCTAAATATAAATTTGGAATAAAAAAGGAAAGACGATCAATCCCTACTTTCATTTCAACACCTCTTTACTCATGATAAAAAAACTTACTTTACTAAAGTATCATAAAAAGATTAAAAGAAATATAAAAAAGCGAATATTTAAGGATTTGTAAAATTTATTCCTAGATTTTTTTGAAGCTGTAGTGAGGTATTTGTTTTTAGCATAAACAATGGTATATTTTTCTAGGAGGTGACTGACTTGAAGGAAGTCGTTATTATAGATGCTGCGAGAACGCCAATTGGAAAGTATCGTGGCAGTTTAAGCAGTTTTTCTGCTGTAGAATTAGGAACAATCATTACAAAAGAACTGTTAGAAAAAACAGGTATCCATAAAGAAAACATCAATCAAGTAATATTTGGAAATGTATTACAAGCGGGGAATGGTCAGAATGTTGCCAGACAAATTTCTGTCAATAGTGGGATCCCTGTTCAGGTTCCTGCCATGACAGTCAACGAAGTATGTGGCTCAGGAATGAAGGCGGTTATTTTGGCTCGCCAATTGATTCAGTTAGGTGAAGCTGATCTAGTAGTCGCAGGAGGCACTGAAAGCATGTCACGTGCGCCACTGCTTCAGCAATATGAAGCAGAAAATGCAACTTATGAAGAGCCGATCTCAAGTATGGTCAATGATGGGCTGACAGATGCGTTCTCAAATGCACATATGGGCTTAACTGCTGAAAAAGTAGCGAACGAATTTTCCGTTACGAGAACAGAACAAGATCAATATGCGCTCAACTCACAAAAAAAAGCAGCTCAAGCTAGTGAAAACGGGGTATTTGAAGCAGAAATTATTCCCGTTACTTTACCTGATCAAAGAATCATGGATAAAGACGAAGCCATCCGAGGGAATAGTACACTGGAAAAATTAGGGACTTTGAAAACTGTTTTTTCCGAAAATGGGACTGTGACAGCAGGGAATGCTTCTCCGTTAAATGATGGAGCATCGGTATTGATTTTAGCTTCAAAAGAATATGCGATCAAACATGGGCTTCCTTATCTTGCAACGATCAAGGCTGTTTCTGAAATTGGGATTGATCCGAGCATTATGGGAATTGCACCTATCTCAGCAATCCAAACATTATTGAAAAAAGCAGAAATTTCTATTGATCAAATCGATCGTTTTGAGATCAACGAAGCATTTGCGGCTTCATCGATCGTGGTCAATCGCAACTTAAAACTAGCTGAAGAAAAAGTCAATGTAGATGGTGGTGCCATCGCACTCGGTCATCCGATTGGTGCAAGTGGTGCTCGTATTTTGACAACATTAAGTTATGGCTTGAAACGAATGAACCAACAATATGGTGTGGCTTCTTTATGTATTGGTGGAGGCTTAGGACTAGCCATGTTACTTGAAGCAAATCTAGAAACGGAACAATCAAGTGACCAAAAAAAAAGTTTTATCAACTGACGCCTGAACAACGTCGGAGTCAGTTGGTTAGTGAAGGAATCATCAGTCAATCACAAGCTGATGAATTAAAAGTAGGAACACTCTCTGAAGAAGTAGCCAATCATTTGATTGAAAATCAAATCAGTCAAGTTGAGATTCCTCTAGGGATTGCACCTAATTTTCAAATCAATGGAATCAAAAGGCAAGTACCGATGGCGACAGAAGAACCGTCTGTAATTGCTGCAGCCAGTAACGGAGCAAAAATATGTGGAGACATTACAGCAATTACACCACAACGCCTGATGCGTGGTCAGATTGTACTATCAGGGGAACTGGATAATCGAGGTATAACTGATGCTGTCATCGCCAGACAAGATGAACTACTAGCATGTGCGAATGCAAGTTATCCCTCGATCGTGAGACGTGGTGGTGGAGTGCAGGAAATCGCAACAAGAAACTTTAAGGGTAATAATTTGGATTACTTATCGATCGATTTCTTGGTTGATGTAAAAGATGCGATGGGAGCTAATATCATCAACGCTATCTTAGAAGGTGTTGCCCAGAAAATACGTTCCTGGTTTCCTAAAGAAGAGATTTTATTTAGTATTTTAAGCAATTTCGCAACAGAATCATTAGTAACAGCTAGTTGTGAGATTCCCTTCGAGCGATTGGGAAAAACGATTGAAGCAGGAAAGAGAATTGCTGAAAAAATCCAACAAGCTTCCGAGTATGCTAAATTAGATGTTTATCGGGCAGCAACACATAATAAAGGGATCATGAATGGCATCGAAGCTGTCATTCTTGCTACTGGAAACGATACGAGAGCTTGTGCAGCTGCCGTTCATGCGTATGCTGCGAAAGATGGTGCTTACCAAGGCCTGTCAGACTGGCAAATGATTGGAGATAAGTTAATTGGACAATTAACGGTACCTTTGGCAGTGGCAACAGTTGGAGGAGCTTCTAGGATTCTTCCAAAAGCAAAGATTGCACTAGACATGTTGAAGATTGAATCAGCAAAAGAATTAGCTCAAATCATTGCTGCCGTCGGTTTAGCACAAAATTTAGCTGCTTTGCGGGCATTAGTGACAGACGGTATCCAAAAGGGGCATATGTCGCTTCAAGCTAGAGCCTTAGCGATCACAGTCGGGGCACAAGGAACTGAAATTGAACAAGTCGCTGAATTTCTAAGAAAAGCCGAAGGAATGAATCAGGACGTAGCTAGAAAATTTTTGATGCAATTACGTAAAAAATAAGTATTTATAAAAAAGAGAGACTGATTGGGATAACAGCAGAATGGATAAAAAGCTACTATATATTTATTATATTTATTCATATTATTCCTAGTCAAAAGCTCTCTTTTTTTGCTAATTGCCGGTAAAATTAAGGAAAAGGTTAAATATGACTAAATTTTTGCGAACTTTCTACGGGATGCTATTGTGAAATTGTTCGTTAAAGGATATACTTTTTTTCAAATTTAATACTTGTTAGGCGAGGCTCCTAAACAAACATAGGCTATTGCGCAGAAACGTCGAAAGACGCCAATGTGTAAAACAGGAATTGTCGAATTAAGGCTCTTCATAAGATAGCTAAGAGAAATCTTTACGTTGTTTAGTGTCAAAACTCACACGATGAGATAGTTGTTGATGTACGCAACTTTAACAAATAAGCCGAAACTTCTAAAAATCTTTGCTGATTTTTGTGAATTTTCGGCTTATTTTTTGGAGTTGGATATTTACACCACTTACTTGAAAATAAATCACAGCACATTTTGATCACGCTACTTTTATTTTTCCTCATGTGAAAGTGACTCCTTTTGCCTAATAGAAAGGATGGCAAAATGGATACTAGTTGATAACGGATGTTTTGATAAGAAGATTAGAGAAATTCTGGTTACGAAAACTTTCGTTTAAGAGGTGTTGTGTGTGAAATCAAAATCATTTGAGTTTAATTATGCGTTATTTTTGCCGATTTTTCTCTTTTATTTATTAAGTATCGGTGTGCAATATGGAGCAGCAGTCTACGACCAAGTTCCTTATAAAACTATTGTTTTAAAACAAGTGATCTTTTGCATTGCTTCATTAGGACTTTTGTTACTGACACAAAAAATCAAGACAGCGTTATTGTTACGATTGTCTCCTTATTTTTATGCCATTTCATTAGCAATTATGAGTTTGCTCTACAAATTTTATGATCCGGTGATGTACCAATTAACCGATACGAAACGTTGGCTGAGGATGGGTAGTTTTACTTTTCAACCTTCTGAATTGGTTAAATTGACTTTTGCATTAGTTCTCGTTTATTTCACCTTGCTTTATGAAAAGAAAGTCAGTGAACGTACCGTGAAAACGGATCTGATCTATGTCTTTCAAGTTCTGTTGATCAGTTTACCAACTTTCTTGTTGATGTATATGCAAAAAGATTTTGGGACAAGTTTGGTATTTATTATTTGTTTGGGGGCTCTGTTCATGATTGCAGGGGTCCATTGGAAGATCTTGGCCGTATGTGCTAGTTTTTTATTTATTATTGGGGTCATATTGATTTGTCTAGTTTTTACGAAATACGGTAATGAGATCCTTTATAGTCTGAACTTTAAGACGTATCAATTAGACCGGGTGAGAGCTTGGATCGATCCTTTTGCTTACAGTCAATCGATCGGATACCAACAATCACAAAGCTTATTGTCTGTTAGTGCAGGTGGATTTAGTGGACGACCAGCTGAAATACCACCAATCTATGTACCGGTACGTGAATCAGATATGGTATTTACTGTAATTGCCGAAACGTTTGGTTTTTTAGGTAGCGTGACCGTCGTTTTTCTATATTTCTATCTTTTCTACCAAGTTATTTACACTGCGATACAGACAAACAATAAAGGAAATCTATATCTAGCGGTAGTACTCGTATTTGGACTATTATTTCAAATCGTAGAAAATATCGGCGCTTCGATTGGTTTACTGCCTTTAACAGGAATTCCTTTGCCTTTTCTAAGTCAAGGAGGAACCTCCTTGTTGATCATGGGAGGCGGATTAGGTATGATTTTAGGTTTTAAAAAAGTAGAATAAGTCATTTGTTTAGTCAGATGAAGTTAGAAAGTAAGTGAAAGTTTTATGAGTGATTATCAACAAAAAGCACTGAAATTATCAATCGTTCCATTATGTCTTTTGATTGGATTGATTTTATGCGTAAAAATCAATCCTCCATGGTTCGAAACACTAGATTTAGCGGTTTATACAAAGATCGATTTACCTAATTTTCCACAACTAACAACGATTGTTCGTTTGTTTGCTAAGTTAGCAACGATTGGTCCGACCTTATGTTTCGCCTTTCTTTTTGCTTTTTATATTTGGAAAAAGAATTACCATTTGTTAGCGATTTGGAATATCTGTAATATCTTTGCGGTTAGTTTTTTTGGGTATATTCTAAAAAAGCTCATTGCACGAATCAGACCTGCCGTTTCACAATTGGAAATACGTACGAGTTACTCGTTTCCTAGTGGACATTCTTTATTATCCTTTGCGCTTTTCCTAACAATTATCTTATCGTTAAGTATTATTTGGAGTCGTCAGGATACCAGAAGAGTTGCTTGGTATTTTATCAGCTATCCATTGCTGATTGCAGCAACTCGATTATATCTAAGAGTCCATTATCCAAGTGATATTTTAGCTGGATTTTCGTTAAGTGCAGTAGTAGTTTTATTGTCTTATGTTGTTTGTTTCTCTTTTATCTCCACAGATTCAATATTGAAAACAAGGCAATTAGAGAAGAAAAAAACGCTTTTTTCTAAAAAGCAAAAAGTAGTTTTAGGTCTTTTAGTCCTTTTACTAGCAGTAATTATTTCTGGTGTCGCTTATGAACTGAATGTCTTTTATCATGCGCATGGGTAAGCTGGGAAAACATAACCAATAAACTAAGGGAAAGAGACCGCTTGTTTTTTTGGTTCTATCTTTTTTAAGATTGGTGAAGATTATTGACAACTTTTGGTGATTCAAAGTAATAGAAAAAATATTTTACTATAAAAAAATGAGCAGAGGGCAATTGCCTTTCTGCTCATTTAACATTTTATGATTTCTCATTACCGGCATCATTTGACAAAAATCCGTTTTTTGATGCGGTGGATAGATTTGTGAAACTGGTTATCTTTCTGAAATAGCTGTTGCAGCAAACTGTTCGATCAATGGGATCAATGTCAGTTTCACTTTGTATTTGCGTTCTAACGCTTTTTCAATTGTAAATTGGTTTTCTGCTGTCATTGAAATTTCAGCTAATTTACGTGGTTCATCTGAGTTTTTTTCATAGATGACTGCTGCATCCGCTTCTTTTTCTACATAAAATTTTGGATATTCCGCTACTGCGCTTGAAAAATCAGCGAAATTCAAAGCGGCAGTTTCAGTTGAGCGTTGTTTTTCAGTTGTTTCCGCTTTTGATACTTCAGCTGTTTTAGGTGATTCCACAGGTTTTGAGTCAGCAACTTTTGTTTCAGCAACAGGTGTAGAAACCTCTTGAGCAGTTGGTTCATCATTTTTAAGACGTTGATCATTCCAATAAGAAACGATTTCAATCAATAAGTTGTCACGGAAGCGTTCAAAGATGTCTTTTTCTCCTGAACGGATTCGTTTTAAGACAGTTGTGAAATTATCATCAATCGGTACATTGATGCGAGTATCTTCATTTGTTTTTCCTGCAAGTCCAATCGTTAAGATGTGGCGGTCTTTCGGATCAAGCATGACTTGTAAAGGTAAGCCGTAACGACGTAGACTTTCATCCTCTAAAGAATGAAATAATTGACTTCTGATTCCATCTAAAGAAGGACGGAATTGATTGAGTAATTTTTGTTTTTGTTTTTCTTCATATGTTCTCTCCTTCGCTCATACCCTTTCGATTATAAGAAAAAAAGATGAAATGAAAAGGATTATACGAAAAAAACTTAGATATGTATGTATTTATACGCATTTTTTTAGGAAAATATTTGTTTTTAACAGAAATGTTTCCTCTTTTTAGGTGTATATCAAAAGATAAGCCGATACGACACCGGCAAGAAAAACTCAGTGTGTATCGGCTTATCACGATCATTGAAGTCAGCTACGTTGTTTTGGAACAAGGAATCAAAGCAAAGACAGACAGTTCAGGTGAATAGATCACTTCATGTCCTTGCCAAGTCGTAACCATTAGCGAATGATCGAAACGGTTGGTTAGCTCTTGAATTTTTTGATCATGGGACCAGTTACGTGCTGGGAAGTGTTGGATCTTGTCTGGTCCGATCAAAAAGATAAAATCAGGATGAAAAGTACGAGTGATTTCTTCTGAGAGCCTTTCTAAACGTTCAATCGGAGTCATTGTTATCAAACATCCTTAAATTAAAATTGGGTAGTATCTGGATCTTTTGCTTTACCAACTACGCCATCTAATTGATCGATTTGTTGCATTTCTTCTTCTGACAGTTCAAAGTCAAAAAGTTCAGCATTTTCTTTGATCCGACTAGGAGTTACGGATTTTGGCAGAGGCAAGAAACCATGTTGTAAGGACCAGCGTAAAGCAACCTGAGCAATACTCTTTTGATGGGCTTTGGCAATTTCCTGCATCTCTGGTACATCGAAAATTTCCCCTGTGCCAAGTGGGCTGTAAGCTTCCAGGATCATTTCGTGTTTTTTGGCATAGTCAACGACTGCTGGTTGTAATTCACCAGGAGCTAAGAAAATTTGGTTGACCATTGGCATGATCTTGGCTGTTTTTTGTAACGCATCTAGATGATGGGGCAAGAAGTTGCTGACGCCAATGGCTTTGATTTTTCCAGCTTCATACAGCTCTTCAAAAGCTCGCCAAGTTTGGGCGTTTGCTTCTTCCCAATTGTCACGGAAAGCCACAGGATTAGGCCAGTGGATCAAGAAAAGATCAATATAATCTGTTTGTAATTTTTGTAGTGATTCTTCAAACGAAGACATCACTAAGTCATAACTGTGATTGGCATTCCAAAGTTTTGTTGTTAGAAAAATCTCTTCTCTGGGAATCCCACTTTCTTTGATCGCTTGACCGACGCTTTCCTCATTTTTGTAACCTTGTGCTGTATCAATGTGGCGATAACCAGCAGCTAGCGCTTCTTTGACTGAAGAAACTGCGACATCGCCATCCGGTGTTTGCCAAGTACCAAAACCAACAATCGGAATTTCATAACCATTTGATAAACGATACGTATTTGTTAATGAATCCATATTCTCAACTCCTTAATTTTTAGTTCACTTTTAAGTGTAGCGCATTTTCTCAAAAAAGGAATCCATTTTGTTTAGGAGACAATTATTTTTTTCAAAAAAGGAAAATAATGATTTTCGTTCTGGTATTTTGTATTGATTTTCCGTAAACTAAATCAGAAGGGAATGAGAACATGGATATTTATTTAAAAAAAGCAATTATGCATATTATTGATCGTGAAACGGGATCACCCGTATTTTCTCAACAAGAATTGGATCTGACTAAAGAGTTTATTCGAGATTTTTTACAAAAGAAAATCCAAAAAATTTCTTCTGCACAAACGAAAACAGGACAGCTGTCACCTGAAAGTATGATGGCGAAACAAGTCCAGGACTGTCAAGAAAACTTTGTAGCAGCAAGTGAAGGGATCGTTCAACGCTGGTTTGAGATCTATCAAGAAAGCGAAGAAGCGCCAAGCGCTGATGTCTTTGTTGTTTTGTATGAAGTAGATACGGTGATGTATGTGGCTTTGTTAAAAGTCAATTACCGAGAATCCTATACACATTTTGTAGAGGCAGACGAAACAGGAATCGCCAATCAATTGATTTTGAATCGAGCGATATTGGGGGCAAAATCCCAAAAGGCAGATGAAGCGTTTGCGGTAGCATTAACTGATTTAACCTATGAATTGATTGAAAAAAAATATGAGTTTTCTGGAAAAAAAGAACTCTATTTTTCGGGGAGAGTCATCGAAAGTGTTCCTGCGCCTTCATTAGAAGAGAATGTCAAAGTGATCCAAAAAGTAGCTAAAAGTTTAGGGAAAAAATTTGAAACTGAAGAATTTGATCTAGTGGCTGATTTAAAAGAGGCTGTTTATGATACGATCGAGGAAAAGGGCAGACTAGACCATGAAATGATTGCGGAAAAAGTCTTCAAAGAAAATATCACAGCGAAATTAGCTTTTCAAGAAGAAGTCCAAGAACAGGGATTTGTTGCTGAAGCTTTGCCAGTCAGAGAAGTCCAAGAAATTTCTGAGAAAAAATTTGGTAAACAAAAATTCAAGTTATCCAATGGAATCGAATTGATCGTCCCTGTAGACGTCTACCGAAATCCAGATTTGATCGAATTTGTTAATAACCCAGATGGAACAATCTCAGTCATGATCAAAAATGTAGACGAAGTATTAAATCGTTTATAATTATTAAAAGAATGCTTATTCAGAGAATACAATAAAATGTAGCAGACAAGAAAAGAGCCAAGAGAAACTATAGTGAACGTTAAAAGTTGGATTAAAAAGTTAACTTTTTTCGGTCAGTATAAAGTTTTTCTTGGTTTTTTTGCAGGTGTAAACTATATAAGTAGTGCATATCTTTAGATGTTTCAGAATGACAGCTTTCTTTTTACCAGATAACACCATTTCTTTTATGAACTGATCACTAAGAGCAAAAGCCAAAATAATCACATCATTCTTTATCAAATAAAGAGAAAATGGTATAAAGGATAGGAAGAGATAACGAAAATATAAAGGAGTGTTACAAAATGAAAGTTGAACATATTGCTATTTGGGTTAATGATTTAGAAAAAATGAGAGCGTTTTATGAGAATTATTTTGCTGCAGAAAGTTCAGAGAAATACACGAATCCTAAAACCCGGTTTCAATCTTACTTCCTGAATTTCACCTCAGGAAGTCGGATTGAATTGATTACAAAGCCTTTTTTATCAGATCGTGCAGTCGATACTTTTGGTTATGCTCATTTAGCAATTTCAGTGGGAACAAAAACAGAGGTGGATTCATTTGCTGAAACATTTGTAAAAGATGGCTATCCATTGATCAGTGGTCCAAGAACTACGGGCGACGGTTATTATGAAGCGGTTATCCAAGATCCTGAAGGAAATCTGATTGAGTTAACGACAGATTGAGACAGATTACATCATACAAAAATATAGCAAAGGATAGGAAGCACATGGAATTCAGCGAAGAGAAAAAAATTGACCTTGATGCATTGTTCGCGCTCTATACAGCTGTAGGATGGTCAGCCTATACGAAGGACATCCAACAATTAGCTCTGGGAATCCAGCAGTCACTCGAAGTAATAACGGTATGGCACGAACAACAATTGATTGGGTTGATCCGTAGTGTCGGAGATGGCGAAACAATTCTTTATATTCAAGATTTGCTTGTTCATCCTGCTTATCAAAACAAGGGGATCGGGACACAATTAATCGAAAAAATGGTACAAGCTTATCCAAAAGTCAGACAAAAAGTTTTATTGACAGAAAATGAACAACGAACCCGTCGATTTTATGAAAAATGCCAATTTCAGTCGGTAGCGACACAAGAAATGATTTGTTTTTATCGCGAATATTGATAGTTACGAAAGAGCCCATTGTAGTGAAAACAAGGAGATGGTCACAACAATTACGCATGGTTGGCTGATGAAAAATTAGTCATTAATCAGCATAAGTGTTCTTGGTTGACTTTGACCAAGTTTGACGTATAATACAAATTGTTCGATACTTACAAAAAGTAAGGCGGACAGATTCTTTTTGGATTTTTCCAAAGAAGTCTATAATGGACAACAGATGAGAGCAAAACTTTAAAGCTCTAAATTAATTAGGAGGTTTGTTAATTATGGCAAAAGAACATTATGATAGAAGTAAACCACACGTAAATATTGGAACCATTGGACACGTCGACCATGGGAAAACTACTTTAACTGCTGCGATCACTACAGTACTAGGTAAAAAAGGCTTAGCAAATCCTCAAGACTATGCTAGTATCGACGCAGCACCAGAAGAACGTGAACGTGGAATCACGATCAATACTGCTCATGTGGAATACGAAACAGACAAACGCCACTATGCACATATCGATGCACCAGGGCATGCGGATTACGTGAAAAACATGATCACTGGGGCAGCTCAAATGGACGGAGCAATCTTGGTTGTTTCTGCTACGGATGGCCCAATGCCTCAAACTCGTGAACACATTTTACTTTCTCGCCAAGTAGGCGTGAAATATTTGATTGTTTTCTTGAACAAAACAGATTTAGTCGATGATGAAGAATTAATTGATCTAGTAGAAATGGAAGTTCGTGAACTATTAAGCGAATATGGATTTCCAGGTGATGATACACCTGTTATCAAAGGATCAGCATTAAAAGCATTACAAGGTGATCCTGATGCAGAAGCAGCTATCATGGAATTGATGGACACAGTCGATGAATACATCCCAACACCAGAACGTGATACGGACAAACCATTATTGTTACCCGTCGAAGATGTATTTTCAATTACTGGACGTGGAACAGTAGCATCTGGTCGGATTGACCGTGGGGCTGTTAGAGTCGGTGACGAAATCGAAATCGTAGGGATCAAACCAGAAACGCAAAAAGCCGTAGTAACAGGAGTTGAAATGTTCCGCAAAACGCTTGATTACGGTGAAGCAGGGGATAACGTAGGTGTGTTATTACGTGGGATTCAAAGAGAAGACATCGAACGTGGCCAAGTGATTGCCAAACCTGGTTCAATTACACCTCATACTAAATTCAAAGCAGAAGTTTATGTTTTGACTAAAGAAGAAGGCGGACGTCATACACCATTCTTCAATAATTATCGACCACAATTTTATTTCCGCACAACTGACGTAACAGGAACAATTGTTTTGCCAGAAGGAACGGAAATGGTCATGCCTGGCGACAACGTAACGATCGATGTAGAATTGATTCATCCTGTTGCTATTGAAAACGGGACGACTTTCTCCATTCGTGAAGGTGGTCGTACAGTAGGTTCAGGTATCGTAACAGAAATCGAAGCCTAAGAACAAAGGATAGATAAATAAAAAAGACGCACGATTCAACAAGTCAGATGACTTTTAGAATCATGCGTCTTTTTTTCATCCATCATTAGATATAAGTTGTCATATTCAGCGTTTTTGTAACCATTTCTTTAAACCTACTAATCGCTTTTTATGGTCAACTGGTGCATTATCAATGATCAATAATGCGATCATGACATAGGCAATCCAACTGTCACGTGAATAGGAAGTATAGCGGGAAGTCCAATGAGTCGCATATTTATCTTTATACTCACGCAAGCCGTGGAAAGAGTAAAAATGTGAACCAAATTCATAAACTAAGTAAGCGATTCGTTCTTGAATAAAACTTTTTCTTGAGGTTCCAACGTTGGATAATGGCGCCATCCCCAAGTTGAAAAACTCAATCTGTTCCTCTTTCATATACTCAAATAAATGAAGGAAAAGATAATCCATACTTCCAGCTGGTGCTTTCTCAGGATCATAACGCATCAAATCAATCGTGCCGATTTTGTTATCTGTGTAGGTTGGCATGATCGAAGCAAATGCTACTAAGTCTTGTTGCGGGTCTTTTAAAACAGCGATCGGTGCCCGCTGTAGATAATCTTCTGAGAAGAACCCCAGTGAAAAACCTTTTTCTTTTCGGCTTCCTAACCATTGATCAGAAATTTGTTTGAGTTCAGTCATCTGTGTCGCAGAAAAAGGTGGCTGAATAATCTCAAAAGTAAAACCTTCTCGGTCAATCCGATTCAAGATCGCACGTGACCCTTTCATTTTCTTTCCAGAAGTAGTGAAATTGGCTAATTCAACATGTGCTTCTTCGCCCATTTTGATGAAATCATAGCCAAATTCATGTAAAATCATCACGATTTCTTCACTCGTTTCATAAAAGACGGGTAGGTAACACAAACGATCAGTTTCTTCAATAAACGCTTCGATAGCAGCAGGAAAATCTTCTTTTTTACCCGAAGGATCACCCATCACGATACATTTATTATTGTAACAAGCAAACTGTAATAAAACCGTTCCAACTTGGTCTTTTTCGTAAATAAACATGCGCTTGTCTTTTAAGAAAATCAATTGACTGTCAGAATTTCCGCCAAAGGTATGGAGGATATTTAACGCTTTTTCTTCATCCAACGGTTCGCCGACTTGCTGTTTCTTTCCTTGTAGGAAGTGGACGAAAAGAATGATGATAAAGCTTACTGCAATAATAGCAAATAATCCAGATAACCAAATCTTTTCTGACGGGAACAAAAAGAACGAAATAAAATGATGCTTACGATGAGGAAATGTTGGCAGATTATAAACACCAATAATGATGTAAAGCAACGCTAAAGCACCAATAATCACACCATCAATCGTCAACCATTCCCATGAATAAATGATTTGTTCTCTAAATAATTCATTTTTCGAAGCAATTACGATCAACAACAGTAACAATAGGAAAATAGCTGCAGTAAAGCTAAAGTCAATAATCGTCACATAAGATGCTGCTAAAAAGATCAGTGCAATAGTTGGCCAATAGGCTCTTTTGACTCTTGCAGCAATCCCACGCCCCATGATGACAAAGAGAAATCCTAACAACATACTTGGGAATTGAATAATAAAATGCAACCTTAACGGATTGATACTATGCAGCCAACGAAACTCGGTAAAAGCTTGTGGGATCGTTGCTGAAAGAACCATCATGATACCAGAAAAATATAAAAGGACGACGACGGCTTTATGAGCAATCTCTGTTGCCAGCTGCTTAGGAATACCAGAATAACGTTGATCAAAAGTTGAGCCAATATTCTTAAAGAAAAAGACGATCCCGATCAAAAAAGGAATAATGTAATAAAAAATTCGGTACAGTAAGATCCAAACGACTACAGTTGCCTTTGGCACACCTATGGCAGAAAGACCGATAATCATCATGATATCAAAACTACCGATTTCACCAGGAATCATCGAGACGATTCCGATAACTGAAGCTGCGATAAAGAGCGGTATCGTTTGCCACAAATCGACTTTGATATCCATAAGTGCCCCAACTGCTAGAAAGGTGAACAAGACACCAGACCACTCTAAGATCGAGACAAGCAGCAATTGTCCTTGTGTTTTTAATGAAAGTCCTCCGAGGTAGCCCTCTTTTTTTAAGGTAGTGACTACAAAAACAAGTGGGAAGTATAACCCACCACCGATCAACCAAATCCAATACTGCTTAATAAAAGGCGCAACCGGTGCAAAAAAGACCATAAAAAAAGAAATCAAACTATAAATAGACAGTCCAGCCATTAGAAATAAAAAGATCTTCGACAAAGCTTGCATCAACTGCTTACTGTCTTTTTTATGACCGTATAATTCGGAGCGTAATCCGATGCTGACAAAGCCGCCAAAACCGGCAACATTGTTGATGGTATTGATCAACCAACTTGTTTCAAATAAATAACTCTTTTTTAATTTTTGTCCCAACAAGCGGTTAAGGATGATGTCATACCCAATCATCGGTGCAACAGATAGTAATCCAACAATGAGCATCAACCCCGTCTTCCAAAGTGGGATTGTTGCAAATGTTTCGGCTAATTGAGCGATCGATAGTGTTTTGCCAATATTGATCAATTCACTAACGATAATGACAACCACAGAAATTAAAAAGATTGTTTTAAAGAGACCTAAATGGTTTTTGAACCATTGTAAGGCTTGTTTTAACAAAAAAATCACCTACTATTCTTATTATTCAGACAAAAAATCTAATACTTCTTGATTGAAACGTTGAGGATCTTTTCTAGCTAACTGATGTCCTTGTTCGTTCACTAAAACAAAAGAAGCATTTGGGATCGTTTTTGCTAGGTAAAGGGAGTGTTGCAGTCTGATCACATCTTTTTTTCCAACAATAATCAATGTTTTACATTTAATTTTCTCTAAATCTGCTGTTGAAAGACCGATATCTTTTAACAACAATTTGATCACCAACAAATTTTTTCTAAGCGATGGGCAAACTAAAGAAAGCAACCACATACCAATATAATGACAGTAGCTAAGCAGTCTCGCTGAGAATAAAACCCCTTTAACTAAAGTATTTCCTGAATTTAATATTAATCGATGTACTTTCTCTGGATAATAACTTGAAAAGACCAATCCAAGATTAGCTCCATCACTAAAACCTAGTATATTTGCTTTTGTAATTCCTTCAAGTAGCATGATGGTATAAAGATCTTCTGCCATCAAACGAAAAGACAAGGTATTTGCTTGATTCGTTGAACGTCCGTGACCTCGACTATCAATGAGATAAACGGTATAAAACTGACTAAAGACAGGAACTTGCTCTGAGAAGAAACGACCACTGCCATCATTACCATGGAGTAAAAACAGAGGCATGCCATTTCCGCTTTTCTCATAATAGATCTCTGTTCCATCAGTCATTTTTGCATATTTCTTTTCTTTTTTCACATAATCACCTACTGGTTAAAGTATAACGACAATTCTCCTATAAGAGCAATTGTTTTCCTAAAAAAACAACGATCATTTTCGTAAGATAGTAAAAAATTCCGAAAATTTCAGTTTTTATTAAGGAAAGGAACAAATGATTAGTAAGAAATAGCCAAAAACGATAATAAATAGTAAGATAAAAAAAGATGTCAAAATAACTAGGTGAATGTTTATGAAAAAAAGAAAAAATCAATCTTTCGAAGAATCGTCTCTTTTTTAGTGATTGTCTTGGTCATAGGAGTATTGATCATCTTAGGAAAAACCTATCAATCAATTAAAAGAGTAGAAAAGTACGAACCAGAAATAACAACAGCAATCAAAAAGTACCATATGGAAGAGTACGAGTCTTTGGTCAAGGGGATCATTTTAACAGAATCAAAAGGCAAGGGGATTGATTTGATGCAAAGTTCGGAAAGCGCCTATGGTAAAGCCAATTTGATCGATAATCAAAAAGAAAGTATCGATCAAGGAGTCAGCTACTTAGCAGAAATGATCAATGAGGCAAAAAAACAAGGATGTGATCTTGATACAGCTATACAAGCCTATAACTTCGGTAAGGATTATATTGTCTACGTAAAAAAACGAGGTGGGGAAAATACTATGGAGATAGCAGAAGAATATTCCAAAAATGTCTTGAGTCCACTTTTAGGTAATGAGAAAAAAACCAAGTATCGCTATTGGCGAGTCCCCTCATTGCTTTACAATGGCGGTTATCTTTATCATAATGGAGGGAACATGTTTTACACAAAAGTTGTCAAGATGAATGAAGACCTCATTGAGTTATATGACAAAGTTTTTAACTAATTGAGTGTAATGCTGAGATTTTTTGCTAGATCTTTATCTTATCAGAAAGAAGGAGTGCTCAAAAAAGTGGAAAAAGAACAAATCATAACAGAAAAGGTAGCGAAAGATTCAGGGAAAGACTGGCTATTGCGCTTTGTAAAGGGAATGTTTATCGGTTCGGGTTTTATTTTACCGGGGGTAAGCGGAGGCGCTTTAGCAGCTGTTTTTGGGATGTACGAACGATTGATCTCTTTTTTAGCTCATCTAACCAGAAATTTTAAAGAAAACGTGCTTTTCTTTTTGCCTGTCGGATTAGGAGGCATCAGCGGAGTCTTTTTGCTTTCCTTTTTGGTGAGTTTCTTATTAGGGACATATGAAACGACGATTTTATGGTTTTTTGTTGGGTGTATTGTAGGTACTGTTCCAGCGTTGTGGAAAGAAGCTGGAAAGAAAGGGCGGCAATCAGGTGATATCATCCTGATGATCGTCACATTGATCGTGGCTTATTTCTTTTTACTTTACGGATCACAACTATTTGATGGTCAAGTTGAACAAAACACAGTAACTTGGATCATCGCTGGTGGTCTAATCGGCTTAGGGATGATTGTTCCTGGACTGAGTCCCTCGAATTTTTTAGTCTATATGGGGTTATACAAGGCGATGGCTGATGGTTTCAAAGAAGCTCGCTTAGACGTGATCTTACCGATCGGTTTAGGCGCGGTATTCTGCGTGTTGACGTTATCAAAGTTATTTGATTTTATATTTTCTAAGGCATATAGTAAATTGTTCCATTTTATTTTAGGAGTTGTTTTTGCTTCGACGGTAATGATTGTTCCTACAGATTACACAAATTTAAGTTTACTAGGAATCATCTTTTGTCCCATTTTATTTTTTGCTGGTATCGCATTAGGTTGGTGGATGAGTCGTTTAGAAGAACAATATAAATAAAGGTTGAATGGCGCATGATTTTTGCTGGGATTTCTCAACGGCATAGAATCATGTGTTCTTATTTTGTATAAATTTGTAAAAAATAAGTTGTTTTTAATAATAGAACAAGCTAGACTTAAATATATTGATTATTTTTTGAAAGTTGGCGAAAAATGGAAACGAAAGAAATGAACGGTCTTACTCAGGAAGAAGTGAGACAAAAAATTTCCTCTGGGCAGCAAAATGATTACCAAGAGGATGCATCAAAAAGTACTAAGCAGATTCTTAGTGACAATATACTAACGCTGTTCAATTTTTTAAATTTTGGTATTGGGATTTGCTTACTATTGGTCGGTGCCTATTCCAATATGGCTTACTTGGCAATCATTGTGGTGAATATCATTATTGGTATCTATCAAGAAATCCATGCTAGAAATCTAGTAAGAAAGTTATCGATTGTTTCGCAATCAGAGGTACGAGTTGTCCGCGAAGGAAAAGAGCAGTCGATTTCAACGAAAGAATTAGTTTTAGGAGATGTCGTAAAGATTGGTGCAGGGGAACAGATTCCTTCTGATTTAAGAGTGATCTCAGGACGCGCAGAAGCCAATGAGGCACTATTGACAGGGGAGTCAGACCTGATTGTCAAAACCGAAGGAGATGAATTGCTTTCAGGTAGTTTCTTAACCAGTGGTTCTGTTTTAGCTCAAACGATTCGTGTGGGTGCAGACAACTATGCAGTTCGCCTAACGAGTGAGGCAAAAACCCATAAAGCGATTCATTCTGAACTTGTCGATTCTATTCGAAAAGTATCGAAATTTACTAGCTTCATTATCATTCCATTAGGTATTATTTTATTTTTAGAAGCGTTATTTATCCGTGATGCTTCCATTAAGATTTCTGTTATTGCTTCGGCAGCAGCATTACTAGGGATGTTGCCTAAAGGCTTAGTCCTTTTGATTAGTATTGCACTGACTACTGGTGTAACGAAATTAGCAAAGAAAAGAATCTTAGTCCAAGATATGTATTCGATTGAAACACTTGCTCATGTAGATACGCTTTGCTTGGATAAAACAGGGACGATCACTGAAGGAAAAATGAGTATCCAACGGGTCGAAGCCCTAAATCCTAAGTACGAAAAAGCGATTCCTGAAATCATGGGAACCTATCTAGCTGAAAGCAGTGACAATAATCTTACCATGCGGGCACTTAGAGATTACTTTCAAGTAGCTAATCGCTATACTGTGACTGAAAAGTTAGCTTTCTCTTCTGACCGTAAATGGGGAGCAATGGAGTTTCCTGAATTAGGTGTGATCTATGTAGGAGCTCCTGAACGTTTGGTTGAAAAATCACAACTGCCAGAAAGTTTGGTGGATGCTCAAGCAAATGGCTACCGTGTATTGATGCTAGGTGTCGCTCCTGAACAACATTTGACTGAAGGAGAGCCAAAAGGCGTTGAACCAATCGCGCTGTTTGAGATTGACGATCCAATACGTAAAAATGCAGAAGAAACATTAGCTTATTTACATGCTGAAGGTGTGAATCTAAAGGTTATTTCAGGTGATAATCCGTTCACAGTTTCAAATATTGCCCGCCGTGCAGGCTTACCAAATTATGATTCGTATGTTGATCTTTCTACGATGACAGAAGAAAAAGCTGTCCGGGAAGCCGCTCATGAATACACGGTCTTTGGTCGTGTGAGTCCACAACAAAAGAAAACATTAGTGAACGAATTAAAACAAAGTGGTGGAACTGTGGCTATGACTGGGGATGGAGTCAATGACGTGTTGGCACTGCGTGAAGCAGACTGCAGTATCGCCATGGCTGAAGGAGACGGTGCAACAAGACAAATTGCTAATCTCGTTTTACTTGATTCTGATTTTACGACTTTACCAGAAGTCTTATTCGAAGGGCGTCGTGTCGTGAACAATGTGACCAAAGTTTCAGGTATTTTCTTTATAAAGACGATCTATTCGTTTATTCTTTCTATCTTATGCGCAATTACTGCAATCGGGTTTCCATTCATCCCAATCCAGATCACATTGATTGACTTAGCTATTGAAGGTTATCCTTCTTTCTTCTTATCGTTTGAACAAGATAAACGAAAGATTACCTATCGTTATTTACCAACAGCATTGATCAATGCATTGCCAAATGCATTGCTAGTCGTATTGAATATTATTGTGGTTTATATTTTAGGAAAAGTTTTGCCATTTACCCAGTTGCAAACGACCACTTTAATGTATTATCTATTGATCGGAATCAGCTGTATGGCAGTAGTCAAAGCGTGTTATCCATTTAATCCGTTGCGAATTTTCTTAGCGGTAACAACTGTTGTAGGGATTTATGTAGCAGCGATGCTTTTCCATCATCTGTTAGAAGTTGATCTTGGGTTAGGAACGGCTTGGCCATATTTCATTGGTTTTATGATCGTTAATATCATTTTGAGACTGATTTATGGAAAGACCAATATCCGTGACTACTTATTGAATAAATTAGCAACAACGAAATAAACCGTTGCTTGTTCTTAGAATGACAAGTATTATACTTGAAAAAGTTTAGAATTGTGATAGAATGAAACATGTATAATTGTGTCCTTTAAAATCGCACTGATTTTCGTTAGTGCGATTTTTTACCGGTTATTCTCCTGAGGTATCTCTTTGACAGATGCCAATTAGCTATTTACAGGGGGTGAAAGCATGGCTCAACGGATTCCTCAAGAAGTCATTGAAACGATTCGTGGACAAACGAATATTGTTGAGGTGATTGGTCAATACGTCCAATTAAAAAAATCTGGAAAGAATTATTTAGGTTTGTGTCCTTTTCATGAAGAACGAACACCATCTTTCTCGGTGGCTGAAGATAAACAGATTTTTCATTGCTTTGGTTGCGGAAAAGGAGGAAACGTCTTTACTTTTCTTCAAGAACTAGAAGGACTTAGTTTCCCAGAAGCAGTCGTCAAAGTTGCTGATTTTGAACAAATTCAGTTAGAAGATCAATGGCGCAAACAAACACTTCCCTTCGAAAATAGCGATTCAATTACAGGAAAATTGATTTTAGCGCATGAAAAAGCCGCAGAAGTATATCATCATATGTTGCTACACACGAAAGTAGGCGAGCAAGCTTTAGATTACTTACTACAACGTGGTTTGACACTAGAATTGATTGAAGAATTTGCGATCGGATTTGCACCGAATGAACGTTCATTTTTGAAACAAGTATTTAAAACTGAAGCATACGATCAAGAAGTGTTGGAACGTTCTGGTTTGTTTATCTCTCATGAGGATGGAGGAATATCTGATCGGTTTTACCAACGTATCATGTTTCCTATCAGAAACCCTCAAGGGCGCACGATTGGTTTTTCTGGACGCTGGCTTGCACCAGAAAAAGGACAAGAAAAAGATCAACCCAAATATTTGAATAGTCCAGAAACAGAATTATTCAATAAAAGACAAGTGTTGTTCAACTTGGATAAAGCACGTAGTGATATCCGAAAAAGCGGTGAAGTTCTTTTATTTGAAGGTTTCATGGATGTCATTGCTTCTTGGCAAGCAGGTGTAAAAAATGGGATAGCTTCCATGGGAACGAGTTTAACGAATCAACAGATCCAGCAGATTGAACGAGTAACCAAAGAACTAGTTTTTTGTTACGATGGAGATAAGGCAGGATTCGAGGCAACGAATCGAGGGATCGAATTGTTACGACAAAATAGTCGATTGCAATTATCAATCGTTGTGATTCCGGAAAAACTTGATCCCGATGAATATTTACGTAAATATGGAAATGACTCCTTTAATGAACTGATCTTTCATGGTCGTGAAACGGTCTTTACTTTCAAGTCACGTTATTTGAAGCAAGACAAGAACCTGGAGAATGAAAAAGATAAAATCCAGTACTTAGAAGAGGTATCGAGAGAACTTAGTCAAGTTGTCTCGCCAATCGAACAAGATATGTATTTATCGCAACTAGCGACCGAATTTCAACTTAGTCGTGAAACCCTGCAAAAGCAAATACGGGATTTTCGCAGGGAAAATCAAACGAATCGAACCAACCAACCAACGACATTGCCAGAACCAGCTATTTCACGGACGGCAATAACGAAAAAGAGACCGCTGACTCAAGTAGAAAAAGCGGAACAAATGCTCTTGTACAGAGTGTTCAAAGAGATATCTGTCCGTAATCTTTTGAAAGAACAGCAATTTCAGTTTATTCATGACATTTATGCAGAAGTATATTTTTTATTCGATGCATTTGTGTCACAACATGATGAATTCAACCTTGCGGAGTTTTTGGACTTTTTGCAAGATGAAAATTTAAGGCGTTTAGTGGTGGAAATCGAGTATTTGCGTGTAGCCGAAGAAAGCACACCAAGAGAAATCCAAGACTTATTGCGTGTAATCAGAAAGTCTAGTTTAGCTGATGAAATAACTTTAAAAAAACAAATGCAGCAAGAGGCTAGAAGAACTGGAAACAAGCAATTAGAATTGGAATTAACGATTGAGATCATTAATTTAACAAAACAGTTAAAACAAGCCGAATAGCTACTCAAGGGGGGCCTTCTTTTATGGCAAATGTAACAGAGAATAAAAAGTATGAAGCAGCAGTAGCAGCTTTTATCAAAGAAAACAAACCAAAAAGACAAGTCGTGTATGATGATCTTTCAAATAAACTTGCAACGCCATTCACATTGAATGCGGATGAGATGGATAAATTGATCCAAAAAGTCGAGGATGCTGGAATCAGCGTTGTTGATGAAAATGGAGATCCATCGATCCATAGCTTGAAGAGTGCAGAGAAAAAAGCGGAACAAGCAAAAACAGAAGATCTGTCAGCACCTACTGGTGTAAAAATCAACGATCCAGTTCGTATGTATTTAAAAGAGATTGGTCGTGTTTCCCTATTAACTGCGGAAGAAGAAGTAGCTCTTGCTTTAAAAATCGAAGAAGGTGATCAAGAAGCAAAACAGCGTTTAGCTGAAGCAAACCTTCGTTTGGTCGTAAGTATTGCTAAGAGATATGTTGGACGTGGCATGCAATTTCTTGATTTGATCCAAGAAGGAAATATGGGCTTGATGAAAGCTGTTGAAAAATTTGACTATCGTAAAGGATTCAAATTTTCAACTTATGCTACATGGTGGATCAGACAAGCAATCACTCGTGCCATCGCTGACCAAGCACGTACGATCCGTATCCCAGTGCATATGGTAGAAACCATCAATAAATTGATCCGTATCCAACGTCAATTACTTCAAGATTTAGGAAGAGAACCGACGCCAGAAGAAATTGGGGCAGAAATGGACCTTCCTACAGAAAAAGTACGTGAAATATTGAAAATTGCGCAAGAGCCAGTTTCTTTAGAAACACCAATTGGTGAAGAAGATGATTCTCATTTAGGAGACTTCATTGAAGACCAAGAAGCTACTAGTCCTGCAGAACATGCGGCTTATGAATTGCTAAAAGAACAATTAGAAGATGTTTTAGATACATTGACTGACCGTGAAGAGAATGTTCTCCGCTTACGTTTTGGTTTAGACGATGGTCGTACCAGAACACTCGAAGAAGTTGGGAAAGTATTCGGAGTAACACGTGAACGTATTCGACAAATTGAAGCGAAAGCGTTACGTAAATTACGCCATCCATCACGCTCAAAACAATTGAAAGATTTCTTAGAGTAAAAATAGGATTCAAATTTTGAATCTTATAGACAATGACTGTCTTTTAAAATAGCGAGTAGCCTTTACTGAAAACAAAGTAGCACGGGATCAGAATAGATGATCTCGTGCTACTTTTTTAGTCAATGGCTGAGTCAAAAGCTTGAACCTGATCATAATAAATAATTGATGCGCTATTAACGTTATGATGATGAAAACATAAATAATTGCGTAACTATGCGTAATTATAAGAAACTTTTTGTAAATTATTTGTTTTATTTTTACGAGTTATACTATTTGATATCCGTTTGATCAAAATAGACTCTTGGCGAAACTTTCAGAATATGGTAGATTAAATGGTAGCGTAAACCTAACAAAAGGAGCCGATCGCTCAGTGATAAAAAAATGCCCAACGTGTGGATCAAAGAAAATCAAAGGAAAGTTGATTTGTCCTGATTGTGGTTACCAAATAAAAGAGCAAGACCAACACACGAATGAAGAAAAGAACAACAGTCAATTACCAATAGATTCTTCAGAAGAACATTTTCCTGACACGGAATTAAATGATCCAATCGAATGGTCAGAATTAACAGAGTTACCATTAGAATCGGTCATGGCCTTGTTTAAAGAAGAATCATCTGAAGAAACGAATCTAGCAGAAACTAATGATGCTGAAGATGTAGTCACTAAAAAGGCAAACAAAAAGCCGTCAACAAGCGAAGAAGGAACTGATTTGAAAAAACAGGCTAAGGGCGATGAATTGACGGATGAAATCGAAGCAGAACAACAAAAAAGAGTAGCTGAATTAAAAGAATTTGTTGATCATGAAAAAGAAAATTCGATTTTATCTGCTTATATCAAAGCTCATAGAGAAGATACAACAGAAGAACATGCAGAAGAATTGATGCGAATGATCCAAGAGGAACTCGCAGCTAAAAATGCCAAAGAGACTGATTCAAAACAAGAAAGTATAGTGCCAGTAACTAACGAACGTGAAACGAAAGAAAAGGAACCAGTTGATACGAACGATAGCGTTGTTCAGCCAACTGACCATCAAGTGATTGATCAAGAAGAAACGTTTGAAACAGCAACAGAAAAAAATAATGAACGCTTAACGGTAACCCAAACTTTAGAAGAAAATCAATTGCTTTCTTCTAAGGAACAAACTGAAGAACCAGTGCCCGCTTCAAAATCGACTCACGTCCAATCGTCGTCAGAAAATCTTTTGATAGGAAAAAAAGAAGTCGAAGAAAAAGCGAGTGCGGAAGATGTCGATAAAAACTCAACCCATGAGGACGAAGCGTTAAACGAAAATTTGAAACCTGAAGTTTCAGAAAAAGATATTCCGAAAGCAGCTCCATTACAAGAGAATCAATCAAACGGAGAAGTTCTAAAAGAAGAAATATCGAAAAAAGAAACAGCAAAAGAAGAAATATCGAAAGAAGAAATATCGAAAGAAGAATCGGTAAAAGAAGAAGAACCAAAAGAAGAAATTCGTAAGAAAGATTCTTCAAAACCAGAAGCTATAGAAAAAACAGAATTATCAAATGAAATCGATCAAAGGACAGAAACGGAACAAAAAGAACCAGTTACATCAGCTAAGTCTGATGAGGGGAAACGAAAAAGATCGAAAAAAGGACCGTATCTGGCTTTAGCAGCAATCGTCTTGCTCGGAGTCGGTGGTTGGGCTTATTATGACCATCAGCAAGATGTTCAGGCGCAAATCGCTGCACAAGAAGAAAGACAAAAACAAAAGGTGGCAGAGCTACAAACTGCCTTGAACGCTTTTTATACAGATCCGTCTCACCAGTTTATCCGTACTTCAATGATCAATCAAGACTTAGCTAAACTAAAGACTGATCTGAATGACGTAAAAAAAGAGAAAGAATATCCTGAATTAGAAAAAACATTCCAGGATATCCAAACCAAAATCAAAGATATTCAACGTGTCAACCAGTTATTTACTTCGGTAGTGATTGACGATGATCATTTAGCAGCTGATCCCAAACTAAAAGAAGATCAAGCCATTCAACCAATGACTACAAATGAAACTGCTTTTGGACGTCTGATCAAGCAAGCGCAAACCGAAGCAGAGGATCAATACAAACAATTGCAGACGGCTAAAGATAAAGTGAACGTTGTCTATCATGATAATCAAGTCGTAGACAGTGCGAACAGAGAGCAGTATGACGAAGCAAAAAATGCTGTAGAGCAAATCAAAAATGAAGAGCTAGCTGTCGCTTTAAAAGATCAACTAAAAAAAGTAGATGAAACCTTGACTGCGAAAGAGCAGAAAGAAGCACAAGCAAAAGAAGAAGCGAAAAAAGCTGAAGAAGCAAAAAAAGCAGCTGAAGCAGCCAAACAAGCTGCAGCTCTGGCTGCACAACAAGCAAAATCTAGTTCAACGACCAATAAGACTAATTCAGCCAATCAACCCATCATGTCAACTCGACAAAGTGATGTGGCTGATGCATCTAATCCAGCATGGAATTGGGCACCAGGAGTCCAACAAAGTGTTATTGCTACTTGTATTCAACGAGGCTACATTGTGGCAGGTGGATATAAACTAGAAAAAGCGAGAATCGAAAATGGTGAAGGTTATTATAATCTTTATGCTACTTCAACCCAATCTAATTTGATGCGTGGAATCGGTGAAAGTGCATTACCATTTTATATTGTGACGATCAATTGTAAAACAGGCTGGTTTGGCGGAAATGGCAGCCATTAATCTGCTAGATAGACAATGATCAAATACTACTCAGATATCGTAGATCGTATGGAACTAAGTGGATGACCATATAGGATCAGATACACGATGTCTGAGTTTTTTTGCGACGACTAAGACCAAACCAACTACTAATCATGGGAACATTATGTTATGATAGCTAAGAAAAGATGGCTGAATCTTTTATAAATAAGGAGAAATAAGATGAATGAATTATTGGCAACAATATTTACCGGAATGGTAATTGATGAAAATGAAAAAAATTACTTTGTCCAGAAAAATGGACAAACTTTTGGATTAAGTAAAACCGAAGGGACCTATCGTATCGGTGAAGCAGTCGAAGGGTTTGGTTATCAAAATCAAAAACATGAAAATCGTTTTACTACGTTGATTCCTAAAAGTCGAATTGGTCATTATGCTTTTGGTACAGTGACTGCTTCACGAAAAGATTTAGGAGTATTCGTCGATATTGGATTACCCGACAAAGATTTTGTAGTCTCATTAGATGAACTACCAACGATGACAGAACTTTGGCCTAAAAAAGGCGATCGTTTAATGGTTGCTTTAAGAGTCGATAGCAAAGACCGAATTTGGGGTAGTTTAGCCGATGAAAAGATTTTTAAATCATTGAGTAAACGTGGAACAGAAGAAATCAAAAATAAAGACATTACAGGTGTTGCTTACCGCTTGAAAATTACCGGAACGTACGTCTTAACAGATGATTATTATATCGGATTTATCCACCCATCAGAACGCTATAATGAGCCGCGCTTAGGTGAACAAGTCAAAGGACGAGTAATTGGTGTGAGACCTGATGGAGTATTGAATCTTTCATTAAAACCAAGAGCATATGAAGCAATCTCTGATGATGCACAAATGATTTTAACGATCATTGAACGATCAGCAGATGAGCAAATCCATTTTACTGACAAATCTGATCCGGAAGATATCATGAAAACTTTTGGTATAAGCAAGGGAGCTTTTAAACGAGCAATCGGCAATCTATTAAAACAAGGACTAGTCAAACAAGAAGCAGGGGTAACGAAACGAATTAGAAAATCTAATTGAGAATACCTTGCATGTTTATCTTAACTAGCTTATAATTATTTTAATTTAGAAAGAGATTCCTTTTGTTTGATTATAATTATTATAAATTGTCGGGGTTGAATACATGGTTATGAATGCGATGTCAGTAATGAAAAAAACGAAACAACAATTACACGAGTCGGGGTTCAAATTAACCCCACAAAGAGAAGCAACTTTACAAGTACTTTTAGAAAATGAGAAAGAACATTTATCGGCAGAAGAAGTCTTTTTTCTAGTGAAAAAAAAGAGTCCAGAAATTGGGTTAGCTACTGTCTATCGGACGTTAGAGATTTTGACCGATTTGAAAGTCATTGATAAAGTCAGCTTCAATGATGGTGTTGCTCGCTATGACTTGAGAAAAGAAGGAGCAAAACATTTCCATCATCATTTATTGTGTTTACGATGTGGCACGATTGAAGAGGTTGAAGAAGATTTATTGTGTGAAGTGGAAGAAATTGTGGAGCAACGGTATCACTTTTTGGTAAAAGATCATCGCTTAACATTTCATGGTATTTGTCAAAAATGTTACACTAAAGAAAAAGAAAGCAAAACCGTCTGATTGCTAGACGGCTTTTTCTTTGCCTAGCTGTAAAATAGACTATCGAAAATGAAGGGTATCTGATATGATAGAAGAGCACGAGGTGGATTATTATGAATGAAGAAATTAATGATTATCTCCACTATTTGACGATTGAACGTGGCTTGTCATTAAATACGAGAAAAAGTTATGAACGAGATTTGTTACAGTATCTTCACTATTTAGAAGATGAGCAAATCACTTCCTGGCAAGATGTCGATCGCTACGTCGTGATCAATTATCTGGAAAAGATGCATGATGAAAAGAAAGCTCCAGCAACCGTGACCAGAATGATTACTAGCTTGAGAAGATTTCATCAATTCTTACGTCAAGAACGATTGACTGATCATGACCCGATGCAACACATTGATACGCCTAAAAAGGTTCAAAAGTTACCTAGCACCTTATCCTTGACTGAGGTTGAACGATTGATCGAAACACCTGATACAACCAAAAATCTAGGGATCAGAGATCGAGCAATTCTAGAAGTCATGTATGCAACAGGTATGCGTGTCAGTGAACTCGTTGGTTTAAAGCTAAGTGATCTTCACTTGTCGCTCGGCTTGGTCCAAACACTTGGTAAAGGGGACAAAGAACGGATCATACCTCTAGGTGATTATGCGATCCAATGGTTGGAGCGGTATCTAGACGAAGCACGCCCCCTCCTTGTAGCGAATCCTTCTGAAACGCATGTATTTGTCAATCATCATGGTACAGGGTTATCACGGCAAGGTATCTGGAAAAACCTTAAACAATTAGTGCGTGAAGCAGGAATCAATAAAGAGGTGACCCCTCATACTTTAAGGCATAGTTTTGCGACACATTTGCTGGAAAATGGTGCAGATCTTCGAACGGTACAGGAATTGTTAGGACATGCTGATATCTCAACAACACAAATTTATACACATATTACAAAGAAAAGAATGACGGATGTTTATAAGCAGCATTTTCCAAGGGCTTAGTCATAGGAAGGTGAAAAAATGTTAACACATTACCGAAAAGAAAATCGTAAAATTGCTATGGGACTGTTAAGTTTTCATAAGAAACTAACGGATAAATCGAATTTACTCAAAGAAATCAATACCTATGAAACAGAAGAAGGATATGAACTTTTTTTCTTCACACCAGAAGGTTCAACGAATATTCAAGGAATCATTGGTGTTTATTGGGGTGAAAATCAGGAATTGATTATTCACGATGTTTCATTGAATCCATCTTATCGGGGAGATCAGATGGGCTTTCAAATGCTTGATGAACTTCAAGAAAAATACCCAGACTTTTCCATACGACCAACAGAGATTACCCGTCCATATCTCGCAAAATGGGTCGATCGAAACAAGAAGAAAGAGTGAATATGGTGACAGAAATCAATATCAAATTAGATATATTTGAAGGACCCTTAGATTTACTCCTTCATTTGATCCAGCAAATGGAGATCGATATTTATGATATCCCGATTGCAACGATCACTGAGCAATACATGAGTTATATCCATACGATGAAAACTCTTGAACTTGCTGTTGCTGGAGAATATCTAGTGATGGCTGCCACGTTGATGGCGATCAAAAGCAAAACTTTGTTACCTGTTCAAGAAGCAATCATTGAAGATGAGTATTGGGAAGAGGACCCGCGTGACGAATTAGTCAATCAATTATTGGAATATCGAAAGTATAAGTATGCTGCAGAGCAGTTAACCGAAAAAGCCCAAGAGAGAAGCTTATATTATACGAAAGAACCAGTTGCAGTAGACGATCTCATTGGACAAGAGAAACCATTGAAACGTGGACAAGTCAAAAAGATTGATTTGTTTCATGCGATGGAAAAAATCTTAGAGCGAAAGAAATTCTCAGAGAAAGTTGAAAAAACGATTACTCCTGATGATACAACAATTGAAGAACGTATCATCTTTATTGAAGAGCGTCTTAAGCAACATCATAAGGGATGCTCTTTTGAGTCTTTTTTTGAAACGCCTTCGAAAACAGAAGTAGTCACTACATTTATGGCTTTATTAGAAATGATGAAAAATGGTCAGATCGTTGCGCAACAAGAAGGAAATTATGAAACAATTATGCTTTATCTAGCAGTAGGAGATACCAAAGATGACAAAATTAAGTGAACTTGAAGCCATTTTATTTATTGTTGGCGAGGAAGGAATCGGGTTAGAAGAAATCAGCTATCTGTTAACTATTACGAAAGAAGAGACAGTGGCTTTATTAACGGAATTAAAAACAAGATATGAAAATGATCCAGCTAGTGCTTTGCATATTTTGGAAACAGAGGCACATGTCGTTTTAACAACCAAAAAAGAGTTAGCGCCATTGTTGAAACGCTATGCCCAAGGGACGTCTAATACTCTCTCACAAGCAGCTGTCGAAACGTTGGCGATCATTGCATATAAACAACCGATTACCAGAGTAGAAATCGAACAAATTCGTGGGGTTCAAGTCTCAGGTGCCATTCAACGGCTAGCTGCTCATCAGTTGATTGAAGAAAAAGGACGCGTGGAAGGACCTGGACGACCTATTTTGTATGGGACGACTCCTTATTTTTTAGATTATTTTGGTCTCAACTCATTAAAAGACTTACCAGATATACAAGCAATGGAGCATTCATTAAACGAAGAGTCTTCACTCGACTTATTCTTTGATGAAATGGATGAAGGAGAACAGATATAATGGAAAGACTACAAAAAGTAATTGCGCATGCAGGGATCACTTCCAGACGTAAAGCGGAAGAATATATTTTGGCTGGACGAGTAAAAGTCAACGGCAAAGTAGTAAAAGAACTCGGAGTAAAAGTTAGCAAACGTGATTTGATCGAAGTAGATGAAGTGCCGATTTATCAAGAAGAATACGGGTACTATTTACTATATAAACCAAAAGGCGTGATTTCCGCTGTTGCTGATGACAAGGGGCGAAAAGTCGTAACTGATTTGCTTCCAATGGTGAAAGAACGAATTTATCCAGTAGGACGATTAGATTATGATACTTCGGGTATACTGCTCTTGACTAATGACGGTGATTTTGCGCAACGTTTGACCCACCCGAAACATGAAGTAGACAAAGTATATGTGGCGAAAGTCAAAGGGATTGCTACTAAAACAATGTTATCTCCCTTGACGAAAGGGATAAAAATCGAAGGGAAACGAACTTCACCAGCACGTTACCAAATATTATCTGTGGATCCTAAGACAAATCATAGTATCGTTGAATTGACTATCCATGAAGGTAGAAATCATCAAGTAAAAAATATGCTTCAAGCAGTTGGCTTACCTGTTCAAAAATTAAAACGAGAAAAATACGGCGATTTGACGCTTCAAGGCTTACGCCCTGGCGACTATCGTGAGTTGAACAAAAAAGAAGTCAGCAGTTTATTGAATCAATCAAAATGATTACTTACTTATTATAAGAATAAATGATTGCATTTTTTCTCAAGCGATGTATAATGTAAAGGTAAACAAAATTATAAATGGTTCGTCTTCAGGGGCAGGGTGAAATTCCCGACCGGTGGTTATAGTCCACGACCTACTTTACCTAAGTAGCTGAATCGGTGAAATTCCGATACCGACAGTATAGTCTGGATAAAGAAGATAGAGCTTATTTGACGTAGTTTTTTGCCAAATAACTCTAACTCTCCCTGTTATTGGAGAGTTTTTTTATTTGCAAAAAGTTCGTCGAAAAGTTCGCTGAAGAGGAGTCCTAACAGGAGGATTTCAAATGAAGAACACCCGTGTACAAAAAATGGTCGCTGTGGCATTATTTGCTGCGATCGGATTGGTTTTGCAATATATCGCATTTCCGATCATGCCAGCCTTTAGTTTTTTAAAGATCGATTTTAGTGATATCCCAGTACTGATCAGTATGTTTTTATTTGGTCCAGTTGCTGGATTGGTTACAGCTTTCTTACGATCGATCTTACACTTGATCACTACCGGCTTTTCACCAGATAATTTGGTAGGAGATACAGCCAGCTTTTTAGCAACAGCTATCTTTACCTTACCTATTTTCTACTTCTTCCGTAAGAAGACTCAAGTAGGAAAAAATAAGTTTTTAGGTGTGATTTCTGGTACGATCGCAATGACGATCTTCATGAGTGTCGCAAACTATTTTGTGATTACCCCATTGTACCTTATGTTTTTAGGTTTAAATGCTAATCAAATGTTAGGGATGCCGTTAGCTAATTATGTCCTGATCGGAATCGTCCCATTTAATATCATTAAAGGATTTATCGTCAGTGCTGCCTTTTTGGTTTTACACGCAAAATTATTGCCATGGTTAAGTCGGAAACAACACCAGTTGGCACAAAGACATACAGTGACGAACAACAAATAAATAGTACAGCAGCTCATGCTCGTTTATCCATTTTCAGAGGGAAGCATGAATTGATGCCACTTTCTTAATTATTTTATCATTAAAAAAATCAGTCAAGGCTCCATAACTTTTACAATATAAAAAGTTATGGAGCCGTTTTTGTAAGTACTAGTATTTCTGAAAAAGTAGTCCAACGATTAGAAAAAAAAGGGATGAGAAAATAAAAATTGTTTTTTCTAAAAAGAATTCAAGGAAATAAAAAAATATCGGAAATTTTAATGAAAAAAAATTCATTAACCTATGTTGTGTAAGCGTTTTATAAACGGTGTTTGAGTATTTCTTTTGTTTATGCATAAAAATGTATTTTATGATTCAAAATGTGAAATTAATCACTTTTTGAATGATAAATAGTTTTGTTATAATGGAAGAGGAAAACGCTACAATTGTATTGAAAAAGCTTTACCTTAAATTTTATAGAGAAAGGAGTGAAAGCAGGATTTTTGAATAAAATTTGCCGAATCAATAGGTTATTGTTTTGGTTATCGTATTCTTTTTGATAAAATAACTGATGGAATCACTCTTATAAGATTCTAATGTTACAAGAAAGGGAGAAGAACATGGAACAAACAAAGAAGAAACAATTTCAAATGCCTTCAGCGTATACGGTCTTATTTATTATTATTGCGATTATCGCTGTACTAACTTGGTTCATACCAGCTGGACATTATAGTGTCAATGATGCAGGCAACATCATTGCTGGATCATATGAACGAGTAGAGCAAAATCCTCAGGGGCTATGGGATATCTTTATGGCACCGATTAATGGGATGCTAGGTGTACCTGCTGGGGAATTAACGAAAGAAACACCGGCTGCTATTCCAATTTCATTCTTTATTTTAGTTGTGGGTGGTTTCTTAGGTATTATCAATAAAACTGGTGCTTTGGATGCAGGGATTGCTTCCGTTGTAAAACGCTTTAAAGGAAAAGAAAAAATGTTGATCCCTGTGTTGATGATCTTATTTGCATTAGGTGGTTCAACTTATGGTATGGCGGAAGAAACTATTCCGTTCTATGCTTTATTGATTCCTGTTATGATGGCTGTTGGGTTTGATACAGTTGTTGCAGTAGCTATCGTTTTAGTAGGGTCACAAGTTGGTTGTTTAGCTTCAACCGTTAATCCATTTGCTACTGGGGTCGCTTCTCAAGCAGTTGGTATCTCAATGGGTGAAGGAATCGGGTTACGTTTCTTGATGTTCGTGGTACTATTGGCTATCTCAATTGCTTATGTCTACCGTTACGCATCTAAAGTGGAAAAAGACCCAACGAAATCACTTGTATATAAACAACGTGAAGAAGACATCAAACATTTTGATATCGATTCAATTGGTCGTCAAGAATCAATTACTAAAAGACAAAAACATGTAAATATCCTATTTTTCATTACCTTTGGTATTATGATCATTAGTTTGATTCCTTGGACAACATTGAATAAAAACTTTACGATTTTTGAATCATTAACTAACTGGTTAACAGGGTTACCTGTAGTCGGAACTGTTTTAGGTAAAAACATGCTTCCTTTAGGAGAATGGTATTTCCCAGAAATTACCATGTTGTTCTTAGTGATGGCTATTGTAGTGGCAATCACTTACGGAATGAAAGAATCAGTCTTTATTTCTGAATTCTTAGCAGGAGCTTCAGATTTGATCGGTGTTGCGATCGTGGTAGCTGTTGCACGTGGTATCCAAGTTGTGATGAATAATGGTTTAATTACTGATACGATCTTACATTGGGGTGAACAAGGATTAAGTTCATTGTCATCTAGTGTCTTCTTGATCTTAACGTTTATCTTCTATATCCCTATGTCATTCTTGATCCCATCAACTTCTGGACTAGCAGCAGCTACTATGGGAATCATGGGACCAATGGGTGAATTTGCAGGCGTTGGTAAAGATTTAGTTATCACTGCTTATCAATCAGCATCTGGTTTGGTCAACTTGATCACACCAACATCAGCAATCGTTATGGGGGCTGTTGCGATCGCTCGTTTTGATATTTCCGTTTGGTGGAAATTCACAGGAAAATTGATTGCTATCCTATTTGTAGCCATTTGTGTTATCTTAGGTGTAGCGGCAATGTTATAACAAAGTAGACAAAACCGTTGACTTAGAGTGTACATGGTTTTTTACTTGATGTGAATGGACAAGATCCAAGCTCAACTATTTATTGTTTGAAAAAAGAGGTTGTGTCTGTTGTTTTGACATAACCTTTTTATTATATTAGGAGGCTAGTAACATGAAACAATTTGTAACAAAACAACATCATGAACAAGCATTGGAATCTTTAAATGAATTGATTCGAATCCCTTCAGTTCTGGACGAATCAGATACTGGTGAAGGGCATCCTTTTGGGACAAAAGTGATCGAAGCATTGGATAAAGTGTTAGAAATCAGTGAAAATCTAGGATTTAAGACATTTAAAGATCCAGAAGGATATTATGGTTATGCGGAAGTCGGATCTGGCGATGAGCTATTTGGTATCTTGTGTCATATGGATGTCGTTCCAGCTGGCGATGAAAACAATTGGGATTCTAAACCATTTGAACCAACTGTCAAAGATGGTTGGTTGATTGGACGAGGATCACAAGATGACAAGGGACCTTCTATCGCTGCAATGTATGCTGTCAAAGCGTTGATGGATGCAGGCGTTGAATTTAATACACGTATCCGATTTATTTTTGGAACCGATGAAGAAAACTTGTGGCGTTGTTTAGATAAATACAACGAAAAAGAAGAAGGTATTACGCAAGGATTCGCACCAGATGCAGAGTTTCCATTGATTTATGCTGAAAAAGGATTACTACAAGCTTACCTAACTGGACCGGGAACATCTGAATTTTCAGTTAAAGCTGGTGGCGCACTGAATGTCGTTCCAGATGCAGCTCCTTATGCTGGTGAAAAATTAGCTGAAGTCAAAGAAGCATTGAAAAAACATGGATTTGACTTTGAAGATCAAGGAGAATCAATTGTCGTTCTTGGAAAAAGTATCCATGCCAAAGATGCAGCAGAAGGTGTCAATGCAATCTCTCGTTTAGCGATTGCTCTTTCTGAAGTATTTGATTTTGCTCCAATCAACTTCTTAGGTCAATTAGTTCAAGAAAATGCTACTGGTGAAAACGTGGTAGGAAAAACGGTGGATGAACAATCTGGCGAATTGACAATGAACTTTGCTAGTCTGGAAATCACTCCTGAACAAACTAAAATCGGGGTCGACATGCGTATCCCAGTAACTTTCAAAAAAGATGAACTCGTAGAAAAACTAACAGAAACTGCTAAAAAGTATGACTTGACTTATGAAGAATTTGACTTCTTAAATTCCCTTTATGTTCCATTAGACAGTGAATTGATCAAAAATCTTTTAGGAACTTACCGTGATATTACTGGTGATATGACTGAACCATTTGTATCTGGCGGTGCAACTTTTGCGCGGACGATGAACCAATGTGTAGCATTTGGTGCAATGTTCCCAGATACCCCTGATTTTATGCATCAGGCAAATGAACGTTGGGAACTAAGCAGCATGTACAAAGCAATGGAAATCTATGCAGAAGCTGTTTACCGTTTGTGTGGAAAATAATCATTTGAAATGCTCAACTAAATACACTTTAGTTCAATAGAGAACGAAACTGCTCTCTTACTGTTAAAGGCTGATGAAGGTCAATGTACATTCATCAGCCTTTTTTTTTGTTATAGTGGGTCTTGTTGAGGGGAAGAGTCAGGTCTAAGAAAGATCGCATTTAGTGCCACTGGCTAAACAAATTTATTCTTTTTCAAGAAAAAAGAGTTGCAATTTATTCGTATTTTATTTAGTGTGAATTTATAATCGATCAATAGGTACGATAAAAGGAGAATAGGTGAGAGATGTGAAGATATTTAAGCGAGTATTAATTGGTATAATTATTTTTTTGGGGCTAGCAGGAGGCGCTGGGTACTACTATTTACAACAAAATACCTATGAACCATCTAGTCAAGCAAGTCAAATAGCCCAAAATGGAAAGGATAAAAAAGATTATTTATTTTTTGAGACGAAAGAAAAAAGTCAAAAACCACTGGTTATTTTTTATCCAGGTGCTTTGGTTGAACCAGCTAGTTATAGTGTCTGGGCTGAACAATTAGCAAAAAGTGGGTACTCCGTAGCAATCGCTAAGATGCCTCTTGACTTAGCCATACTTAGTGGGAATAAGGCAGATAAGATCAAAGAAGACTTTTCAAATCGAAATTATGTGATTGGTGGACACTCATTGGGGGGCGTCATGGCGAGTCGCTATGCTAATCAGCATTCTTCTGACAAACACTTAAAAGGAATCTTTTTCTTAGCAAGCTATCCTGATGAAAAAGGTACATTGGCGAAAACGACGTTACCTGTATTAAGCCTGACTGCGTCTAATGATAAAGTCTTGAATCAAAAAGCCTATGAATCAGCTAAAGAATATTTACCTGAGCAAACAGAATATGTTTCGATTAATGGAGGAAATCATGGCGGATTTGGCAGCTATGGGGAACAAAAGGGAGACGGTAAAGCTAAGATTACAAACGAAGACCAACAAACAGCGATTACCAATACGTTAATCAATTGGTTAGGAGAATAGAGTTCCAGACCTAAATCTTACAGCTCACTTTAAAAATGAGTAAAAAGTGTGCATCAGCTCTTTGAAAAAAGCTTGAATTTTTTTAAACATGAGAAACTGTTAAAAAAAATTCAAGCTTATTGTTATCGTAGCTTCCCGCTTCTTTCATGACTTTATCTAAGGCAGTTCAGAAGTCCATTTATCAGAAACTTTGCCGAAGAGCTACATAAGTCACAATCTTTATATAAATAGACTAGAGATAAATCAACTCAAACTTTCACTTGAACATAGAAAGAAATTTGTTCAGACACCATTTCCAGGTCAACTGCCTACTTTTCAAATCATCATTGTTAGAAACACTTACATTGATCTATATTCATTTGGTTAACTAGTTTTCATGATTTCTCTAATAAAATAGCTCTTACTGGACATTTTTGATAAGCTTTTCTGACGGCTTCCTCGTCAGTTTGAGAAACAAATTGCTGATGAGCTTCTGGTTCTTGGGCAAATAAAACGATTCCTTCTTCATCATAATCAAAGATATCTGGGGCTTCGATTTGACAAAGACCACAAGCGATACAGCGCTCAGGTACTAATTTACATAGTAATGACATTTTGACCATCCTATTCTTAAGGGGAGTAATATGACTTCATTTATTTTAGCTTTATTTTCAACAAGAAACAAGTTAAGGATCAGCTCCTTATACCAAGTTATCACAGGAAAACGAACGAGTTCGGTATTGATTTATAGTTTTTTAAACCATTTATTATTTATACATGGTAGTTTTCCTAAAATGAATCAAGAAGAATTTACACGTATCATTGACCAATTAGTTGACCAAAAGTTCCTTATTCAGCTAGAAGATGGCGTGATGATCACTCATTTAGGTGAAAAAGCTTTAGCAGAAGAAATAATTGATCTAGAAGGGCTCCATTATGATCGTTATGGAAGAACCGCTGAGAATTGTTGGCGGTTGATCAAGTTTGCTGTTCAAGTTGTCTCTCATCTGGTAAATAATAAAAAGGAATACTTACCGATTGAAACTAGTCCCTATTATACTATCCAAGTAAAAAAATGGTTAGCTGACACACAACTAGATCGACAAACCTTAGCAAAAAAATTAAGCCAAGAACTGAGTGAAATCTTTTCAACGATGACATCTGAATCGGCTAACTTTCTGGCCAATCAATTTTCAGGTATCCAGTCACCTGGTCTATTAACTTATCAATTAACAGAAATAACCAATGAAGTGCAACGTGAATTGTATGAAGCAAAGCAAGTACACCTGCTGCTAAAAACAATCGAAGAAAAAAAAGATTCGTTGCTTTTTCAATTGGTTTCACCACTACTTATGCAAAACTTCAATCAAAGTATGTTAACGACGAGAAAACTGATTTTATCTGGATGCTCAATTGATGAAGTAATGAAGATACGTCATTTAAAAAGAGGAACAGTAACCGATCATTTGATCGAATGGCAACTTTATTTAACTGATTTTCCTTATCAAAAAATGATCACCAAGCAGACATTTAAGCGACTAAGTCAACTATCGAACATCAAAGAATGGAATTATCGAGAATTAAATGAAGTCGCACCACTAGACTATGGAGAGTTTCGTTTTTATCAAATTGGTGTATTGAAAGGGGAACTGAAGAATGTCGCTGAAGGATGAACTACAAAAACGTTTTGGATTTACTTCGTTTCGTTCAGGACAAGAAGAAATCATCCAGTCTTTATTGAATGACCAAGATGTCCTCGCAGTGTTACCGACAGGAAATGGAAAAAGCCTATGCTACCAACTGACCGGTTATCTGCGTGAAGGAATAGTTATCATTGTTTCACCTTTGCTTTCATTGATGGAGGATCAGGTGATGCAACTACAGAAACAAGGAGAAAAGCGAGTTGTTGCTTTCAATAGTTTACTATCTAGAACGGAACGATATTATGTGTTAAATCATTTGTCCGATTATAAATTTTTATTTTTAAGTCCAGAAATGTTGACGCAAAAAGATGTGATAGAACAATTACAAAAACAAAAAATTGGGTTATATGTGATCGATGAGGCGCATTGCGTTTCTCAGTGGGGGGTAGATTTCCGTCCGGAATACCAACAACTAGGAGAAATTGCTCAGAAATTAGGCTCTCCAGTAACGCTTGCCTTGACAGCAACCGCTACTACAGCCGTGCAACATGATATTGAAACTGTCTTGTTTCAAGAAGTGCCAGTTCGAATTATCCATTCGGTTAATCGACAAAATATTGCTTTATATGTCAAAAAGACTTCCCAAAAAGAAGCTGATCTAGAGGACCTGATGAAACAAGCAAAAGGCTCGATGATTATTTATTGTGCGACAAAGAAAGAGGTAGAGCGTTTGTATCAGCTATTTCGCTCACGTTTTACTATCGGCTATTATCATGGTGGATTAGAGGCATCACAAAGGCGACAGTTGCAACAACAATTTAGTCAAAATAAACTTCAATTTTTGATTGCGACGAATGCTTTTGGTATGGGCATCGATAAGCCAGATATCCGTTATGTTGTCCATTACGATTTACCAGATAGTTTAGAAAATTATGTTCAAGAAATCGGGCGTGCGGGAAGAGACCAACAGGCGAGTGAAGCGATTCTTTTATACAAAGAAAATGACGAACGCATTCATTATTTTTTTAATCAACTTTCTAGAGAACAACGACAAAGTTTTGAAATTTATCTGCAATATCATAGCAATGAACAAGAACAATTCGATGAGATTCAACAAAAATGGTTAGAAATAATTGCACAAACGAGCAATCCGCAAGAGTGGTTAAATCGGCTAAAACGTCAAGAAAAAGAAAAGGAATATCGACTACAACAAATGCTTCATTATGTCAATGCAAAGACTTGTCGAAGAGCGCTGATTCTTGAATACTTTGGGGAGAAACTGATAAAAAAACCAGAAAAATGTTGTGATATTGATGGAGCGGTCCTTACGAGTCAGGAAAATAGAGAAGTCAGCCCATCTGTAGAGCTAAAACAGTGGCAAGATATTTTACTAAATTTATTTTAAAAAAACATTGGATAGAAAATTTATAAGACAATCGCGTTCTGGCTATGGTATAATATTCACGATAGAAATTAGGAGGTTAATAAGGTGAGCAGAAAAGATAGACATCATTCATCAGAAAATAATGAAACACAAGAGCCATGGGAACAACCGATTTATGACACTGAAGACGAAGTTTCTTCAAGAAGTTCTCAACGACAACAAAAGAAAGGCAACACGCTGTTTTTGTCTCTCTTCTTAGTATTATTAGTATTGTGTATTGCAATTCCAGCGGGAGCTTACTTCTGGATTAGAAATGGGTCTTCCAATGCTTCAAGTGCATCATCAACTACAACAACGTCTTCTGTAGTGGAAAGTACGACCTCATCAGAAGTATCATCAACAAAAGAATCAAGTACGGAGCCTGAAAGCACTACTCAGACAGAATCAGTAGTAGCAAGTACACCACAAAGTACTACTGTACCAGAGGAAACAACGCCTTCGACAACGTCTACTTACCAACAAGAAACACAACCAACTAGCACGGTAGAAGAAGCGACAACACCATCCTCTTCGGCTGCTGCAGATGGATCAACAGTGACTGTTCAACCAGGTGACGGACCTAAACAAGTAGCTGAACGTGCCGGGATCACTATTGATCAATTATTTGCATTAAATGGTTTAGATCCAAATAATTATATGATTTATCCTGGACAACAATTAAAAGTTAAATAATCTTAGCCGCGATCTGCGGCTTTTTTTTTGAAAAGGGAGTTATAGCATGACACAAATCAGTATTGCAATAGATGGACCTGCTTCGTCAGGTAAAAGTACTGTTGCAAAAATTTTGGCAAAAGAATACAACTATATTTATACCGATACAGGCGCCATGTATCGTGCCATTACGTATCTAGCGATAAAACACCAAGTACCTTTTGGAGATGAAGAGCAACTCGTAAAGCTGATCCAAGCCTATCCAATCTCTTTTATCCAAGAGACAGACGGTCAACACGTTTTGGTGGCAGACCAAGATGTAACTACAGAAATTCGTCAGCCAGATGTGACCAAGGCAGTTTCTGAAGTTTCTGCTCATCAAAAAGTACGTGAAGCACTGGTTTCGATCCAACGTAAAATTGGTGAACATGGTGGGGTTGTAATGGACGGCCGAGATATTGGTACTTCTGTTTTACCTCAGGCAGAAGTGAAAATATTTTTAGTAGCAAGTGTAACAGAACGGGCACAAAGACGCTATAAAGAAAATATTGAAAAAGGGATACCAACAGAGTTGGAAACTCTTACGAAGGAAATCCAAGAGAGAGATCATTATGATTCTACAAGAAAAGTATCCCCTTTAAGACAAGCGGATGATGCCATTCGAATCGACACTACTGGAAAATCGATTACGGAAGTTGTCCAATCCATCAAAAAAGTGGTCACAGAAAAAGGCTATCTTTTGTAAAAAGGGAAAAACTCAGGATTTTTAGGGTAAACCAAACGAAATCGCTTTATTTTTTTTAATAATCAATTAAACTAAAATTAGTACCGTTGTTACGGCAGAATGTTGGTTAGGAGGACAAATGTTATGACAGAATTTGAACAAAATCAAACAGAAAACAGTCAATCAATGGAAGATGCAATGAATAGCGTCCAAGAAGTAAACGTTGGAGACGTTGTATCCGGCGAAGTTTTAGTAATCGAAGATAAACAAGTTGTGGTAGGAATCGAAGGTGCCGGAGTTGAAGGCGTCGTTCCTGCTAAAGAATTGTCTACTTCACCTGTTGAAGATATCAACGAGGTAGTAAAAGTAGGAGATACTCTAGAACTTGTAGTTATCAGTACTATCGGAAAAGATAAAGAAAACGGTAGCTATTTGCTTTCAAAACGCCGTTTGGATGCCAAAAAAGTTTGGGAAGATATCGAAAAAGATTTCCAAGCAGGTAATATCATCGAAGCACCTGTGACGAATGTCGTAAAAGGCGGCTTAGTCGTTGATGTAGGTGTTCGTGGTTTTGTACCAGCTTCAATGGTGGAAGATCATTTTGTTGCTGATTTTTCAGAATACAAAGGTGAAACATTGGCGTTCAAGATCGTTGAGATCGAACCTTCAGAAAACCGTTTAATTCTTTCACACAAAGCAGTTGTGGAAACGGAAAAAGAAGAAAAGAAAAAAGAAATTCTAGCCAATATTCACGAGGGAGACGTTATCGACGGACGAGTAGCTCGTATTACTGATTTTGGTGCTTTCGTTGATTTAGGTGGAATTGATGGATTGGTCCATGTTTCTGAGATCTCACATAGCCATGTGGCGAAGCCTAGTGATGCTTTAGCAGTTGGGGATGAAGTAAAAGTAAAAGTTCTTTCGATTAATCCTGAACAAGAACGTGTTTCTCTTTCAATTAAAGACACGTTGCCTGGGCCTTGGACTGATATTGAAGAAAAAGCCACTGTTGGTTCAGTTTTAGATGGAAAAGTGAAACGTTTGACAAGCTTTGGTGCATTTGTAGAAGTATTCCCAGGGGTAGAAGGTCTGGTTCATATTTCTCAAATCTCCCACAAGCACATCGCTACACCTCATGAAGTACTTCATGAAGGGGATGAAGTGCAAGTAAAAGTTTTAGAAGTACATCCTGAAGAACATCGTATTGCCCTTAGCATCAAGGCTTTAGAAGAAAAACCAGCATCGGAAGAAGAACCAAAAGATGTTGAAACTTATGAATTACCAGAAGAAAATACTGGTTTCACAATGGGTGATCTTTTAGGTGATGCTTTGAAAGAAGAAGTCGAAGAAACGACTACTGATGATTCAGAAAAATAAAATTTTTGAGTGTTCATTTTAAAAAAACTGAAATGAGACAAAAAGATCAATCAATGTTTACAACATTGATTGATCTTTTTCTGTTATTATCATTAGAACTAGTTAAACTCACAAATCGAGTGAAAGATAAAACCAACTGCTGTGAGAAGGGCTAAGGAATACCTAATAAAGTACATCGTTTAGACCATACCAAATGGCTGTGCAAGTGCCATATTGTATTCACAATTGGAGATATTGGATAGATGATTTGCTTAAACTATTTATCAGAGCTGGAGATTTCTGTCAAACTACTATCAAAACTCTATCATTGTTTAATTAGAAGCTATTTTTTGGGCTAGCCCTAAACAACCGATAATTCCAGCTTGATCTCCTAATTTTGGAAAAACAATATATTCTTCTATTTTCGGATGAGCAACATAATTCTGATTAAGTTTTGAAAATTCACGATGAATTTTCTCTTGTAAGTGTACTTGTTTCATTACACCGCCACCTAGAATGATAATATCCGGTGAAAACATCATTGTAGTATTATGAATGCATTGGGCAATGTAAAAAGCTTCCATGTCCCAAAAAGGATGATCTTCCTTTAAATCTTGACCTTTAATTCCTATTCTCTTTTCGATAGCAGGTCCTGCTGCCATACCTTCTAAACAATTTTGATGATAAGGGCAGTTACCCTTAAAGTGATCGTCAGGGTGATTACGTACAATCATATGTCCCATTTCCGGATGACTGAATCCCTCGATAAATCTTCCATTTTGCAGTGCACCACCACCTATACCTGTGCCAACTGTATAATAAACAACTAATGAATGGCCTTGACCATGTCCAGCTATATATTCTCCATAAGCTGCAGCATTGACATCAGTTGTCCAATAAAAAGGAATTTTCTCAAAATTTCTTTTTAGATAACCAATAAAATCGAAATTTCTCCACGGTATTTTAGGTGTTGAGGTTATATATCCATATGTTTTCGATTCAGGATGGATATCAATAGGTCCGAAAGAACCAACAGCAATGCTGGACAATTCTGTTTCATATTTTTTGAAAAAAGAAACAACTTGTGGCATTGTTTCTCCTGGATTCAAAGTTTCAAAACTCACTCTCTCAATAACCTCTAATTGTGCATTACCAACTGCACAGACAAATTTTGTTCCTCCTGCTTCAATTGCACCGTATAGCATAAAACATTTCTCCTTATAGTTAAAGATGATTTCATGGGCAGTTATGCATTTAACCAATTTATTGTTCAGATTTTTAAAGAATTTAACTCGTTTATTTGTTATTTTCTTTTGAAAAATCGCTATTATTCCAGTTAATACATACATCAGATCGCGCATAGCCCTTTAAATTATCCGTTTATTGATGTTTTGGTTAGAAAGAATAATCAGTACTATTGACTATTCCATTAGTCAACTTCAAGTAAATCAGTAGTAGCGGTAACTGTTCCTTTAATAAGTGGTGTCACTTTTGAATAATCTGCGGTATTTGTCACAATAACCATTGTTGTATCATCAAGTCCTGCTTCTTTAATTAGCGTACGATCAAACGTTCCAAGGATATCTCCTTTTTTTACTTTTTGATTAGCAGTAACTTTTTGTATAAATCCTTTACCGCCCATCGATACGGTGTCAATACCAATATGAATCAGTATTTCAGCGCCATCATTCGATTTAAGACCGTAAGCATGTCCAGTCTCAAATGTAACTTGAATAGTACCGTCTACTGGAGAATAAACAGTGTCCCCAGTTGGTTTAATCGCAATACCTTTTCCCATAGTCTCTGAAGAAAATACTGGATCATTTACTGAATCAAGTCCAATCACTTCACCTGCAAGGGGACTAACGATTGTTTCTGAAGAATGATTTGTTTTAGTAGGTTCGCCAGAAGTAACTGTGGATTGTTGGGTGTTTTCTGAATGATTCGTCACTGTTTGATCCGTAAGAGCTTCTGCTGCAAAGATGCCTGAAGCTTTTGTTTTTCCATAAAAGTAAGTAATTGCAAAAGCAATCGCAAAGCTAATTAATTCACATAGTAAATAAAATGGGATAGAGGTTGCATTAATTGAAAGAAATCCAAGAAAACCTGCTGAACCAAGTGATACAGCAACTACTTTCAGTAGACCTGCTACTGCAGCGGCAACTCCGGAACCAATTAAAGCACAGAAAAACGGGAAACGATATTTTAAATTGACACCAAACAGAGCTGGTTCAGTAATTCCAAGAAGAGCTGATACTCCTGCAGAGGAAGCAAGACTTTTTGTTTTAGCATTTTTAGTCAAGAACCAGATAGCAAATGTTGCAGCACCTTGGGCAACGTTCGCCATAGAAGCAACTACAAATATAAAGTCTCCATGTCCAATACCATTAGTCCATGCTGAAAGTAACTGCGTTTCAATTGCAGGAAATGATTGATGAAGACCGGTCATAACGATTAACGAGTAAGTTCCACCAAAAATACCCATTCCAATAAATCCGGTTGCATTATATAGCCAAACGATCGCATCTGTAATCCCGTTAGAAAGCAATAACATGACAGGGCCGATGACTGTGAAGGTTAGAAAGCCGGTAATGATTACAGATAATAAGGGGGTAAATGTAAAGTCAACGGATGATGGAAGTTTTTTGTGAAAAAACTTTTCCAGTATTGATAATAGCCAAACAGCTGCTAACACAGGAATGACTTGATAAGCATAGTTAGTTTGTGAGACATGATAACCAAAAATATTCCAATATTCCATAGAACCACCAAGTTGTGGTGTTGTCATAATCATTCCAATTGCAGCACCAAGGAACTGGTTGGCTCCAAAACGTTTAGCAGCGGAAATACCAACTAGAATAGGCAAAAACATAAATGGTGCAGCGGACATCAGTTGGATCATTGAGGAAATACCTTCAATCGCAGGATACATTTCTTCAATTGATTTTGGTCCAAAAAGTCCAGCAGCTGTTAAAAAGTTTTGTAATGCCATTAATAAACCACCTGCAACAAGGGCAGGTATAATTGGAACAAAAATATCTGATAATAATTTAATTAATGCCATAATGGGGTTGAATTTTTTATCTTTACTAGCAATTTGTTTTAAATCATCTGTTGAAATTTCTGAAAGTCCAGTTTTTTTGATAAGTTCGTCATAAACGAAATTAACATCACCTGCACCTATAATCACTTGATATTGTCCATCAATTTTAAATGTGCCTTTCACATCTGGATTTTCGTCTAAAGCTTTTTGATTCACTTTCGTGTCATCTTTTAGTACGAGACGAAGACGTGTAGCGCAGTGTGCAGTTGCAATAAGGTTATCTTTTCCGACCGCTTGTATTACGTCGGAAGCTACTTTACTGTAATTCATTCGAATCACTCCTTTTTTATTTTTACGTGAAAACGGTTCACTGAAATGCAAATTTATTTTAGCATATCTTAAAAATATGTCAAACGTTTGTCATATAATTTATTTTTTTAAATGAAATGATTGATTTTTCAACGGAAAACGTTTACCATACTAGTTGTAAAAAGATAAATTGAAGGAGTAAAATATGAACTTACCTCGAGAAATACGATATCGTGCTTATTCTGATTGGACTAAAGATGAGATGGATAAAATTAAGGATAATGTAAAACGATCACCTTGGCGTGCTAGCTATCATATCGAACCTAAAACAGGATTGTTAAACGATCCTAATGGTTTTTCTTTTTTTAACGGAAAATATACGCTTTTTTATCAAAATTGGCCATTTGGAGCTGCTCATGGTTTGAAAGAATGGGTACACACTGAATCAGATGACTTAGTTCATTTTCATGTAACAGGAGCAGAACTTCTTCCAGACACAAAACGAGATAGCCACGGCGCTTATTCCGGTTCTGCATATGAAATAGAGGGGAATCTATTCTTACTCTATACAGGAAACGTTCGAAATGAAAATTGGGAACGTGATACACTTCAAATCGGAGCATGGATGGATAAAGACTACAACATTACGAAAGGTGAGAATGTTCTTATTCATCCACCTGCTGATGTAACTGATCATTTTCGTGATCCACAAATGTTTAATTATGAAGGACAATTGTATGCGATTGTTGGAGCACAAAATTTAGAAAAATCAGGCTTTATCAAACTTTACAAAGCGACTGACAATAACGTGGAAACATGGGAAGAAGTTGGCAACCTTGATTTTGGCGGCACTGGTTCAGAATACATGATTGAGTGTCCAAATCTGGTATTTGTAGACAAAAAACCTGTTCTCATTTATTGTCCTCAAGGGTTGGATAAATCTGAGCTTAATTATGGAAATATCTACCCAAATACTTTTAAGATCTGTCAATCGCTTGACATAGAAAAAGTAAAACTTGTGGGCACTTCAGAAATTCAAAATCTTGATTATGGATTTGAAGCGTATGCGACTCAAGGATTCAATACTCCTGATGGTCGTGCTCTGATTGTCAGTTGGATTGGACTACCTGATATCGATTATCCAACTGATAAGTATGATTATCAGGGAGCAATGAGTCTTGTAAAAGAACTTTCAATAAAAGATGGTAAACTTTACCAATATCCAGTAGAAGCTATTACATCATTACGTGCTAGTTCTGAACAATTTACAGCAAAAGCAGAAACAAATAATACTTATGAGCTTGAACTAACGTTTCCTCCAAATCAGAAATCGGAGTTACTTCTTTTCTCTGATAGTAAAGGAAATGGACTTAGCTTGATTGTAGATACCAAAGAAGGAAAAATTATTTTAGATCGCAGTAAAGCAGGCATTCAATATGCCACTGACTTTGGTACGATTCGTGAATGCTCAATTGATACTAAAGAAACAATTGCTAACATTTTTGTAGACAATTCAATCATTGAGATTTTTATTAATAAAGGAGAAAAAGTATTTACTAGTCGCGTATTCCCTGAGAAACACCAAAATGGTATTCAACTTAAATCAGGTGAACCGACTGGAAAATACTTTGAATTAAAATATTAATATGGTAGCAAAATTATCTGATGTCGCTGAACTAGCTGGAGTTAGCCCAACTACCGTTTCACGTGTCATTAACAATAAGGGATATCTATCGGAAAAAACAAAACAAAAAGTTCATGAAGCTATGAAAACTCTTGGTTACAAACCTAATAATCTAGCACGTGGACTTCAAGGAAAGTCACCCCAACTTATTGGGCTTATTTTTCCTAATATCAGTAATATCTTTTACTCTGAACTGATTGAGTATCTGGAAATCGAATTATTCAAACATGGCTATAAAACAATTATTTGCAATAGTCAGAACGATCCTGCTAAAGAGCGGGAATATATTGAAATGCTTGAAGCGAATCAAGTTGATGGGATTATCTCATCTAGTCATAATCTTGGAATTGCTGATTATGAGCGTGTGGGAGCACCTATTGTCGCTTTTGATAGAAACTTAGCTCCCAATGTTTCCATTGTTTCTTCAGACAACTTTGAAGGTGGAAAACTGGCTGCTAAAACGTTACAAAAAAATGGTTGTCAAAATAGTATTATGATTACAGGAAATGACAATACGGATTCTCCAACAGGGTTACGTGCGCTTGGTTTTTCTTTTCAAAATCCAAATGGCAAAGTTTTCAAAATTCCTAATAATCTCTCTACGATTCGTCGAGAAATGGAAATCAAGTCGACGATCCTAAGTCACAAACCAGATGGTATTTTTGTTTCTGATGATCTAACAGCCATTCTTACTATGAAAATTGCTCATCAGCTTAAACTTAATATCCCAGAAGATCTAAAAATTATTGGCTATGATGGAACATCTTTTGTTGAGAAATTTTTCCCACAATTGACCACAATCAGACAACCAATTGATGAAATCGCAAGTCTGATTGTTGATGTTCTTCTGAAAAAAATGAAGAATGAAAAGACAAGCAAGGATTACATTTTGCCAATCTCGTTACTTCCCGGAGGGAGCATTTAACGTCAAATTCTTTTCTTGATGTTTATCACATTCGTTCAAAAAAATTTGGAGCTGATCGCTTCTTTCACGACCTTATCCACATGGTTCAAGAAGTTGCTTTAACAAAAAATTGCTGAAGAATACCAAAAATAGGAGGAACTATTTTTGGATTCTTCGGCTTATTTCTCATAGCTAGATATGGCATAAACTTTCCGGTTGTAGATTAATGAAATATGCATGTCCAGTTTTACAGGCTATTTAAAAGAAAAAGGACGTTAATAATTTCTGGTAAACATGAAAATATTAATTTGAGTTTGAAAATCAACATTTTTGGGCATCAGGCTATATTGTAGGCACAGTGGGACTAATGAAGTGACCATAAGAAAATACAGGCTAGAATAAGGAATTAGGATATTGCGCTAGATAAACTGAGAGTTTGAGAATATGAAGATCGTTGAAAGAATGAGAGTGAAGAAAAGAGCTTTCACATATCATGAAACAATAAAAAGAGTAGAAAATGAAAACGAGAGAAACAATTTATGCTATAATCAAATGTCACTGATCGATTTTAAGTTCAGTAGTGTGTGAATATTTAGGCTAACGCTCATCTAGCGGTTCTGAATATGGTTTTTAGGGTTATTGAAACAATGAAGTTCCTTAACCAAAGAAACAAGAATAAAAGGTGGTTTCCTAGGGTTCAATATTCACTTTGATGTTTTATGAAAAAAAGTTGTCCAATGAATAAATACTTGCGTAATTTTAGCGAACAATGCTTGAAAGTTCGCAAAGCTTTCGTTACACTAAGTAAGATTGGAAACTTGTGAGGAGGAAAAAATATGGCAAATCCAACAATTGCAATCGTTGGCCGCCCGAACGTCGGTAAGTCTACGATTTTTAACCGCATCGCTGGCGAGCGTATCTCGATTGTCGAAGATACTCCAGGAGTAACTCGCGATCGTATTTATGCTAAAGGCGAATGGTTAGGTCGAGAATTCAGTGTGATCGATACAGGTGGGATTGATTTAGGTGACGAACCATTCATGGATCAAATCAAGCATCAAGCAGAAATCGCGATTGAAGAAGCAGATGTCATCATCTGTGTTGTCAGCGGACGTGAAGGAGTCACCGATGCAGATGAAGTAGTAGCAAAAATTTTATACCGCAGTAATAAACCTGTGATTTTAGCAGTTAACAAAGTGGATAATCCCGAAATGCGAAACGATATTTACGAATTTTATTCATTAGGATTGGGTGATCCATATCCAGTGTCAGGGAGTCACGGTTTAGGGATCGGCGACGTATTAGATGAAGCAATTAAACACTTTTCAAATGATGGGGAAGAAGAAGAGGATGATACGATCAAATTTAGTTTGATCGGCCGCCCAAATGTTGGGAAATCTTCATTGATTAATGCGATTCTAGGAGAAGAACGAGTGATCGTTTCGGATATAGAAGGAACGACTAGAGATGCTATCGATACTCACTTTGTATCTGATAACGGTCAGAAATTTTTAATGATCGATACTGCTGGAATGCGTAAACGTGGAAAAGTATATGAAAATACCGAAAAATACAGTGTGATGCGTGCGATGCGTGCTATTGACCGTTCCGACATCGTTTTGATGGTTTTGAATGCTGAAGAAGGAATCCGTGAGCAAGACAAACGGGTAGCTGGATACGCTCATGAAGCAGGACGTGGTGTGATCATCGTGGTAAACAAATGGGATCTTGTCAAAAAAGAAACCAATACGATGCGTGATTTTGAGCAAGAAATTCGTGAAGAATTTCGTTATTTAGATTACGCGCCAATCGTCTTCGTATCAGCAGTCACAAAACAACGTTTAGAACGTTTACCTGAAATGATCGAAGAAGTAAGTATGAATCAAAACTTGCGTGTGCCATCTGCTGTCTTGAATGATATCATCATGGATGCAGTAGCAATCAACCCGACTCCAACAGATAAAGGGAAGCGGTTGAAGATTTTCTATGCTACGCAAGTGGCTGTAAAACCACCAACCTTCGTCGTTTTTGTTAACGAAGAAGAGTTGATGCATTTTTCTTATGAACGTTTCTTAGAAAATCAAATTCGTAAAGCATTTACTTTCGAAGGAACTTCGATCCGAATCATTCCAAGAAGACGAAAATAGGCATTTTACCACATCGGCAGATTTTTTTCAAAAAAAATAGGTGGTTTTGTTTATTACGTTTTTATGACTAAAAAAAGCACGTGAAAAATGGTAAAAACCTTGCTATTAAGCGGTTTATATGATATCGTGATAACAGAATATTGAACTAGATCAATATTTCTTTTAAACTTCTGGACCACTCAGAATGTTTTTAACTAAACTGATGTTTTACATCATATCTCTTGTGGAGGAGGTGAATCTATCCATGGCAAACAAAGCAGAATTAATCGAAAAAGTTGCTTCAGCTACTGACTTAACTAAAAAAGATGCAACTGCAGCAGTCGATGCTGTATTTTCAACTATTCAAGATGCTTTAGCTAACGGCGAAAAAGTTCAATTAATCGGTTTTGGTAACTTTGAAGTTCGCGAACGTGCTGCACGTAAAGGACGTAATCCACAAACTGGTGAAGAAATCGAAATCCCAGCTAGCAAAGTACCTGCATTCAAACCAGGTAAAGCATTAAAAGACGCTGTTAAATAATACGGCTGAATAAACGCCTGTGGCTCTAGAGCTACAGGCGTTTTTCTTAAGTCGAAATATGAAAAAGGGGCAGAAAAGGGGCAATAATAATCAGAGCCCATCTTTTTCTAAGTCCTCTAAAATGTTAACTCGCATTCTCTATGTAACGTGAGTGTAAATTTGATTTGTGATTTTAGAGTCTTCATGTCCAACTCTATCCATGATTGCTTTTAACGGCTATCCTTTTTCTGTCAACCACGAAACGTGCGTATGGCGAAAAATATGAGATGATAAATTTTATGCGCTAAATCAACACGTTCATCAGCTCTTTTCAAAGCTAGATTGAAAGAATTGTTTTGTACAGGAACCCCGTTCTTCGTTACAAATAGATAGTTGAGATTTTCGAACTTGTCGTTTTCCATAGAATCCCAAGTTACTTCTTCAATTGTCCGTTTAACCAAACAAAGAGTTCTATTTGTTATATCAAGATTTCTGTATGATGCGTTTGTTTTAACAGATCCCTTGATCCCTCTTCGATATTCTCCAGAACGATCAATTGATCCGTTTACGAAAGCTTGACTATTTTCAAAATCAAAATCTTTCGCTTGTATTTCTATTGCTTCTCCGATGTGTGTGCCCGTCAAAAACATAAATTCAGCAAATCGACCTAAACGATACGTTGAAGGTTTTCGATACAATTCTTTTATCAATTTCTCAGCAATAAGCGATGATTTTCTAAAATAGGAGAAGCTATTTCAAAAAATCTTTTCTCATTGTCATCGAAGCTCCCGATGCTTGCAAAACCTCTGATTTACGCTCTTTTCACAACCTTGCTTTAAACAATAATAAAAAAATCTGAGGCAGAATACGGTTCATTCTGTCCCAGATTTTTAATACAAAACTTCTCAGTCATTATTGACGAAAAGCTATTTTTTCAAACTATCTTAATGAATAAGATAGTCGTTATTTTTACAACCTCTTATTTATTCAAAGTTGATTGCTTCGTTCATTGTCTCATTTGTCTATCTGGCTGTTTAGAAAAAATCTTTTGCTCATCGGTTATTGCGTGCGTTTGTTTTTACTGAAAAATTTGCATCGTTTGCTCATATAGTAAGCAATGATGATAACCACTGTTAATATTCGGAGATAAATAGCTGAACTGAATAGTTTACCTGGTTTATATCCTACAATAATTTCATTTGTACCAATCTTTGGAGAAATTCTTAGAGCGCCTATTGAAGTCAGTGAATATTGTGCTTCACTTCTAGATTTTCCATTGATTATGAGGGAACTATTGTGGTAAATGATTACTGGTAAAGTTATTTTATTTGTATCTTTAGCAGTGAAAGTTAGATGTATATTCCCTTGTTTGTCAATTGATCTTTTAAGAGGGATAGAATTGTGTAAAACGTCCTCTTTATAAGCTTTGTAAGGATCTTCCAATTGTCCACCACTAGCGGGTAAATAGTCAGCCATCGGTTTTCTGTGTATTTGTAAAGCAGCAGATAGATCAGCATTGCCTCCAAATAGGTGACGAATATTACTTGCATTACTTTCTAAGGTTTCAGCAGCACTGGTGTCTTTAGAAAGTGGGGCATCACTATTCCAGATAGCTGCTGTATCCGAAATTAAAGCATAGCCACCTGTTAAATTTAACAATGAAAAAGTCAGTAATAGTGGCACACTGATTTTTAAAACCGATTGTTTCTCTAAAGTTACAAAGGTTTTTTGAATGGTAAAACCGAACCCTAGTATTAATAAGATACATGCGAGGCAACCCAGTCTTTGTGGAAATTGCATTTTGCGAACAAATGTAAAATAATTGCCGATATCATTCCAAGGAATGTATTTAGAAGAGACAAGTAAAAAGAATGCTCCGACTAAGTTGATTGTTTTTTCCAACACATTGAGTTTATTAAAGTGGACGATAGTAAACACAAGTTGAAAAACAAATATCATAGAAAGGATTAGTCCAAAGTTTGTCCAGCCAATTGAACCAAACGAAAGTGAAGTACTATTCGATAATAGATCAGTTACTGCGTATGGTGGAATCAAGGTATCATTGGACAAATCCAGAAAAGCAGCAAACGTATTGAAAGAAAGACCGATAGCGATCACCACTGCTAGCAGAGCCTGTTTGATTATTACTAGTTTTTTGTTAGAGTAAAGCAAACCCACAAGGAAAAAGGGAATCAAAGCGGCTACGGCTAGTAAGGTTGAAAACATATGGACAGATAGCAATAATGAAATGGTTCCTCCTAGCACCACAGGTTGGATTGGGCTTTCCCGATTTCTTATCATTCTAACAGCTGGAATAAAAATAAGAGGTAAAAAGGCAGCACCCCAACCAGAAAAATTTTGGGCAAGAGTATAGTAAAAAATGGTAGGTGTACCCATGTATAAAATAGCCATCCCAGTAGCAATTTTTTGCTCTAAATGGCAGTACCGTCCAAGGAAATACATCGATGTACCGGCAGTGAAGTAACACAGAAAAGTAGATACAAGTTGGAATCTGAACCAAGTTTTAAAAATTAAAAGTAACAGTCCATGTAAATAGGCAAAGTCGGTTCCATAAAGGGCATTGATGACTCTTCCCGATTGGCTAAAACCGTAGATGGATTGGAAATAATTAAACGTGCCATTTTTTAATTGCATAGCCGTGTCATAGAAACGGTTCATATGAAATACCCAGTCATTTGAAACAATGAGTGCATGTTTATAAATTTGAGGTGAAACCATAAAAAAAGCACATAGGGAGATAATTAATATTGCTGTAACTGATTTTTTATTTATTTTTGACAAAACTTATCCCTCATTTTTGATGAAATTTAGTTGAATAAAATTGCTTAATCCATTTCTCCGTTTTATAAAATGAAAAGCAAAGTCCTATATAATCTTTTACTTCGTATTACAGTATACCATGCCCGATTTATTACACAAGAATTCTTTAAATAGGTGCTCTTAAATGTAGGTGAATTACGAAGTTTTTCTATATTCTCCCAAGAATTTACCCTATTCTTTTCCGATTTTACTTACTAATGGTAAAATAAAGAAAAGGAGGGGTGCTTATGGAAATCGACTATCAAGGACAAGAAGAACAAACAAAAATCTATTATGGGGAAACGTTGGTCAGCCAACTGAAAACAATAACGATTGATCAGCCTGTTTTATTTTTGACGAACCAACGGTATTACGATTTGTTTGTTGAGAAAATCAACCAACAGTTTCCTAACCCAAGTGAGATTGATTGGTATATCTGTGCCAATACTCAATGTAATCACTTAACAGAACTAAGTAATCTTGTGACATTTGCAAAACGATATCCTGAAAACCAATCCTTACTTATCATTGGGTTTGGGAATGAGGGGATCATGGATTTAGCAGGTTTTTTCCAGAAGCATACCTCACTTGCATCAACATTATGGCTAATACCGGTATCGATTCGTTCAATGGCCCGGGCATTAACTCCTCAACGAAATATTTTACAATTGCCAAATCAAGTCGTCTTGCGAACGACCAACCTTCCAGAACGAATTGTTTACGATCAAACAATCAGTGAAAAACAAGGAGAAGGGAAACAAATAGATTTTTTGACTTTGATAACATGTGGTTTAGTTTGTGATTATCATTTTTTACAAAATCTCTATAAAAACTATCCGCAACCAAGGCAGTTATCTCAGCGGGCTTTTACGGGGATGCTGGAAGAAATGATTAGTTTTTACCAAGTAGATGCGGAAAATCTCTCAAATTATGGTAAACTATTTGAACAAGCTTTTTACCTAACAGAAAATGGTCATTTGTTATCAGCTAGTATGAAAAAACTATTAGGAATGCTTTTTCATCTTACTTGGAATGTAGGACTAGCGGATATGTCCTTTCAATTGAAAAATTTTTTTATCTGGTTGAAACATCTGGGTTATCCTATCGATTGGCCAGAACAATTATCAAAAATTGATTATTTAGAAAATGTCTTGCTTCTAGCGGAAAAAAGCAAAAAAATTCTTGTTTTGAAAAAAATTGGTATAATAGAGAAATATCAATCGCCAAAGGAACAAGAATTAATACAAACAATGAAATCTTATGACGAGATTATTAGTGAGATTAGAGGGATTTAAATGAATACAAATAGTGAAAAAATGTTACAAGCATTGTCAGAGGAAGATTTGGCGCAAGCTCAGTTATATCTGACACAAGCTTTGAAAGAAGATCCGGCCGATGTTTTGGCTGAATTAGGGGAAGAACTCTTAGCGATTGGTTTTTTAGAAGAAGCAAAGCAAATTTTTGGACAGTTAGTGAAACAGTACCCCGAAAATGATGAGTTGTTCATTCCATTGGCGGAAATTGCGATTGAAGATAATGAAATCGATCAAGCATTTGAATATCTGGAAAACATTTCAAAAGAAAGTGACTACTATCCTCAAGCTTTATTAGCAATTGCTGATTTATATCAAGTGATCGGTATTCCTGAAGTCAGTGAAGCGAAATTGAAGGAAGCAGCTGCGTTGTTGCCTGATGAACCATTGATCCAATTTGCATTAGCTGAACTTTACTTTTCAGTCGATCGTTTTGCTGAAGCTGCAACGATCTATCAACTATTATTATCAAGTAATATTGATGAGATTTCTGGCATCTCTATGCAGGAACGTTTAGGACAATCTCTAAGCATGCAAGGAGAGTTTGAAGCAGCAATCGAACCATTGGAACAAGCATTGCAGGAAGAACGGACAGATGATCGCTTATTCCAGTTAGCTTTCACCAATCTGCAGCTAAAAGAAAATGAAAAAGCGATCAATTATTTACAAGAATTGAGAGAAGTAAATCCCCAATATCAATCTCTTTATCTTTATTTAGGTCAAGCATTGCAAGAAGAAGAATTGATTGAAGAAGCGCAGAAAGTTCTTGAAGATGGGATCAAAGAAAATCCTTATCAAGTAGAACTCTATCACTTAGCTTCTGAAAATGCGTATCGCCTACATGACAAAGAAAAAGCAGAAAAACTATTATTAAATGCGTTGGAATTAGGTGAAAAACAAGACGAAACATTATTAACATTAAGTAATTTGTATTTAGATGAAGAACGTTACGAAGATGTAATCAAGAGTATCGAGCAAATGGAAGAAACTGCAAATCCATATGCGGAATGGAATTTAGCCCATGCCTATAATGAATTAGAGGACTTCACGCTAGCAGCTGTTCATTATGAACAAGCGTATCACGAATTGGAGCATGAACCTGATTTTCTAAAAGAATACGCCTTATTCTTACGAGAAGAAGGACAATTGACAAAAACAAAAGATCTACTTACTCATTATTTAGAATTGGAACCTGGAGATTTGGAGGCATTGTCAGTATTAGACGACCTAGCAGAGAGGTGAGTAAAATGCTAATAGATGTAAAGGAAAAAAGAATTTCTTAACTTGGATGGTCAATCATGTTTCATTTAGTCGCAGAGAGGTTTTTTGGATTTTGAATTACTTGGCTAATCATGAAGCAATCTTAAGTAATGTTCATTTTGTTGAAGGAGCGAATCAAGCAAATCGGGGATTACAAATCAGTGACCTTTCTTTCGATGGAGAACCAATGAAATTATTTCTCGAGGGGAAAGAGTTTACCGATACTGATCAAATTTTTCATGAAATTCGATTAAATTGGAAAAGACCGCTATATGTAGAATGCCTTTTTGAAAATGCTTGGCAGACGAAAGAGTATTTAATGGTTTTAGAAGAGAACCCCTTTGCATCTTGGAACGACTCTATTAGTGAAGAAGATCTTGAACTAGTCGAGCAATATCTCAAAGAGAAAGAACAAGCAGCCCATCTCAAAATGCTTTACTTACAGATTGATCAAGCGCTTGAAAAAGGGGATAAAGATGCTTTCCTGGAATTGTCCGATGAAGTTAATCGTGAAATATTAAGCAAGAACCAAGTAAAAGGCGAACATGCAGGAAAGAATCCTAACTAAGGATACTTTTATCTAAACGTTTATTCGTTTTTAAAGATACTAAAAGAGACTGAGGAAAGTTGATATGCTCCCCCTATATAGGACACTGAAATATAAAAGTCCTGTATAGGGGGATTTTGTATGCCAAAAAGAAAGATGAAACTCACTCCAGAAAAACGAGTAGGACTAGGAGAGAGCTATATTCGCTTAAATAACTTAGACTGTGGTTTAAGATAAGTGAATCCTTCTCCTTCGACCTCATGGACATTGATGATCGATAGAAAGGCTTTTTCATCGATTTCATGGACGATTCGTTTCACTTCATTCAATTCACTCGAACTAACCACCATATAGATAATTTTTTTAGAATGACCAGAAAATCCACCTTCACCACTTAAAAAAGTGACGCCGCGTTCTAATCCAGTCATCAATAGTGGGGCAATTTCTTCATTTTTGTTTGAGACGACTAAAATCCCTTTAGCTGAGTAACCGCCATCTAAGATTGAATCAATGACACGGCTGAAAACATAAGAAACAATTAACGTATACATCATGCGTTTCAAGTCAATGTAAGTCAATGAAGCCAACAAAACGATAACATCTAATACCAGTAAAGATCGACCCATTGAGATCCCATAATTCTTTTCTAATATACGAGCAATGATATCACTTCCACCGGTAGTTCCACCCATCCGATAGACCAGACCACTTCCAGTTCCGGCAATTAAGCCAGCCAATAATGAAACGATCAGTAAGTCATGTTGAAGATTGATTTGTAAAGGAACACGTTGCCAAATCCATAAAAATGCAGACAACGAAACTGTTCCTAAGACGGTATAAGCGAGTGAACGTTTTCCTAAAATTTTTCCCCCAATCAAAATCAAAGGTATATTGATCAAAAGTGTAGAGTAGGCAGGATCAATCCCAAAAAGTGCGCGTAAGATCAAAGTGATCCCTGAAACGCCACCTTCTGCTAAATGATTCGCAATATTTAAATAAACGAGTCCAAACGCATAAATACTTGTACCAACCATAATCATTACGACTTCTTTAACTGTTTTCATTGAGATCATCAAACCACTCCTTCGATAAACCGACTAATATTTTCGCAATATTTCATTCTTTTTACATCACAATACTCAATGTAGCACGTAATCTTTATTTTCTCAATCGCTCTTGCCTAGGATTTGGACGTAGTTTTTGGTAAGATAAATAGGAAAGGTGGAGAAGAAATGACAAAAGAACGTTCTTTAAGAAGTATGCAACAGGAAGTAGATGACTATATCCAACAGTTTAAAATAGGCTATTTTTCTCCATTAGCTCAAATGGCACGCTTAACAGAAGAAGTCGGGGAGCTGGCTCGAGAAGTCAATCATACATACGGTGAAAAAGCGAAGAAAGAAACGGAGCCCAACAATTCTGTAGCAGAAGAATTAGGTGATGTTTTATTTGTCACTATGATCATGGCAAATTCCCTGGAAATCGATTTAACGGATGTATTTGAAAAAAATATGGAAAAATTTAATCGCAGAGATCACAATCGCTTTGAAAGAAAAGAAGCAAATAAGGATGATAAAAAAGCGTAAGCCATCAAGTTGGAAGAGGGAAAACAATGAAACTAAAACAATTACCAAGAGAATACCAAAAAGCGATTCCTGTCTTGAATAAATTGGAGCAAGCGGGTTTTGAAGCTTATTTTGTCGGAGGAAGCGTTAGAGATATCTTGTTGGATCAACCCATCCATGATGTAGATATCGCAACAAGTGCATTCCCAGAAGAAATCAAACAACTTTTTCCGAAAACCATTGATATCGGCATTGAACATGGCACCGTTTTGGTCTTGGCTGAAGAGGAACAATATGAAATCACGACCTTTCGGACAGAATCGACCTATCAAGATTATCGTCGTCCAGATCATGTCGAATTTGTCCGTTCACTTGAAGAGGATCTAAAAAGACGTGATTTTACGATCAATGCATTTGCATTAAAAGAAGATGGTCAAATCATTGATTTATTTGACGGGTTAGCTGATTTAGAAAACCAGATCCTTCGAGCAGTAGGCGATCCACAGGAACGGTTTCATGAAGATGCTTTGCGTATGATGCGTGGGATTCGATTTGTTAGTCAAATTGGGTTTACGCTCGAGCAAGAAACGGCTGCGGCCATTCAGGCCAACCATTCATTATTAGGAAAAATTTCTGTCGAACGGATTAATGTGGAATTCATCAAAATGTTATTAGGGAAAGAGCGTTCTACAGGATTGAGAACATTCGTTGAGACGCAATGTTATATTTATTGTCCAGGTTTAAGAGACTATGGTGAAGCCCTGTTACGTTTTGCCGATTTACCAGATGAACCATTGCAAACTGAAAGTCAGGCGTGGGCATTGTTGATCGATCAGTTAGGACTTCAAGAAAGTGAGATCCGTCCTTTCTTAAAGGAATGGAAATGTTCCAACCAAATGATTCGAGAAGTTCAAATGATCGTTCATGGATTGATTCAACGTAAAAGACAGATGTTGGAACCAATGGTACTCTATTGTTTGGGAAAAGAGAACGCTTTGAAGACAGAAGAACTCATGATTTATTTTGGTGAAACACCTCAACTAGAACAAGTAGCAAAGTGCTATGATCAATTACCGATTACATCCATGCGAGAGTTAGCAATTGATGGGAAGAAACTTCTTAGTGTGAGTGACAAGAAACCAGGGAAATGGGTCAGTGATGCACTTCAAGCTGCAGAAAGAGCAGTGGTAGAGGGAAATTTAGCAAATGAAGCAAGTGCCCTTGTTGATTATCTCCAGCAAAATAACCATTTATAGATTTCGATGAATGTCGAAGTCGCGCTTTAATAGAGATTCTGAAAGAAGCAATCAGCTCTGAGTAATAAGTGAGGAATTTAAAAACTTCTCCTATTTAGAAAATCCTCGCTTATTGCTGGGGAGTTGCTTCCGGATTTTTTTGTCAATAGTGGAACGCTTCTAAAGTTTCACATCTTTGAAAAAACTTTAGATGTGACCTTCACGTGGGATGTGTGCTAAACTAAAAGGGAACCAGAATAAATGACGTCAAAAGGGGATTTTTTTATGAGTAAAGAAATGACAGCGCTAAAATTTTATTTCCGAAACGGCGAAACGTGGACGATCAATCGTCGCCATATTGGTGATTTGTGGATCAAACAAATAACAACGAGTTTTGGACGAATCAATGGTAGTGAATTTATGGAAATCCATCCTTGTGCTGGATTTAAGATCGAAATTTTTCACGAAGGTGATTCCGTAGCAACTCACGACATCAACTTAGGTGGATTAGAGATGGGCATGTTCAACCGTGCATTAAAATATGAAGATATTGAACGGATGGAGATTCTTTATCGCAATGGTACACCTGACCTAGTTTATTTCCCTTATCTTGATAAAGGAACAGAAGGATTGGATAATCAATACCAATCAACTAAAATCAGTGAAAAAACAGGTAATTTATACATCGTGATCAATCCGGATCAACGTGTTGAAGATATCTATGGCGAGTTTTTTGAATAAAACCAAAGTTTAATGGATAGCTGAGAAAGGAGCGGAAATGGTTTCCCAGCTCCTTTTTTGGTGTGTTTTCCGCACTTGATATTTTCTTCCATTTGGAATAGAATGAGTTTCTGAAATTCAAGCAAACTTATTCTTCGAATCCAGCTGAACTTGTCTAATGAAGGAGAATCCTTTTCCTTTTAACGTTCAGTGTTTCATGAAGATCAAGTTTGCATTTAGGAGATCTTAAAAATGAGGAAGAGCTTTGAAGAACAAAAGAAACTGTTGCATGATCGTTATGGTGCGTTTTCAATGGAAGATCGTCGGCAAATCCTTTGTAAGCTGCGGAAGAAAAATATCATCATGTACCGTCAGCTTGAGCGATTGAAACATGATTTGCTACGTTTAGAATCAAAGCGAGTACAGTGTGAATTAGAAGGAAACAATGTACAAGCAGAAGTGGTAGAAAACAAAATATTGAAGAAAAAAGAACAATTTCTAAAGGTACTCGCTCAAAATAAAAAATAAAGGGGACGGACCATGGAATTTGCTGAGTTAGTGATCGTATTTGCTGTAACGATCACCTTATCTAATATAGCTAGCCGCATTTTACCTATGATCCCAGCTCCACTGATCCAAATATTTCTTGGTATCATCTTAGGCTTAACAGAATGGGGCCAATCGATCAACTTTGAACCAGAACTCTTTCTAGTGATGATCATTGCGCCGTTGCTTTTTCGTGAAGGAGAAAAAGCCGATGTATCCTCGATCCTGAAAAACTTTGATACGATTTTATTTCTGGCTTTTGGAGGGGTAATCCTGACATTAGTCGGGGTTGGTTTCACGCTGTCGTTTTTATTACCCAGCGTGCCATTAGCTGCTTGTTTTGCTTTTGGAGCGGCTCTTGGACCAACCGATGCTGTCGCTGTCAGCTCGCTCTCTGGACGGGTGAATATCCCAAATAAAGCGATGCATATTTTAGAAGGCGAAGGATTATTGAATGATGCTTCAGGTGTTACCGCCTTTCAATTTGCATTAGCTGCATTGATCACGGGCTCTTTTTCTGCAGTCAACGCAGGATTTACACTTGTGTTTTCTAGTATAGGAGGAGCCGTCGTTGGCTTTTTACTTGTCTGGGTCAAACGAAAAGTAATTAATCTGATTGAGAAGGCTTCTGCCAGAGATGTGACAGGTTACTTGTTAATTGAATTGCTATTACCGTTTTTAGCGTATGTTTTAGCAGAAGTATTTGATGTTTCAGGGATTATTGCCGCAGTAGTAGCTGGGGTATTGCAAGCTTCGGGATTTAGAAAAATCTCGGTGTTTGATGCGGAGTTATCAAGTTTGTCCGATAGTACATGGACAACAATCACATTTACGCTGAATGCGTTAGTTTTTATCTTTTTAGGAATCGAATTAACCCAAGTATTTTCTCCAGTTTGGGGAGATGGGCTTTATTCAAATTGGTTGCTGTTAATCACGATTTTGTTGATCTCAATGATCTTATTTATGATTCGCTTTGTTTCGATCAGTCTTTTTTATTTATTTAAATATAAAGGAAAAGAATTCAAGGAACAATTGAATGAGATTTTGATTTTAACTTTTGGTGGTGTGAAAGGAACGGTTAGTTTAGCAACGATTTTCATCTTACCTTTTACGATTAACCAAATGATTTTTTATCAGCGCTCTTTATTATTATTTTTGACGGCAGGAGTTATTTTGGTAACGCTGATCGTAGGCATCGTGGTTTTACCCCTGTTGACAGAAACGGAAGAGGTAGTGAAAACAGATTTGAATGCTTTAATGATCCTAGAAGAAGTCATTGAAGTATTGAAATCTGAAATCAAAACGTTAGATAAAGATTCAAAAGAATATTTAGCAACTGAAGCAGTGATCGAAAACTATCAAGAGCGTATCCGTGATCTTTATTTAAAAGATCTTTCTGATGATGAAAAGCAAGAAGTACAAGAAATTCAAGCATTGATTTTATCCATCGAACGTGATGGGTTAGATAAAAGTTATCGTTCTGATAAGCTTTCCTCAAATGGCTATCGTTTTTATTCACGATTTCTTGCTAATTTTGAACACTCTATTACTAGTCAGGTACTGTCGTTTGTCGGCTTCTGGTTTATTTTTGTTCGACGGTTGATTCGGATCATCTTACATCCCAAAATGTTCTGGCAACGACAAAAATCAGATCGAAAGACACTGATTTCTGAAAAAGATATTCAAGAAATTCGGGAAACCTATCAAAAAAACACACAATTGATCATTGAGAGTTTAGAAAACCTAACCGATGTTTATGATGAAACAATGGTCAACTTTTTCATCCAACAACGAAAAATGGAAGGCATCAAAATGGCTTCAGGAAATTTGATCTCCTTTTGGATGATCCAACAAGACAGTCTTTATTCTAAAAAAATGTTACGTGGCTATTACTTAGAGCGCAAAATCGTTGATGAGTATGAAGAAGCTGAGAAAATCACAACTTTTTCTGCTAATAGTTATCGGAAAAATATTAATTTACTGGAATCTTATACTATGAATAAGCCAGTTGATGATTTTTCATTTAAATTCGCATTGCGGGCAAGAAAACGTTCGCTTCCGGCTAAAAAAGTTGAGTAAGTGCTCAGCGTGATCAAATCTGGGTCAGAATGAACCTCATTCTGTCTCAGATTTTTTGTTATTTCACGTTGATTCATTGATGGTATGAATGATAACCCATGGTATAGTTTACTCTTGCAGCAAAAAGGCATACCAGTAAGTTTGTCCTTAGGTAGAGTCCAAACCCCAACAACATCTATGATTTACCAATTGCAAGAAAAGATCAGGAAAGTCAAGAAAAACCTTACTTTGAAGGAAAAGCCCAGATAATCGCTTAAAACGGAGAGTTTTGTGCCAAGCTTGATCCGAATGAAACTCAAATCACATAAGAAGCATTTGAAGCGTATTTAAAAGAAAATGGCTTTCAATTAGCAAAACAGCTTTAGTGATAGTAGAAGAGACTGAGACAAGTTTTGTCCCAATCTCACAAATGACAATAGATTCTTCAATTTAATTAGCTAACTAGTTTTAGCCCAATCACAGAAAATAAAATAATAATCATGGAAGCAAATTGCAGCCAGTTCATTTTTTCTTTAAATAAAAATACTCCAAGGATCATTGAACCAATGGAACCAAAAGCTACCCAAATACTATAGCTAACCCCAGCTTCTAATGTATTCATTGAATGCGATAAAAGGAGTAAACTAGAGGCTGCAGAAATAATAGTTATAATACTCCAATTTATTTTTTTAAATCCGTGTGAATTTTTAAGAGAAAAGACCATTATGATCTCTGCTATTCCTGCTAGTATAAGATAAAGTATATCCACAGATTATTCCTCCTTTGTTGTGATTTTTAGACCCAAAATTCCTATAACTAATAATGCAGAAAACAATATTTTTTGCACAGATACACTTTCATTTAGAAATAAAATACCAAAAATGATTGTTCCAACTGCACCTATTCCAGTAAACACTGTATATGCTGCTCCAGTAGGTAAGCTTTCCATACCTTTAGCAAATAAATAAAAGCTAATAACAACGAGCAAAATCGTCAAAATGGAATAGAAAAAATGATGGAAATTCTCTGATTTTTTTAAACAAAGTACCCAAAAAATTTCTAAAAAACCTCCGAAGATAACGTAAAACCAGTTCTTCTCCATTTCGTACCTACTTAAGAAAAATTAGATATCAGAAAACAAAAAAGGGATTGGATAAGAGTAATCTTATCCAATCCCTTAGGATCCTCCGATATTCGAAAAAAATTGTAATATATTTTTCTATTAATGTAAAGAAGATATTTCTTCTAGTCTCAAAAAATCAAGTAAAGTATACTATGTTGGACTTCCACATTATAAAATCAATAGGATAAATGACAGTTATTTTTCAAGATTTTCTTCACCTTTCTAATCGTTATAAACTAATAAAAGCATCGTTCATAACGTCTATTCTTAATTTAATGACATAATTCATTGATTGTCCATCAGACTATCACTATAAAAAATAAATTCAAAAATCATCAAAAAAAAGTAAAATAGAAAAATTTTTTTAGTTAATATTAAAACTTAGATAATCATTCAAGGAGTTGTTAGACATTGAAATTAGTTGACTTAAGTATCACTATAGAAAATGATTTGCCCAGTGATCCAGAGGAAATGATACCTAAAATTTCATATATTGATCATGAACAAAGCGTCAACGATATGCTTCGTTTCTTTGGAACAGCAAAAAAAGAACACTTGCCTGCTGGTTTAGCATGGGCGATCGAAAAAATTCACTTGACTACGCATTCAGGTACTCATTTAGATGCTCCTTATCACTACCATCCAACAATGGATAAAGGTAAGCCAGCTTGGACAATTGAGCAAATTCCTCTTGATTGGTGTTACGGTAATGGTGTTGTATTTGATTTTTCAAACAAACCAGACGGATATCGATTAGAAATCGAGGATTTTAAAGAAGCTTTAGATGCGATGGACTATCGATTAAAAGAAAAGGACATTGTTTTAATTCGGACTGGAGCGGATCAATATTGGGGAACATCAAATTACTTAATCAGTGGGTGCGGTGTAGGAAGAGAAGCAACTTTATGGCTACTCGAACAAGGAATAAAAGTGGTAGGTACCGATGCTTGGTCATGGGACAGACCTTTACCATTCATTGCAAAAGAATTTGATAAGACCGGAGACCCTTCACTTATTTGGGAAGGGCATTTTGCAGGAATCGAGAAATCTTATTGTCAGCTTGAAAAATTAACCAGTCTTGATCAATTACCTTCCACGGGGTTTAAAATCAGTTGTTATCCGATAAAAATTAAAAATGCTAGTGCTGGTTGGGTTAGAGCAGTAGCTATAATCGAATAATTAACATCTTTCTAATTATTTTTTATAATAGGAACGTTATAGATAGTCAAAACATAAAATTTTTTTTATTTTATAGATACAAAAAAAGCACACTCCTTTGATTTTTGTTTAGGCACTTTAATCATACAAGGTTGTGTGCTTTTTGTGTACCTTAAAAAAATGAGGCAATAATCAGATTTTTTCTAACTATTATCCCACTCTAATGAAAAAATCAACACTATCTTATTTTCTCCCTTTATTTTGTCTAAGATGACAATAGAAAAATATCCGTAATTAAATTATTTTATGATACAATAACCAAGATGAGGAGGGAATGGATTGAAAGAATTAAAAGTAACTGACCTCAATAAAACGTATGGTGAAAAAGAACTATTTAACCAGATTTCTTTTTTGATCCACGAAAAAGACCGAATCGGTTTGATTGGAACTAATGGAACTGGAAAAACAAGTTTATTAAATATTTTAGCAGGTATCGACAGTGGGGATGGAGATCGACCAACAGTTTTTTATCCGAATGATTATCGAATTGGATATTTGTCACAGACAACCGAATTTTCTGATGAATTGACTGTACTTCAAGCGGTTTTTCAAGGAAATAGTCCATTAATCCGTACCGTGAGAGAATATGAGGAAGCTTTGCTTGTATTAGCTGAGAATGGCGAGGACGAGAGCGTTCAGAGACGTTATGCCAAGGCAGAAGAACAAATGAACAAAGAAGATGCTTGGACCACAGATACAAATGCTAAGATTATCTTACAAAAATTAGGCATCAGTGAATTAGATAAAAAGATTGGCGCACTATCAGGTGGACAAAAAAAACGTGTAAGTTTAGCACAAGTCCTAATCGATGAGCCTGATTTATTATTATTAGATGAACCCACGAACCACTTGGATTATGAAGCGATTGAATGGTTAGAAAATTACTTAAAACAGTATCGTGGATCGTTATTAATGGTCACCCATGATCGTTATTTCTTGGATCGAGTGACGAATCGCATTTTTGAACTATCATTTGGACAACTACACGAGTATCGAGGGAATTATGAAGCTTATATTTTAGAAAAAGCTGAAAGAGATCGTGTGGAAGTGGAACAAGAAGAAAAACGAAAGCGCCTGTACAAACAAGAATTAGCCTGGATGAGAGCTGGAGTTCAAGCACGCGGAACGAAGCAACAAGCACGCATCAATCGTTTTGAGGATCTTAAAGAAAACTTGTATCAAGTCAATCATGAAGCAGACCTCGAATTGAATATCGCAACGAAACGTTTAGGAAAAAAAGTATTAGAGATCAAAGATGGAACATATGCTATTGAAGGGAAATTGCTGATCAACCATTTAGATTTGTTGATTCAATCACGAGAACGTTTAGGGATCACTGGGAAAAATGGTGCCGGTAAATCAACCTTACTGAATATTTTAGCGGGACGTATTCCTTTAGATAATGGTACGTTTACGGTTGGTGAGACTGTTCGTATCGCCTACTATACACAAGAAAATGAAGAGATGAATCCCGAAAAACGCATGATTGCTTATTTGCAAGAAGCAGCTGAAGAAGCTCAAACGGCAGAAGGTATGCAAATTGGTGTGGCTGAATTATTGGAAAGATTTTTATTTCCTCGATTTATGCATGGTACATTGATCAAAAAATTATCTGGTGGCGAAAAACGTCGACTATATCTATTGAAATTGCTGATCCAACAACCTAATGTTTTACTCTTGGATGAACCAACGAATGATTTAGATATCGCCACACTGACCATTTTAGAAGATTATTTCAAGAGTTTCCCAGGTGCCGTGATTACTGTATCACATGACCGTTATTTCTTAGACAAAGTAGCAGAAAAATTATTAGTTTTTCAAGGAAATGCTAAGCAAAAATTATATTATGGGGATATGTCGAGTTATTTATTGACACAAAAAGATGTAGCGCCTTTAGGTAAAGAAAAAATGAATGAACCAACGAAGCCGGCTGCTGACGGTAAAAAGGAAACAAAAAAGAAACTTTCTTATTTAGAGCAAAAAGAATGGGAAACGATCGAAGATGAAATTGCTGAATTAGAAGAACAGATTTCAGAGCTACAAGAAGAAATGAATCATCAAGGAGATAACTTTACTCGTTTACAAGAATTACAAGCAAACGTTTCACAAGCAGAAAGCAAATTAGATGAGAAAATGGCTCGTTGGGAATACTTAAGCGAATGGGTAGAAGACTAGGAGGAATAAAATGGAGCAAGCATATCTTGATTTAGGCAGGAAACTACTAGAAGAAGGACATGAAAAAGGCGACCGAACAGGCACCGGTACACGCAGCATTTTTGGCTATCAAATGCGGTTCGACCTACAAAAAGGATTTCCATTATTAACAACGAAACGGGTTCCTTTTGGGTTGATTAAGAGTGAATTGTTATGGTTTTTAAAAGGGGATACGAATATCCGTTATCTTTTACAAAATAACAATCATATCTGGGATGAATGGGCATTTGAACGATATATCAAAAGTGATGAATACCATGGGCCAGATATGACTGATTTTGGCCATCGAAGCATCTCTGATCCTGAGTTTAATAAACAATATCAAGAACAAAGTCAGCTATTTTGTGAAAGAATTTTAACTGATGACGCATTTGCTGAAAAATATGGCGATTTAGGTCACATCTATGGGTACCAGTGGCGCCATTGGGAAACGAAAGATGGTGGGTTTATCGATCAAATCAAGGAAGTGGTCGAAGCAATCAAAAAAACACCTGATTCAAGACGTTTGATCGTGTCTGCTTGGAATCCAGAAGATGTTCCTAGTATGGCGTTACCGCCTTGCCACACGATGTTTCAATTTTATGTTCATGATGGTCGTTTAAGTTGTCAATTGTATCAACGGAGTGGTGATGTATTTCTAGGTGTGCCTTTCAATATTGCCAGTTATGCTTTGTTAACCCATCTGATTGCGCATGAAACTGGATTAGAAGTTGGTGAATTTATCCATACTTTAGGTGATGCTCATCTCTATTCAAATCATGTGGAACAAATGAAAGAACAACTTTCAAGAGAAATGCGTGCGTTTCCTAAAATAGTTTTAAATACAGAAAAAAATCTGTGTTTGACTTTGAAATGGATGATATCAAGGTTGAAGGCTATGAACCTCATCCAGCAATCAAAGCGCCAATCGCAGTATGAACACAGAAAGGATGATGAAATGTTAGCTGCTATCTGGGCACAAGATGAAAATGGGTTGATCGGTAAAGAAGACCAACTGCCTTGGCGATTACCCAATGATCTGAAGTTTTTTAAACAAATGACTGAAGCAAACACTTTAGTTATGGGAAGAAAAACATTTGAAGGTATGGGAAGTCGTCCGTTGCCTAACCGTCAAACAATCGTGATGACAAGAGATCGTGATTACCAAGCTGACAATGTCATGGTTATGCACGAGATTGAAGAAGTATTGGACTATGCAAAGGAAAACGATGGCATTTTGTTCGTTGCGGGAGGATCAGCTATTTATAAAGAATTTCTTCCTTTTTGTTCGGTGCTGTATCGTACAGTCATCCATCATTCTTTTATAGGGGATACTTATTTTCCAGAAGTTGATTGGGATCAATGGTCATTAATCAATATCAGCCAAGGGGAGATGGACGAAAAAAATCCTTATGCCCATCAATTTGAAACATATCAACGAAAAAGAAAATAAATAACCAATGAAAAAAGGTATTTCCTGAAAGCTTGTTTAGCACATTTTGGGAAATATCTTTTTTAATAAAGTTGAAAGGATCAATACCACATCTTTGGATGAAAACGGAATCGTTCGTAGAGGTATTTAATGAAAAAACGTCTGTTGTCTGTTATACTTAAAAAAGAAATTGCCTTTATTAGTACTTGTTGTAAACCAAAAGGCATCTTGTTAAAGGAAGAGTGAGATAGTATGACAAATGTAAAAATCGTAACAGATTCTTCTTGTACAATGGAAAAAAGTGTGCGAGATAACTTAAATATCCAGGTGATGCCACTAGCTATCATGATCGATGGCGTGGTCTATCCTGATGACGATCAATTAGGTGGAGAAAAATTCATGGATATGATGGCTCAAGCTAAATCATTACCAAAAACGAGTCAACCGCCAATCGGTGAATTTATTTCAACCTATGATCAACTTGGCGAAGATGGCAGTGAAGTTATCTCGATCCATATGACTAAAGGATTGAGTGGAACGGTTGAAGCGGCCCGTCAGGCAAGCAATCTGACTAAAACGAAAGTGACTGTCATCGATAGTGATACAACCGATCAGGGGCTGTCCTTCCAAGTAATCCGCGCTGCTGAACTTGCACAAGCAGGAAAAAGTGCTGATGAGATTCTTGAAGAAATCAAAAAAGTACAAGAAAATACAAAATTATATATTGGGATCTCTACATTAGATAACTTAGTCAAAGGTGGGCGCATTAGCCGAGCAACTGGTTTATTGTCAAGTGTATTGAACATACGTGCTGTGATGAATTTCACTCATGGAGAGTTGATCCCAGTTGCTAAGGGTCGAGGAAAGAAAACCTTTGACAAATGGTTCAATAATTTGAAGAAAGAATTAAAAGAGCTACCAAATGTTCGTCAAATTGGGATCTCTCATGCAGATGCTCAAGAGCTTGCTCAAGAATTTAAAGAAGGACTACAAGAATTATTTCCTGATATGACGATTCCTGTTCTACACACGAATCCAGTTATTGCAACACATACGGGGAAAAACGCCTTTGCAATCATGTATTACGTTGACTAAATCAAGAGGATAAATCATTGGTCAGTTAGCCATTGATTTTATCCTTTTTTTCTTTATAATAATTCTTATTTTTTTCAGAAACACTACCTTTTTATTTTAATTTTTGATAACATAAGAAACAATCGAATAATATGAGGTGAATGATATGAAATTAACAAAACGACAACTATTGCTCGTTTTGTTCCCATTACTTATCGCTATATTTGTATATTTAGGACTATCTTTATCGATTCCAAAAGCTAAACCGCTATTAAAACCAGCAGCGACAGTTAGTCAAAAGACGGATCAAAAAGAAAAAATCCATTATGTAGCTATCGGCGATTCGTTAACTGAAGGAATAGGAGATCAAACGAAACAAGGTGGTTTTGTTCCATTAGTAGCCAACGATTTAAAAGATCGCTATGATCTGACTGCTGTTGAAATTGAAAACTATGGGGTAAACGGTGAACGGAGCGATCAAATTTTAAAACGGCTCAAGAAAAATTCAGAGATTCAAACAAACATTAAATCAGCTGACTTTATCACTTTGACAGTGGGCGGAAATGACTTAATGAAAGTGATTCAAAACGATCTATTTGGGATCAGTATCCAATCATTTAAGCGACCATTACAAAAGTATCAGAAAAATGTTGAACAACTGATAGAAGAAATTAGGAAGTTAAATGGTCACGCACCGGTTTACATCTTAGGTATTTATAATCCATTCTATTTGAATTTCCCTGAGATTAAAGACATGCAGACGATTGTGAACAACTGGAATGCTGGGACTGAGTCTGTTGTCAAAAATGCGGACAACTGCTATTTTATCCCAATCAATGATTTGCTATATCAAGGGTTAAACCAAAAAGTTGGCGTAACTGAAGAAGGAACGAATCAGTCAAGTACTAGCGAAAGTACGTCAAATAGCAAAAATAATGTATTGTATGAAGAAGATCATTTTCATCCTAATAACTTAGGCTATCAATTGATGGCAAATGCTGTACGAGATGAATTAATTGAAACGCAAGACCAATGGTTGCCAAGGGAGGATCAGAAATAATGGAAAAACGCTCAAAAAAGGTTTCGACACAAACGAATACTGAAATTCAAAAGAAAAATTATTGGAAATGGGCTTTTTTGATCCTTTTAGGGGTTGTTCTTGGATCAAGCATCTTTTTAGGCACTCGGATTTTTGCGAATCGAGAACCGGATTTTGCTAAGGTGCCAGCGATCACCCAAAGACAAGGAGATCCAGTCTTGACCATCAACACCAATAAAGAAAAGGTCAATCAAATGATCAGTTTTTTCTTGACAGATTATCAAAAAGACCAAGGTATTCAATATAAATTTTATCTTGAAAATGAAGCGATGTTGAATGGTACGTTTGAAGTATTAGGATTTCCAATCAACTTTTATCTGTACTTTGATCCATATGTGATGGAAAATGGAAATGTCCAATTAAAAGCGAAAAGTCTTTCGATCGGCACATTGAGTTTACCGATCAAAGATATCATGAATATGATCAAGCGAAATTATAAGTTGCCTGATTGGATTGAAATCAATACGGATGATTTGACGATCATGCTACGTTTAGATCGCTTCCGTATGCAAAATGGTATGTACATCAAAGCAGATAAAATTGATTTAGTGAATGATGACATTCGTTTTAGTCTATATCTACCTAAAGAAACTGGGGAAAAGACAACGAGCAATAAAACGACAAAGAATACTGATACCACCGACACGAGTGTAACGAAGTAAACAGTGGGTCATTGACGGGAGAGAGAAGGATGGAAAGAGCAATTTTTGCTGGAGGATGCTTTTGGTGTATGATTCAGCCCTTTGATACGCTACCAGGGATTCATACGATCATGTCTGGCTATACAGGTGGACATGTGCCATCTCCAACCTATGAACAAGTCAAATCTAAAACGACTGGTCATACAGAAGCGGTAGAGATCATCTATGATCCAGAGAAAATATCATATCAAGAATTAGTGGAAATTTATTGGCAGCAAACCGATCCAACGGATGCATTTGGACAATTTGAAGATCGTGGCGAGAATTATCGGCCGGTTATTTACTTTACGACAAATGAACAGAAGAGAATCGCGGAAGAAAGTAAAAATCGATTAGCGGCTAGTGGTCGGTTTACAAAACCGATCGTGACCACGATTGAAAAAGCACAACCATTTTATTTGGCTGAGCCAGAGCATCAAGATTATTATAAAAAAAATCCTGAAAATTTTGAGCGAAACCATGCAAGAAGAGCGGCTTTCGTCAAAGAAAACTGGGAGGAAAGAATGTGAATCAAAGCTTCTATCATTATTTAATGACTCTTCGTGGCGGTAAACAAGCAGATCAACAGTCTGTTTTCGCCACAGAAGCAGGAAAAGATATCCAGTTTCCTAAACATAGTACGAGTTATGAAGAAATTTCCGATTATCTAGAATTGAATGTGGATTATTTGTCATCTATGGATATATTTGATGAGGTGTGGGAAAAATATTTAGAAAACAGCCATTGATTCTGCGTTTGTTTTCTTCATTTTTTAGAAAAGATCAAAGAGAAAACATCTAGTCGCATTTTTTGGTTTTTTTTCTATAATAGAGAAAGAACGATAACCTTGAGAGTGGAATGATGGATATTGACAAAAAAACAACGCTATATCGACCGTTTTTGGCTTATAATCAAATATGTACTTTGCTCCATCTTGATCGTTTTTATTTTAAGAGGATTTCTTCTTATTCCAGTGCCAGTGGAAGGTAATTCGATGGAAAACGTCTTGAAACAAGGTGACATGGTTGTAATGGAAAAATTTTCTGAAATCAGACGGTTTGACGTAGTTGTTTTTCAATTGGCTGATGGAACGATTTATATCAAACGAGTGATCGGGTTGCCAGGAGAGACAATTAGCTATGAGAATGATCAGCTGAAAGTGAATGGAAAAGTGGTCGAAGAACCTTTTCTAACGAAAAATAGAAAGTCAGATCATGAAAGTAGTCCTTATACAACGGACTTTACTCTGGAAGAATTAACGAATAAGACAAAGCTGCCAGCCGACAGTTACTTTGTTTTAGGGGACAATCGACGTGTTTCGAAAGACAGTCGCTCCTTTGGTATGATTACAGGAAGCGAAATATTGGGTAAGGCTCGCTTTGTTTACTATCCTTTGAACGAGATAAAATGGATTGGGTAAAGAAAAGAGATCATTCAGGATGATTTCAAGGCGCTAATGCCACCGCTAATTTGTTTTAGAGTGAAGAGGGAAGCGACCTCCAAAAGTTAGATTTTCTGTTCTAACTTTTGGAGGTCGCTTTTTTACTTGATTAAAATAGTACAATTAAGATATAAAATGAACTAATTTCTTGCCATTTTATGTTCTAAAAGAGATGATAGGAGAAAAAGTAAGAAGGGATAAAAGTGCGCTATCATATCATGGAAAGTTTAGATATTCGGAGAAATCTAGCAACAGAGGAATATCTTATGAACAATTTTGACAGTGATGAACCTTTGTTTTTATTATATATTCAAAAACCTTGTGTGATTATTGGACGAAACCAAAATAGTTATGAAGAAATCGATCTCAAGTATTTAAGGGAAAAAAACGTGACACTCACTCGGCGAACCTCAGGTGGAGGAGCTGTATATGATGACTTAGGAAATCTAAGCTTTAGCTTTGTGACCAGCAAAAATGCAATGAAATTTGGTGAATATGAATCCATTACCTCGCCTATTATCACAGCATTAAGAAAAATGGGCGCAACCAAAGCAGAAGTTGGTGGACGTAATGATATGTATATCGAAGGAATGAAATTTTCTGGTAATGCCATGTATACTAAAAAAAATCGGTTATACTCACATGGTACATTAATGTATGATGTTGATTTGTCCGTTCTTGATAAAATTTTGACGGTTTCCAAAGAGAAAATTGAGTCTAAAGCAACGAAATCAGTAAAAAAAAGTGTGACGAATCTGAAACCATTTTTAAAAGAAAAATATCAATTTGAAAAAACCGCTGACTTTAGAGATGCACTGATTTGTGAAGTCTATCAGGTCGATGATCTGCAAGAAATTGAAGATAAAAGGGTAGATTTGACGAAGAAAGATGAACAAAACATTGAACAAATCGTCCAGAATCGTTATGCTAATGATGATTGGGTCTATGGTGAAACACCAAGGTTTTCGGTGAAACGCAGAATCAGGCTCCCCAAAGTTGGAATTGTGGACGTCCGTTTGTCGACACTGCATGGGAGAATCAATGAGATTCGTTTTTATGGTGATTTTTTTGGACAAAAAGATGTAAGTATTCTTGAACAACAATTACTTGGTCAAAAATTTATTTATGAAGAAATAAAAAACGCATTAAATGATATGACTGTTTCAGATTATATCTTTCATTTTAATAACGAAGATCTACTAGCACTACTATTTTAGTCAAACAAGCCAAAATAAGTGCATAGGAGACCAAGATAATTTATCTAAAAAGCCTTCCATCTGTTTTTCTAATGGAGGGCTTTAAAAAATTTACATTTTCATCCAGACAGGCTCTAATGTATTTCCATCTAAATCTTGGACTTCAAGTGAAAACATTTCTTCTTCAGACATGCCCATATCGACTTCATGATAGCTTCCGCCATTTTCTTTCGCCGTATTCGCAAACTTTTTAACTTCATCCGCATTTGCTACACTGAAAGAAATCAAGGCGCCACTTGTTTTTTTATTATCTGCGATTTCTTTGTCTTTTAAGAATTTTTTGTAAAAACCGTGAGAGAGTAACATGATCCAAAATGTGTCGTCCCAAACCACAGCGCTTGCTTCGTCAGTTGAAAATTCTTCATTTTTCTTAAAGCCCAATTTTTCATAAAAAGCAACAGACTTGTCTACATCTTCAACGGGGAAATTAACAAAAACCATACTGTTCATTTGTACCTCTCCTTTCTTTTATCCTATCATCTATTAAAATGTAAACGTCGTCAAAAGATGCGTGCTGAAAGAATTCTTCTTTACAGTTTTATAAACGTTCATTGAATATATTTATCGGCAGAATACTAGAAAAAACGATTAAACCCAATCGAATGTCGTTCATCATTAAAGACAGGAACATTCTTCATTTGAAGAAGCAGGGTACACCTGAATAGGGAGGAAGTATTGAAATGTTTCCTATCTCTTGCAATCTTCTTGCGAAAAAGTGCAACCTCATGGAAAGGAATTGAATATGGTATGCGTACGGCTTAAACTGAGAGTATCAAAGCAAGGAGGAGAAAATTTGAGAATAAAATTTGGAATTGATAATCACATTGCACAGGATACAGTGAAGGTAACTGCCCATTCTTCTTGCGAAAAAACGTGGGGGAGAATAAAAGAAGCTATTCTGACTACGGAGCAAACAATCGTAGTAATTGATGCAAAAACAAATAAGAAAGTTTCCAGGCTATTAAGTGATGTCTCCTCAATCGAGTCAAAAGAACAGATGTGTCATGTCGTTTTTACATCAAATGAGAGGTATCTATTAGCTGTACGGTTAAAAATAGTTGAGAAGCAATTTACAAGTTACGGATTTGTGCGGATCAACATTAGTACGCTGGTTAATCGATCTTTTATTAAAGCTTTTCGTTCTACGGATAATGCACGGGTTGAAATTGAAATGAAAAATGGTTCTAAATTTATTGTGAATCGTCACTATGTAAAAAAATTTAAGGAGATGTGGGTATGAGTAAACAGATAAAACATAATTTTTTTCAAACGTTCTCGTTAAGCAGCATCTGGTTGATATTTATAATAACAAGCTTCTTTGCGAAAGGACAGATGATCCATGTTTATTTTCTTTGGCACGTAATGGGTGTTAGTCTAGTTTGTGCATTAGTCTTTGGTGTGATGTATGATGTGCTTTGGAATCATCTTACGCTGAAACCAGTCAGTAATATTTTGATTGCGACTGTTGGAAATACAGTTGCGGGTTTAGCGATTTTCAATTTGCTTTCATTCAAACTGCCTTTGGCAATTTCACCAATTAATCTTTTGGCAATTTATCTTATTTTAAATTTGATCTTACACACCATTGCTTTTTATCTATACGCAAAAAATGAGAGCAAAAAGCAAGCAAGAGCGTTAAATAAAAAAATAAATAACTCAATCGATTAAACGTTAGAAAGCAAGTTGGAAGTTTTCCACTCATTTTTAACTGAAAAAGGATAATCGATAGTTGATGATTCCAAAATTCAGAATCGATAATAAAGTGAAAAAATATCTAAAATTATATTGAGTAATGGATCACAAAGAAGTCTTAAAGGATGTGTTATCTCATCAATTTGTAGCATGGAGGAATTAAGAACCCAGAGAACGGAAAATGCCAAAATGAGAGTGCGATTAGTAGGGAAATATGATAAAATACGGAACAGGCGCCTTTTTGTTATTTATAATGATGTATTTTCTTTTTATTAATAGTAATAAAAGTACAAAACATGTTTGATAAAGAAAAATACCCTAAGGCGTTGAGATTTAGTATCATGATAGAAGGATTATTCTGCCGAACCACTGATGAATAAAAAGCGGTATCCACTTTAAAAAATTGTAAAGTCAGGATAAATGCATAAAAATAATCGCTGATCTTAGGTTCATGGTAGTATGGATAGTTGCAGAGCTGCTTTTGAAAGAGTCTACCCAATAATTGTTTTGAATAATATAAGGAAAATGAGCCTAATCAACTTACTTGATGGTAGTAGACTTGTATGCATAGATTTACTAAGGTTAAATATGATAATGTAAGAATAAGGTTTGAAATCCTTATATGAAAGGAATGAATTTATTCTATGACGATCCAATGGTTTCCAGGGCACATGGCAAAAGCCCGTCGTGAAGTTTCTGAGAAAATGAAATATGTCGATATCGTCTTTGAATTAGTCGATGCACGATTACCTTTGTCTTCACGTAATCCAATGCTTGATCAGATCATCCAACAAAAGCCAAGGTTGGTATTATTAAATAAAGCTGATCTAGCAGACCCCCAACAAACGAAGTTATGGCAAACGTATTTTCAACAACAAGGTCATCAAGCATTAGCGATTACCGCTCAAGAGAGTAAAGGGATCAAAGCGTTGATTCCAGAAGCCAAAGAAGCACTGAAAGAAAAAAGAGCACGTGATGCCGCTCGAGGGATCAAACCACGAGCAATCAGAGCCATGGTTTTAGGTATTCCAAATGTCGGGAAGTCAACATTGATGAACCGCTTAGTTGGGAAAAAAATTGCGCAAACAGGTAATAAACCTGGTGTGACAAAAGGACAACAATGGTTGCGCCTAGGTAGCGAATTAGAGTTATTAGATACGCCAGGAATCTTATGGCCTAAATTTGAAGATGAAGAGATCGGTAAAAAACTAGCACTAACCGGAGCCATTAAAGACCAGTTAGTTCATTTAGATGATCTCGCTATCTATGGCTTAGATTTTTTCGCTCGTTACTATCCAGGAAGAATTGCGGAGCGCTATCAGTTGCCAGAAGAAGCAGAACAACAATTAGCACCTGAATTATTGATGACGATTACTGCAAAGCGTGGCTATAAAGATGATTATGATCGTGGTAGTGAAGTGGTAGTCTTCGATATCCGTCAAGGAAAACTTGGGCGCTACACGTTAGATCGATGTGAAGAAATGGGGAAAACAAGCGATGAGTGAATCGATCCAAAGTATCAAGGAACGATTAAAAACAGTGACGTCGTTAACTGATCCCTTCATTGCCGAACTAAAGCAAGATCAGCGAAAAGGGGTACAACAAGCGCTTCGATCCTTTGAGAAACAAGTAAAAAAACGGCATTGATCCAAGAAAAATATTTGGAAATGTCATTATTTGAGAAGCAGGCATATGAACAAGGATATGAATGGATTGCGGGGATTGATGAAGTAGGGCGTGGGCCTTTAGCAGGGCCAGTAGTAGCGGCCGCTGTCATCCTACCTAAAGACGAACCGATCCTTGGATTAAATGACTCGAAACAATTATCAGAAAAAAAACGAGAACTGCTTTATGACCAAATCCAACAAAAAGCACTTGCTATCGGTATCGGCATCATTGATGAAAAAAAGATTGATGAGGTCAATATTTATGAGGCAAGTAAACTAGCAATGATTCAAGCTGTAGAAAAGCTGGCGATACGTCCAAATTATCTCTTAATTGATGCCATGACACTGGATTTGCCAATCCAGCAAGAAAAATTGATCAAGGGAGATGCTCGTTCAGTTTCTATTGCGGCAGCAAGTATCATTGCAAAAGTTTATCGTGATGATTTAATGAAAAAATATGATGAACTATATCCAGGTTATGGTTTTGGCCATAATGCTGGTTATGGAACGAAAGAACATCTACAAGGCTTAGCAACACAAGGAATTACCCCTATTCATCGACGCTCTTTTGCACCGATAAAAAATTATTTATCTTAAGATGTTTGACCGTCTCTTGCGTATTTTATTTAAAAGTAACTTCGAGAGGCGGTTTTCGTTCATGGATCAGATTGAAGGATTTTTACTTAAATTAGCTTATGCGAAAGGAATTAGCAGTCAAGGAAAATGGGCGGTTGTCCAGGCTTTATTGGAAGCTCAAACAAGCGAGTTGTCTTCTTATGAAATCATTGAAATCGCAAAAATTGTTCGTCATCGAGAAAAATTTCAAGAAAGTTGGCGGCAAATCAATCAAAATTTTGCGAAATTTAAAACAGCTCAGTCATTCATTACTTGTCTTGACCCGTGCTATCCCCCGCAACTTTTTCATCTTGCGACACCACCGATTCTTTTATTTTATTCTGGTGATCTTTCTCTACTAAAACAAAAGATGCTCAGTGTGGTTGGGGGCAGGAAAACCTCGGTCTTGGCAAAAAAAGTTGTACATGAACTTTTAACTCCGGTCATAGATGCTAACTATGTCATCGTTAGTGGCTGTGCCAAAGGAATCGATACATACGCACATTTGGCTGCGATTAAAAATACTGGAAAGACGATTGCGGTAATCGGTACAGGAATTAAAAAAGCCTACCCAAAGGAAAACCAATTTCTTCAAGCAGAAATTGGAAAGAATCATCTTTTACTTAGTGAATATCCACCATATGAAGGACCAAAACAATACCGCTTTCCCATGAGAAATCGAATCATTGCTGCTTTGTCACAAGGCACTTGTGTCATTGAAGCAAAGCAAAAGAGTGGTTCTTTGATAACAGCACAACAAGCGTTAGAAATCGGTCGAACTGTTTTTTCTGTACCTGGAAATATTTTGACACAATACTCAACTGGCTCCCATCAACTAATTCAAGATGGTGCTGTTTGTGTGATTTCTGGTGAAGATTTATTGTTCGAGTTGAAAGAATAACAGGAACTTCTCATTTGATTTTCTTGACAAACGTTTTCTGAATGGATATGATAAGCTACGATTTGTATGAGTCCGCTTAATATAGTAGGAACATGTCAATGGAAAGGAGTCCATTCAGTAATGGCATATAAATATTTAGTGATTGTGGAATCACCTGCAAAGGCCAAAACCATTGAAAAATATCTTGGTCGTAATTATAAAGTAATGGCCAGTGTCGGTCATATACGTGATTTACCTAAAAGTAAAATGGGAATTGATGTCGAAAACAACTATGAACCCCATTATATTTCAATTCGCGGAAAAGGCGATGTGATCAAAAGTTTAAAATCAGCAGCAAAAAAAGCGCAAAAAGTTTATCTTGCAAGTGACCCGGATAGAGAAGGGGAAGCAATTGCTTGGCATTTAGCCTATTTACTAGGTTTAGATTTATCAGAAAAAAATCGTGTGGTTTTTAACGAAATTACTAAGGAAGCGGTAAAAGCAGCTTTCAAGGAACCAAGAACGATCGACGTGGATTTAGTGGATGCCCAACAAGCAAGACGGGCGTTAGACCGCTTGGTGGGCTACTCCATCAGTCCAATCCTATGGCGCAAAGTCAAAAAAGGATTAAGTGCTGGAAGAGTACAGTCTATTGCATTAAAAATTATCATTGATCGTGAAAAAGAAATCCGTGATTTCATTCCAGAAGAATACTGGAGCATTGACGGTAATTTCAAAAAAACACGTAAAAAATTTAAAGCAAACTTTTGGGGAATTGATGGCAAGAAAAAGAAATTGCCTGATGCCCAATCCGTAAAAGAAGTTACTGATCGTATTGATGGACCAGATTTCACCGTTCAAAAAGTCGAAAAGAAAGAACGGAAACGAAATCCAGCAAACCCATTTACTACGAGTAGCCTACAACAAGAAGCTGCTAGAAAATTGAATTTTAGAACACGGAAAACGATGATGGTTGCGCAACAATTATATGAAGGGATCTCCTTAGGTAAGCAAGGGACTGTAGGTTTGATCACATATATGCGTACCGATTCAACACGGATCGCTGAGACTGCGAAAGCAGAAGCGGCTACCTTCATCGAAGAAACTTACGGGAAAGAATTTTCTAGTCATGCACAACGTAAAATCAAAAATGCGCAAGGTGCGCAAGACGCCCATGAAGCAGTTCGCCCGACAAGTGTCCTACGTACTCCTGAGGAAATCAAACAATATTTAGACAAGGACCAATTAAAACTCTACACCCTTATCTGGTCACGATTTGTTGCTAGTCAAATGACACCAGCGATATTAGATACCATGAAAGTTACCTTAGAACAAAATGGCGTACTTTTTATTGCGAATGGCTCTAAAGTTAAATTTAAAGGGTTCATGCAAGTCTATGTTGAAGGCAGAGATGATGGGAAAGAAGATAAAGAAAATATCTTACCAGAACTAGCACAAGGGGACATTGTTCAATCAGTGGACATTGAACCGAAGCAACATTTCACACAACCGCCAGCAAGATTCAGTGAAGCAACTTTAATCCGTGCTTTGGAAGAAAATGGTGTGGGACGTCCTTCCACTTATGCGCCAACGCTGGATACGATCCAACGACGTTACTATGTCAAATTGACACAAAAACGCTTCGAACCAACTGAATTGGGTGAAATCGTCAATTCTTTGATTTGTGATTTCTTCCCCCAAATCGTCGATATCCATTTTACCGCTGAAATGGAAGGTGATTTGGATAAAATTGAAGAAGGAAAAGAAGCATGGATCGAAGTGGTGGATCGTTTCTACAAACCATTTGAAAAAGAATTGACCAATGCAGAAGAAAAAATCGAAAAAATTCAAATCAAAGATGAACCGGCTGGATTTGACTGTGATATTTGTGGGCATCCGATGGTTATAAAATTAGGAAAGTATGGTAAATTTTATGCATGTAGTAATTTTCCTGATTGTCGAAATACGAAACCAATTGTTAAAGAGATCGGTGTGACTTGTCCAGTTTGTCATGAGGGTCAGGTGATTGAACGCAAGTCTAAGAAAAACCGAATCTTTTACGGGTGTTCACGTTTTCCAGACTGTGACTTTACTTCTTGGGACAAACCAGTAGGACGAAATTGTCCGAAATGTGACCAGTATTTAGTTGAAAAGAAAGTCAAAGGCGGAAAACAAGTCGTATGTATCAATGGCGACTATGAAGAAGACATTCAAAAATAAAATGAGAAGAGGTCTTTATTTGAAAACTGTTAATGTAATAGGTGCAGGATTAGCTGGAAGTGAAGCAGCTTGGCAAGTCGCTCAAGCAGGTGTTCCTGTTCGTCTATACGAGATGCGCCCAGTGAAATCAACAGAAGCACACCATACAAGTAATTTTGCAGAGTTAGTCTGTTCCAACTCCTTGAGAGGGAATAGTTTAGCAAATGCAGTAGGTTTATTAAAAGAAGAAATGCGACGGTTAAATTCAGTCGTGATCACTTCAGCTGATGAAACAGCTGTTCCAGCTGGCGGTGCCTTAGCAGTGGATCGGGATTCTTTTTCTGAGACGATCACACGTAAAGTCAAAGAACACCCGCTAGTAACAGTCATCAATGAAGAAATCACTGAAATTCCAGAAGGGATCACGATCATTGCTACTGGTCCCTTAACCTCTCACCCGTTAGCTGAAAGTATTAAAGCATTCAATGGTTCTGACGGATTCTATTTTTATGATGCAGCAGCACCGATCGTAGACAAAGCAACGATCGATATGGATAAAGTCTATTTAAAATCACGCTATGATAAAGGGGAAGCAGCTTATCTAAACTGTCCAATGACTGAAGAAGAGTTTAAAGCATTCCACGAAGCTTTAACAACAGCTGAAGTAGCCGAACTTAAATCATTTGAAAAAGAAAAATACTTTGAAGGCTGTATGCCGATCGAAGTGATGGCTCAGCGTGGCTTTAAAACAATGCTGTTTGGTCCAATGAAACCAGTTGGATTAGAAGATCCAAAAACCGGTAAACGCCCTTATGCGGTGATCCAGTTACGTCAGGACAATGCCGCTGCCTCATTGTATAACATCGTTGGTTTCCAAACGCACTTAAAATGGGGAGAACAAAAACGGGTTTTCCGTATGATCCCAGGTTTAGAAAACGCAGAATTTGTCCGTTATGGTGTAATGCACCGCAACAGTTTTATGAATTCACCAGAATTATTGAAACCAACTTATCAATCAACGAAGCGTGAAGACTTGTTCTTTGCAGGACAAATGACTGGTGTGGAAGGTTATGTTGAAAGTGCAGCTAGTGGTTTGCTTGCAGGGATCAATGCTGCTCGTTTAGCTAAAGAAAGTGAGCCGATTGAGTTTCCACGAGAAACAGCGATTGGGAGTATGGCGTATTATATTACACATGCTGAAGGAAAACATTTCCAACCAATGAATGCGAATTATGGTTTGTTCCCTGAATTACCAGAGCGCATTCGTGACAAAAAAACACGTTATGAAGCGATTGCTCAAAGAGCACTTCAGGCAAATGAACAAATAAAAAAAGAATTAATTGATGAAGTAACAGCTCAGTAACATGAAGTGAGCCCGGGACAAAGGTGTTCCGGGCTCTTTACTAGGCATAAAACAAATATACAACGCATCTTTTATTTGCAGTGTTCCAAAAGGATTTTTTCTTTTGGTAAAAAATGAGTAAATATCAGATTAAAAAAAGGTCGTAATCTAAGAAATTTGTCAAATTAATTGTTTCAATTGTGAACAAACTTAGAAATATTGATTAAATTCTGACAATTTATTTGTTTTTTAATTTTGCTATGCTAAATTTATCTCTGGGATTAAAAGGAAGGTGATAAAATGCTAGAACAAACGTGGAAAGATAAGTTTTTGCGTTATTTAATCGTGGAACGTGGTTACTCTGAAAAAACACGAGAAGCATACGAGGAAGACCTCACTAATTTTGAAAGATTTCTTACAGAATCAGGAGAGGATGATTTATTAAAAATCAATCACTTAGATGTTCGAGTGTATTTAAGTTACCTAACTGATGAAAGATATAGCAGAAATTCGATCAGTCGTAAGATTGCAAGTCTGCGCTCTTTTTATCAATACCTTTTAAAAGAAGAAGTGATCAAAGAAAATCCTTTTTCTTATGTCCACCTAAAAAAGAAAAATTTGAAACTACCTCGCTTTTTTTATGAGAATGAAATGCAAGTATTATTTGACAGTGTCAAAGGAGAAAAACCTTTAGATTTGAGGAACCAAGCGCTATTAGAAGTTCTTTACGGTTCGGGGATTCGATTAAGCGAGTGCAGTAATTTGAAACTAGCAGAAATCGATTTCGACTCCGAAGTCATGTTGATTCATGGTAAAGGGAATAAAGAACGGTATGCACCACTTGGTTCATTCGCACAAGATGCCTTACAAGAGTATTTTGAAAAAGGGCGAAAGGTGCTGATGGATAAATACCACAAGAGTCATGACTATGTTTTTGTGAACCATCATGGTGAACCAATTACGCCAACAGGGATCGAGTATGTATTGAATCAAGTGATTAAAAAGAGTAGTTTAGATAGTTCGATCCATCCACATATGCTGCGGCATACCTTTGCTACACACTTGCTGAATAATGGTGCAGATATGCGGACAGTTCAAGAGCTGTTGGGTCATGCTAATCTATCTACTACACAGATCTATGCTCACGTGACAAAAGAAAGTTTACAAAAAAATTATCGCTCGTTTCATCCAAGAGCGTAATAGAAAAGGATCAGTAATCTTAATTGGGAGGAAATAACTATGGTAGAATCACAATTTCATTCAACGACGATTTGTGCCGTTGAAAAAGATGGAAAATTTGCAATGGCAGGTGACGGTCAAGTTACAATGGGCGAATCCGTGGTGATGAAAGGAAGCGCAAGAAAAGTCCGTCGAATCTATAATGATGAAGTCATCGTAGGATTTGCTGGAAGTGTCGCAGACGCATTTACATTGGAAGAAAAATTTGAAGGCAAATTAAATGAATACAATGGTAATTTACAGCGAGCTGCAGTGGAATTAGCGCAAGAATGGCGGACACAACAGTCCATGCAAAAACTAGAAGCAATGTTGATCGTAATGAATGAAAAAGAAATGTTATTAGTTTCAGGTACTGGGGAAGTGATTGCACCAGATGATGGAATTTTGGCTATTGGTTCAGGAGGGAATTTTGCATTAGCTGCTGCTCGAGCAATGAAGAACTACGCACAAAACGACATGAGTGCCAAAGAAATCGCAGAGAATGCATTGAATATTGCAGCAGACATTTGTATCTTTACAAATCATAATATTATTGTGGAAGAATTATAGAGGTGAAGAAGAATGTATGAATTAAAACAAACACCAAGACAAATCGTTAATGAATTAGATCAATATATCATTGGACAACAAGCAGCTAAAAAATCAGTTGCGGTTGCTTTGCGCAATCGCTATCGCCGTTTACAATTAGATGAAAAAATGCAACAAGATATCACACCTAAAAATATGCTGATGATCGGACCAACAGGGGTAGGGAAAACAGAGATCGCTCGCCGATTGGCAAAAATCGTCAACGCTCCTTTCGTGAAAGTAGAAGCAACGAAATTTACAGAAGTAGGTTATGTTGGTCGAGATGTGGAGTCGATGGTTCGTGATCTAGTAGAAAATGCGATCCAGATCGTTGAAAAAGAACAATATAGTCGTGTATATACTGAAGCTAAGAAAAGAGCAGAAAAACGATTAGTAAAAGTGCTGGTTCCTGGAATTAAAAAAGAACAAAAACAAACAGGAAATCAATTTGAACAAATGATGAACATGTTCAATGTTGCGCAACAAAATACAGCAGAACCGCAAGAAGAAGTGACTGAAGAAATCCGTGTCAATCGGAAAACGGTTCTAGAACAATTACAAAAAGGTTTACTTGATAACCGTCAAGTAACAATCGAAATAGAAGAACAAAAGAAACCAGCTCCAATGATGAACAATGGTTTGGAACAGATGGGCATTGATTTAAATGAAACATTAGGGGCGCTAACACCGAAGAAAAAGGTTGAGCGCACGTTAGCAGTAAAAGATGCACTTGAACTGTTGATCAAAGAAGAATCAAGTAAACTAGTCAAAGATGCTGACATCCATAGTGAAGCCATTCAATTAGCACAATCAAGCGGGATCATTTTTATTGATGAAATCGATAAAATCACTTCAAAATCACAACAATCTGGTGAAGTATCACGTGAAGGCGTCCAAAGAGATATCCTGCCAATCGTTGAAGGTTCACAAGTGAACACGAAGTATGGAGTTATCCAAACGGATCACGTCTTATTTATTGCTTCTGGTGCCTTCCATTTATCAAAACCAAGTGATTTGATTCCAGAATTGCAAGGACGTTTTCCAATACGTGTAGAATTAGATGATTTAACTGCAGATGACTTTATTAAAATCTTGACTGAACCAAACAATGCACTAATCAAACAATACGTAGCATTAATTGGTACAGAAAATGTTTCAGTTATCTTTACGAAAGAAGCAATTGAGAAAATCGCTCAAATCGCTTATGATGTGAACCGCGATACAGACAATATCGGAGCTAGACGTTTGCACACGATCTTAGAAAAATTGTTAGAAGACTTATTGTTTGAAGCACCTGACATGCAAATGGGAGAAATCACGATTACGGAAGCTTATGTAGAAGAAAAATTAGGTTCGATTGTAGCAAATGAAGATTTAAGTCGTTTTATTTTATAAAATCGGAGGAAGAAAATGACGGATTTATTAACAAAAACCCGCAATATCAACAAATTATTACAACAAAAAAATACTTTCGATCTGCGAGCTGATTTACCTTACGATAAAATGGCTGTGACATTAGGTGCTATTTTAGATAGTAATGTCTATATCATTAGCAGTGAAGGAGTTTTATTAGGCTATGATGAACGTCATGATGTCAACAATGAACGGATAAAAATGATGTTTGTTGAAAAGCAATTTCCCGATTCTTATACTGACACAGTTGATCAATTGAACAAAACGGAAGCCAATATTCCGATCAGTAGTGAAATGACTGCTTTTCCTTTTGAAGCAAGAGAAAAATACCCATTTGGTTTGACGACAGTAGTCCCTATTTTTGGTGCTGGCGAGCGGTTAGGAACCATTATTTTATCAAGGATGGAACAAGCCTTTACCGATGAAGACCTAGTGTTAGCTGAATATGGTGCGACGGTAGTCGGCATGCAGATCCTTTATCAAAAATCACGTAGTATTGAAGCGGATGTCAGAAGTGCAACAGCTGTCCAAATGGCGATCAATACTTTGTCTTATAGCGAATTGAAGGCAGTTCAAGCGATTTTTGATGCCTTAGAAGGCGATGAAGGACGTTTAACAGCATCCAATATTGCGGATAAAATTGGGATCACTCGCTCAGTGATCGTCAATGCATTACGTAAATTAGAGTCAGCTGGGATCATTGAATCACGCTCCCTTGGGATGAAAGGGACGTATTTAAAAGTTCTAAATTCCAGATTCAAAGAAGAATTAACAAAACACAGTTACTAAAAATCTATGACCGATTGATTAGATGAATCTATTCAGTAGGAACGAAGTAAACAAAAAGAGTCTCCTTTGGGTTTTCTTTTCGCTGAAACACACGAGTAATGCCAAGGATGATTCGGATACTTCTTGTTGGAAAAAATAAGAATAGCTTAGGACCTGAGACTAGCTATCTCAGGTCCTAAGATTTAACGGTGGAGGAATTATAATGACTGTAATCATTCAAAATGATCAATTGATTGCTGAAATTGCTGAACATGGAGCAGAATTGGTCAGTTTAAAATCAAAGGATAATAATCTTGAGTATATTTGGCAAGCTGATCCAGCGTATTGGGGAAGACATGCGCCCGTTTTATTTCCATTTGTTGGAAGATTAAAGGATGACCAATACACGTACCAAGGAAAGACTTATTCAATGGGGCAACATGGCTTTGCGAGAGATATGGATTTTGAAGTAATCGAACATGGTCAAGAATTAGCCAGCTTTTTGTTAAGAAGTACACCCGAGACCAAAAAAAATTATCCTTTTGATTTTGAATTAGTGATTTCTTATGAATTAGGTGGAGATGGGATCACTGTTCATTATCAAGTGGCTAATACTGGAGAAGAAGAAATGTTCTTTTCGATTGGGGGTCACCCAGCCTTTAATGTTCCTCTGGAAGAAGGATTGACTTTTGATGATTTTTATCTTGCGTTTTCACCTAAAAAATCACGTTTGCGTTTACCTTTAAGTGGGCCATATATCGATATGGAACAAAAAACACTTGGACAAACAAATACCAACCTTGCATTAGTACACGATCTTTTTGAAAATGATGCACTAGTATTTGAAACGAAAGGATTGAACGCTTATGCCATCCGTAGTGAAAAATCTAGCCACAGTGTGACATTGAGTTATAAAGATATGCCATATGTTGGGATTTGGTCACCTTATCCAAAAGAAGCGCCTTTTGTTTGTATCGAACCTTGGTGTGGTATCGCAGATACAGTAAGCAGCTCGGGAGAATTGATGGAAAAAGCTGGAATCAATCAACTAGGCGCACATGAAATTTTTCAAACAAAATATTCGATTACGGTAAAATAGTGGTTATCCTAAAGTTGTTTGATTTCAATTAATCAGAGGAAATCAGGTATAATGATTCATGTTCCCTTTATTTTGCTAATCGTTTCTTTTCGCTTCTTAACGAATCAATCATTTAAAAGCTAAAAAAACAGTTGGCTGATTAGTCAACTGTTTTTCTCTCAGGTCAATTTTTTTTCTTACTACTATTCAATCCGAAGGGGATACGACTTTCTGTATGGTTTTTGATTCGTAGGATATTCTCTTTATGGCGATAGAAAATAAAGGCAGAAACTAAAAATGCAATGATCGTCAATAGCCAGTTTTGCTTAGGTAAGATACCAGGTGCGATGTAAGGAAGGATAATCGTTGATAAAGTGATCAAAGTTGCACTGATCATACTTGTTAAACTTACCATACTAGTACAAAAGAGCGTAACAACGAAGATGATACTGGAATAGATAAAAAATAGAGGATTGAATCCAAGTAACATTCCAGCACTTGTTGCAACTGCTTTGCCTCCTTTGAAGCCAGCGAAAATAGGGAATGTATGACCTAAGATCGCACAAACACCAAACCATAGGGGATTAATGGTTGTAACGTGGAAAATAACTGGTAAGCAAGTTGCCAAGGTTCCTTTCAAGATATCCATGAACAACACAATTGTACCTGCTGTTTTTCCTAAAACTCTAAAAGTATTGGTGGTGCCAGTATTTCCGCTACCATGTTGGCGGATGTCTTTTTTGAAAAATAATTTACCTATCCAAACCCCCGAAGGAATCGAGCCTAGAAGATAGGCAAGTACCAATAATAAAATTAATTTCATTGTTCTACCTCTTTCAATTTGAAACTAATATTTATTTTATCATGAATAAAGTACGTGAACAATTGGAAATACTTGAAAGAGTGAAGGAAAGGGAGTATTATTTATGTCATTTGAAAATCCAACACAAGAAAAAATCTTCGATTATTTAAAAACAGCAAAAACGATTGCAATTGTTGGTTTGAGTAACAAGGAAGAACGAACAAGTTACCAAATTGCTCGATTTCTGCAAGAACGGGGATATCGTATCATTCCAGTGAACCCATTATTAGCAGGAGAGATCATTTTAGGCGAAAAGGTCTATGCATCGCTACAGGAAATCCAAGAACCGATCGATATCGTGGATATTTTTCGGCGTAGTGAATTTTTGCCAGAGGTAGCTGCTGACTTTTTACAGACTCAAGCAAAAGTATTTTGGGCGCAATTAGGTATCGCAAATGAAGAAGCAGCAAACAAGCTTCAATCAGCAAATCGCAAAGACATCATCATGGATCGTTGTATAAAAATCGAGTGGAACAATATGAACGAAAAAGATAACTAAATGTTTGCATTTTAAATAACGTGAAATATTTAATCGGCAAGACAAAAGCGAACAATAGAATAAAAAAGATGGTATTCTCAAAGGTTAGTTAGTAATTAAGTTTTAATTCTTTCCTAACCTCTTTTTTTTCATGCGTATTTCTAGTATGATTATCGTGATGCGGTTTTAACCGTAAAGTATTATTGAAGGAGCGTTTGCCTTGGCAAAAAAAGTAAAGAACGAATATAATGATGCATCGATCCAGGTTCTTGAAGGATTAGAGGCAGTTAGAAAACGACCAGGAATGTATATCGGGTCAACGGATAGCCGGGGCTTACATCATTTAGTCTATGAGATCGTTGACAATGCGGTTGATGAAGCTTTATCTGGATATGGAAATGAAATTGATGTAACCATTCATGAAGACAATAGTATCACTGTGACAGATAGCGGTCGTGGTATGCCAGTTGGGATGCATGCTTCTGGTATCCCCACAGTTGAAGTGATTTTTACTGTACTACATGCCGGCGGAAAGTTCGGTCAAGGAGGATACAAGACCTCAGGGGGACTACACGGTGTCGGAGCAAGTGTGGTCAATGCTTTATCAAAATGGTTGGTTGTTACAATCGTCCGTGATGGGATTGAATACCAACAAAAATTCAGCAATGGTGGTAAGCCTGATGGTACACTGAAAAAAATCGGGAAAACCAAGAAATCCAATGGAACGACAGTTCATTTCTTGCCAGATGACACGATCTTTTCCACTACTAAATTTTCTTATGATATTTTATCTGAACGTTTGCGAGAATCAGCTTTTCTTTTAAGAGGAGTAAAAATCACACTTTCTGATCTGCGTGGTGAAGAACCAATCAAGGAAGTTTTTCACTACGAAGAAGGAATCAAAGAATTTGTTGACTACCTAAACGAAGAAAAAGATACGTTGACACCAGTTGTTTATTTTTCTGGTGAAAAAGACGGTATCGAAGTCGAAGTTGCTTACCAATATAATGATGGATATTCAGAAAACGTGTTGTCATTTGTGAATAATGTCCGAACGAAAGATGGAGGCACCCATGAAGTCGGTATGAAGTCAGCGATGACGAAAGCCTACAATGAATATGCCCGAAAAGTGGGCTTGCTGAAGGAACGAGATAAGAATCTCGAAGGTAGTGATTTTAGAGAAGGTTTAGCAGCTGTTCTCTCCATTCGAGTACCTGAGAATCTCTTACAATTTGAAGGACAGACAAAAGAAAAATTGGGTACACCAATTGCCCGTACGGCAGTAGATAATGTCATTGGAGAACAAATGGGCTTTTATTTACAGGAAAACAGTGAAATGAGCCAAATGTTAGTGCGAAAAGCAATCAAAGCCCGAGAAGCTCGTGAAGCTGCCCGAAAAGCTCGAGAAGAAAGCCGTAATGGGAAAAAACGTAAAAAAGGTGAATCATTACTCTCAGGAAAACTGACACCTGCTCAATCACGAAATCCGAAAAAGAATGAATTATACCTCGTGGAGGGAGACTCTGCTGGTGGTTCAGCAAAACAAGGAAGAGACCGTAAATTCCAAGCCATCTTGCCTCTTCGTGGGAAAGTGATCAACACTGAAAAAGCAAAAATGCAAGACATCTTGAAAAACGAAGAAATCAATACGATGATCTATACGATCGGTTCAGGTGTTGGACCTGAGTTTTCAATTGAAGATTGCAATTATGACAAAATTATTATCATGACCGATGCGGATACCGATGGTGCACATATTCAAGTGCTATTACTGACGTTCTTTTATCGTTACATGAAACCATTGATTGAAGCAGGAAAAGTGTATATCGCATTACCACCGCTTTATAAGGTTTCTAAAGGTCAAGGAAAAAAACAAGTGGTCGAATATGCTTGGACAGATGATGAATTAGCAGCGACCATCAAAAAAATTGGTAAAGGCTATATGTTGCAACGCTATAAAGGTCTTGGAGAAATGAATGCAGAACAATTGTGGGAAACTACCATGGACCCAGCCTCTCGAACGTTGATTCGCGTGAGGATAGATGATGCTGCTCAAGCGGAACGTCGCGTGACGACATTAATGGGGGACAAAGTTGAACCTCGCCGAAAATGGATCGAAAATCATGTGCAATTCACGTTAGAAGAAGATGGTAGTATCTTAGATAAAAAAGAAGATATTGAAAATACAGCTACGTCCAATGAATTGTTCGATGAAGAGAAACAATCTGAATTAGTAGAAGAATAGGAGGTCACCTAATGGAAGAACGTCAAGAAGTCCAAGAACTAACCCTAGAAGAAGTGATGGGTGACCGCTTTGGACGTTACTCAAAATATATTATTCAAGAAAGAGCATTGCCAGACATCCGAGATGGATTGAAACCCGTTCAAAGACGAATTTTATTTGCGATGAATAAAGATGGCAATACTTTTGATAAAGGATTCCGTAAATCTGCCAAATCTGTCGGAAATATCATGGGGAATTATCATCCTCATGGGGACAGTAGTATTTATGAAGCCATGGTTCGGATGAGTCAGGATTGGAAGCTAAGAGAAGTACTTATAGAGATGCACGGAAATAACGGTAGTATGGATGGTGACCCACCAGCTGCTATGCGTTATACAGAAGCACGGCTCTCCCAATTGAGTGGTGAAATGTTGGCAGATATTGAAAAAAATACGGTTGATCTTGTATGGAACTTTGATGATACTGAAAAAGAACCAACTGTGTTGCCAGCGAGATATCCAAACCTATTAGTCAATGGTTCAACGGGAATTTCCGCTGGTTATGCTACGGAGATCCCTACCCATAACTTAGCAGAAGTCATTGATGGTACGATTTACCTCATTGATCATCCCCAAGCGAGTTTAGAGAAACTAATGGATTATATCCCTGGTCCTGATTTTCCTACTGGGGGAATCTTACAAGGAAAAGCAGAGATCAAAAAAGCTTATGAAACTGGACGTGGAAAAGTCATTCTGCGATCAAAGACTAAAATTGAAGCGATTAAAGGGAACAAGCAGCAAATCGTGATTTCCGAGATCCCTTATGAAGTAAATAAAGCCACATTAGTGAAGAAAATGGATGAAATCCGTTTAAATAAAAAAATCGATGGCATTGCTGAAGTTAGAGATGAAAGTGACCGCACTGGATTACAGATCGTGGTTGAATTGAAAAAAGATGCTAACGCACAAGGTATCCTCAATTACCTGTTTAAAAATACTGAACTACAAATCAATTACAACTTCAATATGGTAGCTATTGATCACATGACACCGCATCAAGTGGGGTTAAAAGATATTTTAAGTAGTTATATTGATCATCGAAAACAAGTAATCACGAAACGAAGTCAATTTGATTTAGAAAAAGCACAAAAGCGCCAGCATATCGTAGAAGGTTTAATGAAAGCTTTGTCGATCTTGGATGAAGTCATTGCCACGATTCGAGAAAGTAAAGATAAGAAAAACGCGAAGCAAAATTTAGTCGAAGTTTTTCAGTTTACGGAAGAACAAGCTGAAGCAATCGTGACGTTGCAACTATATCGTCTAACAAATACGGATATTACGGAATTACGTAAAGAATCAGAAAGCTTAATAGCACAAATCACTGAATTAAACAAAATTCTATCTAATGATAAAGAATTATTCTCAGTCATGAAGAAAGAACTTCGTGAGGTCAAGAAAAAGTATGCTAATGCACGTTTAACGACAATTGAAGACGAAATCGAAGAAATCAAAATTGATACAAAAGTGTTAGTAGCACAAGAAGATGTGATTGTCAGCGTAACGAAGGAAGGTTATGTGAAACGGACTAGTCTACGTTCATATAGTGCTTCTAAACCAGAGGAAATCGGCATGAGAGAAGGGGACTATCTCTTGTATTCTGGTGAACTAAATACCTTGGATCATGTGTTGTTGATCACCAATAAGGCAAATGTCATTTATCGTCCTGTCCATGAATTGCCAGATTTAAAATGGAAAGATGCTGGAGAACATATTTCACAAACGATTGTCAATCTTTCGGTTGATGAATCGATTCTAGCTGTTTTTCCATACAAAAAAATCGAAGCAGAAAAAACATTGGTCTTCATCAGTAAAAATGGCTGGGTAAAACAAACTCGAATGACTGAATTTGAACCATGGCGTACTTATAAGAGTCGTCCGTTAAGTGGCATGAAACTCAAAAGTGACGATGATGAATTAGTTGCGTCTTACTTGGTAGAAGGTCAAACAGATTTAGATCTCTTTTTAGTCACCTACCAAGGGATGGGGTTACGATATCCATTAGAAGAAGTACCTGTGGTAGGAGCAAAAGCTGCTGGCGTTCGTTCAATCAACCTCAAAGACGAAGATACTGTCGTTAACGGGTTACTCGTTTTGACAGAAGGAGATACGCCAATCATCATCGTCACTCAACGTGGTGCGGTAAAACGGATGCTTGCGCAAGAAATTAGTCAAACCTCTCGAGCAAAACGTGGTGTTACGGTTCTACGTGAACTAAAGAAAAACCCACATCGAGTTATTCATATGTCTGAAGGAAACGCCAAAGAAATAATGATCATCAATCAAAAAGGTCAAGAGCTAATGATTGACCCAACGGATTATCCGATTGGCGATCGAACCTCTAATGGCTCATTTGCAGTTGACGAGAAAAAAGGTGGCGAAGTGATCAAAGTCATTGAGCCACCTGAAGTAGCCATTACCGATTAACTGTTATAGTTTTTTTGAAAGAAGGTAGATCTGTTTTAATACAGAACTACCTTCTTTTTTCTGATTATTAAAAAATTATAAATATTAAGATAAAAAATATGAAAGTGTTCACAATTGCTAAATCTTGGTATATTAGCGTTTGTTGATATAAGCGAATAAAAACGCCATCTTTTGTTAAATAAAAAACAAGAAAACCCTTGCAAAGATGCTCGTCTGTGTTATACTAATCACGTAAAAACTGTTACATAAAACAGATAACGGGAGGTCCATACAATGGAGCAATGGAATGGATTTAAAGGAACGAAATGGAAAGAAGGCGTAGATACAAGAGACTTCATCCAAAATAACTACACTGAATACCGTGGAGACGACAGCTTTTTAGAAAAACCAACTGAAGCAACAGAAAAGCTTTGGGCAGAATTACAAAAACTAAATGATATTCAATTTGAACGCAATGGCGTTTATGACATGGACACAGAAATCGTTTCAACGATTACCTCACATGATGCAGGTTATTTAGACAAAGATCTTGAAAAAATCGTTGGTTTACAAACAGATAAACCATTGAAACAAGCATTTATGCCATTTGGTGGTATCAATATGGCTAACAATGCATTAACAAGTAATGGTTACACACCTAATGATGAGTTGACACATATCTTTAGCGATTGGCGTAAAACACATAACCAAGGTGTATTTGATGCCTATACAGCTGAAATGCGTGCAGCACGTAAAAACAAAATCATTACAGGCCTTCCAGATGCTTATGGACGTGGACGAATCATTGGTGACTACCGTCGTATCGCATTGTATGGTATTGACTATTTGATGGAACAAAAGAAAAAAGACCATGATATGACAGGTTTCCATACAATGGATGAAGAAGTCATTCGTCTTCGTGAAGAAATCACAGAACAATATCGTGCTTTAGCACAAATGAAAGAAATGGCTGCAAAATATGGCTATGATATCTCTAAACCAGCTGCTAATGCAAAAGAAGCAGTACAATGGTTATACTTCGGTTATTTAGCAGCCATCAAATCACAAAATGGTGCAGCAATGTCAATCGGACGTATCTCTGCTTTCCTAGATATCTATATCCAACGTGACTTAGATAATGGCGTGATCACCGAACAAGAAGCACAAGAATTGATCGATCACTTAGTCATGAAATTACGTATGGTGAAATTTGCCCGTACACCAGAATACAATCAATTATTCTCAGGATTCCCAATCTGGGCGACTCTTTCAATCGCTGGAATGGGCTTAGATGGACGCTCATTAGTAACTAAGAATGATTTCCGTCTATTGCACACATTGACTAACATGGGTCCTTCTCCTGAACCAAACTTAACAGTTTTATATTCAGAACATTTACCAGAAGGCTTCAGAACTTATGCAAGTAAAATTGCGATCGAAAGCTCATCTATCCAATTTGAAAATGACAATCTTCTTCGCGAACAATGGGGTTCAGATGATTGCGCTATTGCATGTTGCGTATCTGGAACAGTTGTTGGAAAAGATATGCAGTTCTTCGGGGCTCGTGCGAACTTAGCAAAAGCATTATTATACGCAATCAACGGTGGGGTTGATGAAGTAACTGGTGCCCAAGTTGCTCCTGAATATCGTCCAATCACAGCTGATGTATTAGACTTTGAAGAAGTAAAACACAAATTTATGAATGTGATGGACTGGTTAGCTGAGTTATATGTGAATACATTAAACATCATCCATTATATGCATGATAAATATTCTTATGAAGCAGCTCAACTGGCATTGATGGATTCAGATTTGAAACGTACATTTGCAACAGGGATTGCTGGAATCTCTCATGCAGCGGATAGCTTGTCAGCAATCAAATATGCAGATGTGAAACCAATCCGTAACGAAAAAGGAATTGCCGTTGATTTCGAAGTAACTGGCGACTTCCCTAAATACGGAAATGACGATGATGCAGCAGATGAGTTAGCAGAATGGATCTTAGAATACTTTATGACACAAATCAAACGTCATAAAACATACCGTAACTCCACACCAACAACGTCATTATTAACAATCACATCAAACGTGGTTTATGGTAAAAACACTGGTAACACACCTGATGGACGTGAAGCAGGTAAACCTCTTGCTCCTGGGGCAAACCCAAGTTACAATGCAGAACAAAATGGATTGTTGGCAAGTCTTAACTCAACTGCTAAAATCAATTATGGGTATGCACGTGACGGGATCTCTAATACGCAAACGATCAATCCTTCCGGTCTTGGAAAAGATGAAGAAACACGTATCGGCAACTTGCGTAATGTATTAGATGGTTACTTCTCTAAAGGAGCGTACCATTTGAACGTCAATGTATTTAGTAATGATCTATTACGTGATGCTATGGAAAATCCAATGAAATACCCTAACTTGACGATCCGTGTCTCAGGTTATGCTGTTAAATTCCGTGATCTAACGAGAGAACAACAATTAGACGTATTGATGAGAACATCACACGATAGAATGTAAAGCGGAATAAATAATACGATCTATCATTAAAAAGAACGATTGAAAAAGGTTGAGGGCAAGGCGGAGGTCTTTGCCCTCGTCTTTTCCTAGCAATCGGTTGATTCAAGTGTCTTTTGAAATAAAATGAAATCAAAGAAAAGAAGTGATCCTTATGGAAGAAAAAACAATTGGCTATGTTCATTCGATCGAAACGTTTGGTTCTGTAGATGGACCAGGCGTTAGATTCGTCGTTTTTATGCAAGGTTGTCGCATGCGTTGTGAATTTTGTCATAATCCTGATACATGGAATATAGGCGGAGGAAAAGAATATACGGCGGATGAACTATTAGACCAAGCAGAGCGCTATCGTTCCTATTGGGGTTCAGAAGGCGGTATCACTGTTAGTGGAGGCGAACCTTTATTACAGATCGATTTTTTGATCGAACTGTTCAAGAAAGCGAAAGAGCGTGGTATGCATACTACGCTAGATACTTGTGGGAAGCCTTTCACGCGTGACGAACCATTCTTTTCTCGTTTTCAAGAATTGATGAAGTATACTGAATTGTTACTGTTTGATATCAAACACATCGACAACGAAGAGCATAAAAAGTTAACACGTTGGGATAATGAAAATATTCTGGAGATGGCGCAATATCTTTCTGAAATCAATAAGCCAGTGTGGATCAGACACGTATTAGTTCCTGAACGCAGTGACTATGATGAATACTTGATTCGGCTAGATGACTTTATCAAGACATTGAACAATGTAGCTAAAGTAGAGATTCTACCTTACCATACGATGGGGAAATATAAGTGGGAAACACTTGGCTTAGATTATCCACTAGAAGGTATTGAACCGCCAACAAAAGAAAGAGTCGAGAATGCCAAACGACTACTTCACACAGAAGACTATCGAGGATATCTCAGCAATAAGAACTGAGTAGCTGTGTAAAATCAAATCTGGGTCAGAATGAATCATATTCTGTCTCAGATTTTTTGTTTCGCACAAAGCGCACGAAAATGTGACTGAAGAATCCTCCAGTCACATAAATGATAGAGACAATTAAGCAATGGCCTCAATACTGTATGTTCATTTTTTAGTGATACCAAAACACTTTTTATAGCGGATTGTCTTGTTTGAGGATCTGTGATTTCAGGTCAACCAATAGCTTGATGTAGGTGTGCTGTTTCTTTTGATGAAGCAAATAAGTGCTGTTTGATTCACCTGCTTTTTGAGAAGAAAAAGGGTGAGTAACAAGGGCGTTTATTTGGCTGGTTGCAAAAGTTCTATCAACAAGTTGGACAATGAGAAATATTGGATGCTCCAATCGTTTTTTGTCCATTTATATTTCTCATTCAGTGGGATACACCAAGTGAATGTCATTTTTTTCAATGATTCTATGATAAATCTTAGGCGGTTTTTTATTGGTAACAATCGCATCATAATCATAATAATCACCTATCTTGAAAAAATGAGTAGAGTCAAATTTCGTTTCGTCAGCCAATAAAACAATCTCTTGTGCTTTATTCATCATTTCTTTTTTGATTTGTGCTTGATTGAAGTTTGCTTCATAAATCCCTTCATGGTCGAGCCCGCGACAAGATAAAAAGGCAGCATTGAAACGAAAGGAACTGGTAATGGGATCAAGTGTATTTGAAATAACTGTACTAGCATTAAGTTTGACTTCACCGCCAGTCAAATAAATTTTTAAAGATTCGTTCTGACATTCACTTAACTTTAAAGCTGTACGCAAACCATTGGTAATGATAATTAAGTTAGGTATCTTAACAAGTAGTGGAATAAGGTGTAGAACCGTACTGCTGGAATCTAAAAAAATACACATACCTGGTGCAATAAAATCTCGTGCTAATTCACTGATGATCTTTTTTTCCGGGATATTACTGGCTTCTCTTTGAAGATAAGTATATTCCATGTTTGTCGTTTCGTTCAAGATCGCTCCGCCCCAAGTTCTGCGGATCAATTTTCGTTTTTCTAGCTCAAGTAATTCTCTGCGAAGTGTACTTATACTACAGTGAAGGTGAGTACAAAGTTCTTTGGAAGTTGCTTGTTTCTTTTTTACCAAATAGCTTAAAAGATCGCTTGTACGTCTAGTCTCCATTTTTTTCTCCAAGTTTTTCTTTTATTATAGCGCTTTCTTTTTGCGAATAAAATGCTTTTGAATAAAAATGAATGAGTTGAACAAAAATCTTGCTAATTTTTGAACAATGATCAAAATTTTAAGCAAGGATTTCCTTTGTTTAGAAAGCGCTTTATAATCGAGGCATACATACGTTGGAATAAAAGGAAACGATGGAAGAATAACAGATAAAAATTAGATTTGTGATATATGTAAATAAAATGTGGCGGCAAAAAGCTGGGGTGTCAGGATAATGAAAATGGTTCTATGAAGTTGATGGATCAGCTTTTTTAGGTATTTTCATCGGGATCAGCAGCCTGTAGATATCTATTCATTGACCAGTGCGGATGGAATTGTGAGGAGTAATTATAGAAATGAAAAGTTGCTATTTATAACTAAAGCCCTAGATAACACGACAGGATTAGCTAAAGAATCAAGGAGGGACATATGGTACGAGAAGTTGCTACTAACGGGAAAAATAAACAGCACAGACAGCTTTCTAAGTCGATTTTATCTTATCTTTTTGTCTTTCTAGTGCCATTTTTTATGGTATCGTTAATTTGGTTTCATACGGCTAAAGAAAGCATTAATCAGCAAGTTGTTTTGACAGCCAAAAATCAGTTACTCCAATTGAAGTACTCATCTGAAAATAAGTTTTTGCAATTGGATAATATCACTCAACATATTCCTTATAACACTAATCTTTCACCTGGAAGGCTTTCCCATAGTTATTATGCTCGTGAAGGACAGCTTAGCTTGCAACAATATAAGCTAAGTAATGATTTTGTTGAGGAAATTTATCTTTACTACAAAGAAAAACCAAATACATTGTTTTCATCTACCGGTAGCTTGTCAGTGGACAATTTTTTGCAACGAAAAATCAATAATCATTCGCTTGATAAAAAAGAGCTGCTTTCACATCTTGATAACGATATTCCAACTGGACTAACCCTGAAAAAAGAACCTAATTCCACACAACTTTTTTACATTGTTCCAATTAAAGATGCAGAAATGCATTTTTATGGCGCAGCAATCTATTCAATCAATCTTTCGATTTTGAATAAGCTGTTGAATCTTTCCAATAGTGATGGTATCAGTACCAACTATCTGATTGATGACTCGTATCGTATTCTAGCAGCAGATACCAGTAATAACAAACTAACGGCGCATTTGCATCAGCCGAAGCAAATTCAAATGATCTTGCAACAGGATAATTTTTACTACAACCATCGAAACTATCTTGTCCAGTCTTTGAATAGCAGGGATTTGAATATGTCATTTGTTTCTGTAATGGATCCATCACAAGCTTTGACAAAGATCAATACCATCCACCAAAAGTTTTTAAAACTTTTTTTTGTGATATTTGTGTTTGGTCTAGTGCTTGTAGTGATTATAGGTACTCGTTTTTCACAGCCAATCCGCAACATTGAAAAATTGATTGATCAATATTATCGAAATAAAATCGGTGTAGCTGTTTCCAACGGGAATGTCTATGAAACGTTGGCGCAATTTTTGAACGAACATGAAGAGCTACATAAAGAAATTAAACGACAGACTCCCCATGCGAGAGAACAGGTCCTTAGAAAAATTTTAGGAGGGAAATTTAAGTCTCCAGAAGATTCATTAGTTCTACTGAACTCTGTCCAAGTACATTTTACCGGTACTTGCTATTTTGTCGTCGTAGTTGATTATCCTATCCAGAGCATTGACGACACAGCTAATGAGTTACCGCTGAAAGTAAGTGGAAAGAACTTTTCGGGATATGGTACAGAGATCCTATCTGCAGGAGTGACCGCCTATATCTTTAGTACCTATGAAAAAACTAGTCACAAGAAAGTTGTAATAGAGATGATTCAGCAACTAAAAAAAGCGTGTTACGGTACTTTTAGGATAGGAGTAGGAAATAGTACTGAAAACCTTACGAAGATCAATGCTTCTTATATTGAAGGTTTGGCCGCATTAGACTATTCAACAGTAGAAAATAACTTTGTTTTCTATAATGAAATTCCAGGTGAAGAGTCTTCAACCAGCATTAATTACCCAGATGGAGAAAAACTGAAATTGATTCAAAGTCTGCGTCAAGGAGACTTAACGATCGCTGCGGAAACGATAGAATCGTTGATTGAGCGGGGGATTAAAGAACATTTTTCTTATAGTGGACAAAAAATGTATGGTTTTTATCTATTAAATGCAGTTGCTAAAGTAAGTAGTAATTTGCAAAATAAAACAATTTTGAAAAAAGCAGAAAAAAGTGCCAAGTTTAGTAATTTACTCGAATTGAAGCAACAACTATTAATGCTCGCAAAAATGATCTGTGAGGTTATGCAAGTTAAGCCACAAAATCAAGAGTCTGTGCTGAAAAAAGAATTGTTCGAATATCTTCACAAAAACTATGCTTCTTCCCAATTATCTATGGAAAAGTTGGCAGATGAATTTCAACTTTCAGTTTCATACCTTAGCCGTTTTATCAAAAAAGAAACAGGTACTACTTTTTCAAAATATCTGCAAGAATTGCGGCTAGAAAAAATCAAGCAAGACTTAATAGAAACTGATTTGCCAATAAAAACGATTATTCAAAAGAATGGTTATTATGATGTTTCAAACTATACGAGAAAATTCAGGACGAACGTTGGTGTGACTCCAGGTCAATACCGAACAATGAATAGAGAAGGAACTTTATAAGCAATAAATAGGAGTAAACTAAGGGGGGCATCGAACTGGAGCAGGACGAAGAAGTCATTTTATTTCCAGTTTTGAGCTTCTAACTAAAAAAACAAAAGCAAATAATTGTAAAAGACTGAAATAACTACCCAAATTGTTGCTTTTTCAGCATATAACTTGGGTAGTTATTCAAATGTTTTACTATATTTCTCACTAAAAGTATGTTTTTACAAGCTTTCGATGCCAGTATTTTTTGTGAATCGACGAAGGAAGTATCATCTGCTTTATATTTGTTCTTTAATCGTCTTTCAAGGTAATTTCAATTACTGGGATCAGCACATCAGGCTTGATGATTGGCAAGGTGATGACAAGATCTTCTGGAGCAATGACTGCTTCTGTAGAAGTAATCACTTCGTCCGGATCAAATCCTCGATAAAAAATTTCCGAGCCATCATTGAGCAGACGAATAAACTCAACTTTACCTGCTAATCCTTTAAGATGAAGGTTGCGGTAAGGATAAGAAAAGAGATGCAGATAAAGCTTGTTTCCATTTTGTGTATATCGGCAATCGTCAGGAGCTTCAAAGGCGCTATATGAACAGCCAATGACAGATGCTTTGTGAAGGGTCATCCAATCCCCGATAGCATGAAGCCGTTCCAACGTTTTCGTATCAATCATTCCTCGTGGATTAGGACCAATATTCATCAAGAAATTCCCATTTTTTGAAACGGTATCAATCAGCATTTTCAAAAGCATCTCACTACTTTTCCATTCCATATTGTCACGGTCATACCCCCAAGTGCCATACATTGTCTGACAGGCTTCCCAGATAACAGGCATGCCGTTTTTCTCTAATGGTTTATCAGGTTGAAACTGTTCTGGAGTAGTGATGCCATGGCCTAAATCAAGCCGATCATTCAATAGGAGATGGGGTTGCAGTTCTAAGCAGAGCTTTTCTAGTGCTTCGCTATCCCAATCAATGTGCCCTTTTCCTTTTGACCAACCCCAATCGCGGTGGCTGTAAGAAAAATCGAACCATAAATAATCGATTTTTCCATATTCTGTCAGTAGTTCTTTGACTTGTTCGCGAAGATAGCGTTGATAAATCTTGATATCTCTTTCGGAATTTTTTTCTCGCAGTTTCTGGTTCTCTCTTTCAGGATGCAGTCCGTCCAGTGGGAAATGTTCATGGCGCCAATCGATCAGTGAGTGGTATAACCCGATTTTGATCCCGACTTTGCGAAAAGCCGGGAGTAGCTCTGCCAGAAGATCTCGTCCAAAAGCAGTATTGGTGATTTTGTAATCAGTTTGTTTCGTATCCCATAAGGCAAAGCCTTCATGATGTTTTGTCGTGAATACCATGTATTTCACCCCACAGCGAGCGGCTTCTTTTGCCCAAGCATCTGCATCAAACAAATCAGGGTTAAAATGCTGAAAATATTTTTTTGAATATTCCTTTAAAGAGACTTGTTCTGTGGTCATAAACCATTCGTGTCTAGCTCCCACACTGAACAAGCCAAAATGGATAAACAAACCAAAACGATCATGGATAAACCAGTTAGGATCAGGATAGTCGGTAGGCCAATTATTGAATTTTTTCATATGAACACTCCTAATTTAAAAATTGTGTATTTGTCATTGTTGTTTCTTTGATTTTCCATTTATTCTCTTCAAAAATAAAGGTGTGATATGCCGTTGTGATATGATCTCGATATGCCTTCTTCCCATGATTCACTGTTTTTTGTTCTGCCACTACTAACATCGATTGAGGTGCTTGTTTGATTACTTCGAAAGAAAGCAGTTCATGACTGACATCATAGTCTTTAAAAAATTGCTGCATTTCTTTTGTGGTCGCTTTATGTGCATCTTTGACTAGTGTTGCTAAATAGTCGTTCAGATTTTTATCCGTTGCAGCCTTTAAATTTTGTTGTAAAATCTGATGGCAGATGTTCGCAGTTCTTTGATTATTGATTTTCCCAGTGATTTTAGTAGATGTCTGTTTTGCTTCGACACGAGGCACGTTTCTGACAAGCTGAGAAGCAGCAGTGACCAACAAAAAAATACTCAGAATGACCAAAAAAAGAGTTCTCTTTTTCATTTTTTATCCCTGCCTTTAGATATCTGATAGTTTACTAGCACTATAAATTCCATGGAACAAGTTTCGCCCGACACCGCTTGCTGTTTTGAAAGGAGCATCGAAGGGTAAAGGCGTTTGCTCAAGCTCAGGCAATTGCTTGATTTCTCCTGTTAAAAATTTCTTCAGTCGCCAAACGGTTGTTTCTATCCGACTTTTTAAGGCACCGTAACGAAGATCGATAATTTCATAGCCAAAGGGTTTATTCCATTCAAACCATAGCTGGCGATGGAGGTGTTGCAACTCATTGATCTTTTTGGTGAGAACTTCCAGTTCGTGAAGGATTAGTTGTAACTGGTCATTCCTTTTTGATTGGTAGGCTCGATAAGAGCGACCGATCAAATTTGTTTTTACAAAAAGGACTTGTGCTAATTTCTGATAAAAAGTAAACATCGTTTGTGTGTCCTCATTAGCTGTTATGCTAGATAGTTTCTCACTTAAGTCCTTATAATGCGAAGGAAGTTCTAAATTTTGCAGATCAACATCGTAAAGACCGTATAATAGATCTTGATAAAGTGCCAACTTACTACTATTTGATCCATCAGGGTTATTTTTTGCTACACCTTTCGTCTGATCAAAAGCATCTAGCAGTAAAAAATCATCAGCCTCAAGATGGTGGAAGAGACGGAAACGCTCTTTAATCAGTTCCATGCTTACTTCAGGAGCAAATTGTTCCTCGCTGAATTGTTGTAATCCTAACAAACTTGCGATGATCGGTGTTTCAGCACTATCATCGCCCCATAAAGTAGCATAAACTTCGTTGATTTTTTCCTCTTTTGCGACAGAAAGGCTAGCACTGGTCGTTTCAAACGATTTTCCATAATTTGGTGCAAGACCATTCCACGTCCAGATACCGCCCGCAAAAACGATCGGTCGTTGCAATTTTTTATGATTTGAAAAATGCAATTGGTATTCTTCTTTTGAATGATGGTAATAATCCCAATAAACCATACTAATTTCAGGAATCTTTGCAATCAAATCTTCTGGAAAATATACGTCTTTATCGTAATAGTCTCCTGACTTTGAACCGATTCTAAAAAACATATCGCTCCACATCATGGGCTGTAACTGATAGTTCCTGCAGATTTCCATTACTTTTTTCAGATGCTTTTCCATAATATCAAAGCGATCGATCAAACCATGCTGGGTTAAATAATGACCACGTCCCAGATCATGAGCTTCGTCCATCCCGATATGAATTTTTGACGTTTTAAAAGCGGCTGCGATCACAGAAATTGCACGATCTAAAAATTGATATGTTTTTTCCTCTTCCACAAGGAGAATATCACTTGTATCTCTCATGCCATTGGCAAATCCCCATTTTAGCGGATTAGTTAAATGAGCCAGCGTTTGAATACAAGGAATCAGCTCGATTCCTATTGTGTCTGCAAAAGCATCCAACGCCTTTAATTCCTCAAGAGAATAGGCACCACGACAATAACCAAAATAAGGATAATCAGGGATTTGATACGTATCTTCCATATAAAGCATGCAGCTATTTAATCCCATCTTGCTACAAAGAACAAAAAAGTGTTTCAGCTGATCAACAGTCATCACAGCATTTCTAGAAAGATCTACCATGGGCCCAATTTTTTCAAATTGCGGAAACTCTTCATAAACAAATTCTTCTTCACAGCGATCTAACCAGAGTGACAGCGCTCGAAAAAGATGGGCTTTTTCCTGAAAATAGATAAACGTTTCGTTTTCTTTATTTTCAATTTTTAATGAACCGTTACGCTGAATCAGTTGGAGTGGTTTTCCATTATCTGAAATAGTTAACGCTAATTCGTTTGTCGCAATTTCAAAAAAATCACGCATGACATCTGTAAGTTCGATTGAAACTTGCATAATAACCTCCTTGAAGTAATCGTTTTCATTTTCAGTATATAGCACTTGTAAAAAAAGAAAATAACTAGCTTGAAAGTACATAATCTGTTTATTTGACATAGTGAAAGTTGATGAATATACATAGCCAATCAGCTTCTGGAAAATAATAAATGAAAGAAAAAGCTAAAGGGATAAGTAACAGGTAGTAGCCTTAGCAAAAATTGAAAAAAGGCTTGAGTCAACGATTGGCAGAAGGTTCCCTTTGATGGCGACAATTATGAATAAGGAGTGAAACAGACATTTGACTTTTACCTAAAGGGCTGACGAATCGCATTGTAGATTGTAAGTTAAAAAAAGAGCTATTATTGAGGTTTCCTTGTAAAATCTCCTCGCAGTTCTGTTACAGCTTTTAGCTGTTTGTTTGATTTAAGGTTTGTTTTTTGTTATTGCGTTAACGTACGATTTTTTTCTTCAATTTTAATCATTGATTGCAAAGAGAACCAACTTAATGGCAAACAGAATAAAGGCACAAAAGCCACGATTGTCAAAATTGGGAAAAAGGTAGAGACAGCCGTCACGACAAAGATCCCCAGAATAATCGCTACGGTTTCAATCAAGCTACACAAAGATAGAAATAATGCTTGTTTGAAATATTGTGTGAATGACAAATCATAACGTAAAAATACTGGGAATAAATAAAGAATGACTATGACAGTTGCGATAAATAATAATAAGATCCCCATATGAATGAAAGGGTTTTGTAAATACACAGCTGCAATTCTCAGATCCATCCATAGAAATCCTAGTAACATGCCAGCAGCATAGCCTAGTTGATTTGTTGAAATAAACAGATTATTGAAGCTTGTTTGAAAATCTGAATATAAGACTTGCGGAATTTGTTTTTCTTCAAATAAATGATAGAAAAATTTGAGAACGGTAACACTTGCGGGAAAAGTTCCTAGTAGAATACAACCTTTTAATACCGATAAAAACCAAAATACTTGGAGCTTGATGAGAAAAAGCAAGAATTTTCCTAAAGAATAGGTGAAATCAAAAATAGAATGTGGTGATCGTTTATGTTGATTCATAGCTAAAACCTCCTTGTATTAGTCATACAGCTCTTTTTATTATAGTTAGGTTTATTTATGTTTTCTATCAGTATGCGATTATTACATAGCTTTTTCTACTTTTACATAGTTACTTTCCGACTAAGAGATAAGATATAGATATCCTCTAAATAAGTTACGCTTTATGCTGTTTTTACATAGCTTATGCTTTTTACATATTGCTGTTGCCTTGCTTTTTTTGTAAATTTAAAGCACAAACATGAAAGGGGTTTCATAAATGGCGATACGCGGAGATATCGAGGTACCTAAAGAGGTTGAATTAGATCATAGGACTTATCCAGAAACAGAAATGCTAAAAGAACGATTAGAATGGTTTCAAGATTTAAAACTTGGCGTGATTTTTCACTACGGACTTTATGCTCAAGCAGGAATCGTAGAATCTTGGCAACTTTCTGAAAAAGACCTTTGGGCAAGAGAAGGGCGTGAGTTTCGGAAAGATTTTAAACAACTGCAACTAGACTACTGGAATTTGATTAAAGAGTTTAACCCAGAAAAATTACAGGCAAAGAAATGGGCAAGTATATGTAAAGAAGCAGGCTTTAAGTATTGTATTTTTACAACGAAACATCACGATGGGTTTAATATGTACAATACTCTTGAAACAGAATATAAGGTTGGCGGTAAACAAAGCCCGTTTAAAAGAGATATTTTAAAAGAAGTTTTTGAGGCTTTTCGTAAAGAAGAAATAGCAACAGGAGCCTACTATTCAAAAGCCAATTGGTATTCGTCGTTTTATTGGTTAGATGACGATACGATCAAGGGGCGTCATGCGAGCTATGATACGGAACGTTACCCAGAAATTTGGCAACGTTACGTAAGTTTTGTTCATAATCAGATTAAAGAAATCACGCATAACTATGGTCATGTGGATCTTTTATGGTTAGATGCTGGTTGGTGTGGACAGAAAAAAGAAGACCTGGAAATGGATCGATTAGCAGAAATCGCTCGTGAGAAGCAACCGGAATTAATTATTGTGGATCGTATGATGGGGGGCAGACATGAGAACTATGTGACCCCTGAACGAAAGGTGCCAGAACTAGCTGAAATTCCCAAGAAAGTTTGGGAAAGTAATATCCCGATTGGTGATGATTGGGGCTATGTACCAAATGATCGCTTTAAGAGTTCCCAAGAACTATTGGAAACTTTTGTCGATGTGGTCAGCAAAGGTGGGAATTTGATCTTAGGAGTTGGGCCAAAACCAGATGGTACCTTTACTGATGAAGAAACCAAAATCTTACAGGAAATTGGGAATTGGCTAAATATCTATGGAGAAGGAATCTATGAAACTCGCTCACAACCTAAAGAATGGCAAAATCAGTGGAAATTGACATACAGCAAAGATCAAACCATACATTATGCCTTTCAAAGTATTCGCTTTACACAAGAAAAAATATTTTTAGCTGACATTGAGGCCGATAAACATCATGTGATTAAAGATTTATCTACAAAAAAAGAATTAGAAGTATATACGGAAGAAGATCAAATATATATCCTCAGCAGTGAATTAGAGAAACCAGCAATTGGGCTGATTGGTCTTGAAATTTTAAAAAAGCCACAAGGATAGAGATGAGTGAACTTCATAAAAGGAGGTTAAAAAATGGCTGATGCATTACTTGATGTCAATAAAGAGAAAGAGAAAACAAAATGGTCAGAGATCAAAAAAAAATTATATAAAAGCCGACAGCTGTATGCTTTTGTCATTCCAGCATTGGTGGTGGTTGCTGTTTTTTCTTACGGTCCCATGTACGGCGTGATTATAGCATTCAAGGATTATATCCCATCATTAGGAATTTTTGGAAGTCCTTGGGTAGGATTTAAGCATTTCCAACGTTTTTTTGATTCCTACTATTTCTGGGATCTAATTAAAAACACGTTAGGTATCAGTATATATTCTTTGGTCGTAGGATTTCCGCTACCGATTATTTTAGCATTAGCACTAAATGAGTTGAAAGATGGAAAATTTAAAAAGTTTACGCAGACAGTGACTTATGCACCTAATTTTATTTCAGTCGTTGTCGTATGCGGTATGTTAATTGCTTTTTTGACGCCTTCCACCGGTATTATTAACCATCTATTGGTTTTTCTAGGTTTTGAGCGAATTAGTTTCATGACAGATCCTCGTTGGTTTAAAACGATCTACGTATTATCTGGGGTTTGGCAAGGAACAGGATGGGGTTCAGTGATTTATTTAGCTGCATTATCTGGTGTTGATACACAGCTTCATGAAGCTGCAACTGTTGATGGTGCAACGAGATGGCAAAGAATCTGGTATATCAACCTACCGACTATCATTCCTACTATTGTTATTTTACTGATCATGAATGTGGGGAGTTTGATGTCATTAGGTTATGAAAAAATCCTGTTGATGCAAAATGCGTTGAATATGGATTCTTCAAATGTGATTGCCACGTTTGTTTACAAACAAGGGTTGCTTGATGCACAGTACAGCTATGCATCAGCTGTCGGACTGTTCAATGCAGCAATCAACGCATTTTTATTGATCACAGTAAATAAAATTTCGCGTAAAGTCAGCGAAACAAGTTTATGGTAATGGAGGGAAAATAATGTATTCAAAAGCGATCCGATCATCGAAAGGTGACAAATTTTTCATGTTTCTCATCTACTTGTTTATTGCCATTGCCCTTTTGTTGGTTATTTATCCATTGATTTATGTTATAAGCGCATCTATATCTAGTCCGACCTCCGTCAATTCTGGAGAAATGTGGTTATTGCCAAAAAAGATCACTTGGGATGGTTACAAAACGATTTTTACGTATAAAAGTATCTGGCAAGGTTACCGGAACACGATTTATTACACATTACTAGGAACATTTATCAATTTATTATGTACACTTCCTTGTGCATATGCTCTAGGAAGAGCAGAATTTTATGGGAAAAATCTATTTATGAAGTTTTTGATGGTTCCTATGTTTATCAGTGGCGGTTTGGTACCTACTTATTTATTGATTAAAAATCTAGGGATGAATGATTCGATTTGGGCGTTAGTTATTCCAGGGGCCGTTTCAGTTTATAATATTGCAATTACACGTACTTTCTTTCAATCCACCATTCCTAGAGAAATGGAGGAAGCGGCATTGATTGATGGATGTTCTGACTTTCAGATATTTATGAAGATTGTTTTACCTTTATCAATGCCAATTATTGCAGTAATGGGACTATTTTGCGGAGTGGCCCATTGGAATAGTTATTTTAGTGCGTTAATCTATTTAACAAACAAATCAATGTATTCGCTTCAATTAATCCTGCGAGAGATTTTAGTGAATCAAGATTTAACAAAAGGAACAACAGAGATGACAGCAGCGGTAGCAGAAGTAGCTTATAGTAAACAACAGCTTGCACAAGTCATTAAATATGGAGTAATGATCGTTTCGACATTACCAATCATTATGATCTATCCGTTTTTACAAAAGTACTTTGTTAAAGGTGTCATGGTTGGTTCTTTGAAAGGCTAACTAAAAAATAAATAAGAGAGTGAGTGGAATGAATGAAAAAATGTTATTTAGTAATTGCATCATTAGTGTTGACAACAACTCTTTTGGGTGCTTGTGGGAACAAGGGAAATACTGCTGGAAAAGAAGAAACTATTGCCGTTGAAAAAACCGGAATGCCAATCGTCAAAGAAAAAATCAACATGACGATGATGGCTCCTGGTGGAGAAGCAGAATGGGATGAGTTAGCTTCGGCTAAAGCGTTAGCGGAATTAACTGGAATCAATTTTGATTATATTACTCCGCCAAGTACAGATTTTGAAGCGAAATTGAATTTGGCTTTTGCTTCTGGTGAGTTACCTGATGTTATTTTTGGTGCAGGAAGTGGTCTTTCAAATGCCAAACAATCAGATTATGGATCACAAGGAATTTTAATTGCCTTGGAGGATTTGATTGATGACTATGAGCCAAATTTAAAGAAAATCCTTGATGAGAACCCAGAGTTCAAAAAATCAATTACTGCACCAGATGGTCACATTTATTCTTTACCACGATTATATCCAGAAGATACCTCTAGCCCTCTTTATATCTCACCTTTATGGTATAACGGCGAGTGGCTAGAAAAATTAGGGGTAACCGAATTGCCAAAAAACACGGATGAGTTATATAAATTGTTGAAGCGATTCAAAGAAGAAGACCCCAACGGTAATGGCAAACAAGATGAGATTCCGTTATCAGACGGCAACAAGTTGGCCATTATTCGTACGTGGTTGCTACCTGCTTTTGGTATGAAATCTCTAGGAATCGAAGAAGTTAACGGAAAAGTGCGTTATGCTGCTGCATCGGCTAACTATAAGGAATATTTAACGTATATGAATAAACTTTATTCTGAAGGATTGCTGGACCCAGAAGTCTTCTCGCAGTCAGAAGAAAAGTATCAAGGAAACACACAAACAGATAAAGTCGGTTTATTTGGCGCGTATGCTTCATACATGGCTACTGGTAAAATGCCTGAGGATTCTTTATCAGATCCAATGTTTTCACCAGTTACTTCAAGTATTCAAAATACACCTTTAGCACCGGGTCATCCTCGTGTAACAACTGGAACGTTTGCGATTACCAATAAATGTAAAAGTCCAGAGGCAGCAATGCGATGGGCGGACTATCTTTACACAGAAGAAGGCCAAGATTTAATGACAAAAGGTCCAGAAGGGGCATTTTGGAAATATGAAACAAACGATTCTGGAGAAAAAGTTCGGGTATATACAGGTGAAAATAAACAAAAGATGGAAGAAGACCGTGGGAAAATTGCAATGGATTATGGCTTAGTCGTACCGGGATTAGAAGACGATTATGCCCAAAGTGTTTTAGCTAATGTCAACGATCCTGATCCTAGTGTATGGACGGAATTTCGCATGAAAGAAATCAATGAGAAAATCATGCCCAATACCGAGGTACCTTTCCCAATTGTTTATATGACGAAAGATGAAGCAGATCAAATTGCGATCAACGCGACGGACATTCGGACTTATGTAGAGCAAATGGAAGCTAAATTTATTACAGGTGTGGAAAGTTTGGCTAAATGGGATGAATATGTCAGTACATTAAAATCAATGGGATTAAATGACTTTGTCAGCACTTATCAAAATGCATATGATCGTTGGGCTAAAACCGAATAATCATCTTTAACATCAAAGTGGACGTTTGGGATGTTCCTAGCGTCCAGCTTTGTTTGAACAAAATATCAAGAGTTTGGAGAAACCAAAATGAGATCATTAGCAACTAGCATAGCGATGATGGTCAAACAAATGGTTTCATGATAAAGATCAAAGAGAACGAGTATCACACTGACTAAATAATTTTGCCAAATCATGGTAAATATAAATGAGAAAAAGAATGAACCAACATAAACGATGATCATTGGGTTCACTGACTGAAGGGAATCAGTGGATAAAACGATAGAAAAGGAAGGAAATTTTAAATGGATACATTTCCACAAAACTTTCTGTGGGGAGCAGCGGCTTCTGCCCCTCAGACAGAAGGAGCTGCTTTGGTTGATGGCAAGAGCCCATCAACTTGGGATAAGTGGTTTGAAATAGAACCAGAATTGTTTTATAACGGAACAGGACCAGAAAATACCTCTAATACGTATTATCAATACAAAGAAGATGTTGCCTGTATGAAGGCAATGAATTTAAATTCCTATCGGACATCGATTGCTTGGACGCGTCTTTTACCGGATGGCAAGACATTAAATCCGCAAGCTGTTGATTTTTACCGAGCCTATTTTCAGGAAATGCTGGATAATGGCATTGAGCCGATCATCAATTTGTTCCATTTTGATATGCCTTGGTGGCTGATGGAAAAAGGTGGCTGGGAAGTTCGTGAGTCAGTTGATCATTTTGCATTTTACGCAAAGACTGCGTTTGAAGCTTTTGGCGATTTAGTAAAAAAATGGGCGACGTTCAATGAGTCTCTTGTACACATCGAATGTGGGTATATGGGAGATGCACATTGGCCCAAGGTGCATGATTTTAAACGAGCTATACAAGTTGCCTATCACACACTACTAGCGCATGCGAAAGCTGTAAAGGAGTACCGGCGCTCTTCTTTTAATGACGGACAAATTTCTATCATTCTCAATTTAGCACCCGTTTACTCTAAAAGCGAAGAAGCTGAAGACGTGGCTGCTGCAAAGTGGGCAGACCTGTTTTATATTCGCAGCTTTCTGGACTGTGCGGTACGAGGTACTTTTCCAGAAGAGCTGGTAGAGGTATTACGAGAAAGTGATTTGCTTCCTAAAACAGAAACAGGTGATAAAGAAATTTTTGCGGAGAATACAGTAGACTTTATTGGTTGTAATTATTACCAGCCATTACGTGTTCAAGCACCTCAAGAAAAGAAACGACCAATCACAGGACTAAGAGATTTATTCCGAGGTTATGATTGGCCGGAGAAACGAATTAACCCACATCGTGGCTGGGAGATCTATCCGCGGGGAATCTATGATATTGCGATGCGGTTAAAAAACAGTTATAGCAATATCCCTTGGTATATTTCAGAAAACGGGATAGGTGTGTCGCAAGAAGAACGGTTCAACAATAAAGAGAATATGATTGACGACAACTACCGAATTGATTTTTTATTTGAACATTTGACGCAACTGCAGCAGGCAATTTCAGAAGGTTCTCCTTGCTTTGGGTATCATATGTGGACATTTGCTGACTGTTGGAGTTGGTTGAATGCCTATAAAAATAGATATGGTTTTTATCGTGTCGATCTGGACAATGGCTATAAACGGTTACCGAAACAATCAAGTTTATGGATGGCACAGGTAATCGCTGAAAACCGCTTAGTTGAACCGTTTGCTCAAAACTCAAGTAGTCATTAAAGGCTAGTAAAGAAAAAAACGATAAATGATTTACTTTTTCCAACTTTTTCTTTCAGTGCGAAGAGTTCTGCAATGAAATAAGTAATGGCATGGCCAACTTTTTAAATGACTGTTCCATGGTACTTCGCGCTATCAAAAATTTTGTTTACGATTGTTTGATATAAAAGTAAGGTGGATCGGAATATCTTCCATTCTAGAAATTATAGCGTCAGTATTGCTTCTTTCGGTTTTTTTGCTATTATTAAGTAGGAGAAACCATAAAGGAGCGAGACAAATGTCAAAAATTTTAGTTTTTGGTCACCAAAATCCAGATACAGATGCAATTGGAGCGGCAATCGCCTTTTCGCACTTGCAAAATCAACTAGGAAAAGAAACTGAAGCTGTAGCTTTAGGTACACCTAACGAAGAAACACAATATGCATTAGATTACTTTAAGTTATCTGCCCCACGTGTCGTTCAATCAGCAAAAGAAGAAGCAACACAAGTGATGCTAGTGGACCATAATGAATTTCAACAAAGTATTTCTGATATTGCAGAAGTAGAAATTTTAGCGGTCGTTGATCATCATCGGATTGCAAATTTTGAAACAGCAAATCCACTTTATTACCGAGCTGAACCAGTAGGTTGTACAAGTACAATCATTTTGAAGTTATATAAAGAAAACCAAGTAGAACTTCCTAAAGAGATTGCTGGCATTATGCTTTCTGCAATTTTATCTGATACATTGCTATTCAAATCACCAACATGCACATCAGAAGATGAGGCAGCTGCAAAAGAACTTGCAACAATTGCAGGCGTTGATTTGACAAGCTATGGGTTAGATATGTTAAAGGCCGGTACAAATCTTAGCGATAAATCAGCTGCAACCTTACTTGATCTTGATGCCAAAAGCTTCCCAATGGGAGAAGCTAATGTTCGTATTGCACAAGTGAATACAGTCGATTTAAGCGAAGTAATGGCTCGTCAAACGGAACTGGAAGAAGCGATGACTGAAGAAATGGCTAAAAATGGATATGACCTCTTTGTCCTAGTGGTAACGAATATCCTAGATAGCGATTCGGAATTATTAGTGGCAGGTCAAGGATTAGATAAAGTCGAAGAAGCTTTCCAAGTTAAATTAACGAACAATCGTGCCTTATTAAAAGGAGTTGTTTCTCGTAAGAAACAAGTCGTTCCTCAGCTAACAGCAGTTTTTAACTAAGCTAGCTAAGGGGTTGCTAACACCTTTTATTCGATAGTTATTAAAGAGCCTGACAGCTATTTGTTCCAGGCTCACAATGCCAGCCTAGCTTGTTCGATCAAAATGAGGTTGGAACAGAAGTGATCCAGCTTTAAAAAATAAGCCGAAGAATCCGAAAATAGTTGCTCGTATTTTTGGGATTCTTCGGCCTATTTCCAATTGAGCTAGGGAAAACGAGAAGGGGAAAAAATGAACTATTTTTATTCACAAAATCACCAGCAGTTGCTTAGCAAACTAGTAAACAATGCTGTTTTTCCAACTTTGATTGAGTATTTGCATCATCATCAAGAAGAAGACATTATTTTGAGAGAGTTGAAAAAAAATTTTGATCAACCGAAATTTGAAGCTTTTCTTGATCAGTTGATTGATGAAAATCTAATCAAGCGGGAAAATCGTCGTTATAAGTTGAATTTTCCAATATTTGAGGAAGAAACTTATCAAAAAGAAATTGAAGAAGCTGCAGCCCAGATTTTACAAGCTATTAGTCATTTGTCGCAAACGGAAAAACAGTTGGTTATGGGAAATGAATGTTGGCAAGAATGTTTCGTGTCTAATTCAACCTATTTTTATGCAACCTTAGAAGATCTTATTCCTGTGACGAGACAGGTTGCTGGCAATGAGAATTATCGATTTGTTTCTTTAAATTATCATAACAAGTTATCTTATTCTCTTGCCAATTATTTTTATTTACAAAAGAAACAATTACCTGTGCCATCAGAATTTTTAAAACTTGTAGAACTGATCGGTGACGTCAACGAAACTTATTATTTTGATCAAGTTGAAGTAATCATTGAGCGTATCCAAGCTCAAAAATATAAGAATCGTCGTTCCAGTATCTTCTTTGATTCACTGATCTTGTCGAATACTGTTAAAGTTGTGAAAACTGATGATCAGCTCAACTATCAATTAGCATTGCCGTTGGTTAAAACGGCAAACAGCAGAAGACAACTACCCAAAATCGCTGCTGGAAGAACCGTGGAAGAGCATGCTTATATTGCTAGAAAAGTCTATGATCGTCTTATCAAGGAACTAAATTTAGCAGATTTTTCTTATATAGAAAAAATCAACTGAAAAATTTTTAGACTCAACTGTTAATAATCCTCAGACATCAAAGTTATCAGAAATGACTAGCTTTGATGTTTTTTATGTAAAGTTCAATCATTTATGTCTATTGTAAAGGATTCTTTATTAGCAATATCATCCGAAAAATAAAAAACAGTTCAAGGCACTTAGACTTACTTGTCCTGAACTGTTTTTCTTATTTGCCACATCATCATTCCTAAACACGAAATGAAGAGTAATTCAAGAAAATTACTAGTGATTTGAATATTTGCTGGATCAAAAGTTGGCGCTAACGCTAATACAAGAAAAGAAAAGACACTATAGACAAAGCAGAATAGTGGGATTAGTTGCATTAAAAGTGGCAAGCGTAACTTTTTGAATATTAGTGAAAAATAAAGTAAGTAAAGATGGATAAAATGATAACCAGTCCATTCAGTATAAAAAGAACAATGAATTTTGGTTAAAGGAATAGAATAAAACGGTCAGCAATGCGAGCAACCTAGATGCAACAAAAATTGTAGCAGCTTCATCCATCTTTTTGGGGATTTGTTTTTTCACATATGTTCGAAAAGCCAATGAAAAAATAAAACCACACAAAGATGAAAGAATTAGCAAGAAGAGGCTCTCATCTACCTGACTTAAACCGGGGTGATCTAACAATAACCAGCCAAAGGCATTACATGGTATATCGGAAGATCTGAAATAGGAATAGCATAAGAACAAAAAAAGTGTCAATAGGGCGAAAAGCGTCCCTATGTGCAAAAATGTACTTGTCTGTCGTTTCGTTTTCATATATTCTCCTGATAAAAATAGTGTTAATCAGATATATGATAACAAAATGATGAGTATATGTCGATGCTTTTTAATGGAAATAAAAATAAAGGCTTTTTTTATATGGTAAATTTCATTTTAACTTCAATTACAAGTTTTCAAACTAATTTAATTAAAGGTTTTACTAATGATGTGCCTCACTTAAATGTTTTTATTCACAAAGAATTTTAGTGAAAACATTGATTATTACTTATGAGTTAATAATAGATCAGTTTGATGTAGATTTTCCCAAAAGTATATTTATTCTCTATTTTAAAAAAGGAGAAGTTTGAACATGAAATGCCTGAAAAAAGAATTAAATTTTTTCAGAACTAGACAGACAAAATGAGGAGCATGACAAAAAAACAAGAGGTACTTATAGGTTGTTAGGTCATTTTGATTGTGAACAATTATTTAGAAAAAAGAAAAATTAAAATTTAAGCCTTTTTTGTTCTAAATGATGATAAAACGATTATAATAGAATTATAAAGAGAGTTGGTGATACGAATGAAAATAATAAACCGAGCCATAGGAGTCACTCATGTTCTCAGTGTTGCCTCTTGTGGATATTTAGATTTATATTCACTTCAGCAGCCCATCGTAGCCAATAATAATATCTTTCAGATATCATTGACCGATAGCTTGCTTTTAAGTATTTTTTTATTTTCCGTGATCTTTATCGGAAATATTTTTGGCAGCTTTGCTAGTTTTTTTAATTTCACAATTTATCCACTGCTTACCTTAGGATTAGGACTAGCTGGTCTTTTAGCATTATTGCTCTTTTCAAGAACGATGAGCTTATTTTTGATTTTGTTTGGTACGATTTGTTTATTTCAAATTGTGGTTAGTGGATGGGAAATATTTCGTTCGACTATTTTGATGAAGATCGGAGACTAAAGAAGTGAATCCAATTATATTAAAACGTAAAGTAAATAATATTCCATTATTAGAAGTTGTCCTAACCGAATTAAGAGCTGAAAAAATTCCGATAATTATTTATTATCATGGTTGGCAAACGAGTAAAGAATTAGTTTTGACACAAGGAAGAAAGTTTGCTAAACAAGGATTTCGTGTCTTACTACCAGATGCAATGAACCATGGTGAAAGAAAGCAAGTAGTTTCTGCTATTCCTTCCTTTACCTTTTGGAATAGTATTTATGGAAATTTATTTGAATTTGAGACTTTATTGAAGCACTTAGAAAAACGAGATGTTCTTCATGAAAAAGTAGCTGTAGGTGGCGTTTCAATGGGGGGGATGACGACTTGTGCGTTGTTAACAAAACATCCGCATTTGGTTGGTGGTATTTGTCTGATGGGTTCCCCTGCGCCTGAACAGTATGCTAAAGAAATTTACAAAAGAGCTCATCAGTACCAATACATACTGCCGAACGATTATTTTGATTTAATTTCTTGGGTCGAAAAATATGATTTATCTTTGCAGCCAGAAAAACTAGCTGGGCGACCTTTATATTTTTGGCACGGTGAAAAAGACGAGAAAATTCCCTTTCAACAAACCAATGATTTTGTGAAAAATAATCAAAAAGAACGTTATGGTCAAGGAATTGTTTTTGATTATTCGCAAACCGAAAAGCATATGGTAAAAATCCCATTGATGGATACAGCAACCAAATTTTTGGTGCAAATGATGAATGAATCCAAAGAATAGAAAAGACAGGTGTATTCTGATTTTTTATAACAAATTAAATAGATAAAGAAGTAAACAATGCTATGAAATAAGCAAAGTTGAGGTTGAGAAAAAATCGTTTAGCATCAAGAAATACGAAAGAATATCCAAAAATTGACAAGAAACACAAACACTGGTTTTTGTTATTGATGGATACTTACTAGGTGTTTCTCAAATTTTTAGTCAATTTCGGCAAATTTTTTGAAGTTGTTGCTCCTTAAACACCGTTTATTCGTTTTAGAGATACTAGAAGAGGAGGCTATTTTTGGCTTAGTCTCATTCTTTGCTATTTTTCTAGTTCATATCTGAAACTAGAAAATAGATGGAGATAACGTACATTTTTCTAATAAGATGGAGTAACTGGCTTTCGATTCTAGTGAACTTTTATTAAAAAGATGCTGGCGTGCAGATGATTTTTACGATATTTCTACATTTTATCGCTTTCAAGTTTGCTATAATAATAGAAAACAGAAAAAAGTTTTCTATTGTGAAAGGAGCAATCTATGCCAACATTAGCTGATGTTGCTAAAAAAGCAAATGTATCCAAAATGACGGTGTCTCGTGTCATCAATCACCCGGAACAAGTAACGGATGAGTTAAAAGAATTAGTTTTTTCTGCGATGGCAGAATTAGATTATCGCCCCAATATTGCAGCAAAAGCACTCGTTTCTAATCGGTCACAAATCATCAAACTTTCCATCCTTGAAGAGATTGATACAACAGAACCGTATTATATGAATTTATTGATGGGAATTGCAAAATGTATTGGAAAAGCGCACTATTCTTTGCAGTTGGTAACCAATGATGCATTTGACGTAGGGTCTTGCGACGGCTACATCATTACAGGGGTGAGAGAAAAAGATTTTGACTGGATCGACCGATTGGAAAAACCAGTCGTCCTTTTTGGTGAAAATCGTTTTGGCTATGATTATGTAGATAGCGATAATCATTATGGCACAGCAAAGGCTTCACAATATGCTATGGAATGCGGTTACGAGACCATTATTTATATTGGGATTGACGAGGATGAGCCATTTGAGTTATCAAGAGAAGCAGGCTACCTTTCAGTTATGGAAACAGCCAACATGAAGCCGCAAATATTACGTTTCCCAAATCATTCGACAATGGCAGAGAAATATCTTGCCGATCATTGGTCAACTATTAAACCAAAGACTTGTTTTATTTGCAGCTCTGACCGACTAGCTTTAGGGATTGTAAGAGGTATTGCTAAAGAAAAGGGAAAAATTCCTGAAGATTTTGGAGTCATTGGCTTTGATGGTGTATTTTTAGACCAAATCAGTTCACCCAAATTAACTACGGTAAAACAAGATATCGTACGAATGGGTGAAGTTTGTGGTGAAATGTTGTTAAAAAAAATTACCGAAAAAGGAGAAAGTCAAGGATATCGTCGATTTTTCCCTGAATTGGTCATTCGAGAAACGACCAGATGACTGTCGAAAGAGGTTAAATTTAGTTATGGTTACTATGGAAAATGAAAAAATTATGCTATGATTGAGAAAAGTTCCATTTATGAGAAGGATGGTTTAAAATGAATGAAATTAGACGGAAACATTTTCGTTTTCCTGCCTATGATGACGAAATTGGCGTCAAACTAGCAAAAAACCAAAGGCGTGTTTTATTTGATGGACAGGATGATCTATTAACCGAAAACAATAATCAACCAATGTTTGAGCAAATGCAAGAATTTCACTTTGCTCAAGGCGATGCTAGAGAACAACGCAAACGTCGAAATTTGAGCAATTCAAAAAAATCAACAATTCCAAAAGAAAATTTAGTCAGACACAAAGAACAGCTTCCTGATTATCATACGCATCAAGCAAGTAATCGCCCATTGACTAATCAGCGGACGAGAAAAGCGGCTGATTCAATGAATAGTCAGAAGAGTCAAGAGCAGCACACAAGTACCAAAGCCTATACATCGAACCAACAAAAAAATGGTCGTGGGCGTTCTTACTTTGTACCTAAGTATGTGCCAGCATCAATTATTCCTGATCCAAAAGTATCTAGTATTTCTGACGCAGAACTAGTTGATTCAATGAAAAAAATGAAAGATTCATATTTGTTATTTGATAATGAACCGGTACCTTACCAAACAAAAAAAGCCGGCTCTCCTTCTGTACAACCTTTTAACAAAGCTGAGAAAGAACCACTCAGTGCGACATCAAAAAGAAAAGATAAAAATCATGGTGTTTTAGAAAGATCATTAAAAGGATTGATAGAAGAACAAGGGAATTCTTTGGGAGAAAATAGCTATTTTAAATAATGGAAAGCCTGGATAACTCCTTTCGTGGATTGATCCAGGTCTTTTTGTATAAAGAAAGAAGGAAAGGTTTCTATGAAAAAACAAATGAAGCAAATAGGGTTTTATGAGGGATTACCATTGACTGACAAAAATAGTTTTTTAGAAAAGTTGGCAGAAACTCCGGTTCCTAAAAAAAGGGAGTTATTGGTGGAGATTTCAGCGGTTTCAGTGAATCCAGTGGATGTAAAATTTAGAATGCAGACGCCAAAACAAGAGTCTTTTACTGTTTTGGGATTTGATGCGGTAGGGAGAATAGTTGCAAAAGGTCCCCAATCTGAAAACTTTGAGATAGGAGACCGTATTTATTATGCTGGTTCAGCAAAACAACCAGGTAGTAACCAAGAACATCAGTTGGTAGATGAACGAATTGTGGCAAAAGCACCAGAAAATCTCACGGACGAAGCTAGTGCAGCATTACCTTTAACTGCGATCACCGCCTATGAACTCTTATTTGAGAAATTTCAATTGATTCCTAAAGAATCAGCGAATAAAGGTAAAAAAATATTGGTCATCAACGGTGCTGGAGGTGTCGGTTCGATTCTCACACAATTAGCAAAATGGAGTGGGTTAGAGGTGGTTGCGACAGCCAGCCCCAAAAACTTTCAATGGTTAAAAGAAAATGGGGTCGATCATCCAATTGATTACCATCAAGAGTTAAAGCCTCAACTAGAAAAGGTTGGGATAAGCACCGTCGATGTCGTAGCGGTTTTACATGATATCCGTCCCTATCTAACTGAGCTGGCAGAAATGATTCAACCTATGGGGAAAATTGGGATGATCGTAGGACTTGATGGACCAATCGATATTGCAAGTTTTAAAAATTTATCTGTTTCATTTGAATGGGAGTATATGTTTACTAAAACGGATTATGGTCAACTAATCGAGACACAAGGGGAAATATTAAAACATTTGACAGCATTGGTAGAAGAAGAAAAAATCCATACTACTTTAGGAAAAGTATACAGAGAAGGCATCAGCAAAGAGACTTTAAAGCAGGCAACGAAAGAAGTAGAGACTGGAAAAGTACATGGTAAAGTAGTGATTACTGGAGGTTTTGCTAGTAACGAAATAGCGACTGAAAAGTAGAAATATACTTTTCAGTCGCTAACCAATCATTTAAGAATGTTATTCAAATTGTTCTGCAGAATCAAGAGTATCAAAAGGTTCTTTTGAACGATTTGCAGAAAAAGGATTGAGAGAACCTTTTACTTCGAGATATTTCACTTTGTTTAACGTATAAGATAAGATGGAGCAACTGAGTAAGGTATAAACAAAATGTGTTACATCCAGATATAATAAAGAAACAACCAAGATACCAAATGTAATCAAGAATAGACTTTTACCGATCTTGATATGGAAATATTTTTCAAAGGCTTGGTAAATAATGTCTGTTCCGCCAGTGCTTCCACCAAAGCGAAAGACCAGACCACAACCGATACCAGATAATACACCAGTCATCAGGCTATTGAGTAAAAGACTGTGGACAGCAAAATGGACGTTTAAACCTTCCCACAAATGTAAAAAGAACACTAAGGCAAAGGTTCCGACAATCGTTCGCAGAAAAGACTGCTTACCAAAAATGAATAATGAAACCAATAGCAATGGTAAATTGATAATAAGTGATGTAATGGAAGGAGCAAAACCGAATAAATTATTAAGTAAAAGGGCAATTCCTGTTACACCACCATCTGCTAATTTAGCAGGAATATTGATCCCGGTCACAGCTAAACCATAAAGTGCAGCGCCAAAACTGATACCAACCAGATCAATTAATAGATTTATTTTTTTCATTCTCAAACCTCTTTTCTTTTGAAAATTTTCAGCAACTTCTTTATTATACTTATTAGTTAAGAATCTTCAATAGATAATTTGAAAATTTTTTTCAACATTTAAAGGATGTTCAAGGAAAGGAGTAACTATGCGAGCAGCTGATCTATTAACACTCATCACAACTTCTCCAACGAAAAGAGAATATAAAGGCATCTATTGTGATCTTCATGATAATCTGCAGGCTTTGACGAGCATTCGAAGAAAAGGTGAGACTCAATGTGTGTTTTTATTTGAACCAAATAAACCCAATCTGCCGATGAAAGAGTTGCTTATTTTCTTGATGAAAAATCGTGAAAAAGAAATTTTGTATCAAAAAGGTCAAGAATTTTACCCATTATACGGAGTGAAAGAAAGAGCAAACCAGCTAGTCATTTGAGAAAAATAGGAATTTCGAGAAAAATTGAACGTTTATGACTCTAAAACGATCATTTATTACTTTTTTTATCTTTGGACAAAACTTACAGTATAATAATTTATGAACAAGCCAGTAAAAATTATCTCCCCCACGAGGTTTCTGCTTTACTGGCTGTTTTTTTATATTCAAATAAATTAGACACATTTCTCGTTCAAATTCGTGAGATGTGTCTTTTTTTATATAAAAGAAATACATAGAGTTTGAAGAAATATATTTCTTCTTTCTTTCCATTTTCTTTCCATTTATTGATTAAGGACTTTATTGCTAGTTTGAAGCATATTCAGAGAATTGCCGGGGTGTTGGATTTACAAATGATGAACTATGCATCTTTTTTGTTCTTTTCAGACAACTTAGTTGGGGATTTTTTCGTCTATGTTTATACTTAAATTAGAATGGAAAGGAAGATCCTATGAATAATTTTTTTCAAACGCTTGTTGAGCGAAAAGGAGAATTGATCTCCGCAACATTTCAGCACTTATCAATTTCATTAATTGCCTTATTGATTGCGATTGTTATTGCAATCCCATTAGCTATTTGGGCAGTGAACCATAAAAAAATGGCAGAAGTATTGTTGCAGATAACCAGTGTTTTACAGACGATCCCATCTTTAGCTTTATTAGGATTGTTGATCCCCTTCGTTGGAATCGGAACAGTGCCAGCGTTGATCGCATTAGTGATCTATGCGTTATTACCAATTTTTCAAAATACGTATATCGGACTTAGTGAAATTGATCCATCCATTGAAGAAGCAGCAGTTGCTTTTGGTATGTCACGCATGAGACGGTTGATCAAAGTGGAATTGCCAATCGCGTTACCTGTTATTATTTCAGGTATTCGGACAGCCCTTGTCTTGATCATTGGAACAGCAACGTTAGCAGCATTGATCGGTGCCGGTGGCTTAGGAACGTTTATCTTATTAGGAATTGATCGAAATACGCCAGTTTTGACTCTGATCGGTGCAATCAGTTCAGCTTTGTTAGCGATTATTTTCAGTAGTTTAATCAGACTTCTTCAACATTTGAAACCTCGATATACAGTTATCACTTTATTGCTTATCTTTTTGGGAATCGGTGGAATATCTTTGTATCAAAGCGGACTCTTTAAAGAAGATAAGGTGACAATTGCTGGGAAATTAGGTTCAGAACCAGATATTTTGATTCAAATGTATAAAGAATTAATTGAAGATAATTCAGATGTTGAAGTTGAATTAAAACCGAACTTCGGCAAAACCAGTTTTCTTTTTAGTGCATTGGAGAATCAACAGATCGATATTTATCCGGAATTTACAGGAACTGTTTTAGAAAGCTTAGTTAAAGTACCTGATGACTTAAAAAATAAAGAATTGAATGAAAAAGAAACCTATAATCAAGCGAATCGCTTATTAGGTGAACAATTTGAAATGACACTTCTTCAACCAATGGCGTATCAAAATACCTATGCTTTAGCGGTGAAGCGATCATTTGCCAAAGAAAATGGGCTAAAAACCATTTCTGATTTGGGAAAGATTGAAGATCAGATAAAAGCCGGTTTCACATTAGAATTTATTGATCGTTCGGATGGCTATAAAGGAATCCAAGAACTTTACAAGCTTAATTTTCCAAGTGTCCAAAGTATGGAACCAAGTTTACGCTATCAAGCCATCGATAACGGAGATGTCAATGTAGTAGATGCTTATTCGACGGATAGTGATCTAAAACAATATGACCTTGTCACCTTAGAAGATGATCAGGGATTATTTCCAGATTATCAAGGAGCTCCTTTGATGACCAAAGCCTTTGCGAAGGAACATCCAGAAATCGTTGCAGCTCTAAACAAGCTCGCTGGCAAAGTAACAGAATCTCAAATGATTGAAATGAATTATCAAGTGAATGTAGAAAAACAACAACCTGCGGAAGTAGCGCATGCATTCTTGGAAAAAGAAGGACTACTGAAGGAGGGGAATAAATGAATAATCTGATAGAATTCAAGCAAGTCCAAAAGAAATTTGGCGAAAAATATGCAATTAAAGAACTAAACTTATCGATTGAACAAGGGGAAATCTTTGTTTTGGTGGGTCCCTCTGGTAGCGGGAAGACGACCTCGCTTAAAATGATCAATGGTCTATCTCAGCCGAGCGCAGGGGAGATATTCTTCAAGGGTAAATCGTTAAAAGACTATGATTTACAAAAAATGCGGTGGAAAATGGGCTATGTTTTACAACAAATTGCGTTGTTTCCAACTATGACTGTCCAACAAAATATCGAAGTTATTCCAGAAATGCTAGGATGGGAAAGAAGAAAAAGAGAAAAAATAGCTGACCAATTACTTGAGAAAGTCGGACTTGATCCTACAATCTATCGAAATAGAATGCCGCAGGAATTATCCGGTGGAGAGCAACAACGGATCGGTATCGTCCGTGCTTTGGCAGCTAGCCCAGAAGTTATTTTGATGGACGAACCATTTAGTGCTTTAGATCCTTTGTCTCGAGCTTCTTTACAAGACCTTGTACTTTCCTTACATCGAGAATTAGGCACAACGATCGTCTTTGTGACGCATAATATGGATGAAGCCATAAAATTAGGAGATCGGATCGCTGTCATGAAAGAGGGCGAATTAATTCAATGTGACCAACCCGACCAGTTGTTGACTCAGCCTAAAAATGAATTTGTACGGAGCTTTTTTGATGAAACGATTCAACAAAAACAACAAACAGTAAAAGAGCTGATCGTAGCTGACGATTACAGCAAAGGACTTCATCAATCGGATTTTCCAGATGTTTACTTAAGTACACCGCTGACTGAAGTATTCGAATTATTGATCCAACATGAAGCAGTAAATATTCGAGAAAATGAGGAAAATCTAGGGGAGATTACAAGAAAAGATATCTTCACTTATTTATCTAGAAAGGAAAGGGAAAATGAAAGAATATGATGAAGTTGTGATTGGTTCTGGCGTAGCTGGTATGAGCGTGGCTTATGGGTTAAAAAAAGCAGGGAAGAACGTCTTGATCATCGAAGAAAATCTTTGGGGTGGTACTTGTCCTAATCGAGGATGTGACCCTAAAAAAATTCTACTAAATAGTGTGGAAGCAAGAAAACGAATTGAACAGTTGTTGGGTAAAGGATTCAGCGAAGTACCAACTGTTGATTGGCAAGAACTACAAGCATTTAAGCGCAGTTTTACAGATCCAGTTTCAAAGAATCGTCAAAAAGAATTAGCAGCAGCTGACATTGATTATCTAGCTGGAACAGCACGCTTTATCAATGAAAATACGATCATTGTAGGAGAAGAAAAAATTTCAGCTGAACATTTCATTCTTGCTACTGGTCAACGACCATCGATTTTACCTATTGATGGGAATGAATTTTTACAAACAAGTACTGACTTTTTATCATTAAGTGAATTGCCTCAGGACATTATTTTTATTGGTGCAGGCTATATTGCATTTGAATTAGCGATGATCGCTCATGCTTCAGGAAGCAATGTCACGATCGTTCACCATAATCAACGACCATTAAAAGAATTTGACGAACAATTGGTCAAACAATTAGTTAAACAAATGGAAGCAGCCGGGATTCGATTTGTTTTTGATTTTGAGTCACAGCGAATCATTCAAGAAGGAACGCACTATTCCTTGCAGTCAAACGATCAAGAACTACAGGCAGATGCGATTTTTTGTGCCACTGGAAGACAGCCAAATGTTGAGCGACTAGACCTGGAAAAGGCGAAGGTAGAAACAACGAAACATGGTGTTGTTGTTAATGACTATCTTCAAACGAGTAATCCAATGATTTTTGCTTGCGGGGATATCATCTCACGGACAGAGCCAAAATTAACGCCAGTTGCTACCTTTGAAGGAAATTATGTTGCAAACTATGTATTAGGAAATACTAAAGAAAAAATTAGTTACCCTTCCATCCCTACGATCGTTTTTACTAGTCCGAAATTGGCTCAGGTCGGGGTAACAAAAAAACAACTCACTGGACAAGAAGAAGTAGTAGAAATTGATATGACCAATTGGTTTACCTATCATCGTGTGAATGAACCACTTGCTAAATCCCAAATGATCTATGACAAAGCTGGGTATTTGATTGGTGCCAGTGTCCTTAGTGAACAGGCAGATGATTTAATCAATGATTTGAATTTATTGATCAGTCAACATACAAAAAAAGAAGAATTAGAGCAGTGGATCATGGGTTATCCAACGGTAGCGAGTGATTTATCCTATTTATTGAAATAAAAAATACAGTGTATTGATTATGTAAAAAAACGATTAAATATAAAAAATAAACGCTTAAATCTGTGGCTGAAAATGTCCTCGAATTTAGGCGTTTTTTCTATTGTAGTGAAAATGATAAAAAGATTATTTTAGTGAAAGGCTCTTTATAGAGTTCTCTAAAAGATCCGGTAGTAAATATTTTAATAATAGATATCTTGAGTGTTATTTTTATTAAAATATTACCTCGCAGAAAAGCACGAATCTTATAGGTTGATCACTACTTTTTTAATATTATTATACTTATATTTTAATGAAATGGTAGACATACTTATTTTCGTACATTAAAATTAATAATAGAGGAGAATAGAGAAAACAAAGCGTTTGTAAATTTTGAGGGATTAGGAGGGAAAAATGAAGCAATTACTAACGAAACAAAATTTAAGACAGCTAGCACTCTTAGAGTTACTCTGGAGCAACGAATGGCTGACGATTGCAGAGATCGTCAAAAAAATAGGTGGGGTTGAAAAAACGATCCGAACAGACATCAAACAACTGAATGAAATAATTGAACCTTTAAAAATAGAGACTTCGGTAAAATATGGCGTTTTTTTAAGTAAAGACTTAGGTGTTTCAAAATCATATGTTTATTCGCTTTTTTTACAAAAAAGTGTCGAATGTCAAATGTTGGAAATGATATTCATCAATCCCATGATGAAAAGAGGGGAACTATGCGATCAACTCTTTATTTCAGAAACACAACTCAATCGATTACATAATAAAATGAATATTTTAATGAAAAAATACGAAATAAAAATCACAAATGATTTGAAATTGATCGGACACGAAAAAAATATCCGTAAACTTTTCTCTAGTTTGTTCTATGAAAAATACCTTTCACCCGATTTACTTTTTAAAACAGAAGAATTTCAACTGATTGATACAGTACTTGATATTTTTTATAAACAAAATAAAGAGAAGATGGTTATGGATGATCAACATCATTTTTTATTGAATAAAATGCGAATGAGATTATGGGTGGCTGCCTATCGTTGTAAATCTAGCTCATTCTTTAAACAAGAGGAAGATTATTTTAATTATTCTATGATTACTGGAGATCGAGAATTAAACAAAAGGTGGCAAGCTGTGTTTGGTATCGAACTATCAGAAGAAGTTTTGTTTAACCTGTTTGAGTATTTTCATGCTCCATTCAAATTAAATGAAAGATGCTTACAACTAGGGACTAGTCAATCGATCTTACAAACAAGACTGGAAAATCTGATTTTGGAAGTTAGCTATGAATTTAAGATTAAATGCCAGAACAAAACAGCTCTACTTCAGGCCGTTATGTGGCGGATATTTCGTACGATCGGTCCAACGCATATTTTAAATAACGTTGAAGAAAATTTTGTCTGCGAATTAATGAATGATCGACAAGATATCGTTTTAAATTTGAAAGCTAAATTCAGTGAAATTTATGACGATCTAACCGTTCATTCTCTAGATAAAAAAAATATGATTTATCAATCCATTTATACTTTAGTTTCACAATGGTCTGAATTTCGTTCGGAAATACGTAAGCCAACGATTAAAATCCACGCTGCATTGCTATTAGATGCACCAGCCGGGCATTTAAAAATGCTAAAAGAAGAAATTGAATATCATTTTAGAAATACATATGAAGTTGATATTTTATTGCCAATAGCACAAAATTCTGTGAATCAGCTAAAACACTATGATTGTGTCCTAACCAATGGCTTTAATACTGGCGATCTAGGAAATGTGAAAATTATTGGCGTCCCTAATTATTTTGGAGAAGAATTTGTCAAAAAACTACATCATTTTTTGATCAACAAAAAGGAAGAATTACACGTTTTTAGAAAGAATATACTCATCTAAAAGCAAAACAAGTTGAATATACATATTGAGAAAGAGGCTGAACGATACAGTAACAATCATAGTAGTATTTCCGAATAAACATCCAAAGAGCAGTTATCGTTACATTAACTATAAAAAAAGTGAGCGTGCTATTTAGTGAAAACGATTCTGTTTGTTGCATAGATCTACCTAGTAAAGGGACCCGAGATGAATGATTGTCTTTGGTCTCCTATTTTTTTACTTTGCATCACGAACAACTCAATGGATCGGTGGAAAAAATAAAAGATTATGAAAGATATTTTACCAAGGGCTCGGTATATTAAGGTTATTTTTAAAGATTGGGATATGCTAAAAATAAAACAAGGAGTATTTATCTGTTAGGAGAGGAGAGATGTAATAGAAATGAGAGAAATATTAGACGGGCGTTTGAGACGCCAATTGAATATTTTAGAAATCCTTTGGAATACGGAATGGATTACGACTGCGGAATTAGCTGAAAAAATTGATAGTTCAGAAAAAACCATTCGAAATGATCTATCTCAAGTCAACGAAATGATTGAGCCTCTATCAATTGAAACTTCTTTTAGAGCAGGAATCATTTTAAAGAAAGATATCACAACGCCTAAGTCATTTATCTGTTCAAAAATTCTTGAAAAGAGTCTAGAATACACATTACTGGAAACGATTTTCCTAGGAAAAGTTACTTCTAAAGAAGAGCTTAGTGATTTGCTTTATATTTCAGAAACTCAGGTATCAAGGGTAATTAATCGAATCAATCAAGAAATCCGGTTTTTCGATTTTCAAATTACCAATCAAATCAAAATTATCGGAAACGAAGGGAATATCAGAGACTTCTTTTCAGTATATTTTTCTGAGAAATATCATTTGCCCGAAAAATTGATACAAAAAGAAGAAAGAAATTTGATTTCAGAGATCATTGATATATTCATCAAAGAAAATACGATATGGGCAATTGTGAACAATGACCATCATTTATTTTTGGGAAATTTAAAATTTCAATTGTATGTCTGTTTTACACGATTGAAGCAAGGCTATCAATTAGAAGTTAACGAGATACCTTTTCATTTTACACATCTAATGAACGAAAAAAAACTAGTAGAAAAAATACATAATGTCTTTGGCATCAAAAGTGTAAAAGAAAATCTTCAGCAATTATTTTATGAATTCCATCAGCCAATTAATCCAATCGCTCGCTTTCATTCAGAAGGAGTTGAAATCGATTCGGTCTCAATAAAGAAACAGATCGGCTATGTGATTACTTTGCTGGAAGAACGTTTTGGATTACTTTGCGAGAATCGAGATAAATTGATTCATGATATTTATTGGACGACCATGAGTTCGGTGCGACCTACTTATATTTTATACAATAAAAAAACGGATTTTTTTGAAAATACGTTGAAGGTAAGTCCTGAGTTAGTTACCGCATTAAGAGATGAATTTTTTGATATTTACTTTTCTCTTGGTAATCCATTTTTATCTTACTTAGATGAAATGATCCAGCAATCCATCTTCAAATTATTAACTTCTTGGTCTGAACTATGGGTACGCGTGAGAGAAAGTAAAGCAAGTATCAATGTAGCGCTTTTATTGGATAGCTCTTACGATCATATGCGGATGCTCAAAGAGGAAATTCAATTTTATTTTAGACATAATATCAAAATTGAGATACTCGATCCTACTACTCAAATACAAAAGGGCTATTTACAAAAGTTCGATTGCCTTTTAACAGATGTATATTCGCCTGACCATTTCGGTATTCCAACGATTGGGATGTCTAGTTATTTTGATGAAGATATCATTAATAAATTAGTTGATTATTACCATATAAAAGTTAATTCCAGTATGGATAGTTAGTTTACACTATGACTATAAATTTCGGAAAAGTTTCCGCTTATCAACTGATATGGCTAAAAATTAAGTATTATTTTTTAGATGTTCTAAGCTAATCATCTTTTTGTTACATAACAATTACTAATGGAAAAGGTATTTACCAATCTATCGGTAAAACTTGGTTTTCATTCTATTTTATTTTTACGGATAATATTATTGTGGAGGTTGCGTCGTTAAAGTATTGGAGGTGAAGAGCGAAATAAAAAGAGTGATGTATTATTTGATAGGTGTTTTAATGGTTAGTCTTTTCATTACAACAAACTGTCATGCACAAACCACAAATGAACAAACGATTCAAGTTGAAGCAATAATAGGAGTATGGGATGCGGACGCAGATGCCAGTACAATTGATAACGTAAGTGACGCAGGAACCAAAGAAAAAGCAACTATAACGATCACACCATCTGATTCAGGTTCTTCAAAAAAAGTGAGACTTCCACAAACTGGTGAACAATTGAGCGTTTATATGATGTTACTTGGAACAATTGTATCCCTTTTCTCAACGGTTATGTTGATTGAGCTCAATCGAGAAAAAAACTATATCATGTAATTTTATTTTTATGGAAATGTTGTGAGACGTTTTCAGCGAGGAGAGAGACAGAATAATGAAGAAGTTGACAAATGTGTTACTAGTATCATCTATTTTATTAGGTGGATTTGGAATTGGAACAATGAATGCAAGTGCAGAAACAGTTAAAGATAATGAATTAGGCTGGATTCCTGGATTAAGTGACCCTGAGGATGACAGCGCAACTATTCAAGGAAAAGATAATGCACAAATTGGAGTGGATGGCTGGATTGGTCCATGGGATCCGGTCGGACCGGAAGATGTATCTTATGTTGACATCACTGTACCTACAAAAGTACGTTATGCAAATGCGGTAACAGATGATGGCCAGCCACTTCCTAATATCTTATCACCTATTTATACCGTAACAAATAATTCTAGTGCACGTAGAGTCAAGATTGAAATATCAAAATTTGAAGAAAAAAGTCAATCGGGTGTAAGACAAGATTTATACTTTACGCCAACAAATGAAGCGGGCGTCCGTTTACAAAGTGTTGCGGGTCAATTTCTTAATAGCCCTACTTATTTAACAGAATTAGATAAATCTTCATCTAAAACGTTAAAATTCGAAGGAAAAATCGCTGAAGGATTTAAAGAAAATCAAGTGGTTAGACCAAGTTACGAAATAACGTTTAATTTCACTGCTTTAAAAGATACTGAATCATAAAAAAGCGTGATTTGTTTCATTTATATCATATATTATTGGAATCCCCAGCAGAATAAACAGGGAATTTCGCACATAGTAACAATGACATGACTGTCTTAGAATACCATTTAGCAGGATTCCAAATAGTTGGAGTTCTGCTAATCATTGAAAGTATAAACTGTTGGAACGAAAGAAACTAGTTGATCAACAAAAAAACTTGTGGATTGTTTGAAAAAAAATAAAAGTAAATGCTTAACGAATGATTTTTTTATCCATCTGGTTGAGACGATTTGTTTTTGATTTTATCAGAAAGGGAGATTTTTAAATGGCACATAAAGCAAAACAAAGAAAAAAAAGCACATATATCCTGATAACCTTCTCTGTAGTACTTTTGATATTGGGGATCAGTGGATACTTCTATTTTAATCAATCTCCCCCTCAAGTCGTTACAGGATTGCCAGATTTTGATGAGAACATCACTCAGTTGAATAATGGCGAATTATTAAAAAAGATGCAGGAAGAAGTCGATAAAGACAATGTTCGGATTGTATTGAAGCATGAAATCGAATTAAATAAAGAGGGAAAAGCCCACGTGGATGTACGTAATGTGGGTGTCAACTCCTATAATATACAAGTAGAATACTATTTAGCATCTAATCAAAAAAAATTATATGTTTCAGGATTGATTCCACCCAACAATGGGATTGAATCGGTTGCTTTCAAGAATATGCCTTCCTCGGGTACGCATGGCATAAAGATATATTATAAAGTATATGATGAAAAAGAACTAATCAATACAACAACCATTGATGGAACACTCCGTATTGATTAACGAATCATAGCTAGTATAATAAAAAATAGTTATTTAGAGGCGGGCCAAAGCTTGCTTTATTATCTTAGTTCACTCGAAAATTCACGAAGTAGGTTTTGTTTTAACTGGTTTACTTGGGATCCTTTAAAGAGGGTCCTTTTTTATTTCACTAAAAGTACATAATTACCAAGAAATAGGAATTTTTCGGTTTGTTTTTTGGGATAGAATTAACTAAACTTTAGATGAAAACGTTGTTTATTTACTTGTTTGAAAGATTCACATAGTAAGAAGAAAGTAAGGAGGCAGAACTATTAAATCAATCAAATTAGAAAAAACGGATTATCGATTTTATGAATTAGAACAAGTCCAAAGACATAATCAAAGAGAAATAGTTGAATCAAGTATTGTACAACCAGATAAAACATCTTTAAATTATGATGTTTTAAATAAGAAATTTATTGACTATAAAAAGATCATTAGAAAATATTTGACCCATTTATCTTCAACAAAATCGATTCATTCTAATTGGACAATATTAATTGAATGGCGAATCATCTTTAAAGAATCGGCATTAAAAAAATTATCAGTAAGAGAAACAAAACTATTTTTTTTACAAATTGTTCAAACCTTTCAAAAACTATACGGTCTATCGAATATCATTTATGCACATGTTCATTTTGATGAAGAGAAACCACACTTACATATTGGCCTAATACCCATGAAAGAAGGACGTCTCAATTCTGCTTATATTATGTCCAAATATAAAAACTGTGAAATAGAAACAGAATTACTCAAAAAGTTAGAAGCAGTTCTTCAACAAAATAAGACATCCATCTATCGAAAGAAATCGACAAATGATCATATGAAAGAACAATTGAATGCTGAGTATCAGGAATACAAAGAACTGTATACTAAATTACTTCACCACTCGTTGTTGCCTTCTGAGGTGGGGATGAAGAAACCAGTAAGAGAAACAGACAACTACTCAAATCATATGACAGACGAAAAGAGTAAAACAATAGACGAATTACATAAAGAAAACAATTATTTGAATTCATTAGTGAAACGATTGAAAGCAGAGAACAACTATTTATTGAACGTCATGAAAGAAACAAAAAATAATTTTGAGCAGTTAGACAAACACAACTGTTCAAAAAACACGATGAACGAACCACCATTTGCCAAACTGGAATTAGAAAATCGAAATTACCAAAAAAATTGACAGAAAGGATACCATTTCTGCCAATTTTTTTCATTTACGCTTTGCTTAGTAAAAAAAAACGAAGATCCTAAAGAGGGACCTTCGCTTTTTAAACAAGCTATTTTATATTAGTACCAACCGTTTGCTTCCCAGAAAGATTTAGCTGCTTCCCATGAGCCATAACGAGAAGATACGTATTGTTCAGCAACTCGTTCTTGGTTTGCTGCTGAATAGTCACCATTTAAGTAAGAAGAATCTAATTGGTAACGTCCGATGTAACGACCGTTTGTTGCTGTATAAGAACCGCTAGATTCTTTTTGAGCGATCCATTCTTTCGCTGAGCTTGTGTTTGTTGTCGCTGGTGTTGCTTGTGCCGCTGTTTGCGTTGCTTGAGCAACTGGTTGAGCAGGTGCTGCTTGTTGAACTGGTTCTTGCTTCACTGGTTGTTCAGCCACTGTTTTTGTTTGAGCAGGCGCTTGGTAAGCTGTTTGTGTTGTTGCTGCTTGTTCGCCTGTTGGGATTGTTAATTGTTGACCTGAATAAATCAAGTTGATGTTTGAGATTGAATTTTTTTCTGCAATAGTTTGGATCAAGGAGTTATCACCAACGTATTTTTGAGAAATCGTTGATAGCGTATCACCTGATTGAACGGTATAAGCTTCGTCCGCATGTGCAGATGTTCCCATAAAGAATAGTGCGCCGGCAGTCAAAGTTGTTCCTAATAGTAATGTTTTAAGTGATTTCATGTAAAAGCTCCTTCGTAAATTTAAAAATAGTTTTGTTGTGACCAACGAGGAATACTTTACCACGGGGATATATTTCATAGGTAATAGCTTTATGACAAATCTACCTTTTTTGTAATATTTGAAGTAACATATGTAATCGAAAGCGATTTCTTTGTCGTAAAATCAAGCATAATGTCTCTAAAAAGAGTAGCTGTCTAGTTATTAAGAAAAGGTTAATCTCACGTTTTTTTGTAGAAAAAATCTCTCTTTCGTCTCGGATAACGCTTACATGAATATAAATAAAAACAGTCATGAGCATACAAACTAACGCTCATGACTGCTTTATTTATATTAGGAACAGAGGATAATTAAAAAATTATCGTTCTACTCTATTTGTAATAAGTGGAAAGAATTTCAAACAATAAATAGCACAAATTCCTACAATAATATAGATCGCTTTAGCTAGAATTGTCGTAGATCCACCTGCAATAGTAGCAACTAAATCAAATTCTAATAAACCAACCAATAACCAATTTAATCCACCAACGATCAACAATGTTAAAGCAATAATGTCTAAAGTTTTCATTTGTTATTTCTCCTCTCCATATTTGACATACTCTAATTATAAACTAATTTTTATATTAGTACTAAAATACTGCTTAAGCTTATAAAATAAGGTTATAAGCTGGTAATGTCATCTTTATTTATAAGAATACGAGTTTGATGATGAGAAAAAAATGAAATATATAAGTTAAGAAAGAGAAATGTCCAATGGAAAGCAAAAGGATTCAAGAACTGTAAACAAGCGTTACACTATTTAAAAGAATCGATTGAATAAGAGTTCAATTATGGTTCCTAATATTCATCGTTCTCATAATTCTTTTACAGTATAGGTCATAGGTTGTAAATATAAAAAATGATCAAGATGGGCAAAATAGAAGGCATGCAGATAAAACAATACTGATCTCATTGCTTAATCGTAATAAGGAGAAATAATCAAAAAAGCTATCTTATGAAACATAAGAAGGAACTGTCCATAGTAATCATTAGCAGTAAATTAACAGGAAGAGTAAAATAGAAAGAAGAATTTATGCGTAAAATTATCAGAAGTCAGGTCGTTTAGTATAACGAACAGTAAGTTTATTAATAAGACGTGAATAAGAAAACAAAAAAACGTAGAGCACGGAATGCTCTACGACTAGTCATTGATGCAGACGATGGGATTTGAACCCACACGAGCGTACGCTCACAAGACCCTCAATCTTGCATGTCTGCCGTTCCATCACGTCTGCGTATAATAACAATAAATTAATGATAGCGAGTATTTCCGCAGATGTCAAGATGAAAAGGGAGAGAAAAAGTGGAAAAATATGATGGGGAGTTTTCTATCTTAGGAATGAGTGTTGGGCTAATTCTTGGTATTGTATTGAAAGATTTGTCTGCCGGAATTTTTTTGGGCGTTATTTGCGGAATTGCTATGGACTGGGGTGCGAATTTATTCAATGAATATCGACGGAAATGAGTTTGAAAACTAACTAAAATTTCTTATGGTTTTACTTAAAATTGTGGTAAATTTTAGAGGGATAGAGTATGATATTGAAAATAAGTAAAAAAAAAAATACAGAAATTTCTGTTTATTTTGAAATGAGGGATTGGATAGCGTTATGAGAGAATTTGAAAAATCCAATAAACTAGAAGGCGTAAGCTACGACGTACGTGGACCTGTGTTAGAAGAAGCCGAACGTATGCAAGAAGAAGGGATCAGTATTTTGAAGTTAAATACTGGAAATCCTGCCCCCTTTGGATTTGAAGCGCCAAATGAAGTGATACGTGATTTGATTATGAATGCACGAGATTCAGAAGGCTATTCTGATTCTAAAGGCATTTTTTCAGCAAGAAAAGCGATTGAACAATATTGTCAAATCAAAAAGTTCCCCAATGTGACGATCAACGACATTTATACAGGGAATGGAGTCAGCGAACTGATCACAATGTGTATGCAAGGTCTACTTGATAATGGGGATGAGGTTTTAGTTCCGATGCCTGATTATCCATTATGGACGGCTTCAGTATCACTGGCTGGTGGAAAACCTGTTCATTATATATGTGACGAACAAGCAGAATGGTATCCTGATATTGATGACATTAAATCAAAAATAACGAGTAGAACAAAAGCAATCGTGATCATCAACCCAAATAATCCAACTGGAGCATTGTATCCAAAAGAGATTTTAGAGCAAATCGTGGAGATTGCTCGTCAAAATCAATTGATTATTTATTCTGATGAAATTTATGATCGTTTAGTCATGGATGGTTTAGAACATATTCCAATCGCTACCTTGGCACCAGATTTATTTGTCGTGACGTTGAATGGTTTATCTAAATCCCATCGTGTTGCAGGATTTCGTGTTGGCTGGATGGTGTTGAGTGGAGATAAATCACATGTTAAAGGCTATATTGAAGGATTGAACATGCTTTCTTCGATGCGTCTTTGTTCCAATGTATTGTCTCAGCAAATCATTCAGACGGCATTAGGTGGTTATCAAAGTGTGGATGAATTATTATTACCTGATGGGCGTATTTATGAGCAACGAGAATTTATTTACAATGCCATTAATGACATTCCCGGTCTTTCTGCAGTAAAACCTAAAGCAGCGTTTTACATTTTTCCTAAGATTGATACGAAGCGTTTCAATATTTTAGATGACGAAAAGTTTGTTTTAGATTTCCTACATGAACATCATATCTTGCTGGTTCATGGTGGGGGATTTAATTGGCATCAACCGGATCATTTTAGAATCGTTTATTTACCAAAGATGGATGATCTGAAAACGACTGCTGTCAAAATGCGTGAATTTTTATCGACTTACCGACAAAAATAGCCTATCATGGATGTTTTTACTCAAAAGAGCCGAACTCAAGTTTTGGCTCTTTTTGGTGTGAGAGATGAAATAATCACTAGCTAAATCAAAAATAAGGAAGGAAAAAAGTCGGACAAGTTTTTGATAGGACTTTTCTTGATGTTTCTTCTTCCGTAAAGTAAAATATTGGTATAATGCGAATACGCATATTTTGAAGGAGGATGCTTATGGAAACGTTGGTCGCTTCCTTTGGTACAATCATAAAAGAAATTCGAAAAGAACAGAAGATGACACAAAAAATGCTTTCGCAAGATATTTGTTCACAGAGTGTTTTAAGCAGAATTGAAAATAATGAAGAGCTACCAAATGTTGTTGTAATGGCACAAATTTGCCAACGTTTAGGCGTAACGATCGATCATGTCATGCGTTTATCTCATGGGAAAATTCGAGCGGTCTTAAAGAATTTTGAGTTAACAGACTTGTATTTTCAGCAACGAGATTATCGCAAGCTGGAACAAGTGTTAAAATCGCCAGAGGTTACAGAAAATTTGTACGAAGCTGCGGATTTTCAAAAATATTATTATTATTTAGGCGTCTGTGAATTTACATTACGAAAAAATATTACTCAAGCACTTAGTTATTTAAAAGAAGCGCTCTCCTATTCGACGTTAAAAGATCGAACACAAGTGACGGATGTTGAGATCCAGCTAGTCAGTTGCATTGGCAAAATCTATGGCGTAGCTGGCAAAACTGCGGAAGCGAGGTACTATTTAAGTCGTAGTATCCAACTCTTCCAAGAGACGATCCAAGATCGAACCAAAAGTGAGTTTACTCAAATTTTTTATAACTATGGAAGCTTTTTGTTGCACCAAGGAGAAATTGAACTATCTTTAGAACAAGTAAATCAAGGAATACGGTGGGCGCAAGATAAAAATAGTTATTATTACCTTAACGATTTATTTATTTTAAAGAGTTTGATTTATAAAAAGAAAGGTGAAATCAATAAAGCTCTCTTTTATGAAGAATTGGCACAATCAGTTAAAAAATAGCAAAAAGTCTCTAAATGGTGTAGACCATTCTTGACTTATCTCCAAAATAAGAGTACCTTTAGGATAGAAAATCAAAGGAGAGAGAAGAATGAGAACTTTTATCTACGCAGACAAATTCTTTTTGTCATCCGGTGTCAAAAATGCAGGTTATCTTGAAATCACTGATGGTCTTTTTGGGGAGTATACCCAAAACACACCTGAAGGAGAAGTCAATATCATTGATCAAAGCGGAAAATGGATCGCTCCTGGTCTAGTTGATACGCATATTCATGGCTATATGAACCATGATGTGATGGATAATGATGCAGAAGGTGTGAAAGCAATGTCAGAAGGATTGCTTTCTTGTGGAGTAACATCGTTTTTACCAACTACTTTAACATCAAGTAAAGAACGTTTAAAAGATGTAGCTGAAACAATTGGAAAAATGTACCAAGAAGCTCCTGGAGCAAAAATTAAAGGAATCTATTTTGAAGGACCATTCTTTACGGAAGAACATAAAGGGGCGCAAAATCCAAGTTATTTTGGAGACCCTGATCTTGATACTTTCCATGAATGGCAAGAAGCTTCTGGCGGACTGATCAAAAAAATTGCCCTAGCCCCAGAACGAAAAGGCGTTGAAGAGTTTGTCAAACAAGTGACAGATGAAGGCGTGGTTGTTTCATTGGGTCATAGTAATGCGACGATCGATGAAGCACAAAAGGCAGTAGAAGCAGGTGCCAGTGTCTTTGTCCATGCGTATAATGGCATGCGTGGATTAAATCATCGTGAACCTGGAATGGTTGGTGCGCTACTATCGCTAGAACATGTTTTTTCAGAATTGATTTGTGATGGGCATCATGTTCATCCAAATGCTGCTCAAATTTTAATGGAAAAAGCAGGTCATGACCATGTGGCATTGATCACTGATTGCATGATGGCTGGTGGAATGCCTGATGGCAATTATAATTTAGGAGAATTTCCAGTGGTCGTGAAAGATGGAACTGCTCGCTTAGAATCAGGTAATTTAGCAGGAAGTATCTTGAAATTAAAAGAAGCAATCAAAAATGTAGTAGACTGGGGATTAGCTACACCTGAACAAGCTGTGATGATGGGAAGCTTAGTACCAGCAATCAGCTGCAAGATCGATGATACTTGTGGCAAGATCGTAAAAGGACGGGACGCTGATTTTATCGTATTGAATCCAGATATGACTTTAGAAGCAACATACCTAGATGGTGTAGAACGTTATCACGCTTAATAAAAAGACTGTTATTAAGTAAGTAAGAGCGAACCATCGCTGAAAGGCTGATTTGAAGAGCTTTGACTTAATGGATCAGGTCATTTTATTTGAACATCATTCGTAAATAAGCAAAAGCCGATGTGGTTGGGACAGAACCTTGTTCCATTCACAACGGCTTTTTTTTAACTGATTTGGATGACTTTCACCCCAACATTTTTGATTTCAGCAATTACTTTTTCAGAACAAAACTTGTCAGTAATCAAATAATCAAAAAATGAAATATCTGCAATTTTAAATTTTGATGTTAAACCAATTTTACGATGATCAGCAACTAGAATTTTACATTTAAACGTTTGACGAATCATCATTTCATTGATCGTTGATTCATTGAGAATTTTAGTTGTTACGCCATTATCGATCGACACACCACTGCAACCAATGATACAGACATCAGCATTCATTGAAGAAATGGTATTTAATGCGATATCACCCACTAATGCTTCTTTTGGAAAGCGCATCTCACCTCCAGTCAAGATATAATTGCAGTTTTCTTTATGAGGGGAGTAAGTGATTTTTACGTTATTTGTGACAATTGTCAGGTGATTGGCACGTACATATTCAACCACTTTAAGTGCAGTAGAACTAGAATTAATGAATACGGTATCATAATCATTGATGTATTTACAAGCTTCACGAGCGATTGATTGTTTTAGTCGTTCTGGTCCAGATTGATCAAAGTCTGTACGATTATCATAATTATAAGAACAGAACCCGTAATGACGAATGATCTCATTTTTTTCTTCTAATAAATTTAGGTCTCTGCGTATTGTACTAATAGAGACTTTTAAAGATTCAGCTAACTCATATGTTGTCATTTGCTCTTTTTGTTGTAATCGCTCCAAAATATCCTTTTGACGCTTCTCAATATTGACAATGGAATTTTTCATTATTTACCCTCCTATTTGTTGCCTATGTATATGATTTTTATCGCTTCAAAGATTCATATAAAGTTTATTAACTATATATATCATACTAAAAAAATCAATTAACTTACAAAAACGATCATATAAATAACAAACAGTCATATAAAAGGGTTTTCATGTTTGTCGTTGCATATTATGATTTAGATATCAACAAAAGAAAGTTCTTGAGAGGAGAATTACAATGAGCAAACATGTCAATGATGTCACAAAAGAAAATTGGGTTTTAGAAACATTTCCTGAATGGGGTACCTACTTGAATGAAGAGATCGAAACAGAAGAAGTAAAAGAAGGAACGGTTGCGATGTGGTGGTTAGGTTGTACCGGGATTTGGTTAAAGACGCATAAAGGGACAAATATTTTGTGTGATTTATGGTGTGGGACAGGTAAACGTAGTCATGGAAATGGGATGATGAAAAAAGGGCATCAGATGATGCGAATGAGTGGGGTTCAAAAAATGCAACCGAACTTGCGGACGCAACCTTTTGTGATTGACCCTTTTGAAATGAAAAGTGTAAACGCTTTAGTTGTCACGCATATCCATTCGGATCATTTGGATATCAATACAGCAGCTGCTGTTCATCAAAATTGTCCGAATGCAAAATTCATTGGTCCTCAAGAAGTAGTAAATACTTGGTTGAACTGGGGAATTCCAAAAGAGAAAACGATAATCGTCAAACCAGGAGATGAAGTCAAAATTGAGGATGTAACTATCGTTGCTTTAGAAGCATTTGACCGTACAGCATTAGTCACTTGTGAAGATCCAGAGGAAACTTTAAAAGGGAAAATACCTCAAGAAATGGATGAGATCGCTGTGAATTATCTATTTGAAACATCGGGTGGAAATATTTATCATGCTGGAGACTCTCATTATTCTAATATGTTTGCGAAACATGGGAACGAACATACTATTGATGTTTGCCTAGGTGCATATGGTGAAAATCCACGAGGTATCACGGATAAAGTGACTTCTGTCGATATGTTGCGAATGGCTGAGTCATTGAAGGCTAAAGTAGTCATCCCTGTTCATTATGATATCTGGGCAAATTTTATGGCTGATCCAAAAGAAATTACCGAAATATGGAAGTTTAAAAAGGATCGCTTGAAGTACGATTTTAAACCATATATCTGGCAGGTAGGAGGCAAGTTTACCTATCCAACGAACAAAGACGACCTGGAATTTAATTTCTACCGTGGTTTTGAGGATGTATTTTCTGTAGAAAACGATACACCATTCCCGTCATTCTTATAGAAAAGAGGCTAACAACATGTTGAAATATTTTTTGGATCAAGGCTTGGTGAAATATTCCGATAAAGAAATTACTGATTGGAAGGAAGCTGTTGCTGAAAGCTGTCAACTATTATTAGATAAAAAGTTGATTGATCAAAGTTACGTAGATGAAATCATCCAATGTGTAGAAGAACATGGTCCTTATATCATGATTGTTCCCAAAGTGGCAATGCCACATTCTTCAGCAGATAGTGAAGGAGTTTATGGAACAGCTATATCATTCACTAAAATGAAAAGGCCCATTCAATTCGACCAAGAAGAAAAATCAGCAAGTTTATTCTTTACTTTAGCAGCCAAAAATGTAGATCAGCATATGGAAAATATTCAAAAATTGTCTGAGTTGTTGATGATAGATGGGCTAATTGATCGTTTGGCAGATACCGATTCGATTGAAGACTATCGAGTGGTGATGCAAGAGTATAACTTATAGGAGGAAAAAAGAATGGCTGATTTTTTATTGAGCATTTGGACTTATTTCGCTACAAACATCTTAACTCAACCAGCTTATCTGATTGGTTTTATTGTACTGCTAGGGTACATTCTCTTGAAACGTCCATTTTATGAGTGTATTGCTGGTTTCTTGAAAGCAACAGTCGGTTACTTCATTTTGACGGTTGGTTCAGGAGGATTAGTAAACAACTTCCGCCCCATTTTAGTAGGTTTAAAAGAACGGTTTAATCTGGATGCGATGGTCACCGATCCATATTTTGGACAAAATGCCGTTGACTCTGGATTAGAGGAAACATTTGGTCGTACATTTGGGGATGTCATGATTTTACTTTTGATTGCTTTTGTTATGAATATCTTACTCGTTCGTTTTCAAAAATATACAAAATTACGTTCGGTTTTTACAACTGGAAATGTTCAGATTCAACAATCTGCAACTGCTTTTTGGATATTATTATTTTGTTTTCCCTCTTTAGGAAGAATTCAAGTTCTGATTTTTATGGGACTGATTTTAGGCTGTTATTGGGCAGTAGCTTCTAATTTAACAGTTGGTATCACCCAGGAGTTAACCGAGGGCGCGGGTTTTTCTGTGGCACATCAGCAAATGTTTGGTATCTATATATTTGCGAAGTTAGCCGAGTTTTTAAAGAAACGTGATCAAAAAAAAGAACACTCTAAAAAAGTGGATAAAAAATTGGAAGATATTGAATTACCAGGTTTTTTATCTATATTTAATGAAAATATGGTAGCAACTTCTTTATTAATGCTTTTATTTTTTGGAATTATTTTGTTAGTGCTAGGAAAAGATTATTTGATTCAAGCACAGTTTATGCAAGAAGGACAAAGTTTCTTGTTCTATATTATGACAACATCATTGAATTTTGCTGTCTACCTAGCCATTTTACAATTAGGAGTCCGTACTTTCGTGGATGAGCTAACACAATCTTTTCAAGGGATCTCCAATACAATCCTACCAGGTGCGGTTCCTGGGATTGACGTAGCTGCTACTTTTGGTTTTGGTTCACCTAACGCCGTAACCATTGGCTTCTTGTTTGGTGCCTTAGGTCAATTTTTGATGATTGCCTTACTCATTTTGTTCAAATCACCAACCATCGTGATTGCTGGTTTTATTCCACTGTTCTTTGACAATGCAGTTATCGCAGTTTTTGCCAACAATCGAGGTGGTTTCAAAGCCGCCTGTCTGTTCCCATTTCTTTCTGGAATCATTCAAGTTGGTGGATCGGCCGTTTTTGCAACTTGGATCGGCATGTCAAAATATGGTGGCTATCTCGGTATGTTTGACTGGGCCACTGCTTGGCCATTATTTACTGTAATGATGAAGTTTTTGGGGTATGTTGGTATCGCATTAGTCGTGGTTGGGCTATTGATTATTCCACAATTACAATACCGTAAAAATCCAGACGGGTACTTTTTGATCGTCGATGATTATGAGCAATATGCAGAAAAATATCACAACGAGAATTAAATACAACAATAAAATTAAAATGAACACATAGGAGGAAAACATAATGAGAATTTTAGTATCTTGCGCAAACGGGTCGGGAACAAGTTTGATGATGATGAGAAGCGTCGAAAAGGCAATGAAAGAACTAGGTGTGTCAATTACCAAAATCCATCATTGTGCAATTTCTGAAGGAAAAAGTTCTGCGACTCAGTATGATGTCGTTTTTACACCAGTCAATTTTTTGAATATGTTTATCCAAGCTGAGAAAAAAGGAATTACAGTGATTGGCATTAAAAATGTCATGTCAGCCAAAGAAATTGGTGAAAAATTTGCTGAATCAGCGTTGTATCAAAAATCTAAATAAAAGAGGAAGACAAAATGAGCAGACCAAAATTACAGATTGCTTTGGATCATAATGATTTAGAACAAGCATTAGCAGATGTATTTCAAGTAGGGGATATTGTCGATATTATTGAAATTGGAACCATTTTATGTCTGCAAGAGGGGCGCAAAGCCATCAGCTGTATTCGTAGCATGTTTCCAAGGAAAACAATTGTTGCTGATACAAAATGTGCGGATGCCGGGGGAACGGTAGCCAAAAATGTAACTGATGCCGGTGCGGATTTTATGACTGTTATCTGCTGTGCTACTCTGCCAACCATGGAAGCAGCTCAAAAAGAAGTGAAGGCATTGCAAGTCGAACTGTATGGGGATTGGACCTATGAACAAGCAGCTGAATGGCGGAGGATCGGTATCCAACAGGTGATCTATCATCAAAGTCGAGATGCATTACTTTCTGGTGAAACTTGGGGAGAACGGGATCTGACAAAAGTAAAGAAATTGATAGAAATGGGCTTTGCAGTTTCTGTGACAGGTGGATTAAACGTGGAAACATTGAAATTATTCGCAGGGATTGAAGTGGAAACTTTTATAGCTGGAAGAGGGATTTCTAGTGCGGACGATCCTGCAAAAGCAGCCAATGATTTTAAACAAGAAATGATTCGCATTTGGGGGGAATAGACTTGGCTCAAATCGGAATTTATGAGAAGGCACTACCAAAAGATATCTCTTGGAAAGAGCGCTTTTTATTAGCAAAGGAACTTGGTTTTTCCTTTATTGAGATGTCGATTGACGAGACAGATGAACGCCTAGCTCGACTCAATTGGTCTGACGAGATGATCAATCAAATACGCAAAGACATGAAAGAGACGGGCATTCGGATCAATTCCATTTGTCTGAGTGGTCATCGCAGGTTTCCTTTTGGCTCTTCAAATGAAGCGTATCGGATAAAAGCCAAAGAATTGATGGTCAAAGCGATCCGACTTGCTCAGCGCTTAAGTATCAAAATTATCCAAGTAGCCGGATACGATGTCTATTATGAAAAAAAACAAGGCTATCACGAAAATTATTTATTGAAGGACTTGAAGAAAGCGTCAAAATAGCTTCTGAATATGGAATCATCTTGTCAATTGAAATTATGGATGATCCATTTATGAATTCAATCACTAAATTTTTAGAAATCAAACGCCAGATTGATTCACCATATCTTCAAGTTTATCCAGATCTTGGTAACCTTTCGGCTTGGCAAGAAAACGATCCAGAACGTGAACTAGAAAAAGGGATCAATTGGATTTCTTCCATCCACTTAAAGGATACCTATCCAGTAACAACTGAATCATCAGGTCAATTTCGTGATGTTCCTTTTGGCGCAGGCTGTGTTGACTTTGAGGGTTTGTTAAAGAAACTCAAACAGATGAATTATAATGGGTCATTTTTAATTGAAATGTGGAGTGAAAAAAATCCGGATTTTAAAAAAGAAATCGTAGCAGCAAAAAGCTATCTTTATCCGAAGCTAAAGGAGGCAGGTTATGAGTTTGCGTAATCCGATCATTAAAGAAATGAAACAACGTGTTTATGAAGCAAATTTGGCACTACCTCAATATGGACTAGTTAAGTTGACTTGGGGCAATGTCAGTGAGATTGATCGAGCACTTGGGGTGATCGTGATCAAGCCAAGTGGTGTAAAGTATGAACAGATGGCTCCCGAACAAATGGTAGTGACTGATCTAGCTGGAAATCCGCTAGAAGAAGATGGGATGAAGCCCTCTTCTGATTTATCGACTCATGTGATTTTGTATCAAGCTTTTGAAAAAATCAATGCTATCGTCCACACGCACTCCACTCATTCAGTCATGTGGGCGCAGGCTGGTCGAGACTTGCCTGCCTATGGAACAACTCATGCGGATGCTTTTTATGGAACGATTCCTTGCACACGGCAATTAACTGAAGAAGAAGTTAAAAGTGCTTATGAAAGAAACACTGGTCAGGTGATTGTTGAAACGTTTCAAGAGAGACAATTAGCTCCCACTGAAGTTCCTGGTGTATTCGTTTATGGACATGGCCCATTTACTTGGGGTGAAACCCCTGCAAAGGCGGTAGAGAATAGCTTGATCTTAGACGAAATATGCTTAATGGCTAAAGAAAATGAAAAAATTAATCCTGCTATGCAATCTATTCCACAATATCTTTTAGATAAGCACTACTATCGAAAACATGGGATGCATGCATATTACGGTCAAAAGTGACGAAGCTTGCGGGGGCTTACTTGAAGTCTTCACATTTATTGATTCGTAGCACTTAGTAGCAAATTTTTATTCTTGATTTATAAAAGAGTTACTATGTCTGAGTTTGATGTCTGATGTCAAACTCAGACGTAGTTTTTTCTTGTATAAATATTTAGTTATTCCAAGCTACGATTCAACTAAAATTTCTAAACGCGTCACATATTCTTCTGGCTTATTCGTTTCGTGAAAATCAATTAGATAAGATTCATAAAATGGACTGGCTCTATGAAGCGAATGGGTAGTCAGGTAGTTCATGATGGTAGCAATTCCTTTCTTCCTTTGTTCATAGTCACCTTTAAAACTATAACTAAGATAATTTCCAGCAGGGAGTATCTCAGCATCCTCATTTTTAATCGTAAGGTCAGGACAAAAATAAAATACTTGATAGGTAAAAGGATCTTCCTCTAAATGGATGATACTACCAAAAAGATTTTGATTATTAGTGCTTAATAAAGGTTCGTATTTTTTATGAAGTTCTTTTAACGAAAAGTCGATTTGTTCATCCGTTGCAACCGTAGAAGCTTTAAGAATCAGTCTTTTCGGTTGCTGCACTAATAGCACTTCTTGATAGTCTATGCTTTCTGCTTCTTCAATTAACTGGACACGTTCGATTAATAGTTCGATTTTTTTTTGTGAGTCACTGATGAGTTGATGAAGTGCCTCGATTTCAAAAGCTAATAATTCTTTTGTCTTGCTGATTTCTTTTTGCTTCAAATAATCGGCGATCTCAGTAATGGAGACATCAAAATAACGTAGGTCACGGATGGTATTCAGTTGTTCAATGTGTTCGTAAGAATAATTTCGATAGCCATTTTCATCATAATCCGGTGTAATCAAACCTAATTTTTCATAATAGCGTAAAGTATGGGCTGTAATATCATAGAGCTTTGCTAATTCATTGATTTTCAAATCATCACTTCCATTGATCAGTCATTTTAAGTAAGGTTATTTTACTACGAAACGTGGGGGAAATGTGAATGGAATTGATTTTTTTATTCTACATAGATAGATTTGCTTAAATTTTTCTTGACCTTAGAGTCACTCTAACCTTTATGATTTGATCAGTAAGAATTATTGGAGGAAAAAAATGAAAGAATGGTACACCTTATCAATCATAGAAATCAAAGAAAAATTAATGGTAAAAAAAGCAATGAACGAACAAGAAAGGAACGAACGACAACTTAAGTATGGAAGAAACGTCTTAGAAAATGGTATTAAAGTTCCAGAATGGAAAAAATTTCTTTCTTACTTTCATGATGCACTGATGTACATTTTATTAGGAGCTGCGATCGTTAAGCTTTTTACAGGCGCATATATTGAAGGCAGTATGATTTTTTTAGTTGTTTTCTTAAATGCGCTGATCGGCTATTTACAAGAACGAAAGGCAGCTTCATCTTTAGACAGCATTGCGGAATTACTTAGTGAAAAAGCAGTCATCATCGAAAAGGGACAGCAAAAAGAGATTGCACCAGCTGATTTAGTGGTGGGGGATCAAATCGTATTAGCTGCTGGAGATATCGTTTCTGCAGATGTTCGTTTGAGTGAAACGTTCAACTTACAAATTGATGAAGCAATTCTTACTGGAGAAACCCATGCGATCCAAAAGACGACCGACCCGTTACCGCTAGAGACTCCTTTAGCGGAACAAACGAATATGGCTTTTTCTGGGACTAAAGTGGAATCAGGCAGAGGAATAGGGATCGTAGTCGCTGTCGGAACTGCTACAGAAATTGGAAAAATCAGCACTTCATTAGGGTCGATCACAGAACAAGAAACACCGTTATTGAAGAAAATCAAAGAAATGAATACTAGTATATTTAAAGGAATCGCTGCGTTGATTTTATTGTTAGCTACACTTTTATTATGGCATGACTTGGGGCTATATAGCGACGGCTGTCATTGCCTTGATCGTGTCTTCTATCCCAGAAGGACTTCCTTCGATCTTAACGATTATTTTATCTTCGGGTGTCAATCGAATGGCAAAGAAACAAGCAATCGTCAAAAATCTACCCACAGTTGAAACGTTAGGGGCAATGACAGTAATTTGTTCAGATAAAACAGGAACACTGACTAAAAATGAAATGACATTGGTTAGCTTAGCGACTAGAGAAGCGAACCATGGGGTGGAAATGCTTGAAGAAAAAAACTGGACCAAAAATGAGACTTGGCTTGTTGAAGCGATGCATAATTGTCAAGAAACCCAACTAACTCAAGGAGTATGTCCAACTTCAGGTAATGCCACGGAATTAGCTTTATTAAAATGGACCAATCAACAACCGATCGAACTTTATCCAGTCGTTGATAAAATCCCTTTCGACTCAGCTTACAAATATATGGCGACCGTCCATGAGATTGCAGGAAAAAGGATCTTATTTGTGAAAGGTGCGCCAGATGTTTTACTGAATAAAGAGCAATATGAACTGGGATCAGATGGAAGACAACAACAGATAGATCATGCTATGTGGTTACAAAAAAACGAACAATTAGCGCAAACAGGCCAACGTGTCTTAGCGTTTGCAATGAAAGAGTTAAAGGATCGTGAATTGTCACATGAAGAATTAACGAATGAGCTGGTGATGATTGGACTTAGTGGCATCATTGATCCACCAAAGGAATCAGCTATTGCTTCAGTCAAGGAAATGCAACAAGCAGGGATCAGAGTAAAAATGATCACTGGCGATCATCAAGCAACAGCAAAAGCGATCGCTGAGGAATTAGGTTTAAAAAATGCTAAATCGGCGATTACGGGAACGGAACTAGATCAATTGACAGAAGAAGAATGGAAGATCGCTGTCCGTGAGAATGATGTTTTTGCCAGGACGACACCTGAACATAAATTGGCTATTGTGACCTATCTCCAAGAACAAGATGAAATTGTTGGAATGACTGGGGACGGCGTTAATGATGCGCCAGCTTTGAAAAAAGCCGATGTCGGGATCGCTATGGGAATCAAAGGGAGCGATGTTAGCAAACAGGCAGCAGACATGGTGTTGGTAGATGATAATTTTGAGACCATTGCAAAAGCCGTGAAAGAAGGACGACGTATTTTTGATAATTTGAAAAAGACGATTCTCTTTTATTTGCCAACTTGTTTAGCCCAAGGATTACTATTGCTCTTTTCATTGGTAGGAAATTTCCCATTACCTTTAACTACTGTACAAATCTTGTGGTTAAATCTAGTCGCTTCGATCACCCTTTCATACGCATTGGGTTTTGAAAAAGCAGATCAAGATGTTATGAATCGTCCACCGAGACCAATTGACGAAAAAATCCTATCAAAATATGCACTTTTGCGTATTTTATATGTTGGGATCATCATGACTATTTTAGGGTTTGTTGCAATGGATTTTGTTCCTGCTGAAGCGAAACAAACCGTTCTGATCAATGCGATGGTTTTTGGACAAGCCTTCTACATGGTTAATTGTCGAAGAGTGACTGAATTTAGTCTGACAAAAGATCTTTTTGAAAATCGGGCATTACTCTATTCGATTGGAGCGATGATCCTCTTACAAGGATTGATGTTAGTGTTCCCACCATTAAAAATTGCGATTGGGACAGTTTCGTTGACTGTCCAAGAAGCAAGCATCAGTTTACTACCTGGATTGGTTTTATTCCTTCTTGTTGAATTAGAGAAAGCTTTTGTAGGGATGACGGTAAAATCAACTCACAAACTAGATGCATGAGCCATTTTCTTTTTAAAGAAAAGAAGCGAACAAAAATAATAAACGATCGCATCAAAGTTCTTTTGTTGCCGGTGGGGTGTCCGCCCCACTGGCTAAATCGTCATTGGGAAATTGGTAAAACAAAATTATCGATCAAACTATACAGAAAGTTATTCTATTGGTATGATAGAACAAAACAGAGGAGGAGGCGATTACATGATTGGAGGGGTGGCATTAGAGACGATTTATTGGTATACACTTTTAACTTGTGCGGGGATTGCAGTTTTTCTGCTAGTCTTTGGAGATATTTTTGATTTCGATGGTCCAATTGACCCGATACTCATTGTCCCTTGGCTAACTTTTACCAGCCTGTTTGGGTATTTAGGAGAACGCTTAACAGAATTAGATTCGCTGTTTCTATTGATTTCAAGTGGGGCGATTGCAACTGTTTTAGTGTTTTTGCTCAATTTTTATGTCCGAATGCCGATGAAAAATGCTGAAAGTACGTTGTCGGCATCAGAAAAAACTCTTGAAGGACAGATGGCGATCGTAGTTACACCCATACCATTAAAAGGGATGGGGGAGATCCAATTAAAAAGTGTGACTGGTTCGATTACGCGACCTGCATGCTTTTATGCCCCACAAAGTTCACCAGCTAAGCAAGGAGAACAGGTCTTGATCATTGAAGTAAAAGAAAGAGTTTGTTATGTAACGCCTTATGAAGGCATGCTAAAAATATGAAGGAGTGTATAAGAAATGGAAATATCAGGAGTTTATATCGCAATTGCTATTGCAGTCTTGATCATTTTAATGTTACTGATCGTCTTTGTAGCAAAATATCAAACTGCCAAACCAGATGAAGCATTAATTATTAGCGGGAGTTATTTAGGCAGTAAAAATGTCCACGCAGATGAAAGTAATAATAAAATCAAAATCGTTCGTGGTGGCGGGGCATTTGTTTTACCAGTTTTCCAACGCTCGAATCGGATCAGTCTCTTGTCAAGCAAGTTAGATGTTTCGACGCCAGAAGTCTATACTGAACAAGGGGTACCAGTGATGTGTGATGGCACCTCGATCATCAAGATTGGTTCTTCAGTGGAAGAAATTGCGACTGCTGCAGAACAGTTTCTAGGTAAAACACGTGAGGAACTTGAAAATGAAGCAAGAGAAGTTTTGGAAGGGCATCTTCGTTCCATTTTGGGTTCCATGACTGTAGAAGAAATTTATCAAAACCGCGACAAATTTAGTCAAAGCGTTCAAGAAGTGGCATCTGTTGATTTAGCGAAAATGGGATTGATCATTGTTTCGTTTACGATCAAAGAAGTTCGTGATAAAAACGGTTACTTAGATTCTTTAGGGAAACCACGGATCGCCCAAGTGAAACGTGACGCAGATATTGCGGAAGCAGAAGCGTTAAAAGAAACACGTATTAAAAAAGCAGAAGCTGAAAAAGATTCTCAAGCAGCGGAACTACAAAGACAGACGGAAATTGCAGAATCAATCAAAGAAAAAGAATTAAAACTAGCTTCTTACAAGCAAGAACAAGATATTGCAAAAGCCAAAGCAGACCAAGCCTATAACTTGGAAAGCGCTCGGGCGCAACAACATGTTGTTGAACAAGAAATGGAAGTAAAAGTCATTGAACGACAAAAACAAATTGAATTAGAAGAAAAAGAAATCATTCGTCGTGAGAAACAATACGATTCAGAAGTGAAGAAAAAAGCCGATGCGGATCGTTATGCCAAAGAACAAGAAGCACAAGCTCAAAAGGTAAAAGAAGTAACTGAAGCCGAAGCTGAACAATTCCGCGTTGAAGCACTGGCACAAGCCGAAGCCAATAAAACCCGGTTAGCTGGTCAAGCGGAAGCGGAAGCGACTTTAGCCAAAGGAGCGGCCGAAGCTGAAGCCAAAGCCAAAATCGCAGATGCGTTCAAAGAATATGGTGAAGCAGCGGTCTTGAGTATGGTAATCGAGATGTTACCACAATTAATGAAAGAAGCAGCACAACCATTAGGAAACATTGAGAAAATCTCAGTGGTTGATACCAGTAACGGGTCAAGCGAAAATGGCGGAGCGAACCGGGTGACTAACTATGCTACCAATCTCTTAGCTTCCACTCAAGAAACGTTGAAAGAAACAACAGGATTAGATATCAAAGACATTATCGAAAATCTCTCTAATCGTGGAACGATGAAACAAGTTAATCTCTATGAAAACGGGGAACAACCCGATCAAGCAGAATAATTATCGCTAAAATTAGTTAGAAAAATAAACAAACCAGTTTCTTTCATGTTGAAGAGACTGGTTTGTTTATTTATGTATTAGCTATTTTTGTGTTTTTTTGATCTGTTCTTCGACTTCTGCCAAATTTTCTCTAAGCAACGCTTCTTTTTTTTGCAGCTCAACTAAGTCTTCTACAAGCTCTTCTTTCTTTTCTGTCTCAGGTGGACGGAGAAAGAAATTGATTCCGATGGCGATAAAGGTTCCAATGAATGTGTCTAAGACTCGTTGGATCGCATATAAAGAGGATTCGCCTTGGGGAACGCTCAGGGCAATCAACAACAAAGTGGCGATTGCTGAGATGATCCCAGAATTATTATTGATTCCGTCAGATACCACGATGACGATGACCACTAGAACCGGCAGCAGAAATAATTCCACTAAAAAATCATTGTGAAAATAGTTCTTTACTAAAAAATAGATGATTCCGAGAAAGCCGCCGATTGAATTGCCAATGATTCTTGAACGACCAAAGGAAACAGTAGTGGTTAAATCTTGGCGCAAGGAAAAAACAGCTGACAATGCAGCAATCATCGGTAGTCCTCGATCAGTGACGTGGAAAAATAAAATACATAAAAAAACTGCTAATGCGCTTTTTATTGTTCGCATTCCTAAACGAAAACGGCCAAATTCCATCGCTTATTCTCCTTTTAGTCCTTTTTAATAGGATAACGAACTTTTAAAGAGATTGCTAGTTTTTAGCTAAGTCTTTTAGTATAATTCTAAGAAAAGAGAGGGGTTGCTTATGCGTATCGGAATGAGGACCGTGAAAACAGTGGTTAGTAGTATGTTGTCCATGGTTACCGCCCAAATGTTTTCATTATTGTTTTGGCCTTCAGCAGGAATCATTGCTTTGTTAAGTGTGGGCAACACGAAACGTTCAACTTTAAGAACTGGGATGTTAAGGATTACGGCATTTATTTTAGCAACTGTGATTGCTTTTATTAGTTTTTTTATTTTTGATTATACGATCTTGGGGTTTGGCTTGTTCCTACTACTGTTTATTCCTCTGACTGTTGGGTTAAAATTGACGGATGGAATTGTCGTAAATTCTGTGCTAGTCACACACTATTTAAGTGAAAAAAATATGAGTTGGTCGTTGATCGGTAATGCAGCAAGTTTAATGGCTATCGGTGTCTTTTTTGCATTAGTAGCGAATATCTATATGCCGGATATCAAAAAACAGCTACAAAAAAATCAACAATTGATCGAAGAAGAGTTTCGTATCATTTTAAACAACATGGCTGATTTCCTACTGACTGGAAGAAATACCAACAATCAACTGCTTTGTGATAAATTGTTGGCTTTCGTAAGAGAAAGTCAGAGCGATGCTAGGAAGTACCAAGAGAATTACTGGGTGAAACAAACGCAATACTATGAAACGTATTTTTCCATGCGTCGAACCCAAATCAACGTGATCAAAGATATGCAGGGGAATCTGGATCGAATCCAAGACCCGGTTCCTTATGGCAAGCATATTTACGGCTTGTTGGTTTATACTGCAGAAACTTTTTCCGAAAAAAATGATGGAAAAGAATTATTGAAGCGGATTGAAGAAGTCTACGAACTATATCGGGACATGGCTATGCCCAAAGAACGTTTAGAATTTGAAGATCGAGCAGAATTGTTTCAATTTTTGCAATCCTTTAAGAGCTTTATTGAAATCAAAGCGGAATTTTCGCAACAATCGATTGGTTAAATTATTCAGTTCAATGAATGAAATAAAGAGAAGCTGTTTAAGCATTGGGGATGTCTCCGTTGCTTAAACAGCTTTTCATGTTTTTGAAAAATTCCAGCTTATTTCAAGGAGCTTATTTTTGCCAAAGTTTTTGCATCCCATCAAGGATTTCGATGACATCGTGGGTCAGAAACAACGAACGGTTAGGGAGTTCGCCTTTAATAGTTTTGACCATATTTTCGATTTCATAATTCATGGCTTGCGCGGTGCTGCCGCTTTCGATCCATTCTTTTGTCCCGTCATTGAAGATGATCTCCGCACGATCCGCACGAGGGTAATCGGTGATGGTGATATAGCCTTCTTCAAAGGCAACGATTCCCACTTTAGGCATTTTGGCTTGGAAAGTCAGACTGATCGTTGCTAACTCATTTTCTTTATTCCTTAAAATAGTCACTGACTGTTCATCCACACCTGTTTCAAATGGTACCATTGTTGATGCAATAACTTCTGGTTGAGAGCTCAAAAAGAAACGAGCAAACGAGACGGCATATGTCCCAATATCTAATAAAGCACCACCAGCTAATTCAGGATTGAAAAAGCGATTGGTTGGGTCGGGATCTTTATAGCTGCCAAATGGTGCTTGAATCATTTTTAATGCCCCAAGCTTGTTTGTATCGATCAAAGAACGTAACTGTTGATACAATGGCATATTGAAAATCGTCATCGCTTCTGCTAACACTAGATTCTTTTCTTCTGCTAATTTCATTGCTTCGGTCAGTTCTTTTTTATTCATGGTGATCGCTTTTTCACATAAAACATGCTTATTCGCTGCTAATGCTTCCATGATATGTTGACTATGTTGACGATTGGGAACGGCAATATAAATAATATCGATTTCTTGGTCATTAAGCATTTCTTGATAACTACCATATGCTTTAGGAATATGATAGCGTTGTGCAAATGCTTCTGCTTTATCTATTGTTCGTGAAGCAACTGCTGCCAACTCGCTTGTTTCTTGGTCAAAATGTTCCGCAAACTCATGTGCAATATTTCCTAAGCCAATGATTCCCCATTGATACTTTTTCATACTTCAAAACTCCTTCTCGTGTTATATTTAATATAGTGAATGAAATGAAAAAATGCCATTGTCCTTGTTTAATTATACCAAATGAATCGTTAAAATTTGTGTTAGAGTACTTTAATAAGAAAAAGTAAAGCCGTAGTGAATTTTTTTGAAATTTAAGTAAAATGAGTAGAGGGGGAAACTTTTATGCATCAAGTTTATGTTGATTTGATTCTTAGTGTATTACTGGAACAGTACGCAACAGAAAAGAATTTTTTAGAGGACTATTTAGTAATTGACGAAGCGCAGTGGGAAGGCTGGAAACGAGGAGAGAAGAACCTTCCATCTGAAACCATGCAGAAAATCAAAAACCTGTTTACTGATTATGAATGGATGCTTACGCAAAAGATTTTACGACAAACGATCATTTTCCCTGAAAAAAGGACGACTGCAGTGGCAGAGTATAAACAAATCAAAACGAGAATCGCTCAAAAATGGTTAACGGATGGTCCTGCCAAAGTCGAATTGATTCCATTAAAAAACGATCAATATCTTACAGGGTTCCTTGACTTGAAGGTAAGTATTAATTATGATGAATGGGGTTATGACGACATCTTGAACTTTCGATTACCTGCAGACGTTCAAAGACAGATCGAAGGCGAGAAATTGGAACTGTTGGATTGGGTAAACGAGAATTTGGAAGAAACCTATGTTCATGAAAAAAATGAACATAAAAAGGAATGAGAGGATTTTTAAGAGTGAATAAAGTTTTAGGGTTTGGAGCAGTTGTGATCATGGTTGCCGCAATGGGGTACATCTTTGTAAGCGAGCAACACATGAAATCTGACGTCCAAGCAGAAAATCAAACAACTGAACAAGTAACCAAACAGACAACAAAGAGTTCCAAAGAAACTAAAGTGAAGGATTCAACCAAAAAAAGTGAAGATCTACCAAAGGTTCAATCGACCGATTGGGATCTTGTCTTGGTAGGACCTGATCATAAAATCGAAAAAGAAATCAATGAAGACACGCAACTGGCATCACTGCCCAATGGTTATTTGATCGATAAACGTATCGAATCCCATTATGAAGATTTTGCGAAAGCAGCACAATCTGCAGGGTTTCCTTTAGTGATGGTCTCCGCATATCGTTCGGTTGCAGCACAGCAACAGGTGTTTACACAAAATGTCCAAGAAGTGATGAGTAGTCAACATGTTTCAGAAGAAGAGGCGACAGCAATCACGAAACAAACAATCACCGTCCCTGGACATAGCGAACATCATACAGGCTTAGCGGTCGATGTAGTGGATGAAAATTGGTATAATAATTATCCTTCACAGCTTTTAGAGGCAAGTTATGGAGATCAACCAGGGGCAAAATGGATTGCTGAAAATGCGCCTAAATATGGATTTATCATACGTTATCCTAAAGATCGTCAAGATATTACAAAAATCACGTATGAACCATGGCACCTACGTTATGTTGGAGAAGAAAGTGCGGCCTATATTTCGAAACATGATATCACATTAGAAGAATACTTAGAACAATTACAAAAGAAATAGGAGTAGTGAATGGCCAAAAAAAAATGGAAGAAACAAAAACGTAATTCATTACGCTTGATTGCTGTGATTTTTGGTGGAATATTGTTGATGATAGCTTTTGTTCTCTCTTTACGAGGCTTGTCAGCGCCTCTTGTTGGGCAAGAACAGAATAACAATGAGGCACAAACACATCAACAATTTATTGATCGATTAGCTCCTCATGCGAAAGAATTACAAACCGGCTATGGCGTTCTCCCAAGTATCATTTTAGGTCAGGCAATTCTTGAATCAAACTGGGGCGAGAGTACGTTAGCCAGTCAATACAATAATCTTTTTGGAATTAAAGCATATGGTGATCAAAAAAAGGTCAATTTAGAAACAAAGGAATTTGTGAATGAAGAATGGGTCACGATCCAAGGAGATTTTCGTGTGTATGATTCATGGGAACAATCGATGGACTCTCACACACAACTTTTTGTGAATGGGGTAGATTGGAATCCAGCATTATATGAAAAAGTGATCACGGCTACGAACTATCGTGAAGCTGCCCAAGCACTGCAAGACGCAGGCTACGCAACTGACCCTTCCTACGCACAAAAAATTATCCAAGTCATTGAAACCTATCACTTGGATCAATATGATCAATAACTATGAAAAAGGGAGTGGCAAGATGGCAGAGCAATTTACCCCTGAAATTATGACCGAGCTACGAAAAGATATCGTTAGAGTACCGGAGGTCATTATGGAGGCAAGTGGTATTAAGATTTTTGGAAAACTGATCCGATCGATTATTTTTACTACTGATATAGCAATTGTCCGGAATACAAATGCAAATGCCGTGATTGCTGTGTACCCATTTACTCCGCATCCTGCAATCACTAAAAGTATTATCGAAGCAGCAGACATTCCAGTATTTTCAGGTGTTGGCGGAGGTCTAACGCAAGGCACGCGCTCTTCTTACATGAGCTTATTCGCTGAAGCGCAAGGATCGTTAGGAGTCGTTTTAAATGCACCCACACCACTTGAAACAGTTCAAGAAGTTTGTCGTGCAGTGGATATCCCAGTGATTAGTACAGTGACATCGAAATATACAGAAATCGATGAAAAATTGGCAGCAGGTATTACGATCATCAATATCAGTGCAGGGAAAGAAACAACTGAAACGGTAAAATTTTTCCGAGAAAAGTATCCGGAACTACCGATTATTGCTACTGGTGGTCCAACAGATCAAAGCATCTTGGATACGATCAAAGCTGGAGCGAACGCTATTACCTATACTCCTCCAAGTAACGGGGAATTATTTAGTCGTAAAATGGAAAAGTATCGACAACTTGAAAAGCAAGAGGAATCATAATAATCAAAAACAAGTCAAAAAAGAGAAAAAATCGTGGCACTCACGTAAATTCTCTTTTTTCTCTTTATTTCTGTCATAAATACCGAACAACCTTGCTGAGTGAGATCAAAAATATTAGATTTTAGAAAAAAATAGTGAAAGTTGGTTGTCACTTTCTGAAACAGATGTTAAACTGTTTTCATCGTTTGGAACAAAAGCTAACATTAAAAGTGCCAAACAACGATTATGAATGCTTGAACCAATCAACATATTTTATTAAAGCTACTTCTAGACTACTTGAGCAAAATAGATCACTATTTTGTTTCTTAAGAGGATCGAAGGAACGTAGTGATATAGCCCACTTATATATCGTCATGATAAGGATGACAGTTTCTAGCCAGCACCGTAAATGCTGGACTATAAGTGAAAGAGTGTCTTGCACCCTTTTTACTTATTTAGTAAAAGGGTTTTTTTGTTTAAAAAGCAGGCATTTTTGCGTATTTCGCACGAGCTTGAAACCTTGAAAGGGTGATCCATGAGGTCGAATAGTGGTTAGCTTTGATATCAATAAATGAAAAAGGGGAAAATAAAGTGAAAGAATTAGTGGAACGTATTCAAAAAGATGGCCGTGTGCTAGGTGAAGGCGTCTTAAAAGTAGATAGCTTTGTGACGCATCAAGTGGATCCGGTATTAATGGAACAAATAGGCCAACGATTTGCGGAAGTTTTCAAAGATCAAGGAATCACTAAAGTGGTAACGATTGAAGCTTCTGGAATTGCACCAGCTTTATTTGTGGCACAGACATTAAATGTACCAATGATTTTTGCCAGAAAAGCCAAAAGCTTGACGATGGATGAAGAATTGCTGACTACTTCTGTTTATTCCTTTACAAAACAAGTGACTAGTACGATTTCTATCTCTCGTAAATTTTTATCTGCAGAGGACAAGGTTTTAATCATTGATGATTTCTTAGCGAACGGTCAAGCGGCGAAAGGGTTGGTTGAATTGTGCCGCCAAGCAGGTGCAGGAGTCGAAGGGATCGGCATCCTGATTGAAAAATCGTTCCAAGATGGCCGTCAGCTATTAGAAGAAATGGGCTTGAAAGTTGTTTCATTGGCACGAATTGCGGCATTATCCAACGGACAAGTTGAATTTCTTGAGGAGGATGCATAAAGGTGGAGAAAGAAACAAAAAATGGCCAAGCCGCAGTATTAGGTTTACAACATCTCTTAGCAATGTATGCTGGGGCAGTTGCTGTTCCTTTGCTGATCGGTACGGGACTAGGGTTTAATCAAGAGCAAATGACGTACTTGATCTCGATTGATATTTTTATGTGTGGCTTAGCAACATTATTACAATTGACGGTTAATCGTTTTTTTGGTATTGGGTTGCCAGTTGTTTTAGGTTGTGCCATTCAAGCAGTTGCACCACTGATCCTAATTGGGAGCGACCAAGGTGTTGGGGCAATTTATGGTTCGATTATCGCTTCTGGTATTTTTGTTGTTTTAGTGTCTGGATTTTTCTCAAAGATCAAACGATTATTTCCGCCGATCGTGACTGGGACGGTCATTACCGTGATTGGGTTGACGTTGATTCCAGTTGCAATCGAAAAAATGGGCGGTGGCGATTCATCTGCGACTAATTTTGGAAATCAAACCAATTTATTGCTAGCTTTCGTTACAATTGCACTGATCGTCGGAGTACAAATGTTAGCTAAAGGGTTTGTTCGCTCGATTGCTGTACTGATCGGTTTAGTTGGCGGGAGTATTTTAGCTGCTGTACTGGGAATGGTGGATTTAAGTGCGATTGGTCAAGCACCTGTTTTTCACGTGCCTCAACCTTTTTATTTTGGAAAACCAACTTTTGATGTCTGGTCGATCTTGTTGATGATCATTATTTCTATTGTGAGTATGGTAGAGTCAACAGGTGTTTACTTTGCGCTAGGGGATATCACTGGACAAAAAGTGGGCGAAGAAGAATTGAAAAAAGGCTATCGTGCCGAAGGTCTGGCGGTTATTTTAGGTGGGATTTTCAATACTTTCCCTTACACTGGTTTTTCTCAAAATGTTGGGCTAGTCCAACTTTCTGGTATCAAGACAAGAAAACCAATTTATTTCTCTGCAATTTTTTTGATTATTCTTGGATTATTTCCTAAAATAGGTGCTTTAGCACAAATCATTCCAGAGCCAGTTCTAGGTGGCGGTATGTTAGTCATGTTTGGGATGGTTGCTGTTCAAGGTATTCGGATGTTGATGGAAGTTGATTTTACGAATGACAAAAATCTCTTGATTACTGCTGTTTCGATTGGTTTTGGCTTAGGATTCAATATTATGCCGACTTTATTTAGCCAATTACCCCCAACAGTTCAAATGTTTACGGGGAATGGGATCGTCATGAGTAGCGTGACAGCGATCGTTTTGAATCTTGTTTTTAACGGGTTGAAAAAAGATGAAGAGATTATTGAAGAAGCATTAGCAAAAAAATAACTTGAATCGTCCTAAAAATGAGACTGAGACAAAAGTAACATCTTCGAAAAATAAGCAGGGATTGACCAAAAAGTTGAAAAGCAAATTTTGGAAATTCCTGCTTATTTCTTGACGCTAAATACCTTTGTCTCAACCTCGTTCTAGTTTATTTCTTTATGTATACGCTAAAATCAATATTCTATACTTATTATATGCTATTTATGCTATGCAAAAGAGGAACCCCGCTCTGATTTATCTGGTTGTTTACTTTTTTCAGGTTGTTTCCCTTGACTTACAATTTCACTTTGTTTTTCCTTCGCATTTTCTTTTAGATCAATAAATGTACTTTGACCCCTCATTGTTGCAAATTCCTTTTTTTGGTCAGCTAAATTTTGAACTATTTTTATTGAATTCTTAATTTTTTCCGAAAGTATTTTATTCGAATTTTCTAAGTTTGTCAAATCATCCTTGAATTTGGGATCAATTTGTTGGGTTACTTGTGTATTTTTAGATAAATGATTCACCTCATTCATCAAAGTTTTGAGATTCGTTTTTAAAGCATTAAGCTCAGCCTGTTTTTCTTGACTTATGGGTAACATTTTATCTATTGCTGCTTCACTCTCCATTATATATGCTGCTTTATCTACAGATATCGTACTCAATTCTTTATTATAAGTTACTATATTTTGATCTTTTGTGTCTAATTTTTTCGTTAAATCTCTCTTCTCTCCTGTAAAATACACTATAATTTTATTGAAAAATGACGAATTATCTATTTCATTTATTTGATTTTTTATGTTCTTTCGGCTCTCTTTTTCATTACTTAATTTATCTTGGATTCTAGACTCTTTTTTATCTAGCAGGGACATTTTATGTTTATTATCTTTAACATACTGCACAGTGTTTGTGATTTCCTCAAATTGGTTTTCTTTGAGTTTTCCATTTTTATCAGGACTGTTAGTCGTTAAGTTATTGTATTTTGCTTCTAACTGGTTGTTTGACTTTTTAAAATTGTCCATATACACCTTAATTTTTTTATCATCAGGTTCTTCTCTTTGTTCTCTCAGTGCTTGTAACGTGCCCAAATTAGCCGCTGCTTGTTCTGTCTCTTTCGCTTTTTGCTGTCGTTGTACTTTGGGTTTATTTATGTTTTCCATATGATTGTATCTGTTTTTGGCATATTTAAGTTTTTCTGATATTTTTAATGCTTCATTGCCAAAAGGATCGGATATCCGAGCATGCTGCATTTCCAATTTATACACTTGTACTTTTGCTTCATCTATTTCTTTTGCGCTAAATGCTGATTGATCCTTTTCTTCTTGATGATGACTTTTCATATATTCCAAGCATTTATTTTCTTTTTCGTAGTTTTCTTTCGCCACTTTGCTCGCTGATGAATATTCATGTTTCACATTAAGGGCTTGTTTTGCTTTTTCAGTTATTTTTCTTTGACTGTTAATCTCATCTTTTGTAAAGTAAAACCCTTCATACCATTCTTTCATCTCTTCACTCCTCTATTTTTATTCATAGTTCAATCTTAACACGTTAAGATTATAGTTATATTCTAATAATTTCTTTTGTTAGGAAAAGATGAAAAACTACTCTTTTCTTCTACTTGTATAATGGATAATTACATAAATCTATACAAAGGATATGATAGTTCCCACGAAATTTATTGTTTCCATTTACAAAAACATACTAAGATTAGAGAGTGGGACAATAGTCAGAAAAAATCTGATTATTGTCCCATTTTTTTTTGATTTTAAGGCACACAAAAAGCACACAACCTTGTATGATTCAAGTGCTTAAACAAAAATCAAAGGAGTGTGCTTTATGTTTAAAAATAATACCATCAACCAAACAACTTTACCACTAGATGTAGAACATTTACTGATGCCGCCTTTATGCGGATGAAAGACGATTATATGCGAAATGGACAGCTCAAACCAGGTTATCATTTACAAATCACCACCGAAAATCAGTATGTTTTGAGCTATGAATTATTTCCGAATCCCACAGACACCAAAATATTGAAGCCATTTTTAGATAGTTTTTTAGACCAACATAAGGAGTTGCCGGAGTACATTGTGGCAGATGCAGGGTATGGTAGCGAAGAAATTTACATGTATATCAACGATGTTCTACATATAACTCCCTTGATTACCTATGGCAGTTATTACAAAGAAAATAAAAAGAAGGACAAGGAGAATCCGTTTAACGTGGAGAATTGGCGTTATCTTGAAGAACAAGACCCCGGCGAATCGTCCGGTACCGTTCAAAAATTATAGTCGCAGAAAAGAGAAAGGCGGCTTTATTCGAGATTTCAAAATCTATGAATGTGAGGATTGTCGGAACTGTCCAGTTCGTCGTCAATGTACGCGTGTGAAAAGTGAACAAAAGCGAAAAATTCAAGTAAATAATAATTGGCGCTATTTCAAAGCAGAATGCAGAAAAAAGCTTCTAGAGGAGAAAACTGGTTCGATTTATCGGAAACGAAAAATGGATGTCGAACCCGCATTCGGATATCTGAAGGCTCACTTGGCGTTCCATCGTTTCCATTTGCGTGGGAAACAAGGAGCAACGATAGATATTGGTTTGGCACTGATGGCATTAAATTTAAGGAAATAAGGAAAATATATGGAGAGGAAAGTGCGCATAACAGAAAAAATAAGTTCGATTTTGACAATAAACATCAAAATCGAACTTATTTTCTTTTTGAGAAAGAACGATTGTCTCACTCTCGTTTTTTTGCTGATATAAATACCGAACATTGAAGCTGAAAATCTTTATAATATTCGAAAATTCTTTGACATCAAAAAAATCGATTGCTAAAATATGAATGTGAAAGTAGAGAAAGGAGAAATGTATGACAATCAAGGTTGCGGTAATTATGGGGAGTACATCTGATTGGGAAACGATGAAAAATACTTGCGAGATTCTAGAAGAGTTTGAGGTGGCTTATGAAAAGAAAGTCGTCTCTGCGCATCGTACACCTGATTTGATGTTTCAGTATGCCAAAGAAGCACGAGCAAGGGGAATCAAAGTAATCATTGCTGGAGCAGGTGGAGCCGCTCATCTGCCAGGAATGGTGGCTTCTCAAACAACCTTACCAGTAATTGGCGTTCCGGTACAAACACGAACATTGAACGGATTAGATTCGCTATTATCTATTGTCCAGATGCCTGGTGGTGTTCCTGTGGCAACGACGGCGATTGGAAAAGCGGGGGCAATTAACGCTGGACTACTTGCGGTTGAGATGCTTTCAATGTATGATTTAAAGTTGGAGGCTAAGTTAGCGAAAAGACGGTTAATGTTAGCTGAAACTGTGATAGAAAGTAGTGATCAACTTGGTTAAACCTTTGTTGCCTGGATCAACGATCGGAATTGTCGGTGGCGGACAATTAGGACTGATGATGGCGATCAGTGCAAAAGAAATGGGCTTTAAAGTCGGGGTTCTTGATCCTGTAACGAATTGTCCAGCAGCTCAAGTAGCTGATTGGTATATTCAAGGAACATACGATGATACTTTTGCATTGGAAGAACTTGCTAGACGAACAGATGTTATCACGTATGAATTTGAAAACGTCAGTGTGGAAGCATTAAATGCCATTTCCTCTATGTCGTTTATTCCTCAAGGAACTGATTTATTAGCGATCACCCAAGATCGTCTTTTAGAAAAATCTTTTTTAGAAACGAATAATATCGTTATTGCCCCTTATGCGACAATTGTAAGTCCAACCGATATTCAAGATGCCATTGATGGTATTGGTTATCCTTGTGTGTTGAAAACGACACGAGGTGGATATGACGGCAAGGGACAATACGTCTTGAAAAGTCGGGCAGACCTTGCGCCAGCAATGGATTTACTAAGGGAAGGGACCTGTGTATTGGAAGCATGGATTCCCTTTGAAAAAGAAATCTCGATCTTAGTTGCTGGAAACGGACAAGGGGATTATAGTACATTTCCAGTGGTCGAAAATATCCACCGTAACAACATTTTACATGAAACGATTGCACCAGCAGCAATCGCTGATGAGGTTGTTGAAGAAGCAGAGCGGATTGCTCGAGTCATCGCTGAAGGAATGAGCTTATCTGGCGTACTTTGCATTGAAATGTTTTTAACAAAAACTGGTGGTTTATATGTGAATGAATTAGCACCACGACCTCACAACTCGGGACATTACTCCATTGAAGCATGCTCGATGAGTCAATTTGATGCCCATATTCGGGGAATATGTGGTTGGCCATTAAGTAAAAAAGTCCGTTTATTGAGTGAGGCAGTGATGGTCAATGTATTGGGCGAGCAGTTATTAGAAAGCTATCATTTGATCGATAAAAAACCAGATTGGCAATTTCATTTTTATGGGAAAGCACAAGCGAAAAAGGGTCGTAAAATGGGGCATATTACTATCGTAACTGAAGACATTCAACAAACTTTGGATGAAATAAAGAAAACCAATATTTGGGATTAAAGGAGAAAAATTGATGTTAGAACGTTATACACGACCTGAAATGGGCAATATCTGGACAGAACAAAACAAATACCAAGCTTGGCTGGAGGTAGAAATTTTAGCTGACGAAGCATGGGCAGAATTAGGAGAAATTCCTAAAGAAGATGTCAAAAAAATTCGTGAACATGCATCTTTTGATATTGAACGTATTTTGGAAATTGAAAAGGAAACACGTCACGACGTTGTTGCCTTTACTCGAGCAGTTTCTGAAACATTAGGCGAAGAACGTAAGTGGGTCCACTACGGCTTAACGAGTACTGATGTCGTGGATACAGCTTATGGCTATCAAATCAAACAAGCAAATGATCTTTTACGAGATGATTTGAAACGTTTTACGGCAATTATTGGTGAAAAAGCTAAAGAACATAAGTACACAGTGATGATGGGAAGAACGCATGGCGTTCATGCTGAACCAACGACATTTGGCTTGAAATTAGCTACTTGGTATTCAGAAATGAAACGAAATATTGAACGTTTTGAGCATGCAGCCAAAGGTGTTGAAGCAGGTAAGATATCAGGAGCGGTAGGAACATTTGCGAACATTCCGCCATTTATTGAAGAATATGTGTGTGAAAAATTAGGGATTCGTCCGCAAGAGATATCTACGCAAGTGCTCCCACGTGATCTCCACGCAGAGTACTTTGCGACTATGGCATTGATTGCTACCAGCATCGAACGTTTTGCAACAGAAATCCGTGGTTTGCAAAAATCAGAAACGAGAGAAGTAGAAGAGTTCTTCGCTAAAGGACAAAAAGGGTCTTCAGCAATGCCTCATAAACGAAACCCAATCGGTTCAGAAAACATGGCTGGACTTGCTCGAGTGATTCGTGGTCATATGGTCACAGCCTATGAAAATGTTTCGTTGTGGCATGAAAGAGATATCTCTCATTCGTCAGCAGAACGAATCATTTTACCTGATACAACAATTTTATTGGACTATATGTTGAATCGTTTTGGAAATATCGTAAAAAATCTGACGGTCTTTCCTGAGAATATGAAACGTAACATGGAAGCTACTTTTGGCTTGATCTATAGTCAACGTGTGATGTTGAAACTGATTGACAAAGGTATGACAAGAGAAGAAGCTTACGACTTGGTTCAACCTAAAACAGCTTATGCATGGGATCATCAAGTTCAATTTAGACCTTTACTTGAAGAGGATCCAACGGTTACTTCTGTTTTAACAAAAGAAGAGATCGATGACGCATTTGACTACCATCATCACTTGAAAAATGTGGATGTGATCTTTGACCGTGTTGGTTTAGGAGAAAAAGACAAATAATCAAAATGAGTGGCTTGCTTCGGATTGCTAGAAGCAGCCACTCTTTTACTGAAATGTAATAAAAAAGAACCTTGACACAAATAACTCAACTAGTCGGGGTTCTTTTTAGCTATTTTGATTCATTTCATGATGTTGCTTGATAATAGCATGAGAAAACTATCCGTAAAGGGCTTGAGCGGAATAGTTAAAATGTTTAGTATGAAGCAAACTCAATAATTCTTCGATAAAAGTATAATCAAATTCTTGCTGATCATAAGTGACTTGGATACGATAATGATTTTTGAATAATTTTTGTTCGTGTATCTGACTGATCACGAGTTGATGTTCAGAAAATGTTTGATATTCAAATGTGCGCTTTCGACACTCAGTATGGCGCTTTGCCGCACGACGGATTTTTCTGAAGGTATAAAAACTCGTATCTTTATTACATAAGTAGACATCTTTGATAGACAACAGGTCATTATATAAACGTGACGTTTCCTCGGGCGATAAATCCATTAAAAAACATTGGGCACAAACTGCGGCCTCTTCCATTTCGCTACCTCCTTGAATTCCTTGAATAAATATCCAGAATCATTCTAATCCTACTATAGCATCAATTATTATAGGTGTAAACGCTTATTATTTTTCCAGGGAAGAATTTTTTGATTAAACACGAACATTAGACAATTTTAATGCTATAAATGTACATGTTTTTATTGAACAGGATAAAAACACTTGTTAAAATTTAAAGCGAAAAGACGAACAAAAAAATAATATTTGTTGTGATCGTCAAGAATTTAAGGAGATGTCGAAATGGAACAGAAAGATTTGCTGTATGAAGGAAAAGCCAAAAAAATGTACCATACTTCAGATGAACAGGTGATTTGGGTGGAATACTTGGACCAAGCTACCGCTTTAAATGGCTTGATGAAAGACCAAGTAAATGGAAAAGGGGAACTGAACAATCAAATCACAAGTAAAGTCTTCCATTATTTATCCGAACAAGGGATTGCCAATCACTTTATTCAACAAATCGGAAAAGACGAACAATTAGTGAAAAAATTAAATATTCTTCCCTTAGAAGTGGTAGTCAGAAATAGTGCAGCTGGTAGTTTTTCAAAACGGTTGGCAATTCCTGAAGGACAAAAATTACCCACACCAATTGTCGAATTTTATTTCAAAGACGATCAATTAGATGATCCATTTATCAATGATGAACATGTGCTGTTTTTACAAATTGCAGATGAAGCTGAAATTACTGAATTAAAGACACAGGCTAGAAAAATCAATCATTTGTTAATCCAACTATTTGAGAAAATCGATTTACAGTTAATTGATTTCAAACTGGAATTTGGGAAAACAGCTACGGGCGAAATCGTATTAGGAGATGAAATTTCGCCTGACACTTGTCGATTATGGGATCTGAAAACAAACGAACACATGGACAAAGATGTTTATCGACGAAAAATTGGGGAGATTGTCCCAGTATATCAAGAAGTTTTGACACGTTTAACACAAGTTGGTTTATGAGAGGGGAAAATGAAATGTATTTTGTAAAAGTTTATGTCACCTATAAAGATTCTGTATTAGATCCTCAAGGAGAAGCAGTGAAAAATGCGGTCCATCGTTTGGGATATGAAACTGTTGAAGATATCCGAATCGGTAAATATTTTGAGATCCAAGTTTCAGCAGAAGCTAGCGCAGTAGAGGAAACGATTGAAGGAATTTGTGACAAACTATTAGCTAACGTCAACATGGAAACGTATCGTTATGAAATCGAACAATTGGAGGGAATCTAGCATGAAATTTGCCGTGATTGTCTTTCCTGGTTCGAACTGTGATGCGGATATGCTGTGGGCAATTCGTGACATTGTGGGAGTAGAAGCTGAGTATGTTCGTTACGATGAAACCTCTCTACAAGGCTATGACGGCGTATTGCTCCCTGGTGGTTTTTCTTATGGCGATTACTTACGCTGTGGAGCTATTGCGCGTTTTTCAGCTATCATGAAAGAAGTTGTTCGTTTTGCGGAGGAAGGAAAACCAGTCTTTGGTACATGTAATGGGTTTCAAATCCTTACAGAAGCGGGTCTTCTTCCAGGCGTGTTAAGAAAAAATGATTCTTTGCGCTTCATTTGCAAAACTGTTCCTTTGAAAGTTAACAACCAGACAGCCTTTACTTCGGAGTATGAAACCGATGAGATCATTCAGCTGCCTGTCGCTCATGGCGAAGGAAATTATTTTTGCGATGATCAAACGTTGCAAGAGTTAAAAGCCAATAATCAAATCGTTTTTACTTACGCTGAGAATATCAATGGTAGTGTCGCAAATATTGCAGGGATCACCAATAAAGCAGGAAATGTGTTGGGAATGATGCCTCATCCAGAACGGGCAATGGAGGCGTTACTAGGATCAGAAGACGGAAAACGATTTTTTGCATCGATGTTAAAAAATTTTGGAAAGGTGACTGTCTAAGATGAAAACACGGAATGAACCAAGTCCCTTAGAGATCAAAGAAAAGAAAATTTATGCTGAATGGGGATTGACAGATGAAGAATATCGAATGATCGAAGAAGATATATTGGGGAGAATGCCTAACTACACCGAAACAGGTTTGTTTTCAGTCATGTGGAGTGAACATTGTTCTTACAAAAATTCTAAACCGATTTTACGAAAATTCCCAACAAGTGGACCGCATGTTCTTCAAGGTCCAGGAGAAGGAGCTGGTATCGTGGATATCGGTGATGGTCAAGCAGTTGTGTTTAAAGCGGAAAGTCATAATCACCCTTCAGCAGTAGAACCTTATGAAGGAGCGGCAACCGGTGTTGGTGGGATCATCCGTGATATTTTCAGTATGGGTGCACGTCCGATTGCTTTACTTGACTCCTTACGTTTTGGCGAGTTAGACCAACCACGAACCAAGTACTTATTGGAAGAAGTAGTCGCAGGGATTTCTGGGTATGGTAATTGTATCGGAATACCGACGGTTGGAGGAGAAGTAGCGTTTGATCCTTGTTATGAAGGGAATCCGTTAGTTAATGCCATGTGTGTAGGATTGATCGATCACAAAGACATTCAAAAAGGGCAAGCTTCTGGTGTGGGTAATTCGATCATGTATGTCGGTGCGAAAACAGGACGCGACGGCATTCACGGTGCGACTTTTGCTTCAGAAGAGTTCAGTCAAGAAGAAGAACAGCAACGTTCCGCAGTTCAAGTAGGCGATCCTTTTATGGAAAAACTATTACTTGAAGCTTGCTTAGAATTGATCCTGGAACATGCGGACATTTTAGTAGGGATCCAAGACATGGGCGCTGCTGGATTGGTTTCTTCAAGTTCGGAAATGGCATCAAAAGCTGGATCTGGTTTGATTTTGACATTAGACGATGTGCCACAACGAGAAACAAATATGACTCCTTACGAAATGATGCTTTCAGAATCACAGGAACGAATGTTGATTTGTGTAAAAGCTGGGGCAGAGGAAAGAGTCAAAGAATTGTTTAAAAAATATGATTTGGATGCTGTTACGATTGGAGAAGTCACCGATGATGGCTTGTATCGCTTGTACCATCATGGGGAAGAAGTGGCTAACTTACCAGTTGATGCCTTAGCCGAAGATGCACCTGTTTATGAAAAGGCAGTGCAAGAACCCGCTCGAATCGAAAAATTTAAACAGTTAGGGCAATATCAACCAATCATTGAAGATGCGAATCAATTATTGCTAGATTTATTGAAACAACCGACAATAGCTTCAAAACATGCGATTTATGAAACCTATGATTCTCAAGTACAAACCAATACAGTAGTTTCCCCTGGAAGTGATGCTGCCGTATTGCGTATTCGTGGAACTGAAAAAGCAATTGCTATGACGACTGACTGTAATGCCCGCTACCTTTACTTAAACCCCGAGATAGGTGGCCAAATTGCTGTTGCAGAGGCTGCCAGAAACATTGTAGCTAGTGGCGGACGTCCATTGGCGATCACAGACTGCTTGAATTATGGTTCTCCTGATAAGCCAGAAGTATTTTGGGAACTGGTCAAATCAGCAGACGGGATTGCCAAAGCATGTGAAGTCTTTGCGACACCTGTGATCTCCGGGAATGTTTCTTTATACAATGAAACGGATGGCAAAGCGATTTATCCTACCCCGATGATCGGCATGGTCGGATTGATCAAAGACCACCAACACATCACCACTCAATCTTTCAAAATGGCGGATGATTTGATTTATCTTGTTGGTGAAACTTATGACGATTTCAATGGTAGTGAATTGCAAAAAATGCAATTAGGAAAAATTGAAGGGGACATCGAGCATTTTGATCTATTGACGGAACAACAAAACCAAGAAAGTCTACTGGCGGCTATTCAAGCAGGAGTGGTAACCAGTGCGCATGATTGTTCGGAAGGCGGTTTGGCTGTGGCGTTGGCTGAAGCAGCTTTTGGTACCCAATTGGGATTAGATGTCACAGTAAATCTGACGACAGCACAACTTTTTTCAGAGACACAATCAAGATTTGTGGTCACCATCCTTCCAGAAGATCGTGAGGAATTTGAACGTTTGATGGGCGAAAAAGCAAGTTGTATCGGTAAAGTGACTGAGTCAAGTAATATCGTGATCCAAGCAAGTGATGGGGAAATCCATCTAGCTGTTACAACAGCTAAAAAATGCTGGGAGGACGCAATCGAATGTCTTATGAAGTAAAAAGTTTAAATGAAGAATGTGGGGTGTTTGGTGTCTGGGGACATCAAGAAGCATCTAGCGTAACGTATTTTGGGCTTCATAGTCTTCAGCACCGTGGTCAAGAAGGTGCTGGGATCGTTTCAAATGATCAAGGGAAACTATTAGGACACCGGGATCTAGGTTTACTCTCAGAAGTTTTCAAAGATCAAAGAAAGCTAGCTGCACTCTCTGGACAAGCAGCGATTGGACATGTGCGTTATGCTACAGCAGGTAATGGTAGTGTGGACAATATCCAACCCTTTTTATTTAAATTTTATGACCAGTCAATCGGTCTAGCTCACAATGGTAATCTTACGAATGCCCGTTCGTTGAGAACGTCGTTAGAAAAAGACGGTGCGATTTTCCATTCCAATTCAGATACAGAGATTTTGATGCATTTGATTCGTCGAAGTAAAAAAACAACATTGCTCGATCGTTTAAAAGAAGCATTAAATGAAGTGAAAGGCGGATTTGCCTATTTGCTTTTAACAGAAGATGCCATGATCGCCGCTCTTGATCCGAATGGTTTTCGACCTTTGGCAATCGGTCAAATGAAAAATGGTGCATATGTGATTGCTTCTGAAACTTGTGCACTGGAAGTCATCGGTGCGCGGTTTATTCGAGATGTTCGTCCAGGGGAAGTAGTGATCATTGATGACTCAGGCTACACGATCGATACTTATACGACCGAAACCCAGTTAGCGATTTGTTCCATGGAATATATCTACTTTGCACGACCAGATTCAAATATCGCTGGTGTCAATGTACACACTGCTCGTAAAAATATGGGGAGAAATTTAGCACAGGAAGCGCCAATTGATGCTGACATGGTTGTAGGTGTTCCAAATTCTTCGCTATCAGCAGCCAGTGGCTATGCCGAAGCTAGTGGCATCCCTTATGAGATTGGACTAGTAAAAAATCAATACATTGCCAGAACCTTTATTCAACCTACACCAGCGTTAAGGGAACAGGGTGTCAGGATGAAACTTTCGGCTGTCAGAGGAGTTGTTAAAGGCAAACGAATCGTGATGGTGGATGATTCGATCGTTAGAGGAACAACGAGCCGGCGAATCGTACGTCTATTAAAAGAAGCAGGAGCAAAAGAGGTTCATGTACGAATTGCTTCACCACCGTTAAAATATCCTTGTTTTTACGGCATCGATATTCAAACGAGAAAAGAACTAATTGCAGCGAATCATAGTATCGAAGAAATCAGACAATGTATCGAAGCAGATTCATTGGAATTTTTGAGTGAGGATGGATTGATCCAAGCAATCGGATTAAAAGAAGCAGCTCCTTATTCTGGGTTATGTATGGCTTATTTTAATGGTGATTATCCGACGCCTTTATACGACTATGAAGAAAAATACCGTGAATCATTGAAAGAAAAAGTATCTTTTTTTCAATAAAGGAGGAAGTAACATGAGCAATGCCTATGCGAATGCTGGTGTGGATGTAGAAGCTGGCTATGAAGTAGTAGAACGAATCAAGAAACACGTGAAAAAACAGAGCGACTAGGGGTAATGGGTGCTTTAGGCGGTTTTGGTGGCTGTTTTGATTTAAGTTCTTACCAATTAAAAGAACCAGTTTTGGTATCAGGGACAGATGGGGTAGGAACAAAATTGTTAGTAGCCATCGAAGCGGATCAACATGAAACGATCGGAATCGATTGTGTGGCGATGTGTGTCAATGATATTTTAGCTCAAGGTGCGGAACCTTTATATTTCTTAGACTATTTAGCTACTGGAAAAAATGATCCACGAAAATTAGAAAAAGTCGTCGCTGGCGTGGCGGATGGTTGTGTAGCAGGTAATCTTGCGTTGATCGGTGGCGAAACCGCAGAGATGCCAGGGATGTACGCGGAAAATGAGTATGATCTTGCTGGTTTTGCAGTTGGGGTTGCAGAAAAGTCGCAATTGATCACAGGAAGTGAAATCGAAGTTGGTGATGTTCTGTTAGGCTTACCTTCTAGCGGGATTCATTCAAACGGCTATTCATTGGTTCGGAAAGTGTTTTTTGAACAAAATAGTTACACATTAACCGATCAGATAGAGGGTCTGTCTGAAACACTGGACCGAGAATTGTTAAAGCCGACAAAAATCTATGTATCAGCTTTGCTGCCAATCATAAAAGAACAAAAGATCAAAGGTGCGGCACATATCACTGGTGGTGGATTCGTAGAAAATATTCCTCGGATGTTGCCGGAAGGGACGGCCGCGCAAATTCAATTAGGTTCATGGCCTAGCTTGCCGATTTTTGATTGTCTCCAACGTTTAGGTGAAATCCCTGAACAAGAGATGTTTGAGATTTTTAATATGGGTATTGGAATGGTTGTAGCAGTAGCAGCTTCTCAAGTCGATGAAGTCATTGAAAAAATCAATGAGCAAGGAGAAGCAGCTTATCGAATCGGTGAAGTAATTCCCTTAAAAAATAAAACAGTGTTGTTTGATGAGGAAGAAAAATGAAGATTGCCGTATTTGCTTCAGGAAATGGCAGCAACTTTCAAGCTTTAGTTGACTATTTTCGGGAAAATAAGTTGCCAGATACCTTTGAATGGCTTTTTTGTGACCAGCCGAATGCTTTTGTCTTAGAACGGGCAGAAAAGTTACATGTACCATTTCATTTTTTTTCACCAAAAGAATTTTCATCTAAAAGAGAATATGAAGAAAAAATTTTAGAGATCCTAGTGGAAAAAGAAATTGAACTCATTGTATTAGCAGGATACATGCGGATTATTGGTCCGACTTTATTGAATGCTTATGAGTCAAGGATCATTAATATCCACCCCTCTCTTTTACCTGATTTTCCTGGCTTACATGGGATTCGTGATGCGTTTGCTGCGGAAGTCAAAGAAACAGGTATAACGATTCATTACATTGATAAAGGGATAGATACAGGACCCATCATTCACCAAGAAACCATAGAGATCACGAAAGAAGACACATTGGATAGCTTAGAAGCAAAGATTCATCAAATCGAACATCAGACCTATCCTAAAATAATCGAAGCAGTCATCAAAGAAATGCAAAAAGTGGAGGAAGAAAAAAATGACTAGAGCATTGTTAAGTGTATCGGATAAAAAAGGAATTGTTGAATTTGCCAAGGGATTACAAGCTTTGGAAATTGAGATCATTTCAACTGGGGGCACCAAAAAACACTTGATGAAGCGGGAATCTTAACCATCGCAATCGAAGATGTCACTGGCTTTCCTGAGATGATGGACGGACGTGTCAAAACTTTGCATCCTAAGATTCATGGGGGATTATTAGCACGTCGTGATCTTGCTAGTCACAGAGATGCAATGGCAGCTTCTGAGATTTTGCCGATTGATTTTGTTTGCGTCAATTTGTATCCTTTCAAAGAAACAATCATGAAACCGGATGTTAGTGAAAAAGAAGCCATTGAAAATATTGATATTGGTGGACCAAGTATGTTGCGTAGTGCTGCCAAAAACCATGAATTTGTTACGGCGATCGTTGATCCGAACGATTATCCAATTGTTTTAGATGAACTGAGAAATCAAGGGACTACTTCTCTAGCGACACGTCAGAAACTGGCAGCGAAAGTATTTCGTCACACAGCAGCCTATGATGCATTGATTGCTCAATATTTAACGGAGCAAGTGAAGGAAGAAAAGACGGAAAAATTGACTCTTACTTTTGAACGCAAGCAAGACCTCCGCTATGGCGAGAATAGTCATCAGCAAGCTGTCTTTTATCAATCTGCTCTACCAGAACGTTATTCGATTGCTCAAGCAAAACAGCTTCATGGAAAAGAACTATCTTTTAATAATATTCGTGATGCAGATGCTGCTTTGCGGATCATGAGTGAATACCAAGAACCAACAGTCGTAGCACTCAAACACATGAATCCTTGTGGTATTGGCTCAGCTCACACGATTTTCGATGCTTGGCTAGCAGCTTATGAAGCAGATCCTGTTTCGATTTTTGGTGGGATTGTGGTATTGAATCGGGAAGTCGATTTAGCAACAGCTCAAGAAATGTATAAACTCTTTTTAGAAATTATCATTGCACCGTCTTATACACCAGAAAGTTTAGAAGTTTTAAAAGCCAAGAAGAATTTACGATTATTAACGGTTGACTTTAACTCGCAATTAACAAAAGCATCTAATGAAATTGTTTCAGTCCTTGGAGGGTTACTCGTCCAAGAAAAAGATACAGCAATGGAAAAACCAACTACGTGGCAAGTAGTAACCGATCGTCAGCCAACATCTGATGAAATGGCTGCATTAGCATTTGCTTGGAAAGCTGTTAAGCACGTCAAATCAAATGCGATCGTTGTAAGTAATCGGTATCAGACACTAGGGATTGGTGCAGGACAAATGAATCGTGTCGGTTCTGTCAAACTTGCGATTGAACAAGCTGGAGAAAAAGCACAAGCAGCTGTTTTGGCAAGCGATGCTTATTTCCCAATGGATGATTCGGTGGAATATGCAGCTAAACACGGAATCAATGCGATCATTCAGCCTGGTGGAAGTATCAAGGACCAAGCGTCGATTGATATGGCTAATAAACATGGAATTGCCATGGTCTTTACGAACGTCCGTCACTTTAGACATTAAGATAGAAGGAGTAAGAAATGAATGTATTGATCATAGGAACTGGTGGGCGTGAACATGCGATTGCGAGTAAAATCTTACAAAGTCCGCTAGTCGAAAACGTTTATTGTGCACCGGGGAATCCTGGCATGACACGTGATGGGGTCAAAATCGTTGATATTAAAGAAACTGATCATCAAGGATTGATTGAGTTTGCTAAGAAAGCGTCAATTACTTGGAGTTTTGTTGGCCCAGAAATTCCATTACTAAATGGGATCGTAGATGATTTTAAAAAAGCAGAATTAAAAATATTTGGCCCAACGAAAGCTGCCGCATTGATCGAAGGATCTAAGAGTTTCGCCAAAGAATTGATGGAGCGTTGTCAGATTCCAACTGCTGAATCTAAAACTTTTACCAGCTATCTTGAAGCCAAACGATATATCGAAGAGAAGGGCACCCCAATTGTGATCAAAGCGGACGGTTTAGCTGCTGGCAAAGGCGTGGTCGTAGCGATGACAAAAGCCGAAGCGTTACAGGCAGCCAGCGATATGCTGGAAAAACATCGCTTTGGACAAAGTGGACATCAAATCGTTGTGGAAGAATTTTTAGAAGGAGAAGAGTTCTCTTTATTAGCGTTTGTGGATGGCGAAGCAGTTTATCCAATGGAAATCTCACAAGATCATAAACGAGCGTATGATGGAGATCAAGGGCCGAATACTGGGGGGATGGGTGCCTATTCTCCAGTACCTCATATTTCTGAAGCGATCATTGAAGCGGGAATCGAAAAAGTAATAAAACCTGCAGCTAAAGGGATGAGCGAAATTGGTCGTCCGTTTATCGGTGTATTGTATGCAGGATTGATCGCCACTTCAGATGGACCGAAAGTGATTGAATTTAATGCGAGATTTGGCGATCCTGAGACACAAGTCATTTTACCTCGATTGAAGAGTGACTTGGCGCAAGTGATCACCGATTTGTTAGACCATAAGCCGGTTCATTTAATTTGGGAGGAAACTGGATATCGTTTAGGGGTTGTAGTTGCAGCAGAAGGTTATCCTAATCAGTATTTAACTGCTATGGATTTGCCCGATTTTCCTGAAGAGGAGGCAACTGTCTATTATGCGGGTGTTCAAGAGGAAAAAGGAATTTTAAAAGGTTCAGGTGGTCGAATCTACTTAGTGGAGTCCTATGGGGAAACAATTGAAGAAGCGAGGGAAAAAATATACAACGTGTTAGAATCAAAAGATACAAAGGGGACATTTTATCGGAAAGATATTGGAATGAAAGCAATCAACGTTTTTTCTAAGAATCACTAGCACAACAAAAAGGGGGATAACATTTTTTTCTTTTTTGAGAAAAAAGTGGCATGCCTCTTTTTGCCCCCTTTTTGAAGTAAATGTGTTAAAATCTAATGGGAAAGAAAGGAATGATTTTAATGAAACAGATTCAATTGGGAACTTCAAATCAAAAGGTGTCGTCGGTCATTCTCGGATGTATGAGGATTAATGGCGCTGAGCATCCAGAACGTATTATTGAAACTGCTTTTGATAACGGTATCAATTTTTTTGACCATGCGGATATCTATGGTGGTGGAGAATGTGAAAACATCTTTGCTAGTGCGTTAGCAAAAACTTCAATAAAGAGAGAAGAGCTATTTATTCAAACAAAATGTGGGATTGTTCCCGGTGTGATGTTTGACTTTTCCAAAAAGCACATCACTGAATCAGTAGAAGGTAGCCTCAAACGGTTAAAAATGGATTATGTTGATGCGTTGCTATTACATCGTCCTGATACCTTAGTTGAACCTGAGGAAGTGGCAGAGGCATTCGATGAATTAGAAAAGTCAGGTAAAGTACGTTATTTCGGTGTAAGTAATCAGAAACCAATGCAAGTCGAATTGCTAAAGAAATACGTCAAACAACCTTTGTTGATCAACCAATTGCAATTTGGATTGAAACATTCTGGAATGATTGATCAAGGGATCCATGTGAATATGACAGATGAAGCTAGCGTTGACCACGATGGTAGTGTCTTGGATTATTCACGTTTGAATGAAATGACGATCCAAGCATGGTCGCCTTATCAATATGGTTTTTTTGAAGGGGTATTTATCGGTAACGAAAAGTTTCCTAAATTGAATCAAAAATTAGCAGAACTTGCTGAAAAATATCATACAACGCCAACAGGTTTAGCTTCAGCTTGGATTTTACGCCATCCTGCGAATATCCAAGTGATTGCAGGAACGATGAATGTAGGGCGAATCAAGGAAATTGCACAAGCATCAGACGTTGAACTGAGTCGTGAAGACTGGTATGCGCTGTATCGCGAAGCTGGCAATATCCTACCATAGACATGAAAAAACATTGAATGAAACAGTCATTAGTTGCTTGTTCGCTAATGACTTCTACATATATTGATGCGAGGAACGTCACTAAGAATCTACGAAAAGGGGAGTAAAATGGGATATCTAAATAAATGGGACAATAATTCGTCAATGCCAGAAAGTGAGCTAAACGCTCATAGAGCAGCGTATGAAAATGTCAGTGATGGTAAAGAAGCGAAAGGCAATCTAAAACTAGACCCCCAACGCTATAGTCTTGGAGTAATGACACACGCAATAAATAAAACGAAATCTGCAAAATCAAATAAACCTAATAGAGCTCTACTTGGAATGATCCAAGAAATAGCGCAAAGCTATTTTAGCCCTAAAGTACTTGCTGGTATGGAGAAATTCAAAAAGGATAGAGAAAAAGAGCTAGAAAAAAGTTCGAACATTTCGCAAACAAAGTTATCTAAAGATAAAGAAAACCCTAACGGTCAAAAACGGGTTTATAACAGATTGACTAATATTATTTCTGACGCTAAAAAAGCAATCGTTCAACCCGGAACTCTGAATGAAAACAATCAAGAGAAAACAAACCAATCAAAAGAAGCTGGAAATCAACAAAAGAATGAACCACCTGGTAGAGATTGAGTAGCTATAAGCGACAAACAGCTGATTGTTTATTTGTCGAAAAGTTTGATGGCTAGACAGTGTTATTTCAGATTAAGGAGTTTTTATTTTTTGTTTATATTCCCCTTGATTTTTTAGTTTAAATACGGTAAATTACATAAGGTGCTAAAAATAAACACCCAAAAAGCAAATAATGTTCGTGTTTTACTGAATTCGAACATCAGGAGGATCATGTCCATGAAAGTGTTTGATTACGAAGATATCCAACTCATTCCTAATAAATGTATTGTAAGTAGCCGTTCAGAATGTAACACGACAGTGACACTAGGAAAGCATACTTTTAAAATGCCTGTTGTCCCTGCGAATATGCAAACGATCATCGATGAGTCAATTGCACAATTTTTAGCAGAAAATGGTTACTTCTATATTATGCATCGATTTGATGAAGCAGCAAGAATCCCCTTTGTGCAAAAAATGAAGGAGCAACAATTGATTACTTCAATCAGTGTTGGCGTAAAACAAGAAGAATATTCATTTGTTGAAGAATTAGCACAGTTAAATTTAGTTCCTGATTATATCACGATTGATATTGCGCACGGTCATTCAAATGCGGTGATTGAAATGATCCAACATATCAAAAAACATTTACCAGAAACGTTCGTTATTGCAGGAAACGTTGGTACACCAGAAGCTGTTCGGGAATTAGAAAATGCCGGAGCTGATGCAACAAAGGTTGGAATTGGACCTGGTAAAGTTTGTATCACAAAAATCAAAACCGGTTTTGGTACCGGTGGTTGGCAACTTGCTGCCTTAAGATGGTGTGCGAAAGCTGCCAGAAAACCGATTATTGCTGATGGGGGTATTCGTACCCATGGTGATATTGCAAAATCCGTTCGTTTTGGCGCAACAATGGTTATGATCGGTTCGCTATTTGCCGGACATGAAGAATCGCCTGGTGAGACAATGGTGGAAAATGGCGTAGTGTACAAAGAATACTTCGGCTCTGCCTCCGAGTTTCAAAAAGGTGAAAAGAAAAATGTAGAAGGTAAGAAAATTTGGATCCAACATAAAGGGTCTTTGAAAGACACGTTGGTTGAAATGCAACAAGATTTACAATCTTCTATTTCTTACGCGGGTGGGAAAGATATTGAAGCTATTCGCAAAGTTGATTATGTGATTGTTAAAAACTCCATTTTTAACGGAGATACCATTTAATAAGCAAAGAAAAAGCAAAGTAGATGCTCTCGCATCATACTTTGCTTTTTCTTTGCTTTTCGATCCCTTTTTTATAAGATAAAATAGGCAGTAGAAGAAAGAGGAATGGAGCAGAACATGTGGGAAGTCATAGATAAGAAACAAAGACCAATTTATCGACAAATTATGGATCAGGTGATGAAAAATATTGAAAATGGGAATTTAGATCCCAACGTACCCTTGCCCTCTGAAAGGAAATTGGCAGTTATTTTTCAAACAAATCGCACAACTGTGGTTCGAGCGTTGGATGAATTACGAGATCTTGGCGTTCTTATCAGTCGCCGAGGTAGTGGACGTTTTGTGAATCAAACCGAATGGGGGCGGTATTCTGTCCCGAGAGTGAATTGGCGCGAATTATTTTCCCAACGCTATGAACAAATCGATGATAGTTATGAAAAAATGATCGAAGTAGGAAAACTGAACCCTTATTTTCTCGATTTATTTTCGAGCGAGATGCCTACAGACTTATTACCAAACGTTCAATTTCCAGCATACTCAATGAATGAGATTATTGAAAAAGAGCAACAAATCACCTGTCTAGGTTATCTTCCATTAGTAGCAAAAATAAAAAATTACTTGATCGAAAAATTTTATTTTGATTTTACTAAAACGCAATTATTAGTTACGAGTGGGGGTCAACAGGCTATTTTTCTAATTTTACAGACGATTTTATCTAGTGGTGATGCTATTGCGGTAGAAGCGCCTTCGTTTTTTTATCGTTTGTCCTTATTTAAAGCGACAGGGATTCGTCTATTTGGTGTACCCATGGATAGAGAAGGTATTGAGCTGGATAAGCTAGAAGTGTTGATCAAGAAAAATAAATTGAAAGCTGTCTTAGTTAATCCAAACTTTCAAAATCCAACAGGGAAAGTGATGTCCCAAAAACGTCGCGAAGCATTAGTGACCCTTTGTCGCAACTATCAATTACCGATCATTGAAGACGACGTTTTTAGTGACTTATCCTTTCATGATAGTGAAAAGCATAAACCAACTGCGATTCATTCGATTGATCCGGAAAACGTCTTATATGTCGGATCATTATCTAGGGTATTAGGACAAACGACCAAGATAGGTTGGATCGTTGGGCTGCGTTCCTTTATCGACCGCTTAGCGAAAGCGCAGGAAATGATGGAATTTTCGATGAGCATCTTTCCCCAAAATGTGGCGATGACTGTATTTGAAGAAAGTTATAGCACAAAGATCGCCATTGTGAGGGAAGAATTATACAAAAGAAGTTTGACACTGGTTGAATGGGAAAAAACGCAAAACTTTTTTGAAGTCTGGCCCATTTATGGTGGGTACTATGCGTGGATTACGTGGAAAGGACAGCAATTGACAAGAGATATTGCGGAAGAATTGATCCGCTCAGGGTTAGGCATTGCACCAAGTTTTTTGTTTGGAGAAGAGACCAACGGGTTACGTATCAATTTTAGTCGTTTAACTGAAGAAAGGCTGCCATTTTTTCAAGCGGAAATGGCAAAATTAGCAAAACGTTTATCCGTTTAATTCATGATCAAAAGAACAGGTTCATGTGCAACAGTTAAGGAGATTCCTTGCTGTTGCTTTTTAATTGAAAAAAATACACATATAGTAGAAAATTAAAAGAGGGATGATTGTAAAGAAAATCACTAATTAATAAAAAATTTTTTCTGTTTGTTGGAATAAGGTATAACAATGTGCGGATTCAATGATAACAGTAGAGAGGAGTAGATAGAAAATAAGGACTAATTTTGTACAAATGATGTAAACCGCTTTCTTGATTGTGAGGTTGTTCACTATTTGCGTGGTTAAGCGGATTATTACAAATTTTTAAAAACGTGAATTTTTTTGCTTTTAGCTTGTATTTCTTAATGATCCATGATAATTTATAAAAGAAGACGGTTGGATATTGATACAGTTTATATATCTGTTTCAATCGCAGAAAGATGAGATTTTCTTATATGATGAGAGAGGAATGTGTACAAATGGCAAAAAAGAAATTACCACTAGACTTTAATGCGTTATTAGATGAAGTCAATTCAGATTTTCCAGTATACCAAGCGCTTGACCAAAATGGTAAAGTAGTAAACCCTGATCTTGTTCCTGATTTATCAGATGAACAATTAGTAGAATTAATGACTAGCATGGTTTGGTCTCGTGTATTAGACCAACGTTCAACAGCTTTAAACCGTCAAGGACGTTTAGGATTCTTTGCACCGACAGCTGGTCAAGAAGCTAGCCAACTTGCAAGTGCATTTGCTTTTGAAAAAGAAGACGTATTACTTCCTGGTTACCGTGATGTTCCCCAATTAGTAAAACATGGATTGCCTTTAGCACAAGCTTTCTTATGGTCACGAGGACATGCGGCAGGGAATTTTTATCCAGAAGAATTGAAAGCTCTACCACCACAAATCATTATTGGTGCGCAGTACATCCAAGCGGCTGGTGTGGCTTTAGGTTTGAAAAAACGAAACAAAAAAAATGTGGTCTTCACTTATACTGGTGACGGCGGCTCTTCTCAAGGTGATTTTTATGAAGCAATAAACTTTGCTGGAGCTTATCATGCAAATGCTGTATTTTATATCCAAAACAATGGCTTTGCGATCTCAACACCTCGTGAAAAACAAACAGCTGCTAAAACATTAGCGCAAAAAGCTGTGGCAGCCGGGATTCCAGGGATCCAAGTAGATGGTATGGATCCATTAGCAGTTTATACAGTATCTAAAATGGCACGTGATTGGGCAATCAACGGGAATGGTCCAGTCTTGATTGAGACATTGACTTACCGTTATGGTCCGCATACTTTATCAGGAGATGACCCAACTCGTTACCGTTCTAAAGAAACAGATGACGAATGGCAGAAAAAAGATCCATTGATCCGTTTCCGTAACTACCTAACAGAAAAAGGTCTATGGTCAGAAGAAAAAGAAGAACAAGTAATTGAACAAACAAAAGAGGAAATCAAAGCAGCGATTGCTGAAGCAGATAAGATTCCAAAACAAAAAGTTTCTGATTTCTTAAAAAATATGTTTGAAGTGGCACCACAATCAATTAAAGAACAAATTGCAATCTATGAAGCGAAGGAGTCGAAATAATCATGGCACAAAAAACAATGATTCAAGCAATCACAGATGCCCTAGCACTTGAACTTGAAAATGATGAGAACGTAATCGTTTTTGGTGAAGATGTTGGGAAAAACGGTGGAGTTTTCCGTGCAACGGAAGGATTGCAAGAAAAATTTGGCGAAGAACGCGTTTTCGATACCCCATTAGCTGAATCAGGGATTGCTGGTATGAGTTTTGGGTTAGCTTTAGAAGGTTTTCGTCCAGTACCTGAAATTCAGTTCTTTGGATTTATTTTTGAAGCCATGGATGAAGTAGTCGCACAAATGGCACGTACAAGATATCGAATGGGTGGGACTAGAAATCTACCGATCACGATTCGTTCACCATTTGGTGGTGGGGTTCACACACCAGAACTTCATTCAGATAACTTAGAAGGATTGATTGCTCAATCTCCAGGAATTCGCGTAGTCATTCCATCAAATCCTTATGATGCAAAAGGATTATTGATCTCTTCTATCCGCAGCAATGACCCAGTTGTATTTTTGGAACATATGAAACTTTATCGTTCATTCCGTGAAGAAGTTCCAGATGAAGCTTATGAAGTACCATTGGACAAAGCGGCAATTACTCGTGAAGGAACAGACGTTTCAATCATCACCTATGGCGCAATGGTTCGTGAAGCGATCAAAGCAGCTGACAATCTTGCGAAAGAGGATATTTCAGTAGAAGTCGTTGACCTAAGAACAGTCGCACCGCTAGATATTGACACAATCATTCAATCAGTTGAGAAAACTGGTCGTGTGGTAGTCGTTCAAGAAGCGCAACGACAAGCAGGTGTAAGTGCCCAAGTGATTGCTGAAATCTCAGAACGTGCGATCCTTTCATTAGAAGCACCAATTGGACGTGTAGCAGCACCAGATACTGTTTTTCCATTTGGACAAGCTGAAAACATCTGGTTACCAAATGCGGCTGATATTGAAGCAAAAGTCAAAGAAATTGCAGAATTCTAAGAAATAAGAAGGGACGTAAGTAAATCATGGCATACCAATTTAAATTACCTGACATTGGTGAAGGAATCGCAGAAGGCGAAATCGTCAAATGGTTTGTCAAGCCAGGCGATACCATCAATGAGGATGATACGTTATTAGAAGTTCAAAATGATAAATCAGTAGAAGAAATTCCATCCCCAGTTACTGGGACAGTGAAAAACGTCATCGTACCTGAAGGAACAGTCGCGAATGTTGGCGATGTACTGGTAGAAATCGATGCACCAGGACATGAAGACAATGAAACAAGTGGCGATGCTGGAGTAGCAGCGAAAGAGCAAACACCTGAACATCCAGCTGCTGAACCAACTGAAGCTAGTGCCGATGGTGGGGTCTTTGAATTTAAATTACCCGATATTGGTGAAGGAATCGCAGAAGGTGAAATCGTTAAATGGTTTGTGAAACCAGGCGATACCATCAATGAAGATGACACATTGTTAGAAGTACAAAACGATAAATCGGTAGAAGAAATCCCGTCACCAGTGACTGGAACGGTTAAAAACATCTTGGTATCAGAAGGAACAGTTGCAACTGTTGGTGATGTATTAGTAGAAATCGATGCACCAGGACATAATAGTGCGCCTTCTACTACATCAGAAAAAACAGCTGAATCAACTGATGCTAAAGTAGAAACTTCTGGTTCAGCATCAGTAGCTGAGGCAGCTGATCCTAACAAACGTGTTTTGGCTATGCCATCAGTTCGACAATTTGCTCGTGAAAAAGATGTGGATATCACACAAGTCACTGCAACTGGTAAAGGCGGACGTGTGACAAAAGAAGATATTGAAAGTTATCTATCAGGTGGGCATGCGAGTCAAACAGCATCAGCTGAACCAGCTGCACCTGCGTCAGAAAAAGCGGTTGAAGCGAAAGCTGAAAGCAAGCCAGCAGCACCAGCAAAAGCGTTCAAATCTAATTTAGGTGAATTGGAAGAACGTGTAGCGATGACACCGACACGTAAAGCGATTGCTAAAGCAATGGTCAATAGCAAGCAAACAGCGCCACATGTTACTTTACATGATGAAGTAGAGGTTTCTAAACTTTGGGATAATCGTAAGAGATTTAAAGAAGTGGCAGCTGCGAATGGGACAAAATTGACTTTCTTGCCATACGTGGTAAAAGCATTAACTGCTACTGTGAAGAAATTCCCTATTTTGAATGCGTCAATTGATGATGCGAACCAAGAAATCGTTTATAAAAATTACTATAACATCGGAATTGCAACTGATACAGATCATGGCTTGTATGTACCAAATGTAAAAGATGCAGACCGTAAAGGCATGTTTGCGATTGCGGATGAAATCAATGAAAAAGCAAAACTAGCTCATGAAGGTAAATTAGCAGCTGAAGATATGCGAAATGGCACTATTACGATCAGTAACATTGGTTCTGTAGGTGGCGGTTGGTTTACACCAGTAATCAACTACCCTGAAGTAGCAATTTTAGGTGTGGGAACAATTGCACAACAACCGATCGTTAATGGTGAAGGTGAAATCGTTGTTGGACGAGTGATGAAACTTTCCTTAAGCTTTGATCACCGTATCGTAGACGGAGCAACAGCTCAACAAGCAATGAACAATATCAAACGACTTTTAGCTGATCCTGAGTTATTGATGATGGAAGGATGATAAACAAATGGTAGTTGGAGATTTTGCTGTAGAATTAGACACAGTTGTAATCGGTGCGGGACCTGGTGGCTATGTTGCTGCCATCCGTGCTGCTGAAATGGGACAAAAAGTGGCAATCATTGAAAGAGAATACATCGGTGGTGTTTGTTTAAACGTTGGTTGTATTCCTTCAAAAGCGCTGATTGCTGCAGGACATCATTATCAAGAATCTCTTGATTCAACTTTATTCGGTGTCACGAGTGAAAATGTCACACTTGATTTTGCAAAAACACAAGACTGGAAAGAAAATAAAGTAGTGAAAACACTGACTTCTGGTGTTGGTTTCTTATTGAAAAAACACAAGGTAGAAACAATCGAAGGTGAAGCATTCTTCGTCGATGATCATACATTACGTGTGATCCATCCTGATTCTGCTCAAACGTATTCTTTCAATAATGCAATCATTGCTACTGGTTCCCGTCCGATCGAAATCCCAGGCTTCAAGTTTGGCGGACGTGTACTTGACTCAACAGGCGGCTTAGCTTTAAAAGAAGTACCAAAAAAATTCGTCATCATTGGTGGCGGAGTTATTGGAGCAGAATTAGGTGGAGCCTATGCTAACTTAGGTGCTGAGGTAACGATTCTTGAAGGTTCTCCTCAAATTTTACCTACCTATGAAAAAGATATGGTGAAATTAGTGGAAGACGACTTCAAGAAAAAAGGTGTGACAATCGTAACCAATGCAATGGCGAAAGAAGCTGTTGATAATGGGGACAGTGTGACAGTCAAATATACTGTTGACGGTAAAGAAGAAACAGTGACAGCAGATTATGTTATGGTAACAGTTGGCCGTCGTCCAAATACTGACGATATGGGATTAGAACAAGCGGGTGTCGAAGTCGGTGAACGTGGATTGATTCCAGTGGATCAACAAGGGCGTACGAATGTGCCAAACATTTTTGCAATTGGGGATATCGTACCAGGTGCTGCTTTAGCGCATAAAGCAAGTTATGAAGCAAAAATTGCTGCAGAAGCTATCTCAGGTAAGAAAGTAGCAGTTGACTATAAAGCAATGCCTGCGGTTGCCTTTACAGATCCAGAATTAGCTTCTGTTGGGATGACGATCAAAGAAGCAAAAGAAGCTGGTATTGAAGCTACTGCATATAAATTTCCGTTTTCAGGAAATGGACGGGCGTTATCGCTTGCAAAAACAGAAGGTTTTATCCGTTTAGTGACGACCAATGAAGACAACGTCATCATTGGAGCGCAAATCGGTGGTGTAGGTGCTAGTGATATGGTTTCTGAGCTTGCTTTAGCCATTGAATCAGGAATGAATGCCGAAGACATTGCATTAACGATCCATCCGCATCCATCGCTAGGTGAAATTACGATGGATGCTGCTGAACTCGCTTTAGGTTTACCAATCCATATTTAATTTAGCAATTGGGATATTTTATCCGAGCTGTTTCAAAAAAAGTATGGACGCTGGCGATAGTTACCAGGTTAAAAACATCTTTTTGACAAATTGAATTGATACATGATCGATCAAACATCAAAGTTAGCAAAAATGCTAGCTTTGATGTTTTTTGTGGTCTTTTCAAAACCTCTTTTTCTGAAAAACAAAAAAGAAAGTCAAGCTTTTTGAAAGAGGGTGTTAGAATAAATGTGGTAAAAGCAATCAGATCAGCATATTTCTATATCAATGATTTGACTAGCGGAACTAGTTGTTTACTAACTAAATTTTAATCACTTTAAAGGAGATTCACTTTATGAGAAAAGAAACGATTAAAACACTTCAAGGAGACTGTCATGAGAATGAAAAGAATAATGAAATTGGCGGTCCTAATAATTCAATTAAAAAGAGAAATGAAAGGATTATAGAAGCATACCAAACAAAAAATACACCGATAGCAGGACTTGCTGAGCGATTTGGAGTATCAAAGAGAACCATTGGAAATGTAACACATAGTCTAAAAGAGCAAAATCTGCAACAGCAAAGCTTAACGAATGAGACAACTAAAGAAAAGGAAGACAGCAATAATCAAAATATCGAAGCATATTTAGCAGGAGAGTTGTGGTTAAGTAAACTTGTTAATAGATTTAACGGATCAGCGAGAACCATTTTGATGAAAATAAAGAAAGTAAGAGAACAGAAGGAAGAGATGCAATATAAAACATCGTCAGAAAATGAAATTTTACAGTTAGATAGAAATAGTCTCATGACAGAAGAAATAACGGAAATATTAATGAGATTTGATGAGACATTAAACTCAGGAAAAAACCAATGAAGTATGTAATGGGATTAAGTGAACGTCAAGAATCGGACAATTTATCCGATGAATTGTCAAATCATAATTTCACGACAGAGAATGAAGCGTCTATGAGCTCGTTAAACATACCTGAACATGAAGGACGTTAGTTTCATATGAAATCCCTTAGGAAAAGTAAAAATGTTAGATCTTTTTCTCTTATCTTAATAAATAAACCTACGTCACCGACAGAATTTATTTTCTCTATTTTGTTAGTGACGGTTCTTTGTATGAACATGTGAATTTTTATAGACTATTACTTATTTTTCTTAGCTAGCGATAAAACATAGTTATTCAACTATAAATTAATTATGTAAACTAGAAAATCGAAACTATTTGGTTATGTACTTATTCTTATGATACACTGATTTTGACTATAGGAAATAGGAGAATGAAGTATGCAAGATTATCAATACCCGCTTGATTTAGATTGGACCACCGAAGAAATGGTCATTGTGATGAAGATGTGGGAGGATTTAGAGTTAGCGAATGAAAAGGGCATCGATAATGCTCGGTTTTTAAAATCATACCAACAATTCAAAACAGTCATTCCATCTATCGGGGAAGAAAAAAATTAGGAAAAGAATTTGAAAAAGTATCAGGTTATTCATTGTATCGAACAGTTCAAGCAGCAAAAAAGAATCAGAAAAAAATCCTAAAAATGAATGGGTGAGAACATGAATAAACAAGAACTGATCCATCAGATCAAAATTTGGCTTAAAGAAGCAGCTGAGAAAATTCGTGCGGTACAAATCAAGACGCTTAAAGTTGATCAAAAAACCAATCGAAAAGATCTGGTTACCAATATGGATCGTGAAGTCCAAGCTTTTTTGATTGAAAAGATTCAGGCGTATAATCCAGAAGCAAAGATTCTCGCAGAAGAAGAAGGTTACAGTGAGTTAGAAAGCTTTGAAGGGCAAGTATTTGTTATTGATCCAATTGATGGAACCATGAACTTCGTACTTGAACAAGAGAATTTTTGTATTATGTTAGGCGTTTATCAAGATGGTGTTGGACAACTTGGTTTTATTTATGACGTGATGAAAGAAGCGCTGTATTGGGGTGGAAAAGATTTAGGTGTTTATATGAATGACCATCCGTTAACTAAGCCAGAAGACCTTCGTTTAAAAGATGGACTTATTGGTTTGAACGGTTATCTTTTTAGTCATAATCGGTGGAATGTCCGAACGATTGGTGAACAAAGTATGGGTGTTCGTATTTATGGATGTGCAGGACTAGAAATGATTGCACTTTTAAAAGGGAAACATATTGGTTATATTGCAAATTTGAGCCCGTGGGACTATGGCGCAGGGAATGTTTTACTCGCTGAATTTGGAATGAAATATAGCGGTATCTCAGGAGAAAAGCTAAAATTTCGAGGAAGAGAATATTATATTGCGGCTACACCTCAGGCCTATGATGAAATTCGGGCACTTATTGCTGCGGCTGATTCGCTAAATAAGTAAAAAAACCGCAAAATTAAGAAAAATATGGCTAAAATATTAATTTTCTCGAAAAAATGAAAACATTTTACTATATTTCATGAAAAAAGTTTGCTATAATAAACAGTCGAGTAAAATTGCACTGTCATAAAGAACCGAGAAGGAGTTAGTTACATTGAACTATAGAAATGATATCCGTAACGTAGCGATCATCGCCCACGTTGACCACGGAAAAACCACATTGGTTGATGAATTATTGAAACAATCAGATACATTAGACGCACACACACAATTACAAGAACGTGCGATGGATTCAAATGCTTTAGAAAAAGAACGTGGAATCACGATTTTAGCAAAAAATACCGCAGTTGATTATAAAGGGATTCGTGTCAATATCATGGATACACCTGGGCATGCGGACTTTGGTGGCGAAGTTGAACGAATCATGAAAATGGTTGACGGCGTTGTCTTAGTAGTTGATGCTTATGAAGGAACGATGCCACAAACTCGTTTTGTTTTGAAAAAAGCGCTAGAACAACATATTACACCGATCGTAGTTGTGAATAAAATTGATAAACCTTCTGCACGACCTGAGTTTGTTGTTGATGAAGTATTAGAATTATTTATTGAACTAGGTGCAGATGATGATCAATTAGATTTCCCAGTTATCTATGCTTCAGCATTAAACGGAACATCTAGCTTGTCTGATGATCCAGCTGATCAAGAACCAACAATGGCACCGATCTTTGATACAATTGTTGAAAAAATTCCTGCGCCAGTAGACAATAGCGATGAACCATTACAATTCCAAGTATCATTGCTTGATTATAACGACTATGTTGGACGTATCGGGATTGGTCGTGTCTTCCGTGGAACGATCAAAGTAGGGGACCAAGTTGCCTTACTAAAATTAGACGGTTCAGTTAAAAAATTCCGTGTAACTAAATTATTTGGTTTCTTCGGCTTGAAACGTTTAGAAATTGACGAAGCAAAAGCTGGAGATCTAATTGCCGTATCAGGAATGGAAGATATTTTCGTTGGGGAAACAGTGACACCTGTGGACCACCAAGATGCTCTGCCAATTCTACACATTGACGAACCAACACTGCAAATGACTTTCTTAGTGAATAATTCACCATTTGCTGGCCGTGAAGGGAAATATGTCACTGCTCGTAAAATTGAAGAACGCTTGATGGCTGAGTTGCAAACGGATGTTTCATTGCGTGTTGAACCAACAAATTCTCCAGATGCTTGGACTGTTTCTGGTCGTGGAGAACTTCATTTGTCAATCTTGATCGAAAACATGCGTCGTGAAGGTTATGAACTACAAGTATCGCGTCCTGAAGTTATCGAAAAAGAAATTGATGGCGTGAAATGTGAACCTTTTGAACGTGTTCAAATCGACACACCTGAAGAATATATGGGTAGCGTAATCGAATCATTAAGCTTACGTAAAGGTGAAATGCAAGACATGATCCATACTGGTAATGGACAAATCCGTCTAACATTTTTAACACCAGCTCGTGGCTTGATTGGTTATTCAACTGAATTCCTTTCAATGACTCGTGGCTACGGAATCATGAACCACACATTTGATCAATACCTACCAATGTTACCAGGTCAAATCGGTGGACGACACCAAGGTGCGTTAGTATCAATCGATACTGGAAAAGCAACGACTTATTCCATCATGAGTATCGAAGAACGTGGAACTGTTTTTGTTGAACCAGGTACAGAAGTTTATGAAGGTATGATCATTGGTGAAAATAGTCGTGACAATGACTTGACTGTTAACATTACGAAAGCAAAACAAATGACTAACGTTCGTTCTGCTACCAAGGACCAAACATCTGTTATCAAAAAACCAAAACAATTGACGTTAGAAGAATCGTTAGAATTCTTGAATGACGATGAATATTGTGAAGTAACACCGGAAAGTATCCGTTTAAGAAAACAAATCTTAAACAAAAATGCACGTGAAAAAGCTTCTAAAAAGAAAAAATAATCATCTGTTCAACTTGTTGATACAGTGATGTTTAGCTTTGAGAAATAAACCGAAGAAGTCCAAAAATAGGAGTAACTATTTTCGGGCATCTTCGGTTTATTTTTTGTTCAGATGACTGGTAAATCAGCATTAAAGTGGATGAAAAGAAAAATACTGTCGGCAAATTTTGCTTCTCAATTTTTTAGAACGTATTCAATTGTTTGAAATTAAAAGGAGAGAATTGTTTTTCCTTTTTCTAAAATTGTTATCTGTGGAGAAGTTAATAAAAATCAAAAGAAAAATTCAATAAGTACGCTAAAAGTTTATTAAAAGTCTTTTTAAAATCTTTAATTACCTCGGTTTTTGTTTCACGAAAAGCGAAAGTTTCACAAAAAGAATGTTGTACTTGATTGCTTGGAGAAGTAAAATATAATTGACGTATTATAGTTATAGAGGGGCGATAGAAGAGTCAATAATAAAAGATTGCTCTAGGCTTTTTATAAATAAAAAAACTAAACCGTGGACGAGCGACAGTTTTTTGACATAAAGCTGAATTTCGTAAAACATGGGGAGCTGTTTCAAGATTATCATCCTTAATGCTCCTGCGATTACTCGTCGCAGTTTTTACTTGGTGAGCGCTCAGGTCAAAGCGCTCTTTTCACAACCTCTTATTCACGGTGTTCAAGCATCAGCTCCTTGAAATAAGCCTGAATTTTTCAAAACATGAGAAGCTGTTTTAAAAAATTCTTTCTTATTGTCATCGGAGCTTCCCGATGCTTTCACAACCTCTTATTCACGGTGTTCAAGAAGCAACTCCTCAGCAATAAGCGATGATTTTCTAAAATATGAGAAGCTATTTTAAAAAATCCTCTCTTATTCGCTCGGAGCTGATCGCTTCTTTCACAACCTCTTAAATCAACTAAAAAGTAGGGATAAAATGAATGATATATTAAAACAATACTTTGGTTATGAAGTATTTCGCCCTGGACAAAAAGAAATTATCCGAAAGGTACTTGGTCATGAAGACGTCCTAGGGATCATGCCTACAGGAAGTGGGAAGTCCATTTGTTATCAATTGCCAGCGTTGATGCTGGATGGCTTGACTGTGGTCATTTCTCCCTTGATCTCTCTGATGAAAGATCAAGTAGATGCTGCCAATCAGTTAGGCATTTCAGCGACATTTATCAATAGTTCATTGGATAGTTATGAGACTGCTTCTCGGTTTCGATTACTCGAACAGCAACAAATCCAATTATTATATGTTGCGCCAGAACGGTTTATCATGCCAGATTTTATCCAATCAATGAAACGTTGGCACGTGCAACTGATAGCGATTGATGAAGCGCATTGTATTTCACAATGGGGACATGATTTTCGTCCAAGCTATCTTCATATGGCAGAAACATTAAACACGTTTGATCAACGACCGGTCATTGTGGCATTGACTGCTACTGCAACAAAGCAAGTAGCAGAAGATATTAAAAGACTTTTAAAGATACCAATGGATAATCATATTCAAACGGGTTTTGCACGAGAAAATCTACGTTTACAAGTAGTAAAAGATCAAAAAAAAGAGCAGTACTTAATTGAGTATCTACGTATCAATAAAAAGCAATCAGGGATCATTTATGCCGCTACCCGCAAAGAAGTTGATCGAATCTATCATTTGTTAAAGAAATTTGATTTCAGTGTTGGCAGATATCATGGTGGGATGAGTGAAAGCCAACGAACAGAAATCCAAGAAGACTTTTTATATGACCGTACAGAATTATTAGTTGCAACGAATGCTTTTGGCATGGGGATCAATAAGAGTAACATCCGCTTCGTCATTCACTATCAGATTCCTGGTTCTTTAGAAGCTTACTATCAGGAGGCGGGACGAGCAGGTCGTGATGGGCTCTTAAGTGAGGCTGTCTTGTTGTTTGCTCCCCAAGATATACAGGTCCAAAAATTTTTTATCCAACAATCTCAACGAGAAGAGTCACAAAAACAAAAAGAATACGAAAAATTAAAAGCAATGACGGAATACGTCTACATCGAATCCTGTCTGCAACAATATATTCTTACTTATTTTGGCGAAAAAAGTATCCCATGTGGAAGATGTGGTAACTGTTTAGATGAACGTGAACTAGTCGATGTAACGACTGAAACACAGATGGTGTTGTCTTGCTTGAAACGCATGGGTGAAAATTATGGGAAACAATTGTTGATGAAGGTATTAGCTGGTTCGAAAGAACAAAAAGTCAAGATGCTAGGTTTTCAAGCGTTATCAACTTACGGCTTATTAAAAAAATGGGCACAAAAAGATATTCTTCAGTTGATCGAGTATCTTATTTCTGGTGGTTATCTGTATTCAATGAACGGTGAATACCCCACGTTGAAAGTAACGGAACTGGGAATCGAAGTGTTAAAAGGGAAACAAAAAGTATTTAAAAAAGAAGCTGAAAAAGTCCAACAACTTTCTGATGAAGAAGCTGACACCTTATTTGAAACGCTAAGAGAGTTACGCACTGACTTAGCTTCTGAAGCAGGCGTGCCGCCTTATGTGGTTTTTTCAGATGCGACTTTAAAAGAAATGAGTCGACAACGTCCAAAAGATCGACTTTCTTTATTGCAGATAAAAGGGGTAGGACAAAGCAAGTTAGACAAATACGGGGACGCTTTTTTAGCACTGATACTTTCTAGTTAAGTAGTGTATCGTTTGTAAAATTAGTACATCTATTGTTTTTGCTCATGATAGGCTAGCAAATAGTAAAAAAAGAAGAAAATCCCTGAGCGAAAACTGGGATTTTTCCCCGTTAGAATTTTAAGTATGTTATAATAAATAAACTTAGAATGGGGGTAGGCTTAGATGGATTCTCTATCAAATGAATTTGCAGTTCAAGTGCTTAAAGATGAATCAGAACGAATCAAACGCTTGATCAAAAATCAAAAAAATAGCCTGTGTATCTCACAATGTAAGGCATTTGAAGAAGTAGTAGATACGCAAATGTATGGCTTCTCACAACAAGTCGGATTTGCCGTTCGTGTAGGCATCATCGATAAAACGGAAGGACAATTGTTGCTGAGTGAGCTAGAGCGTGAACTGAACCGATTATATAGTGAGGTTTACCAAGAAAATTACGATAAAAAAGAAATTGGCAAGGAGGAGTAAACTTGCCTAAGAAAGTAAAAAAAAGGCATTTATTAAACTATAGTATTTTGATTCCTTACTTGATTCTATGTATTTTAGGTTTAATCATGGTCTATAGTTCATCATCTTATTTATTGCTAGAAAATGGAAGCAGTCCTTCCGCCTCTTTTTTTAACCAAAGTTTGTTTTGGGGCGTTAGCTTAGTAGCTATTGGACTTTTATATAAAATGAAAACATCCGTATTAAAAAATCAACGACTGATTATGGCAGCTATTGCTGTACTGACGATCTTGCTATTGATCGTTTTATTCTTCGGGAAAGAGATCAATGGAGCGAAAGGATGGCTTCAAATCGCTGGATTCTCTCTCCAGCCAGCTGAATACTTAAAGATCATTGTAATTTGGTACTTAGCATTAACGTTATCTAAAAGACAAAGAAGCGTTCAAAAAGATTTTGTTTCTACTGTTAAAAGACCGTTACTGTTAGTGTTGGCACTAACAGCGCTAGTTGCTATTTTACCCGATTTTGGTAATGCAACTGTCATTTTTTTAATTATCTTAGTCTTACTTTTGGCTAGTGGTATCAACTACGTTTATACGTTGATCGTTGGGGGCGGTGGAGTTGGCTTGAGTGCTTTAGCAATCTGGTTGATCAATATCACCCACGGGAAAATATTTCCCGGACGTTTACAATATATCTATAACCGATTTGCCATTTATCAAAATCCTTTTTCTGATGAGTTGAACAAAGGGCATCAATTAGCTAATGGTTATTATGCGATGTTCAATGGAGGGCTTTTTGGCCGAGGTCTTGGAAATAGTATCCAGAAAAAAGGTTTTTTAAATGAAGCGCAGACGGACTTTATTTATGCCATTGTGGTAGAAGAGTTAGGCGTGATCATGGGGATCTTGATTCTTGCTTTACTGTTTTTCATGATTGTTCGGATCTTTTTGGTGGGGATTCGCTCAAAAGATCCATTTAATTCTCTATTATGTATTGGGATTGGTGCCATGTTCATGATCCAAATATTTATCAATTTGGGAGGGATAACCGGCGTTATTCCATTAACTGGGATCACTTTCCCATTTTTGAGTCAGGGAGGATCTAGTTTATTGATGTTATCCATTTGTGTTGGCTTCGTCTTGAATATCAGTGCAGATGAAAAACGAAAAAGTTTAGGTTTATACTAAAAAGATGTAGGAGTGGTTTGATGGAAAAAGTTTTAGTTGCTAACAGAGGAGAAATTGCTGTACGAGTGTTTCGAGCATGTACAGAATTAGGAATTAAAACTGTAGGTATCTACGCAAAAGAAGATGAGTATTCCGTGCACCGGTTTAAAGCAGATGAAGCATATCTAGTTGGCGAAGGGAAAAAACCGATTGATGCTTACTTAGATATTGAAGGGATTATTGCCATTGCGAAAGCCTGTGGAGCGGATGCGATCCATCCAGGCTATGGGTTGTTATCTGAAAATCTAAGTTTTGCAAAACGATGCAAGGAAGAAGGCATCACTTTTGTAGGACCAGACTTACATCATTTGGATATCTTTGGTGACAAGATCAAAGCAAAAGCAGCAGCTATCGCAGCTGGAATTGCTTCGATTCCTGGGACTGATGGACCGATTGAAAAGGTCGAAGATGCTTTGTCTTTTGCTGAAACGTACGGTTATCCGATCATGATCAAAGCCGCTCTAGGTGGTGGGGGACGAGGAATGCGTGTCGCCCATGATGAAAAAAGCGCTCGAGAAGGCTATGATCGCGCGAAAAGTGAAGCAAAAGCGGCTTTTGGCAGCGATGAAGTGTATGTTGAAAAATATATTGCAAATCCTAAACACATCGAAGTCCAAATTTTGGGCGATAAACATGGAAATGTGATCCATTTATTTGAAAGAGACTGCTCTGTACAAAGACGTCACCAAAAGGTAGTAGAGGTAGCACCTTGTGTCTCCATGTCGACTGAACAACGAGAACGCATCTGTCAAGCAGCCGTTCAATTAATGAAACACGTTGGTTATGTCAATGCTGGGACGGTTGAATTTTTAGTTGAAGGAAATGACTTTTATTTTATCGAAGTCAACCCTCGAGTCCAAGTGGAACATACGATTACAGAGATGATTACCGATGTGGACATCGTGACTACTCAATTATTGATTGCCCAAGGGAAAGATTTACACAGTGAAATTGGTCTGCCGCAACAAGCAGATATCAAACTAAATGGTTCTGCGATTCAATGTCGGATCACTACAGAAGACCCGTTGAATCATTTTCTTCCTGATACAGGGAAAATCGATACTTACCGTTCACCTGGTGGTTTCGGAGTGCGTTTAGATGTCGGTAATGCTTATGCAGGATATGTGGTTACCCCATACTTTGATTCACTTTTAGTCAAAGTTTGTACACATGCAGCAGATTTTGATACGGCAATCCAAAAAATGGAACGTTGCTTAAAAGAATTTCGGATTCGTGGAGTCAAAACCAATATTCCATTTATGTTGAATGTGATTTCCCATCCTGAATTTCAATCAGGAAACGCTAAAACGACATTTATCGATAATACAAAAGAATTGTTTGAGTTCCCTCGTTTACGCGACCGTGGGAATAAAACAATGAAATACATCGGTGAAATTACCGTGAATGGCTTCCCGGGAATCAAAAATGGTGAAAAACCATTTTATGAATCTCCTCGGGTACCGAAAGATTTGATTAAACGCCCAGATTATCTGACAGCAAAAAATGTTTTAGATTCTGATGGTTCGGATGCGTTAGTCCAATGGATCAAATCGCAAGAAAACTTGTTATTGACTGATACGACATTTAGAGATGCTCATCAAAGTTTATTAGCAACTCGTGTTCGTACGAAAGACTTTAAAGAGATTGCTCAATTGACCGGTGAAGGATTACCTGAACTATTCTCAAGTGAGATGTGGGGAGGAGCAACCTTTGACGTCGCTTATCGCTTCTTGAATGAAGATCCTTGGCAAAGATTAAGAAAGATCCGAGCATTGATGCCAAATACGCTGTTACAAATGTTGTTCAGAGGTTCAAATGCAGTCGGTTATTCCAATTATCCGGATAACGTCTTAGTAGAATTTGTGAAAGAAGCAGCGGCTCAAGGAATTGATGTGTTTCGAATCTTTGACAGTTTGAACTGGGTACCGCAAATGGAAAAAAGTATCCAAGCGGTTCGAGACACAGGTAAGATTGCAGAAGCTGCGATCTGCTATACCGGAGATATCAATGATCCTAGTCGTGCAAAATATAATGTCCAATATTACAAGGACATGGCGAAAGAACTAGAACAACTTGGGGCGCATATCATTGCGATCAAAGATATGGCTGGCTTGCTGAAACCACAAGCTGCTTATCGCTTGATCAGTGAATTGAAAGAGACTACTGATCTGCCAATCCACCTTCATACACATGATACGAGTGGAAATGGAATCATTACCTATTCTGCAGCTTCAAAGGCTGGGGTAGATATCGTTGATGTGGCGATGAGTGCGATGAGTGGGAATACAAGTCAACCAAGTATGAGCAGTTTGTATTATGCTTTGGTCAACGGTCCACGGTTGCCAGAGATCAATATTCAAAATGCACAACAATTGAATCATTACTGGGAAGATGTCCGTATGTATTACAAACCATTTGAGAACGGTTTGAATGCACCAGAAACAGAAGTATATATGCATGAAATGCCTGGTGGACAATACTCTAATCTCCAACAACAAGCCAAAGCAGTTGGTTTAGGAAATAAATGGGATGACATCAAACAGATGTACCATACAGTGAACCTGATGTTTGGTGATATCGTGAAAGTTACCCCTTCATCAAAAGTTGTAGGAGACATGGCCTTGTTCATGGTTCAAAATGATTTAACGGAGGAAGATATCTATGAAAAAGGTGAAACACTGAGTTTCCCTGAATCTGTCATTACTTTCTTCCAAGGAGAGCTAGGACAACCGGTTGGAGGATTCCCGGAAAAATTACAAAAGATCATCCTTAAAGGACGAGAAGCGATTACTGAACGTCCTGGAGCTTTAGCTAAACCAGTTGATTTCCAACAAGTCAAAGCAGAATTAGCTGAAAAAATCGGCTATGAACCTAAACAAGAAGAAGTGCTGAGCTATTTGATGTATCCGCAAGTCTTTCTAGATTATCAAGCAGCCTATAATCAATTTGGTGATGTGACATTACTTGATACACCAACATTCTTCCAAGGGATTCGCTTAGGAGAAACGGTGAATGTTCAAATTGAAAAAGGCAAGATTTTGATTATTCGCTTGGATGAAATCGGCGAACCAGATATTGAAGGAAATCGTGTCTTATTCTTTAACTTGAATGGGCAACGTCGTGAAATCACAGTGAACGACCATTCGATCATCAGTACTGTACAAACACGTGTGAAAGCTGAACCAACAAATCGTGAACATATCGGTGCAACGATGTCTGGTTCTGTATTAGATGTATTAGTCAAAAAAGGAGATCATGTCAAAAAAGGCGATACATTGATGATCACGGAAGCAATGAAAATGGAAACGGCAATTGAAGCTCGTTTTGATGGTGAAATTGCGCATGTCTATGTAACAGATGGCGATGCGATCGCTTCTGGTGACTTATTGATTGAAGTAACTGAAAAATAAAGGTGGGAAAAAGATGAAACGGCTAGGGTTATTTGGTGCGATATTGTTATCAGTGATCATTGCATTTTACATGCAGCCGGTGTTGTTTCCTCCTAAACTTGAAGTAAAAAAAAGCTCAGAGCAAATCACTCAAAATCAAATGACTACGTGGAAATACCAGAAGTTGGAAACATCTGGCTTTTCCACGTATGTTGGTCAATCAGTTGATGAATTAGAGCAACGTTTTGGTGATCCCTATGAACGCTTGACGAGTGGGTTTGGTTTTGAAACAAGATATTACCATGATCAAATCAATCACTTATCCTTTGAAGCGAATATCACAAAAGATAAAGTTTCCACGATTAAAGTATTAAATACGGACAACTCAACGATTGCTCCTTTTTACTTAGGGATGACAATGCAAGATCTAACAGAGATCACCACGATCTATACGAATTTTAATTTTCAATACAATGGAACAGATGTCGGGATCGAATTGATGGAAGAAGATATGAATTATCGACCGTTGATTGCGTTTGATAATGATACGTTTGCTATTTTATTCTTCGACCAAAGTAGTAATGGACTGTTTTCGATCGTTTATTTGGATAAAGCTAGTTTGTTGAAACTTCATCCCTATCAAGTATTTGGTTCAGACTTACCGCAATATAAAATAGACGATCAAGTAGATTGGGCTGAAATCAATCAAGCAAAAGAAGGTCATAGTGTTCGATTGTTGAATCAGTTAAGGCAATTGGATCGCTTACCACTTTATAAGCAGACGACCGGTTTTTCTACTCAAACGAAATTGCTTTTAAGTGATTATCTTAATAGACCAGAAGATATTTTGACGAAAGAACGATTAGCAGAATGGCAACAAATAGCGGGTAGTACAAACGCAACTGCTAAGTTTTCATTGACTACTGATGAAATTGATTCGTTAGTCGCAAAAAGAAAGCTTCCCCATTCGACCGGTGTCTTTACACATCCAGTGATTGATCCAACGTTTACATTTTTATTTTTGTATAGTGATCCGTACTATCACGACCGCTTTTTAGTTAACACTTCCGATCTATTAGGAATTGCTTTTTCAAAAGAAAATATGTTAGTCTTAATGCAAGAAGAAGTTAAGGAGAGTACCGATAGCAGTGATAATCAATGAGGAATTATTTGCCTTAGAAGATCAATGTCAGAGCTTATCCGATTGTATCAAAAAAAGCGAGACGATGAAAAAATATTTAAAAGCTAAAAAAGTGATGGAACAATCAGCGGATGTCAATTTATTGATTAATGATTTCTCAATAAAAAAAGAACAGTTTGAAAAAGTTGTTCCTTATCAAAAATATGCACCAGAATTTCGAGAGAAGCAAAGAGCTGTTCGGTTAGCCAAACGCCAACTTGATTTGCATGAAAAAGTAGCGGATTTTCGTTGTATGGAAACACAATTGCAAGATCTATTGGATAAAATTAGCCAACAGTTAGCAGAAACGGTATCGTTGACGATTAAAATTGATGCGGGAAATCCTTTTTTTGAACAAAAGGGGCGTAGTGGATGTGGAGGTAACTGTCATGAATGATGAAAAAAATGAATTTCAACTAACGAAACGACGTGGGTTGATTGTCTGGGTATACAGTTTGAAACAATTAAAAAATTTGAAGAAATTTGGATTGCTTCATTACGTTTCGCGTAAAATGAAATATGTCGTATTGTATTTGAATGAAGACACTTTTGAGCAAACTGCAGAACGAATCAACAAACTTCATTTTGTTCGCAAAGTTGAACGCTCTTATCGTCCAGACGTCGAAATGAACTTTGCTGATAAGATTGGTACGAAGCAACCAGTCAAAGAAGAAGGTTTTGAGATTGAGGAGATCAATACTAAGATTCGTTTAGCAGACCATGTCTTTTAAACCTGTTTTGTGTAAATCATTCATCTCTTAAATAAAAAAGATAAAAATAACTTGAGAAAGCATGAAATTAATGGCGATCCAAGTTTTTTTATCTTTTTTTTGGTATACTAGTAACAGCACGATTTTTAAAAGGAGTGAGTCAATGCGAGTCATATCAGGAACATATGGTGGACGACGCTTAAAGAGTTTAGCAGGGGCTAATACACGTCCCACCACAGATAAAGTGAAAGAATCGATCTTCAATATGATCGGTCCTTACTTCGACGGAGAAACAGTCTTAGACCTATTTTCTGGTAGTGGCGGGTTAGCTATCGAAGCAGTTTCTCGTGGCTGTGGGCATGCCTTTTGTGTAGACAAAAATTACCAAGCGCTAAAAATAATCCAAGAAAACATTAAAGTAACGAAAGAGCCAGAAAAATTCACCACATTAAAACTTGATGCGGACAAAGCCATCGAAAAGCTGGCAAATGATCAGCAAAAATTTGATTATTTATTTCTTGACCCACCATATGCCAAACAAAAAATTCTTGACCAAATAATCAAAATGACGGAGCTGGACCTTTTTAATGATTCGGCAGTTATTGTATGTGAAACTGATAAAACAGTGGAATTACCAGAAAAGATTGCTGATTTTACGCAAATCAGAAAACAAACGTATGGTATTTCAACTGTGACTATCTACAGAAAAGAGGAAGACCTATGAAAAAAGCCTTGTTTCCAGGCAGCTTTGATCCGTTCACGAATGGGCATTTAGATATGGTCGAACGAGCAGCAAAAATGTTTGATGAGGTCATCATTGGGGTATTTGTGAATACGTCAAAAAAACATCTATTTACCGTTGATGAAAAAGTTACATTGATTACTCAAGCTGTTCGTCATCTTCCGAATGTTAAAGTGTACCATCAGGAAAATCAATTAACAGTCGAGATTGCGAATGAATTAGCTGTTCAAACCATCATTCGTGGTATCCGTAGCGTAAAGGATTTTGAATATGAACGGGATATTGCTCAAATGAATCATCATTTAAATCAAGAAATCGAGACGGTCTTTTTATTGGCTAAACAAGAATATAGTCACGTTAGTTCTAGTTTATTAAAAGAAGTCTTACACTTTGGGGGAGATGTCAGTGACTATCTTCCAACAGTAATCAACGAAGCGTTAGCTGGAAAGCGTGAAAATGATGGACTTTAAAAGATGGTTAAAGACGATTCTTGTCATTTTTTTAGGGATATTTATTATTGGGTTCGTGGTAATTCCACTTCCTTTTTATGTGGAAGCACCAGGAGCAACCATCAATTTGAAAGAGCTGATTACCGTCAATGGGAAAAAGGACAAAGATTCAGGTTCCTTTTCATTAACTTCAGTGGGCATCCGTCGAGCAACTGGTTTTACAGCAGTCAAAGCCAAGCTAGCACCGTTTGAAGATTTGATTAGCGCTGAGGAGTTGACTGGCGGGGCGACTAGCGAAGAATACAATCAAATCCAACAATATTATATGGAGTCTTCCCAAAATGCAGCGATTGAGCAAGCGCTAAAATTGGCAGGGCGCTCTTACCAGATGGAATTTAAAGGTGTTTATGTCATGAGTGTCGAGAAGAATTCCAATTTCTATGGAAAATTAGCAGTTGGTGATACAGTCACAAAAGTTGATGGACAAACCTTTAAAAGTGCAGAAGCATTTATGAAGTATGTCAAAAGTAAAAAAGTCGGCGATACGGTCACGATCACCTATCTCCGAGATGGCAAAGAAAACGAAACTTCAGGTAAATTGATCGAACTGCCAACGGATAATAAAGCAGGGATTGGGATTACTTTAACCGATCATACGAGTATCAAGTCGGATACAGATGTAATGATTAATTCAGGATCAATCGGAGGGCCGTCTGCTGGTTTGATGTTTACCCTGGAAATTTATGAACAATTGACCGGTAAAAATCTTCGTCAAGGGAAAGAAATTGCTGGTACTGGAACGATCAATAGCGACGGTGAAGTTGGGCGAATTGGTGGTATTGATAAAAAAGTGGCTAGTGCAGACAAAGCTGGCGTTGAAATATTCTTTGCACCGGATGATCCAATCTCAGATGAAATCAAGAAGAAACATCCAGAAATCAAAACCAATTACGAAGAAGCCAAAGCTGCTGCGAAAGAATTGAACTCTTCAATGAAAATTGTACCAGTGAAAACCGTACAAGATGCCCTTGATTATTTAGAAAAGATGAACTAAAGATTCATTAGAAATCGTTTTGTTTCAACAACATTTTTTTATCGTTGTTCATGAAACGGTTTTTGAACGAATAAATAGACAGACAAAATTTCCTTTAAGATTGATGTTTTCAATGACTCAGCCTTAACGGAAAGCATGTCTGTCTCTTTTTTATAGAGAAACTAAAATGAATAGAAACTAGCCATGAGGGGATCTATGTGTATGAGGTAAGCTTTTTATATTCGTTGGATCAGTAAAGGTAAAGTTATTTTTAATTGCGTCAGTTGATAAAGAGTTTAAACTTATTATGGAAAAATTTTCGGTGAAATGAAAAAATAGGAAATAAAGTGAAGATGTATGTTATAATCGAAGGACAGAAAAATGAATACAGTAAGATGATCAGATCGTTCTAAGTCAGTGTTTTTTTACTGATTCCCTAGTAAAACTACGTTGGCACACAGCTTTTGATTTTTACATTTATCCGATTCATTGGGTATTCTGAAAATAGAGGAAAGAGCTGGAGAATTTTATTCTTGAAATCTATTAAAACCAACTACCACTTTTATTTTGTGATCAAGTCCTGTTTGTTTTTCTAAATTTACTTGGAGAGGATTAATGATGAGAAAAAAAGCGATTGTAATTATAATGATTCAAATGGTGATTTATGTTAGCTCAATCATAGGTGCGTTTATGAATAGAGGAGTTATTACAAATTGGCCTTCTTTACTTTTGTTATTCGGAATATGTATCGGTAATTTTGTGCCAATCGAGTATCGGACTAGTTTCAATTCTACTGATCCTGGGATTATTCTAAAAAATCATACAAGACGGTTAGAAAACATCATTTACATGATCATCACATGTCTCGTAATCGTACTAGTTATCTATCTGGATATGGTATAACGACTAGTTTAGACAATGGAATATTTTGTCCGTAAAAAAATATCTTATAAAATCTATGTAAACTAGCTCACGATTATTCATGAGGAAAAGCGAGTCTTTGACTTATTTAGGATAGTTGAACACTGGGAAAGTTGATATAATCGAGGCGTTGCGTTTTAGTATAGTGAGAATAATTGTACATAGCCGCTAGAGAGACAGTGGCAAAGATATCGGATTTAGGATTACTTAGGTAAGTCGGGTACATGCTCAAAAAAATCAAGGAAGAGCTTCGCTAAGAGTGTGAACTTGAAACTATTTTTAAAAAACGAATAGAAAAATAGATAAACATCAAAGTCAGTAAAAGTGATTTTGATGGTTTTTGCTAGGTAATGAAAAGAGAAATATAGACCCTAGGTCAACGCCTATTCCTGAAATGTTTAAAGGTATGAAAGATTCATTCTTCATAAAATAATTGTCCCAAAAGTAGGTTTATTTTCATGTAGAAAAATGGTTTGACGTATTTAATCATGAAGAGAAAAAACTTCTTCATAATTTAATGAAAGGAAGCCAATCGGAAAATAGTCACAATGAGCGAAGAATGGAAGAACAAACGAAAGCGTTTCTATACTACCAACTTTTCTTCACCAAAATTTGTGATCGGAGGGATCTTTGGCATCATAGGGGTCATCATCCTTGGTGGAATGATGGTTCATTTTTTCAGTCAATCAAGTAAAAAGGATCAACTATTTTTGACAAACCAATCGATTGAAGCTCCGGAAAAGAACAGTTCTGAAACGAAACCAATTGATGAAACGGTGAGTACATCGACTAGGTCAGTGATTTATGTCGATGTGAAAGGAGCGGTGAAACAACCTGGAATGTACGCTTTTGTGGCAGAAGATCGGGTCTTTGATGTTATTCAAAAAGCAGGTGGGCTGACGGAATCAGCTGACGAGAAACAGATCAACTTTGCAGCAAAAATAACGGATCAACAAATGCTGTACGTTCCTGAAGTAGGAGAAGAAATTCCAGAAAGCTCAAATGCTAGTCTAGCGACGCTAGATTCAGTGGACACAAACCCAGATCGAGTGCATCTTAATACTGCTGATCTTTCGCAATTGCAACAAATACCGGGGATCGGTGAAAAAAAAGCCCGAGAAATTATTCAGTATAGACAAGATAATGGATCGTTCAAAAGTATTGACGAGCTTCAAGAAATAGACGGAATTGGTCAGAAGACAGTTGAAAAAATCAAAAACTTCGTTACAATTACTATAGAATAAACGATAGAGGTGGCTAATATGAGCAATGAACGGATTCCTTGGGACCAATATTTTATGGCTCAAGCAGTATTATTATCATTGAGAAGTACTTGTACACGATTAGAAGTCGGCGCAACTTTAGTAAGAGAAAAACGGATCATTGCTGGAGGCTACAATGGCGCTGTTAGCGGGGATGTTCATTGCATTGATGAAGGCTGTTATATCGTCGATGGTCATTGCTTGCGAACGATCCATGCGGAAATGAATGCTTTATTACAATGTGCAAAACTAGGCATACCTACGGAGGGCGCAGAGATTTACGTGACTCATTTCCCTTGTTTAGCTTGTACAAAAGCCTTATTACAAGCAGGAATCAAAAAAATCAACTATTTACATGATTATCGAAATGATCCGTATGCACAATCATTGATCGAACAATTAGGTGCAACTGTTCATCAAGTATCATTGGATTCTACTCACTTTTCTAAACTCCAAAAAGAATTATCAGGAGAACATGTTTAGTAGATTTTGTGATCAAGCACAGAATCGATTCATTTTTCCAGCGATTTCTTCGATTTTTATTTGTTTGTTTTATTATACAGACAGATGGCATTATCGTTTGATTTTCGCTGGATTTTTTTGTTTTTTTACGGAAAGAAAATAAACAAATTATTGGTTTAAGTCTCATTTGTAGTACGCTGGTTTTATTTTCTTGCTGGCTTAAAGAAACAAAACCAATCGATGATCAAAGGACGTTGGAACGTATCATGGTCGCCTCAGACACAGTGAAAATGAATGGAGATTTAGTGACTTTTATTGGGCACACAACGGACAAGCAAAAGATTTCTTGCAGCTATTATGCCAAATCTGAACAAGAAAGAAATTCTTTTCTTGTTCTTAGACATGAAGCGATTGAATTAATTGTAGTCGGGGATTACCAAGAAACTTCCAAACAAAGGAATCCTTATGGGTTTGATCAAAAAAAGTATGACCAAATACATCGGATCAAAGGACGATTTCAGATACGCCAGATCAAAGAACATTTGAATCGTAATGCTTGGCAGAATATGCTGAGCAGAACACGAGGAAGGTCTATTACGTTTATTCAAGAACACTTTAGTCACAAGGTGAGTGTCTATATGAATGCTTTGATCTTTGGCTATAAAGATAGTCAGTTTTTAGCATCAGAAGACACATATAAAGAAACTGGCTTACTTCATTTATTCAGTTTGTCAGGCATGCACATCCAAACTTACTTAGGTTGGCTCTATTATCTGTTTCGCAGAGGAGGGATGACATTAACTGCTAGTTATCTCCCACTAGTTGGGGGGACTTTGGGGTATTTTAGCTTATCTGGGGGCTCTGTGTCAGTGAAAAGAGCGGGGCTGTCATTCTTATTGAAATTAGGGCTAAAACTCCTCAATGTCAAATTTTCTTCTTTCGATCATTATTCGATTATTTTATGGATACTTTTGCTGATCGAGCCGCTTTGTCTTTTCCAAGTAGAGGGCCAGCTAAGTTTAGGAATGAGCTTCTTCTTTCTTTTGTTGTCTCGCCCAACCACTAAGTTTCAAAAGTTCACTACTATCGTGTTATTTAGTATCGGCATCATGCCACTGACAGCTTGGCATTTTTATGAGTGGCCACTATTAGGGAGTATGTTGACTCTTCTTTTTGCTCCTGTTTTTAAGAAAGTATTTCTTCCTTGTTTGACGTTTTTATTTGTTTTTGGCAGGGTATTACCTCCAAGTGTTAGCGAGTTGCTTGATTCTTATTTAGTCCATTTCGAGAGATTACTAGATTCGTTGAGATTTGCCAATCTAGTGATTGGGCGACCGAATGGCTGGTTGTTAATATTTAGTTTAGGCTTTCTTTTATGGCTTATAGAGAAAAAACAACATAAACCTTGTCAATGCGTGACCGCTGCACTCCTTGTGCCCATTATTCTCATTTTTGGTCGTTTTCTTCAATTCGGAAGTAGTATCACTTTCAACGACGTAGGGCAAGGAGACAGTATTCTTTTTAAAGCGCCGTTTTTAAAAGAAATCGTTATGATTGATACTGGTGGAAAATTGAGTTTTCAAAAAGAAGCTTGGCAAGAGCGAAGGGTTAGACCACCTGCAGAGTTCAATCTTGTCCCATTTTTAAAAGGAAATGGCATCCGACACATCAATAAACTGATATTAACGCATGACGATATCGATCATGTGGGAGAAATCACGACATTAGCAAAACATTTCAAGATCGATACGATTTATATTGGTTGGGGAGCTGGCAAAAGCACCTGGCTCCATACGCAGTTGCAGAAATTGGAAAAAGCAGGAACTACTATTTGTGAAGTCAGGCAGGGTGATTGGATCAAAGGTTATTTTGATTTTTTTGTGTTGTCTCCGATTACCCAGGGGAAGGGGGAGAATGAAGATTCAATTGGCTTGTCAGTGACTCATCAATCCTGTCGTTTTCTCTTTTTAGGTGATTTAGATCAGCATGCAGAAGAAAAGATCGGAAACGCTTATCCAGATTTAAAAGCGGATGTGATCAAATTAGGACATCATGGCAGCCGCACATCTAGTCATCCACAGTTCATTTCGCAATTAGAAGCAACCTATGGTGTTTTATCCTGTGGCGTGAATAATTTATTTGGTCATCCTCATGAAGACGTACTAGCGACGTTAAAGCAGAATAAAGTCACTCCTTTGCGTACCGACCGTCAAGGCGCAATTACTTTTAAATGGCATCCCTTTTGGTATCCAAACGGAAAGATCCACACAATGATAGACTAGCAATTCCCAGCTACTCATGGTAGGATAAATTTGAAAGTGGTGAACGAAATGAGTATTCAAACAGATTTACAAAAAATCCGTAAAGAAAAGCTTGCGCCTTGTTATTTGATTCTAGGTACTGAAAAATATTTACAGGATCAGGTAAGAGCAGAAATCCAGAAAAAAATTCAAATCGATAGTCAAGATGACTTGAATTTCTTAAGTTTTGATATGGGGAATGCTAGTATTGATGAGGTGGTTGCTGAGGCAGAGACTTTGCCATTTTTTGGTGATCAACGCCTAGTATTTGTAGAAAATCCCTACTTTTTAACAGCTGAAAAAGTGAATAATGGAATTGAACAAAATACGGATCTACTGATTGATTATTTAAAAGAACCTTTAGAATCAACAGTTTTAGTGTTTTTTGCTCCCTATGAGAAATTAGATGAGCGGAAAAAAATAACGAAACAATTAAAAAAAACTGCTGTGACCATCAATGTTCAGCAATTGAATGAAAAAGAAGTACGTCAGTATTTATTGAATACACTGGAAAATGCACCGATTCAAATGGACCGTAAAGCGATTGATCTGTTTTTAAGGTTAACGGATCTCGATCTATCAAAAATGATGAGGGAATTGAATAAATTACTGTTGTATGGGCAACAACAAGAACTGATCACTGTTAAAGAAGTGGAACAGTTAGTCCCTAAAACCTTGGAACATAATCTTTTTGATATGACACAATATATTCTTTCCGGGAAAACAGAACAAGCGCTGCGGTTGTTTGAAGACTTAATTACCCAAGGAGAAGAAACCATTAAGATCAATGCCATCTTGCTTTCACAAATACGTTTGTTTTTACAGACCAAGTTTTTGATGAAAATCGGTTATCAGCAGGCTAATATTGCTGAGACTTTAAAGATACATCCTTACCGTGTAAAATTGGCGATGCAAGAGGTACGTAAATTTGATGAAAAGATCCTAAGGCGTTTATTTGACGATCTGGTTGAAATGGATTACCAAATCAAAAGTGGTAAAATCGAAAAAGAATTAAGCTTTCAATTATTTGTCTTACGAACAGGTCAGCTTTTGAAGAGTTAAAAAGAAGAGAAAAACAATCGAAATAAATCCAAAAAGAACGCTTGAAACGATGATGTTTTGAGCGTTTTTTAGACATCAATTGTTTTAGAGTAGGAAGTGCTGAGTCAGCCGCAGCTGGTTTACTAATAAAAAGAATGGAAAGAAACCCAACAGAAGGGTGATCGAATAGACTGTTTGAGACAAAATAAAAAAACCGGCCGTAGCCGATTTCCTTATTTAGCGATTTTTTTGCTTAAACGAGATTTGTCGCGGTTAGCTTTGTTTTTATGAATTAGACCTTTTGTTTCAGCCATATCAATAGCTTTAACAGCTTCTTTATATAACGCATCTACGTTTTCAGCACCTGAAGCTACAGCATCTTCAAATTTTTTGATTGCAGTACGCATAGCGCTTGTTTGAGATGAATTTTTAACGTTCGCATTTTCGCTTGTACGAACACGTTTGATTGCAGATTCAATGTTTGGCATTAGTTTCACCTCCGATAAATTAAGTTCTTACGCGTGTTACCGCATAATTCAACATTCATTATTATACCTAAATGAAGTAATCTTTGCAATATGAACATGACAAGTTTTTTTCCTTAACACTAAAAGAAACTTAATTCTAGGCTCTACTAGCATTGAAAGAGAAGGAAAATGGGCAAATAAAAAACGCTATTGTGGGAGACAATAGCGTTCAACCAAAGCAGATAAATTTATCTTTTTAAACAAAATTTGAATGGGACTGTTTGGTACTCGAACATTATATAACAAAGCGAACCGTTTGCAAAGCTTTTTTTGAAAAGGGATACGTTCCTTGTAGACTAAGCAATCATAACGATACCATTCTTTAGTTATTTTATAACCGTTAACCGTTGGTGTGTCTAAATTTATTCCGGAGTCCCAATAATTTTAATGTATTCATCAATATTTTTGATCATCATTTTTTTGATGACTAATTGATTGCGGCGGTTCCATTTTCCACTGACTTCTAATACATATTTATTTAAAGGGAGCCGAAGAATATATTTTGCCAAGTAACGATCTTTCAACAGACCGTTAATGACACGATCTTCCAGTTGAAGATTTAAGCCAGTCAACATCATAGGTTGTTCTTGTAAGACATACGTATCAATTAAAAGACCTTCAAAGGTTTCCATGAGCGTTTTCCTTTCTATATATAAAGCATAATAGCGAATGATTAAAAATATAAATGATGCTATCTTGTGTTCTAGTATAACAAAAAATGAAAGGAGGAGCCAAAAAGAAATGAGGATTATTTAATAATATTTTAGGAAACATAAAAGGGGGTAAGTGGTGTAGGGGTAAGAGGAAGAGGTAGGAACATTAAAAACATACTTGATGAAACTCACGCAACTTTTATCAAGTAGATTCCATAAGTAAAGATAAATGAAAAAACAATAAACCCGATAGATAAAGTTTGTTTACTCCATCTATCGGGTTTACTTTTTTCACGATCAATTAAAGTAGGTATTGAACACATTTTGGATCAGATCTGGAAATAAAAGATAAGCTAGTCCTAAAATCAATACGATCGCTAATAAAAACCAACCAACCGTGCCGATAAAGTATTTTAATTTTTCTAACATGTGATCACCTCGGAATAAGTATATCACGAACGATTCGATTCAGAGGACTCAAAACACTTTATCTGTGATCGATTTTTTCATTTACTTAAAGAAAATAATTGCAAGAGACAATAGGTAATACCAGAAGCAATGACTGGACCAGCCGCGATCCCTTTTAAGAAAACGACTCCGAGAATTGTTCCAAAAACCAATGCAACAGTAATCTGCGGGTCTGAAGCAATCAAACCGACTCCTTTGGAAGAAAGTACGGCTACTAGACCACCACAAAACACAGCAATCCAACCGATGGGTGATTTAAAGGCATCCAGTAAATCTTTTAAACCAATCTCGCCAGTAGCGATTGGAACTAAAATAGCAGCTGTGATGATGGTGACTCCTAGATTAATTCCTTTGCCTTGAAGCCAAGTAAGAAACACTTTCGATGTCGGTATCAATTTGACTAGTAATATAAAACCTGTAGCGATGATCAAGCTTTGATTTTTAGCAAGCAGGGCAACAAGCATGATCAATCCAAGAAAAATCCAACTTTCCATAAAAAAAGAACCTCACTTTCCTGCCATCAATCATATCATTTTTTCAACGGTTACAAAAGTGAGGTTCATCAGAGTGGAAAAACTAGATAGAGTGGTGATTTGGCTGTAAGGGACAGCCAGTGCAACGTGATTTTTTGGAAGTATCTTCAGGTAAGGGTTTCAATAAACGTAACCCATTTAAGATAACCAAGATCGTGCTTCCTTCATGACCAATCACGCCAAGAGGTAAATTTAAAAATTGCAGAAAGTTAGAAAGGATCAGTAAACAAATCACTGTAAGAGAAAAAATAATATTTTGCTTAATGATTTTCTTCATTCTTAGTGAAAGACGGTGGGCATAACTTAATTTTTGCAAGTCATTTTTTACCAAGACGATATCAGCGATTTCCATAGCGACATCCGTTCCTTGTCCCATGGCAACTCCTAGTGAAGCAGTTGCAAGAGCTGGGGCATCATTGACACCATCACCAACCATTGCTGTGACAGTATACTTTTCTTTTTGCTGTTGTGCATAGTGTGTTTTATCCGATGGTGTGCAGTTAGCCAGTAAGTGTTGAACACCAATTTTCTCTGCAATAGCTGCAGCAGTCCCTTGGTTATCTCCAGTGATCATGCTGGTATCAATTTGCTGGTTATTGAAATAGTCAATGACTTGTTGGGCATTTTCTTTCGGCACATCTAATAAGCCGATGAGTGCTATCAATTGATTGTCTTTGGTTAAAACAATCACTGTCTTTCCCTGTTGTTCGAGTAAATGAATTTTATCAAGAAGTTCTTTTTCAGCTATCGACGTTTTTTCTGGTTCCCATTTACCTACAATCCACTGAGCTTCTTGGTAAACTGTTCGTAAACCAAACCCCGTGATTTCTTCGATTGGTAATTTTTGGATGTCTTTTGGTATAGCAATGTCAAAATGTGTTACGATTGCTTGAGCTAAGGGGTGCGTTGTTTTTTGTTCCATTGAAACTAAGATTTGTTGCGCCAGATTCTGATCTTTTACAAAATAGCTATCAGTTACTATCGGTTTACCTTTCGTTAAAGTTCCGGTTTTATCAAAGGCAATTGCTTTTAAATCAGCTAATTGTTCTAAATGGAGTCCACCTTTGATCAGCACACCGTTGCGGGCAGCGTTAGAAAGGGCTGCTAGTGTTGCAGGTGTCGCAGAGGCAACCAACGCACAAGGAGAGGCGACAACCAGTAAAACCATTCCCCGATAAAAACTTTCTTGAAAACTCCAGCCAAAAATGAAATATGAAACAAGAATCATTAATGGAACAACGACTAACACACCTTTAACGTAGGTATTTTCAATACGAGAGATAAAAGAAGCGGTCTTTGTAGGGGTGCTTTGTGCTTTTTCAACCAGCTGGATGATTTTAGCAAAAACGGTCTCATCACTTTTTTTAGTCACCTGTAGGATCAAAGGATTCCCTCGATTGATCGTTCCTGCAAATAACTCATCATGAGGGACTTTTTCAACTGGTACAGATTCACCACTCAATGTTGCTTCATCAACCGTTGCTTGTTGACTTTCTAAATAGCCGTCAATTGGGATCGTTCCACCTTTTGGGACAAATACCCGATCATTGATCTTAAGATCAGTTACAGCTATTTCTTCTAATTCTTCGTTTGCAGTTAAACGTTGTGCTTTTCGTGGCTGTAGATTCATTAAAGCGGTAATTTCTTGCTGACTTTTACTGGTCGTATATTCTTCGAGAGCGCCACTTAAACAGAAAATAAACGTAAGCATCGCACCTTCTAAAAAATCACCGATCAAACAAGCGCCAATTGCTGCCAAGGCCATCAATAAGTCAACATTCAATGTGTTTTCCTGCCAGAGTTCGGTCAACCCTTCACGAGTCTGCTTGAAACCACCGAATGAGATGGCTCCTAAATAAAAGATGATACTTAGAAAAGGCACAAAAGATTGAGTAGCCAAACCTAAGATTATAAGTAATAAACAACCGATTGTCGGGATAAATGTCTGTATTAAACGAGTCATATTTGTTTCCTCCTTTACAAAATTAATATACCACACCAAAATTCTAATTGATAATAAAAATCGCTAAATGAGAACGATAATAGTTATCATTTAGAATAACGCGTTTTTGGAAAGGGGATAATTAGAATAAATATAAAAAAACACCGTAATCATACGGTGCTTTGACTTCGTTTTATTCAGTTACATTGCGATAAACCAGTAACCAATCAAAATGATTCCTAAAATAATCCGATACCAACCAAAAATTGTAAAGTCGTTTTTCTTCAAATAACTTAACAAGAATTTGATGGCTAAAACGGAGACAATAAATGATACGAGGGTTCCAACGAGTAAAATAATTGTTTCTTCCATTTTAAAGGAGTTTCCTTCAGCTAGATACTTCACGATTTTTAAACCACTGGCACCAAACATCACTGGGATACCAAGGAAAAATGAAAATTCTGTTGCTACAAATCGAGAAGCACCAATCAAAATGGCTCCGAGGATCGTAGCTCCTGAACGAGAAGTTCCAGGAACTAACGCTAATACTTGGAATAATCCAACCAGTAACGCCGCTTGATAAGTAAAATCGTTTAAGGTTGTCCAACGTGGTGTTTTTGTCTTGTTTCTTTTTTCCACAACAATGAATGCAATCCCATAAACGATTAAGACGATCGCAACTGGTAGAAATTTATGAAAATGTTCTTCTAACCAATCATCTAAAGGTAATCCAATAATAATTGCTGGAATACAAGCGACTACGACTTTGAACCATAATGTCCAAGTATCTTTTTTCTCAATAGTGGTTTTGCTTGGAGAAAAGGGATTTAATTTATGAAAATATAAAACGACGACTGCTAAAATAGCACCTAATTGAATAACGACGTTGAACATCGACATAAACTGTGTGCTAGCGTCTAGCTTGATGAACTGATCTGCTAGGATCAAGTGACCAGTGCTACTGATCGGCAACCACTCGGTAATCCCTTCGATAATTCCTAAGATAGCTGCTTTGATGATATTTGCAAAAAACATACGGACCTTCCTTCCCAAATAAAATACAGTATTAAGTATACCGTTCTTTCTAATGAAAACCAAATGCTTTCTTGATGTTAAGAAAAACTTGAGAAATAGCAAGAGGGCATAAGAAAGCGAGTACTCAAGTGAGTACTCGCAAACCAGTGTTTGATAACAGAACGATTATAAGAAAGAATCCCGCGAGTGTTTTTTTCCCTGCTCTATATAACTAATATCGTTGATTCCTTCAATTGAAAAATTGCCTTTTTCATACGTCACTTTTGTCACGCTGCCATTTAATAAGCCTGCTCGAACAGGTTGATGTACGTCAATTAGGCTGAGTAAAAAGCCAATCGTCAATCCATGAGAAACGACTAGGACGTTGCCACCACCATTTTTTTCGCAATGATGCGCAATGTCTTCAAATCCTGACCATACACGATTTTTTAAAGTATCGTAGGTCTCAGCCCAGCCAGCAGTATCCAAGTTATAAATAGCATTAGCAATTTGTTCAAAAGTTACGTCCGTCGTGAACATCTCATCATAAGTTTTGAAGTTTAATACTCGGGGGATAACTCCCCACATTTCCATGTCATAGCCACCTTCTAAGGAGCCAAAACACCATTCACGAATCCTTTGATCGATAAAGTAAGTGATATCTTTTCCTTTGGCATGTTCACTGAGGATGATACGTGCCGTTTCAATAGCACGACCACTATCGCTAGAATAAGCAAAAGAAAAATCAACGTCTTTCAATCCTTTTCCAAGATAGTGGATTCCTTCTTGGCCTTGTTTGGTAAGTGGTGTGTCACACCAACCTTGGACACGTTCAATCGTATTGAACATCGTTTTTCCGTGTCTGACGATGTAAAGAGTGGTTTTAGTCATATTTACAGCCTCCAATCGATTTGTTAGTTAAGCATTAAAGAAAGGGTTGGTTCTTTTTTCATGTTCAATGGTCGTAGCATCTCCATGCCCAGGATAAACGGCAAATTCATCTGGCAACACAAACAACTGGGTTTGAATACTGTGTAGCAGCTTTTCCAGATTCCCAGTATATAGATCGGTTCGACCGATACTGCCTTTAAATAGTGCATCACCTGATACGACAAAATCATCAAAGATAAAGCTGACACTTCCAATCGAATGACCAGGTGTAGGGACGACCCGAAATGTCATATTCCCTAGACGATAGGGTTTCATTTCAAATTCATATTCAGCAGGTGAAACAATGATATTCGCAATGTCATCATGTCTTCCCAAACCAGAAAGATTCAATATCGGATCGCCTAACCAACTTTGTTCTAATGGACTAACATATACAGGGATCTGATAAAACTGACGAAGTTCTTCGACGGCTCCGATATGGTCATAGTGGGTATGTGTTAGTAAAATCGCTACGGGTTGTTGTTGCGTTTTTTCGATTTGCGTTTTGATTTTTGCTGCATCTTCACCAGGATCAATAATCAGTAAAGCTTCATCGTTATAAACCAAATAACAATTTTCTTCGATCATCCCAGTTTTGATTTGTTCAATATGCATAAAGAGTTCCTCCTGATCGCTTACTTAATTCTAGTATAACTCAATTGATAAGATGAAACAAAAGACCCTACTTGAGGAATGGTCCACGGTGAATCTAAATCGAATTGAATGAATAATAAATGAATTAATTGAATTAATTGAATATAGTAGAGCTGAGTCATGTTTTTTTGTAGCCGAGTTTTCTTGCTTCCTAAATGAACCACTTATTTCAATGACAAGGTGTAAAATAAAAGTATTGAGAGATTTTAAACAAGAGAACAGAAAATTCTCACTTCTTTTTAATAAGTTGGTGTTAGAGTGAGCTCATCCAAAAATCCTAATTCTATATCCTATTCGAGCTTGCGACAGTGATGTCCAACTCTGAAAAACAAAGGGAAGCATCCGAAAATGCAAAAAGCTATTTTCGGATGTTTTACTTTACTTTCAAGTGAACGATGATGAATGTAAAGGGAGAGAGATATCTGAATAATGTAAACAAATCTATAGCTTTGTGATCCTACTTGTGAAAGGAAGAAGTGACTAAATAGCTGTAATACTTTCATCTGTTTAGGCGTATAAATCGGCAAATTGATAAGCTTGATTTTAGTATTTTGCGATTCTTTTCTTTTTCAGGTAAGCTTATAGTCAAAGGAGTGGGAGTGGTGAAGCAATCAAAAATATCGGTACGTAACCTTGTTGAATTTATCTTAAGGCGTGGCAGTATCGACAATCGTAAAAAAAGTAACCATACCGCACTGGAAGGTGCCAAGATCCATCGGAAGCTTCAAAAAGATGCTGGAGAAGACTATGAAAAAGAAGTCTTTTTAAAGACGACTGTCCACTTCGAGGAATACCAGCTAATCATAGAAGGGCGAGCAGATGGCGTGTTCCAAAAAGAAGGCATCTATTATATTGATGAAATAAAAACTTCGGAACCGAGGTATGAAGACTTAGAAAAAGAACAAATTGAATTATTTTTCCATCAAGCAAGAACCTATGCTTATATTTATTGTCATGAACATGATTTAAAAGAAATTAATTTGCAACTAACTTATTATCAAACTACTGAAGGAATCATTACCCGAAAAGTTGAGCATCAAACCATCGAACAATTAAATGAGTTTTTTAAAAAACTTACAGATGACTATAAGGAATGGCTGATTTTTCAAGAGAATTGGCGTACCGTTCGAAATGCTTCTTTGATGGCTTTGAAATTCCCCTATGACAACTACCGTAAAGGTCAAAGAGAGTTAGCAGTCGCTGCCTATAAAACGATTCGTACAAAACAAAAATTATTCGTCGAAGCACCGACAGGAACTGGGAAAACAGTTTCTACACTGTTCCCCGCTTTGAAAGCAATAGGGGAAGAAGAGGGAGAACGCATTTTTTATTTAACGGCTAAAACAATTACGAGACAAGTCGCTGAAGATGCTTTGGAGGCGTTAAAAGATGTGGGTGCTGAGACCAAAAGTGTAACTTTGACAGCCAAAGATAAGATTTGTTTTTTAGACGAAACAACATGTAATCCAGATCAATGTCCATATGCCAACGGTTATTACAACCGGATCAATGAAGGATTATGGGATTTATTGAATCATGAAAATCAAATCACCAGAGAAGTTATTGAAACCTATGCGAAGAAACATACGTTATGTCCTTTTGAGTTGTCGCTAGATGTGAGTTTATGGTGTGATGTGATTATCGGGGATTATAATTATTTGTTTGATCCGACTGTTTATTTACGACGTTTTTTTGAAGGCGAAAAAAATGAGGATCATCTTTTTCTGATTGATGAAGCCCATAATTTGGTCAGTCGTTCCCGAGAGATGTACTCCGCAAAACTTTCATATCGAAGCGCTAGAAACGTCTATGCACTCATTCCAAAAGAATTTAAAAAGCTAAGACGACGTTTTAATAAATTACTCAAAGCGTTCGATCAGATCCAGGAAATTTCAAATGAAGATGGGTGGACCTACCACCATCAAAAAGCACCCGCGGACACATTGGTTAATGCTGGTTATCAATTGAGTGAGCACATCCAAGAGTGGTTGGCAGAGTATCCTGAACATGCCATTCAAGAGACGTTACTCCCCTTTTATTTTGACTTACTTCACTTTTTGAAAATCAGTGAATTTTACGATGATCATTATGAAACAACTGTAGAGAAAACTTATCAAGATTTCGTCATCAAAGCATTTTGCATCGATCCTAGTGATTTTTTAGAACAATCGTTAGCTAAGGGGAGAAGTAGTATCTTATTTTCCGCTAGTTTTTCGCCATTGTCTTATTACCAAGAAACGCTAGGAGGAAAAGAGAGCTTAGCTTATCGCTTGCCAAGTCCTTTTCCAGAAGAAAACCAAAAAGTGCTGATCACAAATTATTTAGAAACAACCTATCGTAAACGAGAAGAGAACATGCCTCGATTGATTGAAACGATCCAACATTTTACAAAAGAAAAGATCGGAAATTACTTGATATTTTTCCCCTCTTACCAATATTTGGATCAGGCAGTGACAGCCTTTCAAGAAAAACATCCAGATGTTAAGGTGCTGATTCAAGATACCATGATGAGTGAAATTGAGAGAGAAACATTTTTGAAGCAGTTTCAAATTGATCCAGACGAAACCTTACTAGCTTTTTGTGTGTTAGGCGGAATCTTTTCAGAAGGGATCGATTTAAAAGGAACCCGATTAATTGGCAGTATGATCGTTGGCGTTGGATTACCACAAATGAACCATGAGCAGGAGTTGATCAAAGAATATTATGACGAAAAAGATCAGCTGGGATTTGCTTATGCGTACCAATTACCTGGTATGAATAAAGTCTTACAAGCAGCGGGGCGTGTCATTAGAGATGCCAGTGATCAGGGAATCGTTTTGTTAGCAGATCAGCGTTTTAATCGGTTGGATTATCGCCAATTGTTTCCAAGACATTGGCAGTCAGCGACCACTGTCAGAAACCTATCTGAACTCACAACAGAAATCACCGATTTTTGGCACAAAAGTAAATAATTGGAGATGTGAAATTACTCTAGCGCTAGTAGTTTAAAATTAAAAACACCTGAATCAACCACAAACGACTGGTAGATTCAGGTGTCTTATCTATTCAAGCGCGTATTTGATCAATTGTTTCATTGTCTGACAAGTAAAGCTATCTGTTAACGATAGTTAGTAAACTGAAGTTCGATCGGCAGATCTAATTTTCGCAATAAAGCAATCACCGCTTGAAGGTCATCACGGTTTTTTCCAGTTACACGAATTTGATCTTCTTGAATCTGGGTTTTTACTTTAATCTTTGAATTTTTGATCTCGGTTGTGATTTTCTTGGCATTTTCCCGATCAATGCCATTGATAAGTTCAGCGGATTGACGTGCTTTTCCTCCAAGGGCATGCTCTGATTCAGAGAAATGAATATTTTTGATTGGAACATTTCGTTTGTTTAATTTACTGAACAAGACATCTTTGATTTGTTCAATCTTGAAATCGTCGTCACTAAGAATGATTAATTTATTGTTATCAAATTTGATATCAATAGTCGAATCTTTAAAATCAAAACGGTTGGTTAATTCTTTTATTGTTTGCTGGATCGCATTTCTGACTTCTTCGATTGTGACCTCTGAAACAATGTCAAAACTTGCATCTTTTGCCATAGTGATCCTCCTGATTTGTTTTTATTTTATTGTATCATAGTCAAATGATTGTGTTGAAGCTTTACTAAAATTATTCTCATTTATGATTCAAGTATTTTAATTTAATTCATAACCTGTTATTCTTACAATTGGAATAACTTTGAAAGGAAGAGGTGCTTGTGAGTAAGATTATGACAGTGTATCAAAGAAATGAAATATTAAAAAAGATTGTGGTTATCTTAGTCACCGGATTGACCGCAGCGGTTGCCTTAAATTATTTTTTGATTCCAGCAAACGTCTTTTCCGCAGGGATGAATGGGATTGCCCAAATCATTGCCTCGTTATTATCTGACTGGCTCCACGTAAAAGTGGACACAGGTGCCTTTATCTTTATTTTGAATATCCCTGTCTTTATTCTAGGGTTCTTGAAAGTAGGCAGACGAGCAACGATTTTAAGTTTTGTCAATGTAGTAGCCGTATCGGTAGCAACTACCTTACTTCCCACTGGGCAAGTGACGGACAATATTTTAATGAATGCCTTAGTCGGCGGTGTTTTGTTAGGTGTTGGTGTAGGGATCTCACTTAAAATGGGGTTTACAACTGGAGGAATGGATATTATTTCTTTAGTCCTTTCACAAACTACAGGGAAAACCGTTGGAAATTATATGTTGATGTTAAATGGTTTGATCGTGGTGATTGCGGGCTTTCTTTTTAACTGGGAGAGTGCGCTCTATACGATTATCTCTATCTATGCCATGACCCAAGTGATTGATGCGATTCATACGAGTCATCAAAAAGTGACCGCCATGATTGTGACGGTTAAACCAGATGAAGTGACCGCAGCGATCGCTCAAAATATGGTTCGAGGAATGACCCTCTTACCATCAATCGGTGGCTATTCTAAAAAAGAAGGTAAAACGATCATGATGGTGATCACTCGTTATGAAATGTATGATTTAGATCAAATCGTCCATGAAATCGACGAAGATGCTTTTATCAATATTTTACCAACGCATTCGGTATTTGGCCGTTTTGCGAATGAAAGCGAACAAAATCTTTACCGTTCTACGGGTGTCTTTCCCGAAATAAAGAAAACTCCTTCAAAAACTAAAAACAATAATTGATTTAAATAAGTCAGAAGAATTTTCTGTTTTCAACCTGCTAAATGAGAATAGAACCTCTCGATTCTCATTTACAAATGAGCAAAAAAAGAGTATGATAAATGAAAATTGCATGAAGGAGTGCTGCAAGATGAGCGAAGCAAACCAAAAATGGTCTGCAGAAGAAGTCAATGAAATCAAGGAACGAATCTTAGCTGCCTTAGAAATGGTCATCGACCCTGAACTAGGGATCGATATCGTCAACCTAGGCTTGATCTATGAAATCGAATTTGATCCAGAAAACGGAGAAACAGTCATTAAAATGACCTTAACAACCATGGGTTGCCCGTTAGCTGATATCCTAACTGAATCAATCCACGATGCCTTAAAAGAAGTGCCAGAAGTAACTAAGGCAGAAGTCAAACTAGTTTGGTATCCAGCCTGGACGACGGATAAGATGAGTCGCTATGCACGAATTGCACTTGGTATTAGATAATTTTGACACGGGTTTCATATTCAACGAGTAAACAACTTTTAAACTCCTTTATCAACTTTTAGAAAAAGTTGATAAAGGAGTTTTTGTTTTGTAAAAATTGATGCTTGATGAAGTAAAATTGTCAAAATATGAATAAATGATAACGACTTTTATCCCTTTCTCTTTTTCTATTCAAATCGCATCTCGAAATGCTTTATAAATTATACTTAATAAATTAAGTTGTGTTTTGTTTTTAATAATGTTAAACTTTGTTTAATTATATTTATATTTTGTTGGGAGGTTAATGAATGGAATGGTTTTTTAATTTAGAACCTGAGGAACAAGTATTTATTAAGAAATTTTTGTTGGCATCAGGTTCCTTAAAGCAGTTAGCAAAAGAGTATGAAGTTAGTTATCCAACAGTAAGAATAAGGTTAGATAGATTAATTGAAAAAATAAAACTTTTTGATGGAAAGCAAGAAGATTCTTTTGAAGTATCAATGATGCAACTCGTGATTAACGAAAAAATAAGTTTAGACGTAGCAAAAGAAATTATAAAAAAACATAGGGAGAGTATAGATGAATAATACAATACAATTTTTATTTATTGCAGGTATTATTGGGTTTCAAACCCTAAGTGGTTATATAGGGAATAAATATATGGGAGCGATCTTACCAGTGATTTTCAGTGGTTTAGTTGTTTTTATCGTTTTGACAGGTCATTTAAATCTAACATTTAGAAATATATTAATGCCTATTGTTGGTTTGATTACATTGATCTGTATTTATGAAGGCGGAAAAGAATCAAAGAAAAAAAGACAATAAAAGAAATGGAAAAAATGAAAGCAAAGGATATCTTGAATCAATAATGAGTTATTGGCTGATACACTAACTTAAACTCTTTTAACAGCTTTTAGTAAAAGCTGATAGAAGAGTTTTTTTCTATGTAAAATATTCAGATAGCTGATGTACTAAAAGGTTGTTCAGTATAGGAAAATAATTGCGAAAGAGGTCGTTGAAACTCAAAAAAATTATAGCTTCCAAATTATCTAACAATCTAAGCAAACGCATAAGACAAGTTTTTTTAGTAAGCGTTTTCTAGTCCTGATTTTCATGATATACTGTTTTTAAGTCAATCAAAAGGAGAATGAACATGAGAAAACAACGAGGTAGCTACTCGATATAGTGGAATGGATAGACCTATATCGAGTATGCTTTATCCAATCGACTATATCGCCGTCAACGATTATAAAATCATAATGACTGGAGCGATAAAAGATGATGGACCAATTAAAAAAAGAGTGGCTTAAAAGTGAGGAACAACAGAAAAATTTTACTGGCTGGGATTTTTCCTATTTAGATGGGAAATGGTCGTGTGAAGAGCCTCCGTGGGATTACCGAGAGCTTGTTTTAAATTATTTAACTCCAACTATGTTTCTACTAGATATGGGAACAGGTGGAGGTGAATTGTTACAAACATTTAACCATCCTTATGAGCAGACAGCAGTAACGGAAGGGTATCCGCCTAATTACCAGCTATTATTACAAACACTTGACCCTCAAGGTGTAACAGTAAAATTTGTGGGGGAAGAGGACGTATTGGATTTTCCAGATGATTCATTTGATCTAGTGATCAATTCTCATGAATCTTTTGCAGTAGCTGAAGTGAAGCGTGTCTTGAAACCAGATGGGTTATTTATTTCTCAACAAGTAGGAGATTTCAACGGGTTGAATTTGGCTTCTCGTTTGATGCCAGAAGTAAGGAAAGAATGTTTTGATTTTCATCTTTCCTTAGTGAAAGCAGAACTAGAACAGCACCATTTTGATCTTTTGTTTTGTGACGAAGCCTATTTGAATCAACAATTCTTTGATATGGATAGTTTGATCTTTTATGTACGGACGATTGAATGGGAATACCCAGGATTTACAGTTGAGAAAAATTTCAAAGAGTTATTGGGACTTTATGAAGAGTTGAAACGACATGGTACGATTTATAATTTGCAACATCGTTTTGCTTTTGTTGCTCGTAATACAAAATAATGAACACATAAAAGTTACTACAAATCATTTTGAAATTCCTTATGGTGAGCAAGTGATTTAGCAAAAAAGAGTGGGGTGTCATATGCGACCAAAATCAAAAGATGAATTGCTTGAAAAAGCAAACAGCCAATTCGATGATTTATGGAAATTAATTAACGGTATGGGTGAGGAAGATCGCAAGCAATCCTTTCAATTTAGTGAAGAGTTTTTGGCGAAAAAAAGGAAGCACATTGGCGACGAGACAAAGACTTAAAAGATGTATTGATCCATTTGTACGAATGGCATTTACTATTGTTACGATGGCTTGAAAGCAACTTTAACGGAGAAGAAAGAAATTTCTTGCCTGAACCGTATAATTGGCGAACCTACGGAAAGATGAATGAAGAGTTTGTAGAAAAGCATCAAACAACTTCTTTAGTGGAAGCTGAAAACTATTTGAAAAAAAGCCATGAGCAAGTAATGAAAAAATTAGACGCCTTGAGTAATGAAGAGTTATTCCAGAAAAAGCAATTTGCATGGGTGGGGAATACCACATTAGGTAGTTATTTCATTTCTGCAACTTCCAGTCACTACGAATGGGCAATCAAGAAGTTAAAACAATCTCAAAAAAATAAATGAATAAAATCAATAAAAAAGCGAAGATCCTAAAGAGGGACCTTCGCTTTTTAAACAAGCTAWTTTATATTAGTACCAACCGTTTGCTTCCCAGAAAGATTTAGCTGCTTCCCATGAGCCATAACGAGAAGATACGTATTGTTCAGCAACTCGTTCTTGGTTTGCTGCTGAATAGTCACCATTTAAGTAAGAAGAATCTAATTGGTAACGTCCGATGTAACGACCGTTTGTTGCTGTATAAGAACCGCTAGATTCTTTTTGAGCGATCCATTCTTTCGCTGAGCTTGTGTTTGTTGTCGCTGGTGTTGCTTGTGCCGCTGTTTGCGTTGCTTGAGCAACTGGTTGAGCAGGTGCTGCTTGTTGAACTGGTTCTTGCTTCACTGGTTGTTCAGCCACTGTTTTTGTTTGAGCAGGCGCTTGGTAAGCTGTTTGTGTTGTTGCTGCTTGTTCGCCTGTTGGGATTGTTAATTGTTGACCTGAATAAATCAAGTTGATGTTTGAGATTGAATTTTTTTCTGCAATAGTTTGGATCAAGGAGTTATCACCAACGTATTTTTGAGAAATCGTTGATAGCGTATCACCTGATTGAACGGTATAAGCTTCGTCCGCATGTGCAGATGTTCCCATAAAGAATAGTGCGCCGGCAGTCAAAGTTGTTCCTAATAGTAATGTTTTAAGTGATTTCATGTAAGATCTCCTTCATAAATTTAAAAATAGTTTTGTTGTGTCCAACGAGGAATACTTTACCATGGGAAAATATTTCATAGGTAAAAGCTCTATGACACTTTGTAACAAAGATACGTTTTTTGTAACAAACAGATTATCATAAAATGTGAAAAACAATGAGAAAACCGTCATAAACGTTTAAAATAAACCACTAACAAGGACAATTGATGAGAAAAATAAACACTAGAAACAAGTAAAAAAAAGCTACATTTTTTGAAAATAAATACGAAATAATTGAAAACAGCGTAATTTTTTTTAAATTTAGCATGTGATGTTACAATAATAGAAACAAGGAGGCGATAACATGAGTAAGAGATATCAAAAAATAATGGTAGCTGTCGATGGGTCTAAGCAATCAGAACAAGCTTTTTTGGAAGCGCTAGATTTAGCGAAAGATAATGAAGCCGAATTATTTATCGTTTCGATCATCAATAAAGTAGAGTTGACACATAGCGCCTACGCATTTTCAAAAATCTATGCAGAAGAAAAACAGAAGATAGAAGTCGAAATGTTAAAAAAGATCCATGATGCGAAAGAATATGGGATCAATGACATCCATGCTATTGTTGAAACGGGTGACCCACGTAACTTGATTGGGACGGTGTTTCCACAACAAGAAGCGATCGATTTGATTGTCATGGGGGCTACTGGTAAAGGAGCAATCCAACAAGCTTTAGTCGGCTCTACAGCTTCTTACGTTGTTACTCATGCGCCCTGCAGTGTGTTAGTGGTCAAATAAGGAGGGGAAAGAATGGTACGTCCACAAGAGGTTACAGCTCCTAAAGAAAAAATTGAAATTCTCAAAATTTTAGAAGATGGTACGCAGACGAAAAAAGGTTATTCTGTTGCTTTAGTGAAATGGTCAGGCAAAACAGCGATTGCCTTACGCTGGGATGGTGATAGTCTGCAAGAGAAAGGATTTCCTGTCACTGTAAATGGGTACCATCCAGCTTGGTTCGTTTTGCCAGATCGATTAACAGATCTTTATAGTAGAGACTATCGTGAGTACCAAGAGTCGATCCGGTTTATCACGTCAAGTGATCAAAAAGAATAGCTTTTGTGCTGCGGAAGAAAGTTCATTGTGTGAAAGAATCGTAAACATTCAACATTGAGACAACCTTTTATATCAACAGGTTCCTAATAACTGAAGTAGGTGAAAAGATGAGTGCTGGTGATGTATTGAATGAAGTCAAACAACTATGTAAAGAAAAGAAGTACGAAGAAGCAAAAATTTTGATTGAATCAAATAAAGAATTGCTAGAGGACAAATTTTCTGTTGCCCAACAGTTTATTGATTTAAAACAAGCATCAATCCTTGAACGGTTCAAATCTTTCTTTGGTGTAAATGAATGATCAAAAATGAGTGTGAAAAAGTGGTTGCTCACTTTTTTCACACTCATTTTTTGTTCGATTGTTCACAATCTATACACACACTAATCTTGTTTATTTAATAAATAAAATATCCAAAGTATCAGTATAATGACTGAAATAACTAAACTAATGACATGTCTAATTAAGACAGAAGGGATTTCCCAATGGCGGAAAGAAAAGATTTGATAAGTAAAATAGATGCTTGGAAGAGAAACAAGTAAAACAGATAGTTTCTTTTTTGTCCAATTTATGTAATAGAAAAGAATACTTAGCATGATGAAAAATGGAATGTAAAAAACAAGCTGACCAATCGCAATCACGAGAGTGCCTCCCAGAATAATAATGATATCTGATACAAAATAACATTTTGTATCAAATGATGCAAGTATTTCTTTAATTGATAACCAAGAAGGACATACAAAGGTTTTTGATTAACAAGAAGTTTCTTGCTATAATTGATCCGAAAGAAAGGATGAAATTTTCATGGATCAAGTAATGTTAGAAGTCGATTTACATTTAGTAAACAATATACGTGTGATTTACTATGTGGTCAGTAATAGTGTAGAAAAAAGAGTACTGATGAATAAAATCAATGGTATTCTGACAAAAAAAGGTGTACACCAATTCAGCAGTAGCGAAGACAATTATTATAGTATACCTGTTGAAAAAGTTTTATATACAACGGTAAATGTCAGAACAGACCTAGATACAAAAGTAGATCATGAACCAATTTTTACTACGTATTGATTGTGACGGAGGAGAACAATGAATCCATACGAAGCACTTATCCAAGAATTGATTGACGGAAAAATTGAAAAAATTGAAGTCAAAAGAGAAGAGGTCATGCTTTTTCGTGAAGCGTGGCTAAAATTAAAGAATCGTAAATATGTCGTAGGTAAGGCATTATTGAACGGGAATGTAGTTTATCATTATGATCCAACTAGGCTGTATTAATTACAAGAAATTAATCATATGGCAAAATTGTTGCTCATGATTTTATTATTAAAAAAACGCTTGAAATGGTTTTAGCCATTTTGAGCGTTTTTTAATATTGAGCATTATTTAGAACAAGGGTGAGCAAAAGCTTTTGTGCCAAAGTAGGAGAAAAATCTCCAACTAGAGGCGGATGAAGCCGTTTATTTTTATGGATATAATGAAATAAAAATAGGAGGTAGAAAAATGAAAGTAGTAAAAGTAGTTATTGGAACGGTATTATTTGCAGGAGTCGCATTAGTGGGCTTGAAGTTTTATACGCAAAATTCCCACGATGAGATGGCAGGTGTGGTAGACCAATTAAATCCGTTGGTAACAAAAGGAGAGGTATACGTCAAGACGAAAAAACCAGATGAAGTCAATTCATATGGAACAGCGACTTATATCCAAAAAGCTGCCGATCAAAAGGGACATGAACGAACGATTGAATTTACAGGTTTATCTATTTTAAAAGAAGGACATTATTTAAAGATCATTAATAAGGGCGCTCACGTCGAGTCATATGAAGAAGTTGACAAAAAAGAAGTACCTAAAAAAGCATTAGCTATCATTGGATAAATATAATTTTATTATGTAAACTTAAAGAGAATATAAAAAAACCAATCAGAAAACTGAGTTTCTGATTGTTTTTTTTATTGGGATGGTAGGGTTCGAACCTGCAATTGCTTGATTCAGAGTCAAGTGCCTTACCAGTTTGGCTACATCCCAATCAAACAATTTGATCATAGCACGACACAAAGAAAATGCAAGAGATTACTCTTTATCCAGCATTTTTTTGACAGTGATCATTCGTCTTTCTAACTTCTTGATTAAACCAGATGGAAGTGGGATCAAATTGGCAATTGATAATGTATTAGAAAGTAACTGAAATTCTTTTAGTGGAGCATCGATGATTCGATAGATCGTTGCCAAACGTTCGATGTATTCAAAATGTGTATAGTTTGTTTGTGAGATTAAAAATTTCAATAAATCAATCGCTTTTGCATAATCTTTCTCAGAATAATAGGCTAATGCTTGACGATAAAGTTTGATCTGTAACTCATTGAGTGAAACTGGGCTATAGCGATCCGTCCATTCCTTGACGGAAACTTTGGTTGGTGTATGACCATTTACATCACGAACGAAAATAATCGGAATTTCATTAGGATCTATTTTTTTATGAATTTTTTCCATTTCCCTCAATCCTTTCCATCATATTTAGCTAGAGTATAATGTATTTTTTATAAAAATACTAGCTTTTCTCTAAAGTCAACATTTGACCACCCATTGAGGTGAAAATTGCCTCAAAATCTTTGATTGCTACGGGTCTATTTTTTTCTCCATAAGGATCATTTACATAAATATTGTCATTGTCATAACCAGTAACTACACAGGCATGGTTTAATGGTGTCACTTTTACTTGCCCATTGTTTGTTTGCCAAGTAACGAAATCAGTATCAGTAGGCACTTGGAAATCTAAAGTAACGGAGGCCCACACAGGCTTTCCTTGTTGTAAAGCTTTCTTAATGTCATTGATTGTTGCATCGGTTTTTGGAAGAGTATGATAATCTGTTTTTACGATTGTCTGTGCCAACGAAGCGATAGGCGGGACATAGACGCCCATTGCCCAATCTCCACCGCTGATGTCCCCAACAAACCCTTCATTAGGATCGCCATGTGTACCATCAGCATTAAAAACAGGAACGTAATTCAATTGTTGAGCTAACTGATTTTTAGAAGTCTCGTAACCATAATAAGAAAGCAGCATGGACAGTGAAGTAACTTCACAGCCATTTCCTAACGCTGGCTCGGTGAATTGGCTTTCCAAGGGGACATCAAGTAAAACTTGTTTTTTAGCATAACTACTTACTTTTTCAGTATCCTTTCCAACATTGTGTGAATGGTGAAAATAAGTGGTGGCAGAAAAAATAACGAATAATAGGACTGCCACGAATAATATTTTTTACCAATGAATCTTTTCATAATAATTCCCCTTTTTTCTGATATTTACATATTATAATGCTTTTTTTTAAAATAAAATAAAAAATTTGACATGTTGTTTTCCAAATTTAAAATAAGAAGACAAAAGTCCTGAAAAATCACAGGATCAATAGCCGAATAATTTTTTTAAATTGAAAAAAATGTTTCGATTTATTGATAGTTTTTAATTGTGAAAACGAAAACAGTACGCTATAATGCCAGTAAGGTCGAAATAAATCGCAGGTCAAATAACAAATGTTTTTAGATGATGTTTATTTGAAAGAGCAATTACTGTTTGAAAAAAACAGTTACCTTATAAAAGAGCTTGGTAGTTTAGGAGGATTTTGATGACGGAAGAAATGATTAATTTAGGAGAGCAATATTCATGTAAACCGATTGGGTTTACAAAAGCAGTTATCGGAGAAGTTGTTTCAAAAATGACGAATTGTGCCGTAGTCAAAGTTGCTCAATGCGCAATGGAAGATCAAGAGTTATTAGAAGAAAAAGCAAGTATGGTTGTTGCAAAATACGAAACATTTGAATAAGAAGAAATGATTTTGGACGTACAGTAACGAAATCGGTACTGTATGTCCTTTTGCTTGTAATTTTTATTTCTTTTTCGAGTATTTGGAAAGAGAAAAGAGGTGTAGTTAGATGATTAGTATATTTACTTTACTATTATTTTTATTTGTCTTTGTTATGTGTTTGTTTTTATGGTTGGTACGTCGAGAAATCGTCTATCGAACGGTTAGAAATCGCTGGGTTTACTTAGTCGTGCCTTTTCTGGCAATCTTAGTTCTTTGGTTTACGCTGATTAGTCAACCAACTGCAGATGAATTGGCTAAAGGGGTCTTGTCAGCGCTAATTTTCATCAGCTTTTTACTAGATAGTCGTGGTATAACAGAAGATGGGCTTGTTCTAAATAGCTTTGATAAAAAAGGTGTTCCTTTTTCTGAGATCAATAAAATCGTTTTGTATCAACCGGAAGGATCTTCCATCATAAAAATGAATTTCTTTCGTAATGGTTGGCGTGGACCCATGCTGAAATTTTCTGTATCAATGGAAGAGTTGGTCACTTTTTTAGCACAGCATTTAAATGATGATGCCGAAATTGATATTATGATTGATTCTGATCAAGAGTAAGTTACTTTAGAATAAGAACAAAGAACGATAGTGAGCGATATATGGGATGAACCTATTTCGGAGTCGCATATATAATAAGAGACTGAGGCAAGTATTAGCTCGGTCTCTTTTTTCTTTGCCTTGCAGACGCTAGATTACACAGCATTTCAAAATGATTCTTCGTATGAGAAAGAGTTTGTTTATTTATTTTTGAATCGTTGCGATCACTTTTATAATAACATTAAAAAAATTGTTTCACTAATTTGATATATATTAGCTCTATTATAATGAAAGGACTTTTAATTTTAATGAAGAGGATGAAACTCAATTTTTTCAAAATTATATTCTCACTATTCATTTTTTCGATCTCTGTTTTAAAAATAAATAGTGAACTTTCTACCATTAGGTTAAGCAAAGTGTTACAAACAATTAGTAATGAATCTATCTTAAAAATTTTCAGTTTGTTTTTAGTAGGTGCTTTAGGCATTTTCATTCTTTGTCTCTACGACTTTGCATTAATCCGAAAATTGAAGACGATGAAAATTTCTAAAATAAAACTATTAAAAATCAGCTGGATTGCCAATTCATTCAATGCAGTTTTGGGATTTGGTGGAATTTTTGGTGCCAGCGTACGTTATAATTTCTATAAAAACTATATTGACCAAAGCAGAGTAAACCAACTAAAAAAAGCGATTTCGCTATTATTGATCTCATCTATTTCTGGTGTGGGCGTATTATCTGCAATGGTGCTGCTAAATGTTTTTCCAGAAAGTCATTTATTAGAGGGAAATGATACGATCAAGATTGGTTTAATTGTCAGTGCTTGTTTGTTGCCTCTATATATCGGCTACATTAGTATCAAACCGCCACTTCCAGCTGCGAGATGGTTAGGTTTACAATTCACGATCGTATCAACGATTGATTATCTCACTTCTGGTATTGTGATGTACGTCGCGTTTCGTTTTCTTAACTTGCAGGTTCAATTCGTTGATATGGAAAGTATTTTTATTTTAGCAACGATTGCTGGAATTATTAGTATGGTACCAGGTGGTTTTGGTGCGTTTGATGTCATTTTCCTTTTAGGCGCTACACACGAGCTGCAGATAGATAAAGAAGCAGTATTGATGGCGCTGATTCTGTATCGTTTAGCGTATTACTTCATTCCACTATTGTTTGGTTTATTGTTCAGTGTGAGTGAAGTTCAAATGCTGATTAGTCAAAAAATCAGCAATAATCAATTTTCGATTCTTACGAAGGAATTTACGACAGTAGTATTTTCGATTACGCAAGCACAGATGAAGCAAATTGGAAGAACGCTCAGCACAGCCATTTTTCTATTTTGTTCATTAACATTTTTATTTGATTCATGCATTTTATTTTTTGAATATGCATATATGGGAATGAAGTCGGCTTTTTTTATTGCGCCAATTTACGTATGTCTGAGCATTTTATTACTGACAGATGTTGTAGGGATTTATAAAGGGGCGATCGATACTTGGGAAATGTTGCGTTTCAAACTGATGTTATTAGCACTTTGTCAGTTTTATCTTTTTTGGGAAGACCAAAGTTTGACAGCCCTCTTATTAACAACGGTATTATTTGTAGATACTCTATTTTATAGGAGATGGTTAGAGGTCGAAGTCATCAAACAAAGTGTTTTAGAAAAATTGATTTGGACTTTAGCATGTCTCTATGTATTTGATAGTCTAACTGAAATTTTTCCGATATTGCCTAGACAATCATTCTTTATTCTGAGTGGAACGACACTATTATTGCTTTTACTTTCTGGGCTTTGGTCAGTTATACACCGAAGAAGAAAAAGGAAATCATTAAAGCTTGATTTAAAGTTATTAGATGATGCTGAATATCGAAATTTCTTAGAACAAAATGGTGGAAATCACTTAGCTCATTTAGGTTTTTTAAAGGAAAACCGAGTTGCGTGGTGGGAAGATGTTGCAGTGATTTATCAAGAAAATAACCATTATCTCTTTATTTTAGGTGATCCAGTTGGTAAACAAGAAGCCATTTTTCCTTTTTTGAAAACTTTGGTGTCTAAAGCGAATCAATTAGGCAAACGAATTGTTTTTTATCAAGCTTCCACACAGTACCTTAGTTTTTATAATGATCTAAATTGCGAATTTTTCAAGTTAGGAGAAGAAGCAGTCATTGATTTATCTGAGTTTTCACTATCAGGGAAGAAGAAGAGAGGGTTTAGAGCAACATTAAACCAAATGGAAAAACTAGGGTATACGTTTGAAATCATCGAACCGACAATTGTTTCAGAGTCATCAGAAAGCGTGGGCTCAATTTCTTCGGAATTTTCACCAACATCACAGTTATCCCATGATCGTGAACTGTTGTCAGAATTGAAAGAAGTATCTGATCAATGGTTAAGGTCAAAAAATGAGATGACTTTTTCTGTCGGACGATTTGAGAAGGAATATTTAAATTGTGCAGCAGTTGGTATTATAAGAAATCAAGAACAAAAAATTGTTGGCTTTGTTTCCATGATGCCAACTTATACTAATGAGACCATTTCAGTCGACTTGATCCGTTGGTCTATCAGTGAAGAAGTGGCAATGATGGATGCTCTTTATTTATATTCCATCCTATGGGCTAAGGAACAAGGTTATCAAAAATTCAATTTAGGAATGGCTCCGTTCTCTTCTACTTATAAAAACACAATTAATTTAGAGAATACGTTTATTTACAGCGTCTATAATAATACTCAGTATTTGTATTCATTCAAAGGGTTAAGGAAATACAAAGAAAAATACAAGCCTCAGTGGGCTGCAAAATATCTCGTTTACGAAAATAAAACCTGGGTGTTGAAAAACTTATATGCTTGTTATAAATTAATTCATTCAAAATAATAGAAAAAGATGATAGTCGTAACAAAGCCATCAGGAAGAGGTTGAGACAAAAGTGTTTAGTATCAAGAAATAAGAAGGAATTTCCGAAAATTGACAAGAAACACAAAAACTCATTTTATTGGTTTTAGAGATACTAAAAGATACTGAGACAACTTTTGTCCCAGTCTCCATATTATCTAATTTTTTAAGATCATTAAAGGTATCTTTAAATTTTTTAGTGAAATTTGATAGAATTTATTAATAGGCAAGTCTAATAGAACACATGAATAGACTATTTTAAGATTTTTATGTAATTAATGTAACAAGTCCTTCTGGTTAAAGGTAGGATAAAAGAAAATTGATAAAGAGCTCAGGGCGACCTTCGCCCCGAGCTCTTTATCTTTAGTAGTTTAATATAGACAGAAATGGTATCACAGAGTGAACATTAAACCATAAGCAGACACTTTTAAGGAGTTGAAAAGCTATTTTAAAAATGTGCACTTATTGTTCAAGTTAAAGCACGCTATTCACAACCATTAAAGTATTGGGCTAAAAGTTGGTTATTACATAGAGGTTTTAGTTAAATACACGGAAACGATCTTCGTCGTTCATATATTCTTTTTCTCCAGCTGGTGTTTCTGGTGAGCCAAACACTAATTGAGAACGTAGTTTCCAATTAGATGGGATGTTCCATTCTTTAGCGACAGCTTCGTCAATTACTGGATTGTAATGTTGCAAGTTAGCTCCTAAACCTTGTTCTGTTAAGGCTACCCATGTATTTGCTGTAGCAATCCCATTTGATTGTTCTGACCAATCTGGGAAGTTGTCAGCATATAATGTAAATTGTTCTTGGAGATTTTTGATGATATCTGTATCTTTAAAGAACAAGACTGTTCCATAGCATTTTTTGAAGCCCGCTAATTTATTTTGCGTATTTGGAAAAGCTTCAGCAGGTGTCAATGGGCGAAGAGCTTCTTCGGTCATTTCCCATAATTTTTCGTGAGCATCTCCAAAAAGAATGACTGCTCGTGTTGATTGTGCATTAAATGCAGTTGGACTTTCTTTGATTGCTTCTTTGATCAAAGCTGTTAATTCTTCATTTGATAGTGTTACGTTATGTCCTAAATCATAGATAGAACGACGGTTTTGCAAAGTTTTTGTAAATGTTGTCATGGTGAAATCTCCTTTAGTTGCGATCTGCATATTTTATGAGTACAAACGAAGTATATCACCTTACAAAAAGTAAGTGAAATAATATGCTCACAAAAAATAAGTAAATTTTTTAATGAATATTAAAATAATAGAGGTTATTTTAGTTAACGTTTCCATTGTTGTTAAACTAAGTAAAACTCGATCATTTTAAAATAGCAATATATAATTATTAAATATCTGTTTATTTTTTATTATCATTTTCCCATTAAATTTTATTCGTTTTTATAGAAAATAAGTATATATTTCTTAAATAAGTTTTTTAGTTAAATTTTTCAGTGAATATTTATAGTATTTTCTGAAAATTTAAAGAATTGGGGTATGGATTATGGAAAATCAACAAGACAAGGGCTTCTTCGGTCAGCCGAAGGGGTTGTCAACATTGTTCTTCACAGAGATGTGGGAACGATTTAGTTATTATGGTATGCGTGCGCTGTTGCTTTACTACATGTACGATACTGTAGCAAACGGTGGACTTGGATTACCTACCGCAACAGCATTAGCAATTATGTCAATTTATGGTTCACTGATTTATATGTCTAGTATCATCGGTGGTTGGGTTTCAGACCGGGTACTAGGTGCAAAAAGAACTGTTTTCTTCGGTGGAATATTTATTATGCTTGGGCATATCGTCTTAGCATTGCCATTTGGTGTTTCCACTTTATTCGTCTCAATGGCTTTGATTATCTTTGGGACAGCCTTTTTGAAACCAAATGTTTCCGGAATGGTTGGACATCTTTATTCAAAAACTGATTTAAGACGAGATGCCGGCTTCTCTATTTTTTATATGGGGATCAACTTAGGTGCGATGCTAGCACCGATCATCGTAGGAACGATCGGACAGGAATACAACTACCATCTTGGCTTCTCATTAGCTGCAATCGGAATGTTCTTTGGACTGTTACAATACGTGATCCAAGGACGTAAAACGTTGGATGGTATAGGAACAGTTGCTCCTAATCCATTAACAGCAGCAGAGCGTAAAAAATTCATTCGTAACTTAGTCATTGCTTTAGTTGTGATTGTAGCAATCTTTGGTGGCGCACAAGTCACTGGACATTTAACCATTGATTTCTTTGTCAATTCAATTAGTGTTTTAGGTATTCTTTTACCGTTATACTATTTTGTTAAAATGTTAACAGCTAAAAATGTTACAGCAGAGGAAAAACCAAAAGTATGGGCGTATATCCCATTATTTTTAGCAGCGATCATTTTCTGGTCGTTACAAGAACAAGGATCTTCCATCTTGGCTCTGTTTGCACAAGAACGGACACAATCAACATTGTTCGGTATGAATATTCCAGCTAGTTGGTACCAATCATTGAATCCGATTTTCATCTTCGTCTTGACACCAGTATTCGTTACATTGTGGACGAGATTAGGAAAACGACAACCATCAACCGTAGTGAAATTTTCACTAGGATTATTATTTGCTGGGTTATCTTTCTTATTAATGATGTTACCAGGCATGCTTTATGGCACAGATAGTAAAGTAAGTCCAATGTGGTTGATTGGCAGCTTCTTCATTGTCGTAATCGCTGAATTATGTTTATCACCAGTTGGCTTGTCTGCGACAACAAAATTAGCACCTAAAGCTTTTGAATCACAAACCATTGCTATCTGGTTCTTGGCAGATGCTTCTTCACAAGCGATCAATGCACAAATCGCGCGTTTCTATACACCAGGTACTGAATCTGCTTATTTCGGGATTGTCGGTGTCGTAGCAATCGTTGGAGCAGTTGTATTATTTATGATCAAAGAACCAATCAAAAAATTGATGGGTTCCATTCATTAAACCAAATGAAGTTATAAAAGAAAGTATCAAAGTTAGTGGAAATAACTAGCTTTGGTGCTTTTTTTATATGGATAAGTATAAGAAATAAGTAAAGGATAGCGATTGATGGATGTGAATCGCAAGAAGTAGTCCTAAACTTTTTTTGAGAGGATTTGGTAAAATAATCTCTATAAGCGCAAACAATTAATTTCTAAAAAAAATAGGAGAAAGAACAAATGTTCAGTTGTTTTTGGTATAATGAATGAGGAATGAATCTAAGGAATAAGGAGAGGGAAAATGTCTTTACAATTTATTCTCGGGACAGCCCGAAAAGACCACCGTACAGCGTTGATTGATGAATCAGTCGAATGGTTAGCAAAAGATAGCATGCACCAGGTATTTTTCCTTGTACCTAACTATAATAAATTTGAACAAGAACAAGAAATCTTGACAGAGCTGCGTCAAAGAAGTGGCAAAACGTCATTTAGTACAACGAATGTCCAAGTCTTTAGTTTTTATCGTTTAGCGTGGTATTTGTTGCAGCAAACAACGTTATTGTCTGGTAATGAACTTTCAGAATCTGGTTCGGCAATGATCTTGCGACAGATCCTAGAAAAAAATGAAGAAAATTTAACGATTTTTCGGGGAGAAATCAATAAAAAAGGGTTTATTCGCCAGCTGCAAGAATTGCACAATGAATTACGTATTGGAAATATTTCACCTGAAGATCTTGTCTTTTCAGAACTAGCGGATACGGTAAAAGCTGAAAATCAACAGTTGAAAATGAAAGATCTTCAATTGATTTTTACAGCTTTTGAAGAAGAATTGGTCCAACGTGCGCTGCAATCTGAAGATGCTTTGACCATTTTGGCAAATTATTTACAAACGCAAGACATGTCTAAGGTGAAATTTATCGTTAGTGGTTTCACTCGAGTCAATGCGCAAGAATATCAATTGTTACAGGTCATGATGGAAAAGGGACAGCTAGTGATTGATTTGCTTCTTGATCGTCCTTATATCACGGATATGCCTGAAGTGTTGACATTGTTTCATGAAACAGGAAAGCTCTATTTCCAACTGATCAACAGTGCCAAAGAACGAAGAGTGCCGGTTTTAGTGGAAAAATTTGCCCCAGAACATGAAAGACCGCTTGCACTCATGCACTTGCAAAAAATGTGGGAAGAAACTTCTAGCAACAAAAAAAGCCAGCCGCTGAAGGTTGGGCAACAAGAGGCGTTGAGAATTTGGGAAGCAGAGAACGCCACCGAAGAAGTCAGACAACTAGCTGTGGAGATCCGTCGTTTGGTCAGCGAGGAAAATTATCGCTATCGTGACATTCAAGTGTTAACGAAAGATATGGCGTTTTATGGTAACTTGCTACAACCTGTTTTCAAAGAAATGGCAATTCCTTTTTATATTGATGAAGAGCAGTTGATGGAGAATCATCCATTGATCGAATGGATCAATAGTTTATTCGCTTTAGATCGATATGCCTATCGTTTGAATGATATCATGCGTTTTTTCAAAACTGAATTATTCATTTGTGAAGCGGATGATACACTAGACTTAGCCAGTTGGCGTGAGCAAAGAAATCAGTTCCGAGCAAAATTAGATGTCACAGAAAATGTAGCACTTGCTTATAACTATCAAGGTTCATACTGGACGAGAGAAAAAGATTGGCAGTTCGTGTCTTACGATTTTGAAGCAGAACAACTGGAAGATGTTCAAGAATTAGAAAAACGCTCGAATGATATTCGGCACTTCTTCAAAGAGAAAGTCCCAACATTTTTTGACAAGATAAAAAAATGTAAAAATGGACAAGAAGGCGCGACGGTCTTTTATCGTTTTTTGGTGAACAGTGGCGTACAACAACAATTAGTTTTTTGGCGAAATCAAGAAATTGAACGAGGCAATTTAGCAGCAGCCCGAAACCATGAGCAAACATGGGGGGCGTTGATTGATTTACTGGACGAGTATTCGCTCATTTATGGGGAATCTGAATTTGACTGGCATTTGTTTCAGGAAATCATTACCAGCGGGTTAGAAAATTTAAGTTATGGGAAGATTCCTACAGCAATCGACCAAGTACGCATCAACCGCTTGGAACTGGTACGATCAAACCAGGCGAAAGTCACGTTTGCCATTGGCTTGAATGATCAAGTATTTCCTGATCGGCACGAAACGAAAGGCTTGCTTTCTAGTGAGGAAAGGGAAACGTTGAATGCTCGTTTAGCGAAAGAGAAATTTTTATTTGATCCCGCAAAAGAGAACTTGTCTTTTGAACCATTGCAAGCCTACTTGGTGTTTGCTTCAGCCACTCAGCGTCTATACCTCAGTTACGCTCAAAGTTATGATACAAACACGTTGAAAATCTCTCCTTATTTGAAACGAATCATGGAATACTTGATGATCCCAGCTGAAAGAAAAGAGCATTTGGTTTTAGACAGCGATCCGAGTTGTTATATCGGTACGTATCGTAGTGGGATCAATACAATCAATCATATCTATCGTTTAGCAAAGGAAGAGAAGAAAAAAGTTCCGGTGTATTGGCGCCAACTAAGAGAGCAGATCTTGCAATCACAATGGCGAAATTTTGCATTGCGCATTTTTGAAAGTCAAGAACATCTGAATGTCCCGGTGTCATTACCTAAAAAGATGGCAGAGGAACTCTATGGTAAAGATATTTATACCTCTATTTCCAGATTAGAAAATTTCTATAATTGTGAATATAAATATTTTGTCCAATTTGGTTTGAAACTGAAAGAACGAATGGTCTATGGTTTAACGCCGGCTGCTACAGGTGATTTTTATCATGAATCACTAGATCGTTTCTTTAAATTACTATTTTCAAATCAGATATCGCTAGTAGAAATGACCGATACACAACGTAAAGAGTTTACTGAAAAAGTCTTGCAAGACGTCTTTGGCGAGTTACGCTTTGAAATTTTAGATAGTTCAGCTCGAATGAACTATATTCGTTATCAGTTAGGACAAACGATCCAAAAAGTAGCTTGGGCATTACAAAAGCAAAGTAAAAATACAGGGATGAAGCCCCTTCAAACAGAAATATTGTTTGGCCAAATTGCGGGCGCTCAAGGTATCCCAGGGTTGGAATTACCACTGAATAATGGAGGGAAACTACATGTTCGTGGGAAGATTGATCGTGTGGATGTTGCTGTTGAACAAGCGGATACCTGGCTTAGTGTTGTCGATTATAAATCAAGTGGACGTTCCTTTGATGTCACTGAAGCTTACTACGGGATGGCTATGCAACTGTTGACCTATCTAGACGTGGCGTTGATGGATGCTGTCAAATTGACTGGAAAAGCATTGGTTCGACCGGCTGGTTCCTATTATTTACATGTCCATAATCCGATTTTGTCTGAAGCAAATGAAATTGAAAAAGAGACATTGAAAAAATTCAGTTATGACGGCATCTTTGTCGATGAACCTGAGTTATTGGAAGTATTAGATCATTCACTGGAAGCAAAAGAGAACTCTTTGATTTATCCGATCAAGAAAAATGCGAAAGATGTCTATCAAAAGGGAAGTTTTAGTAAAGAAAAATTCTATACAGAACAGGAACTCCAACTTTTTATGGCGCATAATCGTGCGAATATGCGTTTAGCAGGGGATAAAATCACGTCAGGGGAGATCAAACTTAATCCAGCTTACAAAGACAAGGAGCGGCTTGCTTGCCAGATGTGTCCTTTTAGAAGTGTTTGTACGTTCGATGTGATGTTGCAAGAAAACAATTATCACCGTTTAGAAAAATTAAACAAGGAAGAAGCCCTGCGAAGAATAGAAAAAAGGAGTGAGGAAGAATGACCAAAATTCCTTTGAGACCAGAAAACGAACGATTCACTGACGAACAATGGCAAGCCATTTTTGATCAGGGAGATAACTTGCTGGTATCAGCTTCCGCTGGTTCTGGAAAAACCACAGTGCTTGTCCGTCGAGTAATCGAAAAACTAAAAATGGGGTTCAATATTGATGAACTTTTGATCGTGACGTTTACAGAAGCGGCAGCGAAAGAAATGAAAGAACGGATCCAAGAAGCTTTACAAGAAGCAGTCAATAGTGAAAGCGATCCGGCACGCCAACAACATTTCACGAAACAGCTGATTTTATTGCCGAGTGCTAATATTTCTACTTTACATGCTTTTTGTTTAACGGTTATCCGCCGATTCTACTACTTGATCGATATTGATCCAGTTTTTCGAATGTTAACGGATGAGACAGAAACGATCTTAATGAAAGAAGATGTTTGGGATGAATTACACGAGGCTTGTTATAGTGAAGATCGGGAAGAGTTTTTCCAATTAACAATGAATTTTTCAAATGATCGTTCAGATGATGGATTGACCAATCTGGTTTTCTCTCTTTATGAATTTGCGCGAGCGAATCCTGATCCCAAACGTTGGTTAGATCAATTAGTGGATAACTATCGTTTAGATGATGGATTAGCTCATTCACCATTGTACCAAGAACAATTGCGACCACTTCTACTTACAGATATGGCACAAAGTGTGCAACTTTATGAAGAAATGGTTGGATTAGCGCAAGAAGAAGGTCTGGAAAAAATGTTGGAACAAGTTGCAGGAGAAAAAGAACAAGTCCAACGCATTTATGATCACTTATTACAAGATCAATTGCCGGAAGCCTATACGGGTTTAGAAACATTGACTTTTACTACTTTTAAAAGCAGTCGCAAAGCAGAGCTGAAAGAACGTTCAGCCGAAGTTAAAAATTTAAGAGATCAGGCGAAAAAAATCATTCAGAAAATTGGAAAAACTTATTTTCCGATTTCTCCTGAACAATTGACCGAACGGACGAAAAAAGCTGCTGTCCTAGTGGAAGAGTTGACGAATGTCACCAAACGTTTCATGGATGGCTTTAGCCAACGAAAAAGAGAAAAGGGAGTAGTAGATTTCAATGATTTAGAACATCTTGCCTTGCGAATCTTGACGACTCAAACAGAAGAGTCATGGCTTCCAAGTGAAGCATCAAAGCTTTATCGTAAGCAATTCAAAGAAGTAATGGTCGATGAATACCAAGATATCAACCAGTTGCAAGAAGCTATCCTTTATTGGCTTAGACAGCCTGATCCGACAAACGGTAATTTATTCATGGTTGGGGATGTCAAACAGTCGATTTATTCTTTTCGACTAGCTGATCCTAGTTTGTTTATTGAAAAATATGAAGCATTTTCAACAGCTGAGGGTGGAAGACGGATCATTTTGGCAGAAAACTTTCGTTCCCGAAAGGAAGTCCTGTCATTTACCAATCTGGTGTTCCAACAATTGATGGACCCTGTTGTGGGACAAATCGCTTATGATGATGCTGCACAATTACGATTAGGATTTCCTGATTTCCCCGAAGTCGATCGCTTTGAACCAGAACTATTGATTTACGAAAAAGAAGAAGAGCCAAACAGCGACCTTCCAATTGATGAGAATCTAGAGGACAAAACAGAAGGTGAACTCTTTATGACGGGCTTAAAAATCCGCGAACTGATTGATGAAAAATTCCTGATCTATGATAAAAAAATGAAACAGAATCGTCCAGTCGAATATAAAGATATCGTACTTTTGACACCTACAAAGAAGAATAATCTTACGATATTAGAGATCTTTAAAACATTGGATATTCCTTTAGAAATGAATGATGCCCAAAATTATTTTCAATCTACAGAGTTGCGTACGATGATTTCTTTGCTACAATTGATTGATAATCCGTATCAAGATATTCCCTTGGCAGCCGTTTTACGTTCACCGATCGTAGGACTGATTGAACCAGAACTGGCACAGATCCGTTTAGCTGATCGAACGCATACCTATTATGATGCGGTGCTGGCTTACCAAACAGCAAATCAGAATGAATTGGCTGATAAATTGCGCCATTTCAATGACCAACTCGAATTGTGGCGGGAACTGGCTCGGCGGTCTTCAATCACTGACTTGCTGTGGGAGATCTATTTACAAACCGGTTATTTAGAATATGTAGCAGGTTTACCAGCCGGTGCCCAAAGACAAGCAAACCTTTATGCCTTAGCTGATCGTGCGAAAGCGTATGAACAAAGTTCGTTTAGAGGGTTGTATCAATTCGTTCGCTTCATCGAAAAGATGCAGGAAAAAGACAAAGATTTAGCGGAGCCGGTGATTTCCTCCAGCGATAATGCTGTTCGGGTCATGACAATTCACGCAAGTAAAGGCTTAGAATTTCCTATTGTCTTTTTATTAGATATGACCAAACAATTCAATTTGCAAGATTTAAAAAAGCGATATGCTTTTGAAGAAAAACTAGGTGCGGGGATTCGTTATATGGACCCTGATACTCGGGTGTTGTATGATACCTTGCCTTATCAAGCAATCAAATCAGCCAAACAAAATAAGTTATTGTCAGAGGAGATGCGTAAACTCTACGTTGGTTTGACCCGTGCGGAACAAAAATTATTTATTATCGGCTCGTATAAAAATAAAGAAGATACCTTGAAGAATTGGTCAGAAGCTTCTGAACAAACCAAATTAGTCTTAGAGCCAACGACTCGATTAAAAGGGAATAGCAGCTTGATGAGCTGGATCGGTCTTAGTTTGATGCGTCATCCATTGATGCAAAACTATTTTGCCGAAGCAACCATTCTTTCAGAATTAAAAAACTCTGATAGCCAATTTGCCATTACTTGGATGAATCAACAATCTCTGCTTGAAAAAAGGCAACGTTTAATAGCGCAAGAAAACGATGCTGCTGAAAATAATGACGTGGATCAAACACCACTATCACCTGCTTTGAAAGCACGACTCGATTATCGTTACCCTTTCAAAGAGTCGACACAAACCACGAGTTATCAATCGGTTTCTGAAATTAAACGTTTGTTTGAAGATCCAGATGATACGCTTGATGCTAAACTTGTCTGGGAAAGTAATGAAACAAGAGGGTTAAACCGCCAATTCCGTTATACGCAAGATACATTGGCTGAACCACGTTTCTTACAAAAAACGCAACAGGTTTCAGCTGCGGCAATCGGAACTGCAACACACTATTTATTGCAATTGCTGCCATTAGAAACGCCGACTACTGAGTCGATCCAAGCATTACTAGATGAATTAGTTAAAAAGCGTTTAGTGGATCAAAAGGTAGCCAAAAAAATTGATTTTTCTGCTATTCTTTGGTTTTTTGAAACCGAGCTTGGAAAAGAATTAATCAAGCAAAAAGCGCATGTCAAACGGGAACAACCGTTTTCGATGCTGTTACCTGCAGAACGGGTCTTTGAACAATACCCAAATGAAGAAGATGAATTGCTAATCCATGGGATTGTTGATGGTTATATTGAGTTACCCACGACGATTCAATTATATGACTTTAAGACGGATTTCATTTTAGATCGTGACGATGAAACAGCGATTGATGCAGTCATTCAAAAATATCGTGGGCAATTGAATCTCTATCAACAGGCGTTGACAGAATCTTTAGAAAAGCCTGTCACAGATGTCTTTCTTGTCTTATTAAGTGCAAAGAAAATAATAAATATTAATAAATAATAATAATTGAGCAACTAGGACTTACACTTTGTAAGTAATATGCTATACTCTTAGCAAAGAGGTGAGTAAAATGGAGCTAACACAGACAGAGTTCACTTTATGTCCTAAATTTGAAAAGACCTTTTCGATTTTAGGTAAAAAATGGAATGGGCTGATTATTGATGTATTGCTTGAAAATGGTCCGCAACGCTTTGTTGATCTCGCAGCTAAAATACCTATGGTGAGTGATCGGGTTTTAGTTGAACGATTAAAAGAACTTGAAAAAGAAAAAATCATCGCCAGAAACTTCTCATGTAAAGAGTCCAGCCGTTCAGAATATATGTTAACTGAAAAAGGAGCGGATCTTCAAAAGGCCATCGTTCAGTTACAGGTTTGGAGTGAAAAATGGGTGACAGAAGAAGAATGCAGTTGATTTTGGAAGTGAAATCTTGTAAACTGGCATTAGATGAATAGCTAAAGAACGTTGACGAAAAAGAGTAGTTTGGCTAAACCAGTCCAGGGAGATCTGTCATAGACTGTAAGCAGATCCTGAGTTTGAAAAATGAAGTTCACTTTCTGAGTTCGTCTGATTTATTCAGACCGGCAAATGTCGTTAAAAAAGTAAGTGTACGGTTTTGACCGTAAATTAGGATGGTAACGCGAAGACCTCGTTCCTTTGTAGGAATGAGGTCTTTTTTGTATTTGAATTTGAAGGAGGAAATAGGGAATGTCTCTACAAGCCCAATTAGAAAGCTTGAAAGAAGCCACAATCGTTAAAATAGCGACAGCACGCGATTTAAAAGAATTAAATCAAATTCGTGTAGAAACTTTAGGAAAAAAGGACCAATCACCGAAGTTTTACGGGGAATGAAGGATCTAAGTCCTGAAGAACGTCCGAAAGTTGGTAGTTTTGCCAATGAGATTCGTGATCTGTTGACAGCAGAAATTGAACGTAAAAAGCAAGCGTTAGAAGAAGCGGCACTTGCAGCAGCTTTAAGCAAAGAAACAATTGATGTGACCTTGCCAGGACGTCAAGTCAAACAAGGAAACCGCCACATCTTGACACAAATCATGGAAGAAATCGAAGACATCTTTGTCGGAATGGGCTACCAAATTGTTGAAGGGTATGAGGTGGAGTCTGATCATTATAATTTTGAGCGAATGAACTTACCAAAAGACCACCCATCTCGTGATATGCAAGATACTTTTTATATTTCAGAAGAGATCTTGATTCGTACGCATACCTCACCAGTACAAGCACGTACGATGGAAAAACATGACTTTTCAAAAGGTGCACTTCGAATGATCTCACCTGGGAAAGTATTCCGTCGTGATACGGATGATGCTACTCATAGCCACCAATTCCATCAAATCGAAGGATTAGTGATCGATGAAAATATTACGATGGGTGACTTAAAAGGCACTTTAGAAGTCGTAATGAAGAAGATGTTTGGTGAAGAACGTGAAATTCGACTACGTCCTAGTTATTTCCCGTTTACTGAACCTTCTGTTGAAGTGGATGTCAGCTGTTTCAAATGTGGTGGCGCTGGCTGTAATGTCTGCAAGCACACCGGTTGGATTGAAATCTTAGGAGCTGGGATGGTTCATCCAAATGTATTGAAAATGTCAGGTATCGATCCGGAAAAATACTCTGGTTTTGCTTTTGGCCTTGGCCCAGATCGAGTAGCAATGCTACGTTACGGTGTCAATGATATTCGTAATTTCTATCAAAATGACTTGCGTTTCTTAAGTCAGTTCAAAGGGGAGTAAAAAGCATGTTAGTTTCTTATAAATGGTTAAATAAATATCTTGATTTGTCAGCAGTTACGCCAAAAGAACTAGCTGATAAAATGTCAGTGACTGGGATCGAAGTGGAAGGAATCACGGTTCCTGAAGAAGGCTTAAAAAAAATCGTAGTCGGCGAAGTCAAGGAATGTGTGCCACATCCTGATTCCGATCATTTATCGATTTGCCAAGTGGATATCGGTGAAGAAGAACTTTCACAGATCGTTTGTGGCGCGCCTAACGTGAAGGCAGGGATCAAAGTCATCGTTGCTTTACCTAATTCACGGATCGCAGGGAATGTAAAAATCAAAAAAGGGAAAATGCGTGGTCAAGTTTCTAATGGGATGATTTGTGCCTTACAAGAAATTGGCTATCCAGATAGTGTCGTTCCCAAAGAATATGCTGAAGGAATCTACTATCTTCCACAAGAGGCAGTCAATGGAGAGCCCGTCTTTTCTTATTTAGACATGGACGATTCAATTATCGAGTTATCGATTACACCGAATCGCGCAGATGCTTTATCTATGCGAGGAGTAGCATATGAAGTGGGGGCGATTTATCGTCAAACACCTCATTTTGCAGAGGAAGAATTAGTAGAAGCAGCACGTCCGGCAAAAGACAAAATCAAGGTGACAGTCGAAGATCCAGAAGCTGTGCCTGCTTATCAAATTCGAATCATTGAAGGCGTAAAAATCCAATCTAGTCCACAATGGTTACAAAATATCTTGATGAATGAAGGGATTCGACCAATCAACAACGTAGTAGATATCACAAACTACATCTTACTGTTGTTTGGACAACCATTACATGCGTTTGATTATGATCGGCTAGGATCACAAGAAATCGTCGTCCGTCAGGCAAAAGCAACAGAAAAAATCGTTACGTTAGATGGCGAAACACGTGAGTTAACACCCGAAAATCTCGTGATCACTAATGGAGAACAACCAGTCGCTTTAGCAGGTGTGATGGGCGGCTTGGATTCTGAAATCACTGAGACAACGACTACGGTTGCTCTAGAAGCAGCTTTGTTTGATCCAATTTCGATCCGTCGAACAGCGAAACAATTCAATTTAAGAAGTGAATCTTCTGCTCGTTTTGAAAAAGGAATCAATCAAGCAACAGTTGCTGAAGCATGTGACGTTGCTGCTGCAATGATCGTTTCGTTAGCAGGCGGTGAGGTTCTTCAAGGTGCGGTTGCTGGTTCGACTTATCAAGTAGAAGACGTAACAGTAACGATCACTCTCTCACGAATCAATCATTATCTAGGAACTGACTTAACAGTTAAGGAAGTAAATGAGATTTTTGAAGCACTTGGCTTTGGCTATCAAAGTGAAGGGGAAACGTTCACCGTTACTGTTCCTCCTCGTCGCTGGGATATCAAGATTGAAGCGGATATTATTGAAGAAGTTGCTCGTATCTATGGCTATGATCGCTTGCCTTCCACATTACCAAGTGGAGAGACTGTTGCAGGAAGTTTGACCCAAGAGCAATCAACAACACGCAAGATCCGTACATTACTTGAAGACAGTGGTTTACATGAAGCCATCAGCTATGCTTTGACAACGGAAGAAAAATCTCGTCAATTTACAATCAAAGATTCCTTAGTTACACGTCTTGATTGGCCAATGAGCGAAGACCGTTCTGTCTTACGAATGAACTTGATCAGTGGGTTACTGGATAATGTGAACTATAACGTAGCTAGAAAAAATAGTGATGTCGCTTTTTATGAAGTCGGAAGAGTCTTCTATCAAGAAAACGATCCATTGACTCATTTGCCGCAGGAAGTGAAACATGTTGCTCTTGCATTGACAGGTACTTGGCAGGATAAAAGTTGGCAAACTCAAGCAGAAGTAGTTGACTTCTATACGATCAAAGGTCTTTTAGAAAACTTGTTTGAACAATTAGGAATAGCAACAGACATTTCTTATCAAGCGACTGATAGTTTGAAAGACATGCATCCAGGAAGAACAGCGGAAATCTATTTAGGTGAAACAGTGATTGGATTTGTTGGACAGGTTCATCCGAATACAGCTAAAGAATACGATGTTCCAGAAACCTATGTTGCAGAATTTGACTTGAGCTCAGTGATCGAAGCTGCTCAAAAAGGGATGACTTTCCATGCGGTGACAAAATTCCCTTCCGTTTCTCGTGACATTGCGATGTTAGTTGCAGAAACAGTAACCAATCAAGAAATCGTAACGGTTATCCAGTCTGCTGCAGGTAAGTTCTTAACAGACATCCAATTGTTTGATGTGTATCAAGGAAAAAATATCGAGGAAGGACATAAGTCAATGGCTTACAGTCTGACATTCGAGAATCCTGAAGCAACAATGACAGATGAAGAAATTAACCGATCAATGACTAAGATCGAAAAAGCACTAAGTGAAACAGTTGGTGCAAATATTCGTTAAACTGTAAAAAAAGACGCCCTCACAAAGAATGAGGACGTCTTTTTTATTCATTAACAAGCCAATCAGTTAAAATAATTGATTCCCATTGCAGTTTTGACTTCTGCTAGAGTTTGAGCAGCGACTTTCGCAGCTGCTTCACTACCGTCTCTTAGGATCGCCATCACAGCAGCTGGATCTTTCGCTAATTCTTCTCTTCTAGCACGAATTGGAGCAAACTCTTCTTCCAAAACATCAATCAAATAGCGTTTGATTTTCACATCACCTAGACCACCACGACGATAATGAGCTTTCATTTCTTCAATCGCATTTTTGTCTTTTCCAAACACATCAAGATAAGTGAACACCATATTGCCTTCGACTTGACCTGGATCTTCCACGTGGATGTGATTTGGGTCTGTGTACATACTCATTACTTTTTTCTTGACCACATCAGCAGGATCAGAAATATAGATGCCATTACCCAATGACTTGCTCATTTTTCCATTCCCATCGATGCCAGGCAAACGGCCCATTCCTTTTGGTGGGAAAACGCCTTTTGGTTCCACTAAGACGTCGCCATACGTGTGGTTGAAACTTTGAACTATTTCTTGTGTTTGTTCAAGCATTGGTTTTTGATCTTCACCAACAGGAACTAAATTCGCTTTGAAAGCTGTGATATCAGCAGCTTGCGATACAGGATAAATAAAGAATCCAGTTGGGACACCTTCACCAAATTTTTTCTGTTCGATTTCTGTTTTAACTGTAGGATTACGACGGACACGCCCGACGCTGACTAGGTTTAAATAGTACATAGTCAATTCAGCTAATTCTGGTATTTGCGATTGGATAAAAAGCGTTGATTTCGTAGGATCTAATCCAACAGCTAAATAGTCTAAAGCAACTTCAAGTACATTTGAAGAAACCTTCTCAGGGTTTTTAGCGTTATCGGTTAGGGCTTGCATATCTGCAATCATTACAAAAAGTTGATTGTTTTCATCTTTTTGCATTTCTACCCGTGTTTTGAGTGATCCTACATAATGCCCTAAATGTAACTTGCCAGTCGGGCGATCACCTGTTAGAATAATATTTTTCAAAAAAAACACCTCTTTACGATTTGTAAGACTAAGCACTTAATATCTTACCGTTTTTTGGAGGAAGAAACAACCGTTCTAAATCAAAAGACGAACAAAATGCAGAAAAATAGCAGATGTAAGAAGCAAAGGAGAAAAATAACGAAAGAAAGTTTCAAAGAAACTTTACAAAATACGTAAGTTTCAGATATAATATGTTCTATTATATATCTTTAAATGTTTCTTACTAAATAATAATGGGAGTGTAATGATATGGCAATGATTAAATTTGATAACGTGGAAAAATACTACGGCAAATTCCATGCTTTGAAAAACATAAACCTCGAGTTTGAGAAAGGGGAAGTCGTCGTTGTCATTGGTCCTTCAGGTTCAGGTAAAAGTACAATGTTACGATGTATCAATGGATTAGAAACGATTTCTTCTGGAAGATTGTTAATCAATGATATCGACCTTCAGGACAAAAAAACAAAATTGACCGAAGTCAGAAAAAATGTTGGAATGGTTTTTCAGCATTTTAATCTATATCCTAATAAAACCGTTTTAGAAAACATTACACTTGCACCGATTAAAGTATTAAAGCAAGATCAAGCAAGTGCAGTGAAAAACGCGGAAAAATTCTTAGAAAAAGTCAACATGCTCGACAAAAAAGATTCTTATCCATCTATGTTATCTGGAGGACAACAACAGCGTGTGGCAATTGCCAGAGGTTTGGCGATGAATCCGGAAATGCTGTTATTTGACGAGCCTACATCTGCTTTAGATCCGGAAATGATCGGGGATGTACTTGATGTGATGAAAAAATTAGCTCGTGATGGGATGTCAATGATCGTCGTGACCCATGAAATGGGATTTGCAAAAGAAGTAGCAGATCGGGTTATTTTCATGGCGGATGGCCAAGTATTAGAAGATAGCCGCAATGTAAAAGACTTCTTTGAGAACCCTAAAGAACCTCGGACACAACAATTTATTAGTAAAGTAATCAATCATTGATAGGAGGAATAAAATGCGTAAGAAAACAATGATTCGTTTGCTTTTTCTTTTGGGTCTGGTCTTTTTGATATTAGCAGGCTGCAAAGGAAAAAGTGTCGCTGAAGAAAATATTCTGGAACGAAGTAAGCAAAACAACACCATAACGTGGGGTGTAAAATACGATACTCGCTTATTTGGGATGATGGATATCAAAAGTAGTACGGTTCAAGGATTTGATATCGATATCGCTAAAGCGATTACGCAAGAGATTCTTGGAAAGGATGGGAAAGCAGAATTTGTGGAAGTTACCTCTAAAACACGGATTCCGCTATTAAAAAATGGAAATATTGATGCGATTATTGCGACAATGACCATTACAGATGAACGAAAAAAGCAAGTTGATTTTTCTGATGTTTATTTTGATGCCGGACAATCTTTATTAGTCAAAAAAGGAAGCCCGATTAAAAGCGTAGATGACTTAAATGCTGAAACAACTGTGCTTGCAGTCAAAGGATCAACTTCTGCAGTAAATATCCGAGAACATGCTCCAGATGCAAAAATTCTTGAACTAGAAAACTATGCCGAAGCGTTTACTGCTTTACAATCAGGACAAGGAGATGCTATGACGACCGATAATGCCATTTTGTTGGGAATGGCTGACGAGAACCCTGACTATACTTTAGCAGGTGGGACGTTTACCAATGAACCTTATGGAATTGCGATCAATAAAGGACAAACAGAATTTTTGGATGCCGTAAATCAAGCGTTAAAAGAACTCATTGCTAACGGCACATATGATCAGATTTACCAAAAATGGTTCCCAGATACCACCCAAGGAAAAGTGAATTAAGGAGGGGAAAGAATGGCTGAGTTGCTGCAAACATATGGATCAACCTTCTTAGAAGGGTTTAAAATCACTATCTATTCAAGTGTGTTAGCTTTATTATTTAGTTTGATTATTGGAACACTGATGGCAATTTTTCAATTGTCAACGAACAAAGTGATCAGTGGACTAGCTAAAGCGTACGTGGAATTTTTTCGAAATATCCCATTGTTGATTATTGTGATGTTCTTTTATGTCGTCCTTCCGATCTATTGGATTAGTTTTGACGGCTTTCAAGCAGGGACGATCGGTTTGACGATCTATACTTCGGCATTTATTGCAGAAACCGTTCGTTCAGGGATTCAAACAGTGCCAAAAGGGCAAACAGAAGCGGGATTATCAGCTGGTTTGACCTATGCGCAAACGATGCGGTTTATTATTTTGCCGCAGGCTTTCAAGATCGTCGTACCACCATTAGGAAACCAATTTATTAATTTAGTAAAAAATTCATCGATTTTAGCTATCGTTGCTGGGTTAGATTTAATGTATCAAGGGGACTTAATTGCCAGTGAAACTTTCAACACTTTTGATACCTATATCATCGTGGGTCTTTTTTACTTAGTAATTACATTACCTTTGTCTTACTTGATGACATATTTAGAGAAAAAATGGGCAGTTCGTTCATAGGAAGGGGAGAACAAAATGGATTTTAGTGGTGCTTTTTCATGGATGAATATCCGCTTCTTATTAGAAGGATTAAAAGTGACTGTGGAGGTTTCATTATTTTCAATCATCTTTAGTTTTTTGATTGGCGGGATTTGTGGTGTGGTTCGTTTTGCCAATATACCTTATCTTTCAAAAATACTAGGAATACTAATTGATATTATCAGAAATCTTCCATTGTTATTAATCATTTTCTTTACGTATTTTGCCTTACCACAAATCGGTATCCAAATGAATATTTTTTGGTCAGCCGTAGCAGCATTGACGATTTTTGAATCGGCTATGTTATCAGAAATTTTTCGAGCAGGGTTGAATGCCGTTCCTAAAGGACAAATGGAGGCTGGTCTTTCCACAGGATTGTCTTATGTAGAAACGATGAGAATCGTCGTTTTACCCCAAGCATTTAAATCAATGATCCCAGCAATCGTGAGTCAGCTGATTTCATTGATCAAGGATACATCATTAGCAGTGATCATTTCCTTACCTGAATTGACTCACCAAGCACGAATTGTTTACGGACAAAATACCAATTATGTATTGCCAATGTTTGTGGCAATGACATTGATGTATTTTGCTGTCTGCTATGCTTTATCCTTACTTTCTTCCTATTTAGAAAAAAGAAAGTACAGCTATTAGTCAAAAACTTAGCATGCTCGTTGTTCAATGAAAATTGTTCAGCGAGTATTTTTATTTGATTCGTCAATGTAAAACTTAGATCGTTTTTCTCTTCAACGATATTGTGAGAGAAAGTAGTCGTAGACAAAGATCAGCTTAAAAACATAGCTTACAGTTTTGTTCGTTCAGTTCATTTAAAAATATGGACTGTCTTGACAGTAGGAAGTATACTAAGTGTCGTTAGGTAAACGTATTGAATTGAGAGAATGCCTAACAGAGTTTGTGGTAACTATAATGGATAGATAGAGAAAGAGATGTTGTTAGATGGAAGAGATTATAAATGCTTTTCAAGCAAACCCGATATTTTCTACGGGATGTATTATTTTTATCATAGGTGTGTTAATTTTTGTTTTGGAAGAAAATTATTTTTCGTTCGTTGGCTATTGGGAGATACCAGTATGTTCGGACAACTATTTTGGGGACTGATTTTATCAGGTATCGGACTAGCAATCATTGTCTATTATCGAATGTAATTGGACTAATTGTATACGAATGATCCATTGCTTGCGACAAACAGGAAATGGTAAAAAGAAAGAAGTTTCTGTAAGATTTTCTAGAAATTTAGTACATTTTTTGTGTAAGAGTTCGTTTATTTAGGAAAATGTCAAAAATGAATGAACAAATTGGTCGGTTAGAAAACCAGCTGTTCTGAACGACTGCTAAAGCAAAAAAGGGGAGCTTGCGTGAAGTAGAAGTACGATGTTCTAGTGGTCGATAGATCATTCAATCAACAATTTGTGACAAACAGAAGTGGATAAATTAAGAATCTTCAATTTTAATCTAGTATAGGCAGTCATCATCCATTCTCTATAAGTGGGTGATGACTGCTTTTTGACAGAATGGTTATCGGATAGTAACTCGAAAAACAACATGTTTAGTGATATCAGATGCCAAAAAATTCTTTCTGCAGAAATAAAAGTTACTTAGATACTCCTTTTTTCTGATAGTTTAACAAGGTAGTATATAACTTTTAAAGGAGAGAATAACATGCCAAATGATAAACAAAAAATAGCAGTAATACGGACAGGAAGTCAATATGCTATTGCTCTTCAACTAATCAAGGATCATAAGCTTGTGAGGGGAGAAGCTAATAGTTCGGAAAAGTTAGCAACATTAGGTAAAATTCTTTCTAACTATAAGAGAGATTCTGCAGAAGGGATTATCTCCTATCTTCCGCTTCTTCCAGAAGAGAAAAAACTGTTACGACAAAGGAACATCCAAATGAATAGTGATGATAGAATAGTAGTGGATGATAAAAATAAAACCTTTTATATTAACTACCTTAATCAAAAGTATGATTTAAGCAAAAAAGCAGTTTTGTCGAAAGAAACAAAACATGCACTAATTCAAGACCTTGATAAATTCTATTTCGATTCTTTGGACCTTAACAGGTTTACTTCCTTTATTTATGATTTAGATGTGATCGCTAGAAGAGATGTTCAGACACTCTTAAAGAAGCAAACGCCCAAGATAGAAAAATCAATAAAAAAGGCAAGAGAAGATATAGCGGTTGATCAAGTGAAAGAAAGATTTAAGATGAACAGACACTATACTGAAATTCCCCCAACACTAATGGTGCAATTTCAAGACGAGTTGAAAAAATCTGAATACATAAGCAAAAAGAGGCAAAAAATAGAAATTGAGAAATTAAAAAATGAATATAAGTCTCCAAGTAAACCAAATGAAAGACAGGAATATTTCAAGATGAGTGTAAAAGAATTTCTTGAAAAAGGAAGCTCAGAACAAAGAAGCCTTAATAAAAGAAAACGTGAGCAAGGAAAATCCGAGCAAGGAAGACTTACGAAAAAAAGAATTGAGCAATTAAAAACATCTGTACTACCAAAGTCACAGGCATATCTAAACAAAAAGGATCAATTTCAAAGATAGTGATCAATAAAACTCTAAAAATAATTACATAATAAATGAGTGTGGGATATTGATCTGATTAATATCCCACTTTTTATGGCTAAATTAAAACTGGGATTAAAAAATCAATGAAATATTATGAAAGGAATTGTTATGTATAGGAATACTCAAATATAATTTCATGATGCATTTTTCTTTGAAAATACTATTCTTGACCTTGTATTCTCAGAAATTAAAAGTAATAACCTAGAATTTTAATCAATTAAATGGTATTAAATTGCAAAATTTTCTTTTCTTGGAAATAAAAGTTTTCTTATGTATTTTTTTTCTGATAAATTGATGAAGCAGTACATAAAATTTTAAAGGAGAGAATAACATGCCAAACATGGAACAGAAAAAAGAAACAAATCAAAAAATTGCAAATAATGAAAGCGAACGACCTCGAAATACTTTGTATAATCATGCTACTATAGCTTTTCAACTAATCGAAGAGTGTAAGCTTGAGGAGGGTGAACCTGTTAGTTCGGAAACATTAGCAGCAATAGGTGAATTTCTTTCTGAACTTAAAGATGATGTAGCAGAAGGGGTCATCCAACGACTTCCACTTCATCCAGATGAGAGCAAACTCATACAACCAAACAACCTAATAGAGACCCAAAATACAATAGAAGTAACTAGCCAAAATAAAACTTTTTATATTGACTACCTTAAGACAAGGCATAAGATTCACTCAGATACACGTTTGCCGAAGGAAACAAAAGATGCACTAATTGGAGACCTTAATAAATTTAAGTTTAATCCCTTGACTCCTGATACGTGTATAGCATTTATTCATGATCTAAAAATAATCGCTGAACAGGACGCTAAGGAACTTATAGAAAATCAAACCTCAAGAGTGGAAAAATTAATTGAAGAAAGAAAAGAAAATGAAGCGGTTAAGCAAGCGATAGCAAGTTTTATGAAGAATAGACACTTTACTAAACTTAACCCCACCATATTAAAGCAATTCATAGATGAGTTGGAGAATAGACCAAGAATAAGCCGAGAGAGACGAGAAAAAGAAATTGAGAAGTTTAACCCGTTACATAGATAACAATCAATAAACTCTAAAAATGATTACATGATAAATGAGTGTGGGATATTAATCAGAAAAAATTTGATTAATATCCCACTTTTTATGGCTAAATGAAAACTGGGACAGAAGAATCACTTCTGATTCTATACCCTCAAAAAAAGTTAGACAAAAATAATCAGAGGGCTGATAAAATAAGGATTCTCACGTCATTTATTTTTTATATCTGTCATCAAGCGTCTTACTGTATAGCGGAAACAGTATCCGTTGAAATGCGGGAAAGAGAATCAAATAAAAAAAGAAATTACCTATACCATGGGCGAGATCAAAAGGAAGTCCTTGAAAATAGTAAGCCCAAAAAGAGGGAAGTTGATAGATGAAAGTTTCAATTCGTGAAACAATCAAACCGTAAATTAATCCACAAATAAAGCTCAAAATTGCTTGAATAGTCACATGCTTAGCGACTATAGGTAACTGATTCATCCAATGAAAAAACAAAACAATCCCGCTGAAGGCGAGCATTTGACTGATTGTCCAAGTCCCTAATCCTAAATATAGATTAGTGATGAATAAGCTCAATATGGAGACGATTAAAGCATCTGTTAAAGAACCAAATGCCGCAAGTAGTAAAAGAATTGCTGTCATAGGTTGAATATTTGGTAACCAAGCAAAAAAAAGTCTGCCTACGACACAGGCAGCAATTAATAATGACAAATAAGCAAATTTGTGAATCGTAAAGTAAGGTTTTTGTTTAAATGTGTTCATCTTTTGAGGCTGCTCCTTCACTGATAATAGTTCTCATTATATCATAAATTTTTTTTATTACAAGATTGAAAAACACATTATGTAGTGTGATAATAATTAACAGACACTATATATAGTGTTTTTTATGATAAGGTGGCGATGGAATGGGAATTTATTCAAAAAAATATATAGAAAAACTTAATCAGGATATACGGAATTATCCAGAGGTCAAACCTATTGATCCACAAATGAAACTGACATTTGAAGGGATTTCACGCTTGGTCATGTTGGATCGATATACTTACAAAGATCCACATAATCAGACGTTAACCATAGGTGATCTAGTCGTCTTGACGGTACATGCGGATCCACAATACCCGGCTCGTGGAATTGGAACGATCATTCAGCACTCTGGAGACGATTTAACGATCGAAGTGGAAGAGGAATTTCGCTCCTCTTTGACTGATCCTGAAGAAATAGCTCGTGGATTCGTTAAAAGAAACAAAAGTGAAGTTGAAAAACCTTTAGAGCTGTATTATGAACAAATTGCTGCTCGAGTTGCTTTCGGAATTAGTCAAGTCGAGGGCGATAGAAAAGCTGAATTTTTTGAAGATTTTTACAAACAATTGACTGAACAAAATTTGATTCCTGCAGGAAGGGTGTTATATGGTGCTGGTACGCAATCAGAAGTCACATACTTTAATTGTTTTGTCATGCCATTTATTCAAGATTCTCGTTCTGGTTTAGCAAAACACCGAGAAGAAGTCATGGAAATCATGAGTCGTGGTGGTGGAGTAGGAACGAATGGCTCAACCTTGAGACCAAAATCAGCTGTCGTACATGGCGTAAATGGAAAATCTTCTGGTGCTGTTTCTTGGCTCAATGATTTAGCTAATCTCACCCATTTAGTCGAGCAAGGAGGAAGTCGCAGAGGGGCGCAAATGATCATGCTCAATGATTGGCACCCAGATATTTTTGAATTTATTATTTCAAAAATCCAGAATCCGTTGATCCTGCAACAGTTGATAACTACAAGTCAAAATCCCCTAATCAAACAATTAGCAAGCGAGAAACTAGCTTTTTCTCCTTTAACTCAAGAAGAAAGGGAGCTATTTGAAGTCTTGGTTAAGGAAGAGGGGCTTTTGCAATTTGCAGAACATGCTTTCATCAAAGAGGCTAAGCAAAAATTAAAAATGGGTGGAAGTTATAGTGTCAAAGATCCTGACTTCTTAACAGGGGCGAATATTTCAATCTGTCTGACAAAGGAATTCATGGCAGCTGTCGCACAAGATAAGACCTATGATTTGCGTTTTCCTGCTATTGACGAGTATACAGAAATAGAAATGGCTGATTATGATCAACATTGGGCTGAAATCGGTGATGTTCGTGAGTGGGAAGCGACAGGACGTAAAGTGAAAGTTCATCAAACAATTCGAGCCAGAGAGCTTTGGGAATTGATCACTTACTGTGCTACTTATTCTGCGGAACCAGGGATCTTTTTTATTGATAACGCCAATGAGATGACTAATGCTGCTGCCTATGGACAAAAAGTCGTTGCAACAAATCCTTGTGGAGAACAGCCATTGACACCGTATGCGGTATGTAATCTTGCAGCTATCAATTTAGCGAATATGGTAGATGAGCACCAAGAAATCGATTTTCAAAAAGTTGCAGAAGTGGTTAGAACCAGTGTACGTTTCCAAGATAATGTTATTGATGCGACCCCTTATTTTTTTGACAAGAATGAGCAACAAGCAAAAGGGGAACGTCGTATTGGTTTAGGGGTGATGGGCTTAGCCGACTTATTGATCTATTGCGGCAAAACGTATGGCTCTAAAGAAGGAAATGCGTTAGTCGATCAATTGTTTGAAACGATTGCCGTTACAGCTTATCAAACGTCGATCGAATTGGCAAAAGAAAAAGGAAGTTTTCCTTATTTAGTTGGTAAGAACGAAGAAGAAACACGACAATTACGTGAGCGTTTTATCCATTCTGGGTATATGAAAAAGATGCCAGAACATATTAGGCAAGGTGTCTTAACTTATGGAATCCGTAATTCACACTTATTAACCGTTGCACCAACTGGCTCGACAGGTACGATGACTGGTGTTTCCACGGGATTGGAACCTTATTTCTCTTTTTCCTACTTTAGAAGCGGTCGCTTAGGAAAATTCATTGAAGTACACGCTGAAATCGTTGACGAATATATAGCGAAACATCCAGAGGCAGATGCCTCAGAGTTACCGGAATACTTTGTCTCAGCAATGGAGCTTTCACCAGAAGCTCACGTGGATGTCCAATGTACGATCCAACGATGGGTTGATAGCTCCATTTCCAAAACAGTCAACGCACCTAAGGGATATCGTGTTAAAGAAGTAGCTGATATTTACGAACGACTTTATCAAGGTGGGGCAAAAGGCGGTACGGTATATGTTGACGGTAGCCGAGATTCACAAGTCCTGACTTTATCAGCGGAAGAAAATAGTTTTACCGATGAGCTAGTAACATCAGAGGTACACCCAGATGTTTTGCTAACAGAAGCTTCAAACGACTCAGCAACGAGTGAAGAGCGCTGTCCGATTTGTCATGAAGGTACAATTGAAGAAATCGGAGGTTGCAGTACTTGCACCCATTGTAAAGTACAACTAAAGTGTGGATTATAAGTTTAAAAAGGAGCATGGTACCATGAAAATCTATACTAAAAGTGGTGATGCTGGGATGACTAGTATTATCGGAGGGCAACGGCTAGCTAAGTCAGCTTCTCGTGTTAGAGCTTATGGAAGTGTGGATGAAATCAACTCTTGGGTAGGAACGATCGTTGCAGAATTAGATCCTGATAAATTTGCACTTTTGATCGAACAATTAATCCAACTTCAACGATTACTATTTGATATCGGAACAGATTTTGCCACACCAACGGAAGTCAAAGAACGGATCGTGACTAAAAAAGATTTGGAGAAAATGGAAGAAATGATTGATTTTTATCAAGAAAAACTACCGGTGATCGACAAATTTATTTTGCCTAGTGGACATCCAGTAGCAGGGCATTTCCATCTTGCCCGAACAGTGACCCGAAGAGCGGAACGTGAAATCACTGAATTGATTTTGGAAGAAACAGAAACGAATCAAATGAGCTATAAACTGATTAATCGGTTATCGGATCTCTTTTTTGTCTTGGCACGTTATGTCAATGTGGTTTATCATATTAAAGAACCATTCTATGAGCGAGCTGGGAAAGTATTCCATTAATTATTATCAGACCTTACTGTTTGAATTAAAATCTAACTGTCTAAGAATCATATCTATAATGTTTAAAGTGATAACTTAAGTTAATTCTTTTTACAAATTAATAAATAGGAGTGTTTTTTTTGAAGAAATTTATAGTATTATTAGCTGCTTTATCAAGTATGATCGTTATGACTGGTTGTCAATCACCTACCACGACAGAACAATCAAGCGCTCAATCACAAGCCACTACAAAAAAAGTGACCATCACTTTGCAAGAAGAGGGAAAAGAACTATCGGCAAAAAACGTTACTTACCAACCAAATCAGACCTTGTTGGAATTACTAAAAAAACAGTTTTCAGTGAAAGAAGACAATGGTTTTGTGACGGCAATTGATGGGCATGCACAAGACAAAGATAAAGGATTATATTGGACGTTCACAATCAACGGCAAAATGGCGGAAAAAGGAGCAAATGATATTAAATTATCACCTAACGATCAGATAGTGTTCAATTTAGCAACATTCAAGTAAGAGTGTAACAGTTCAAAAATTAACTTGAGCGTGCGGTCAAAGTATTCGTATGAACAAGCTGAAAAAACGAAAAGCAGTTATTCTGATTTTCGTTTTTTTTTGATTAGTTTTAATATATGTTAAAAAAAGGTTTTTGGTCAATAAGAACTGATAAGTTGCGCAAAATTAAATCTGGGTCAGAATGTACCTCATGCTATCTCAGCTTTTTTGTTCTTTCACATTGTCTCATAAATTGATCAAAAAGCTTCTAATTTTCATGTTGATATTGATTTGAATTTGCAGGCTACATGTTCTTCTGTTTTTATAAAGTAATACTATTTTTGCAAATCACCGCACGTGGATGCCAAATATTCAAAAAATTATTTTTAAAGAAATAGTTAGGTATAGCAGTACCTAAATAAAATTCTGTTGATGTAGAATCCTTTGAGAATACTATTTATGACCAAATATTCCCAGAGATTAAAAACGATAATCTAGATTTTGAATAAATGCAATAGTATTAAATCCCAAGAATTTCTTTGTTTAGAAATAAAAGTTTTTGATGTCCTTTTTTTTCTGATAAATTTATAAAGCGTATATAAAATCTCAAAGGAGAAAACAGCATGCCAGACAAGGAACAGAATATAAATAAAAACAATGAAGAGAAAGTTAGCATACAGTCCCAAGATCAGCGTGGTTTTTTTTATAGACTATTCAATAAGTATAAATTTACGAAAAAGAAACGTACTGATCTGGAAACATCAGCAGCATTGGATAAAGATCTTTCTAAAGATCATCAAGCTTCAACTGAAGAAATTCCCTCCTATCTAAAATCTCTTCTAGAAGAGAAAAATCTGTTAAAACAAAGAAATATAGAAATAAATAGTAATAATAGAACCTTTTTTATTAACTATCTTAATGAAAAACATAGACTTAATTCAAACATGCCTTTGTCGGAAGAAACGAAAGCTGCACTAATTGAAGACCTTGATAAATTCTATTATATTCCTTTAAAAACTAGTACGTGTCATAACTTTATTTTCGATCTGAATATAACTAGAAGGGAATTAACTAGGCTTAAAGATGATCAATTTCTAAAGGTGAATGAATTAATAGCGCAGCTAACAGATGATGCTACTATAGCTATTACAAATAAATACCAACTTTTAGAGAACCACACTGTCTCCGAAGAAAAACTAGAGGCAATAGCAAATGAGGTCATGGATTTAAATCTTGATGAGGAAATGAAAAGGGCGGTTATAGCTAAACTTGAACTATTAAAAGAAGATCGAGCCACTCTTCGGAAAATATACAGAAAAAAACAAGACACATTGAAAACACAGGAAAGTAAGACAGATGCTAATTTAAAAGAGATTACAAATCTTGTCATGAGAATAGAAGAAAAAGAAGCACTTCGGGATATAATCAGAGAAAGAGCGAAACAACAAACAGATAAAAAACAAGAAAATGAAGCAGACATTAAAATAAATGGGAAGACTATAGCTGAAGTAGTGGATGACAACGCGCTTTTGTTATCTCGAGCAATGAACACTTCATTAGCACTTAAAGAGAACCAAAAGGTAGAACCCAAAATGCTATCTACGATGGCGGAATTTATTGGTAGCAGAAAACTTAATGAAATAAATAGACGCAATATACCTTATATGCTTACTCTCACTAACGAAGATAAAAAAGAGCTTAATGAAATAATCAATGGAAAAACAACTTTGCTAAGTAAGCTTCCCGAACTAGATAGAACAAACCCAAATCCAATAGATCAAGTTCCATTACCATTGAATCAAAGACTAAGTAATCGAGGATCGGAACAAAATACTCTACCAAAACCAAACAAAAATATAAAACAAATGAATTCTTTATCTCAAGGATCAGCTGAAGTTAGTCGATAAACCATAATTGCTCAGAGACTGGGACAAAACTTGTCTCAGTCTCTTCTAGTATCTCTAAAACGAATCGCAATCATTCATGATAAGTGTAGATAAAGAGCAATCTTCATCTGCTAAAAACAACTAACTTAAGATCATTAAGTCAAACTAGTGATTCTTTAGATCGACTGTGTGAGCTATTCAAGCTTTATGGATAGAAGTACAAAGGTAGTACTTGAAAAATCACCTTAAAAAGTCCACAATAAGGAAGATAGAATTTATTGAGAAAAAGGATGATACTATTGACTGATAATCGCCCGATTGGTTTTATTGATTCAGGTGTTGGTGGATTGACGGTGGTCAAAGAAGCATTGAAACAATTACCAAATGAAAATATCTTATATGTTGGAGATACTGCCCGTTGCCCCTATGGTCCTAGACCGGCAGAACAAGTGATCGAATTTACTTGGGAAATGACGAATCATTTGGTGGAACAAAACATCAAAATGTTAGTGATTGCCTGTAATACTGCTACTGCGGTTGCTTTAGAAGAAATCAAGGCGGCACTTCCTATTCCAGTCATTGGTGTGATCTTACCTGGGACAAGAGCAGCTGTTAAACAAACAAGAAATAAACAAGTAGGGATTATCGGAACCCTCGGAACGATCAAAAGTCGTGCTTATGAAACAGCGCTGAAAACGAAGGTACCTGAACTTGCCGTGACTAGTTTGGCTTGTCCAAAATTCGTTTCGGTAGTGGAAAGTAATGAATATCATTCGTCAGTGGCAAAAAAAATCGTTGCCCAGACACTAGCGCCATTGGTTACTAAGAAAATCGATACATTAGTATTGGGTTGTACCCATTACCCTTTGTTACGTCCGATTATCCAAAACGTTATGGGAGAAAGTGTAACATTAATCGATTCAGGTGCAGAGACTGTCGGGGAAGTTTCGATGTTGCTGGACTATTTTGAAATCAGCAATTCAGTCAATGAGGGGCGGACGTTATGCCAATTCTATACGACTGGTTCAGCTAAGCTTTTTAAAGAGATTGCACAAGATTGGTTGATGCTCGATCAGTTGAATGTTGAGCATATTGAATTAGGAGGAAAATAACAGATGCGTCACGATGGAAGACAACCTCAGCAGTTAAGAAAAATAAAGATTGAAACAAATGTTTTTAAACATCCAGAAGGTTCTGTTATGATTCACTTTGGTGATACGATCGTCAATTGTTCTGCTACGATTGAAGAAAACGTTCCGCCATTTTTAAGAGAAACAGGAACTGGTTGGGTAACAGCAGAATATAGCATGTTGCCACGTGCGACTCATACTAGAAATCGAAGAGAAAGCAGCAAAGGAAAACTTTCAGGACGCACAATGGAAATCCAACGGTTGATTGGTCGTTCGTTAAGAGCGGTCGTTGATCTGAAAAAGTTAGGCGAACGTAGTATTATCATTGATTGCGATGTTTTGCAAGCAGATGGTGGGACAAGAACGGCTAGCATCACAGGAGCTTTTATTGCGTTAAAATTAGCAGTCGAAAAGTTACTTCAAACAAAAGTTTTACGTGAAGATCCAGTTATTGAACATTTAGCTGCTATCAGTGTTGGGATTTTACCCGATCAGACATGTGTGGCAGATTTAGATTATGAAGAAGATGCTGCAGCGCTAGTCGATATGAATCTAGTCATGACTGAATCTGGCAAATTTGTCGAGATTCAAGGAACTGGGGAAGAAGCAACCTTTGATGGTGAACAATTAAACGATCTGCTCTTTTATGGAAAAACAGCGATTGAGCAATTGATTCTTGAACAAAAAAATGTCTTGTTCGAGCAACGAGCAGAAAGAGAGGACGATTTGAAGACGATCGTTATTGCTACCAAAAATGCTGGGAAAGCAGAAGAATTTAAAGCGATGTTTGGCAAAGCTGGTTATGAAGTCAAAACATTGTTTGACTATCCTGAATTACCTGATGTAGAAGAAACTGGTTCAACGTTTGAGGAAAATGCTCGTCTGAAGGCGGAAACGATTGCTTATTTGTTGAATCAACCTGTATTAGCTGATGACTCTGGTTTGAAAGTAGATGCTTTAGGTGGCATGCCAGGAATCTACTCTGCACGATTTGCCGGTGAACACAAAAGTGACGCAGGAAACAATGCGAAATTACTTTATGAGATGACGGAGATTCCAGATGAGAAAAGAACGGCGCAATTTCATTGCACCTTGGTTTTTGCTGCACCGGATAAAGAAAGTCTAGTGGTGGAAGCGCAATGGCCAGGAAAAGTAGGAAGAATCCCAAGAGGAGACAACGGCTTTGGGTATGATCCACTATTTATTCCTGACGGTTCAACTGAAACTGCAGCCGAAATGTCAAGTGAAGAAAAAAACCAAGTCAGCCACCGGGCACAAGCAATGAAAAAATTGAGCCAAGTATGGCAAAGCTGGTTGGAAGGTGAAAACAAATGAAATATTTAGTTGTCAGTGATAACCATGGTGATCGGGAAATCTTAGCTGATCTAGTTGCTCGTTATCAAACGAAAGTGGATTTCTTCTTTCACTGTGGCGATTCAGAATTATCGCCAGAAGATCAATTGTGGACGCACTTCCATGTAGTCAAGGGAAATTGTGATTTCGGACCGGGATTTGTTGAAAAAGAGTGGGTTGATACTGGGAAAGATAAAATATTTATCACTCATGGACATTTGGCAAATGTTCGTTTTGGTCTTACTCAATTAGCGCTTGAAGCGCAAGCCAACCAAGCAACAATGGTCTTTTTTGGTCATACGCATCAAATTGGTTGTGAGGTAGTAGAAGGGGTCTTGTATTTGAATCCTGGAAGCATTTCGCAACCACGAGGACCGATCCAAATCCCTTCTTATGCCTTGATTGAACACAGTGGAGAACAAGTCAATGTTCAATATTATAATCGAGCGCATCAACCTGTCGAGGAACTGGCTTTCACTTTTTCCTTGTAAGCAAAAAATCTCTAATTTTTACTAAAATCTCGATTTTTTATATGAATTTTGCATCCGTTTTCGGTAAAATAATTATGTTGAAATGAAATTGAAATGAAATTGAAATGGAGGCCCTCCAATGATTGGACCGATTGTAAGAGAGTTATTGCTACAAAATCGAGAGACTTTTTTGATCTCAGCTGAAAATGTAGCGAATGTCATGTATCAACATCCATTATCACATGGTTTGCTTGTTTTATCGAAAGTAGGTTATACGAAGATCCCTGTACTAGGAAAAGATGACCGTTTTGTGGGATTAGTTAGCTTATCTGATGTCGTCAATAAAATGATCGATCTACAAACGATCAGCATGGACCCATTAGAAGGACTAACCGTTGCAGATGTAATGGAAACGAATGTTGCAACGATCGATGAAAATTGGGAACTAGAAGAAGTTCTCCATTTATTAGTTGATTCACCTTTTCTACCGGTTGTTACAGAAGACAAAGTTTTTAAAGGGATCATTACTCGAAAAGAACTACTAAAGGCAGTCAACTATATGGTGCATGAATTGGAACGACGAAACATTGTTTCGCCTAAAGTCGAAGAATTAAAAGAAAAGTTAGACATCGTTAGTTAACGATTAAAGCAAAAAAGATTGAGACGATTCCTTACGCTTTCCATTAAGGTCATTTAATGGAAAGCGTAAGGAATCGTCTCAATCTTTTTTATTTCAAGCTGATCGGGCTGTTAGGAATGGTAAATCCTGCTGTTGTCAATTCTTTTACATAAGAACTCAAAAATTCTTCTTTCAAAACAAATTGTTTTCCATTCAAGGCATAACAAATGGTTCGAATCCCTAAATCGACTAATCCAAAAATTGTTGGTTCAGTTTGTAAGTCGTCTTGGTATTTTTCAGCTAATCGTTGATTTACACGATCGATGATTTCGTAGATAGAATCATAGCCTTCTTCCGGCACGATGCGAATATCAAGTAGAACTTGCATATTCGCTCTGGATAGGTTGCTGATAGTCGTGATGTTTCGATTGGGAATAAAGTGAACCGTACCGTCTACAGCCTTTAGCTGTAACGTCCGAATACCGACAGAAGCCACTGTTCCTTCAATTGACAGATTTGCTAATTTTACATAATCTCCGACATCCATTTGTTGTTCCATAATAATGAAAAAGCCAGTAATCACATCACTCATAAAGCCTTGTGCGCCCAATCCAATTGCTACCCCAGCAATTCCCGCTCCTGCCAACAATGAACCAATCGGAACACCAATGACGGATAAAATCGCATAAATAAAGAAAAAACCCATCGTGTATTGGAAAATCGTATTTAACAGACTGTGTAACGTTTTTAAACGACTTTCATTCAAAACCGATTTCTTAGAATATTGTTTAAAAGATTTATCAATTAAATATTTTCCGACACGGTTGAGTATGGCAAATAAAAGAATTAAAAAACTAAATAAAGTCCTTTTTGGATGAAGGTTGCAAAAATTGCATCCCAATCGATCGTATTCCAGAAACGTTGAAAAGCATTCACTTGGTGGACTGCTTGGTCAGTTAATGTTTCACCTGTGGAAGTGGTTGCTGTTGTCGCTAGTTGTAAAAACATAAGATCCTCTTTTCTAAAATATATACTCACTACTGTATTGTAACAAGAACAAGGGAAAAAGAAAATCAGCAAAACTGTTTCAAATTTCAGAAATTTTCCAAAAAATAAAATGACAAACCTCAAGGATAGTGCTAAAATATTCACAAAACAAAGATAGGTGGAATGAATATGCAATTGGATTGGAATAATTTAGGTTTCTCATATATCAAAACTCCTTGGCGTTACGTTGCAAAGTGGAAAGATGGTCAATGGGAAAAAGGAGAATTGACGGAAGACAACTATTTAACAATCCATGAAGGTTCTCCAGCGCTTCATTATGGACAACAATGCTTTGAAGGATTAAAAGCTTACCGAAGAAAAGATGGCAAGATCAATCTTTTTCGACCAGATCAAAACAGCCGTCGTTTGAATCAAAGTGCTAGACGGTTATTGATGCCGATGGTACCAGAAAAAATGTTCATTGAAGCTGTGAAAGACGTAGTCAAAGCGAACGAAGCATTTGTACCACCTTATGGAACAGGCGCAACATTATACTTACGTCCTTTTCTGATTGGTGTCGGTGAAAACATTGGTGTGCACCCAGCGCCAGAGTACTTATTTGTCGTTTTCTGTACACCAGTTGGTGCTTACTTTAAAGGTGGTTTGAAACCAACGAACTTTATCGTATCAGAGTACGACCGGGCAGCACCTAATGGAACAGGGGCAGCAAAAGTAGGAGGGAACTATGCAGCTAGTCTGTTGCCAGGTACACAAGCGAAGGAATTAGATTATTCAGACTGCGTGTATTTAGATCCTGCTACTCACACGAAAATTGAAGAAGTCGGGGCAGCGAATTTCTTTGGTATTACTAAAGATGGGCAATTTATCACACCGCAATCGCCATCGATTTTACCAAGTATCACGAAATATTCACTCTTACAATTGGCTGAAGAGCGTTTAGGCTTAACTGCTGTCGAAGGGGATATCTTTATTGATCAATTAGACCAATTTGCCGAAGCAGGAGCGTGTGGCACAGCAGCGGTCATCTCACCGATCGGAGGGATCTATTATCAAAATAACTTACATGTTTTCCATAGCGAAACAGAAGTTGGTCCTGTAACTAAACGATTGTATGATGAATTGACAGGGATCCAGTTTGGCGATGTAGAAGCGCCTGAGGGTTGGATCGAAGTAGTCGAATAAACAACAGTATAATCTAGTAAAAAAGAGATACTACGATTTCTAGGACAGATATAGATGATCTGTCCTAGTTTTTTTATAAAATTAGTTTTACAAGCTTTCTTGCCACATACTACTTTAGAAGAGTTTATCCATCACCAAATAGAAGATACAATTTCACTCATATTAAAATATAAACTATTTATATTTTAACAATCAAATGGCTTGTAATCTGCCACAATAATCTAGATAGGCATATTTCATGCGTATCATCGTCTGGGTCTCATATTTTCTTTAGGGATCAATCAAAATAAGACGACCCAATATTGATAAGCCTATCAATAGTAGGTCGTCGTTTAAAGTTTATTTGAAACCGGTGAGTTCGTTAGTGTTAAACGAATTTTTCCGTTATCTTACTTAAATAAAAAGCGATTCGTGTTGTTTTAAATGGGATGACTAAAGTAAATAGGGTTCTCTTAAGATAAGTGGACACCTTTATCTACATAAACAATGTCGCCAATCATTCCGCTTGATAATGGGCTAATTAAAAAGGCACAGGCATTCCCGACTTCTTCGATCGTCACACCTTGTTGATCTGGTGTACGTGATTCAGATAATTGGATCAATTTTTGGTAATCTTTCACGCCAGTAACCGCTAATGTTTTGATCGCCCCAGCTGAAATACCGTTGACACGAATGCCTTTAGGAGATAGTTCTGCAGCTAAGTAACGGATGGCTGCTTCTAAAGATGCTTTTGCAATTCCCATCATGTTGTAGTTAGGAATAGCGCGTTCTGATCCTAAATAAGACATGCTTACAATTCCGCTGTTATGTGCTAGATACTTTTGTGCATATTTTGTTACAGCGATTAATGAATAGCTACTGATATCTTGCGCTAATTGATAGCCATCACGTGAGATATCGGATACGTTTCCTGATAATTCTTCTTTGTTTGCGTATGCGATCGCGTGTACTAGGCCGTGGATTTCTCCAGCATATTCGCCGATTGCATCCATTGCTTTTTCAATACTTTCATCACTTGATACATCACATTCCACCGTAAAGGCATCTTCGCCGACTAATTTAAGCAATGATTTTTTCATGCGTTCATTTTGATAAGTATAGATGATCTCAGCACCTTGTTTCATCATTGCTTCGGCACAACCCCAAGCAATACTACGCTTATTTGCGACGCCCATAATGACGATTTTCTTTCCTTCTAAAAAAGACATATTGACACTCCTTTGATCTTAAAAAGATTTAATAGGTTGTATAATAAACAATAATTGCAAAATAATAACCTCTTGATTTTCTATTATTAGTCAAAATGCTTTGATTGTCAAACTATTTTTTTTAATAATAAAAAAGATTGCTAAAAATTTAAGAATATGATACTTTGATAATCAAAGTAATAATCAAGGCAATTAGCCAAAAGAAGGAGTATATTATGTCTTACGTATTATCAGCTACTGAAGTAATGGACTTGATTCCCAATCGTTATCCAATATGCTATATCGATTATGTCGATACCTTAGAACCAGGAAAGAAAATCGTCGCAACGAAAAATGTAACGATCAATGAAGATTTCTTCCAAGGACACTTTCCTGATAATCCAGTAATGCCTGGTGCATTGATTCTAGAAACCTTAGCGCAAGCTGGATCGATTCTGATTTTAAAATCAGAAGAATTTTTAGGCAAAAGAGCGTATATCGGTGGGATTAACAAAGCGAAATTTCGCCAGAAAGTGGTTCCTGGTGACGTGATGAAATGTCATTTTGAAATCACAAAAATGAAGGGTGCAGTAGGGACCGCTTTATCTGCGGCTTATGTCGAGGATAAAAAAGTTTGTGAGTGTGAGTTTACTTTTATTGTGAACAAAGATGCTTAATTGGGTAAAGCGGCTTTTTTTATAAAAGCAGAATTTACAAGGACCCAGTTATCAGTAAAAGCCGAAGAACAGCGAAGGGCAATGGAATACCTTTCGTTATTCTTCGGCTTTTACTTAATGATTCGTCTTATGATTCTTTCGCTTCTTGTAAAATATTGATTTTTTCAATTTTAACCGCTTCTTTTGGTTTATCTGAGGCATCTGTTTCAACCTCTGCGATTTTATCTACAACGTCCATTCCTTCGATGACTTGTCCAAAGACCGTATATTCACCATCTAAACTAGGATAGCCACCATTTTTATACGCATTGATGATTGCTTGAGGGTAATCATCTTTTAATAGTCCGTCATGCATATCATCTGAGTTTTGGACGATAAAAAATTGGCTCCCATTACTGTTAGGATCTTGGGCACGTGCCATGGATAAAGCTCCGCGGATGTTGTAAAGCTGGTTAGATATTTCAGTTTCAAATCCTTTGCCCCAAATACTTTCACCGCCAGTACCATCCCCTTTAGGATCGCCTCCTTGGATCATGAAATCTTTGATCACTCGGTGGAAAGTCAAGCCATCGTAATAGCCATCTTTAGCATGTGTCATAAAATTCTCAACTGCTTTAGGGGCCAATTCAGGGAATAATTTCATTTTGATTGTCCCTTTTGATGTGACCATCTCAACCAGATCTTCATTGGCAGCGACCTCATTGCTCAATTGAGGAAGAGGGAGTGCGTTTAAATCGACACTTTCTTTTGTACTGCTTTCCGTTGTTTTTTCTGTTGAACTTGTTGTTTCAGAAGTGTTTGTTTTTGGTTCACTTTGATTACACCCTGCTGCAAATAGTAGGGTTGCAACCAATCCCATACTTAAAAGAAGTTTTTTTGTTTTCATTTTTGGTTCCTTTCAAAGATAATCAGTTTGTTATCTATAATGATAACAAATAATGATCAATTTACCTATTCTTTTTCTCATAATTTCTTCGTTTATGATCACTTTTCTCAAAGGTGTAGACCATTTAAAGCGCTTTTGTTATAATGTAAGTGGATACAAAAAAGATTTTGGGAGGATTCAACTGATGGGAAAATTAGGTATTTCGATTTATCCGGAACGTTCAACGTTCAAAAAGGACAAAGCATATTTGGATTTAGCACATAAATATGGATTCAAACGTGTATTTACTAGCTTATTACAAATAGAAGATGACAAAGAAAAGGTTTTAGCTGATTTTTCTAAAGTTGTGGAATATGCGAACCAATTAGGAATGGAAGTTATGGTAGATATCAATCCAGCATTATTTGAACAATTAGGGATATCCTACGATGATCTTTCCTTTTTTCATAAGATGGGAGCGTACGGCATCCGTTTAGATATCGGGTTTACGGGAGCTGAAGAAGCAAAAATGACACGTAATCCATACGGTATTAAGATTGAGATCAATATGAGTTCTGGAACTAGTTATGTTGACAACATCATGAGTTATTCTCCGAATACTAATAATTTGTTAGGGTCTCATAATTTTTACCCTCATCGCTATTCTGGTTTGAGTTATGATCATTTTGTGTATTGCTCAGAAAAATTTAGAAATTATAATTTGAATACAATGGCATTCGTCAATTCTCAAACCGCTGATTTCGGACCATGGCCAACGCAAGACGGTTTGTGTTCGCTTGAAGATCATCGAAACTTAGAGATTTCTACACAAGTCAAGCACTTGATGCTGACGGGTTTGATCGATGATATTTCTATCGGCAATGCTTATGCGAGCGAGGAAGAACTAAAAGCGATGGCAGAAGCATTTAATGCAGATTATCCAACATTGAAAGTAGATGTTGAAGAAGATATCACCGAAGATGAACGGATTTGTTTGTTTGATAATCTCCACAGCTATCGTGGTGATCGTTCAGAATATATCCTTCGTTCAACAATGACACGGATCTACTATAAAGATAAACCATTCCCACCACATAATACCCGGGACATGTCTCGCGGGGATGTCTTGATTGATAATGTGGGGTATGACCAATACAAAGGTGAAACTCAAATTGCGCTAAAAGAGATGAAAAATGACGGTCGTGTGAATGTAGTCGGACGTATTTCAGAAGATGAATTGTTCTTATTAGACTTCTTAAAACCGTGGTCAAGTTTTAAAATGATCGAAAATAAAAAATAATGGTTCCTAACTTTTAAACTATTTTTGTTTAAAAGCTAAGAACCATCGGGGAAACTTCAAAGCCGGTTAATTCTACTGGTTTTGAAGTTTTTTTGTAAAAATGATTGAAAAATTGATTAGTCTAAATAATTTGTCAAGATGTTATGTCTCTGAGATAACAAGACTGATCTTGATAGATTAGTTGTGTGAAGATGGTTTTTTTTCAACCATTTATAATGAAATTTGAAGAGAAATGGGTGATGTGGAGCTTTATATTTACTCTTGGAAGGATTGCATCGAATAACTTCTTTGTTTATACTTAATCAAGAATTAGTATTAATAATGGAATAAGGAAGGAAAGCGATGAAACTTTTGACAAAAATAGTAATCGGAATTGCTATTGTCGTGATAGTGGTTCTATTATTTGCAGGCAACTATTTTTATAATTATGCAGTTGTCCCATCAGAAAAGGATTTTTTAGAAAACGATACGCCGGGAACTTCTCAAACAACAAAAGAAAACGAGGCGACAAAGTGGTTCAATCAGAAAGAGAATCGCACTTACTGGCATCTAACATCAACAGATCATTTGAAATTGTCTGCGATCTATCTGCCAGCAGAAAAGAAAAGTGATAAAACAGTTATTGTTGCCCATGGTTATATGGGGAATGCAGAAACAATGGCAAATTATGCAAAAATGTTTCATGATTTAGGCTACAATGTGTTAGTTCCAGATGCTCGAGGCCACGGGCGTAGTGAAGGGGATTATATCGGATTCGGTTGGCCAGAGCGAAAAGATTACGTCCAATGGATCGATAAAATCATAGCAGAAACAGGGCAGTCGCAACAAATCGTGCTTTATGGAGTAAGTATGGGTGCTGCAACTGTGATGATGACGAGCGGTGAGAAGCTACCAAATAACGTGAAAGCGATCATCGAAGACTGTGGGTATTCGTCAGTTGATGAAGAACTTGCATATCAACTAAAAGATATGTTCAACTTACCTTCTTTTCCATTGATCCAAGTGACTAGCTTGATTACAAAAATTCGAGCAGGGTATTTTTTTGGGGAAGCAAGTGCCGTTGATCAATTAACTAAAAATACGAAACCAATGTTATTTATCCATGGTGATGCGGATACATTCGTTCCCTATAATATGTTAGCAAAAGTATATGCTGCAACTAAGGGACCAAAAGAAAAATACGTGGTCAAGGGAGCCGAACACGCAAAAGCGTATCAGGCAGACCCAGAAAAGTATCAGCAAACCGTCAAAGAGTTTTTAGCAAAATATGTCCAATGAGTTGTTTGCTAATAGCTAATACAAAAATAATTTTAGGATTCTAATAGAGAGAACTCATTCTTTTTATTTACCGGCAGTCATCCGTTCACAATAGAAATATGGGTGACTGCTTACATATATAGTTGAGAATTTTACATAAATCAGACAAAAAAACGAACGAAAATCAAGAATAGGCAAAGAGGAACCTTTCTGTCATTATCGAAAAATACATTGTGAAGAATGAAAATAGAGAAAATGAATTTAGGAGCCTTTTTGACATAAAAACGGATATAAAATCGTTTCGTAAAGAAAGCGAATCAACCGCACAAAACGATTTTTATTATAAAAAATGATCTCAAGAAAGGGAGCGAAAAAATGCCACTGGCAAATAAACTAGAACTAGAACAAGCTTTGCGCGCACGATTATTAGTCAATTCAATATCCTCTAAAGATACTAAACATTCAATTGTGAACCGTACAAAACGTTTGTTCAAAAAAAACCTTCGATTGAAGTAAATAAGCAAGACAAATTTGGAAATTTCAAAATGTATGAACAATTTTTTGATCTTCCAGTTGGAGATATTCGGCATATTCCTGATTTGAATGAGACGAAAGCGATGTTTAAAGAGTATTTGAAAAATTGGAGTCATATGATCAATGTGAGTGACGATCCTAACATAACAAGTTTAGCTGAAGAAAAGGGTCAGTTTACAATGTACGATTCATTCGAACGGAGTAGCGATGCTATCCAAGATACACAAAAAATAGAACAGGAACTTTTACACTTAAGTGGAGATGAAGCTCGTTTTCTCGTATTACCACTCCTAAGTGGGAGACCGTTACATAAAGAGGAAAAAGAGTTGATTAAGGACACCACTGAAAATGAGCCTGTATACACTAGTTTAACAGGAGCAATTATCCAAAATCAAAACAATAAATATCTCGTTACATTGGTAACTTCGAATGACCAAGAGCTCACGATTCGCAAATGCGCAATCGATCAAGACAAAACCAAAGAGTTAGCCAATCTATTGGGCACGCCATTACACTCTAGCCATGAGAATATGACTACACTAGTGGATAAATTTGAGAATCTTAGGAATAAACAAGAAATAAAAGAAACGGCAAAGAATATATCACATTCAAAAAAATTTCATTTCTTACTTCCGCAACTATATTACACTGTTGACTACATTTTTTATGGGAATGCTATTGATCAAATTCATGAGGATGTTCAAAAGAACGGTCAAATACAAGATCAGAAGGGGAAGGCAATTGATGAACAAACGAAGCCCCCAATGGATTACTTCAATCTTACACCAGCAACTCAACAAAATAATCATAAACGTTTGATGAATGAGTTTCATTACGCAGCACTTAAGAGGATGAACCAATTACAATATTCTGAAGATCTTCTTCATTCGATGGTTATTGTACATAATAAAACTGAACAAGTGGAAAATATGGATAAGAATTGGAAAACAAAAATTGAAGATACAATACTCACAACTTCTCAACAAAGAAAATCGCTGTCTAGACAAGATTCAGTAGAAGTAGAAGACAGAGGGATTTACCTAGCTGAGCTGCGGGAACCAAAAGAAATATTTGAGAAAGCAGAAGAACAATTAAAACAGTCAAGAGGGATTGTTCTGCCAAATGAAGTGGCAGCAATTAGCCGTTCACTTCAATATAGTAAGTATTATCAGTTAGAAAAAAATTCGATTGTACAAGAACTCTCTCGATTAATGCCAGGAGATCCAACTTCTTTTCTAGTTACTTCTCATGATATTCAGATCAAGTTGAAGGACAAGGGTCCTCATGAAAAACAGAATCTTGGTTGTGTGATACGGAAAAATACTTTCGGTAACTTTATCGTTTCAGTGGTTGATCCCACAGGTTACTATCAAAAAAGAACGCAAGTAAATGGTCTGTTACCTTGTGTACATGAATTTGAAATTTCTAAATCTAACCTATCAGAACTAGCACAAGCACTCAATAAGAGCAACGATAAGAACAAAAGTGATTTTATCCTTCAAAGGGATTTATCTTTAATTAGCAATGGAGGAAAAGTTACAGATTATATCATTGATCAAAGTGCTTATTTAAAATCAAAACAGGGATTTCATCATTTTTCTGCCGCAGTAGATTTTGCTATTTTTTCAAGTACAATGCAGTTAGGGCGTTATGTTTATATTAATGATCTTAAGAAATTGAGTGGAAAAAATACAGAGTTAGCGAATAATTTAGGAGAAGAAAGAGCATTGAAAATAGCTTATCCGGAACACTTTGCTCAAAAGAAAGTGAAAAAAACACGAGCTAGTAATTCGCAAATAAGGGACGTTTATAAAAATTCTATCTTTGATCAAGAGAGGGAATAAGTTTTACCATCACTCGTTCTTTTTGAACCAGTTTAGAAGAACTAGACAAAGAGACCGTTTGAACCACTCAACGAGTCGTTCAAACGGTCTCTATTTTCTATCTTTGAAAACGTGTGATCTTTTGGTGATTAAAGATTAGCAAATTTTTCCAACAAACGGATCATTTGGCAAGTGAAACCATATTCATTGTCATACCAAGCAACGGTTTTTACGAGTTGGTAATCGCCAGCCGTTGTGACTTCTGTTTGAGTTGGATCGAAAATCGAACCTTGTGTGGTACCGATTACGTCACCAGAGACGATTTGACGATCATCGTAACCAAATGATGGATTGTCTTCGGTATGTTTCTTGATCGCTTCGTTCACTTGTTCAGCGGTCACTTTTGTTTTTAAAATGGAAACTAGTTCTGTTAATGAACCATCCACTACAGGTACTCGTTGTGCGTGACCTTGCAATTTCCCTTGAAGCTCTGGAATAACTAAGCCAATTGCTTTTGCCGCACCTGTTGAGTGAGGGATCGTGTTGTCAGCTGCTGATCGAGCTGCCCGTAAATTTCCACCTTTTACTGGTCCGTCTAATAACATTTGTGTAGAAGTATAAGCATGAACGGTAGTCATAGTCCCCACTTCGATACCAAATTCATTATTTAAGAAATAAGCCATCGGTGCTAAACAGTTTGTCGTACAAGAGCCTGCCGAAATGATTTTATCATTAGCATCTAACGTATCATCATTTACATTGTATACGATAGTTTTCATTGCACCAGCAGGAGCAGAGATCACTACACGTTTTACCCCAGCGTTCAAATGGGCTTGTGCTTTTTCTTCCGAAGTATAAAAACCAGTACATTCCAGTACGATATCGACCCCGTTTTCTTTAACCCAAGGGATTTTACTTGCATCTGGTTCAGCATAGACACGCGTTTCTTCACCATCTACTACGATTGAGTCTTCTGTTGCAGTAACTGTACCGGGATAGGTTCCATGAGTTGAATCAAATTGTAGCAACTGTGCCAACATGGTTGGGCTAGTTAAGTCATTGATTGCTACGACTTCAATATCATCAGATACTTCTTTGATTCGGCGGAAAGCTAAACGTCCAATACGTCCAAATCCGTTAATACCTACTTTTACTGTCATAATCAAAAGTTCCTCCTTTAGTGATATTGAGGGTGCAAACTTCGCATCCTTGATTAATACACTGTCATTTTCCTCCTGTTCACAAAATTTGTCAAAAAAAGATACTTACAAAAGTAAAGTGATAAAATGGTCTGAGAGGTAAAAAGCACTAGGAGATCTTTGAAACAATTTCCTTAAGTAGAATAGAAAAAATGAACAAAACCTGGAAAGTTTAATTGAAACGATAGACAAAATAGCTTTTGACCGATAAAATAAATAAGACTTTTGTTTATTGTGGAAATTCAGGCAGTCAAATGAATAATAGATAATTAAAATAGGAGGACTTAAAGATGTCCATGTTTTTAGATCAAGTAACCATCGATGTGAAGGCCGGTAAAGGCGGCGACGGAATGGTCGCTTTTCGCAGAGAAAAATATGTACCTGATGGAGGACCTGCTGGTGGTGACGGCGGTCGTGGCGGTGACGTCATTTTGATCGTTGATGAAGGTTTACGTACATTAATGGATTTTCGTTTCAATCGCCATTTTAAAGCACAGCCAGGAGAAAACGGAATGAGTAAAGGGATGCACGGTCGGGGTTCAGAAGATACTTATGTAAAAGTCCCTCAAGGAACGACTGTCCGTGATGCTGAAACAGGCGCTTTGTTAGGCGATTTGATTGAAAATGGTCAAACCTTAGTCGTTGCTAAAGGCGGTCGAGGGGGACGAGGAAACATCCGCTTTGCTTCTCCACGAAACCCAGCACCAGAAATTGCAGAAAACGGCGAACCAGGTCAAGAACGCAGAATCGAATTAGAACTAAAAGTCTTGGCTGATGTTGGGCTGGTTGGCTTTCCATCTGTAGGTAAATCAACGCTGCTTTCAGTTATTTCTTCTGCTCGGCCTAAAATCGGCGCGTACCATTTCACGACATTAGTACCAAATCTTGGTATGGTAACAACTAGCGATGGACGCAGTTTTGCAGCAGCGGACCTTCCTGGATTGATTGAAGGAGCTTCTCAAGGTGTTGGCTTAGGAACGCAGTTTTTACGTCATATCGAACGTACTCGTGTTATTTTACATGTGATTGATATGAGTGGGATGGAAGGCAGAGATCCTTACGAAGACTATTTGGCGATCAACCATGAATTGTCTACTTATAATCTTCGTTTATTGGAACGACCTCAAATAATTGTAGCCAATAAAATGGACATGCCAAACGCAGAAGAAAATTTGAAAAAATTCAAAGAGCAGCTTAATAAAGAAAAAACAGATGAATTTGCAGACGATATGCCGATTTTTCCAGTTTCAGGGGTAACAAGAAAAGGCATTGATCCATTGCTGAATGCGACAGCGGATCTTCTAGAAGTAACACCAGAGTTTCCGTTATATGATGAAGAAATCGAAGAAGAAACAGTTCAATATGGATTCAATCCAGAAGGGCCAGAATTTAAAATCGATCGCGATCCTGATGCTACTTGGATCTTATCAGGAGAAAAAATTGAGAAACTATTCCAAATGACGAATTTCGATCACGATGAAACTGTTATGCGTTTTGCTCGTCAGTTGAGAGGAATGGGCGTTGACGAAGCTTTACGTGCCCGTGGAGCAAAAGATGGCGATCTAGTGAGAATCGGTGAATTTGAATTTGAGTTTGTCGAATAAGATTACGCATGCTCATGAAAAGAGCCCATGTTAACACTCAATATCAACAAAGCGTCAAACCAGAAAAATGGTTTGGCGCTTTTTTGGTTTAAGCAATGGTAGGATTTGTCTTTTGGTAAAAATTTTTAAGCTATCACCAATAGTATTCAGAAAGATTTTTTAATAGGAAAAATTTATATTTCTTATGTGTTATTTATTAAAGGGTTTTTCCTTTTGTTTTTTTAAAATAAAAGTTAGAATAAAGAAAATGAATAGAGGAGTGTTTTTATGAGCAAACGAGTGATTATTTTGAATTTCCCTGTAGAGAGTCAAGCTTACCAAGCATTTTCTGAAATCAAACGATTACACGCTTCTCGTGCCATCAAGGGTGAACAAATGGCAGTGATTAGTCACGATCCTAATGGAACGCATCAATTCAAAATAGAGGATTTTTTGGATTTTACTGGAAACAATAAATCTTCAAAAGGTGGTTTAATCGGAATGTTAGTCGGTGTCTTGGGAGGCCCACTAGGGATTCTTTTAGGCTGGTTTGCTGGCGGGATGATCGGTGCTACGCAGGATGCCAAGGAAATCCAAGATGCTCAGACAGTTTTTGATTTTGTGGGCAATAAAATTGGCGAAGGAGCAACCGGTTTGATTTTGATTGCTGAAGAAGAAGATAATCGTCCTTTGAACCAATTAGTCATGATGGATTTAGGTGGTGAAATTACTCGCTTAGATTATGAAGAGGTCGAAGAAGACGTCCACGCTGCCAAAGAAGTCGAAAAACAAACACAAGAAACGGCACGGAAATCGTGGAAAGACAAACATCCTCAATAAAGAAACGAACAGAATAAAGAAAGAGAAACGCGTGAAAAAGGCGTTTTTCTTTTTTTAGTACCAATAAAAATGCAATTATTTAGTAAGCAATACGGACTTTCGGTTGATTATCCGACACATTTCCCATAAAATTAATAGTGAGTTTAAAGAAAGTCAGGTAGATTATGGAATTACAATTTTTAGGAACTGGTGCAGGGGTACCTGCCAAACATCGAAACGTTACCAGTATTGCATTAAAACTTTTGGATGAAAGAAATGAAGTCTGGTTATTTGACTGTGGTGAAGGAACGCAAATGCAAATCTTACGTACCAACATTCGTCCAAGAAAGATTGAAAAGATATTTATTACTCACTTACATGGTGACCATATCTTTGGGTTGCCAGGCTTGTTAAGCAGTCGTTCATTCCAAGGGGGAGATACGCCCCTGGAAATCTACGGACCAAAAGGAATCGAAACATTTGTCAAAACTTCGTTAGCTGTTTCGCAAACACGTTTAGGCTATCCGTTGAAATTCATCGAGTTAGTTGAAGATCAGCCGATTTTTCAAGATCAGCATTTTTCTGTCTATACTAAAAAATTAGATCATGGAATTGCCAGCTATGGCTTTCGGGTTGTGGAACATGACCATAAAGGAGAGCTTCAAGTTGAAAAATTACAAGAACTGAATATTCCGGCTGGACCAATATATGGAAAGTTGAAAAAAGGAGAATCTGTTCAATTACCTGATGGAAGGGTTGTGGATGGGAAGCAGTTTGTGGGACCAGACAAAAAAGGGCGGATCGTTACGATTTTAGGTGATACGAGGAAGACAGCAAATTCAGTCGTGTTGGCCCAAGACTGTGATGTTTTGGTTCATGAAAGTACGTTTAACAAAAATGAAGCCAAGCTGGCAAAGAACTACTTCCATTCGACGACTTATCAAGCGGCTGAAGTAGCTAAAGAAGCAGCAGCGAAAAGTTTGTTATTAACCCATATCAGTGCGCGCTATTTAGGAAAAGCTGCGCAAGAGCTAGAAGAAGAGGCACGTGAGGTCTTTGCAAATACAAGGATCATGAAAGATTTTGATACTGTCGATATTCCATTTCGTGAGGAGGAAAAGAATGAATTTAGAAAATAAAGTTGTCTTAGTTACCGGTAGTTCTGGTGGATTGGGCGCTCAAATCTGTTATGAAGCTGCAAAAAAAGGTGCTATCGTCATTGCTTGTGCTCGACGCAGCCAATTGATTGATGAGGTTAAAGCAGAATGTCAGAGATTAAGCGGAAAGGAAGCCTATGCTTTTCCAGTAGATGTGAGTGATCCTGACAGCGTCGATCGGCTCTATGAACAAGTGATGCAAACAGTCGGACGTGTAGATGTGTTAGTCAATAATGCCGGCTTTGGCATTTTTGAAGATTTTTTAACTTTCGATTTAGGAAAAGCTTACGATATGTTTGAAGTAAATGTACTAGGTATGATGGTCTTAACCCAAAAATTTGCGATTGATATGGCTGAAAGAAGGCAAGGACATATCATCAATATCGCTTCAATGGCTGGGAAAATGGCGACGGCGAAATCAACGATCTATTCAGCAACAAAATTTGCTGTCTTAGGCTTTTCTAATGCCTTACGATTAGAATTAAGACCACTTGGAGTGGCAGTCACTACGGTGAATCCAGGACCGGTTGCTACTGAATTTTTTGATAAAGCTGATCCTACCGGCAGTTATTTAGAAAAAGTTAGTCAACTTGTTTTAGAACCGGAGAAACTAGCAAAAACAATTGTACGAACAATGGAACATCCAAAGCGTGAAGTGAATCGTCCTGTCCTTCTTGAAATAGCGGCTAAATTTTACACTCTCTTTCCGACTATTGGCGACTACCTCGCAAGTGGGATTTTTAATAAAAAGTAGGTGAAAGAGTATGAAAAAACAAAGTAGTGTGATTATTGGATTTTTGCTTGTCTTGATTATTGTCGTATTTGCTGTATTAAACAACAGAAATGTTCCTGTTAACTTTGGGATTGCTTCATTTTCTGCACCATTGATTTTAGTTATCATTGGTTCGGCGATTATTGGTGCATTGATTGTTTTTGTTACTGCATCAACCACTTTATGGCAACAGAAAAAACAAATCAAACAATTAAAGCAGGAACTATCAGATTATCAAGAGAATCTTGATAAGAAAATTGCTGAAGCAAAGGAAGAACAACAACGAACATTCCGAAATGAACGAGCAGAATTAGAAGCTGCTTATCAGGCAGAATTACAAGCAACGAAAAAACAACTACAACAAGCACAGTCGTCAACATCTGATACGCAGAAAATTTCAGCAAAGCAAAGCTATAATTATTTTGACTAAAGTTTCATGAACGAGACCAAAATAAAAGATGGCAGGAACCATTGTCATATTTGGCTGAGAAGTTAAAGGCTGAGTTTCGGGTTTGTCAAATGGTCTTCAAAAAGTGAGTAACGACTTTTTGAAGACCATTTTAATGTGTTTGTGGCTATCTTTCTTCTTTTTTTAAACTTTTCGTTTGCTATAATAACTAGGTTAGGGGTGAGCAAGTGAGACAAGCAATTTATGATTGGCAATTAAGTGAATCAGAACCGACTGAAATGTTTCTTCAAAGTATAAAGCAAGAGAATCTATCGCCTTTTATTGGCAAATTACTTTGGCAACGAGGCTATCGTGATGTAGAGAAAGTAAAAGAATTTTTGAATCCCAAACATCAAGAATTGCATGATCCTTACTTAATGCATGACATGGATAAAGCCATCAGTCGAATCCAAGAAGCGGTGATCAATGGTGAAAAAATAGTCGTTTATGGTGACTACGATGCAGATGGGATTACAAGTACGACAGTGATGAAAGAAACATTGGAGCTACTCGGCGCCAATGTCGAAACATTTTTACCCAATCGTTTTATCCATGGCTATGGACCAAACAAAGCCGTTTATCAAGAAAAAATTGATGCAGGTGCGCAATTGATCATTACAGTGGACAATGGTGTGGCTGGTCACGATGCCGTAGCTTATGCGCAACAAGCAGGTGTTGATGTAATCATCACAGATCACCATGAAATGCCCAGTGAATTACCTGAAGCCTACGCTATCGTGCATCCACGACATCCACAAGGGAATTATCCGTTTCCTGATCTAGCAGGTGTCGGAGTAGCTTTTAAAGTGGCAACAGCATTATTAGAAGAACCTCCTGCTGAATTTTTAGATTTAGTGGCGATTGGAACGATTGCAGACTTGGTATCAATGACAGGCGAAAATCGCACACTTGTTGCTTTAGGGTTAGATACGATCAAAGAAACCGAACGGATCGGTTTACAAGCTTTATTTAATGAAAGTGGCGTCTCTATGAAAGAAGCAGATGAAACGACCATCGGCTTTTCAATTGCCCCTCGGCTCAACGCGATTGGCCGAATGGGTGATCCTAATCCAGCTGTCGAGATGCTAGCTACCTTTGATGAGGAAGCGGCACTCACGTATGCCAAAAAACTCAACACGATCAATGAAGAAAGAAAAGCAGTCGTTGAAAAAATTACCCAAGAAGCATTGGAAATGATTGATGAAACGAATCAGATCCACCTTCTTGCCCATCCTGGGTGGCATGAGGGAGTGTTGGGGATCGTAGCTGGTAAGCTGATGAATGCCACTGGTAAACCGACGATCGTCTTAACGATCAAAGAAGATGGTACAGCGAAAGGATCTGGCCGAAGTGTCGAAGCCCTGAATCTATATGAAATGTTAGATGCGATGCGTGACTTATTTACTTTCTTTGGAGGACACCATGCTGCTGTAGGGTTAACGATGCCTAGTGATAATCTTCAAGAATTACAAAAACGAATGAATCAGTATGTTTCCGAACAAAAAATTGATTTGACAAAAGGCGCAGCTTTACCGATCGACGAAGTCCTTACACCCAAAGATGTAACCATTGAATTGCTTAATGAATTAAAGTTACTTGCACCATATGGTACAGACAATGCGGTACCTCACTTTCTGTTTCGCCAAATCTTGGCTGAAAATGTGAAAAGAATTGGTACGAGTCAGCAACATTTGAAGTTAACATTGATGGAAGAAGCTAGTCCGTTAGATGCGGTAGCATTTGGTTTTGGCGACCAAGAAGCTGAGCTGTTAAATAATCCAGTGGATATCGTTGGGAAATTAGCTATCAATGAATGGAACGGTCGGAAAAAACCGCAATTGCTGGTATCAGACTTTGTTGTTGATGGATTTCAAATTTTTGATTGGCGTTCAAAGAGATACCGTCAGTTAACGAAAGTTGATCCACAAACATTGTATCTTGCGTTTGATCGCTCTTCTTTAAAAGAAATCTCTGGACTGGCTACAGACAATGTCCACGTGTTCGAAAGTGGGGAACATATCAAGCAGTTGATCCACGATAATTCATATCATTCCTTGCTGGTAGTTGATTGTCCAAATGATTTAGAAATATTAAAAGAAATCCTTGCCTTTGGTTCTTTCGATCGAATGTACTTATTAGGGATTTCTTATGAAGAAGCTTATTTGAATGGAGTTGGTTCAAGAGAACAATATGCCAAATTGTTCAAACTGATCCATACACAAGAAAAAATAGATATTCGCTATAAATTAGGCTCAATTGCTCAATATCTAAAAATACCACAAAAATTATTAATTTTTATGATTCAGGTGTTTTTTGAATTGAAATTTGTTACAATAGAAGATGGCGTTTTGCAAAAGATCGCTAATCCCAAAAGTCATCCGTTGACTGATAGCGTGCGTTATCAGCAACGAATAAAAAAAATCAAAGTAGAGGAATTCTTATTGTTAAGTGATATTCCCTCTATTAAAAAAAGGTTAACAACCTAGGAGGAGACAAATAGTGGATTTAAAAAATATATTGCAAGTATTCCTGATTATCCAGCAAAAGGAATTATTTTTCGTGACATCTCGCCCCTTATGGCTGATGGAGATGCCTACAGAGAAGCAACGAAACAGATCGTAGATTATGCGAAAGAAAAAAGAATCGATATGGTTGTAGGACCAGAAGCGCGAGGATTCATCGTTGGCTGTCCTGTAGCTTACGAATTAGGAGTTGGATTTGCACCTGTACGTAAAAAAGGGAAGTTGCCTCGTGAAACGATCGAAGTAACTTACGGACTGGAATACGGTACAGATACATTGACACTCCATAAAGACGCGATCCAACCTGGACAAAGAGTCTTGATTTGTGATGACTTATTGGCTACAGGGGGAACGATCAAAGCAACGATCGAATTAGTAGAAAAATTGGGCGGTGTCGTTGTTGGCTGTGCTTTCTTGATCGAACTAATGGACTTAGATGGTCGTGAAAAAATCGAAGGATATGATATGATCACCTTGATGGAATATTAAACGATTTTTTGCTTAATAAACATTAAAAATAAATGTAAAAAGAAGTGGGACGTTAATCAGATTTTTTCTGACTAATTGTCCCACTCTCTTTTTTGTCAAGCAATCCCAAGTACGCTTGCTCACTATTTTTAGTTTGTGCAGGTGTATTTGTAAAAGTAGTCAATTGTTTTTTGATGGGGGGGAACAATCGACTACTTTTTTGTGCATGAGCCGTTTTCTGACTCTTACATATGTGTTTTTTTATTTCGTTATTCAGGATTCTTTATGGGTCAAGATCAAGAGTGTCTCGATCGATAATAGGAGTCTGGATAAAAAGTGTCATCATGAATCCGACGCCGTTCAGACTGACGGTATTTCTTTTCATCCCACAACATAAACCATAAAGAAAACAACGGAACAAAGATCAACAATGCTGTACGCATACCAAAATTACCAATAATAATGCCTAAAAATAATACCATTAATACTAAGCCAAGACGTCTCATTGATTTCATGATTTCTCACCTCATTATTTTATGCGAACAAAAGTTCGTATAATTAGTATACGAACTTTTGTTCGTTTTGTAAAGAGGGAAGAACAAAAAAGATCGAAATCTATGTGTGTAATACTCAGAATTTTTTTAAACCAGCACAGGTCATTTGCTTATTTACCGTATTCAAAGCAGTTAGCTGTATTTGATCTAAATCATGCCGCAGATCATGGTAGGTAAATGACGATTGTAGTGGTACCAAATGAAAAAAATCGAAATGGAAATACGACAAAGATCGACAAAAAAGTAGGAGATCGGTGCATTTTATTTAAGGAGTGAGGAAAGCACAAGAGAAAAAACTCAGGCCGTTTATGGACACTTAATCATCGTTTATCCATCTTAATGCCCATTAAAGAACCCGAGACACTTTGCCCCGGGTTTTTCAGTCTTTATTGATAGATATAGCAGTTACTGCAAATAAATGAGTATGCGAGTAAGACCTTCACTTAAGTCTAGTCAAAAAAATCGTCTTTAATAGATATGACTGCGGTAGAGCCCAACGACTCGACCTAAAATAGAGACTTGATCTAAAATGATCGGTTCAAGAAGATCGTTTTCCGGTTGTAAACGAAAATGATTTTTTTCTTTATAGAATCGTTTACAAGTCGCTTCATCTTCGGCGGTCATTGCAATCACGATATCCCCGTTTTGGGCAGTTTCTTGTTTACGGACAATTACATTATCTCCGTCTAAAATTCCTGCATTGATCATACTTTCTCCGCGGATCGTCAACATGAACAAGCTTCCATCTTCAGAAGAAAGGTTAGGAGGGATCGGAAAGAAATCGGACGCATCTTCAACTGCTAAAATCGGTTCACCTGCAGTGACCACACCAAGCACTGGAATCGTGGAAGGTTTTACCCCTATTTTGGCTAATCCTTGTTTTGTTAATTCGATTGCACGTGGTTTCGTAGGGTCACGTTGAATAAATCCTTTTTTTTCCAATCGTGCAAGATGACCGTGAACTGTGGAGGTAGAAGAAAGCTGAACCGCTTCTCCGATCTCCCGAACAGTTGGTGGGTAGCCTTTTTGGGAAACTTGCTCGTGGATATATCGTAAGACTTCGATTTGTCTGGTTTCGGTTTGTCGGGCCACAGAGTACACCTTCTTTCAATTAATAATTAAATAGTACCACATAAAACTACTTCTTTCAAACAAATGTTCGTATTTAAAATATTTTATACTAGTTGTTTTTTTCGTGATTTTTATATAATATGAAGTAGAGTAAAAAGGAGGACTTGCTATGTTATCACCGGAAAAAATTACCCGCATCAACGAACTGGCCCAAAAAAAGAAAACAGAAGGCTTAACAGCTGACGAAGAAAAAGAACAATTGGCGTTAAGAGAAGAGTATCTGTCTGCTTTTCGTTCTGGGATGCGACACCATATCGAAGGGATGAAAATCGTTGATCCAGAAGGTAACGATGTCACTCCAGAAAAATTGAAAGAAATCCAACGTGAAAAAGGCTTACATCGTCGAGGAAATAAGTTTCAGTAATAATTACTAAAAAACATTGCTTTTTCTAGACGTATCTAATAAAATTAGTAAGTAAGAAATAAAGGTAAAAAAACCTAAATTAATAGGAGGGGTTATTTTGTTCGACAAAATCGACCAACTTGGCGTTAACACGATCCGTACATTAAGTATTGAAGCAGTTCAAAAGGCAAATTCTGGACACCCAGGGTTACCAATGGGGGCAGCCCCAATGGCATATGCACTCTGGACGAAACATTTGAAAGTGAACCCAACGACTTCAAAAAATTGGGTTGACCGTGACCGTTTTGTCTTATCCGCAGGACATGGTTCGGCAATGTTATACAGCTTACTACATTTATCAGGTTATCAAGTCACAATCGATGACTTAAAACAATTCCGTCAATGGGATTCAAAAACACCTGGACATCCAGAGGTCAATCATACTGACGGAGTAGAAGCAACAACTGGACCGTTAGGACAAGGAATCGCTATGGCTGTAGGTATGGCAATGGCAGAAGCTCACTTGGCAGCAACATATAACAGAGAAAACTTCAAAGTGGTAGATCACTATACTTATTCTCTTTGTGGCGACGGCGACTTGATGGAAGGCGTTTCGCAAGAAGCAAGTTCAATGGCTGCTCACATGAAATTAGGTAAATTGATCGTATTGTATGATTCAAATGATATTTCATTAGATGGTCCTACTTCAAAAGCTTTCACTGAAAATGTAGGAGCTCGTTATGAAGCTTATGGCTGGCAACATATTTTGGTTAAAGATGGGAATGATTTGGAAGCCATCAATCAAGCGATCGAAGAAGCAAAAGCTGAAACTGAAAAACCAACATTGATCGAAGTCAAAACAGTGATCGGCTACGGAGCTCCTAAAGAAGGAACTTCTGCTGTCCATGGGGCACCAATTGGCGATGATGGAATTAAAATGGCTAAAGGAGTGTATGGTTGGGAGTATCCTGATTTCACAGTTCCAGAAGAAGTAGCTGAAAGATTCCACCAAACAATGGTTGAAGAAGGGCAAAAAGCTGAAAATGAATGGAAAGAAATGTTTGAAAACTATAAACATGCTTATCCAGAATTAGCTCAACAATTTGAAGATGCGTTTGCTGGAAAACTTCCAGCTGACTGGGATGCTGAATTACCTTCTTATGAAGTAGGCGAAAGTCAAGCTAGCCGGGTTTCAAGCAAAGAAGTGATTCAAGAGTTATCAAAAGCAATCCCAAGTTTCTGGGGCGGATCAGCGGACTTATCAGGTTCGAATAATACGATGGTCACTGCGGACAAAGACTTTACTCCAGAACATTATGAAGGTCGTAATATTTGGTTTGGCGTTCGTGAGTTTGCGATGGCAGCTGCGATGAACGGTATCCAGCTTCATGGCGGAACTCGTATCTATGGCGGTACATTCTTTGTTTTCGTTGATTACTTACGTCCAGCAGTCCGTTTAGCAGCTATTCAAAATACACCGGTCATCTACGTGTTGACACATGATTCAGTGGCGGTTGGTGAAGATGGACCAACACATGAGCCAATCGAACAATTAGCGTCTGTAAGATGTATGCCAGGTGTTCACGTGATTCGTCCAGCCGATGGGAATGAAACACGCGCTGCTTGGAAAGTAGCAATGGAATCGACTGATACACCAACGATCTTGGTTTTAAGTCGTCAAAATCTTCCAGTTCTGCCATCAACGAAAGAAGTGGCAGACGAAATGGTGAAAAAAGGAGCTTATGTACTATCACCAGCTCAAGGAGAAACACCAGAAGGTATCTTGATCGCGACTGGTTCTGAAGTGGATCTAGCAGTCAAAGCACAAAAAGAATTGGCAGCAGCTGGAAAAGATGTTTCAGTCGTTTCAATGCCAAGTTTCGATTTATTTGAAAAACAATCTGCAGAATACAAAGAAAGCGTCTTACCAAAAGCCGTAACAAAACGAGTAGCTATTGAAGCAGCAGCTTCATTTGGTTGGGAACGCTATGTTGGGACAGAAGGAACAACTATCACGATCGATCATTTTGGTGCTTCTGCTCCAGGAAATAAAATTCTTGAAGAATTTGGTTTCACTGTGGAAAATGTTGTAGCAACTTTCAACCAATTATAAAATGAGTTAAAGAAGTTTTACGACAAACGTTTAAGAACATCTGAAAAAAGGAGACTATTTTCAGATGTTCTTTTTTTGTAGTAGAAAATTAGAATAATGATTCGTGTTTAATATTACTTAATGTTTCTTTAACATTACGTTCGTGTTACAAAAAGAAAAATAGTAAAGATTGATTTGAGTTTCCCATAAATTAAAAGTATAATTTAATTAATTAAGATTGTTTAAAGATGGAAACTTTATCAAGAGTTTTTTATTTTTTTGAGGAGGAATTCGAATGCAAGAGCTGAAAACCCGCAGTGCCCGACACCAAAAGAATAAAAGAACCATGGTGATCAATAAAAAAGCGATTGCTCCTTTGATGGGGACAACTCTTTTAGTGGGGCCAATGATGGTTACAGCAGCACCGCAAAATGTACGAGCAGATGAGCAGGTCACACAAACGACTGCAGATCCACAAGCTTTCATCAATCAAATCGGTTGGGCAGCTTCTGAAGTGGCTGCAAACAATGATTTATATGCATCGGTCATGATTGCCCAAGCTTTATTAGAAAGTGCTTATGGCACATCTAGCCTGGCAAGTGCGCCAAACTATAATTTATTCGGAGTTAAAGGAAGTTATAGTGGTCAAGTCGTTTATATGGCTACAAAGGAATATCTTAATGGACAATGGGTCACGATGAATGAACCTTTCCGTAAATATTCTTCTTATTGGGAATCTCTGCAAGATCATGCCAACGTTTTGCGTTCAACTAGTTTTTCAATTGGAGACTATCATTATGCTGGTGTCTGGAAAAGTAATACCACGAGTTTTTACGATGCGACAGCATATCTAACTGGTCGTTATGCAACAGATCCGGGTTACGGAGCAAAATTGAACTCATTGATTAATACGTATAATTTAACCCGATTTGATACGCCTTCGTCCGGTACAACAACGACAAGTACAAGTACTACAACCACGACTACTACGTCAACTACCTCTTCAACAAGCGGCAGCCAGACTTATAAAGTGGTTTCAGGTGATACTTTGTGGGATATCGCACAGAAATTTGGTTTGTCAGTTGATGACTTAATGGCTAAAAATGGGATGACGATGTCTAACTATTCCTTATTAGTCGGACAAGAAATAAACGTTTAGTTAAATTAAGAGATAAAAACGGGAAAGGCTCTTCGCAGCTTTCCTGTTTTTTTACGTTGAAAAGGCGAATTATTCGCCAGAAGTTTCTTAGTTGTATTATCATTGAATAGAAGAAAATATTAAGGAGGAACTTAAAATGACACAAATTTATCATTCGATTACAGAATTGATTGGTCAGACACCGATCGTTAAGCTTAATCATTTGGTTCCAGAAGATTCAGCGGAAGTTTATGTGAAATTGGAATTTTTTAATCCTGGTGGTAGCGTAAAAGACCGGATTGCATTAAGTATGATTGAAAAAGCAGAACGGGATGGCCTTCTTAAGCCAGGAGACACAATCATCGAACCGACTTCAGGAAATACAGGGATCGGATTAGCCATGGTTGGGGTAGCTAAAGGGTATAAAGTGATCATCGTGATGCCAGAAACGATGAGTATCGAACGACGCTTATTGATGAAAGGTTATGGTGCTGAATTACTGCTCACGCCAGGTAAGGATGGAATCAGTGGCTCAATCAAAGAAGCGAAACGTTTAGCAGCGGAAAATGACTACTTCTTGCCACTTCAGTTTGAAAATCCAGCAAATCCTTCTATCCATGAGAAAACAACTGGACATGAGATTCAAGAGGCGTTTGGTGTGAATGGGTTAGATGCTTTTGTAGCAGGGATTGGCACTGGAGGAACGATTTCTGGTGCTGGTAAAGAGTTGAAGCGAGTCTATCCAGCAATTGAAATCATTGGAGTTGAACCAGCCGAATCAGCGATTTTAGAAGGGAAAGAAGCAGGACCACATAAAATTCAAGGAATTGGGACAGGGTTTGTGCCAGATACTTTGGATACGAGCGTCTATGATCGGGTAGTTTCTGTAACAGGGGATCAAGCGTTAGCCACTGCTAGAGAAGTTGGAAAAAAAGAAGGAATCTTAGTAGGCATTTCATCAGGCGCAGCGATTGCTGCTGCTTTGGCAGAAGCGAAAGTGTTAGGTAAAGGGAAAAAGTCTTAGCGGTTGTCCCAGATAACGGAGAACGTTATTTGTCAACTGCGCTTTATCAAGAAATGTAAAGAATTCTTACCACAACATTTAGACGTAATTAAGGAGATTTTTTCCTTAATTGCGTCTTTTTTCGCAATATTATGATTAATTTGAAATTTCTTTTCATGAAAAGTAGATTTTAAAAACTAAAAATAGTATGATAGGACGAGAATAACAACGCGGGGTGTTAAAAATGGAGAATAAACTATTAGTTGAAGAAACAATCGAAAAATTGAAAAAGGAAAATATACGGATCACACCTCAGAGGTATGCAGTTTTAGAGTATCTGATTGAACATCATTCACATCCGACTGCTGACGAAATTTATCGTGCTCTGGAAGATCGTTTTCCGAATATGAGTGTGGCAACAGTTTATAACAATTTAAGATTGTTTACTTCAATTGGCTTTGTACAAGAGATGAAATTTGGGGATTCATCTAGTCGATTCGATTTTAGTTCAAAACGTCACTATCATGTGATATGCGAAAATTGTGGAAAGATCGTCGATTTTCATTATCCTGATTTAGCGGATATCGAAATGGCAGCTGGTCGATTGACGAACTTTGAGATCAATGAGCATCGTTTGGAATTATATGGTCGCTGTCCTGAGTGTCAAAAAGAACAAGCGATTTAGTTTGCTGAAAGTATTGATAAAAATATGAAAAAATAAAAAATTAGTCAGTTTGATAAACAAATCACTGACTTTTTTTTATTTTTTCTCTTTCATTCACAAAGGTTATAGTGTATGTTTTTGTTTTCACAAGTAAATCGTGGATTAATCAGCAATTGCGCAGGAGAATGAACAGAAAACAACAAGGTTGAATTTGTGAATTCACAAGCATTAAACTGTTGTATCCGTTTTATTTTTGCTATATTTAAACTTGTCGAAGGACAAATCGTTAATCGGAGGGATTCACATATGAAAGTTGTAGTAATTGGCTGCACGCATGCGGGTACAGCAGCTGTTAAAAGTATCTTAAAAAATCACCCAGAAGCGGATGTTACTGTGTACGAGCGAAATGATAATATTTCCTTTTTATCATGTGGGATCGCATTATACGTGGGTGGTGTAGTAAAAGACCCAGCCGGTTTATTCTATTCTAATCCTGAAGAACTACATTCTTTAGGTGCAACTGTAAAAATGGAACATGATGTAACTGACGTGGATACTGAAAAGAAAACTGTGACAGCCAAAGATCTAAAAACTGGTGAAGTTGAAACAGTTTCTTATGATAAATTGGTAATGACTACTGGCTCTTGGCCAATCATTCCGCCAATCAAAGGAATTGAATCAAAAAATATTTTGTTATGTAAAAACTATAACCAAGCAAATGAAATTATTGCACAAGCAGAAGATGCCAAACGGGTGGTCATCGTAGGTGGCGGTTATATCGGTATCGAATTAGTCGAAGCTTTTGTTGAATCTGGTAAACAAGTTACATTGATTGATGGTTTAGATCGTATTTTAAATAAATATCTTGATAAACCATTCACAGATGTATTAGAAAAAGAACTTGTCGACCGTGGAGTTACTCTAGCATTAGGTGAAAATGTTTCTGAGTTTATTGCGGATGAAGAGGGTAAAGTGAAACAAGTAGCAACTGCTAAAGAAACTTTTGACGCGGACATGGTCATCTTATGTGTTGGTTTTAGACCAAATACGACATTAGTTGATGGAAAAGTTGATACGTTACCTAATGGAGCCATCAAAGTTAATGAATACATGCAAACAAGCGATCCAGATATCTTTGCTGCAGGGGATTCTGCTGTAGTAAGTTATAACCCAAGTGGTACCCAAAATTATATTCCTTTGGCAACTAACGCAGTTCGTCAAGGATTGTTAGTAGGAAATAACTTGACTGAACATAAAATGGCGTATCGTGGAACGCAAGGAACGTCTGGACTTTACCTATTTGGTTGGACGATTGGTTCAACAGGGGTGACAAAAGAGAGCGCACCTATGAATAATTTAGAAGTCCAAGCAACGGTCTTTGAAGACAATTATCGTCCAGAATTCATGCCAACAAATGAAAAAGTGATGATGGAATTGGTTTATGAAAAAGGGACAAACCGCATTGTCGGTGCCCAATTCATGTCGAAATATGATATCACTCAATCAGCAAATACGATGTCACTGGCTGTTCAAAATAAAATGACCGTTGAAGATCTAGCGCTATCTGATTTCTTCTTCCAACCTCATTTTGACCGTCCATGGAACTACTTGAACCTATTGGCACAAGCTGCATTGGGCGAAATCGAAACTGCGCAATAAGCAATCAGCGAATGGTTGAACATTGTTTATTCGCTTTATAGCTATCAACGAGAGGTTGAGACAAAAGTGTTCAGCATCAAGAAATAAGAAGGAATTTCCGAAAATTGCTTCTCAAATTTTTGGTAAATTTCGGTTTATTTCCGAAGATGCTACTTTTGTCTCACCGTTTATTCGTTTTTTAGAGATACTAGAAGAGACTGAGACAACTTTTGTCCCAGTCCCTCTTTTTTTACGTAAAGGTATCAACGGGTATTATCGAAACAAAAGAATCTTTTTTTCTAAAAATAAGAAAAAGAGATTCTTTTGTTTCTTTTTTATATGATAAAATTCAACTATTCTAATCAGGAGTGATGTTATGAACTTGTTTGAACGATCTTATATGTTGTTGGCACTCGCTTATGGGTTGGCTGATGCAGGAGATTTTAAAGCAGTCGGTGAAGAAGGAAAAAAAAATTATCAATTGTTATTCTCAACTTTTATTAAAATGCTTGAAAATGATGAACAGGAAGCATTGATTGACCGAGAGAAAAAACCAGCAATCATTGATTCCTTGAAAAGAACGATTAAATTTTATGAAATGAAAAATCCCAAAGAGTTACAGCAAATGATGGAAAACATGAAAAAAGATGATCCAACAGATTTTATAATTTTTCCAGCATATATCACTAAAAAAATTCAGGATCATGTATTTGGATTAATCCTTTATAGAAAAGAAGGACATTATTTAGTAGCGATGATTGATAAATTGGAAGATACGAACAGTGATCGTCCATCAGGTGTATTCACAACGATTCTTCCAGAAAAATTAAGTACTTTAAGTAAAATCATTTTCCAGACAAAATTTGAACATCACAAAGATAGTCGTTGCAATACAGCAAAAGTTATTCAGCAATTAGGCGAAGAAAAAATAGACCCTACATACCTCAACCTTAGTATGAGGGGATATAATGGAATGGCAAATTGTACGGTTAAAGAACTTTTTGGGACTTTTAGAGTCGTTCTCTACAACAGTCAGAAATCTATTTTTCAAGAGACAATAGCTACTGGGTTAAAAAAACTACCAGTAGAATTAAAAAGTAGAACAATTAAGCCAAAGGTAGGAAATACCAGAGATAATCGTAAGATGTTACTTGAAGCTTTTATAAAAGAAGCGAGATTTAATAAAAAACAAGTCAGTGCGTTGACTCATCTATATAACGTTTATTTAGAGCTTAAAGAACAACGAGAAAAAAGAATTGCTGAAAACCCCTATTATTTTTTGGAATACTCTCAGGGAGAATTTACAGCAAGTTTTACCAATAGTATAATCAACGACTCAAGTTCGCCGCTTACTTTCAAAAAAAGTCAATCGTTTGATAATTTTAAGGTGTTCACTTCGTCAAAAAGGCAATTACCAAACTTGGGGGAGATTTTAAAAGGAATACTTGATGAAGAAAATATCCATAAGAATCTTCATCATTTAACAAGAAATGCTAGTATAAATGCTAGTGTGAAAAATGAATTACATACAAGAAAACAACTGACATTAGATGATAAAAATCTGAGCGTCAGCAATAACAAAAAAACGATTGTATTGATTATTACAGTAAAATGGATGTCAAATCCAAGTGAAAGTATATAGATAGTCAAGTCTATCAATTGAATGAAATAATTTGAAAAATTACTGTTTTCTATAGTTAAGAAATAGCGTCTTTTTAATATGCCTAGGTTTGTAAGGGGATAAGTGAGGAAGTAGTTTGAAAAAATTTAGGTCTAAATAAGCACATAGATAACAAAGTAGACAAAATTTAATATTATTTTGAGATAAAGTATTCTTTTAATTCTTAGACATAAAAGCTATAAGTTGTCTTTCAATTCGTTTTCTGACAAAATAAATAGAGGATGATGCAGATCATGTCAAACTATAATGAGGGAGCGATCAAATGATGGAAAAAGAATACTTTGTACAACAAGCAGCATTTCTGGATGATTATAAAAAAGAAGCAAAAGATGAAACGATCAATGTCGATCAATTAGCTGATCAAGTAATCAACCAATTGAATGAAACACAAGAGGATTATTATCTAATGAGTGGGGAAGTAGCGAAAGATGGCAATTCCCATCGTTTCCCATTCAGTCGTCGCGTTTATTCAGATGAAAACGATGGAACAATCAATACGGAGTATACTTATGAAGGAGAACCTTACGTCTTGCAAACGGAAGAAGATAAATAAGCAGTTCTCTAATCATTTAAAAAAAGTTCAGGTTTTTCAATCGACTGATGATTGGGAAACCTGGCTTTTTTGCGACGGCACATGTTCCTTGATAGAGCGAATAGCTTATTTATTCCGAAAAGTGAAAAAGTGAAACAAAAATAAAAAACATATAGAAGTAAAGGAAAGCTACCTTGCCTCGAACAAGCTTTTTCCGTATACTGGATTTGAAGTGAGGGAAAAATCATGTTGAACTTAGAAAATTACTTAAAAGCGGGACAAACAACGATATCGAACTTGTTGTTAAAAAATTATCATCGTATCGGATTACAAGCAGAAGAGTTTTTATTTATTTTGCAATTGCAAAGGGCGCAACTCGAAGGAGACTTTTTCCCAGATTTACACTCGATTGCGTTGGATATGGGTGTCAAACAAGAGCGTATCTATCAAATTTTAAATCACTTGATCAGTAATGGGTTTATTAAAATTGAAACAGCAACAATTGATGGTAAGCAAGCTGATCGTTACAATCTATATCCTATATATGAAATTTTAGGGAATTTTTTGGAAAGTCAAAATCAAAAACAAGCTGATTTAAGTCAAGAAAAAATGGTGCAGTCTGTTTATCAGTTATTTGAACAGGAATTTGGTCGCCCATTGTCAGCCATCGAATTTCAACGGATCGGTCAATGGTTAGAAGAAGATCATTATCAACCGGAAATTCTGAAACTTGCTTTACGTGAGGCTGTTTTGAATCAAGCGTATAGTTTTAACTATGTGGATCGAATCTTGTTGTCTTGGGAACGTAAAAATTTAAAGACGAAGCAACAAGTAGAAGAAGATCAAAAAAGACGAAAACAACAAATGTTACAAAAAGAAGTGGAAACCACTAACGCACAACCAGAAGCCTTGCCAAAAGTTACGTTGAAAAATTGGCTGGAGGAATAATATGTTAAGTAAACAAAAAACAATGGAAGCCTTGACAAAAATGTACGACATGTTCCCAGAAGCACATGGTGAATTAAAACATCGAAACCCTTATGAACTGTTGATTGCTGTCATACTCAGTGCTCAAGCAACCGATGTCTCAGTTAATAAAGCGACCCCAGCTCTTTTTGAAGCTTTTCCAACTCCTGAAAAGCTGGCTGCGGCTCCGATTGATGACATTATCCCTAAGATCAAAACGATTGGTCTTTACCGCAATAAAGCAAAAAATATCAAAGCATGTGCCCAACAATTGATGGATCGCTTTTCAGGTCAAGTTCCTCAAACTAGAGAAGAATTGATTTCTCTTCCAGGAGTTGGACGAAAGACAGCGAATGTCGTTTTAGGTGATGCTTTTGGTATACCAGCAATTGCTGTGGATACTCATGTCGAGAGAGTAACAAAACGTTTAAGGATTTGTAAGTTGAATGCCTCGGTGTTGGAAGTAGAAGAAACGCTGATGCGCAAAGTACCAAAAGAATTATGGGTCAAGACTCACCACACTTTAATATTTTTTGGTCGTTATCATTGCACGGCAAGAAGTCCACGGTGTGAAGTTTGCCCCTTGTTAGACATGTGTCAAGATGGAAAAAACAGAATGAAAGAAAAAACATTGAACGTAAAATAAAAGATAAAAAAGGAAGTTGAGGTTTTTCTCAACTTCCTTTTTTGTTATGTGCCAGAAGACGTTGAACGACTAGAGGACTGTCCGGACTGTGCATTGTTCTCCGGAGGTGTTTGCGCTGGTGGTGTCGTGGATGACTCAGGAGTTGCCGAAGATGAAGAGCTTTGACTACTGCTGCTATTTTCTGGCGTTTCAGCTGAACTACTTGAATCATTTTTGTCACTTGAACTATCTACCGATGTCGAAGATTCGGCAGATGACTCAGTTGTTGAAGTTTCTGTCGATTCCGACGAAGAAGATACCGGTGTCGAACTTTCAGGTACCAGTGTCACTGATGAAGATGGCACCGTTGTTGAAGGGATCGTCGTACTTGGTGTTTTCTTGAGTTGATTGGTAAAGTATAATTCACCGCCAGATCTTACCAGTCCGCTAGGCATTTGCCAATCGCTATTTGTGACGCTGGATGATACATATTTCATTAATTCTCGATAAACATCAGAAGCAACATGAGACGAAGCAGAGGTGACAGGTGTCATTTTGTTGTTATAACCGGTCCATACTGAGATGGCGTAGTTTGGTGTATAACCAGCAAATAAAATATCAGGATACACACCGCTAGAAGTTCCTAATTTTGCGTACTCATCATCCGTATAGTTGGAAGTCCCGGTTTTTCCAGCTTGGTATAATCCAGGAATCAACGCATTCGTCCCAGTTCCTTTTGTTAATGTATCTTTTAAAATATCTGTGACCATATAGGCTGTTTCTGGAGACATAGCTGTATTACCATCGGGATCGAACGTTTCTTCTGTGCCGTCTTGGAAGACGATCTTATTGACATATTGTGGTTTATAATACGTTCCTCCATTAGCGAAAGCAGCATAGGCAGCCGCCATTTTCAAGGAAGAAGCGCCATATTTTGTGCCGTCTTGTTTTTCTGTGTTACTTGAAATCGCATTTGATTGATGGATCGTACTATATTCAATTCCAAGATCTTTTAAAAAGGTGCTAACTTTATCTGCGCCGACTTCATTGAACAATTTGACAGCTGGAACGTTTCTGGAAAGATACAAGGCTTGTCTTAAGGTGATCGTCCCCATAAAACGGTTATCCCAGTTGCCTACTGGTGTTGAGGTTCCTTCATAGTTATAAGGAGCATCACTGATCGTTTTTCCTGTAGAGTATTTTAGATATTCAAAAGCTGGGCCATAATCTGTGACTGGTTTCATTGTCGAACCGAAGTCACGAGAAGTATTAACAGCTAAGTTCATACCTAGTGTGACATCTTCTGCAATATGGCGACCGCCAATTTGTGCTTTTACTTGACCAGTATTGACATCGATCAACGTAGAAGCAACTTGCATTTCATCATCTGGATAGTTGACATAGTCATCAGTGTTGACAATATCATAAAGATGTTTTTGTGCGTCTAGATCTAAGTTAGTATAGATATCCAATCCATCAGTAAATACATTTTTATCCGTTTTTTCTTGAACTTCATTGATGACTTCTTTGACATAATTATCAACGATTTTTGAATTATCATCTTCTTTTTTCATCTCTTGAAGACCATCATCGATTGGTGTATTCACTGCAGCATCATATTCTGATTGAGAGATTTTCTTGTTTTGTAACATGGTATATAAAACAGTATCTCGCCGTTTTTTGGCTTGTTCTGGATATTGGTATGGGTCATAGGCAGAAGGCGCTTGTGGCATTCCAGCTAACAAAGCAGTCTGTGGTAATGAAAGTTCTGGTAATCTTTTACCAAAATAATTTTCTGCTGCCGTTTCCATTCCGTATAATCCGTTGGACATATAGACTTTGTTCACATAGTAAGTCAATATTTCTTGTTTTGATTTTTGTTGTTCTAATTTTACAGCTAACCAAGCTTCTTGTGCTTTTCGTTTCAAGGTTTGATCTGAAGCGTTGGTAGAGAAGTAGGAGAGCTTAATCAATTGTTGGGTCAATGTACTACCACCTTGAAGTCCGCCAGAAGTAAAGTTAGAAAGTGCAGAGCCGACGATCCGAACTGGGTCGATCCCGATATGTTTATAGAAACGTCGATCTTCAACAGAAACGATGGCGTTTTCTAACGTTTTCGGCAATTCGTTTGCGGTAATCTTTTCTCTTTTTTCTGCTCCTAAATCTTCAAATAATTCGCCATTTTGTGTGTAAAGTTTAGAAGAAACAGTCGCATCTAATGCAGTGTCCGTTAATTTTGGAGCATCTTTTGCATAAAACCAAAATAATCCGACACCGGCTAGGAAAGCGATACAAATCAAAGAAAATAAAATCAAGATGATACGGATGAAAAGCCCACGCTTCTTATGCCCGGAACCTTTGCCAGAAGTTTTATTTCTTGTTTGACTCGTCTTTTTAGAAGAAGAGGGACTGTTTCGTCTGGAAGTTCTTGTTTGCTCATTTGCCATTCTTGCGATCTCCTTCGATAGTTAATGTTGATAAGTATTGATCTACCGCTTTTAGATAAGGGATACGTGGCGAAAAACCTGTTTGGATCTCGATCCCTATTTTTTCGATCAATGAAAGCGGAAGCGACTTTTTCCCCTGATCCTTTTGCGCATGCCAATAATCGATCAGATAAGTACTATCTAAATAAAAGCAACGCTTCAACGTAGAAAACCATAATAGGACAAAACAAATTCCTTGTTGCTTTAGACAAGCTTCCATATGGTCAATTTGATGCGCATGGAAATTTTTGAAGGGAAAAGATGTCTTATTCTTTGTTTCTTTCGCTTCAAAATCCAAATAGAAACCTCGATATACACCGTTATAATCTGTTGTGGAGGCCTGTGAGAAATAAGCTTCCTTAATAACAGCGGCGCTACGTCGAGGATAATCTACTTTAACAATTTGAATGGGGGTTGGTTTTTTATGGATAACAGCTACTTGGTGCGCTAAGTAATACTGGTTACTTTCGTTAATTGCTTCTTCAAAACGCATCCCTCGATTGCCAAATTCAATGGCTGATTCTCTTTTTTCTTGAACTTTTTCCTTTAAAGAGGCATTCTTATGATAGGGTTGGCCGTTTGGATAGCGTAAAACCATTTTAATCACACTCCTAGCCAACATTATAGCAAAAAAGAATCAAGAAAGAAAAGGAAACTCAAATGGACCGATTAAAAGTGATGTATATTTCCGGTTATCGAAGTTTTGAACTTGGGGTTTTTAAGGAAAATGACCCTAAAATAACGGTTATTAAAAAAGTCTTAAAAAAAGAGATACAGCAATTAGTCGAAGAAGGACTTGAATGGGTTCTTACTAGTGGAAACTTGGGTATAGAAACATGGGTCACGGAAGTAGTTGCTGAATTAAAGCAGGAATACCCTGAGTTAAAGTTGGGGATCATCTATCCATTCAAAGAGTTTGGAAATAATTGGAATGAGAATAATCAAGAAAAGTTAAGAATGACAGAACAGTTAGCAGACTATGTTGAAGCAGTTAGCCATCAAGCCTATCAGTCGCCTAGCCAATTAAGAAACCACACGCGTTTTTTACTTGACCATACCGATGGCTGTCTACTGATTTATGATCCTGAGTTTCCAGGGAAAACCCAGTATTTTCTGAAAGAGGCGCAAACCTATCAACAGGATCATTCTTATGAAATTCGGCTAGTCAGTATGGATGATTTACAAAATTTCAGTGAATAATTCAGATAGTGTTTGATTTATCAAGTTATTTCCGATACAATGATATAGGTAGAAACTGTTATTATGTAAATGAAAACTAGAGGTGTAAATATGGCGGAATTGGTTTATAGTCCTAAAGACATTTTACAACAAGAATTCAAAACAAAGATGCGTGGCTATGATCCCATCGAAGTGGATGAATTCTTAGACAATATCATCAAAGATTATGAAACTTACAGCAAAAAACTCCTTGCTTTACAAGAAGAAAATGATAAATTAAGTGCCAAAGTAGCACAATTATCAAAAACACAAGGAGCAGCACAAACGCGTGTTCAACAAGTTGAAACACCGAAAAGTGCAGCAGTCACAAATTTCGATATCTTGAAACGTTTGTCAAATCTTGAACGTGAAGTATTTGGAAAAAAATTGGATCAACAATCATCAACAGTGAATGTTTCCCAACCTAACCCAAACAACTACACAAATGCAAGTGACGATGATAACGAAAAGACACGTCAATTCTAAGATTGATGATACATTGCGGTTTTTGGGTAATCGCGGTCTGACATGATCAGGCTGAGGAAAGTCCATGCTCGCACAGGCTGTGATGCCTGTAGTGTTCGTGCTTAGCGAAACAATAAGCTAAGGTGCTCTATTAGAGTAACGGCAGGAAAACAAGCTAAGGTTTTTAACTATGCTTAAGTATCCTTGAAAGTGCCACAGTGACGAAGCGGATAGGGAAACTTATTCGGTGGAACGCGGTAAACCCCTCGAGCGAGCAACCCAAACAATGGTAGGGGCGCTTTTTGTTGGGAATTAAGAACGAGACAAAAAGGCAGGTTAACTGCAGATAGATGGTTACCACATTGCTTTTTCTCCCTGGAAAAGTAGTGTACAGAACATGGCTTACAGAAAACCGCAATATAACAGGGAATACCTTCCAACCATGTTGTGAAGGTTTTTTTAACATTAGAGTGTCACCACCGATTTATACCATTCAATAAATGGCTTGTTTGTTCAGGAACACAAAAATGAACGAGTGAAGAATGGCAATTTAGAGACAAGTATGAAAAAAATACTGATTCATTTTTCGGTTTGATTTTACAAAAAGCTGGACGACCACGTTCAGCTTTTCTTATAAGGAGATAAGTATGGATACGACTAGAGAATTTAATCTTGTGGCAACGGCTGCAAGTGGGTTAGAAGCCCTTGTTGGAAAAGAACTACGTGACTTAGGCATTGATTGTCAAGTTGAAAATGGACGGGCACGTTTCAAAGGAACGATGGAAACGATCGCTACAGCAAATTTATGGTTACGAACAGCTGACAGGGTAAAAATCGTTGTTGGGGAATTTGATGCGTTTACCTTTGATGAACTATTTGAGAAAGTTAAAGCATTACCTTGGGAAGACTTTCTACCTTTAGATGCTGAATTTCCGGTTGCAGGAAAATCAATCAAGTCTAAGCTTTATAGTACACCTGATTGTCAGGCGATCACTAAAAAAGCGATCGTTGAACGATTGCGTAAGTATTATCACCGTCCGGCATCTGTTCCATTAACGGAGACAGGCGCACATTTTCAATTAGAAGTCGCTTTACTAAAAGATCATGTCATGATCACACTAGATACAACTGGTCCTAGTTTGTTCAAACGGGGATATCGTTTGGAAAAAGGTGGCGCACCGTTGAAAGAAAACATGGCAGCCGCTTTAGTGATGTTGACAAATTGGCGAAAAGATCGTCCGTTTTATGATCCAGTGTGTGGTTCTGGTACGATCTGCATCGAAGCTGCCTTGATTGGACACAACATTGCACCAGGATTTAATCGTGAATTTGCTTGTGAATCATGGGATTGGTTTAGTAAAGATGTTATGGAAAATGTTCGAGCATTGGCAGAAGAGCAAGCAGATTATGATATTGAACTCGATATCACAGGTTCTGATATCAATGGGCGGATGATCGAAATTGCTAAAGCGAATGCGGAAGAAATTGGCTTAGGCTCTTCAATCACGTTTAAACAACAAGCAGTCAAAGATTTCAAAACGGATAAAGAATACGGCGTAATCGTCGCGAATCCGCCTTATGGAGAGCGTTTAGGTGAAGAAGAAACGGTTCGTCGCTTGTATGAAGAAATGGGCGATGTTTTCCGTCCATTAAAGACATGGAGTAAATACATTTTGACAAGTGACCTTACTTTTGAAGAGTATTATGGGCAAAAAGCTACTAAAAAACGTAAACTGTATAACGGAGCTTTACGGACTGATCTCTTCCAATACTGGGGAACGCGTCCACCAAGAAAAGACAAAACGATTTAAAATTATATGGGATGGATGGAGGAATAAATGATGAATGAAAAAGAATTGATGAAAGAACTAAAAGAAATCAATCTCTTGCAACAAACCTTGGGCATTTTAGATTGGGATATCCAAACGGGTATGCCAGAAAAAGCGAGTGAGGATCGTAGTGAAGTCAATAGTTATCTTTATAGTCTTTATTTCTCAAAGAAAATTGGACCTAAGATCAAAGAAGCCATCCAATATTTTTCTGAACATCCCAATGAATTATCTGAAACGGGAAAAATCGTGTTCGAGAAGGTCAAAGAAGACTACGAACTTGAATATAAAGTTCCTGAAGAATTGATGACGGCATTGACAGCAGCAACTTCTACCGCACAGGTGCAATGGCAGCAATCTCGTGAAACGAAAAATTTTGCGGATTTTCAAGAAGCATTGACTAAAAATATTGAGTTAACAAAACAGTTGATCCCCTATTGGAAAAAAGACGAAGCAACTGATTATGATGTGTTACTCAACCAATATGAACCAGGAATGTCTGTTGAAATCTTAGATCGTGTTTTCCAACAAGTAAAAGAAGGAATCATGGAAATTAGAAAAACCTTAGCAGAAAAAGGGCATGAACCAGATACCTCTTTTCTTTCTCGAAAAATGACTAAAGCCCAACAAAAAAGGTTTGTCACAGGCGTGATTGAACAGTTAGGTTATGATTTCTCAAGAGGACGTTTAGATGACACAATCCATCCTTTTATGATCGGGATCAATCATAATGATGCACGTATTACGACTCGTTGGAATGAACATGACTTTAAAATGGCAGTCTTTGGCGTGATCCATGAAGCTGGTCATGGAATGTATGAGCAAGATATTGACGAAAAATTTGCTTATACTCCGATTTACCAAGGTACTTCGATGGGCATCCACGAATCTCAATCACTGTTCAATGAGATCATCATTGGTAGCAATCGAAGTTTCTGGGAAAAACAATATCCATTTTTCCAACAATGTGCAGAAGGAACATTCGATGATATTTCATTTACTGACTTTTATCGCTCGCTGAAACAAACCCAAGCAAGCTTGATTCGAATTGAAGCAGATAGTTTAACCTATCCATTGCATATCATTATTCGTTATGAAATTGAGAAAATGATTTTCAATGAAGGCGTGGACGTGGCTCAGTTACCAACTATTTGGAATCAAAAGTATGAAGAATATCTAGGAGTACGACCTTCGAATGATTTAGAAGGAATCTTGCAAGATGTCCACTGGTCAGGAGCTAGTTTTGGTTACTTCCCATCTTATGCTTTAGGATATATGTATGCTGCGCAACTGCTTCACGCATTAGAAAAAGAGCTTTCGATCGATGAAGTGTTAGCATCCGATGATTATCGACCAATCAAAGAATGGATGAAAGAAAAGATCCATCAATATGGTGCATCTAGAAAACCAACGCAATTGATTCAGGATGCAACCGGTGAGGTGCTAAATCCGCAATATTTGATCGATTACATGAAAAAAATCTATTTTTCGGTCTATCAAGTAGCTGAATTCAGTAGCGAGAAAGAAGGAAAATAAATGGAGAAACTGCAGGAAATTGCTGATTACAGTTTCAAGCAATTAGCAATGGATCAAACTGGACACGGGATTGATCATACGGTAAGAGTCGTTAAATTAGCAGAGAAAATTTTAGCAACTGAACCGCAAGCTGATCCATTGATTACCCTTGCTTCTGCTTATTTGCATGATACGATCGATGATAAAGTAGTAGCCGATGAAACGAAAGCAAAAGCAGAGTTACATCAATTTTTGCAACGTTTAGAGCTATCAGATGCAACCATTGAATCAATCTTTTTGATTATTGAAAACCTGTCTTTTTCAAAAGGGTTGTCAGGTGAAGAAATGGCATTACCTATTGAAGGAAAAATTGTTCAAGATGCAGATCGTCTTGAAGCCTTAGGAGCAATTGGTATTTTGCGTACGGCTTATTTTGGTGGTGGACATGGTCATCCCATTTTTGATGAAAGTCGGCAACCAATCACTTATCAAAATAAAAAAGATTATCGCAAAGGGTCCACTGTGATCAATCATTTTTACGAAAAATTGTTCTTATTACCAGATAGGATGAACACCCCATATGGTATAAAGGAAGCAAAACGACGAGAAGCCTTTATGCGGGAATTTATTGATGAATTCTTCAATGAATGGTCAGTAGGAGACCCTGATTTTACTCCCGAAAGCTGGTTGGCAACAGGAGGTTGAGACAAAAGTGTTAAGCATCAAGAAATAAGAAGGAATTTCCGAAAATTGACAAGAAACACAAAAACTCGTTTTTGATGTTGATTGTTACCTACTTGGTGCTTCTCAAATTTTTGGTAAATTTCGGCAAGTTTTCCGAAGATGCTACTTTTGTCTCACCGTGAACAAGAGGTCGTGAAAAGAGTGCCTTGACCTGAGCGCTCACCAAGTAAAAACTGCGACGAGTAATCGCAGGAACATTAAGGATGAAAATCTCGAAACAGCTCCCCATGTTTTGAGATTTTTTGACTTATCGCCGAAGGTCAGCTCTTTGAACACCGTTTATTCGATTTTAGAGAGACCAGAAGAGACTGAGGCAAGGTTTGTCTCAGTCTCTTCTTGTGGTCATGAGTAGTAACTGACGACCATAGGGAACGTTTTTTGTGTTGGGAGAAAGACTTCTTAAAATAGCTACAGGTAAGCGCCTTGGACCAAGTAATATATAGCTAGAGAAGCAAACATTAAAAGAATTTAATATACAAATAGAATATTCGTTTTTTATTTCATAACAAAAAACAAGAATAACTAATGGCGGAAAATTCAGAATATATGGAATATTTATTGGAAAGTTTATTAAGTTAAGGGTTGATATTAGCTAGAGGTGATCCTCTTAAAAATAACGACAGTTACTAAAATAAGTAAAAAAATATTTCGTTAGTGGAGTACCGATTGATTTGTTATGTAAGAAAATACTCAGTTAAATAACTCTCATAATTTGTGTAAGCGCTATCAGAAAAGGTATACTTATAAACAGGAATGAAAGGCTGCATATTCGTTCCTCAACCTTGAAGGTTAGAAAAATGGGGGTGGAGACATGTCTTCTGAAGTATTGTCAACTTATTTAGAACAGGAACTGGCTTTATTGAAGGAAAAGGGACTATACAACACGATTGATATCCTTGAAGGTGCAAATGGTGCGATCATTGAGGTAGCAGGGAAAAATTTGATCAATCTAGCATCGAATAATTATTTGGGGTTTGCTGATCGAGTGGAGCTGAAACAAGCGTGTATCGACGCAACGAATCGCTATGGTGTCGGCGCAGGTGCTGTCCGAACAATTAATGGCACATTGCGTATCCATCAAGAATTAGAGAATAAAATTGCAGAATTTAAAGGTACAGAAGCAGCGATTGCTTTTCAATCAGGCTTCAATTGTAATATGGGAGCTATTTCAGCCATTATGACTAAGGAGGATGCGATCTTATCAGATGAATTGAATCATGCTTCGATCATCGATGGATGTCGCCTCTCTGGTGCCAAAATCATTCGTGTTAAGCATCAAGATATGAACGATCTAGAAGAAAAAGCAAAAGAAGCGGTAAATAGTGGGAAATATAACAAAATCATGTATATCACAGACGGTGTTTTTTCAATGGATGGCGATGTAGCTAATTTACCCGATATGATCCCAATTGCCGAAAAATACGGGTTGATTACTTATGTGGATGATGCCCACGGTTCTGGAGTGATGGGAAAAGGAGCCGGCACAGTGAAGCATTTTGGTCTCCAACAGAAAATTGACATGCAAATGGGTACATTGTCTAAAGCAATCGGTGTCGTTGGTGGCTATGTCGCAGGATCTAAATCGTTGATCGACTGGTTAAAATCACGAGGACGTCCTTTCTTGTTTTCAACATCACTTACACCAGGTGCTGCTGGCGCTGCTCTAGCATCGATTCAACTGATGCAAGATCATCCAGAATTAGTCGAAAAAGTTTGGGAAAATGCCATTTATTTCAAAGAAAAACTGAAAAAAATCGGGTATGACATCGGCGTGTCGGAAACACCAATCACTCCAGTGATACTTGGCGATGAGAGTCTAACACAACAATTTTCTAAAAAGTTGATTGAAAATGGACTATATGTGAAACCAATCGTTTATCCAACCGTACCATTGGGAACAGGTCGTGTTCGTAATATGCCAACTGCAGCTCATACCAAAGAAATGCTCGATCATGCTGTAGCGATTTACCAAAAAGTCGGAAATGAAATGGGCATCATTTGATTTAGTAGAAACGATCTCGCCTGAAATCTAAGAGAAAGACGATCATAGGTTAGAGCGTTTCGGTTGTGTTTCTGTGAAAATCGAAGAATCACCTTTTTTATATTTTGCTCGTCAATGGAATGTAGGTAGCATTTATTTTTAATAGATAGTGAAAATGAACTAAAAAGGAGTGTTTGTATGAAAAAAGTATTAGTTACTGGCTGCCTTGGACAAATCGGATCGGAATTAGTTTTACGTTTAAGGGAAGATTTGGGTAATGAAAATGTTGTCGCAACGGATATTCGTATGCCTGAAAAGCTAGAAGATGGTGAACTATTTGAAATTTTAGACGTCATGGATTACGAAAAAATGCGAGCGTTAGTCGAAAAATATCAAGTAGATACTTTGATTCATTTAGCAGCGCTTTTATCAGCTGTCGCTGAAGCAAAACCAAAGTTCGCTTGGGACCTCAATATGGTTGGGTTAGTCAATGCGCTGGAAGTCGCAAGAGAATTTAAGTTAAAATTCTTCACGCCAAGTTCAATCGGCGCTTTTGGACCTAATACACCAAAAGATGAGACTCCTCAAGATACACTCCAACGACCAACAACAATGTATGGCGTGACAAAAGTCGCAGGCGAGCTTTTGTGTGACTACTATTATACAAAGTATGGCGTAGATACACGAGGTGTACGCTTCCCTGGATTGATTTCTTATAAAACTTTACCTGGGGGTGGGACGACGGACTATGCAGTGGATATTTATTATTCAGCTATCAAAGAAGGAAAATACACGTGCTTTATTGATCGTGGTACAGCTATGGACATGATGTACATGCCAGATGCCATTGAGGCGATTGTTCAGTTGATGAATGCTGATCCTAAAAATTTAGTTCATCGCAATGCATTCAATATCTCTGCGATGTCTTTTGAACCAGAAGAAATCAAAGCGTCAATCAAAAAAGTGTTTCCTGATTTTGAAATGGACTATGCAGTTGATCCAGTGCGACAATCGATCGCAGACTCTTGGCCAAATTCATTAGATATTAGTTGTGCGCAAAAAGAGTGGGGCTTTCAACCACGTTACGACCTAGATAAAATGACTCAAGATATGTTGTCCAAGTTGCAAGAGAAATTGACAGCAACAGTCTAATTACTATAGTTTATCGTAAACTTCCGATCGAGTGGTGGGGAGTTTACGATAAAGGGAGGATAAGCGATGGAACGTAACCAAGTATCGGTTGAAAAAAACAAAGTCGAACTAAAGCGAACGATGGGCTTTTTTACTGCTTTATCGACTGTGATGGGAACAGTGATTGGAGCGGGAGTATTCTTTAAAGCAGCGAGTGTCGCAGAAGTTACAGGATCAGTTAGTTTACATATGCTTTCTTGGTTTTTGGGAGGTATCATCTCCGTCTGTGCAGGTTTAACTGGTGCAGAACTTGCCGCAGCAATCCCCGAAACAGGCGGTATGGTCAAATATATCGAACGAACCTATGGACAGACGGCTGCTTTTTTGTTAGGTTGGGCACAAGTTGTGATTTACTTTCCTGCAAATGTAGCGGCATTATCAATTATCTTTGGGACACAATTTGTGAACTTATTTGCCTTAGAACAGCAATGGATTGTCCCCATCGCTATTATAGCCGCTGTGACGATCATGCTGATCAATTTTTTAGGATCAAAAGTTGGTGGAACTTTTCAATCCATTACCTTAATCTGTAAATTGATCCCACTGGCAGTCATCGTCTTGTTTGGCTTATTTCGCAGTGGTGGAGTAGAGTTTCAGCTGTTTCCCATAGAATCAGGAAAAGATCTGCCATTGTTTTCAGCATTAGGTGCGGGCTTGTTAGCGACAATGTTTGCTTATGATGGTTGGATTCACGTTGGAAACATTGCAGGAGAATTAAAAAAACCGGCAAAAGATTTACCGAAAGCCATTTCTATAGGAATCATCGGGATTATGGTTGTTTATTTATTCGTTAATACCGTCTTTTTAAAAACAGCTTCGATTGGAGGAATCAGTGGCAACAGTAATGCTGCTAGCGAAGTGGCTACCATGATTTTTGGTGGCGTAGGTGGGAAACTTGTAACTGTCGGGATTTTGATTTCAGTCTATGGAACAATCAATGGCTATACACTTACTGGGATGCGCCTGCCCTATGTGATGGCCCAAGAAAAACGGTTACCTTTCAGTCACCACTTAGGAAAATTGAACGATCGAACGAAGATTCCAGTGGTTGCTGGTGTTTTGGAACTAGGGATTGCGATCGGTATGATGATGGTCGGTGGATTTGATATGCTGACGGATATGCTTGTTTTTGTGATTTGGATTTTTTATACGATGGTATTTGTAGGTGTAATTATATTGAGAAATACAGTTCCAAAACTTGAAAGGCCTTATAAAGTTCCGTTATACCCAATCATTCCGCTAATCGCCATTCTTGGTGGTGCTTTTATCGTGGTTAGTACGTTACTGACACAAACACTTTTAGCATTTAGCGGAATCGCTTTGACATTAGTCGGAATCCCTGTTTATTTATATTTGAAAAATAAATATCCTGTAGTTTAACATATAAATGATAGTTAAACGTGCATTCTGTTGTAGCGTGTCAAGTTAAGCAATGCTAACTTTACCAACCAGCTACAAGAGAATGCACGTTTTTATCCTGTTTTTTTCTTAACTGTTTTAGCCGGCGCCAAGCACGAAAAAGGTTTAATAAGACGAGAAAACCAGCAACAGTAATGGGAATCCAAATCAAGTAGATCGGATAACCTAATTGATCTGATAAAGATCGAGAGGAAGCTTGCTCCATTTCAAGTAGTGCTTGTTGCCATGTCTGTAAGTTGAACACGAGCATGAAACTAGCAATAATTAACAAGATAAATCCAAGATAGCGGATGGTCGTTTTTTTACGTATATACGCAAAAATGAGATAGAGAATCAATAAAAAAGCGGGTACGCCAAACACAAAATAAATATTAAGCACGCTAATCGCCTCCTTTTGTTAATGATACTTCAATTAATATAAATTTAAAAATAATTACCCCATAACTTGCATAGTTTACAAGAGTACTGATAAGATGAAACCGTTAGTTAAGATGAAAAAGGGGGATGTTTATGGCTAGTTATATTGAACCGATTCGCTTTGCACTTATTGTTTTTCCATTTTTGGCATTAGCGATTTCTTCGTTTTTTTTCATTTATGAATATCGAAAGTATGGAACGTTTATTTTTTCGAGAGCGGTTATCTTATATTCGTTTGTTTTTATTTGTTATGTGCTTATTTTTTGATCATTTTACCGTTGCCTTCAAAGGAAGCCGTTGCTCAAATGACCGGACCTAAAATGGAATTACATTTATTTGCATCATGGGTCCATTTCCGAGAGAATACCGTCTTGGTTTTATCTGATCCAAGTACGTATTTACCAGCGATGCGACAAAGCGTTTTTTTAGAACCGGTATTTAATGTTTTGCTTTTATTACCTTTCGGGATCTATTTAAGATATTATTTTCGATTATCTTTTGTGAAAACCATCATTGCAAGTTTTTGTCTTTCCTTATTTTTTGAATTGACACAGTTAAGTGGGTTGTATTTTATTTATCCTCGACCTTATCGGCTATTTGATGTCAATGACTTATTGACGAATACGATCGGAGGAACGTTAGGGTACATTATGACACCAATCTTTACCTTCATGTTGCCTACGAGAGCAAGAATGGATGAAGTGTCATACGAAAAAGGGAAAACAGTTTCTCTAACGAGACGATTAGTTGCCTATTTCATTGATTGGGCTTTCTTATCGGTTTTATCCGTGCTGATTGCTGTGACTCTTCAATTGTCTTTGAAAATAGGTGATATCACTTCAAGTAGTTGGTGGGTATTTTTAGAAGTCTTGCTTTATTTCATGGTCATACCATATGTAACAAACGGTCTCACTTTAGGTAAAAAAATCGTACGCATTCGTGTGGTTTCGGATAACGGAAAACGACTTTCTTTTAAAGCACTGTTTATCCGTTATGGGTATCTTTACTTTTTATTTTATGGGTTAGCTTGGCTTAGTCAGACGATCCAACATATCACTGACCATACGACAGGTGTATTACAGGTAAGCGGGATTTTTATTGTGTTGGGTGTTGCATTTGCACAGTTTATCTTCATGCTGAATCTTTTCTTGTCATTCCTTCGTAAGAAAAGAGTGCTGTTCTATGAAAAAGCCAGTCAAACACATACGATTAGTACCATTCAACCAAAAGGGAACTAGTGGATCGTGAGCGACTTTGAAAAGGATCAAGCAAATTGCTTGAGGATGTGGTATAATGCGAAAGTCGTGTAAAAAAGAAAGAGAAGAGGTGCTTACTTAAATGAGTAATTTTGAACAATTTCATTTTAAACCATATATAAATGAGGCGTTAGCAGAAAAAGGTTTTGCTCAACCAACTGAAGTACAAGAGCGTTTGATTCCTTTGATCGCTAAAGGAAAAAATATCATTGGTCAATCACAAACTGGTTCGGGCAAAACGCATACATTTTTATTGCCTTTATTTCAAAAAATCAATGCGGAAAAAGCCGAAGTACAAGTAGTAATCACTGCACCAAGTCGTGAACTAGCTACTCAAATTTATGATGCTGCTAGTCAGATCGCTAAATTTTCCGATCCAGAGATCCGAGTGACGAATTTTGTAGGTGGAACGGATAAGCAACGCCAATTGAGCCGCTTGAAACATCAACAACCACAGATCGTAGTGGGAACGCCAGGTAGAATCTTGGATATGATGAATGAACAAGCATTAAAAATCCATACAGCATTTGCATTTGTTGTAGATGAAGCAGATATGACACTGGACATGGGCTTCTTGCATGAAGTGGATCAAATTGCTAGTCGCTTGCCTGAAAAACTGCAATTTTTAGTTTTCTCAGCGACGATTCCTGAAAAATTACGACCATTTTTACGTAAATACATGGAAAATCCAATCATTGAAGAAATCAAACCGAAAGCAGTTATTTCAGAAGATATCGAGAATTGGCTGATCTCTACTAAAGGGAAAGATAAAAATCGAATGATTTACCAATTGTTAACGATTGGTCATCCTTATCTAGCAATTGTCTTCGCGAATACGAAGCAACACGTAGATGAAATTGCTGATTACTTGAAAAGCCAAGGCTTAAAAGTAGCTAAAATCCATGGAGATATCACTCCAAGAGAACGAAAACGGGTGATGCGCCAAGTTCAAAACTTAGAATATCAATACGTGGTTGCGACAGATCTAGCGGCACGTGGCATCGATATTGAAGGGGTTTCTCATGTGATCAATGCAGAAATTCCTGAAGACCTTGACTTCTTTATCCATCGAGTAGGTCGGACTGGACGTAATGGTTTAAAAGGAACTGCGATCACTTTGTACTCACCAAGTGATGACCAAACGATTGACAGTATTGAAAAAATTGGTGTCACATTTGAACCGATGGAAATCAAAAATGATGAAATCATCAAGACTTATGACCGCAATCGTCGGACGAAACGGGAAAAATCCAAAGATACACTGGATCCTACATTGATCGGCTTAGTGAAAAAGAAAAAGAAAAAATCAAACCTGGATATAAAAAGAAAATCGATTGGGCAATTGCTGAAAAGAACAAAAAAGACCGTAAAATCGAACGCAGACAACAAACTAGAACTGCAAGAAAAAATAAGAAAAACTCCAATAAGTAAGTCAATGACCAGACCCTTTAAAAGAGACGTCATGACTTCACGCTCAAAGACCAAAGGATTGCATTCCTTTGGTCTGTTTTTAAGTGTTCATTTAGCAGATAATCTAGTGATAATAGATCTTAAATCAATTCTTTTTGCATCCCTACGCAGGTAATCCCATCCTCGATAAAAGGATCTGTACAAGTCTCGTAACCTTGTTGCTGATAGAAACTAAGGGCAGTCATTTCTGCTACTAGGTAACTTGATAGCAAGCCTTCTTTTTTCGCTTTCTGTTCAGCTAAGGACAACAGCTGACGACCGAAACCTTGTTGGCGATAATTTTTGGCGACGCAAAAACGATCGGGGTTAAGACAAGTGGACGATTTTTTTTGATAACGTAATGTTGCAATTGGAACATTGTTTTCCATTAACAGAAAGTAGTTATCAGAAGTGTCCGTTTCGTCAAATTCTAATTCTGGCAAAATGCCTTGTTCCAGAACAAATACCTGATAACGAAGATAAAAACTCGCCCCTCTGATCCAGGACTTGTTTCCAAAATAAACTTGCATCATCGATTCTCCTTTTGATTAATAGGCGTAATTCAAGCTTAACAAAAAATATTCTAGAAAGAAATAAGAGTTGAAGGAAAAGAGCGGTTGACAGAATAAAATAGAATACGTATACTTGTAAAGTACGAAAAGGACATGGTTTGTTTAAGTCTGACTTGCAGAAAATTCTTTCCAGGCTGAAAAAAGAATAGTCAAAAAAACAAATTGCTCCCTTTTTTATTGATAGAAATATCAACGCTACTCAGCGTTATCGAGTTCAAGAGGTAATGATCGAACATCATTGCAACCAAGGTGGTACCGCGAGTTTTCGTCCTTGGCTGTGAGGGTGTTTTTTTGTCGTTTAAAATAAAGAAAGAAGGTAATAAAATGAAACAATTAAGCAGTGCACAAGTTCGACAAATGTTTTTAGATTTCTTCCAATCAAAAGGACACACGATTGAACCTAGCGCATCATTAATTCCAGTCAACGATCCAACACTTTTATGGATCAACTCAGGGGTTGCTACGTTAAAAAAATATTTTGACGGCTCTGTCGTACCAGAAAACCCACGCATCACAAACGCTCAAAAATCAATTCGTACGAATGATATTGAAAATGTAGGGAAGACAGCACGGCACCACACAATGTTTGAAATGCTTGGAAATTTTTCTATTGGTGATTATTTCAAAAATGAAGCAATCCATTGGGCATGGGAATTTTTAACAAGTCCTGAATGGATGGCATTTGATCCGGAAAAATTATATGTTACCGTTTATCCAAAAGACACAGAAGCAAAACGAATCTGGCATGAAGAAGTCGGCTTGCCACTTGATCACATTGTAGATGTTGAAGATAATTTCTGGGATATTGGTGCGGGTCCTTGTGGTCCTGATACAGAAATCTTCTATGATCGAGGCGAAGCATACAATGATGTCGCAGAAGATGATCCAGAAAACTACCCTGGTGGAGAAAACGAACGCTATTTAGAAATTTGGAATCTAGTATTTTCTGAGTTCAACCATAAACCAGATCATACATTTGAACCTTTACCACATAAAAACATTGATACGGGCATGGGGCTGGAACGGATGGTTTCGATCGTTCAAGACGCACCAACAAACTTTGAAACAGATTTGTTCTTACCGATCATTCATGCGGTAGAAAAACTAAGCAACCAAGTAAAATATGGGGAAAACCCGACAACCGACATTTCTTATAAAGTAATTGCGGATCATATCCGAGCATTATCTTTTGCGATTGGAGATGGGGCGCTTCCTTCAAATGAAGGTCGTGGCTATGTTCTTCGTCGTTTATTACGCCGAGCAGTGATGCACGGGAAAAAATTAGGGATTGAAAAAGCTTTCTTATATGATCTTGTTCCAGTAGTTGGCGAAATCATGGTTAGCTATTATCCAGAAGTCCTTCAACAAAAAGAATTTATTGAAAAAGTAGTTCGTACCGAAGAAGAACGTTTCAATGAAACGATCAACGAAGGTCTTGAAATCTTGAATCAAGTGATCGCTGAAGTCAAAAAAGCAAATGGAACAACACTTGCTGGAAAAGATATCTTCAAATTGTATGATACTTACGGTTTCCCAGTGGAGTTGACCGAAGAAGTGGCAGAAGATGAAGGCTTGAAAGTCGATCATGAAGGCTTTGAAAAAGAAATGGAAGCACAAAGACAACGTGCGCGTGCTGCTCGTAGTACAGAAAAATCAATGGGAGTCCAATCTGCCCTATTAACAGATATCAAAGTGGATAGTAAATTTATTGGCTATGATCAAGTTGAATCAGACAGCAAACTATTGGTGATTATCAAAGAGGAAGAACTAGTGAGTGAATTGTCTGCTGGACAAGGTCAATTGATTTTTGATCAAACACCGTTTTATGCAGAAATGGGTGGACAAGTGGCTGATCAAGGTTGGATCATTGATGCCTCTGGAGAAACGGTTGCGACAGTTGTTGACGTTCAAAAAGCACCGAATGGACAATTTATGCACACCGTAGAAGTGCTTTCAACATTGACTGAAGGCGCAGTTTACCACTTGTTGATCGATGTACCGATGAGAAATCGCATTATCAAAAACCATACAGCGACTCACTTATTGCATAAAGCTTTAAAAGAAGTTTTAGGGGAACATGCAAACCAAGCTGGTTCTTTAGTTGCTCCTGGACATTTACGCTTTGACTTTACTCATTTTGGACAAATCACAGCTGATGAATTAGTAAAAATGGAACGAATCGTTAATGAGAAGATATGGGAAGCAATCCCAGTAGAAACCATCGAAACAGATATCGATACCGCTAAGAATATGGGTGCTATGGCTTTATTTGGTGAAAAATATGGTCAAGAAGTCCGTGTAGTGAACATTGGTGGATGGTCTATCGAACTTTGTGGTGGAACCCATGTAGCAAATACTGAAAATATTGGGATCTTTAAAATCGTTTCTGAATCAGGAATCGGTGCCGGTGTTCGTCGGATCGAAGCTGTAACAAGTAAAGAAGCATATGAGTTATTGGAAGCAGAAGAAAAACAATTAAAAGAAGTTGCTACAATTGTCAAATCACCTCAATTAAAAGAGGTTGTATCAAAAACAGAACAATTACAACAACAACTAAAAGAACTACAAAAAGAAAATGAACAATTAGCAAGTAAACTAGCGAACCAACAAGCAGGCGATGTCTTTAAAAATGTGGAAACAGTTAGTGGTCATTCACTGATTACTGCACAAGTAAAAGTAAAAGATATGAACCAATTACGTCAATTAGCAGACCAATGGAAACAAAAAAACATTTCCGATATTCTTGTTTTGGCAAATGAACAAGACGGAAAAGTTAGTTTGTTAGTCGCTATGACGAAAGAAGCAAATGATGCTGGGCTAAAAGCTGGTGACTTGATCAAAGCAATCGCACCAAAAGTTGGTGGTGGCGGTGGTGGTCGCCCTGATATGGCGCAAGCAGGTGGGAAAAACCCTGCTGGTATCCCAGATGCTTTATCAGAAGCTAAAACATGGTTGTCTAATCAATAATCAACTTTAAATACTTTTCCAAATAAAATGAGAAAGCGTCGAATAGCTCAGATGATAATAACCTCCTTTTGAAACGGTATTTTATGTTTGGGAGAGAAAAAACTTATTTCAAGGAGCGAATACTTGACCTTGTTTTAGCAAATAATGGGGAATAGAATGCTTTCATTGAAGCGAGTAAGCGGTCATTTTTTAAACAGCTTTTCATAGTTTAAACACTGATCGCTTATTGCTTAAGGAAGCACCGATAATACTATTTATTTTCATACATGCTAAAGGGCTCAAGAACGACCTTTTTTGTTCAAGGAGTATTGAATCCTCCTATTTGTTAAAGAAAAGTTCTACCGAATTTGTTTGAAACGGAAATCCCGTTGACAAATTCGGTTTATTTTATGAGAACTGAATGCAACCAATCAGCATTTTCTTTGAGAGTAATTAATTGACAAAAAAGCAAAACCTTTTACGATTAGAATAAAAAGGAGGGGGTAAAATTGAATAGTAAAAATAAAACTTTTCGTTTAGTTTTACGAGCGATTTTATTAGCAATCATTATCGTTCAAGCAATGGTTCCATGGTTAGGGTTTATTCCTTTAGGATTTATTAGTTTGACGATTATTCACATAACAGTTATCGTTGCTGCGGTTGTATTAGGACCGAAAGACGGCATGGTCATTGGTTTGTTTTGGGGGATCGCCACGATCATTCGTGCTTACGCCATGCCTACGACCCCATTTGATACCCTCGTCTTTACCAATCCGATCATTTCAGTTGTTCCTAGAGTTTTAGTTGGCTTAGTTGCAGGAATCATTTTTCACTGGATTTATCAACGTTATCATTCTGTAGTCGTTGGTTCGGTTTTAGCAGGAGTATTTGGCTCACTCGTGAATACACTTTTAGTTCTAGGGTTTATGGGACTGTTTTATACTGGGGCAACTGCTGATGCGTATGGCGTAGATGCGGATCTATTATTTAAAACTTTGGCAGGAGTTGCCGCAATCAATGGGATTCCGGAAGCGATAGGTGCCGGAATCATTACGCCACTGATTGCTAAAGCGCTGTTTGCTGCAACGCCACTCAAACCAGAATAAAGAATAAAGGAAGCGAAAAAGTGTCAAAAGAACAAAAAACGATTAGTGGGCAAGAACGTACCAAAAAAGGTATTATAGCTGGAATCTTAGGTCTTATCACAAATATATTATTGTTTGTTGCGAAATTTGCAATCGGACTTTTTTCTGGCAGTGTTTCGATCATGGCGGATGCTATCAATAGTTTATCCGATACAGCTTCATCCATTTTGACGCTTGTTGGGTTTAAGATTGCTGCAAAACCCGCAGACCAAGAACATCCATTTGGACATGAACGATTTGAATATATCAGTGGCTTATTTGTTTCAATCATCATTACGTATGTAGGGTTTCAATTTTTGGACGCTTCTATACGGAAAATTTTTCGGCCGGAACATTTAGTCCTGACACCGATCGTGTTTCTTGTCCTGATATTTTCGATTCTGTTAAAACTTTTACAAGGACGTATGTACACTAGATTTTCAAAAACAATTCAGTCAGAAGCACTAAAAGCGACAGCCAAAGATAGTTACAATGATGTATTCACGACGTTAGCTGTTTTAGTATCTGCAGGTATCGAAAGATTCACTGGCTGGCGTATTGATGGCTATGTTGGTTTTGTCTTAGCCGGGTACATTATTTTTAGTGGGATCATGATGTTACGTGATTTTGTCTATGAATTACTAGGTAGCCGTCCAACAGCTGAAGAAATCAAAACAATGGAAAAACAATTAAGTTCTTATAAATCGATTTTAGGTTTTCATGATCTGTTGGTTCATAATTATGGACCAAATAAAAAGTTTGCTTCTGTTCATATTGAAGTTGACGACAGTTTAAACTTGAATGAAGCACATAAAATCATTGATATTATCGAAAAAGACTTTAAAAAGACTTTGGATGTAGATTTAGTTTGTCATCTAGATCCGGTAGCAATCCATAATGAACAATACCGTAAGATATTGAAACAATTGAGACAAATTATCAAAGAGTTAGGGGAAGAGTTGAGGTTGCACGATTTACGGATCATACGTAAAGGGAAAGAGTTGCAATTCGATATTGTAGTTCCTCAGAATTTCAAGTTACCAGATGATGTTTTAGAAGAAAAGATTCGTCAAGCTATTGAGAAAAAGGTTGGTTCTTTTGAACTCGATATTACTTTTGATCACAATTATCTTCTCTATTAAATCAGAAACTTTAAAAAGACTTTTTAGTAAATAGCTAAAAAGTCTTTTTTTTTATGGATTTAATTGTTTTTGAAGCGCTTGGCGTGCCAGATTATCCGCCCCTTTATTCTTACTCTCGGGAATCCATTGTAAGATGAGTAAATGGAACTGAGCGAGTAATTGTTGGATCTCATATAGAAGGGAAGAGAAACTTTCGTTGTTTGTGTGGTTTTTGTCGATTGTAGAAACAAGTACTTTGCTATCGGAATAACAGAGAATTGTTTCATTGACCCAGCCTTTTTCCTTTAAAATTTCTAAAGTTTTTAAAAAGACTTCGAATTCAGCTTGATGATTGGAGCCATCCGAAAGTGGGACGGTAAGCTGTTCTTGTTTATTTTCATGGATAATTAAAATGCCTCCACCACTAGGTCCTGGATTGCCTTTTGTGGAAGCATCAATGTATACTTTGATCATAATAAGGAAGCTCTCCTTTTTATAAAAATAGTGTTATGCTATAATTATACCATTACAAATAGATGCGAGGTTAAAGAATGAAAAAAATAATTCGCTGGCAGCCGGAATGGGCGCAGACGATCATCTATTGGTCTTTATCTTTGATCATTTTATTTTTTAGTTTGATTTTATCACTTGAAAACACTAGACCCTATTGGAAAAGTAACTTAGTGATGGGGCTATTTTTAATTTTTCTTTTTCTTGGGTATCGTCGGTCATTTATTTTGAAAAACCATGCAATCAAAATTAAATATGCTGCTTTTTGGAAGGACCAAAATATCCCGCTACAAGATATTGACTCTGTAACACCGGTCAAAAGAGGCGTAAATATTAAATATGTAGGGAAGGCTGAGCCAACCTTCTATCTGATGCGCAAAAAAAGTCAGACAGCTTTTTTGTCCTACTATTCTGAAGGTAAAGAGCAACAAAGCACTAACAACCAAGTAAATACAACTAGCTGATTGATTTTACTTGTTTAAACCAATTGATTCAGCAGATATAAAATAGCTGCGAGAAAAACATAACTATATATAACCTCTGAGAAAACAAGCCGAAGAATCCGAAGATCATTTTATGATCAGGGTGAGATTCTTCGGCTTGATTGTGTCTTGCTGACGTTTGTATGAACTTGACCTTAGAATAATGGATGATATGATGTTCGACCAGTAACTTTCGATAAAGTAATGGACACCTGACCATTCAACCAAGGGATATATAACTTAATAACATAAAGGATATTATAAAAAATTTGCACTAAATATTTTTTAAAGGAAAAAAAGAAGTAAGATAACATTTTTTCTTATTTATAATAAAACTTACAGAAAAAGTATAAGGAGAAAAACGGACGTGGAAATAAAAAAATGTTAGAAGATCTCAACCGAATTTGGAAGATAAAAGAAATACGAAGAAAAAGAGGTGCGAAGCTATCGAGACTATGGCGGAGAAACGGTAGGAAGATAGTGAGACTATGGCGGAGGAACGGTAGGAAGATAAAAGGAATATGGAAAACGAGAGGTACAAAACTACGGAGAATGCACTTGGAAAAGCTAAATAAAAGAAAGGAAAATGGCAAAAGAACACAGATGAAAAAAGCACAGACATCAAGAGTGAAACAAGGTAGTTCGAACAATAAACAAGAAATACGTTCGCTATCTGTCCGTGCAACAAATCAAGCGAGTTGGAAAAATGCGCAAATTTCAAGAAATTTTGCGAATCAGCAGAAGGGCTACTCCAGGAGTCAACAGACATCTATCACCTCAACGAGATGAATCTTTCTATGGGTTCACATAGTTTTGATGTCAATCGTTGGATTCAGTGTTTTGAGCAATTAGGAGTGATAAATGGTTGGCAATTTTTAAAAAGAAAACAGCAAAACACAGGGGTATAACCTTCAGGACTTAAAAAATATCATGGCTGGGTTTGATTCGCAGGAAATAACTTCAGGAACCAGTTCAAGAAGATACATAAATGAACGAATCATAAATAGTGAAAGTGATCGTTGAAACTAGTTATTAGAAAAGCTCGGTAAAAAAATGGTATAAAAGCAATCAAAAAAGATTATCAACCAAGGCTATATAACAATCAAGCCCTTGTTCGGATTGTCGATTCTTTAAATCCGTTGTCTCGATTTAGAAAGATTCTTTTAAAATGGCAATTAATGTTGAAAAGAAAACAATCTGATGCGAAAGACATCATTCACTCGGAAATAAGTGAGAAGGATGCATAGATACAACGAGAAGAAATAATAGCGAAGAAAAAAGAAAAGAAATTTGTAAAAAATATTAAAGCAAACGCTAGAAATCAAGTTTTCAATACAGTCGAGCAGTCTTTTTCAAATCATCTGATAAATTCGAGATAACCTTCTTTCGATAGGATCAGAAAACAAACAGAAATATGTATCTTTATATTGAAAAGTGAGATTTTGTAATATTAGTGAACGTTGTACTGTATGGAAGAGACGCAGCATAAGTTGATTTTCTATCGTTCAAGCAATTATAAAATTATAAAAAAGCCGATACTTTGCAAAGAACATTTTGCGGAGTATCGGTCTTTCTTTAAATTGAATATTTTTGATGCAATCTCTTCTGTTTTGAAGAGAAGTTACTTATTGTTGAAACTTTCTTATAAGATCATTTTTTTGACATGAGCGGCTTGTGCCCCACGGTTTCCTTCGATTATTTCAAATTCTACAGATTGATTTTCTTCAAGGGTTTTGAATCCCTCTTCTTCAATTGCAGTAAAATGGACGAATATTTCTTCTGTTTCATCATAACTAATAAATCCATATCCTTTTTTGTTGTCAAACCATTTCACAGTTCCTGTGGTCAAAGCTCTCACGACCTTTCTAAAGTCTGATCATAACTAACATTATAAAGAGTATTTATATATACGTCAATTAAATTAAAAAAGCAATCTTGCCTATGTTGTTTTAAAATAAAAAAAGGTATAATAGATATAACTGAACAAAGTCTTTTGTTTTGGGTATAAAGTTCGTGTAAAGGGGTAATTTGATGAAGAGCGATCTACAAATATCACAAGAAACAGAGTTAAAACCGATTATTAAAATTGCGGAAAAATTGGATATCCAACAAGATGACCTGGAGCTTTACGGAAAATATAAAGCGAAAATCGATTTTTCCACCATCAAGAAATTAAAGAAAAAACCAGATGGTCACTTGATTTTAGTTACATCCATCAATCCTACACCAGCTGGAGAAGGTAAATCGACCATCACGGTAGGTCTTGGGGACGCATTGAATCAAATTGGTAAAAAAGCAGTGATTGCGTTAAGAGAACCTTCCCTTGGTCCAGTCATGGGAATCAAGGGTGGTGCTGCCGGCGGAGGCTATGCACAAGTATTACCAATGGAAGATATCAATTTACACTTTACTGGCGATATGCATGCGATTACGTCTGCTAATAATGCATTGTCTGCACTTTTAGACAATCATATCCATCAAGGGAATGAACTGAGAATCGATTCACGTCGTGTGATCTGGAAACGTGTCGTCGATTTGAATGATCGCGAACTGCGAAAAGTGATTGTTGGCTTGGGAGGTCCGATTCAAGGTGTGCCGAGAGAAGATGGCTTTGACATCACCGTAGCAAGTGAAATCATGGCGATTTTATGCTTAGCAACAGACATCGATGATTTAAAAGCTCGTTTAGCTCGAATTGTTGTCGGTTATACCTTTGATCAAAAGCCAGTGACAGCTGGTGATCTCAAAGCAGAAGGCGCATTGGCACTGCTATTAAAAGAAGCGATCAAACCAAACTTAGTACAAACGATTTATGGCACGCCAGCATTTGTCCATGGCGGTCCTTTTGCCAATATTGCTCACGGGTGTAATAGTGTTTTAGCTACCCAAACAGCTCTTAAATTAGGGGAGTATGTGGTGACTGAAGCTGGATTTGGTGCAGATCTAGGTGGAGAAAAATTCCTAGATATCAAAGTTCCGAATTTGAAAAAGGCGCCTGATGCGATCGTGATCGTAGCAACAGTTCGTGCATTGAAAATGCATGGCGGTGCAACTAAAGAAGAGTTGAAAACGGAAAATTTAGCAGCATTGGAAAAAGGATTCAGTAATTTAAAACGTCATATCCACAATATGGAGAAATACCATATCCCAGTAATTGTTGCGATCAACGAGTTCGTGACAGATACGGAAGCTGAATTTACTTTGTTAGAACGTCTTTGCGAAAATCAAGGGGTGATCGTACAACGAGCAAGTGTTTGGGAGCATGGCGCAGACGGTGGAATTGAACTTGCCAAAGCGGTCGTTCGTGCGATTGATAGTCAGCAAGCAAATTATCAACCCTTGTATCAACCGACAGCGACTATCGAAGAAAAAGTGACAACGATCGTCCAAGAGATTTATGGTGGAAAAGGGGTCAACTTTAGTAAAAAAGCCAAAAAACAAATCGCTGAGTTTGTCCTTAATGGTTGGGATAAACTGCCAATTTGTATGGCAAAAACCCAATATTCATTTTCTGACGACCCGACACTTCTAGGCGCTCCTGAAGGATTTACGATTACCATCAGAGAGTTCGTTCCCAAATTAGGGGCTGGGTTTATCGTTGCGCTAACAGGAGATGTCATGACTATGCCGGGACTTCCAAAAAAACCAGCTGCATTGAATATGGATGTTACCAATGATGGGGAAGTACTGGGATTATTCTAAAAAAGAGGATAGGGTGCTTCATAAAAAAGCCATCTATCAAAAATGATTAGTGAGAATACCTAAAATTAGGTAATGGCTCTCTTTCAATCAAAAAAAGGATAAAGTCAGCTCTTGTATATGTTGATACAATGGCTGACTTGTTTTTATACATATTGTGTTAGTCAACAAGTAAATAATGGCGGTTTCACGGATGATTTTGAGTTCAAAACAGCTTTTTATGATAGCAATCATATGTCTAAAATAAAATGATTTATAATCATTGCGAAGAAAACGTTTTTTTAATACTAAAATAGGAGTGAAAATTTTTGAAAAAGTATTTATTTAGAACAATTTTGGTGTCTACGTCACTTTTGACTTTAGGAACTGCTGTAACTTCGTGTGTTCCAGTATTAGCCGATGAAACGAATAGTTCTGGCATAGCAATTTGTAGTGATGATGAGTACTATGTATTAGACGAACCATCGATTCAGACAAAAACTTGGTCACAACCTCAAAGTTGGTGTGTTTCTAAAGGAAATCGTACATATTTGGGTACAGAAACCCACAATAGAAAAACCACATTATCAATTGGTGCAACGATCTTCGGAATGAATATTAAAATAGGGAACGAATACTCAGTAAGCGGAAAATTCAAGAAGTATCGTCAAAATGCAAGAATAACGGTCACTTACCGAGTTTATCGTAAAGTAGACAATAAATATATTCGTACTCAAACTGCTACAGCAAATACACAATATATTGATTATGTAGCAATATGATACATAGGAATACTAAGAAACATTGGAAATTCATTCTTTGCTTGAGTTACTTTATTATTTATTTTATGATCCCAAATATAGGGATCCCAATCAAATATGATTTCATATTTGATTGGATTTCTTGGTTTCCGTTGATCCTAAGTTTTATGTTTTTGGTGTTGTTCCACCAGCTTCTCTATCAATCATTAGTAGAAATACAATGGCTGAAACTCATATTTATAGCAGTCTTTTGTATCGTTAGTATTATTGTCATTAATACTGCTTTGCCTGATACAAATAGCTTACCCCTAAATTCTTTAGCTAATAGTGAATTGAAAAAATATATAATAAGTGCTACAACGTACGGTGTATTTTTAGAAGAAATGATTTTTAGATTTAGTCTAATCAGCTTACATTCTGACAGGAAAACAAAGGCTTCTCTCCTCATAATCTCTTCATTTTTGTTTTCAATCGTACACGGAGGAAATTTCAACCTTTTTTTCTGCGGCGTTCTATTTGGATTCGTTTATATAAAAACTTCTAATGTGTGGTACGCCATATTGACCCATGTTTTTTATAATGGTGTGGGTATATTTCTTTTTTATTCTTTACTTAGTTGTTGCAAAGCAATGAACGATAAAGTAGTTAAAGCAAGTGGAGATTTACAAAAAGTGAGGTTGAAAAAAATACTTCTAAACAGTAAAAAAGGATGACACAATTATTCATTACGGATAGTTGTGTCATCCTTTTATTTTCGATCGAACATCTTTAATGGATATATAAGGAGTGAAAACGATGTTACAACAGATTTCTAATAGTTTTTCTGGTTGGCTACTTTTACTGTACTCGCTGCATTTGAGCAAAAAATGTCTATAAATTAGTTAAATATAGGGAACTCAAACACTTTGAGACATCTACTTTCTTGTTCGGGTGTTTTACGGTATACTAAGAAAGCATCAGGAGGAGGGGCGTTATGGACGTACGAGTGACAAGACGAACAGGTTTTTATGGCATGGGTAGTCCGATCCAACTGCGGATCAATGGAAAGAAAAAAGGACAATTGAATCATAATCAATCGGTTTTACTTAAGTTAGAAGCACCTTTTACAATGCAAGTTTCGTTTTATTGGTTAAAAAGTCCAGTGTATACAATAACGCATCCGTCCAAAGGATACGTCATTACAATGAATCTCTTATTGTTACAGATTTATCCCTTTTTATTTTTAGGAAGTGGATTAAGCGCATTGTGGTTACACAATCTAATTTATAGTATGTTCGTGGTACTTGTAATGATTGGCTTCTTTTTTTCATCAAAAACCAAGCCTATGTAATCAAGGAGGAGAAAGATGGCAAACTCTGATATTTTTTAAGTAGTTTTAATCGGATCGAAAAATGGATGAGAGATGAAATGGGTAACGCCCGCAATATGGGATTTACTGAGTTAGTTCGGCGACTTGCCCAACGCAAAAAAGCAGTGATTCGTCAATATGAAGAAGATTTGCTTCAGCTGTCGCAGTTACGAAATGCCATTGTTCACGATCGGATTGCTGTGGATTTTGTGATTGCTGAACCCAATGATTGGGCAGTCAATAAGATCCAGCAGATTGAAGAAGACTTGATTCGTCCAGCAAAGGTTTTACCTCGCTTTGCGAAACATGTCACAGGTTTTGAACGAGATCTTCCTTTACTTGATTTGTTAGGAACGGTTGCCAAAAAACGATACTCACAGTTTCCTTTGTATAATAAAGGGAAATTCGTAGCGCTTGTGACATTGCGGGTCATTGGTTTTTGGCTAGCAAAGGAAAGTCAAAAAGGGACCATTGATTTAACAGATAAAAAAGCGGCTGATTTGATTTTTAGTGATGGCAAATATACGAATTATCGTTTTGTAGCTGAACATACTTATGTTTATGAAGTGGAAACAATGTTTCGGGAACAAGGAACTCTAGAAGCAGTCCTGATTACCAAAGATGGTCATCCTGACGGCAACTTACTGGGGATCATTAGACCTAGAGATATTTATCAACAAATAGAAAAGGAATGATTTTTTGTTAGCAATTTATTTTATGATCAGTGGATTATTAGTGGCTCTTGATCAGTGGGTCAAATGGTGGATCGTCAATGATTTATCTTTAGGCGAAACGAAGACATTGATTCCAGGCGTCTTATCGTTGAATCATATACGCAATACTGGGGCAGCTTGGAGTATGCTTGAAGGGAAGATGTGGTTTTTCGTCATAATCACAGTGATTGCTGTCATTGTTGTCGTGACATTGATGGTCAAGAATCGCAAACAGGGCAATCGATGGTTGCTGACAGGGTTAAGTTTTATTTTAGCAGGAGCTATTGGGAATTTTATTGATCGTGTAAGATTGGGATATGTCGTCGATATGTTCCAAACTGATTTTATGAATTTTCCGATCTTCAATGTAGCTGATATGACACTTGTTTGTGGTGTGATTCTTATTTTGATATACATTATTTTAGATGAAAAGGAACAAGGGAAAAAATGACAGAATTAAACGCAACGATTCAAACAGAAACAGGACGGATCGATAAAGTACTCACAGGTTTATTCAACGATTATAGTCGTTCACAAATCCAGCTTTGGCTCAAAGATGGTGCCGTTTCGGTCAACGGACAAGTGGTGAAAGCAAATTATAAAGTGAAGAAAAATGATGAAATCGTGATCGCTGTGCCAGAACCAGAGACCCTTTCAATTGAAGCAGAAGACATTCCATTAGAAATCGTTTATGAAGACGAAGCGGTTGCTGTTGTCAATAAACCACAAGGCATGGTCGTCCATCCTTCAGCAGGTCATCCGAATGGTACGATGGTCAATGCTTTAATGTATCATGTAAAAGATCTTTCGTCGATCAATGGTGTGATCCGTCCAGGGATCGTCCATCGAATCGATAAAGATACTTCAGGTTTGTTGATGGTAGCGAAAAATGATTTAGCACATGAATCTTTGGCCAAGCAATTAAAAGATAAAACTTCTTTACGTAAATACGTAGCGTTAGTCCATGGAGTGATTCCTCATGAAAAAGGAACGATCAACACACCGATCGGTCGATCAAAAGTGAACCGTAAAATGCAGGCAGTCAGAGAAGATGGCAAACTAGCCGTGACCCATTTTAATGTCTTGGAACGATTCAATGATTTTACGTTGGTAGAGTTGACGTTAGAAACAGGTAGGACCCATCAGATCCGTGTGCATATGAAATATATAGGGTATCCTTTAGCTGGAGACCCAGTTTATGGACCAAGTAAGACATTGAAAGGAAATGGGCAATTTCTTCATGCGAAGCTCTTAGGTTTTACCCATCCAATCACAGGTCAGAAAATGGTCTTTGAAGCACCGCTTCCAACAATCTTTGAAAAAACTTTAGAAAAACTAAGGAAAAGTGTTGCATTTTGATTTAGATAACGGTATAGTATTTAACAACGAAAGCATAAAAACTTCATATCAGTTCCTTTAAGTTTAGTCCCGTGAGGCTAAGAAGGGTGTGGGTAAGAGAGCTATGGTGCGCCATAACATCGATTACTCAATGACGTAGTATAACTATCAGTGTATCTAAATGTACACTTAGTCTAGACATTCCTCCTGTCCTCTTAGGGCAGGAGTTTTTTTGTGTATAAAAAAGGAGGAAACAAACATGCAAGCAAAAGAAGTTGTGGATCAAGTAACCATGAAGCGGGCATTGACACGTATCACTTATGAAATCATTGAAAGAAATCAGACGATTCAAGATGTTGTCTTAATTGGGATAAAAACAAGAGGCATTTACATCGCATCAAGAGTTGCCGATCGTTTGAAGCAACTAGAAGGCATCGAAGTTCCGGTCGGAGAGCTGGACATCACATTGTATCGTGATGATAAAAAAGAAACACCAGCTGAAGCAGAACTTCATTCTTCAGATATTCCCGTTTCACTAGAAGGAAAAGAAGTGATTTTGATCGATGACGTCCTTTACACTGGACGAACGATTCGAGCAGCGATGGACGCAGTAATGGACTATGGTCGTCCTAGAAAAATTTCTCTGGCTGTCTTAGTAGACAGGGGACATCGGGAGTTACCGATTCGAGCAGACTATGTTGGGAAAAACATTCCCACAGCTAAAACAGAAGAAATCTTAGTCGAAATGCAAGAACTTGACGGCAAAGATCGAATCATGATTTTGAAAGAGGAAGAATAGAGGAGCAATTGATATGTCAGAACAGAAAAAATTCCATAATCACGATGCGGTTTTAGATATCCACGATCGCCCAAAAACAGGACATTGGATCGGCTTAAGTTTACAACATCTCTTTACGATGTTTGGTGCTACTGTACTTGTGCCGATTTTAGTGGGGATCGATCCAGGGATTGCCTTAGTCAGCTCAGGATTAGGAACATTAGTTTATCTTTTTACTACTAAAGGAAAGATTCCAGCCTACTTGGGTAGTAGCTTTGCCTTTATCGCAGCTATGCAAATGCTGATGAAGACTGACGGTTACCCAGCGATCGCCCAAGGAGCCGTAACGACTGGTCTGGTTTACTTGATCGTCGCATGGATCATCAAAAAGATCGGTTCAGCATGGTTGGACAAAATTTTACCACCGATTGTCGTTGGTCCCGTGATCATGGTAATCGGCTTAGGGTTAGCAGCGAATGCTGCAACGAACGCAATGTATAACCAAGGCAACTATGATTTTAAATATATTGCCGTGGCATTGATCACTTTAGCATTGACGATTTTCTTCAACATGTGGCTAAAAGGATTTTTAGGACTTATTCCAATTTTGTTAGGGATCATTTGCGGCTACCTCGTTGCTTTACTCTTCGGAATCGTCGATACAAAGCCGATCGCTGATGCTGCTTGGTTCGCTTTACCAAACTTCGAGATTCCATTTGTTCAATATGAACCGAAGCTTTACTTAGGAGCAATAACGACGATGGCACCTATCGCTTTCGTTACGATGACGGAACACATTGGACATTTGATGGTCTTGAATAAATTAACCAAACGTAATTTCTTTGAAGAGCCAGGTTTACACAAAACATTGATGGGAGATGGCTTAGCGCAGATCGTTGCAGCTTTCGTCGGTGGTCCTCCAGTTACAAGTTATGGGGAAAATATCGGTGTGTTAGCAATCACTCGTGTACACAGCGTATTCGTCATCGGTGGTGCAGCAGTCTTCGCTGTGATTTTAGGATTTGTGGGCAAATTAAGCGCTTTGATCTTAAGTATCCCCGGACCCGTAATTTCCGGAATCAGCTTTATCTTGTTCGGAGTGATCGCAGCGAGTGGAATGAAGATTTTGATCGAAAATAAAATCGATTTTGATAAAAAGAAAAATCTGTTGATTGCTTCAGTGATCTTAGTGGTCGGAATCGGCGGCTTGGTTTTTGAAGTAGGCACCTTCACGTTATCAGCAATGGCTTTAGCAACTGTACTTGGTATCATTCTGAATCTTATCTTACCCGAAACTTCACGTAGCGAAGAAAAATAAGGAGGAACTATCATGATCATCAAATCAGAACGCATTAGTTTAAAACATTTATTGACAGTGGAAGCTTTAACGGATCAAGAAGTCATGGGCTTGATCCGACGAGGTCAAGAGTTTAAACAAGGAGCAAACTGGACACCACAAAAACCGCAATACTTTGCGACGAATCTGTTTTTTGAAAATAGTACTCGTACGCATAAGAGCTTCGATGTAGCCGAAAAGAAACTAGGCTTAGAAGTGATTGAATTTGAAGCGAGTACGAGTTCTGTACAAAAAGGGGAAACCCTTTATGATACGGTCTTGACGATGTCTGCGCTCGGTGTGGATGTTGCAGTAATCCGCCATGGAGATGAAAATTACTATGATGAATTGATCCAAAGTAAAACGATCCAATGCTCGATTATCAATGGTGGTGACGGAAGTGGCCAACATCCAACACAATGCTTACTTGATTTGATGACGATCTACGAAGAATTTGGTTACTTTGAGGGATTGAAAGTAGCGATCGTCGGGGATATCACACACTCACGAGTAGCAAAATCAAACATGCAAATGCTGAAACGATTAGGAGCACAAGTTTTCTTTTCAGGTCCACGTGAATGGTACGATGAAGAATTTGAAGTCTATGGGCACTACCTGCCATTAGATGAATTATTAGAACAAGTGGATGTCATGATGATGCTTCGAGTACAACATGAACGGCATGATGGGAAAGAAAGTTTTTCGAAAGAAGCCTATCACCAAGAGTATGGATTAACAGTCGAACGTGCGAAGAAATTACAAAAGCATGCGATCATCATGCACCCAGCGCCAGTCAATCGTGATGTCGAATTAGCTGATTCCCTTGTGGAAGGACTACAATCACGAATCGTACAGCAAATGAGCAATGGCGTCTTTGTTAGAATGGCGATCTTAGAAGCAGTACTAAACGGAAAAGCGTAAAGCTAGGAGGAAGAAAAGATGAGAACACTCATTAAAAACGGTCAAATCAATACACGAAAGAATGAAACAACACCTGCAGAAATTTGGATCGAAAACGGAAAAATCAAAGCAATCGGCGAAGGATTTTCCGAGGCTGAATTTGATGAAGTGTTTGATGCCAAAGGACAACTGATCACACCTGGTTTAGTGGACGTCCATGTCCATTTACGAGAGCCAGGATTTACATACAAGGAGACGATTGCAGCTGGTACTAAAGCAGCAGCAAGAGGCGGCTTTACAACTGTTTGTGCCATGCCTAATCTGAACCCTGTACCTGATACCCCGGAAAAATTAGAACAGGTCTATGACTTGATCAAACGAGATGCAGTGGTCAAAGTCTTGCAATATGCACCGATCACTGAAAATCTTCGAAGTGAAGTCTTAGTGGATCAAGAAGCGATGATTAAAGCAGGCGCATTTGCATTTACGAATGATGGCGTGGGTGTTCAGACCGCAGGAACGATGTATCAAGCCATGAAAGAAGCAGCAAAAAATAACAAAGCACTGGTAGCACATACGGAAGATGAATCATTACTATTCGGTGGAGTGATGCATGCTGGTGATAAAGCAAAAGAACTAGGTTTGCCAGGTATTTTAAGTGTAACTGAATCCTCACAAATCGCACGGGATCTCCTTTTAGCTGAAGCAACAGGTGTGCACTATCACGTCTGTCACGTTTCTACCAAGGAAAGCGTGCGGGTCATTCGTGATGCCAAAAAAGCGGGTATCCAAGTTACAGCAGAGGTTTCTCCCCATCATTTGATCTTGATTGATGAAGATATCCCCGAAGACTTCGGCTTTTGGAAAATGAACCCACCATTAAGAGGAAAGGAAGATCGAGAAGCGTTAATTGAAGGACTTCTTGATGGAACGATTGATTGTATTGCGACTGACCACGCGCCACACGGATTAGAAGAAAAAAGCAAAAGTTTCTTAGAATCACCATTTGGGATCGTAGGAAGTGAGACAGCTTTCCAACTGATTTATACGCACTTTGTTGAAACCAATCGTTTCACACTCGAACAAGTGATCAACTGGATGGCTACCAAACCAGCGGAAATCTTCCAGTTAGAGGCTGGGACATTGACAGTTGGGGCACCAGCTGACGTAGCTATTTTCGATATTGAACACTCAAGTACAATCGATAAGAAAGATTTCTTATCGAAAGGCGAAAACACACCTTTTGTTGGATGGAACGTCAAGGGCGAAACATTAGGAACATTCGTTGATGGAAAATTGGCGTGGCACAAAGGGGAGTGAAGCAAATGGAACGATTATTGATTTTAGAAGACGGAACAGTTTTTAAAGGAAAAGCATTCGGAGCGAATAATAATGTGTTTGGCGAGATCGTGTTTACTACTAGCATGACAGGCTATCAAGAAACGATCACAGACCAAAGTTTCAATGGGCAAATCATTACCTTTACGTATCCGATGGTGGGAAATTACGGTGTCAACCGTGATGATTATGAATCCATCGCACCAACTTGCAAGGGCGTAGTCGTCAAAGAACATGCGAGAGTGGCTTCTAATTGGCGGAGTCAAATGACATTGGACGAGTTTTTGAAACGAAAAGGTATCCCTGGAATTTCAGGGATCGATACTCGTGCCTTGACACGAAAAATCCGTCAAGTTGGAACGATGAAAGCGAGTATCGTGGATGCTGGTGATTCCTTTGAACATGCTTTTGATCAATTGAAAGCGACCGTTTTAGCTACAAACCAAGTGCAACAAGTCTCAACGAGTAAACCATATCCAAGTCCTGGAACTGGAAAAAATGTGGCTGTCATTGATTTTGGTTTGAAACATAGTATTTTGCGTGAACTAAGTAAAAGAAACTGCAATTTAACCGTATTACCTTATAATACGGATGCAAAAACAATTCTCTCCCTAGCACCGGATGGCGTCATGCTGACGAATGGACCAGGAGATCCAAAAGACGTACCAGAAGCTATTGAAATGATTCGAGAAATCCAAGGGAAAATACCAATTTTCGGGATCTGTTTAGGGCATCAATTGTTTGCCTTAGCTAATGGTGCGGATACCTATAAAATGAAATTTGGTCATCGTGGCTTGAATCATCCTGTCCGAGAAATCGCGACTGGAAGGATCGATTTTACTTCTCAAAATCACGGCTATGCTGTGGATGAAAAAACAGTTGATCCAGATCAGTTGCTGATCACCCATGTAGAAGTAAATGATGGGACTGTGGAAGGAATTAGACATCGCCATTATCCAGCGTTTAGCGTCCAATTCCATCCTGATGCAGCTCCCGGTCCACATGATGCGCTTCATTTATTTGATGAATTTATGGAAATGATGGATGCAGGAGAGGAGAAATAAACATGCCAAAACGTACAGATATCAAAAAAATTATGGTGATTGGATCAGGTCCGATCATCATTGGTCAAGCGGCGGAATTTGACTATGCCGGAACCCAAGCTTGCCTTGCTTTGAAAGAAGAAGGATATGAGGTCGTTTTAGTAAATTCTAATCCCGCAACGATCATGACTGATCAAGAAATTGCCGATCAAGTGTATATCGAACCGATCACACTAGAATTTGTTTCAAGGATCTTGCGAAAAGAACGTCCTGATGCTTTGTTACCGACTTTAGGCGGACAAACGGGCTTGAACATGGCAATGGAACTAGCAGAATCTGGTATTTTAGATGAACTAGGCATTGAGCTGTTAGGAACAAAATTATCTGCTATCGATCAAGCAGAGGATCGTGATTTATTTAAAAAGTTGATGGAAGAACTGAATCAACCAATCCCCGAATCTGAAATCGTAACAACTGTTGAAGAAGCAGTCGAATTTGCTAATAAAATTGGCTATCCAATCATCGTTCGTCCCGCTTTCACGTTAGGTGGAACGGGTGGTGGAATGTGTAAAAATGAAGAAGAACTTCGAGTGATCGCAGAAAATGGTCTGAGCCTTTCTCCAGTGACCCAATGTTTGATCGAACGCAGTATTGCTGGATTCAAAGAAATTGAATACGAAGTTATGCGTGACTCGGCTGATAATGCCATTGTTGTTTGTAACATGGAAAATTTTGACCCAGTGGGTATCCACACAGGCGATTCGATCGTCTTCGCCCCAAGTCAGACCCTTTCAGATCATGAATACCAGCTGTTGCGTGATGCATCATTAGCGATTATTCGTGCATTGAAAATCGAAGGCGGCTGCAATGTCCAACTTGCACTTGATCCACATAGCTTCAATTATTATGTGATCGAAGTTAACCCACGTGTTTCACGCTCTTCTGCTTTAGCAAGTAAAGCAACTGGTTACCCGATTGCAAAATTGGCGGCTAAGATCGCTTTAGGTTTAACACTTGATGAAATGAAGAATCCGGTAACTGGAACGACTTATGCAGAATTTGAACCAGCTTTGGACTACGTCGTTGCTAAGATTCCTCGTTGGCCATTCGATAAATTTGAGAATGGGGAACGAGTTTTAGGAACTCAAATGAAAGCAACTGGCGAAGTGATGGCGATTGGTCGTAACATTGAAGAATCCCTATTAAAAGCTGTCCGCTCTTTAGAGATCGGGACACACCATTTGGAACTACCAGAACTAAACATGATCGATGATAGTGAATTGATCGAAAAAGTCGTCCGTGCCCAAGATGATCGCTTATTCTATGTCGCAGAGGCGATTCGCCGCGGCTATCCAATTGAAGAATTGGCAGAGTTGACAAAGATCGATTTGTTCTTTTTAGACAAGTTGCTCCATATCGTTGAACTAGAAACTGAACTGTTGGAACACCCGCAGGATGAAAACGTCTTACGTACTGTGAAACAAAACGGGTTTACAGATCAAAAGATTGCTGAACTGTGGAAAACTGAAGCGAAACAGATCAGAGAGCTACGTGAAAAATCCGACATCAAACCCGTATACAAAATGGTCGATACGTGCGCGGCTGAATTTGCTTCACAGACGCCTTATTTTTACAGCTCATACGAAGTTGAAAATGAAAGTGAACGATCCGCAAAAGATTCTGTTCTTGTCTTAGGCTCTGGACCCATTCGGATCGGTCAAGGGGTCGAGTTTGATTATGCGACAGTCCATTCAGTAAAAGCGATCCAACAAGCAGGTTATGAAGCGATTATCATGAATAGCAATCCTGAAACAGTTTCAACCGATTTCTCGATCTCTGATAAACTGTACTTTGAACCACTGACTTTTGAAGATGTGATGAATGTCATTGAACTTGAACAACCGATTGGGGTAATCGTCCAGTTTGGTGGTCAGACAGCTATCAATTTAGCGGAGCCGTTAGTTCAAGCGGGCGTCAAAATTTTAGGTACTACAATTGAAGATCTAGATCGAGCTGAAAACCGTGATTTATTTGAACAAGCCTTAAGAAGCCTGGAAGTACCTCAGCCACTAGGTGATACTGCAACTAGTAAAGAAGAAGCAGTAGGGATCGCTTCAAAAATCGGTTATCCGGTTCTTGTCAGACCAAGTTATGTCTTGGGCGGTCGAGCAATGGAAATCGTTGAAAATCAACAAGATTTGGAAGATTATATGGAACATGCAGTGAAAGCTTCCCCAGAACATCCTGTTTTGATTGACCGTTATTTGCTTGGAAGTGAATGTGAAGTAGATGCCATTTGTGATGGGGAAACAGTTCTAATCCCTGGAATCATGGAACACATTGAACGTGCAGGGGTCCATTCGGGGGATTCCATGGCTGTTTATCCGCCACAAGCACTCTCAGCAGAGATCAAACAAACCATTGAAGACTATACGATTCGCTTAGCTCGTGGATTAAACTGCATCGGTATGATGAATATCCAATTCGTGATCCACGACAATCAAGTTTACGTGATCGAAGTCAATCCTCGTGCAAGTCGAACGGTTCCGTTTTTAAGTAAAGTTACAGGAATACCGATGGCTCAAATCGCCACAAAAGCGATCTTAGGTGAAAAGTTAAGTGACTTAGGCTTTACGAATGGCTTATATCCAGAATCCAACGCTGTTCATGTGAAAGCTCCTGTGTTCTCGTTTACTAAATTGCAACAAGTGGATACCTATTTAGGCCCTGAAATGAAATCTACTGGAGAAGTCATGGGCTCTGATCAAAACTTAGATAAAGCATTATACAAAGCGTTTGAAGCATCAGGTCTACGCCTACCAGATTATGGTGCCGTCTTGTTCACGATCGCTGATGAAACTAAAGAAGAAGCGTTAGCACTAGCTAAACGTTTTTCAGAAATTGGTTACAGCCTATTAGCTACCAAGCATACGGCAGCTTATTTTGAAAAAAATGGGCTGATCGTCACGCCTGTTGCTAAAATCTCTGAAAAAGCAACGGAGAAAAATGTTGTTGAGTTGATTCGAGAAGGAAAAGCACAGGTCGTTGTTAATACCATCGATAAAGATCGAGGAAATGCCTCGAAAGACGGATTTATCATTCGCCGAGAAGCAGTTGAACATGGTATTCCTTTATTTACTTCATTAGATACAGCGGATGCGATCATTCGGGTAATGGAGTCTCGAGCTTTTTCAACACAAGCGATTTGATCAGCATGTTCTAAAGTGACAGTTCCTATAACGATTAAGTAATAGTTAAAATAGCTTGTAGGCACCTAAACAAAGATAAAAGTGATCGTTTACGTTCGCCTTGTTACTGACATTGGCTGAAAGGATCACTTTTGTCGAGATGTTTGGCAATGAAAAAATCCCAAAGAGGAGAGCAGATATGAAGCAAGAAGTCATGACAATCATTCAACAAACACAACTAGCACCACGTATTTATGAATTGACTTTAAAAGGAGAATTGGTCAAAGAAATGTTAATACCTGGGCAGTTTTTGCATATTCGAGTACCTAGAGCAGATTTGCTTTTACGCCGCCCCATCAGTATCCATTCGATTGATCAACAAAACCACACTTGCCAGATCATCTATCGAATCGCAGGTGAAGGAACGAAAGAATTTTCTACGTTGAAAGCTGACGATTCTTTAGACGTTTTAGGTCCATTAGGCAATGGCTTTGATCTATCTGGGTTGTCCGCAGGAGATGAAGTGTTCATCGTAGGGGGAGGAATTGGTATCCCACCTTTATATGAATTAGCCAAACAACTGAATATGCGGGACGTAAAAGTCACCAATTTTTTAGGATTTGCATCAAAAGAAGTCATGTACCATGAAGCAAAGTTTCATGAATTAGGTGAAACCAGAGTAGCGACGGATGATGGTACTTATGGGATCCATGGAAACGTCGGGAATCTGCTAATGAGTACTCATAAGCAACCAAAAGCTGTCTTTGCTTGTGGTGCAAATGGTCTCTTAAAAACAGTCGAACAACTTTTTGTGGATCACCCAAATGTCCAATTGTCCTTAGAATCACGAATGGCTTGCGGTATCGGTGCTTGTTATGCGTGCGTTTGTCATCGACCGGATGATGAAACTGGAACAAAAAGTGTCAAGGTGTGTGACGAAGGGCCAATTTTTAAAGTAGGAGAGGTTGTCTTATGAGTAATCCCTTAGCAGTTAAGCTCCCAGGTTTGGAATTGAAAAATCCGATCATGCCAGCCAGTGGATGCTTTGGATTTGGAAAAGAATATGGGAAATATTACGATTTGAATCAATTGGGGTCGATTATGGTCAAGGCGACAACGCCACATGCAAGGTTTGGTAATCCCACCCCACGTGTGGCGGAAACACCCTCCGGTATGTTGAATGCGATCGGATTGCAAAATCCCGGTCTGGAAGTTGTCATGAATGAACTGTTACCAGAATTAGCTGTCTATCCAGATTTACCTATCATTGCGAATGTCGCTGGTGCCTGTGAAGAAGACTATGTCGAGGTTTGTCGTAAAATTGGTGAAGCGCCGAATGTCAAAGCGATCGAGTTGAATATTTCTTGCCCGAATGTCAAACATGGCGGCATTGCCTTTGGGACAGACCCAGACGTTGCCTTTCAATTGACGAAAGCTGTCAAAAAGGTTGCAAGTGTACCAGTTTATGTGAAACTTTCCCCTAATGTGACGGATATCGTGCCCATTGCACAAGCAATCGAAAGCGGTGGGGCAGATGGCTTTACGATGATCAATACGCTTCTTGGAATGCGGATCGATCTGAAAACACGTCAACCTATTTTAGCTAATCAGACAGGCGGTCTTTCTGGTCCTGCGATCAAACCAGTGGCAATTCGTTTGATCCATCAAGTTGCTGCTGTTTCCGAGTTACCGATCATTGGTATGGGCGGGGTCCAAACCGTTGACGATGTCTTAGAGATGTTCATGGCAGGAGCCAGTGCCGTGGCAGTAGGAACAGCTAATTTTACGGATCCGTACATTTGTCCGAAACTGATTGAAGAACTACCCGTACGAATGGCAGAATTAGGGATCGAATCCCTCCAACAACTAATCAAAGAAGTAAGAGAGGAACGAATGAAATGAACCAACGACCAATTATTGCTTTAGACTTTTCGACGTGGCAAGAAGTGGAACAATTTATGCAACTATTCCCTGAAGAGGAAAAATTATTTGTAAAAATCGGAATGGAATTATTTTATCAGGAAGGACCGATTATTGTTCGTTGGTTGAAAGATGCTGGACATGAAGTATTTTTAGACTTGAAACTTCATGATATCCCTAACACGGTGGAAAAAGCCATGCGTGGGTTAGCAAAACTAGGCGTGGATATCACTTGTGTCCATGCAGCTGGCGGAATCAAAATGATGCAAGCGGCACTACGTGGGCTAGAAGAAGGAACGCCTGCTGGCAAAAAACGCCCATTGTTGTTAGCAATCACTCAGCTTACTTCAACGAGTGAAGCGGATATGCATCATGATCAATTGATCCAAGTTCCCTTAGAAGAAAGTGTGATCCATTATGCGAAATGTGCCGAAGCTGCCGGACTAGATGGCGTTGTTTCTTCTGCCTTAGAAGTGAGTGGCATCAAAGCAGCTACCCGCCAAGATTTCATTTGCCTTTCTCCGGGTATCAGACCAGAAGGAAGCGTCGCAGGTGATCAAACGAGGATCGTCACGCCTGCCCAAGCTCGAGGAATTGGTTCAACGTTTATCGTGGTTGGACGACCAATCACTCAAGCGAAAGATCCCTACCAAGCCTATCAAACAATCAAAGAAGAATGGAGTCGATCAATTTGAATACGATTGAAAAGAACATTGCCAAAGATTTGTTAGCTATTGAAGCGGTTTTCTTAAGCCCAAATGAACCATTCACGTGGGCAAGTGGACTAAAAAGCCCGATTTATTGTGACAACCGCATCACGATGAGTTATCCAAAAGTCAGAAAAGCAATTGCTCAAGGGTTAGCAGAAAAAATCAAGCAAGCATTCCCTGACGTGGAAGTCATTGCTGGTACAGCAACAGCAGGAATCCCTCACGCTGCATGGGTGGCAGAAATCTTGGACTTGCCTATGGTTTATATCCGTAGTAAAGCGAAAGATCACGGTAAAGGCAATCAAATCGAAGGACGGATTTTTGAAGGTCAAAAAATGGTTGTGATCGAAGATTTGATCTCGACAGGCCAAAGCGTTTTAGAAGCAACGGAAGCAGCCAAAAGAGAAGGCGCAAATGTATTAGGCGTAGCAGCGATCTTTACGTATGAACTACCATCAGGTGAAGAAAATTTTGCCAAAGCAGAGTTACCACTATTTACTCTCACGAATTATTCTGTCTTGATTGAAACGGCATTAGCCGAAAAATATATTGATGAAGCGGAATTAGCCTTGTTAAAAGAATGGAAAAAGAATCCAGCGGACTGGTTAAAACAGTAACGAAGGAAATGAAGATGGAACAAAAACAAAAGACTCAAAAAAGGGCTTTCGTTGAACAAAATCCATGGTATACTAGGATCAAACAAAACAACTGAATGAAACAAAGGAAGCATCCAAGGCGAAAGTTTTGCTATGGACGAGTAGCGCGATTACGAAATTTCGTAAGAAAAAAATTCCTGCGAGGTTTTAGAGCTATGTTGTTTTGAATGCTTCCAAAACTTATGTAGTGACTGAAAAGACAGCTTCTAAGTTTTAGAGCTATGTTGTTTTGAATGTTTCTGAACTAATAGTTGCTGTACTTCGCTTGTCGTTTTTAAGGCGAGGAGCTTACACAGAGTTGGTTTTGAATCTTATGATTATTTTGATGGAAACTAGAGTTGTTTTTCTGGTTTCTATTTTTTTATAGCAAGAATGGCATGATTCTCATCAAAAAAATTAATTTTTCGTTGATTTACAAACGGGATGTTTGCGAAAGATAGTTATTTAATGATAAAATCATCGGAAAAGTAAAGGGGAGGCTATTTTATGGGATTGAATGAATTTATTTTAGGTTTGAATAATTTGGAAAAAATTACACGAGCGCCAGGGTTCTTTAAATTTACTGAACATACGGTAGCCGCTCATTCTTATCGAGTGGCTTCGATTGCTCAAGTCTTAGGTGACATTGAAGAGGTTCATGGTCAAGCGATCGATTGGAAATTACTTTATGAAAAAGCGTTAAATCACGATTACACAGAACGTTTTATCGGGGATATCAAAACACCGGTCAAGTATGCAAATAAAGAGTTACGGGGAATGTTACAAACAGTTGAAGAAAAGATGACGGATGAGTTCATCAACCAAGAGATTCCGGAAGAGTTTCAAGAAGTATACCGCCGGCGATTGTTTGAAGGAAAAGATGACACAGTGGAAGGTGAGTTATTAGCAATCTCTGATAAAGTCGATCTATTGTACGAATCATTTGAAGAGATCATCAAGAACAATCCAGAAAAAGTATATAAAGAGATGTTTATTGAAGCGGTAACTACGATCAAAGGGTTTGAGCATCGTCCTTCTGTCAAGTATTTCTTCAACGAGATTTTCCCTGAATTACTGAATCAAGAATTTTATGGAAAAGAAGACTTTTTAGCGACTGTTTCAACGATCGTTAAAAATAGTCAACAATAGAAAATTTTGCAAAGATGCAGGAGGAATAAAAGTGAAAAAGAATATGGATGTTGAATGGGGATATACGGGAGAAAGAGGACCGGAACATTGGGCTGAATTATGCGACTGGTTTGCTAAAGGTGCGGCGTTTGAATTGCAGTCGCCCATTCCATTGACCACTTGTGAGCCAGCGAAGGATCAATCAGATACCATTGCTTTTCATTATCAGAAGCAACGGTTTACAGATAAAGAATTTAAAAATACGATCCACTTGGTTCCTTATGATCAGCTTAGTTATGTCGAATTTAAAGGTCAGAAATATTATCTCACAGATATCCATTTTCATATGCCTTCTGAACATCTGATCAATGGTAATCAAGAAGATATCGAGTTCCACTTTGTTCATATGAATGCTAAAAAAGAAAACTTAGTTGTTGGTGTGATGTTTCAGCTAACGACGGATGAAGGTTGGTTGTACGATCGAGACAATGGCGATAGTTGGAATGTAGAAAAACATGAACATTGGACCAATCCATTGGTTCTTTTTCCTGAACAAAAAAGCCATTACCATTATGTCGGCTCTTTAACTACGCCACCAACGAGTGGACCAATCCAATGGTTTGTCATGGATCAAGTGCAAAAACTAAATAAAGATTTCTTGATTCCTTTTAAAGGACAGTATGCACAACCAAACAACCGTCCGCTCCAACCGTTGAAAAATCGTCCAATCAGTTATTTTGTGAGGGATCATCAGTGAACTTCCAACAATTAAAATATGTAATTGCTGTAGCGAACAATGGGAGTTTCAGAGAAGCAGCTAAAAAACTCTATGTCGCACAACCAAGTCTTTCCGCAGGAATCAAAGAATTAGAAACCGAGTTAGGGATCACGCTGTTCACTCGAACGAATCGAGGGGCGTATCTGACCGAGGAAGGACAAGAGTTTTTAAAAAGAGCGGAACGGATTCTCTTACAGTTAGAGTCTTTAGAAAATTATTATTTGACGAATGAGAAGCGTGAAAGCTTTTCAATTGCTTCGCAACATTATGATTTCTTAGGTCCTTTAACAGCAAAGTTGATCTCTTCTTTCAAAAGTGAGATCAAACAGTTTCGAATCGTTGAAACAACGACTGCTAATGTGATTGAAGAAGTGAAGGATCAGCATAGTGAGATTGGGATTCTTTATATGAATGAACACAATCAAGCAGGGATCAAGCGCTACTTAGAGCAAGGGGAGCTAGTTGCCCATTCATTAGGAGAATTTCAAACGCACATTTTTTTACGTCAGGGACATCCGCTCAGTGAGAAGAAAGAAATTTTTAAAGAAGAATTACTTCCTTATCCCCAAGTGAGATTTACACAAGATGGCAATAATTTTCCTTATTTTTATGAAGACTTGATTGAAAGTCCTGATCAAGAAACGGTTATCTATACGAGTGATCGGGGAACATTGATGAATATCGTGTTAGAAACAGATGCTTATGCTTCAGGTTCTGGGCTGGTCATTGGTGAGATCAAAGAGTATTTACGTTTGATTCCATTGGCAAATAGTCCCCAAAATGAATTGTATGTGATTTATTCTGCTAAGCGCCAATTAAGCGAAATTGCACAAAAATTCATGGAAAGTCTAACCGTTTTACTAAGTCAGATCAAAACAAATTGAAAAAGCTCTTTGTCAATAAGGGCTGATGAGTGGTGTAAAATCAAATCTGGGTCAGAATGAACCTCATTCTGTCTCAGATATTTTTTGTGTTTTGAAAGACAATGAGACAAAATAAATACCAAGTAATATTTTTTTCTTCACATTATTTAAGTCTCCTTAAAAGGTGTTAGATAACACTTTCAACAAAAAAACGCTTTCTTATTCTGATATATTATATACTTTAAGTTATGTAAAAAAATTTCATAAAATATGTGTTTTACGTCATAATCGCTAATATTTACTCCTCCGTAATTGTTTAATTAAACCAATTTTTCATGGTATCTTTTTAGATATCTATCACTAAATTATCTCTCGCTACTCCTTATAGTAATTTATCTAGTTGATTGATTTGTAAAATACGATCAACCTGTACAAATGAACAATGAATAAATTTATAAATTACCTTTATAAAATATAATAACAATTGTAAATTATTTGTATGCAAAAAATTTTGACTTTTTATATCAAAACCTTAATCTATATCCTAAAATGAATTGAATTTCGTTGCTCTTATTGACTGTGGATGTGGAAATAATTTTTTATAAATAAAGGACAATACAGAAAAAATGAACGATTATGACATGAAAACTATTTTTTATGACTTTTATATATATAATTTGATTTCTCTGTTATGATTTATTAAGAAAGCGCTTTCTGTTTTTTGGATTTCGAGGTAATAGAAAATGAAAAATAAGTTTATCTTATCTTTAGATATTTTAACTATTGGAATTAGCGTATCTGAAAGCACAATCTCTGGATATGCTTCTACAATAAATGAACCATCTACTGTGGCAGATAGTAGCCAAGGATTAACTCTTTTAGATAAAAATGTAGTAGCTAAGGTAAATATCTATTAAAAGTGAAGCGTCTCTATGTGCACTCTATCGTTGGGTACAAAAATAGGAACGTGAAGGACTAGTTGGTTTGATTAGAAAGACTCGAACAGACTTTGGGAAAATTAAAGTTTCAGACGTTAGATTTTTGGTCTAACTTTTGTTGATCGGTGCATTATGGCTTTTGAAACAGAATTTTTTCTGTATAAGTTTTTATTTTCCATAGGATAAGTGAAAATCATTAAATGAAAAGGAGATTGATGGCATATGAGATTAGACAAAATGATAGTTACTTTTCTTAATGCTTTAAGCATAGCAAGTGGAATAGGCGGAGCAAGGGCACTGCCTAGTTTAGACAACCAAAATCAAGGGAGGGGATTAGGAAAAGTACTAGATTTAGAAAACAGGAATGAAACCACCCGTTTATCTGATAAAACTTATTCACACAAAAAACTACACTCAAAACACAGAAATAAGGGGAACTTAAAACATTTAGATGAAATACAAGATGATGTTTCAAGACAGCCATATTCTGCTAAAAAATTTTTACATAAAAAAATAAAGAATCTTATTAAGCAAGAAGAGACAGATTTTAAAAAATTAAAAGAGGGAATTTCTACTGAAAGTTCTATAGAAGTTAATCAATTACAAACGAATCTCCAGCGGGTTCAAAATTTTTGCTCGAAATTCCGTAAACTAAGAAATGATATAGTAATTGAATATGGTAAAATGACACAGCAAAAGGTAAATTTAAGAAAGCATAAAATAAAGAACAAAAAAATGCTTAAAGAATGCTATAAAGAAATAAAAGTTTTAAGTACAAATAAAAAGCATATCGACTATCTTATATCCAATTGTAAAGACATGGTAAATCAATTACAAGAGTCTATAGAATCAAAGAAAACCCATTCTGTGAGCACAAGTAAATCAACTATGACAACATCACACACAGAGCAACCTACGACAACATCACGCACAAAGCAACCTACTATTTCTCTACAAGAAACAGAACGTATTCTAATAAGAAGTAAAAAACTTATATCCCAGTTCAACGAGAAAACTCAAGAAATCAATGCTTTCCGTAGGCAAGAAAAAGAGTTACTTTTACTATTACAGAATCAGTATAGGACTCAATTTGAAAATCCTCGTAATATTAGTGACGTAAAAGCAGACCTTAATGAGATAAATCGTAACATAATTCCAAAATTAGAGTCGGAAAAATTTCATATTCAAGCTGAAATAATTAAGGAGGTAAATCATATAAATTCGCTTGAAGGCCAAGGGGAAATAAGTCCTTTTGAAGCAAAAAAGTTTCTTAATGAGTATAATAAACTCAATATTAACTTTGCTAAAGAAAGAAATAAAAGAGACATATCATTGAAACAGAACCTTTCAAAAAAACTAGAAAGTATAGTTATAAATAATTCAGAGAAACCTATTGCACAAAATACAACTATATCTATGACAAGATAGTTTACAAAAAGTGTGTAAACCTTGGCTCTTTGTCAATAAGGACTGATGAGTGGTGTAAAATCAAATCTGGGTCAGAATGAACCTCATTCTGTCTCAGATTTTTTTGTTATTTCATGTTGATTAATTGATTAATCAAAAAGATCCTAAGTTATCACAAAGAAAACAAAAAGAAATACAAGGAGAATCCATTTAACATGGAAAACTGGCACTACCTTGAAGAACAAGATGAATACATTTGCCCAGCGAATCGTCCGATACCGTTCAAAAATGATAGTCGAAAGATAAAGGTGGCTTTATTCAAGATTTCAAAATCTATGAATGTGAGGATTGTCGGAACTGTCCAGTCCGTCGTTAATGTACGCGTGCGAAAAGTGAACAAAAGCGAAAAATTCAAGTAAATAATAATTGGCGCTATTTCAAAGCAGAATGCAGAAAAAAGCTTTTAGAGGAGAAAATCGAGGTCGAACCAGTGTTCGGGCATCTAAAGACTCACTTGGCGTTCCATCGTTTCCATTTGCGTGGGAAACAAGGAGCAACGATTGATATTGGTTTGGCACTGATGGCATTAAATTTAAGAAAATTAGGAAAATATATGGAGAGGAAAGTGTACATAATAGAAAAAAAAGTTCGATTTTGACACTAGCCATCAAAGTCGAACTTATTTTCTTTTTGAGAAAGAACTATTGTCCCACTCTCAAATTATAGAGCCATTGAAAAAGTGGTTGAACGATCGACAACAGCGATCGTTTGACCGCTTTTTCTTTTCCTCCTATTTTTCGTTTTTATGAAAAAGAAACTGAATTTGTTGAAAAAAGAAATAACAACGTTGTTAGCCTATGGTGATTAATGGCAATAGATAGAATACATGCTTGTTACAGTGAGGGTTCATAAAAGATACAGATAAATCGGTTTATAAAACACCATTATTAATACAGTTAAAAAACAGATAGAAGATGAGTAAAAAAGTTGCTTTTTTACGAATACTCCGCCATTATAGAAACAGTTAGTATTTAGGAAGCGTTTTTTATTCAAATAGAAAACCAATAAATTGATTTATCTAATTTTATCAAACAGTTTGATAAGGTGTACTATTTTTCGTTGGAGGAACAGATGATTGAATTGATCAATGTAACTAAAAGCTATGAAGGCACGCAAGCGGTAAAGAATATTCATTTGACAATCGAACCAGGTGAGATCATCGGAATCGTTGGGAAAAGCGGTTCTGGTAAATCTACGTTACTTCGTTTGTTGAACTTAATGGAAGAACCTAGTAGTGGGGAAATCCTAATCGATGGTGTGGCCGTTCAAAAGTTGAACAAAAAAGAAAAAAGGCAGCAAAAACAAAAAATGGGGATGATTTTCCAAAACCATAATCTATTAGATAACTTAAAGGTGTATGAAAACGTGTCATTACCATTGAAGCTGCAAAAGAAAAAGAATCGTGAAAAAATCGATTATTTATTAAATTTTGTTGGGATGGCTCATAAAGATGCTGTTTATCCAGTAAAACTATCTGGCGGTGAAAAGCAACGAGTGTCGATTGCTCGGGCGTTGACACGTGACCCAGAAATTTTATTGTGTGATGAAGCCACCAGCTCACTAGATGAAGAAAATACGGAAAGTGTGATTCGTTTATTGCATAAAGTCCATGAAGAATTCCAGCCGACAATTTTCTTTGTTAGTCACGAATTAGAAACCGTGAAAAGCTTATGCCAACGAATTTTGGTCATGGAAAATGGCGAGTTGATTGGCGAATTAAGAAATCACCCACAACGTTATACGGAAGAAAACTTGACGTATTTTGAAAAATAAAAAGGAGCTTAGCGCAATGATTCATTCACAAAGCATGATGGAGTATTGGCCAGCGCTACTGACCAGTCTCGAAGAAACGGGCATCATGATGGCTATTTCGATGGGCGTGTGTGTGGTTGGCGGATTGCCACTAGGTTTAGGGTTGTTTTTGGCGAATCCTAAAGTTCGTGGTCGTTATCCTTGGATTTATTGGACTTTGAATTTTTTAGTCACAGTGATCCGCTCTTTTCCCTATCTATTATTTGTGATTGCGTTGATCCCAGTAACTCGCGCGATATTAGGCAAAGCCTTTGGTCCTATACCAGCTTCTGTACCACTTAGTATCATTGCGATCACTATCTTTGCCCGGCTAGTTGAACAGGTCTTGCTGGATGTTTCTGACGAAACTTATGCATTGGCCAATTCATTAGGGACGACTCGCTTTCAATATATCTGGCATTTTTTACTAGTAGAAGCGAGAAGTGGTTTAGTCTTGGCGTATACGACGACGACTGTCAGTATGGTTTCCTATTCGACTGTCATGGGAGTCATTGGCGGTGGCGGAATCGGTGATTTTGCTGTTCGTGTCGGTTATCAACGCTATGAATATGGGGTCATGTATGTCGCCATTGTGATCATGATCGTTTTAGTCTTTATTTTACAAATGCTGGGAAACTTTGTTGCTCAGACACTGGATAAACGAAAATAGGAGGAAGAAGAATGAAGAAGTTTTATTTGATTGGTTTCGCAATGATTGCGATCTTAACTTTAGCAGCTTGTGGAGGTCATTCAGCGGATAAAGACAAAAAGGAAATCAAAGTGGCTGTTCAGTTAGAGTCATCAAAAGATATTTTGGAGATTGCCAAAAAAGAAGTGGAGAAACAGGGTTACACCATTGATATTATGGAAGTAAGTGACAATGTAGCTTATAATGATGCCGTTCAACATGACGAAGCAGATGCCAATTTTGCACAGCATGAACCGTTTATGGAAATGTTCAATCAAGAAAAAAAAGCAGATTTAGTCGCCGTCCAACCCATTTATTATTTTGCGGGGGGCTTTTATTCCAAAAACTATAAGAATGCTGATCAATTGCCCAAAAATGCTAAAGTCGGTATTCCAAGCGATCCAACAAATGAAGGTCGGGCATTAGCAATCTTAAATAAAAATGGTGTCATCAAATTAAAGGACAACATCGGGTTCAACGGCACAGTGGCGGATATCGTTGACAATCCTAAAAATCTTCAGTTTGAACGAATCGATTTATTGAATCTAGTAAAAGCCTATGATGAAAATGACATTGCGATGGTCTTTTGTTACCCTGCTTACTTAGAACCAGCGGGCTTATCGACCAAAGATGCGATTTTACTGGAAGATGAAGCTGCCAGCAAACATTACGCTCTGCAACTGGTAACGAGAGAAGGGGAAAAAGACAGCGAGAAAATCAACGTATTGAAAAAAGCAATGACGACGAAAGAAGTCGCTGAGTATATTAAGAAAAATTCTAAAGGCGCAAATATTCCAGCTTTTTAAAAGAACAAAGAAAGTGAGAAGAAATCAACAAAACGCCTGTTTTTAACAAACGAGTAAGGGTGGCATTCGACATCTTACTCGTTTTTTTGCTGTCATGAAAGACAAGAGTGAAGTTTCTTGGATGAACCCGTTCAAAGATAGCAATAGACTAGATAATAGAAACAAGTGCCTGTTCCAGAAAAATCATCCGATATTTTCTGGAACAGGCACTTGTCATGTTAGCGAATAAAAAGGGGAGTGCTTACTCATCGATGATGGCCAGATGCGATACTGTTGACTAGATTAAATTGCATTACATCAGTTAGTCATCTGTTTCATCTTGTTGATCTTTTCTTCTTCCGGAGTAACAATGATCGTTTTTTGATTTTCATAAATCACATAGCCTGGTTTTGCGCCATTCGGTTTGCGCAAATGCTTGACTTGAACCAAGTCCACTGGTACTTGGGCGGAATGACGGTATTTTGAGAAATAAGCAGCTAATTCAGCGGCTTCAGTTATCGTTTCATCAGATGGCTGGTCACTTTTGATAATGACATGAGAGCCAGGGATATTTTTGGCATGGAGCCAATAGTCTGTTTTCTTCGCCGTTTTTAAGGAAAGTTGATCATTTTGAAGATTGTTTTTCCCTACCAAGATCAACGTACCATCAGTAGAAAGATATTGATCTGGCTGTGAAGGTTTCTTGCGTTTTTGTTTTTTCGAAGATTTCTTTTTTAAATAACCTTCTGCTGTCAATTCTTCTTTGATCACTTCGATATCCATAGGTCCAGCAATCTCTAATTGGGACAAGACAGATTCTAAATAATCGATCTCATTTTTGGCTTCTTCGATCTGTTTACCAATCAATTTGACGGCATTTTTTAGTTTTTGGTAGCGATGGAAATATTTTTGGGCATTTTGATTGGGCGTTAATGCTGGATCAAGCTTGATTGTGATCGGCCGATCTTCTTCATAATAATTAGGCAATGTTACTTCATTTGCGCCCCGAGGTACTTGAGCCATAAAAGTAGTTAATAGTTCGCCATCTCGACGATAATCTTCGGCATTTTCCGAATCTTTTAAGGTCTGCTCCCGTTTTTTCAGTTTATTTCTGTTTCGCTTAAGCTCGTTTTCAATCTTGCGGATGAGCTCGCCACCTTGTTGTTTGGCACGGTCTTTTTCCGCTTTTTCTTGGTAAAACGCATCTAATAACGCACTGAGAGTCGGGTACATCTTTTTTTGTTGCGTATTTGAGTCAAAGAAACGATAGTTGATCGGCGTAAAATATTCTTTCTCCGCTACTTCATAAAGGCTAGGGGAGAGTTGGGTGTCGATTGCTGTGAAGAATTCTTGCCATACCAACATTTTTTCATTGGGGCGTTCTGTTAAGCGAGCTACCAATTCTTGCGCAGTATCAAAACCGATTCCTTGAAATTGTTGTTGGATTCCTTTTGGTGTCAAGTCCATTTGAGAAAGCCGATGGAAGACTTTTTCTTTTTCCTGACTAAAGGGATTCAGCTGGTTTTGTTCAGGTGGAGCAATATAGTCTACACCAGGCAGAAGGGAACGATAAGTGTTTTGTGAACTACCAATATGCTTGATCGCATCTAAGATTTTTCCTGATTCTTTATTCACTAAGATGATCGTGCTATGTCGACCCATGAGTTCCACAATCAAAATGATATTTTGGAGATCTCCTAGTTCGTCTCGTTTCGTGAAATGAAAGTGGATCACTCGGTCGTTTTCGATTTGTTCGATCGACTCCAAAATTGCCCCATCAAGATGCTTGCGTAACATCATCACAAAGTTCGGTGGTGTGTCTGGATTTTGATAGTCGATCTGAGTGATCTGGATTCGAGCATAACTAGGATGTGCAGATAAGAGCAAACGCTGATTTTTACCACGTGAGCGAATCACTAATACGACTTCATTTTCGTAAGGTTGGTGGATTTTAGAAATCCGACCAGATAATAGAGTCTCACGCAATTCATTGATCATTGCATGAGTAAAGACACCATCAAAGGACATGGTTCATTCCTCATTTCTTTTCATAAGTAGTTTCATTATAACGAAAAAACGTAAAAAGACCAATTTACTAGGTAGTTATCAACTGATTTGATCATAAAAAGATACTGGATTGAAAAATAATCGATATTCTTTAAATGTATTTTTTTCTATCTACCTCAAACTTAGGTATAATAAAAGAAAACGAAAAAGAAGGTGATCGCTATGTGGAAAGAGATAAGTGAGACCATCAAAGTCAAATACCATCATTTTTTGGCTGATTTCGATACGCATCCACAACGCTATTTTATGCGTTTATTGTTCGTATTCCTTGTTTCACTGGTCATTACGATCACGATGTTTGTCTTTCCTAAAAATATTAGAGAAGCACAGGTGGAGAGCTTAGTCTATGCAGACATCGATTCTCCTAAGCTTAAACCTTTGAATATCAATGAAGCCTCGCAAACAATTGAAGAAAGTAAAGCTATTTCAGTTTTGTTCAGTGTGCCAAGTGGAGAAATGTATCAAGCATTAATGGACATTTTTCATGATCCAAAAAAAATGGCGGAATTGAATCGCCCTATTTATTTTTACCCATTGGTTTATCAGGTCAATGAATTAGAACAACGCTACGATTTAAAGCAAGAACATTTGACGGTAATCTTTTTCCAAAATGGCAAAGAAACCAATCGCTTAGTCTATAACGCAAATCAGTTAAGTGATTTCCCTACGCAGCTGATTCCCGAATTAAATCGTTTGCCATTAGCGAATATCAAGAAATTAGAAGAAGAACTTGGGAAAGAAACGCAAACGACTTCGACTAATACTCAACTGGGAACAGATCTTAATGCTGGAAATAAGACGGAATAAAAAAACAGTTGACGAACATGCTAAATTCGATTAGACTTAGATTAATTATTAAGGAAAGGGTGATCCACAATGAACTTATCAAACCAATTTTTAGCAGGAACAACTCAAGCTTGGCGTAACTGGCGTAGATAAGTTGTATTGATGGCGAACTTTGACCGTAGATACAACTTTTTAGAGTACAAATCTAAAATTTGTATCTGTGCTGGACAAGAAATTTGACTACCGCATAGATTCGATCTATGCGGTTTTTTGTATGTAAGAAGACAATTACCGTTGGGGTGATTGTCTTTTTTTGTCAGTTCGTGTCAGAAACCAGACTTGAATAATAATGATTAAAGGAATGAGGGGGAAGAAAAATGAAAAATAAACGTTTGATCACAGTTGTTGCACTTATTATGCTTTACTTAGTAGGAACCTTTATTTATGAAAAAATAACGCCTGCTTCTACTGAATCGAAACCAAAAGAAACGAATCAAACTGTTTCCGTTGGGGTTTTGCAATATGTGAGCCATCCGGCATTAGATGAAATTTACCGTGGGATCAAAGACGGTCTCGAACAATCAGGGCTTGAGGAAGGAAAAAATTTAACGATCTCCTTTCAAAACGGGCAAGCTGATCAAAGTAAATTAGCCACTATGAGTCAACAATTAGTACAAGCTGACCCAGATGTCCTAGTAGGGATCGCTACTCCGGCTGCTCAGTCTTTAGCTAATGTAACGAATACGATCCCACTAGTCTTAGGTGCGGTCACAGATCCAGTTGGTGCCGGCTTAGTGAAGTCTTTAAAAGAACCAGGTGGAAACATCACAGGCGTATCTGATCAGCCTCCTGTTGAAGCGCAAATCAAGTTAGGCGCTGAATTGTTGCCGAATGCGAAGAAAGTCGGGATTTTATACGCTTCTTCAGAAGATAATTCAAAATACCAAGTAAGCCAAGCAGAAAAAGCGATTCAAAAAGTAGGTTTGACTTCAGTAAAATATGCTGTACCTTCTACGAATGAAATCGCCCAAACTGTCCAAGTGATGAGTCAACAAGTGGATTTCATTTATGTTCCTTTAGACAATACAATTGCTAATGCTATGCAGACAGTGGTAAAAGAAGCTGATAAAGCGAAGATCCCAGTGATCCCTTCAGTTGATTCAATGGTCGAACAAGGTGGCTTGGCAACGATCGGAATTAACCAATATGATTTAGGTGTCCAAAGTGGGAAAATGGCTGCGATGCTTGCACTAGGAAAAGAAAAACCAGCAACGACACCTGTTTACGTCTTTGATAAAGGCGATGTTATTATCAATGAAAAACAGGCGGAAAAATTAGGGATCACGATTCCTGATTCAATAAAGCAAGAAGCTAAAAATGTTTCAGAAGAACCGAAAGACGAGGGGGATGAACAATGATCGTATCAGCAATTTCACAAGGGATGTTATGGGCAATCTTAGGATTAGGAATCTTTATGACTTATCGGATTTTGGATTTTCCTGATATGACGACTGAAGGATCATTTCCATTAGGTGGAGCAGTTTGTGTGACAGCTATCACTCATGGGATCTCCCCAGTTTTAGCAACACTGCTTGGCGTTGGTGCAGGCATGCTTGCCGGACTAGTTACGGGGCTGTTGTATACCAAAGGAAAGATCCCAGTGATCCTTGCCGGAATCTTAGTCATGTCTGGATTAAACTCGGTGATTTTATTCGTGATGCGCACACCAAATCTTTCTTTATTGAACCATTCGATTTTACAAGATACGTTCAATGGTCTTCATTTACCTGACTATTTTGATACCGTGTTACTTGGCTTGCTTGCATTAAGTCTCTTGATTGGTGTCTTACTGTTCTTTTTCAATACCGATTTAGGTCAAGGGTATATCGCGACAGGAGACAACGAAACGATGGCTCGTTCCTTAGGGATCAAAACAGATCGAATGAAAATCTTAGGATTGACTCTTTCAAATGGTGTTATTGCTTTATCAGGTGCATTGATTGCACAAAATGATGGGTATGCCGATGTCAATAAAGGAATTGGTGTCATCGTGATCGGGCTAGCTTCTATCATTATTGGAGAAGTGATTTTCCACGAATTAACGTTAGCAGAACGCTTGATTGCCATTGTCGTGGGAAGCATCATCTATCAATTATTGATCCTGATCGTCATTAAACTTGGGTTTGACACAACATATCTCAAACTCTTCTCCGCTATTATTTTAGCCATTTGTTTGATGATTCCTCAGTTAAAACAAGCATTGAAACTTAAAACCGGTTTTGAAAAGGAGGTTTGACCATGACAGCGATCATCACAATTAAAAATGGAAAAAAAGTCGTTAGCAATGGCATGAATGAAGAAAAAGTATTATTAGATGGAATTGATTTGACAATCAATAAAGGCGATTTTATTACGGTCCTTGGTGGAAATGGTGCGGGAAAAAGTACGCTGTTCAACACGATCGCAGGAACATTACAATTAAGTCAAGGGTCGATCGCTTTTAAAGAGCGGAATATCACGAAAGAAACAGAAGAAAAACGGGCTTCTTTTCTTTCTCGGGTGTTCCAAGATCCTAAGATGGGCACAGCTCCAAGGATGACAGTAGCAGAGAACTTGCTTTTGGCTCAAAAAAGAGGAAAGAAAAGACCCCTTCGTCTCCGTAACCTAAAGAATCAAAGAGAAAAATTTTATCAATTGTGTCAAGAAGTTGGAAATGGGTTGGAGCAGCATCTAGATACGCCAGCTGGGGAATTATCAGGAGGGCAACGCCAAGCATTGAGTTTGTTGATGGCGACCATTGAAGCGCCTGAGTTGCTGCTATTAGATGAACATACAGCAGCGCTCGATCCTAAAACTGCCAAATCATTGATGCAATTAACCAATCGCAGGATTACTGAACAACACTTGACGTGCTTGATGATCACCCACCGGATGGAAGATGCCTTGAATTATGGGAATCGTCTGATCGTTTTACAAAAAGGACGGATCGTGAAAGATTTGTCTAAAGAAGAAAAAGAGCAATTGTCACTAGCGGATCTATTACAATTTTTTGAAGAAGTGTTAGATTAGTTTTTGATTACTGACTGCTTTTCCTTCTACTTTGTGCCTAGTATGCCTATAGTACATTGATTTGTTTTAAATGAATGAGAAAGAGGCCATGCTTGTTTGACAATCATGTTGACAAGTTTCTCATACCTCCTTTAAACTTAGAAAGACTCGTCAATCATAGACATAAGAAAAAGCACAAGAAACAGAACTAAACAATCGACCATCTGATGTCTCGTGTCATGTTTACGAGGATTGGATGGTTGTTTTATTTTATAAGGAGGAAAAAGATGATCTCTGGTAAAACAAAACTCACAGGCTTTTTTGCAAAGCCTGCTTCTCATAGTCTTTCACCGTTGATGCACAATCTGGCATTTTCACATTGGGGTATTGATGCCGTTTATCTGGCTTTTGAGGTAGATCAAACGAACCTAAGACAAGCCGTTGAGAGTATCCGCACATTAGATATGTTGGGCGTGAATGTTTCAATGCCGAATAAAACGGCTGTCTTAGCATACCTTGATCAGTTAAGCCCTGAAGCGGAATTGATCGGAGCGGTCAACACGATCGTTCACCAGGAGCAACGTTTGATTGGTTACAATACAGATGGTATGGGATTTGTACGTTCCGTCAACGAAACGGGGCATCCAATCAAAAATCAAAAAATCGTTGTTCTGGGAGCAGGTGGTGCAGCAAAAGCAATTGTCGTCCAAATGGCACTAGAAGGCGCACAAGAAATCACGATTTACAAACGTTTGAATGCCACTTTTTTACCACTAAAAGAGTATTTTGTGAAAGTCTCTGAGAAAACAGGTTGTCCCATCCGATTACATGATTATGCGGACGAAAGTCAACTGGCATTAGATTTGAGTCAGGCGAATCTATTGATCAACGCAACTGATATCGGAATGGGAAGCAAGAAAGACCAATTACCGATTGCTGATGTAAAGTTGTTGCATTCGCAATTAGCCGTCTTTGACTTGATCTACTCCCCTAGTGAGACACGATTAATCCAAGAAGCCAAAAAAATGGGAATCAAAGCCTATAATGGTTTAGGTATGTTGATTCATCAAGGAGCAATTGCTTTTGAACTGTGGACACATCGAGAAATGCCAGTCCAGAACATACGAGAACAATTAGAACAAGAAGTGTGATGAGCTTTACGTGTAATGGCTTGTTTCATTTCGTTATTTTTTATTAAATTGTGGTTCAAATAGCTGTTTTTATCAAGAAGATAGCGTATCCTTTATTTACTTGTACAGATAGCAGGGAGGAAACAAAATGAGTCGGATGGATCGTTATAAGAACATCCATAAAAAAGCAAAACCATTAAAAAAGAATCAACCGGTTTTTTTAGACGTGAACGTCAAAAGGACAAAGCGTTGAATGATCCAAGAGATGAAGCTACTCGGATCTATCAACCTGATCAGGATTCTTCTTATTCTTCCAGAGAAGGACAAGCTAATGACTATCAAACCCCTTATTCCTATGCAAAAGCAGGAAACAAAAAGGATTTAATCAAACGAAGAAAAATTTTTTTAAGAGGAAGAAAGAGCCAAAAGAAGTTCGTCCAAAAAAGAAACGTTCGTGGGGGAAAATCATTTTAGGCATTATTCTATTTTTATTCTTATTTTCAGTCATTTCCTTTTTTGTCGGGAAATCCATGGCAGAGCATGATACCAGTTTGCCGAGTGTTACAACGGAATCATTTGATGGTGTACAGTCTTCGAGTGGCGCACATAATATTTTGATATTAGGTAGTGACACTAGAGGTGAGGATGCTGGTCGTGCAGATACGATCATGGTGTTACAGTTAGATGGACCTGCTCATAAACCAAAATTGATCTCATTCATGCGTGATAGTTTTGTAGCAATTCCAGGAGTTGGTCAAAACAAGATCAATGCAGCTTATGCATATGGCGGTGCTGATCTGGTCCGTCAAACCATCAAAGAAAATTTTGGACTTGATTGCCAGTATTACGCAAAAGTCGATTTTAAATCGTTTGAAAAAGTGGTCGATGCATTGTTTATGAATGGTATCAAGATCGATGCAGAGAAAGATTTGAATCTGGATGGTGTCGATATCAAAAAAGGTGTCCAAAAAATGGATGGTCATACACTTTTACAGTATGCACGTTTTAGAAAAGACGAAGAAGGCGATTTTGGTCGAGTAAGACGGCAACAACAAGTCATGAATACGATTTTTAGTCAGCTAAAAAATCCCCTAAACTTGATTCGTGCCCCTTACGCTGCCGGAAAAGCCATTGGTTATACCTCAACGGATGTTTCATCATTCTTTATTATCAAAAATCTCTTGTCGATTGCTCGAGGTGTCGGTGGTGTGGATCGCTTAAGTGTGCCTGTTGAAGGTTCATGGAACTTCGGAAACAGTAGTTATGCCGGAAGTATTTTGGTGATCGACAATGACGCCAATCGTGCAGCAATCAGTGATTTTTTAAGTAAATAAATGGAAGAAAAGAAATAGGAAGTTACTCTCTGTAATCATCTATTTCACTTCGTTTAGGTAAAAGTCCTCCATTTTTAATAGGTGGACGATTCAACACTTTGGATTTTCACCAATTGTAAAAGCTAAGTTCATAAAACGACTGTTAGACAAGGGTCTTCAGTCGTTTTTTTCTTTTGAAAAAATAGTTTTTGGGTTGTCATATGCGAATGTTTGTTCCATAATAAAGAAGTCTGTTCTAAGACTGAGAATCATGGAGGGGATAAAATGAAAACTGTTATACTGGCTGAAAAACCTTCCCAAGCAAAAGCTTATGCTGAAACATTTAAGAAACGAATACGTCACGAAGGGTATTATGAGATCGTTGACCCGTTGTTTAGTGGGGAAGTAACGATTACTTATGGATTCGGTCACTTAGTGGACATGGTCCCTCCTGGTGCATATGAAGAACGTTGGAGTAAATGGTCCTTAGCTAACTTACCAATTTTCCCAGAAACCTTCCGCTATGAAGTGCCGAAAGAAAAACAAGCACAATTTTCAATCGTCAAAAAGGAATTACAATCAGCGGATACGATCATTATTGCGACAGATGGAGACCGTGAAGGAGAAGCCATTGCTTGGTCGATTATCATTCAAGCACAAGCCTTCACCAAAAGCAAAAAGTATCAACGTTTGTGGATCAATTCGCTGGAAAAAGAGGCGATTTATGAAGGCTTTAAAAACCTTCGTCCAGGCGAGAGCTATTTTCCTAAATATAAAGAAGCGAAAGCTAGACAGAATGCGGATTGGTTGATCGGGATGAACGGGAGTCCATTATATAGTCTCTTACTGCAACAAAAAGGGATCGATGGCAGCTTTTCTTTAGGACGTGTCCAAACGCCAACCCTATATATGATCTATCAGTTACAAGAAACGATTAAAAACTTCAAAAAAGAACCATACTATGAAGTAGAAGCGACGATCAGTTGTGATGATGGACGGTTTACAGGGAAAATCGATCCCAAGCAGAATTTTAAAACCCTCGAAGCGCTACATCAAGTAATTGAAAAATCAGGCGCGCATTTAGGGAAGCAATCAGGACAGATCTTATCGGTCATTAAAAAAGAAAAACAACTAAGTAGTCCACGTTTATTTTCTTTATCTAGTCTCCAGACAAAAATGAACCAATTGATGAAGGTGAGTGCCAAAGCGACATTAGATGCTGCCCAAGGGCTCTACGAAAAGAAATTTTTAAGCTATCCTCGGACAGATTCTACTTACATTACTGAAAATGAACATCACTACTTGGTGAAAAACTTAGTACGTTATAAAGATTTTTTAGGGATCAGCAGCGTAGAGACTCCTGAAACATGGTCAAAAAAAAGATATGTTGATGCGACAAAAGTCCAAGAACACCATGCAATTATTCCAACAAAAACGATTCCTTCCAAGGAACGTTTTGCGCAATTATCACGTCTGCAACAAGCCATCTATTTACAAGTAGCGAAAACGACTATGGCAATGTTTGCCGAAAATTATGTATATGAAGAAACAACGATTTATACTGGTGTCCAAGAACTTCGCTTAAAAAGTACAGGGAAAATTCCAATCAAAAAAGGGTGGCAAATGATCTTAGCAACCAAAAGCAAGCAGAAAGAAGTCCAAGTATTACCAGATGTGGTAAAAGGTCAGGTGGTCGGCGTTGATCTGAAAAGTATTCAAAAAGAAACCCAACCACCAAAACCATACAACGAGGGAACACTAATCACTGCGATGAAAACGGCAGGGAAAACATTGGATGATGAAGAAGCACAGGAAATCTTAAAAGAAGTTGAGGGAATCGGAACAGAAGCGACTCGAGCCAATATTATTGAAAATCTAAAGCAACGTTACTATATCGAGGTCACTAAAAATGAAATCACTGTTACGGCTAAAGGAATCACTCTTTGTAAAGCGGTCGCTCAAGAACCTTTGTTGACTAGTGCGGAAATGACTGCTCAGTGGGAAGGATACCTCAAAAAGATCGGTAACAATGAGGGCACACCCGAAGTCTTTTTAGCAAATATCAAAAAATTCATCCTTCATTTACTCGAATCCGTGCCAAAACAACTGACTTCAGTCGATTTATCTGAAGAAATCACTGGAACGCGCCAAATCAAAGCGCTGGAGAAGAAAAATGATCAACTAGGCAGATGTCCAAAGTGTAAACAAGGGATCGTCATGTTGTATCCAAAAGTAGCAACTTGTACCAATGCTTCCTGTGATTTTAAACTTTGGCCAACGATTGCAAAGAAGAAGCTGACGAAAACGATGATGCGGGAATTATTGTCTAAAGGTAAGACTAGTAAAGTAGTTAAAGGGTTGACTGGCAAAAAAGGGAAGTTTGATGCGGTACTAGAACTAAAAGCAGATTATTCGATCGGTTTTTCTTTTCCGTGGATGGAAAAATCAGGAGAAAAAAATAAAGAAGAAAAATAATTATTCCGAAAAGTGTTGGTTTATTTATCCAAAAATAACATACGATTTATAAATAAGGAGTTTAAGCGTTTGAAAAAAGTTCATTCATTGTTAAATTATTTGATGGGAACGATCACGATTGTTGCTGTTTATCAAGCATTATTAAAATATCCAGAATATGGTACGAAATTATTGTCTATCACGAAAGATCCTACGGCTTACTCACCTACACTGCTACTATCAACACTAACAGCTGGAGCGAAAAGTGCCACATACTTTTTACACAAAACAAGTAGTCTGTTGAAACGAAAGAAACAACGTAAGCAATTACTGATGGTCATCGCAGCACTAGTAATCATTTACTTTCTACCCGTATTGACACAATTATGGCATCAGTATTTTGGTTGATTACCGGAAATAAACCACATTCGCAGTTATAATAGAGCATAATGATTCACTTTGAAATTTCTTTATCATAAAAGTATCATGATAAATTAGTAAAATATATAACTAAAGATCTTAGAACACATTTGTGTTTTAAGATCTTTTTCTATTGGAAATGCTAGGTTAAGTCCGTTTATTATCAAGGAATTAAGCTCACTTACTTATAACATCAATGAATATGTCGGTTATTGATTTGTTAGTGATTATAAGATTTGAACATTAGATGTTTAAGAATGAAAATTGTCGTTTTAGACAAGTTAACAGCTAAAGCTCGCAGAAGTGGGTACGACAATTCATAAAAAATTAGAGAATAACAAGTTATTTCTTGTGGTGCTTTTTATTTCTATTTATGGAAATTAATGGATTATTTCTCACTAATAATAATTATAAAATAAAAGCGCATTAAAAAATCTTTTGTTTCGACAAAATCTTATATGCCAGATATTTAATAAGGTTAAGAACTAAACAAATGATTATTTTTTATGCAAAAAATAACATAAATAGGAAGGTGCAATCATTATGCCGGAAACAAATAATCAAATCGAGGGTTCAACGTTAACGAATGATCAGGAGCTGTATAAACATCTGAATTTTTCTGAAGAAGAAATCGAAACAGATCAACAACAAAAAATAGGTGAACGTATTGATGTGAATGATCATATATTGTTGGATGGTATGATTTCAAACCATCAAAATGAGTTCTCTAAATTGCCCGATGATATAAAAATACCAAGCGAAAAAATACGTAATATTCATGATGATAATCCAATGAATAAACTACTATGCTTACACCAAGGCAAACTCTATTATATTGAAAATTTGGACCCACAAAAAGGAGAAAAAAAAGCTTATGTAATTGCTGAGGAAGTATGGTATGGAAATAAGCGATTGTTCCAAGCGAGCATTCAGCATAACATCAACCAAACCTTAATTAGTTTTGCTGAGACGACAAAAAATAAGAAAAATGGTACTCGCACGTTACTTGCTAGTCCAAGTTTAGTGTACAATATTATCAAGAATAATGAAATTTTCGAAAATGCAAAAGAAACTCAGAGGATAGCTCGTACAGTAGCACAACCAGACCCAACATATATTGGTGAGCGTCTTAAGATAGGGATCCCTAAATATGGCACTAGGGATCCGGAAATGAAAGTTCAATTAATGTTGCATGAAGATAAGCTCTATCAAATTGACCGCCAAAATAAACAGTCAAAACTACTCGCAGATAACGTAAAATATCAAGATGGAACAATCTATAAGAGAAATGAGCAAGGGCTAAGAATGGTGCTATTCAGACCTAATACTCTTAAAAAGTCTCACAATATTGGTTGGATAAGATCATTTTTTAGTAAAGAAAAAAGAGAAAAAACTCAAACGAAGTATGTAAGAGCCGATACCCTAGCGGACATCAATCAGCGATTACAATATTTTGAAATTATGGAAAAGAAGGATCAGATAGAAAGTAAACCTTGGCCTGAGGTGGATGTTGATAGCATACCATCGTTAAAGAAGTTAACAATAGTAAAAGATCCAAACCTTCACAACGATAAAGACCCAATCTATTACGATTACGACAAAAGTGCTCTTTATAAGTTAGAGATTAACGATCGCGGGAAAGTCCAAAAAGCTTATTTGCTTACTAATAAACACCTTGATAAACAACTTCATAAAAGCGATCTTGCATTAAACGATATCAATAAAAGTATAAAATTGAATTTATTTCCTGTACCAAAGTTGTTTTCCGGATTGGAGTGGACACAAAAAGGGGAAATAGAAAAGAAAGTGGCTCATTTTATTGAATTCCAAAAAATGATTGCTCATAAAAATAGAAACAAAGATGTATATACACTTTTGTTGAAAGATACCAATTTGTATTTAGTTGATCATAAATCAAAGGTGGCTATGAAGGTTGCCGCTAATGTCAATTTTGAAGATGGTAAGATCAAATCAGATAATAAAATACTCTTATCCAACTTATCGCATAATGAAAATATGAAATGGCCAATATCTTCATACAAAGCTTCTAAAATTTTTGAAATAGCAAAAATAAACCAATCGAGGAACATCGCTCAAACAAGAAACTCTTTAGAAGGTTTAACAATGCACGCACAAAACTTCACTAAAACTGAAAAAAATGTTCAAAACCAAACTCAATCCCTTACTAAAAATAGTCCAAAAAAGACACGTATGGCTCCGAATCTTTCCGACAGACCTGTGGGAACGTCTAGATAAAATGATTATAGTATTCGGATTTATTGCATTATAAAGAAGAACGAGAGTTTCTTATTAAAAATGCATTAAATAAAGTATATTTTTAGATAGGAAGATGTAATCACTATGGATAATATAAATATTCGAAGTGAAGACCCCACGCCAACAGGTGAGGAGCAACTGTATAACCGGCTAAATTTTTCTGAGGAGCAAATCAAAGAAGACCAACAACAAGCAACGCATGAATGGATTAAGGGAAACGATCATATATTTTTGGATGATCTTATTTCAAAACATAAAAATGTTTTCTCCGAATTACCTAATAATATAAAAATACCAGGCGAAAAAATCTATGGGATTCATCATCGTGAGCCAGGGGATAAACTATTATACTTACACCAAGGCAAACTCTATTACATAGAAAATTTGAACCAATTTAAAGAAAAAGGAAAAGCTTATGTAATTGCTGAGGATGTACGTTATCGAAAAAACCGCTTGTTCCAAGCAAACAAAAAGTTTAATATCTACCAAAATTTAGTTACTAATGTAAAGATGACAAAAAATAAGACAAATGGTGCTCATACGATGTTTGTTCATCCGGATTTAGTGTGTAGTATCATCAGAAATAATGAAATTTTCCAAGAAGCAAAAAATAGCAAAGGGGTAGATCGTAGAATAACGCAACCAGATCAAAATTATATTGGTAAAGGACTTAAGATCGGGATTCCGAAGTATACATCAAGTAACCCCAAAATGACTGTTCAATTAATGTTGTACAAAGGCAGTCTTTATCAAATTGATCCTAAAAATAAACAGTCAAAATTTCTCGCAGATAAAGTAGAACGTCGAGGTGTTCATTTTTTCAAGAGAAATGAGCAAGGACTGAGAGTGGAGCTATTTCAAGGTTATGTTGAAATAGCTCAAAAAAATAATTTTTTAAAAAAATATTTTAAGAATAAAAAAAGAAATAAAACTGAAACAATCCATATGGAATCGCATACTCTAGGGAAGATTAATCAGAATTTGCAAGATTTTGAAACTATGGGAAAGAAAGACCAGATAGCAGGTCAACCATGGTTGGAGGTGAATCCTAATGGCTGAGTAAAAATGAACCGGTAGTATATTATCCATTAGATGCTAAAAACAAGAGCGGTTATGACAAAGACGAGCCATTACTATATTTTGGGAACAATAACCTATATAAGGTTGATCATGAAAAGGGGCGGGCGACCCTAATTGCTGAAGGAGTGCAGGAAATTAATCGAAGTTTTGTATGGAACGATGTGGCACTTCTAAAAAATTTACCGATCCCAGTTTAACTTTGGCATCAGCAAACCATACTAATATAGACAGATAAAAAACTAATGTTCCTTGATTATAGTATTTCTTTTAAGATTAAGTTGAATTGTTGCGTAATAATGATGTAATTGGATTCTTAAAACAACGTGAATTATTATCATAAATCAAAGGCATATTTAACAGTCTATAACCCCATATAATCGTTCTTACACTTTAAAGGTATATTAATCAACTGATAAAACACTACTTTCTAGGATACATCTATCAATCATTGCTCTAACAAAATATGGATAGATAAATTCACATCAAAATCTATTTTTGGTGTGAATGATTTCTAGATAGCTTTAATTCTAAATGGTTTATGCATGCGTATATATATATATATATATAACTGATTAGTTGAACAAGAAAAGAATCGTTTTTATACTATCTGGCAAAAAGAAATAGAATAAATAGCAAGAAGAGAGGGTTTGCGGCTTTTTTAAAGGAAGGAGATAAAAATTTTATATTTTAGTTCACATAATATATATTATACAAAGTAGATTCGAAGTGAATTAAACCCCCATCAAACCAAAATCAAACTAAAAAGATAAAAAAATGACTCTTTCGAACCATTGCAAAATTTTAAAATTATTTTGTATTATAAAATATCAATTAAATCGTGTTTGACAAGATTTAAACACGAATAAATTTTTTATCTGTCTATATTAGTATGATTTGCAAAAGTCCATATCCATAATTTACAAAATTAGAAACAAAAACTCCACAATATTCACATGTGACATTCTCTACAATAAAACAATCATAATCTGGACAACACTTTTTTTATCTTTCCACAAAGAGATACATTTTTCCATACTACAATCATAATCTTTACATTTCAATTTCATACAAGTCACTCCTTACTAACGATCAGATCAACAGCACTCTTATAATTCTCGATCATTTGTTTGTGTTGTTTTGTCATGCGTTTACGTCCGTTAGCAATCAAACCAGCGACATAACAACCTGAATCATTACAACACTCGTCTAAGACCGCTAATGACACCGATACTTGTTTTTCTACCCAGTTTTTAGTTCTATAAAGCGTCATTTATCCGAAAATCAATTAGCAATAAAATCGTTGGACAAGCTAGCATACACAGAGTTGATACAATTTAGAGAATAAATCTAGTTTGACAGTATAACCGAAGAAACAATAAAAAGAGTAAAATAAAAATAAAGAAAGAGCGACTAATCTATATGTCTAGTTGCTCTTTCTTTATTTTTATTGTTTATGTATGAATTCTATCTTTCTAAGAAAGAACCTTCTGATTTTTCTTTGGAAGGGTTTTTATTGATTGCTTTATCCTGTTTGTTTTCGGAAAGTTTCTTGACTTTCCTCATAGCTCTGATTTCATCAAACTTTTTTGATTGATTTCGCATTTTTTTAATGCTGTCGTCATAATCAGGTTGTATTGGACCAGGTCCATTTATCCAAACACGTTGCGTTTCATTGAATAGAGAAAAAAGTTTTACCCACGCTTTATTTTCTTTAGACAATTCTTTTTTGGGTTTGAGTTATCTTGGTAAGACAGTTTTATATCGAATTTTTTTTTGAGAGGATAATATTTCTGAAATATCTGATCCTGCTTCTTTAATAAAGTTTTCGTAATTTTCTTTTCGATCTCTAAGGAACAGGCCTTTAAAGTTATCTTTATTTAAATTTTTGTGCATTTCGTTCATTTCCTGAAGCAACATTTTTAAACGTTTACTATGTTGGTCGTCTCCAAGCGTTTCTATCTTGTTTAAGACATCTAAGTTTGTTTTTTATTTCTAGAAAAAATATTGCTTGATACTATTGGAGGATTCCCACCATTTTGTTGCAAAAATTGATTTATACGATCTTCGATATCTTGTTCGTTAACAGGACTTGCAGTTTGTGATTCTTGTTCGCTAACAGGATTTGTAGGTTGTAATTCTTTCATTTTTTTCTTCCTTTATTTTTATTTGTAATTATAAATAAGAAAAACCAATAATGGGGTTTCTTGTTTTCCCCTGAATTAGAAAAATTAACATAAAATTAAATCCCTGCCGATCTAAATGAAACAAAAAATGTATCGTATTTCTGATATAGCATTTCTCTATTATACACTGTAGGGATCAGTGCACCATTATTATACAAGTAGCGAGTCACTAAAAATTGATTACATTGTATACATTATGCCAAGTAGATCCTTAACATAATAAAAATTCACTCTGTTGTTCGTCCACATTCTGCCTTTTTTTAGAATCATTTTTATCTATAATTTTTTCATATTCGTTTTTTCCAGAAACATATCCACCGTCTGCTCTATGTAACATCCCCTCATATAAAATCAAAGATACATGATCAACGTGGTACAGATCCGGCCTACGCCCTTCAAGTGCGTTTAGTTGATTCATACGGCGCTGATGACGTTTAAATTTAAATCATCTCCTTAAATTTTTACATTATTTTTTCAATTGTTTATCTCATAAACCGACCTTACAGGTTTACCTATTGATATTATAAGAAGTCTGTGAAACGGGAGAAGCTATATTGGTGTCAGATCCAGTAGTTTTATCAATATTGTGTCTTGTCTCGGGCGTGACATTTGTAATAATGCCTGCTCGTCCATTCAAATGATACAGAGATTTATTTATCATAACGGACTGAGAATTCCCACTGCTCAAGATATTGTCAGTCTCTAAACCATTTGCTGAATTTTGTACACTCTTTCTTTCCGCTGACTTGCGGATAAGTTCATTTAAAAAAGATTTGTAATGGCTGTTAGTTTGGGGATTAGGTTGTGTTTTTTCAGAGTATCTTTCTGTGGTGCCCCATCCAGTATTTTCATCCATGTCTAACTTATTCTTTTTAAGGGACTCCCCTTTATTATTTAGAGGCTGAGACTGATCTTCTTGTTTCTCCGATGAACTTGATTGAGACTGAATGATAGTTGAATAAATAGCTTTTTCCGATTTCTGTTTAACTCTTCCTTCAAGCAAGCCAACTAGCTCTGCATCTATCATCTTCGATTGATCTTTGTCTAAAGTATTTTTCTGCCCATCAGATACGCTTCTTAACTCCTGAGTATTCTGCTTTTCCATATACTATCTCCTTTCATTTATCTAGTAATTTTACCAGTCATCTTCTATTCTTTTTAAGCTGATTCTGCTCTAAATCAATTACCTCTTTCATTTTTTTATTGTTGTTTCAAATGCATTTCCCAAAAAAGTTACCTAATATGCTACCATTTTATTACAATTCACTTTCTACTAGAGAACTATTTTTTCTAAAAAAATTAAAAAGGAAAACGAGCAAAACGCTCATTCTCCTTTTTTTCATTCAATTATCTCACGGTGTTTAATACGTTTCTTTTTTTCTTATTTATGTATGAAGTCTATCTTCCAACTCTAGGTGGCAAAGCTGGTGGTCTATCCATATTAGGGGTAGAATGCGACAATGGAACAGATGATTTTGAGCCTCCCATTATTTGTTCAAATGCCCGAGGCGTTCTATTCATATTATGAGTAGAATCTGGTAATATAGCAATTTCTTCTTTAGATTTTCCTCTTATTTGTTCAAAATTCCGAAGAGTTCCTTGTTTAAGTTGTTTATCTAACTCTTGCAATTGTTGTATATAACCCTCCTTGTTTGACGATGCTTCTTTAGTACGTTTTTCTATAGTTTTTATAAATTTTTTTATATCTCGGTATTCTTTTCGTTTAGAAGGATTAAATCTATCCATACCTTTTAGTCGCTCAAGCCTCACTGTCATGGTACTATAAAAATTTTCTTTAGCACTTGCCCCAGCAATTTTTGAACGTAATTCAATTTCTTTTTTTATCAACTCAGCATTATCTTTAGGCATTATAGTACTTATCTCCTTTTTCTAGAATAAAATAATCATAAGTGAAGAAAGAATATTTATTGCATCTAATTTAAAAAAATAATCTTATTCTGCTCTAAATCAATCACCTCCTTCATTTTTTTCTTGTTGTTTCAAATGCATTTCCCAAAAACTTTACCTAATATGCTACCATTTTATTACAATTCACTTTCTCCTAGAGAACTATTTTTTCTAAAACAAAAATAAAAAGGAGAATGAGCATTTTGCTCGTTCTCCTTTTTTTCATTCAATTATCTCACGGTGTTTAATACGTTTCTTAATTCATTGACAGATTGTTTAAACATTTGTTCTTCTTCTGGTGTAATTGATAATTCAATAACTTCTCTTACACCCTTTTCATCAACGATGGATGGAACACCTGTAAAGATATCTTTCACTCCATATTGACCAGATAAATAAGCAGAAACTGGTAATACAGCTTGTTCATTGTTTAATACAGCCTTGACAATTCGTGCTGTACTCATACCAATTCCATAATAAGTCGCTTTTTTTCGATCGATGATTTCATAGGCAGCATTTTTAACTTTATCAGCAATGATATCTAAGTCCTTTTCGTCGATTCGATGATCTTTTTCGACAAATTCCATGATTGGTTTTCCGCCAACTGTTGTATGGGACCAAGCTGCTACTTCAGAATCGCCGTGTTCACCTAAAATATAGCCGTGAACGCTACGAGGATCGACAGAAAGTTTCAAGGCAATTTCTTTTCTAAAACGAGTTGTATCTAATGTTGTTCCTGTTCCGATTACTCGAGAAGAAGGTAACCCTGATTCTTTCCACGCAATGCAAGTCAAAATATCTACTGGATTAGAAGCAACAACTAATATTCCGTTGAATCCTGCTCCCATGATTTGTCGAACAATATCCTTCATAATTCCAGCATTTGTTTTCACTAAATCTAAACGAGTTTGTCCTGGTTTTTGGTTGATACCTGCTGTGATTACTACTAGATCGGCATCGCTGCATTCGCTATAATCACCTGACCAAACAGCAACATTCTCTTCGCCCCATGCCATACCATCTAAAAGGTCTAAAGCTTCCCCTTCCGCTTTTTCTTGGTTGACATCGATCAAGACTAATTCATTCGCAATTCCTTGATTGATCATGGCATAAGCAATACTTGTTCCCACAAAGCCTGTTCCAACGATCACTACTTTTCTACTGGTTTTTCTCATGTTGATACACGCTCCTTTTCATCTCATATGTTATTTTCATGAAAATTATAGTTCTGATAGAAACATTTTTCAATATAATGATATTTATAGTTACTATAATATTTTTTTATAGTTATGGCAAAAAAACAGATTATTAGTAAACTAACAATCTGTTCAAAGTAAAATAAGATCTATTTCATTCGTTTATATTGGCTTTGCTTAGAAGCACCTTTTGAAGATCCTTGCAGGCTTATCGGACATTTTTTTACTTAATAACAAATAGAACGGCTCCACCTAAGAACAAATACATATAATCTGATAAATAAGTCGTGAATAGACTTATGAAATCGGTTTGTCCAAGCACACTCGAATTGATTAACTGTAACCCAAAATTTTCCATATATTACCTCCTAATGTTTAGCTGAGAAAAAATTATTCTCATAAATAAAGCATAATACAAAGAAGGTAAGCGCAGACACCATTTTTTCTAAAATCGGAAAAATAGTTTTTGGATAAAAAAGACAGCGTAAAAGCTGTCTTTTTCATAGGATCACTAGCAACTGACAAATCTATTTTTTAGTATCTTTTTTAGATGTCAATTCTTCAAATTTTTCTTTTACTTCTTCCGCTAATTTTTCCACTTCTTTTTCAAAAGCATTCGGTTTCTTTGGTTCTTCCTCTTCAACCGAATTAGAACCAGATAAAGCGACATCCTTGACTTCGCCAGAGTTTGTGCCAGATAACGATTCTTGTTTGTTTTCTGTTTCACCAGAATTTGTCCCTGCTAATGCTACTTCATCATCGGTTTTAGGCGCCATCGAACCTCTTAAACGTTTGCCTTTTTCGCCGTTATAATTTGTCATGAGAATTCCTCCTTACAGTTATTTATTTTATAGTACATAAGAACAAAATAACTGTCAAAACATGAGGTGTCCTCCCCATCATATTTTAATGGTTTTGTTTTTTTGGTTCTCATCAATCTTTGCTTAATCCTTCAGAATGATTATAAACAGCGAATGGTTTATTTGTTTGCTTGCGCTTCTTTTTCCTGGATCTCTTTGATCCCTGTTTCTAAAATGTTCATTTGTAGAAGTGTTTCTTCGTCTTTCACTACTTTTTCGGCTCCGTTTATGAGCGTTTCATAGACTCCCTCATAGACCCGACTATAGTCCCCTACTTCAGAAATCACTTTTTCCTCATGGTAGTTTCCATTTTGGTCCATATAGGTAAGTGTGCCGTAGTGTTCTGGTAAATCAATACCAAAATCTTGATGGTCCGGGAAATAAAATAGTTTAAGATGCTCTTCTTGTCGATCTTTTGTCTGTTTTACAAACATCCCTTTCTTCCCATAAACCACAAAGCTTGGGCGTTCCTTAATACGAAAATAGCTTGATTTGACAGAGATTTTCATTGTTCCATAATAAAAATCTAAATCGAAATAATCATTCATTCGTCCCGTTCCTAATAATTGGCGCACATCATAGTGGATGTCATCTGGTTCGCCAAAGTAAGAAATTACTTGATCTACTGTGTGACAAGCATGACCGTAGAGATAACTATTGACTGTTGAAAATTCCGTTGCCGATTCAGGAACTTCAGGTCTGAAATAATCATAATGCATCTCAATTTCTAAAATATCGCCTAATTTTCCACTTTCCAACACTTTTTGTACGGTCAAGAAATCAGAATCAAAACGACGATTTTGATAACACTGGATAAATAAATCTTTTTGCTTCGCTAGCTCAAATAACTCTTTCGCTTCTGCAGAAGTTTCAGCAAACGGTTTTTCTACCAGGACATTTTTTCCATGCTCTAAGGCTAATTTAGCATATTCATAATGAAATTGGCTCGGAGTCGTAATGACAACTAGTTGGATTTCTGGATCGTTCCATAGATCTTCCAATTGATTGGTGTAATGGATATCCTCAAATGTTTCCCAAGTGGGTTCTGAACGTGAAAAGATCGTTTTGATTTTGATCTTATCTTTTAGTTTTCGTGAAAAAGGTAAATGATAGCGGTTGGTACTTTTTCCATTTCCTAGATAGGCAATTGTTAACATACGTTTTCCTCCAATTTTTGTTTTTAACTACTATCAGTATAAATGACTGGTCCCTTTAAAAGTTAATTTGAGCGCAGTTAGAAAAAAATGTTCAAGAAAGTGCTCTTTTTAAGTGAATAATCGACAGGTATGTTTAACCTACACAAAAAATAGTAGTCAAAAAGAGGGATATTCAGTAAGATGGATGAGGAAGGTGAGCATATGTTAATCGAAGACCAATTGATACGACAAGAAGCATTTACAACAACAGAAAAAAGAATTGCTGATTATCTCAAAGCAAATAGAGAAACAGCTGTTTATATGACGATCGAGGAATTGGCAAAAGCGACGTATACTTCGCATTCAGCCATTATTCGCTTATGTAAAAAATTGAGTTTTTCTGGTTTTAGAGAATTTCGTTTTGAATTTGGTCGTGAAGTCCATCAGATGAAAGCCCAGTTCAATCAAATCATTGATCCAAACTTTCCTTTTACTGATCAAGATGATAGTCAATCGATCGCTAAAAAAATGGCCGATTTGTCGATCCAATCTATCAAAAAAGCACAGCTTCAATTGGAGAAACAGTCAATTGATGCGATTGCCACAGCATTGAATCAAGCGAATCGCATGTTTATTTTTGCCAAAGGGGATTCTCAAATCACAGCACGCAAATTTCAAAATAAACTAATCAAGATCAATAAATTTTTGATATTAGCTGAAGAGTATAGTGATTCTTCTTGGAATGCAGCTAATTTAACGGAAAAGGATTGTGCCATCTTTCTAACTTATAGTGGAAGGATTCACCATTATGAAAAAATTATGATGCATTTAAACCATGTGGGTGCTAAAACTGTATTGATCACTGGAAATGAACATTCAGAAATGGCAAAACAAGCAACGATGAAACTCATCGTTACGCAAGATGAATTAGATTTTGCTAAAGTGGCAACATTTTCCTCATAAATTGCCTTCGACTATGTTTTAAACACTCTTTATTCCGTGATGTATGCACAAAACTATCAAGAAAACATCCAGAATCTCAAACAAAAACAAGACTTGATCCAAAAAGGTTTGTTGAAGGAATATCGCCATTAGAAAACAGTTGTTTATTACCGTATGTCAAAGCCAATAGAGCGCGCTTTGTTCTTTTTGCTGGATACATTGTGCAATCAAAGCACCTAGCAAGTGATAGCCTAACTTCGAAGGATGCAACCCATCGTCTTGCAAGTAAAGTGTTGGGTCCTCAAAAGATTTTTCATAATGATAAAAATCAATAAAACTTACTTTGTTCTCATCTGCTACTTCTTTTGCGATCTGAGTATACTCTACTAAGATCTCAGGAATTGTTTGGGTTTTGATCTTTTCATCAACGTAACTAGGCCCTATTAAAATCACTTGGCTATGTTTAAAAAAGTTGATCAATTGTTCCAAGTTTTTTCGATAGTTTTTTTGGTTATCTCTTTGATTGATTGCATCATTAACGCCAACATTAAGAACGACGTAGTCAGCTGTACGTTCATCTTGGGGAAGTTGAGACAATCGTTCAAGACTGCTTGTCGTTGAATCGCCTTTTTTTCCTAAGTTAATGATCTTAAAATCAGCTTGTCCTAAAGCTTTTAAGGTCGTTGATAACGCATGGTCCAATGCATGGACGACCTCCCCCTGGTACAATCCAGCAGCAATGCTATCACCAAATAGTATAATTTTCTTCATCTGTGTCATCCCTTTTCTTTTCTTACAATAAAAATTCTATCACGGAGAATCAAAAAGGAAAAATCGTTGCTCTCAACTATAAGAACTTTCTATCGAAGGTTTTTATTTGGTTATCGATGATGACACAAAGAAGTATCGAAGTGTTTTTCTGAATACGGACACTACTTACCAGTTAAAAAGAAACGGCTAACAAATGAATCGAGTGGATTCAAGATTCACTTCGTTCGGTTTTCAAACCTTTTTGCAGCCATTTTACCTTGTAACGATAATCTTGCAACAACTCATCAGTAGTCCAGTCATTCGCAATGTAATCCGTCAATGAATTGATCACAAGATCCATGAGAAAATATAAAAAGCTAATCGCTTCTTCTTCCGAAGTAATGTGAAAGCCATTTGCCTTCAGTAACTTAAACCATTCCTTTAATCTTCCTGATTCAGCAGAAGGCTTGGTTCTTTGGTGATTGGTAAAATCATCACTTCTCGTTAAAAAGCGGATGGCCTGCCAATAACTACTTTTTTGTTCCAGCTCACTACACCACGCAAGGTAATTTTCAATTCCTTGAAAAAAGTCTTGCTTGTTTTGACTGATATATTTCAAAATATCTCGATGGATTTGAATCGAATAATACTGGATCGTGTAGGTATAGGCATCTTCCAAGTCTTCGAAGTACTTATAAAAGGCCCCTCTTGACATAGCCATATCTTCGACAATATCTGCAACTTTTACTTGGCTAATATGTCGAGCTGAAAAATTTTCAAGTAAAATTTCAATAAGCCGTTGTTTCTTCTCATTGGGCAGATTAAGAAAGGTCGATTTAGGCATCCCACCCCTCCGTTTCTTCGATCAAATCACCATCTTTCATTCGGTAGACACGATCGCTCCATTTGATCATCCGAGCATCATGTGTAACCATGACTGTTGCTTTTTGTTTTTCATGTGCTTCTTTGACAAGTAACTTGACTACTTCAAAGGCATGATCTGTATCTAAGCTAGCGGTAGGCTCATCTGCTAAGATCAAACTAGGGTCATTGAACAACGCACGAGCAATTGCTACACGTTGTCTTTCTCCACCAGATAAATCTCGAGGATAGCTTTCTTTTAGATCATAAATATCTAATGATTTCAATAAGTCATCAATCACTGTTTCGTTTTGTTTCTGATGGCTGACTCGATCAACTAAATAAAATTGTTCTTTGACCTTTAGAAATGGAATCAAATTAGAACTTTGTAAAATAAACCCAATTTCTTTAAAACGTAAATCGGCTCTTTTTTTCTCAGATAAATCGGAAAAAGACTGACCATTAATGGCGATTTCTCCAGAAGTAGGTGTTTGTAGCCCACCGGAAATGGTTAAGAAAGTACTCTTTCCTGAACCAGAGGGACCGATGATGCTGACAAATTCTCCCTGTTTGACATTAAAATTAATTCCTTTTAGTGCAGTCACTTCAGTATGTCCACTACCAAAAGTCTTGACGATATTTTTCATCGTTAAAATATTCTTCATTTTTTACCCTCCTATGGCGGTGATTGGGTCCACTTTTGTGATCGTGCGTATTGAGAAGACGCCGCCTACAACTGCTACAACGAGTAAGACCCCACTATATAGCAACCATTGTGTCCAAAAAATAGCGAATGGCATCGCACTTGGTAAAAACAAGCTAGTTAGATAAGCAGCTAGAACTGCTAAGGCGACACCAATGACTCCAATAACAAATGACTGTGCAATCAACGATTTAGCAATAAATGAATTGCGAATCCCTTGAGCTTTCATTACGCCAAAGATCGCTGTTTTTTGTAAAGTGATGACATACATAAAAATGCCAACCACTGCTGCTACGACAAGAAACAAGAAGTAAACCATTGCATTTAGTGTCATATTTTGTGCAGAATAACCTGGAAGACTTTCAATAAAATCAGGAATCGTCAGTTTTTGTAAATCTTTTGATGCGCCATCTTTATCAATTGCAGCTGATTGTTTGGTCACGATCGCATTGATCGGCTTTTTGTCATCTGAAGCAAACGGTTGGGCTCCATATTTTAATTGTGTCCAAGTTTCTAGATCTGTATAGATGACTGGTGAGACCGTATAATAAGTGGCAGGAAAAATTCCAACGATCGTAAATGCTTGGTCATCGCTACCGATTTTGATTTGATCTCCCAACTTATATTGATCTTGTGCCAGATTTTGGGAGATAATTATTTCATTTTTCTTATCAAACATCCGACCATCTGTGATTTTAGGTAATAAAAAGGCATCGTTAGTCGTACCAAAGACTGTCACGTTTTCTTTGTTTTTGCCCTTGATTGCTCCACTGTATAAGCCAATCGGTGCTTTTTCTTTCGCATTTACTTGATCAAGGTCACCTCTTGTCAATTGAGATGCTGCAAACACTTGATTAGCATCTTCGGACAAAACGATTTCTTGAGCACCCCAATCATCAATCGCTTTTTTAAATTCTTCTGCTAATCCACTTGCTAGACCTGATAGCATGAAAACGACATAAGCAATTAAGAACATGATACCGATAATGAGTCCGTATCGTAGTTTTGCGTATTTCATTTCTTTCATTGCTAAAAACATTACTTTCCCTCCTACATTTTCCTTTTTCGATAGTGACATTTTGTCACTGTAAAAAAGTATAGCGCAACAGTGACAAAATGTCACTAAACAAAACTCATGAAACAATTCGTTCATACTACAAGATCATTGTCTTTCTGTTTATTGGTTACAGTTTTTCTTATAGTTGGCGATGTTACTATATATATGAATCATGAGCAAATAAACGTTGGTATAAATAGATATCAGTAAAAGGAAATAGAAGAAAAACGAAAAATAAGCTACAATAATAAAATAGAACACCAGTTTGAACAAAAAGGAGGTTCTTTTATGGATCAAAAAACACGAAAACACATTCAAGAAAAGTTAAAACAACGCATCGCACAGCTTCCTCCTATTTTCCAAGAATTTTTAAAAGAAAATCAAAAAAAACTTTCATTAAGCAGTCGTTATGAATATGCAAAAGATTTTCATTTATTCACGGATTATCTTCACGAAGCTTTAGATCAAGAGATCACAGATGAAGTTATTCTTCGTCTTGAAAAACAAGACTATTTAAATTTTTTAGATAAAGTCTATCAGCATACTCGTTCGTTTCAGACCACAGCTGATCAACAAACAAACCAGTTATTTAAAAATAGCTATTATGGTCTTTCACGAAAACAATATTCGTTAAATCATTTTCTACGGTTTTTGTATCAAAAAGGGTTATTGACTGAAGAAATATCTCTATTAGGAAAAACGCTTCCTGAAACTACTGCTGCAGCGCCTCGATTCATAGACGCCTCTTTGTTTCAAGACTTTGAGCATCTGTTTATTCCTATGAATGGCTTTAACTCTTCACGAGAAGCACGCTTTGAAATAAGGAACCGACCAAGAAATTTAGCGATCGCAGCTATTCTTTTATATTGCGGGTTAAAGATCCATGAAGTCGTTGAATTAAAAAGAAAAGATATTGACTTAAATAAACAAATCATTCATCTTAGCCGTAAAAAAATCGGCTTAATCAGTCGCCAATTCCCAATGAAGCACTGCCATTCATTAAAAACTATTTAGCAATAACTGATACTGGGACAGGACCTGATTCTTTTGCTTTTCGTTCATCTCATGACCAGCAAATCTCTCCACGGACGATTCGCCAAATACTAAGTAAAATCACTGTATATAAAAATATTTCGCCAGAATTATGTCGTAAAACTTACGGGTACTACGTTTCCCTTTATTTTGATGATCTGGATATCGTCAATTTCCTTTATGGTAATCGTTATATCAATGAACATTCATTTGAAGAAGTCCAACAAAAGATGTTAGAGTTCTCTTACAAGGAAATAACAAGTAATAAAAAATGAAATAACGAAATATAATTCATTTTTTCACAAAGAAAGCTGTTTTTTATTTAGGGTTTGTGCTAAGATTATAGCTGAATTTGCAAAGTAAATGATTTAATTCACAAATTTTTCTTACTTTGCTTACCAACTTGTCTATTAAATGAAATCGGAGTGTGACTTATGGAAACAATCGCTTATTCCCCACTAAATCTTTTTTCTAATTTTCAAGAAGCAGCGAATGCTACACCAGATGTACCAATCATCTTTGACCAACCCTTAGCAGCTTTTCCGGAACTTGGTTTTAAAAGCACTTACAAAGATACCTGCCAACTCGTTTTGACTCGTGCCTATCAATTAGCTCATTTGGGTGTCGGACTTGGTGATAAGGTCATGATCTACAAAAGTTCAGCTTTTGATACTTATTTATTAGCTGTAGCAACAGCTTATCTTGGGGCGGTACCAGCAATGATCTCTTATCACTTCCCTATCCCCACTTTAGAAGTCTTTGTCGACCGTTTAGAAGATCCATTTATCCTTTTTGATGATGAAACGGCTGAACGAGTGGCTGGCATTTCAAATGGATCAAAAGAAAAACAAATTGCTGTTTCTAAACTATTGACTCAACCAGCAGAACCAGTGGCACAAAATCAATTGGGGAACGATGAAATTTCTTATATGACCCATACTTCAGGAACAACAGGTATTCCTAAATTGATTTGTCATTCTGCTCATTCAATGGGCTGGCGCACCAAATGGCAAAAAACTGTCTTTACTAAGATCGCAGAGAAAAAACTTGTGGCTTTCCATATCTCTCCTGTTCATTCTCGCTTCAATATTGGTATTTCTTCGTTAATGGCGATGGGCTTTCCAATGATGCCGTTAGCGGATGCTCAAGGGGAAAACGTTGTGGCCATGTTAAAAGAAAATCCACCGATTGCACTTGAAACACATCCAAACAACTTTGTTCAGTGGAGCTTTACAGCGAAAGAATATCCAGAAGCTTTTGCTGGTATTCGTTATTACCATTCCACTTTTGATGCGATCAACAACTCTACTATGGAAACATTCTTACGGACTTCTCCTAATCAAGAAGCTGTTTTCTTACAAGTTTATGGCCAAAGCGAATGCGGACCGATGATTTTAAAAGCTCATACATTAGAGAGTTTAAAAACGAGTAATGCGAGAGACATGGGTGTGGGACTTGGCGACTTAACCAAAGCGCGGATCGCAGATGAAAATGGGAACGTCTTACCTGCTAATACAGATGGACACATCCATTTATTGTCAAAAGGTCGTGCATTAACTTATTATAAAGAAGATGCTCGTTTCCAAGAAAATGTTTATGGTGCTTGGTGGGACAGCGGTGATTACGGCAGCATGGATGAACAGGGGCATTTGTTCTTAAAGGATCGTCAAGTGGATTTGATCGATACAATCAATAGCAATTTAGCGATCGAAGATTTCTTGTTAGACTCATTAGAATTTCTATCGGAAGTGGTCATCGTTCGTGATAAAAACAATGCGCCACAACCATTGATCGCTCTTGCTCCTAATCACGAAATGGACTGGGATCGTTGGTGGAAACAAGTGCATGAGTTACCTCGATTGAATACGCCGATTATCAGAGACTATGAAGATATCCCACGGACTGCGACAATGAAAGTCCGTCGACTACAAATTGAAAAAGAATTAAAAGCATAATAAAAAGAACACTGACGTTATCCTCTTACCTAGCAGGTATAACGTCAGTGTTCTCTTTTGTTTAAAAAATTTTCAGTTGTAAAAAATGTAGGAATAACAAAAAAGATTCAATTTATTGATAATGATATCTAATGAAGTTGTTTATTTGAGTATGCATAGCTTAAAAATCAGGTTGTTTTCTTCTAGCTGTTAAGTTGCCAACAATACAGTGTACTTGTTTCATTCAGATGATAGATAAATTTTAGTGATCTAAAGACTACGCAAAATTGGATGACATAAAAATATGCCAATTGGCTGTTTTCTTTTCTAACAACTTTCGTTATACTCTTTTCGTGGAGGGAAAACAATGAGAAAAATACTTACAATTGGTGGTTCTGACCCTTTTGCCGGTGGAGGAATTCAATCCGATTTGAAAACTTTTGAGAATTTTCAACTTTTTGGAATGAGCGCGCTCACCTGTGTAGGCATGTTAGACGAAAACAACGCATTCCTCTTAGAAAATCTACCTGCTAAGTGGTTGGAACAGCAACTTGCTTCGATCCAGAAGATGACAGACTTAGCGGGTATCAAAATTGGCTTATTGCATTCTCTTGAAGCAATCATAATCGTCCGAGATTTTTTAAAAAAGCACCCTCAAATCCCAATCGTTCTTGATCCGGTTTTAGCTTTTAAAGAAACTACTTCATTAGCGAATCAACAGTATATTGAGTGCTTAGTGAAAGAACTCTTCCCCCTTGTTGATCTTGTCACGCCCAATCTTAAAGAAGCGGCTCTCCTTTCTGGAAAGAAAAAAATTTCAAGCATCAATGAAGTGATAGAGACAACCAAATTTATTCATACTTTAGGAAGCAAAGCGGTCGTTGTTAAAGGTGGCTCTGGGATCCATGGCGATGAAGCAATCGATGTTTTGTATAGTCATGACGGACTAACCACTTTTACAATGGAAAAATTAACACGATCAACGGTGAATGGCGCAGGATGTACCTTTTCTTCTGCTATTACAGCGAATCTCGTCCATGGCTATACGCTCCCACAAGCCATTCAACGAAGTAAAACTTACGTTTATCAATGTATTTTAAACGGTGTTGAAATGAATGATCAAACAGGCAGTGTCTGGTCTGGCGGTAACATCAAAGGAGGGATTTAATCGTTGAATACGAAACGAATGACAATTTATGCCATGCTGATCGCTTTAACAGTAGCATTATCTTTAACAATTTTAGTTCCAATACCAGCAACTAACGGCTTTGTCACGCTCTGCGAAGCTGGCATCTACACCACTGCTTTATTATTTGGTCCATTTGGTGGGTTCGTTGTCGGTGCCTCAAGTGGTTTATTCATCGATTTACTGTCAGGTTATCCGCAATGGGCCCTTTTTTCCTTATTGATCCATGGTTTGCAAGGATTGGTCAGTGGCTATTTTGCCGAAAAAACAAGCAAAGGTCGATTTGTCGGTCTTTTTATCGGTAGTTGTCTGATGATTAGTGGCTATTTTTTAGCAGGTTGGTTTTTATATGATTGGCCTGCGGGGGTAGCTTCTATTCCTGGAAATATTTTTCAAAATATTATAGGGGTTGGATTGGCTTTACCACTCACTCAAGCTCTAAAACGAACGAGAGTACAAAAAGAAAGTAAGTAATGAAAGGAAGAATAAAATGAGCATCACAGAAGAATCTTTAAAACAAGAATTAACCAAAATGGTCAACGAGGTATTAGCAGAAGCAAATTTAAAATCTGGCGATTTATTTGTATTAGGATGTAGTACCAGTGAAGTGGTCGGTGGACAAATTGGTAAAAACTCAAGTGCTCCAGTTGGACAGTGGATTATCCAAACGATTAGAGAAATATTGCAACCCTTAGGAGTCGCTTTAGCTGTTCAAGGATGTGAACACATTAATCGAGCCCTTGTCGTCGAACGCTCCGTAGCAGAGCAAAAACAATTTGAAATTGTTTCTGTTGTACCAGCCTTACACGTTGGTGGCGCTTGTTCAGTAGCAGCGTTTGACCAATTCGATGATCCAGTAGAAGTGGAACATGTGGTAGCGCAAGCTGGGATCGATATCGGTGATACTTCCATCGGTATGCATGTCAAACACGTTCAAGTACCTGTTCGACCAAGCAGTCAAACATTAGGAGCCGCGCATGTTACAGCTCTGCGTTCACGTCCAAAATACATTGGTGGTCCGCGAGCTGAGTATGAAGTGATTTAAAAGAATCAATTAACTGATAACCTACCTAATATTTATGTTAATGTTATTCTTTATTATAAAATATTCACTTATTATCTAATTTCTATAAAGGTACAGTCACCCAACTTCATACAGTATGTCAAAAAAGTTTGCCTTGGACTTCATTAGAAAGCTCAAGACAAACTTTTTTTAGTTTCTTTTTTTACTGGTTACAAATAATTTCGCTTCATAAGGATCAAGCTTACCCACTCGTTCAAATACACGTTCTTCTTGATTCGTGAGAAGTAATTCCCAAGGAACATCAACTTCATTCGGTAATGAATATTCCGCTACTTCACTCGTTAGATTGACTATAATCAGATAGTTTTTATCGGTAAATGATCGTTCATAGACATAGAGTTGGTCGTGTTCAGCGAGATATTCTTTGAATGAACCATAGATCAATCCTTGATTTTCACGACGGATGCGGATCATTTGTTTGTAGAAAGATAAGATCGACGAAGGATCGTTTTCTTGTTCTTCTACGTTAAGTGTATGATAGTTGGGATTTACCATCAGCCAAGGTTCGTTTGTTGAGAATCCGGCATATTTTTCTGATCCCCACTGCATAGGTGTTCGGCTATTGTCTCTTGTTGTATCAGCAACGATATCTATAGCTTCCTCAGGAGATTTTCCTTCTTCTAGCAATTGGTTATAAAGACGTCTTGAATCGACGGCATCGATTTGTTCGATGGCAGTAAACGGCATATTCGTCATACCGATTTCTTGTCCTTGATAAATAAATGGCGTGCCTTGCAGGAAAAAGTACATCATTGCGACTGCTTTTGCTGATTTTTGCCAATAATGTTCAGGATCACCAAAAAAAGAAACTGAACGAGGTGTATCATGATTTTCCATATAAAGTGCATTCCAACCCTTACCGTCTAAAGCGGTTTGCCAGGCACTTAACGCTCTTTTTAAATTGATAACATCAAGTTTTCCTTCTTTTTCGTGCTTCCAAATCGAGATATGGTCAAATTCAAAGATCATGTCAAAATACCCATCAGCGCCGACCCATTCTGGACCTTCTTCAGCCGACACCCCGCTAGCTTCGCCAACAGTCATAATGTCATAGTCATCAAAAACATCTTTTAATTCATTTAAGTGTTCATCGATCCCGGAAACATTTTGAAAAGGAGAAAAGGGGTTTTCAGTTGCTTTAACAGAATATTCATCTTTTTTCACATGGGAAATCGCATCTAAACGAAACCCATCGATCCCTTTATCTAACCACCAGCGAATCATAGAAAAAAGTTCATTTTTTAATTTCTCGCTTTCCCAATTCAAATCAGGCTGCTCTTTAGCAAAGACATGCAGATAATATTGTTTCGTCTGTTCATCATATGCCCAAGCTGAGCCACCAAAAATCGATTGCCAGTCATTTGGAGCGTTTTCAGGTGTTCCATCTACCCAGATATAGTAATCTCGGTAAGGATTATCCAGTGACTTCTTGGATTCAATAAACCACTCGTGTTGATCAGATGTATGATTGATGACTAGATCCATAATGATTTTGATTCCTTGTAGATGTGCTTCTGCCAGTAATTGATCAAATTCGGCCATTGTTCCAAATTTTTCTAAAATATTTTGGTAGTCACTAATATCGTAACCGTTATCAATAAAAGGTGAAGAATAAACTGGATTGATCCAAATAAAATCAATCCCTAATTGTTTTAAATAAGAAAGCTTTTCACGAATACCATTGAGATCCCCAATGCCGTCTCCATTACTATCCATAAAACTGGCAGGATAAATCTGGTATCCGACCGCTTCTTTCCACCAAGCTTTTGTTTGAGTCATTGTTTTCTTCCCTTCTCTTTTTCTCTATTATAAAACAATGCCACTATTTTTTGTTGATGTTACCGATAACATCGTTTTCTCTTTAACAGTTTCCTTTTTTGTTTCGTTATCTGGTTTGCAGAATGTCAGGATTTAACAGTCGATTAACGATCAAAAAGAGTCTGATAGATAAACTAAATGGTGTTTAACCATTCGCTACAATGCGTTCATAACCTCTTCCCGTTGTTCCAGCAGTCGCTCTAACAAAAAAACAAGCCGAAAATCCAAAAATAGGAACTATTTTCGAATTCTTCGGCTTGTTCTCAGAGCTAGGAACTTCTGTCACAATCTCTCTTAGTCGATGAATGGACTTATACGTGACTCCAGCTATTTTCAGCTATTTACAAATAGCGAGCAATCAATTGGATCAATTGCTGTGGTAACTCGTTGATGTCTGTCATATCAATGAAACGATTTTCCCCATATATCTCTTTGATTTCTTTTTGATCCTGTCCAATCGCAGCAGCCACAAAGATGACGCCTTGACGGTCATATTCAGACAGAACGCTTTGGATATCTTCCCTTGCCTTCTTCCCAGTATAGTCTGGCAAAGCTTTAGGCTGGCCATCACTAATCGAGATCAACAATTTAGTCGTGGCAGATTCTTGGCTTAGTTTGTTAGCGATTAGTCTCAGACTGGCACCATCACGATTGTTTTGTCGTGGTTTCATCGTCACTAACTTTTCATCTAACCATTGGAAATCATCACTAAATTCTTTATAAGAAAAAATTGAGGTCTTTTCTCTCGTTGAGACATCTGCTGTATCTCCATAAATCATTAAAGGAATATTTACACGTTTAGCAAATTCTGCGATGGCGATCGCTGCTTTTTTTGCTGCTTCGATTCGTTCATCTCGAATCATTGAACCAGATTCATCAATCCTTAAAGCCACTGCCAATGAAGGTTGTTCGTGGGGTGGATTTTTCTTATCAAAATAACCTAGGTCATTATAGGCCACACGACTCGCATTGAACCGTTGTCCTTCATATTTTCCTTTTTGATAAGTCGTTGATTCATCATTTTCCAACAAATCTAAAATTTGACGGCTTAATGTTTCAACGATCGGTAAAACTTGTTGTCTGATTTGTTCTGCTTCTTGTGCTTTGAGTTCAAATTTTGGTCGATGAACGATCAGTCCTTCTTTTTCGTGCATCGTCCCCTTCATTATTTGTCGTGCTTCTTTCGTTAACTCACGTTTGATTTCTTTGTCGTAAGCCTCCATATCAGAGGCAGACATTTTTTCTGAATTATCTTCTGCTTGTTGCTCCTGTTGCCCCTGACCTGAAACTTCTTGACTTCGTTCTTGTTCAAATGAAAAAGACTCTGCCTTTTTTTCCTCTTCAATCTCAGCATTCTCCACTGGTGGAGTTTCTTCTTCGATCTCAGGCGACTCATTTTCCATTAAAGACAACGTTTCTTCTGCTAGTTGATCGATATTACGTTCATCAGCTTCTTCATCGTTAAGGATTCTGCCTCGATTTCTTGAAGCTTCTTCTGAAAGACGTCCCCACTTTATTTGCCGTAATAATTCACGAAGTTCTTCAAGAAGCCCACTTTGTTCTAATGCTTGGGTTAATATCTCCAATTCTTCTGGAACAGTGGTCAATTTATAGAGAACTTTAGGATAAATCGATTGGAAAAGATCTTGCCCTTGTTTCCAAGTATTTGCCCAATAAAAGTAAGAACGCATACCAGCCACTCCCTTGATGGCATTCGCTTTGGCAGTATCATCTAATAAACGAATGATCTCCGCTAATTTCAAGAGCAGTTCAGGTTGTTGAATCTTTGTCTTACCTAAGGCTCGCTCAGCCATCACTTCAAGTGAAGGTAAATCCATCTTCTCAGCATGTTGCATCCGATCTCTCAAAGATTCATTCAACGGACGATTACCTTGGTAGTTCCGATTGGTTGTGATGATGATGACGCAATCTGGATGACGGACGACGACACCCGTGGGTAAATTCAATAATCCATTTGGCTCAAGAGCGGAATTTAAAGCAACTAATACGGAAGCATCACGGATCACCGTTGGCTCCTGGATTTCTAACAAATACCCCTTTTCGATCGCACGAACAATTTCAGAGGGATAATATTTATAGCGAACGTTACTATTTTCATTTTGTTCCATCCGCTTGATGAAATCAGCCAGTTTGGATTTAGCCATTTCTGTACTAAGATTATAATGATGTTTGATTAACCGTAAGACAGCCTCTAAAGTCTCTGTTTGGTTGATTGCATCAATCAATTCTTGATCTTCATCTACGTCAGACTCAACAATAGGCAATAGCGCACCAAAGACATCTGATTTATCCATATCCGCAAAACAAGTTATTTTCGTATAAGGAAGTTGTAAATCAGCCGAAAGAGCTTTAGCCAGTTGCGTTTTTCCTGACCCAGCATCCCCTTCAAGCAAGATGTTACTGATCTTCATTTCAGGATCATTCCAGTTTTCAAAGATTTCAGCTGCGATTCTTTGTTCTTCTTGACTGGTTCGATGACTCGTTGGCTTTTGCCAAATCATTTGTTTTTCAACACTTGAAAATTGACGGTCTTTTGTCAGTGAGAAATCTTCCAATGTACCTCACTCCTTTTTTCCTTAATACCCTAAATCATCTAATAGACGTTTCAAAATTCGGAAACGTTCTCCGATCAATTCGCCATCTTTTTGTAACGTGTCATAATAGAGCATAATATCTTCATCGATCTTAGGATTTTTGGTATCCACTTCAACCGTCATTCGATTTCCTTGAAGTCCAATAATATCGACAACTGGATTTTCAGGATCATAAAATTTTTCATAGCGATACGCATCTTGAAAATACAAACTCCCTTGCGCAGCTAAAATTGCTAGATCTAAGATCCGAGTGATTGGTAGTTCTTCCGATTGGCGTGACCATTTTTCACCCGTATGGCGCCATACCTTGCCTGAAATATCAACTTTTCCACGATCATTCCATTGTGCTAACCCTAAAGATAGTCCTTTAGCATCCGTATGCAAAGCATTTCTACCATCAACTTGATCATAGTCTTCAACGACAATAACAGGTTTGTGTTTTAAATTTGTTGGGATTTCCATCTAAATCCATCCTTTCTCTTTTAGTAAATTACTAACCTAGTGATTTACTCATTTACTAAACTTTTAAGGATTATACGCCTTATATAGAAAAAATGCAAAAAAGCATCGTATCCCAATGAATGAGAGACGATGCTTGCATTGAATTGAATAATCTAAATTATTGCGCAGAGATGGCAAGCCCGATTGCTTTTTCTCCTAAGTGACTACCAATCACTGGACCAAAATGACCAATCTCAATGTCAGCATGCGGGTATTGCTTTTGTAATTTTTCTTTTTCTTGTATGGCAACTTCCAAATTATTTGCATGAATCACATAAAGTTTAACAGGTGGTGCAATTTCCTCATTTCGCATGCCGATGACTTTTTCGGCACGAGCGAAAGCTTTTTTACTTGAACGGATTTTTTCAAATAAAACGATTTTTCCTTCTGAAAAAGTCAAAATCGGTTTGATTTTAAGCAATCCACCTATCAATGCAGCCCCATTAGTCAAGCGTCCACCGCGTACTAAGTTGTTCAAGTCATCCACGATGAGATAAGCATACGTATTATCTCGAATACGATCGATATGTGCGATAATTTCTTCAAGAGATTGACCTTTTTGATTTAAATCTAGAGCAGCTTCTACCATGTGACCCATTGGCATACTCGTGATCTTAGAATCATAAGGAACGATTTTTACACCATCAATGTCGTTTTTCATAGCATGTAATGTGTTGACAAAGCCGGAGATCCCAGAGGATAAATGGATACTTAAGATGGTATCGTATCCTTTTCTTTTCAGTTCTTCGTAAAGCGCCAGTACTTCTCCAACTGCAGGTTGTGAAGTGGTCGGGAAGTCTTTGCTTTTATTTAGAAGCCCATAGTATTCGTCAGCTTCTATGTCTATTCCTTCATTGTAGATTTTCCCATCCAAAATGACAGGGATCGGAATAACGAACAAATCAGGATGATTTTGGATTCGTTCAGGCAAATAAGCCGTACTGTAAGTAACTACTGCAAGTTTCATTTATTTAATTTCCTCATTTCAAAGAATTTTACCAGTCTATTTAACTATATCATAAGAAAGATGACATTTGAACCTCTCACTCAAAAAGTGAGAGAAATAATCACGTCCCTCTCACTTTCTGTAGCTTTAAAAAATTATCATGAACTGGATGTTGTTCCTAATTTTTGGTTGAGTGATGCCGATGCTGGAAGTTTTTAAGTAATTGGAGCCCATTTCTGCCAAATTGAGCAAAGAGAAATGTCAGCCCACCTATTCCACCAAGGCCAACACAATAAACAACAGCATGGGCTTTCGACGTCATCGTCAATTGGAGGTTCAATAGGATAAATACAATCGAACAAAGAACCAGCATCAACAAGGTTGAGCGGAATGTTTTAAGAAAGAAAAATCTGATTTTAGCTAGAGGTGCGATTCGATACTCTTTACACATATAGAAATAACCTCTGATAAACACGATCGCAAAAGCCATTGTGTTTGAAAAACTCATACCATAACCGCCAAATAGTGCTAATCCAATCACTTGAAAGACAATTTTCAAAATAATCGCTTCAACGGTCAGCCGAATCGCAATCATATGATGGCTAAGTGATTGTAACATCGTCGAAAGAATCGTGAACAATGAAAAGAATAATGAAGCGAGTAAGGCAAATTGGAAATAGCCGACACTATCAGGATCATATCCAAAAAATAAGGTATACAATGGACCCGCCAATAATGACATCCCCGCAAGAGAAGGAAGTAAAATCAAGACAGCAATTGAAAAACTATCTCCTACTGTCTTTTCAATTTGCAAACGATCTTTTTTTCTCAAAGTACTTAAAATCGGCAAACTGCTGATTGCGACTGTACCAACCATAGAAATCAAGATCAATGTCAACTTGTTGGGATTAACTGACGCTCGACTAAATAAAAATTCCAATTGTTGATTCGTGATTTCAGGTCTGAAAAAATGCAACAACGGCTTCATCGTCACTTGGTCAATCATTTGCACGATGGTAATAACAGATCCCACAAAGATGAAAGGTAAAGTTTCACGAATGATCGATACCGACTCTGCCCGATTTTCATGCTTGAAATAACGACTAGAGATCAAGAAATCTTTTAATTTGAAATAATCATTTTTTATTCCAACGAAATACATATGGATAATTGCTGCTAACCCACCAAAGAAGGATGCCACTGTACTGATCAGAACAGCTTCTAAAATCGTTCCATCGGTCAAGACGCGTAAATAAAACGTTCCTGCTAAAATGACCAGGACACGAACCGCTTGTTCAATGATTAGTGAGGTCCCATAAGGTCTCAGATTGTTTTTCCCTTGAAAATAACCTCTCATTGCACTAAGAACTGGAATGGCGATCAATGACGGACACAAACTACGAATTGCTAAGATCCCATTATTTACATTTGCAATTGGGCTGATTCCTGCAAGCATCGGGGCAAAAAGATACATCAGCACAGCAGAAATGATCCCAATGACAAACATGATATTGATGGTACTGCGAAAAATCGTTCGACAGCCCTGTTCATCATTTTCTTTCGTTGCTACAGCGACTTTTTTAGCAATCGCATTAGGAAACCCAACTGTTCCCAGCATCAGGAACAAGCCATAAGGTAAATAACCTACATTGTATAAAGTGGTCGCTAACATTCCTTCTTGATTGTTCCCCATCATACTTAGCCATGGGATCAAGTAAACAACACCTAATACCTTACAAAGCAAATTAGCAAAGGTTAACCAAAATGTTCCTTGCATCAATTTTTTATTCATTAAATTTTCCTCAACTATCTATATTTAAATCAATACCTTTCCCATTATAGCAAAAATTCAAAGAAGGACAAATCATCCTTAAAATTTTAATAAAAAAGGCAAAAAAAAAGCCATTCTCTAAAACTAAGAGAAGGCAAAATTTTGGAACTGTTTAAAACATCGACAGCAAAAATACCGAAGCAAGTCCAGTTACTACTGATAATGCCATAGAATGAGTTTTATACGCCACGCCAACTACGAGAACCATAGCTAAGATTTTGATATTCCAAGCAATGGCTAAATGTTCATGGGTAATAAAGACATCCTTGAATGCTAAAGCTGCGAATAGCGCAACAGGCACATATTTCATCCATTCACTAAACCATGAAGGGACTTTCCGATGGGTAAAATAGAGCATCGGGAATAGTCGTGGCACATAAGCCACCACGAATAAACTAAGTACTAAAAGAATAAGATACGTCTTAGTCATGATGTTGACTCTCCTGTTCTGGGAAGTTGAATAGTGGTTCATTGACATGTTTGCCACGGTTTTTTAATCGTTTTAATTTTTTTGCCTTCTCTTTTTTTGAAAGCTTTCTCTAAAGCAAACCCTGCAAAAGAGGCGATCACCGTCGCAGCAATTAAACCTAATGTATTTTGGAACATGACCATGAAAGTAACGCCTAATACACCAGAAAACAATCCTGTAAAAATGAGCAGCTTATTTTTCATTTGCATGACAAACATGAAGATAAACATCGCAGTCAGTGCAAAGTGAACGAGATCAGCATCTACATGGATAACAGAACCAAACATGTTTCCAATCATGTTACTACCTGTCCAAGAAGCCATCGAAAACCAATTTACATATAAAGCTTTACGCTTATTCCATGTAGGATCAGTTGAATATTTAAGATAATTAACCGCATAATTTTCATCATTTAACGATTGTGAAAATACCGCCAAGAATAGTCTCTTTTCTTTCTTCATAAAACCTGAAAGACTCGACCCTAACAATGTGTAACGTAATTCCAAGAAAAATACCATCAAAAGTGTCGTTGCAAAAGATGCTTGAGTTGTTAGCATCGAAGCAACTAAAAATTGCGCTCCACCCGAAAATACTAATATGGACAACAGACCGGTTAAGATTGGATCAAAACCCACTTTTTGCAATAAGACACCACAAGCTAACCCAACTGGTATATAACTTAAGCAAAGTGGCATTACTGCGTGCAAAGCCTGAAGCCATGGCGCACTTTTCTTTTTATTCATCAAAATGTCTCCTTCAATTACAACAAATAAACAGCGGACTCATTGTAACATAAAAAAACGAAATTGTAGCCGTTTTATCTAAAAACAATATTATATTTTTCTCATTTTAAGCTTGAATATTGAAATTTTAAATCATAAACAAGTTATTTTTATGCAACATAAAAGCATTTTTTGCTGAAGAATCAGCATGGTCATCTTCGATAATTAGGGTCATATTTATCAGTTTCAATATAAATATAAACTTTTTTATCATTTAAAGACTGACGAATCGTTTCTTCAATGTTATTGATGATTGCATACGATTCATTCTCTGGGTGATCAAAGATATCAATTTTAGCAGCTACCAATACCTCAGTTGGGCTCAGATGAACGGTCTTTACATCGATCAAACGAGAGACTTCCGGACGCTCAAAGGCTTGCTTGATTTTAATCAAGTCACTCGTTGTCACACTTTCACCAACAATCAAACTATAAAATTCTTTTGCTAAGAAAATGGCAGCTCCCATCAACAATAATCCGATCAATAGGCCGCTAATCGCATCAAACGCCGCAATTCCTGTTACCATCGTCAAGACTGTTCCTAATAAAGCAAGAATGAGTCCGATCACGGCACAAAAATCTTCAGTAAAGATGATCAAAATTTCACTGTGACGACTTTCTCTCAAAAATTTCATCAATGATAATTTTTCGGTATTCAACTCATGGATTTCTTTCATAGCGATACGTAATGACGTTCCTTCAATGGCTAATCCAAAAATTAAAATAATGATAACGATCAATGAGTTATCAACTTCATGCGCAGGATGGGTCAATTTTTCAAAAGCTTCCATGACTCCCAAAGCTCCCCCACCAAAAAAGAGCATGGTTGCCACAATTGTGCTAAAAAAATATTTTGCTCTTCCTTCGCCAAATTGGTGTAACTCGCTTTGCCCTCTATTCGCTCGTTTATCCCCAAAAAGCAATAGAATTTGGTTGCTGCAATCGACGATACTATGAATACTTTCATTCAGCATTGCCGCACTTCCACTAATGGCATAACCGACAAATTTACTGATTGCAACTAAAATATTCGCACCTAATGCAGCAATCACAGAGAACATCCCGCTCTTTTTAAAATTTTCCATCTTATTTCCTTCTTTCTTTTCTTCTCAACAGTTTCTCAGTTAACTATCTCTCGGAAGAACCGTGTGATCTATTGCCTGCAGACGGAACAAAAAACATGCGACAATCTCTCTAAGGATTGCCACACGTTTATATCCTGTCTAAGCCTTTCGAACCATCAAAGGAACCAAAAATTCGTAATTGATAAAGAAATCAATCACTGATCGATGGTACTCCCCAGAAGAAACTTCAAGCATTGTTTGGTTTTTCTGATTTTTGGAAATGATCATGGATTGTCCTTTATCTAATAGAACTTGGTATTTTTCTTCTCCAATTTTTTCAAAATCATATTGAGGATTTTTCATCGCTACGATAAAGATGTCATCTAGTACCTGGTCAGTCAATTCAAATTGACTTTGAAGATTCAGATGTAACGGTTGGGTGTTATCTAGTAAAGTTTGCTTGACTAAAAAACCTAAGTGACGTGCATGAGCTAATATTTGGTTGAACTTATGATTGAAAATAGTCAGTTGACCAGCAGAGAATACCCGTTCAACAGACCAATAACGAATCAAAGATAACACACGGTCATCCTGAACCGTGATTTCCATCGTTTCTGGTGAAACTTCCAATAAGTTGAGTGATTCCACTTGGTATCGTTGATCAATCGTCGGAAGAACAAAAGAAAATACTAATTGATTGGAATCATTCAAACGATAGTTGATCGAAAAATGTCGTGTTTCCCAAGTATCATAAGTGGTATTAGAGAATTTCAACCCAATATCATTTAAAGGTTTTAGCAACTCATAAGTAAAGTATTCGATCAAACTTGTCTTACCAATCGGAGAAATAGGTTCTGCTTTTAAGATATAGCGTTCAAAAGCATCTAATAATTGTGAAAAGTCCGATTCAAGTAGATATTTCCGTAAGCGTAAATCCGCTAATTCTGCCTCTGCTGTTTCAATCAAAAGAACAATGTCTTGATGGTCTTTTTCTTTTGTTTCTAAATAGACTTGATTTTCCCTCGCTTCATGCGGATGACTGGATTCAATTGCCTCTAATTGTTCAGAAGTGACCTGTTCATTTTCATCAAGCAAATCATCTTCAGAAGCAGAGTGATTGCTGGAGTTTTCAGGATCTGTTTCTATTGCTTCTTCCGTCACAGTCGTTTCTGCTAACGATTGTGCTTCCAGCTCTTCATTTTTTTCTAACTCTTCATGCTCATTCATTACTCTACCCCTCCCTCTTGCATCGATACTTCTGGGTTTTTATGTGGGTCAACATTTCCTAAGTAATTCATTAGGAAATGATGGATGGCTTGACTGAACCCTTCTATCCCACCGAAGTAGCGATTGATTTGTCGTTGTTCTTTTTCAACGATCGCTGCACGTAATTGATTCGCTTTTGCTTCGTTAAGTAAAGCAGCTTTTTGATTTTGGATTTTTTCAGGTGCTTCAAGATAAGGCATCCAGCCTAATTTTTCATTCGATAATGCTTGTTTTTGTTTTTTAGTTCTTGGATTTCTTCATCAATTTTTTTACGATTTAAGAATCCTTTAGTGTCATCCAGATCAGAGATTTGGCGATCCACTTCTTTTAATTCTTCATCCAGACGATCAATCTCGGCTTTTGCAGTGATGACTTTAGCATCAAGTTCGTTAATTTGTTGACTGTAGTCATCCGGTTCCTGGTTTGCATAGGTGCCCCACTCTTCGTCAATTTGGGGCAAAACGAAAATTTCCGGTAGACTAGCATCGATGCCAATTGTTGGCCTTTCGTGATAATACGTACCGATCTTGTAATAACTCATCGTAGGAGAAATCTTTTCGACTAGCTCCATAAATGGAAATTCTTGAATAAAGCGATCATGAATTTTCCGCATTAATAGCTGATCGATTTCATGGTTTTCATTCGAACTTTTTTTCAATTCCTCATTTAAATGACCATTATACAGTTGATAGATTTCTGGAATGTTTTCTTCACGAACAGCTCTTTCAAATGCTTGTAAATCCTCTAACAGTTGAGATAGATTCGTGCTAGCTTTTTCTTTGATATCAAAAAAAGTAGTGTCATCTTCTTGCTGAATGATGATTTCTTCGTTATTTTCTTGTGGTGTTTCTTTCATTTTGATTACCTCCTCACAGTTATCCACTTTCTTGGACAGAAGCACAATAGGTTGAGTTTACTTACTATTGAATTGATAATTTAATAGTACCATTTTATAGAAAAAAATGTTACAAAGGGCTTCCTCCTCTATGTATCTTTTAATCAATATTCATTGATTATCCACCGTTTTGATAAGGTCTGATTATTGTACTTTCACTATTGAATAATCTTACGTATCGAGAGTAAAACAAAAGAGTGGAAAGAGGATTGAAGCGACCTCCAAAAGTTAGATTCTAACTTTTGGGGGTTACTACAGATCCCCCCACTCTTTTTCACTCAGTAATTTTCTTATTTTTGAGGCAGATCTCTGGTTGTGAAGTGAATGCGCTGATTTTCATCACGAGATAATAGTGTTTCTTCATTCAAATAAGTAAACTTCATCTCTTCTAAATCAGTATTTTCGAGCATTTTTTCATAACCGGTAAAAATCGAACGGATATATTGTTTATATGCGTTTTTCTTTTTCTGTCTTTTTTTCATGTGACACCTTCCTTACCAAAACTATCATACCAATGAATTTAAGATGAAACAAGCCAGATTTGAGATTTTATCTGTTGTTTTAATCCGGTGTTAGTTACTAGTTGACGAAAATCAAAAAAAATGAAAAAATGCTTTAGTACTTAAGGAGGGAATCTCGTGAAAAAAATCGGTTTTGATTCAGAGAAATATATCGAAGAACAATCAGCATATATCCTTGAACGAGTGAATCACTATGACAAATTATATTTAGAATTTGGAGGCAAATTGGTCGATGATAAGCATGCCAAACGTGTTTTGCCTGGCTTTGAAGAAGATGCAAAAATCAAATTGTTACAAAAATTAAAAGATCAAGCAGAAATCTTGATTTGCGTCTACGCTGGAGACATTGAACGTAATAAAATTCGTGGGGATTATGGTATCACTTATGACATGGATATTTTACGCTTGATCGACGAAATGCGTGGCTACGGATTATCTATCAATAGTGTCGTCATTACTCGTTACAATGGTCAGCCAGCTACGAATGTCTTCGTCAATAAATTAGAAAGACGTAATATCAAAGTCTACAAACATTCAGAAATTGAAGATTATCCAATTAATGTTGAAAAAATCGTTTCTGAAAACGGCTTTGGCAAAAATGAATATATTGAGACCAGTAAGCCAATCGTTGTTGTTACTGCTCCTGGACCTGGTAGTGGCAAACTAGCAACATGTTTGAATCAGCTTTATCATGAAAGCCAAAAAGGACAATCAGCAGGTTATTCAAAATTTGAGACCTTCCCTGTTTGGAATGTCCCATTGAAACATCCACTAAACATTGCCTATGAAGCTGCCACTGTGGATTTAAAAGATGTCAATATGATCGATTCCTTCCATTATGATGCCTATGGCAAGGTTGCTGTAAACTATAATCGAGATGTTGAAACCTTTCCAGTAATCAAACGGATCATTGAAAAAATCACTGGTAAAGAATCAATCTATCAATCCCCTACCGATATGGGTGTGAATCGTGTGGGATTCGGAATCGTTGATGATGAAGTTGTGCAAGAAGCTTCTCGACAAGAAATCATCCGCCGCTATTTCCAAACAGAGTGTGATTTCAAAAAAGGATTGATTGATGAGGAAGCAGTAAATCGAATTAAATTGATCATGGAAGAAGTAGGTCTTCAACCTGAAGACCGTCAAGTGGTATTGCCTGCTCATGAGTATGCAAAAACTGTTCAAAATGACAGCAACGATCCTTCTGCGGTGATCGCGATCCAATTACCCGATGAAGTGATCATTACAGGACGCACCAGTTCTTTAATGAATGCTTCTGCTGCCGTCATTTTAAATGCGATCAAACATTTAGCACATATCTCAGATAATATTCCATTGTTGTCGCCGCTTGTTCTAGAACGGATTCAAGGGATGAAGTCTGCCGCACTGCATTCTTCCGTTGATACATTGAGCCTAAATGAAGTACTGATTGCTCTTTCGATCAGTGCGGTAACCAACCCTATCGCTCAAGTAGCTTATGACAAACTTGCTGAATTAGATGGTGCTCAAGCTCACTCGACAGTCATCGTCAATAAAAATGATGAACAAACGTTGAAACAATTAGGTATTGATATCACAAGTGCTCCCTTCTATCCATCGGAAAATTTATTTTATCAATAAGCATTGTTTCTTTATGAACAAATAGCTGAATAAACTCTTAAAAGATTTTATTTAAATTGCACCTGAAAAAGTGCAACTGATAATCTTTTAAGAGTTTTATTTTGTTGTATCCGTTTCAATTGAAATGTATGCGTTTCAGTCTAAAAAAGCGATGATAATCTTAGCAAAAAATTAGTATTTTAACGATAAAACGTGTAAAATTAAACGGAATTTTGATTAGGAGTGATAGTTTGAGTCAGATTTTAGGAATTATTGGATTACTTTTTATTTTTAGCCTTGCTTTTTTGATTAGTACCAACAAGAAAGCCATCAAAGTAAAACCTTTACTATTGATGATCGTATTGCAATTTATTTTTGGTTTTATTTTGTTACGAACGACTTTTGGTACAGCAGTCGTTTCCATGTTAGCGAAAGTATTCGATCATTTACTAGCGTTTGCAGGTGAAGGAGTCAATTTTGTTTTTGCTGGGGTAGCCAATAAAGGCAGTGCGCCGTTTTTCTTAAATGTTTTGATGCCGATTGTTTTTATTTCTGCAATCATCGGGATTTTGCGTTATATCAAGATCTTGCCATTATTCATGAAGGCAGTTGGATTGGGTTTAAGTAAAATCAATGGTATGGGGAAATTAGAATCTTACAACGGTGTTGCTTCAGCAATACTAGGTCAATCTGAAGTTTTTATTTCAATAAAAAAGAATTGCCTTTCTTATCTGAAAAACGTTTATTTACCATGAGCGTTTCTGCCATGTCGACTGTTTCGATGTCGATCGTAGGTTCTTATATGGCGTTGATCGATTCTAAATATGTAATTACTGCGCTGGTATTGAACTTATTCGGTGGGTATATCTTGGCCTCCATCGTTAATCCCTATGAATTAGAAGAAAAAGAAGATGAGTTGATCATTGAAGAAAACAAAGAACAAACTTTCTTCCAAATGCTTGGAGAATATATTCTTGACGGCTTTCATGTAGCGATTACAGTTGCTGCTATGTTGATTGGATTCGTTGCTCTTATTGCTATGATCAATGCCATTTTTAGTGGAATCTTTGGGATCTCTTTCCAAGAAATTCTTGGTTATATCTTTGCTCCACTAGCATTTATCAGCGGGATTCCTTGGAAAGAAGCTGTGGATGCGGGTAGTATCATGGCGACGAAACTTGTGACAAATGAATTTGTTGCGATGACAGAACTAGCCACTGGGAACCTGCATTTTACTGAACGTACAACAGCTATTTTATCTGTCTTTTTAGTATCTTTTGCTAACTTCTCTTCCATTGGAATCATTTCGGGTGCTATGAAAGGTCTAAATGAAGAAAAAGGAAACTTAGTTGCGAAACATGGATTAAAAATCTTATTGACTGCCACATTAGTCAGCTTTTTAAGTGCGATCGTCACTGGTTTATTAGTCTAAATGATTAAATTTAATTGAATTGTATATTTAAAACACTCTCTTTGCTCTTTAGACGATTTTCTAAAGACTCAAGAGAGTGTTTTTTATAAGACAAAATTTATTGTCGTCCACCTGGAATATCTATGCGAAAAGAACAATTGCTAAAAGAAACTTTCTCGTGTATCGTTTAATAAAGGAAATAAAGATTTGAAGGAGATTCATGATGAACAAATGTTATGTATTTATTGGTCCTTCTGGTTCAGGAAAAACCTCCATTGCTAATGCTCTTTTTGAACCAAAAGAAAAAATTGTCACTTCGACGACTCGTCCTCCTCGAAAAGGTGAAACCGATCAAAAAGATTACTATTTTCTCTCTGAAGACAAATTTGAGCAGTTGATCACTGAACAGGCATTTGTGGAATGGGATGAATATGCGGGACATAAATATGGTTCAACTAAGAGGGAGATTGCTCAAAAGTTGAAAAATGGTGATTGTTATACAATTTTAACAGCTGCTGGTTTTTGGGCACTCTTCCATGCATTTGGGGAACAGATCCAACCAGTATTTGTGACTATCGCTAAAAACAAATTGAAGCAGCGTTTAGAACAACGTGGAGATGCTCCGGATCAAATCAAAAAAAGGCTCGCTCTTTTTGAGCAAGACACGAAGAAATTAGATGAGTTAAAAAAACGACCAAACCTCATTGTTTTAGCAAATAATGAAGGGTTAGAAGCCACCAAAAACCAATTTAAGCGACAAATAAAAATGCTCAAAGAATGATCTTATTTTGATAAACAGGATTGATTAGCAAAAAAATCTCTCACTAGCTTCAAAACATAAACTAGTGAGGGGAATCAAACCAATTTTTGTCGTTCTGTATGTCCAATACCACAAATCAGCGAATGTAGTTCCTCTATTTTAGAATACATGCGTAACCAATTAGTCGGCTGATCTAATAATAAACTGAGCAGTTCTAAATGATGGACCAATGTCCATTTTTTCAATACACCTAAACCAGGAAATTTTTTTGTTGTTTCAAAGAAAGCAGGGCTAATATACCCGTTGTAATCAACAGTTGATCTTGGTTCCTCAATACCCACTGTTGCATTTTTTCAACAGCTTCAAAAAACTTTAGTGCTTGATCCTTAGCTGAATCGTTCGTATCAGAAATAAAATGTTTTACTCTGAGATTACCATATGCATCAACATAGGTCAGATGAAGTGCCAATGCCCGACTAGGAAAGCCTTTATCAAAATAGCGACTTCCTTCAATCGTAAAATCTGAAAAGCCATGATTCCCCTCTTCTTTAAAAAACAAATAGTCGTCGCTAAAAAAATCATCTATTTTTTCGCTATAATCTTCTTCGTGTTTTCTTGGTTTAAAGGCTTCTTTTATGATGATTTTGTTTTCTGGTAACCAGATATGGAACCGACTATGGTCTGGTAACAAAAAATGAGTATCCATTTTTGAAAGTTCTTTCCATATTTTTGGATCACGCGGCTGATGTTGTCCATCAAAAATGATCAATTTAGGTGGTTGCTCCATGATCTGTTGGTAATTATCGGACGTGATGATCATTGCATGTTGAATGGAACTATTTTCTTTTTCTTCCCATAAATGTAAATGTTCATCAAAAAGTTTGAACTGACCCACTTGGGGATTATCGATGATGATCAGCGGGTGATTTACTTTTTGGAATAACTCGACAACGTTTTTAAAGGTAGCTGAATCACGAACTGGTTCGATGATGGGAACCACCTTTTTAGATAATAGATTCTGTTGAATCATTTCTTTTAATGCTAAAAGATCAAACTGTTTCCCTCTCAAATAAGGATAGTACATACTTATTCACTCCAATGGCTCTGTTGGCAAGCGTCTAACTTGCTGCTTTTGTCGCAGATTCTCATAATCTTGCTGTAAAGCGTTGATTTCTGCTTGTAAATCTTGGATCGCTTGATTTTCTGTTTCCTCAATAAATCGTTCATAATAACGCTCTTTGGCAAATGGATCTTGAGAATCTGAACGTTTTTTTAATTCTTTATACAACTGATCAGTTGGAAAATATTTGACGCCTCGTTCCATTTGTTTGGCTTTTCTTACTTCTCTAAATAATGAAGCCATAAAACGGTTGAGCAGCGCCTCTTCTGCCACTGCTAACGGTTGCTTCATTGCTTTTTTAGCAATAATGAATGTGCCAGAAGCTGGCATCTCTTCTGCTATCCCGTAAGGTCGATAAACTAAAACACCGATACCAGTGGGGATTTCAGCTTTGACTTCATCAAAAAGTGTTTGAGGTAATACAAAATAATTGTAATTCCCGACAAACGATAATTTTGCAGTGGAACGAAAGTCCGCTTTTGATACTTTCAACTCATAGCAACGCCACTCTCTTGTACCATCAAACTTTGTGAGACAACTTAACGTATCCACGATACCATGGTCGTCAGGCATGGTCACCTCTTCTACGACAATGCCCCCTTGTTCGATACAGTATTGATAAAGAGAAGTTTCCATCTCGATCGTTAAAGGAGTTTTCAATCCCTCCACCTCCGAACATATTTTCGCCTACCCATTCTACCTTAGATCCAACAAAAAATCTATCGTTAATTATTATTTGAATCGTTTCCTTAAAAATATTTAGAATTAGTTTTTATTCACTTTGATTCGGCTAAATGAATGGGACAAAACATCGTCACGAGGTAGCTGACAGCCAGATAAAAAACAGTTGAGTCTAAAGTTTTCTTAGTCCCAACTGCTTTTCTTCAACTGACTATTATTGATAACTTGGCGGTAAATAGAATTTTTGATGATTTTCAAAGATTTCGCCAATTTGAAAGAGCAAGTCTTCTCGTCCTCTGGCAGCCATGAATTGGATACCCAAAGGCAGACCTTCCTCACTGATATGTGTGGGTAAACTGATTGCTGGTTGTCCCGTCAAATTTGCCAGTTGGGTGTAAGGCGTGATCTTTAAACTTTCCTCAAACATTTCAGAAATAACTGCTAAACTTTCTTGTTCGTTGCATTCGTTGATTCCAGCCATTTTTGCCCGAATTTCATCGCTTTGAAGATCAGTGGAAATTTCTGGAGCAGTAAATGCTGTTGTCGGCGAAAGAAAAAGATCAACAGTTTGAAATAGTTCTTCCATTGTGATTGCTGCATGATCCCAAACATGAAGCGACTGGATATAGTTCGCTGCAGAAACCTTCTTCCCATACTCTAGCAGGACCCAGGAAATCGGTTCAAGTTCATTTTGAGCAACCGGTCGTCCTAATCCAGATTCAATCGAGTGAATCATACTAGCTGTTTCTGCTCCATTCATTTGATAATAAGACTGAATCAAGGCTCTTCCATCAAGAGGGTAATTGATTTCAATGATTTCATGGCCTTCTTGTGCTAAAAATGTCACCGCATTGGTCACTGCTTGTCGTGCTTCATCGCTGATTTTTGTGTGGATCGGTGATTCTGTGCAAACAGCGATTTTCAACCGTTTTTTTGGTGGATGCTCTTGCCATTCCGCTGGCGAAACTTGATAAGGCGCTCCTGAATGGATACTTCGCAGTCCTGCAAATAAAGCTTTGGTGTCTCTCATAGAAATGGTCAAACCAAAATCAATCGCTGCTCCTTGCCAACCTCGCCAAGCATGAGGACCAACTGGCATCGTTCCTCGTGAAGGTTTTAAGCCAATCAGACCACAAAAGGAAGCAGGTATGCGAATTGATCCTCCACCGTCACTAGCACCAGCGATCGGTAAAATGCCAGAAGCAACAACGGCTGCTGCCCCACCACTTGAACCACCTGGCGAATGCGCAAGATTCCAAGGATTTTTAGCTGGACCATAAAGTTGTGGGTCGGTGATATTTTTAAATCCAAACTCTGGCGCATTTGTTTGTCCAAGTGGGATAAGACCAATTTTTTCAACTTGCGAAACAAAATTTGAATTTCTAGATGAGCGATGAGTTTGAAAAAGCTTTGAGCCTGATGTAGCTAACCAACCTTGCTTTTCCTGTCCTAACATTTTCAACGGGAACGGTAAGCCGCTTAAAGGCTGTTCATCCTTTAGAATTGGTGCCTCATCTTTAATCGGTTGATCTGTTTCAAAAGTAACGAACGCATTTAATTCTGGATTTAATTTTGCTACTTTTTGGCTAACCTCTTTGACTAATTCCTTGTAACTGAACTGCTTCTTTTTTAGACCCTTCACGATCTCCATGCCATCTTTCAAGTAAATCCCTCCTTTTATTTGTCATACCTTTGTGCCATTTTCTCATATTTCTATTCAACAAACAAAAAGAATGATTACGCTTCATGTTAGAAACGGTGGTGCTATTATCAGTAATTATATACACCTATTGTATCCTAATAGCTAAGGTACTATTCATGGCAAACCAACGAATAGACTAAAAGCTAACCACCAGTTATTATTCTAAAACCACCGGATTGCATAAAAATAAGCCAAAGATTTCCAAAATAAGAGAAACTATGTTTGGATTCTTTGGCTTATTTTTTATTGTTGTCTTTTATTTCATCACTTAGAGAATCGTTAACGATTAGATCGTTTTTAGTTTCCCTCTAAATTCATCGATGGTTCGATACCCTTTTTCTGTCATGATCTGTTCGAGTTCTTTCGTGATCCGATCAAAAATTTTCGGTCCTTCTTTGTGAAGTTCGGTACCGATTTGTAGCATAGTTGCTCCACATAATAAATGTTCAAAAGCATCCTGTCCATTTCGAATGCCTCCAGTACCAATAATTTTGATCTCTGGTTTCAAGCGAGTATAAAAAGCACGGACATTCGCTAAAGCGGTTGGTTTCACATATTCTCCACCAAGTCCACCGAAACCCTCTTTAGGTTTGATCACGACTGCTTCTTTTTGAGTATCGATATACAAACCATTGCCGATACTATTAATAGAATTTACATAAGTTAAAGGAAATTGATTCAAAATTTCAGCCATTTGATCAAAATGCGCCAAATCAAAATATGGGGGCAATTTGATTCCTAATGGTTTGGTGAAACGGGCAAAAACTTGTTGCAATAAATCTTCCGTCGCCTCAAAATCATAGGCTAACTGTGGTTTGCCAGGAACATTGGGACAAGAAAGATTCAATTCAGTGATTCCTTGAAAGTCACTCTTTTCAATCATTGTCAACATTTCCAAATTTTCTGCTGCACTCATACCTGCAATAGAGAAAAAGAGCGGTTGTGTCTGCTGTTTTTCATAGTTCAATGCATAATCTAAGTAATAATCAAATCCACGATTAGGTAATCCCATGGAATTAATACTTCCAAGAGGTACATCGAAATAACGAGGTTCTGGATTTCCAGCACGTTCATTCAGTGTACAACTCTTTGTGATAAAAGCGCCAGCATTGGATTGTTCCAATTCAACTAGTTCTGTCGTTGTCATGCAATGAACACCGGAGGCATTCATAAAAGGGTTAGCAAAAGTATGATTAAAAAAAGTCGTTTCTAAGGTCAAGTCATTCTCTCCTTTGATGAATCATTTTTTCTAGTTTATCATCAAGTCAAGCAAAAGCAAATAGGATCAAGACAATTAATCATCATTTTCAGTTGCTAAAACTTCTCCTGTTTGACTATTGAGTTTTACTTGAGTACTCTTATTCCCGTTTTTCACTTTCACTTCCCAGTAAGTGGTACCAAGTTCCTTACTAAGATCCCAGTCAGTGGCTGTTCCCCCACCCGCTTGTTTTTCAGCGATCTTTGCTGCTTCTTCAATACTTAGAAGTTTACTTGTGTCCAAAGCATCTTCTTGTTTCTTCTGTCCATTTTGTTCATCTTGATCTAAACGCTCAGGATTTTGTTTTTGAATTTCTTCGTTTGCTGCATTGATCTTCATTTCGTATTCATTTTGATCATCAACACCATCGATTTTATAGAAGAAACTTCCCCAACTACTATCTAATTCTAAACTGGTAATCGCTGCATTTGGATATTCTTTTTGAAACAACTCAATCGCTTTTTGTGCAGATACTTTGATCTCTTTTGTTGCATTCGTCCCAGAATTCATTGTTTGATTTGATGCTTCGGTTGAAGAAGTTGTTTGTTGACCAGTACTTGTTGACGTAGTCGCTGGCGCTGGCGTTGATTCTGGTGTAGCCTGATTCGATTGACACCCTGCTAACAATAGTAAAGAAAACAGCCCACAAAAAATAACATTAGTTTTCATAAAATTTATTTCCTTTCTTGAATAAAAATCACTTTAATTTAAGTATACACAAGTAAAGTTGTTCTGTCATTTTTGAACAAATCAATCATTAAATAGCAAAAAAAGACAAGACTAAAAAAGTAATCAGTCTTGTCTAAAAAATCAAAATAAGAAAAAAATTGTCTCCGCTTCTACGAACAAGCAAAACGTGTTTTAAGTAAAAACGCAACGCTTCCTTTCAATTGCTAATATGTAATATCTTTATTGACTGCTATTCTCAGTTTCAGAAATGTCAGGTATGATCCAGTAATTATCTTTATTATGACTATTGATATATGTACGAAATTTTTCTGATTGGTAGGCTTTCTTAATCGCTTTTGCCCAATCCGTTTTTTCATTTTCTTTTGTCACAGCAGCTACGATTTGTAATTCAGGCACCATTTTTTCTAGCTCGATCAAATGAAGTTGTTGTCGAATTCCTGCATCTTCAACTGTGCTTCCAGGTATGACTTCAAAATCAAGGTCATCCAACACGTGTGGTAAAGTGTTCGTGTCCATCTCTTTGATATTTAACTGATAGGGGTTATTTGTGATTGCTTTTGCAGTCAAGTCGGTACTTTTCACTTGTTTATCCACTTGAATAAAACCAGCTTTAGCAAGAACTGCATAGGCTCGTGCTGCATTACTCGGATCTTGGGGAATCCCAATCATCATTCCTTTTTTCACCTCTTCTTTACTTGTATATTTGGAAGAGTACAAATTACACGGAACAGAGGGTGTAGCAACTAAAGGAACTAAATCAGTCCCATTCTCCTTATTGAAAACATTCATATAAGCGGAGTGTTGAGCAACATTTACATCAATCTTTCCTTCACCTAAGGCAGTATTTGATTGGATAAATTGAGAAAATTCAATTCGTTTAATCGTATATCCTTCCGATTCTAATATAGGTGCAATCGCATCATCAAATAAATCGTTATACGGTCCTCCAGTTACCCCCATGACAATTTCATGTTTTTTCTGAGCGTGTGATGATTGATCTTTTGAATGACAACCACCCCCAATGAGAACCAATACGAACAGACAGACTATAGTCATTATTTTTTTCATGAAGTTTACTCCTTAATATTTAATTTTATGATAAAGATAATTTCCCAGAAATTGGATACTGTTTATTAAAACAATTAAGATAACTACCGTTACAACAATCATCCCACTATTAAATCGTTGATAGCCTTGGGAAATAGCTAAATCCCCGATTCCTCCTCCACCAACAGTTCCCGCCATAGAAGAGGCATTAATTAGTCCAATCATTGAATTAGTAATGGCTAAAATAATCGCCGGTCGAGCTTCAGGTAGAATAAAGTAAAGAATGATTTCCAATCGGTTTGCCCCTAAAGTTTTGGCACATTCGATAATTGTAGGAGGGATTTCTAGAATGGCTTGCTCGATTAAACGGCCCATAAAGGGAACAATATATAACGTTAAAGGGACAATAGCAGCAGTTGTTCCAATGGAAGTTCCAACAACTAAGCGAGTAAAAGGCAAAATAGCCACCAATAAAATGATAAATGGCACTGAACGCAAGATGTTGATAAGCGTCTGTAACACCGTGTACATAAGAGAATTAGCTAAAACACCTTGTTTTCTGGTCTCTGCTAATAGTATGCCTAAAGGAACTCCTAAGCCGATAGCGAACACCAAAGAAATACTGACCATATAAATCGATTCATAAGTTGCTTTGAGAATGATCTCTGATGAAAGTATTTCAAACATCAACGGTCACCTTCTCATAACTAATTAGTTGGTCAATAAATTCATTATCAGGAATTTTATTTGTTAGAAAATACATCGCAAAAAAACGTTCTCCGCTAATATGTATGGTTTTGATATCATAGACCGTCCCCTCCATTTTACTTTCTTGAAAACGAGCATAATTTGTGGCATTCATCAGGAAGTAAAGGACATAATTAAAGGAAATCGATTCTTTTTTTGGATACTTAGGATAAATCATATCTGCTAAAAATTCACGAACTAAATTGCTTTGAGGGCTTAAAAACATTTTTTTGGTTGTTGCCTGTTCAATAACTTTTCCTGAATCAATGACAGCCACTTCATCACAAATTTCTTTTATCGCCTCCATTTCATGGGTGACCAAAATGATGGTGGTTCCTAGTTCCTCATTCACTTTTTTTAACAAATTTAAAATACTTTTTTTAGCGGTTGGATCAAGAGCGCTAGTAATTTCGTCGCATAATAAAAGCGAAGGCTCCGTTACTAACGCTCTAGCAATCCCCACTCGTTGTTTCTGCCCACCAGATAAATGGGAGGGATATGTATTTTTTTTCTCTATCATTGATACATAATGTAAAACGTTTTCAATTCTTTTGTCGTATTCCTGCTTATTGACTTTGCTAAATCTCAGAGCAAGTCGAATGTTATCAGCAACAGTTTTTGACTGCAATAAGGCATAATGTTGAAATATTGTGCTGCTTTTCACATCTTGTGATAGAGATATATTACCTTTTGTTGGTTGATCTAATCCGTTTATTAAACGAATCATTGTACTTTTTCCTGCACCACTTCGTCCAATGATACCAAAGATTTTACCTTTTGGTATAAATAAATTGAGATCATTTAGGATCATGGTACCTCCAAAAGACTTTGAAACGTGTTCAAATGAAATCAAGCTCTCATTCCTTTCCGGCGCATTCATATAAAAACTTTAACTATGTGGGAATTAATAGAAAGACGATAAAAATCCTTAATAATTAAGTCTTTTTATGTAGTAGATGCGCACATCTATATTTTAATTTCTTCTTTTCGAATTAAATATAGCATGGAAAAATAGCCATGTCGAGACTAAAATGTGATTTCAATCACATGGGCATTGATAAAAAGCGAGAAGCAGAATGTTCCTTTCTTACACTTGATGAAAACAGTGATCAAGCAATGAACTACCTCGAAAAATAATCAAATGCAGTGGAAATGCAGTGGCGACAAAAAAATAAAGCTAAAAACATCAACAGAACGGCTCTGTATCAATGTTTTTAGCTTTGTATGTATTCAATTGGCGGGAATGTGTAGGAATCGAACCTACCCAAGAAGCTCTTAACTCCTCATACTGGTTTTGAAGACCAGAGGGAACACCAGAACCCATCCACTCCCCTAATAAAAACATTCTAACATTTTTCGTTTGTTCAATCAATATCAAATGCTAGAATGTTTGTAGTTATAAAAGACTAGACTAGCTTTAATATCTGTTAGTCGTTCTCTTTTTATTTTACTAGGATACGCTGCGGTAAACGTTTCATAAACCAAGCAACGAGTAAACAAGAAAGCATCTTATCCACAATATTTCCTGCAACAGTTGCCCAATAAGTTGCAGTGATCATTTCTTTACCGGAAGCCTTGAAAGCAAAAATGAGGATGTCCGTTCCTGAACCGGTAAAACCACCAAATAAAGCTAAACGGATCGGCGCACCGATCATTGGACAAACAACGGCTAATAGTCCCCCTGCTATTAGCGCTTTTTTGTAAGAAAATCCATTCTTCGCTAGTAAAGAACAGATAATTGCTACAACAATATTTACGAATACAAAAGGAACAGCCAACGGCCCACTGATGATCCCCATTAATAAATTAGTGGCAATCCCAGTCATTACCCCATAACTCATACCAAAATTGGTTGAAATATAAATCGTTCCCATCGTATCTAAAAATAATAAGGGGATTTTCATTAGTGAAACAGCCTCACCTAAAACAACATTTAAAACAACGGCCATTGCACATAAAGTCAATATTTTCATTTTATTATTCATCGTTTACTTTCCTTCTAAAAATAGTTTTAATTTCTGATATAAATCGCCTTGTGATTCTTCTGTATACCAAGTTGGAACTTCAAAATAAGGATTAACAATCCCATGATTCTTACATAATTCAAAATACTCTTCCATTAGTACGCCTCGCTGTGCTGAGATGGAACAATTAGGACTTTCATTGATCCCGATGATTCCCAAATAGCGATAATCATTCGCTTGGTACTCTTTGATTTGTTGAATGACTGGTTGCAACATACTTTGACATTTTTGACGATAGCCTGGTATAGCAACATATTCTTGATAAGTCATTGGTGGTCTCTCTTTTCCTAAGGTCAAAAATTCAGGACAAGGCAATTGTAGCAACGCAACGCCTTGATTTAATAAAGAAATGGCCAAAGGAAAAGCACCACGAGCCCGCTCCCATCCAGGTATCACCGCATGTTGATTCAAGATGCAGTGTGAAACAACCACAAATTCTTTCTTTAATTTCATGTTATTTCCTCACAAAAAATCTTTTCTAAACTGACGAACACCTGATGAAGTTCTTCTTCAAAAATCGTGCGCATATCTAAATAGTTTCGCTCATTTTTTACCCGACTAATCACTGGAACAATTCCTTTTCTTAGTCTTCGTTGCAGTTCTTCCGCATGGCATTGCTTACTTTTTACTGTTACTGCATAGGTAGGTAATAAGCTTTCTGGATACGTTCCACCACCAACCGTACTATAATCTTTTTCGATAGAGACTTCGAGTTGCTCGATTTTTTTAACTTTTCAGCTAATATTTGGGCTCGATTCAAACAATTTTCGATCTTATCCGATAGCATTTGCAAAGTAGGCAAGGATCGAATGGCTTCTTATTCATCAAGATAAAGTTCTAAAGTTGCTTCTAATGCACTTAGAGTCATTTTATCGACTCTTAATGCACGCAGTAGTTGATTTTCTTTCATCCTCTGAATATACGTTTTTTTACCTACGATAATTCCGGCTTGTGGTCCGCCTAATAATTTATCTCCACTAAAGGAGACCACATCACACCCTTGCTCGATTACTTCTCGAACAGTCGGTTCATACGGTAAGCCAAAGCGTCGCATGTCAATGAGTAGACCGCTACCCAGATCATTGATTAACGGGACTTGATGTTTTTGTGCTAAGAGAGCTAACTCTGATAAGTAAGGAGTTTCTGTAAATCCAATGATTCGATAATTACTGGTATGGACTTTTAAAATCGCTCCAGTTTCAGAAGTCAAAGCCTGTTGGTAATCTCTAATATGCGTTTTATTGGTTGTCCCTACTTCTCTAATTTTCCCACCTGTTTCGGTAATTACCTCTGGGATACGAAAGGACCCTCCTATTTCAACAAGTTCCCCTCGAGAAACCAATACTTCTTTATCAGTAGCCAAAGTATCAAGAATTAACATAATAGCTGCTGCGTTATTATTCACCACTAAGACGTCTTCTGCTCCAGTAAGTTTTTTTAGAATATGCGTTAAATGATTGTATCTAGTACCTCTCTTGCCACTAGTTAAATCCATTTCTAAATTTGAATAGGAAAAACTTATTGTCTTTAATTGTTCCTCAATTTTCTTACTAAGTAAGGAACGTCCTAAATTTGTATGCAGAATTGTACCTGTCCCATTAATTACTTTTTGTAATGAATATGTTCGTTGTTTCACTTTTTCAATCACTTGAATACAGAGTTCTTCAATCGCTGGAGGTAACAATTCTTCTTTTAAAACAGTTTTTCTAGTTTGCTCTAAAACACTTTGTACCTGTTGTTTGACTACTCCGTAAGAATACTTCTTTTCTAATATTTGCAATTCAGGAGTTTTTAATAAACGATCCACTGAAGGCAAATCTGCTAATCGTCGTTGTATTTCTCTAGCCATCGTTTACCTGCTTTCTATCGTTTTGCAATTATTCTCAACGCCTTTATGGTTTTTTCTATTTCTTCTTCTGTTGTAAAACGGGATAAGGATACTCGAACAGTTCCAGTATTTTTAGTTCCTAAATCTTGATGTATTAGCGGTGAACAATGGTAGCCTGAACGTGTGGCAATGCCAAACTCTTCCCACAGAATGTCACTGATTAAAGCTGATTCTGCAGATCTGATATTCAACGAAAAAACGTCTATATGCTCTTTCGTGAAATCACCATAAAACGTTAATTCTGAAATCTTCGTCGCTTCTTGGTAGAAGTAGTTTCCCAATGATGGTGTCTCTTGGGACATTAGCCAACCTACACTGGCTGCTAATCCAGCAATTCCTGGCACATTTGCTGTCCCAGCCTCCAACATTGCTGGCAATTCATCCGGCTGCTCCTTAGAGAAGGACTTCATACCATCACCACCAGTTATTATCGGTGTAAGTTTCAGTTTTTTGTGAATACAAATGCCCCCAGTTCCTTGTGGTCCATGTAACGCTTTGTGTCCAGTGAAACAAGCCGCTGCGACCTTCCCATCACTTAAGTCAATTGGTAGATGTCCAGCTGTTTGAGAAATATCTAAGATTAAATACAGCTGATGTTTGTGGCAAAAACGTTTTATCCATTCAATATCTAAAAGATTCCCTGTCACATTACTTGCATGATTGCAGACCACTACTTTGGTTTTTGCGTTTAATTTTTCAGTAAATTCTTCATAATTCAACTGTCCAGTGATCGGATGACTACTGATAATGTCGTAGGAAACGCCTAGTTTTTCTAATTGATAGAGTGGTCGCAGCACGGAATTGTGTTCCCAACTTGTGGTCAATACATGATCACCAGCTTGAATGAACCCTTTTAATACTGCATTAAGAGCAATAGTCACGCTTCCAGAAAAAATAATTTCATATAAATCCCCGGTATGAAAAAAATTTTTTAATGTATCTCTTGCCATTTCTATTAATTGATAAGCACGAATGGAATAGCTATGAGCGCCACGAGCTGGGTTGCCATACCTCTCACTTTCAAGCACATCTAGGATTGTTTGTTTCATACAAACCGGCTTTTGGACTGTCGTAGCTGCATTATCTAAATAAATAGTCATACTAGTCTCCTTCTTGTTTCCCTAAAATCCGATAATTTTCTACTCGTTTCGTGATGCCAAGTTTATCGATTGATTCTAGAATAAGCATGGAAGCTTTTCGGCTCGAGTTTGTCATATCACGAAAATCAGCCAGTGTCATTTTCTTGTTTTTCTTGATATAAGTCTGGATTTGTTGAATAGCTTGCTGGTAAATCTTTCCTGATAGAACATATTCGTGGGTTAAAAAAACAGCGCTGGTGGCATCTAAAGCTTCCAATACTTCTTCAGCATTTTTGTCTAAAAGGGCTAACTCTTCTTTTTTTATCGGCATATAACCACTGTTTTTTAGGTAACGTTCAATTTTTTGTTTGGCGACTTGCTGATAGCTATTAAATTGTACTTGAAAATCATAAACAGATAATCGTTTCTGTTGTTCTTTGATTACGTTGAATTTTTTTAATAATTGAATCAAGACGAAAACTTCTTTTTCGGTCAAGCCATTTCGTATTTTAGAACGAAATTCTTCTAAAGGCATACCATCCCGTAGACGATATTTTTTGTGATACTCTTCTAAGATCTTTTGTGCTTTTCCTGCTAATTGTTGATATCTTTCATAAAGTAAAAACCCACAAGAGGTAAAGAAGATTTGATTTTTTCCCTGTAGTTCTTCTAATGAATGGCTTAGTTGATCAAGAGGGACACCCAGATAGGCCAACAATTCTTTTTCTACTGTAAATGGCTGTTTCTTATTTAACATAAAATCAATTATCATACTGTTTAGATTGCCATTTTCTTTTGCTTTTAAGCTTTCTAAAATCGCCTGCTTGAATCGGCGATGTTTTTTTGGAACGGCGTTTAAGACTTCGCCTCCAGCAATCGTATGCATGGGTGAATAAGAGCGTAGAATAAAACGATCTTTTTCTTTTACAGAAACTTTTTCTTCTAATCTTAACTGCAAAAAGCCTTCTTCGTTTGGCCCAATCCAATCTAATCCTAATGGAACAGTACGAGCCATTATTTCTTTTGTTCCGATCAACACTCTAACCCGATCCCATAGATTAATTCCCCCATCCGTCCCTGCCAAGCAAGTTACCTTAACATCCAACATCCAGCTTTCCTCTAAAGAATCCGCGGTTGATAGAACATCCCCGCGCGTGACTTCTTCACGGGTAATGTTTGCTAAATTGATAGCAGTTCGTTGTCCAGCATATGCTTTTTGAACGTTATTTTCATGTACCTGCAGATTTCTTATCCGAACTTTTCGCTTATTTGGGTAGAGATAGCAGTTTTCTCCAACGGTTAGTTCCCCTTCCAACAAAGTGCCTGTAACTACTGTACCGAAGCCTTTTACACTGAAAACCCGATCGATATTTAACCTTGGTGTTCCACTACTTACTTGCTCTGATGTTTGCTCCGTGTAGGCTTCGATTTTTTTTAGTAATTGTTTGATCCCTTTTCCGCTAATGGCATCGGTTTCAATTATTTCCGCTTTTTCTAAAGGCGTGTGAAGTAATTGATCACGTATATCTTCGATGACTAGTTCTTTCAATTCAGCATCAATCGTATCAATTTTAGTTAATACAATTAAAAAATGGTGGATTCCTAATAAATTCAAAATATCAATATGCTCTTTTGTTTGAGGCATGATTCCTTCACTAGCATCAATGACTAATAAAATAAGATTAAGACCAGGTAGTCCAGCAACCATATTTTTAATAAATTTTTCATGGCCAGGAACATCTACGAAACCCACACGTTGTTGATTTGGTAAATTTAAGTAAGCAAATCCTAGATTAATCGACATGCCCCTTTTTTTTTCTTCTTTTGTTGTGTCAGTATCTATTCCAGTCAGCGCTTTGATCAATGTTGTTTTTCCATGATCAATATGCCCAGCTGTTCCAATTACAATATTTGCCATTTCTTTTACCCCTTATAATAAGTAATACGTTACATCCAATCCAACTTGAAGCGCTTTATAAAAACCTTCTGATGACACATTATTTTTAGCTAAAATATGACGTATCTGATTTTCAGCTTCTAGCGGAAATTTTAAAGAAAAACCACAGCTAAGATATATTTTTTCGGGTGTAGGAATGATTCTTACAGATAGTTTAGCTGATTGGCACATCAGCTCAGCTCTCATTGCTTCACGTGTCGAATGAAATAATACCACTCCATATGACTTCATTGTTTACTCCTTAAGGTTTGATGATTTTTTTAGATTTTCGCATCATTTCAATAATATGATACATATTGGTCACTTCACCGACTTTACATTTTTCACTGAGATTATAATAGTTAAGACAGGCTCCACAAGCATAAATTTCTATCCCATTTTCCGCAAGAATCTGTAAATCCTCCAAGGAATCCGAGTTGTCGCTTACTAAATGGACCCCACCATTGTAGAAAATGATTTTTTCGGGCAAATCAGGTTGTTCGGTTAAAGAATAAATAAACATTTTTAATAATTGTTTCCCTAATTCTTTCGACCCTTGCCCCATCGTATTCGTGTCGACAATAACTATATAATTGTCTTCAATATCATTTTCTCTTGTAAGTTCTTGTTCATAAATAGAAGCTACCTCTCCTTTTTTCTTGGAGATACGTACAGTAAACGATTGTGCATCATTTTGCTCTACTTGATAATCATAACCTAGTTGTCCCGCCATTTTTTTTAGATTTTGTGCAGCAATCTCATTATCGACAGTTGTTTCTACTGTATCGTTTTCTTCCAAAGCTTTCTTTGTTTCAATCACTGGAAGGGGACATACTTTTCCCAATGCGTTAATTTTAACCATTTTGATTCTCCTTTCCATGTGTAGTTAATCATGGGATCAGTTTGTTAGACTAATCGAACAATTTTTTCTTAATAAACCATGATTTCTGCTGTCTTTTTTTCGTAACAACGCCAAAATCTTTGGCTAAGATATTGGCTGATTTCAGCTCTTCTTCTAATTTTTTTGCTTCTTTAGCTGGGATACTTACCAATAATCCTCCAGATGTCTGTGGATCATATAGCAACTCTTCGATCCCTAAGTCATCGACATAAAAGGCCATCTTTTTTTCCATAAAATTTCGGTTTCGTTGTCCTCCAGCAGTAAAAAGAAAGGCTTTTGCTCCTTCATAAGCTTCTTCAAAAAATGGCAGTTTTTCTGAATAGATTTCAGCTGAAAAATTGTCATGTAACATTTCATGAAGATGTCCTGCTAACCCAAATCCTGTTACGTCGGTACAACTAGTGATTGGATATTTTCTGATGATAGCCATCGCATATTTATTTAAGGTTTCCATACTTTTTGTTGCTTTGGCAAACCCTTCTTTGGTTATTGCCCCGGCGCTATAACCAATGGTGATAATGCTTACACCTAGAGGTTTTGTTAAGATTAAGTGATCTCCTTCTTGACAAGTATTATTTTTGTAAATATTGTTTGGATGAATTGTGCCAGTTACAGAAAGTCCATATTTGACTGAACGGTCATGGATTGAGTGCCCACCTGATAAGATTCCACCTGCTTCTTGAACTTTTTCAGCCCCACCTCTTAAAATCTCTTTTAAAACCTGTAGTTCTTTTTCTTCAGGAAAAGCAACAATATTTAAGGCAGATAATACATCCCCTCCCATCGCATAAACATCACTCATCGCATTGGCAGCAGCAATTTTGCCAAATAAATAAGGATCTGTCACCATAGTAGGAAAAAAGTCTAACGTTTGAATAACTGCTAATTCATCGGTCAATTTAATAACGGCTGCGTCATCTGTTGCATCAAAGCCCACTAACAATTTTTCATCTTGGGATTTAGGGAGGTCTGCTAGAATATTCCCTAGATTTCCAGGACCAATCTTAGCGTTACATCCACCACAAATAATTAATTGTTCGATTTCTTTTTTCATTGGCATCCACTTCCTTTTCATATAGTGTAATAATTGATGACTTTTCCTCTGCCGCTTACTGTTCCATTTTCTATAGTTACACCAACAATCAGAAAATAGCGGGCAAATCATTAAAATAACTATGCTAGTTTGGTGTACTAAAAATGAAGAAGTGGCTGTACAGTTCTTTCCACTCCTTCACATTTTGCTACTAGATTAAGCTTTTCTATTTTTTAGAAAACATTCCTTTTCGCATATATGTAATTCCTGAGTAAATAATTACAGCAATGATTACCCAAGTCAGCATATTCAAATCTAAGCTTGTGACAAATTTAACAGCAATAATTACCCCAATCACTCCACCAATCGTAATTGCCAAACTAACTTTACGCGCATAATCACCAGATTTAATAAAGTTACCTGAAGCAACGGGCATCAATCCTGCGCAAGAAGCCATCATAATAGGAAAAGCAACAAGCGGACTTAACCCCAACATGTATACTAATGCCATACATGGTGCATATAAACCTACGCCAATCGTCATTAATGCACCTAAGAGGAAATTACCGATGACGCCGATGATTAGCTTAAGACCTGTTAAAGCAGTCGCTTCATTTCCAGAGCCTAAGAGATCCAGCATTCCAGCTTGTTTTAGCCCCATTAAAATTGCTGTCACAATCAGAGCAAGTCCCATAAAAAACTGCACCTTTTTTTCAGGTAGCTTACTGACTGTTTTCGAACCCACAAACGAACCCACAATTGCTGCTGCAACTAATGAAAACAGAGTAATAGGTGATACTTTAACAACAGTAATGAAAATAAAAGCTTCAATGATTACCGGAATAGAGTGTGCCACATTGAGCGTTCCTGGTAATTGTCGATCGTTATCTAATTGCTTGGTAAATTCTAGTAACATGGTTGTTGGCGCAAAACTACCAATCCCTAATGTATCTAAAAAATCGGTAATTAACCCAATTGTTCCAGAAATAAGATAATTTCCTCCACCCCAATTTCCTTTATTTGCAAGTAAGTCGAGAACAAAAAAGAATAAGAAATAGAGTAATAAAACGCTTAATAAACCCAACAGTAGTTGTACCATGATACCTCCTTAATAGTAAGCAGAGTTTTACTAACCCATCATTTTTTATGTAACCATCTGTTAATGGCTAGGACTAGAGAATTCAATTCACACTTTGGATGGTTATACCGTGTATTTTAATCAAGTAAAAATCCATTTTTTAATGAGTCTTTAGGATCGACAAGGAATTGATTAAATCCTGTAATATAAGCAGATCCCGTCACTTTGGGAATAATCGCTTGATAGTTTCCTACACGTGTTTCCTTTGTAATTTCTCCCTTAAACATCGTTCCTAAAATACTTTCATAAACAAAACTTTCACCAATTTTCAACTCATTTTTTGCATACAAAGTTGCTAATTTAGCACTCGTTCCCGTTCCGCAAGGTGAACGATCAACTTGTCCATCCCCGAATACCACGACATTTTGATAAGTAGCTTCAGGACTTTTAGCAGGACCATAAAATTCGACTAAATCAACGGTGTTAATATGTTTTAACCGAGGATGTTGGATCTCAATCGTTTGATTAATCGCTTCGCGAATTTTTAGCCCCACTTCAGTAAATTTTGACGCATTCTTCGGTTCAATGGTTAAACCTACTTCTTCGGCTTTTAATATGGCAAAAAAACTTCCGCCAAAAGAAATATCCACATGAACTGTCCCAATATCGGGCACATTCACTGCCACATTTTCTTTATATAGAAAGGATTCCACGTTTTCAAAAGAGACTGATTCCGCAGAGTAATCTTCATCCAGACGAACCTCTCCGCAAACAATCCCCGCAGGTGTATCTTGCGTTACTTTAACCACACGGGTGCCTTCTCCTACATCTACCCAGCCCAATTCTACAGCTGCTGTCATTGCCGCAATGGTGTTGTGACCGCACATATTTAAATAGCCACCAGAATCCATGAAAATAATCCCGTAGTCTGCCTCATCATGAACCGGTTCACAAATAAAAGCCCCGAACATATTTTTATGCCCTCGTGGTTCATGCATTAGCATTTTACGTAAATCATCTGCTTGTGTTTCCAGGTATATTTTTTTATCCGCCATCGTTTTTCCATGAAATTTAGGAATGCCTCCTACAATTAACCGAGCGGCTTCACCAGCTGTATGGGTATCTACTACTGATATCATTTTTTATACTTTCATACTAACCTCCACGTTACTTCAATTTTTGATTATCTTTACGCATCTTTAGTTTTATAAAAGCGAGCGCTTTAACTGCATCATAGAAAGTGATCGTATTTTCTCCAACCACTTCCGTTTCAATCCCTGCTTGTGATTTATTAAAATCCAGCACATATTTTGTATAATCATTTTCTACGACAAACTTGGCTTGTTTCCCAATAAATTTGAGCCCAATAACACTGAGGCCACGACAACCTATTTCTTCTAGGGGTATTGGCAAAATCGATGTCTGAATTTCCCCAACCATCTGTTGATAAAACAACGCCATCTGTAGCCATCGCTTCTAGCCAAGTAGCTGTTCGTTGTCCGACTAGATGCTTCATTTCATTGCTTTGAGGTGTGCCAATAATAATAACACCTTGGAAATCAATGTCAGGATCTTTGCTTAAAACATCCAGTAAAGGATCTTTAAAAAGGTGCATCGAAGTTTCTTTAGTTGATGGTCCTATTCCCATAAAAATCCCCTTTTCTAACAATTAGACCATTGAACGAATGGCACCATCACGATACTCATTGGCAGATAAAAAGATGGGCATATTATTCATATCGATAATCGAATGACCACCCTTAAACCCACTAGGTTCATCTGGAAATAATAACATATCGTACATCGCACCTTGGCCAGCTACCTGCTTGACCAACGTCACTTTTGGCTTTCCCGGATTTCTTTTTTCTTCATAGATATGTGTTTCCGTTGCTTCCTTACCATCTAGCAACTTTAATTGTTCTCGGATTTCCTGCAGATAATTGTCAACTATCCGAAACAATTTTAAACATAACTCACGATCGAAAGGTGTTCCTTTCTTGACAAGTAAGTCAATCAAAATAATGTAATCCTCTGCGTTAGGTGTGCCCGGTCGATTTAAAAATAAATGATCACGCAATACACCATCAGAAGAACCAAACTCATGGAGCTGTTCACCCTCATCGATTGTGCCGGTCATTATGACCGACACTCCCGTTAATGTATGGGTGATACCCGTCCCCAAAACGCCTAATACTTTAGCAGAAATTGGTAAAATATCCATGATAGTATTTGTTTTTAGGTCTAACTGATCTGGCTCTAACAATCGGATCGTCAAGGATTTGACATCCTCACACAGACAATCAAATTCAGTTTTTATCTGTAGTTGATTGTGATCAAGCTTAAATTGATTTCCTATGGAAACTTTTTCCATATGGAAAACTTTCATCTTTAATGTTTCTCCTTGCATGCTGATCCCTCTTTACACATGAGCGATATATTCATAAGGTAATGGCACAATTTTCCCTGGTGTTTCAATTGAAACTAGGCTTTCTAAAGTATCTTTTAAAATACCCGTTTGCATGTCAATATTATGTGGTTCTCCGGCATTAGCGCCCATCGGTACACGTGGTGCTACAGCTCTAGGTGAACCATTTTGCCGTACTACTGGTGGTAATGCGGCGATTAAAATAGTAGGAATCCCTGCTTCCTCAATTGCTCTCTGCACGATCACGGCAGTTCTGTGACAGGTCCCTCAACCAGCAGTTAAAACAACTGCGTCAACTTCTTCTACGAGTTTTTGTGCGATTTCTGGTCCCGTCTGTTCATTAAAGGCATCTTGGTCACCGCCGCCTCCCATAAAGCCATAATGTACAGGGGCAGCTTCTTTAATAAAGCCGTCTTTTACTAATTCATGTAATCGGTCAATCGGAAACATTGCATTGACATCCCGATTAACGTCTGCGTTGTCATATCCACCATGTGAGACCATTAAATCTTCACTTGGTACTCCATCTGGAATCTCACGATACGTTGTGTCTCCTGCCAAATTAAAGCGTGTATCACTTTTTAAGTGGACACCAGCTGCCGTTGCCAAAGCAATCCGCATTTCTTTCAGCTCTTTTTTAACGGGCGTAAAGACGGATTTGGGTGTGATTGGTACAAAAATTTCTGACTGTAATCCTTCGAATACTGTTAAACTCATCTACTCATTTTCCTCTCTCATTTTTATTTTCTTCTGTTGATTTTTTAAACGTCGACGTTCATGTTCTGTGATTGCTTCAACGTAATGAGTATTGGCTGCTTCTTCCAAAACCTCTGGATAACTCATCAAAAATCCAACTTCTTGTCCTATTTTTAAATCGTACTCTGAAATAATCATGCGCCGCGGAATTTTTAATTGACCTAGTCGTCCTTTGATATCAATAGTTACGCTCGCATCTCGAACTTCAACAAGTATCCCTTCAAACATTTGTTCAGTAGAGACATACTTTAATTTTTCGATTCTATCCATTTTGCACCTTATTTTATTCTTTTTCATAAATTTCTTGACGTTTTTTACTTTTCAGCAAAGATTGCTCATTTTCTTCCAGGTCTATTTTTCTTCCTGTTGTTTTTTCGATAATCTCAATGTTGTTTTGTTTGACATTCGGATTCCATTTACGTTCAGCTGGTTTAATTGTTCCTCCACCCATTAACGTTTTTAACATAGCTAAATCACGAATGGCGTCTTCTCTACACAAGGTATTATTTGATAAAATTTCATTTTCAATCCCTTGTTTTGATTTATTATTATCAACCATTGCGCCCATTTCAGAATTACCAACAACTAAGGCTCCTTGAACAGCACTATAAGAGTCGCCAACCACTTTGATTCCACGTTTTCCAATTTCTTCCATGTGAGAAGCGAAATCAATATGATTATTTCCGAAACCTTCAGTGGTTACAATGGCACCATCAATGTCCATGGCTTCGACAGTCATTCCTAAACGTTTTGAAACATAATATTTTTCAGTATTCGCTTGTGGAGAGCCGACGAACATAACACCGACTAAATCAATTTCTTCATCTGCCATTGCTTCTTTAACAAGCGGTTCCCGCCAATAATGGCGTGAAGTTTCTTTCGAAGCCGGTCCAATACAAGTTAACGCATGGATTCCTCCATCTAATACTTCTGTTGGTGCCAATAGGATTGGCAAATTGCCAAGGTCAACATTTGGTTTTGCGCCAAATGTTCCAACTGGCTCGATGGGCATAATCAAATTATCATGCATCGCACCTTGCCCCATTATTTCTTTGATGATCAAAACTTTCTTATTGCCAATTCGACGTTTCTGTATAATTTCTTCTGAATGTATCACCAATGATTCATCCGCTTTTTTGAGGGCTTCACGAATTTCTTGAGTGATGTAATCAGAAGCTTTGTGAGCGGCTAGCGGACCCGGACGTTCCATATTCGCGTGTTCTTTGATTGTCACTTGGGTTTTAATAAAGATTTCTCCTTTATCTGGTGCTCCAGGACGTCCCCACATAATGTTACGATCTAATTCTCCTTCAGAAGAACCAAATTCACCGATTTGAACTCCATTAGCATCCGTCCCTGTAACAACCATGACGACACCATCCAGTACTCGGGTAATTCCATGCCCAAGATCGCCTTCAACTTTTGCGGCAATTGGCTGAACGTCCATAATCGTTTCACTATATTCAGTGTATTTATCTGGTGTAATGATTTCTAAAGTCATATCTTCAACGAGCTGTTCCAGTTCAACTGCTTCAGCACAAATTTCTGTCATTTTTCGTAAAATTAAAGTTGTTCCTTCGATTTTTGTTTCTTCCCCAAAAATCACCTGATCAATTTTTAGATGATCATGTCGTACAGAACGAATCACTTTTTCTTTCACCTGATTTGAGTTTCCCAAAACCGGTGCTGGTATTATTGGCGTTACTTGCTCAGGAATTATTGATTCCGGTGCAGGATTTACCGTTTCGGTTAACTGAGCAGCCATCATTAAAGGAAGCTCTAAATCAATTCCTTTTCCTTCAGCAATATGAATTTTAATAGTCTGACCACTTGTTACAAAAGATGAAGCAGCTTGAGTTGGCGTCGCAATTGTTTCAGAAGTCTCAACTTCTTTTTTTTCATTTAAATGAACTTCTTTCATTCCTTCAGATACACCTTCCAGTAATTCTTTTGTCAATGGAATCAACGCATCCGTTGTTTCTTTTAATGTTGTACCAAGTACTTGTTCAATTGTTAACACATCTTCAGAAAATTCAAGTAACCCTGATTCTTCCAGATCAAGAAAAATTGCGGGGTCCTCTAGATTTTCTGGCGTAATCACTGTGCCTGCTTCCGCACGACAACAGAGTACAGCTAGATCTTTTGCATGTTCTTGGGCAGTTTCAGCCGTAATAGACATTCGTTAAATCCTCCTAAAATTTAAATTTATTTCGTTGTAGGTAATTTACGATATAGTCTGTGCCCATCTGCCCGAAGTACATGATCTGTATGATGATAAACCGGAACTCCTAACCTAGGAGCTACACCAATAACGGTGTTCGTTCAATCAGAACAAGTTCCAGTCATCACAACTTCAGCACCTGCTTTTTTCAAAGCAAAGACTGTTTGTGCTTGTCCTGGACATATACCTGGCAAGGTACATCTATATCTTCCATTCACTTTTACCATTCGCTTACAGCGTTGTGTAGCAACAACTTCAGCACCCATGTTTTCAGCTATTTCAGTCATTCTTTCTTCTGAACCGCCGCATTCACAAAGTAATAGTCCTATTTTTCGGTGTTCTTGAGGAAATGGCATAGCAACCAATACCCCTCCGCTGGTTTTCGTAATGGGGGTTTCTTCCGTGCCGCTATGACCAGTCATTGGTCCACCGATCACAATTTCTCCATGGGGCTCAATAAAACCTCCAACTTGATCAATTAATTGCTTGACAGGTGTTCCAATTGGGACATCTTTAAAGACTGTTTTCTTTTGTTTTACACGACCAGATACCGTAAGATCTTTATCAATAAATGGCTTTCGCTGTTCAATCGCTTCGACAATGCGTTTAATTGTTTCAACATTATCCACTACTGCTCCGATTTCGATTGGTAGTTGACCAGGGTCTAAAGTGATGTTCAACACTTCACGAATCACTACACGTTCATCGCCTGCAGGATAGATGTCAGGTAATTGGTAAACATCTATTGTCGGTTCATTGTTGGTAAACTTTAACAATTGTATGACTAACTCTCGATATTTTCCTTTAACGGCAATGATTCCTTTGGGTGCTTTCGTAATGCTCATGCAATACTTTATTCCACGAATCAATTGTTTGATTTGACTTTTCATTTGCTTTACATTGTGAAGTAATAAAGCTTCACATTCTGCACCATTTGCGATAAAGATGCCTTCTGGTATTTCACAAGATAATTTTATATCTGTCGGAAACCCAGCTCCACCAGCTCCGACAATTCCGGCTTCTTTGATTGCTTGAATATAAGAGGATGTTTCTGGAATAGGAAGATAACTTGAAAAATTTTGCTTTTCATCAATCTTTAGCACAATCTGATCGTTGGTTACTTCTGATACAACACCTGAAAAGCTAGAATGAATGTTTGCTCCTAATCCATCTGGTTTAGCAATTTTTTGTCCACGTTGCACATATTCGCCTATTTTTACCATACTCTTTGATGAAGCGCCTACATGTTGTTTTAATGGTATAAGAATTTTTTCCACTCTTTTCACCTCCCTTGTTTTACTTGAACTTGAGTAAACTAGCCACCCACAGCTCATGTTTATAATATCACAACATGGAGGTTTGATGAACGATTTATTTATAAACAATTGTTATTTATAGTTCTATAAATACTTTTATAACAACGAAAATATATGTATTGTTTTTTATTTAAATATAGATAAAAAATAACAACATGCACTTAATGATTATATACATAGAGTGAGAACTGATGGAAAATCTTTTTTCACTTTATTGAACGACACATATAGTCTATGCAATTTTGATTATCATAATTTTTTCATTTTCATTCATCAAAAAATACAGTTTAGCACGGTTGCTCTTTCAATATCTGTTCTATTCTATTGGCAAAATCAGCTCGATAATCATCTCCTTTTTAGCTAATAAAAAATCAAAAAAATAGGTTGGCCAGCATTAGACATTTTCACAATAAAAAAGGGACTGGGACAAAAGTTGTCTCAGTCTCTTCTAGTATCTCTAAAAACGAATAAACGGTGTTCAAACATCAGCTACTTGAAATAAGCCTGAATTTTTCAAAACATGAGAAGCTGTTTCAAAAAATTCTTTCTTATTGTCATCAGAGCTACCCGATGTTTTTACGACCTCTGATTCACGGCGTTCAAGAAGCAACTCCTCAATAATAAGGGAGGAGCTAAACGCTTCTTTCAAAGCCTCTTTTCATGCGAATCTTAATTAATATTTTTTATTAGGTTTTCCCCTTATGCACGATGCATTGGAAGATCATTATTACTTGGTTGAACAAGTAAGTATTGGATAACATCAATGTTACTTGATTCAAAAGATGCTGCACAAGCTTGAAGGTAAAGATCCCACATTCGATAAAAGGAATCGCCCATAGTTTCTGTTACCTTGTCTTGTACTTTATGGAAATTATTTGTCCAATGTTCTAAAGTAAGCTGATAGTCCCGACGCAAACTTTCTAAATCAATTAACTGTAAATCATTATCCGTAATATCTGTTACGATTTCTGCTAATCCTGGAATGTATCCACCCGGGAAAATATATTTGTTGATCCAAGCATTAACTGCCCCACCTTGCTGACGAGTAATACCGTGAATCAACGCTGTTCCTTTAGGAGCTAGTAATTTTTGGATGACACCAAAATACTCTTTTAAGTTGTCTGCTCCCACATGTTCAAACATCCCGACACTTGTAATATGATCAAACGTTTCATCTTTTAGATCACGATAATCCATTAATAAGACCCGACATTTATCTTCCAGATGTTCTTCTTTGATCCGATTAGTAATATGGTTATATTGTTCTTCACTCAAGGTAATACCAGTTGCTTTTACATTGTATTCTTTGATAGCTGTAAACATCAAGGTTCCCCAACCACAACCGATATCTAATAACGTATCATTATCCTTGATAAAAAGTTTATCTAAGATGTGGTGGACTTTATTGATTTGGGCTTGTTCCAATGTATCTTCAGGTGTCTCAAAATAAGCACAAGAATAGGTTAATGTTGGATCTAGCCACATTTCATAAAAATCATTTCCTAGATCATAATGTGCATGAATATCTGCTTGATTTTGTTTTTTTGTGTGTTTTTGCTTTTTAGGAAGCCATTTTAAATAGTCGCTCCCTCTTAAAAAGCTGTTTGCTTGTTGGTAAGCATCGTTGATCAACGCTTGAATACTTCCCTCAATCTCAATACGATGATCCATGTAAGCTTCACCTAGAGCTAGAGAGGCGTTATTTGTGATTTCTTTCATTGGTATTTCTTCATGGATCTTAATTTTGATTTGGGGAGGATTGTCAGTATCTCCATAGCGTTTTGTCGTACCATCCCAGTAAGTAACTTCGACTGGAAGGGAGAAAGAACGTGAAAATAATTGATTATATACTGTTTTTTCTAACATGATTTTCCTCCTTAGAATTGCTACTATTTAACGTTAATACTAAAAATTAAAAGAATCAACTCAGAAGGGTATTTTTCAGAAAAAAATCTTTGTTACCTATCAAATTTTCATTATTTTCACATTTATTTTCTCATAATTAGTTGATGATCTTAGGCCTTGACTTCATCTTTAAATCCAGTTTTAGCAAAAATCCATAGCAATAAAAGAACTGAAACAGTTGATTGAATACCTAACATCAAAACAAAATCAAAATAAAAGAATCCAACAATCGTGGCAATAATGGAGCCAACTCCAATCACATTCAACATTAAATTGGCACTTTCTTTGAATGTTTGGATGGAAGAAAAACGACTCTTTCTAGTTAGCCATAAAAAGAAAGAAGCACCAAATAAAATGAAGCTAGTCATTATAAATAAGATGATTCCTAAACTCATACTATAAGATAAAATAATCATTGGACGATTACTGGCGTAAAATTCCTGTTCTAAAAATGCTTGAAACTCTTGTGGCGTTCGGACTGATTCGGGATTGAAAGACGCTTGGTAATTCATTTGATAGGTTCTTATACGCCCCTGTTCTTTTTGCTGGATTGTCCAATGATTTTTTGCGAAATCAATAAAGGCGTTTTTTTCGTTTTTTGTTCTTTCGTCAATCCTGACCCAATCAGTATTTCGTTATTCTGATAAATCGTTATTGGTGAGTGATTTATTTGCCCATTCTCCATGGGTAATTCTAAAAATTTATTTACTCCATCTTGATCAATTAGTTGGTGAACTGTCAAAAATTGCTCCATAGGGATTGCTTTTACCTGATTGGTATAATACATGGTAATCGGCATAACCATCAACGCGACCAAGAAAAGAAAGATCAGACTCAATTTAGGCCATGACAACTGTCTTCTACCAGCAAAAAGACGTCTAGGACTATTTAAATGAGAAAAGTAATTCAAAGGAAATGTTTGCATCAACACCTGCTCCTAACCTTTTGTGCCACCAGAAGTCAAACCAGTGACAAAGTTTTTTTGTAAAAAGAAGAACAATAAACAAATCGGTAATGCAATGAGGATCGCTCCTGCGGCAAATAATGAAACCCGTTGATTTGTCACATCAGAAATGAATGTTTGCAAACCAACTGCCACTGTTTGATTTTCTGGTGTGCGTAGTAAAAATTTAGCGAGCATGAAGTCTCCGAACGGTCCCATAAAGGCCCATAATGCTTGAACGGCAATCATTGGTTTAACTAACGGTAAAACGATTTGTAGAAAAATCCGGAAATGACCAGCTCCATCTAATTTAGCAGATTCATCTAAATCAAGTGGAACAGTATCAAAATAACCTTTCATTAGCCAAGTATTCATCGGAATTCCCCCACCAATATAGATCATTGTTAAGAACCAGTATCGATCTAAGGCGTTAAGTAGAAAAGCCATGACGTAAAAAGCGGTCAATGCAGCCATCGTTGGAACCATTTGAATCACCAGGAAAAACATCAAGCTTGATTTGCGTCCAATGAAACGGTAACGACTATAAGTGTAACCAGCCAAAGTTACAACAGTCACTTGGATAACCATTGTTAAAATGGAAATAATCAAGGTATTTTTATACCAAGTACCATATAACGTTTCTGAGAATAGCCGTCTAAAATTTTCTAGTGTCCAGTCACTGGATAAATCCAGACTAAAAGCAGCGATATTACCTGATTTAAATGCTGTACTGGCTGTAATCAACAATGGATAGATAATGATGATCGACAAAAGAATCAAAAAAACATAGGTCAAGAATTGTGACAATCTTCGTTGGAATTTAGCACTTGAATTAAATTGTTTCATCGCTTAGTCCTCCATATTAAATGCATTAGTCTTTTTAAACACAAGTAAAGAAACACAAATGACAATTGCAGAAATAATTAGTGTAATGGCTGAAGCCATGGAGTATTGTGGCGAGGTTCCCGTCGTTAGTTTATAGATCCAAGAAATCAAGATGTCTGTTGAACCTGCGCCCCCTCCTACACTTCCAGGACCACCGTTGTTAAATAAATAAATCATCGAGAAATTGTTGAAATTACCAGTATACTGAGTAATAAACGTTGGCGCTGCTACTAGAAAAATAGCCGGTAACGTGATATTAGAGAAACGTTTCCAAGCATTTGCACCATCGATTTTTGCTGCTTCATATAAATCTTCAGAAATGGATTGTAAAATACCTGTTACCATGACATAGATATAAGGGAATCCTAACCACCCTTGAACCATAATGATCGCAACTTTCGTCCAAAATGGATCTGTTTTCCATGAAATCGCGCTAATGTCTACGAATGGCAGATGATTGATAAAAGGAATCACTTGGGTGTTGATCGCCCCCACACTATCATTGAAGATATTAGAGAAACTCATAATTGTTATAAATGCTGGTACCGCCCATGGTAAAAGGAAAATAATACCAAAAAAACGTCTAAATTTAATAAATTTTTGGTGAGCAATAACGGCTGTAAAAATACCTAATGTGATTTGAAGTGTCGTTGCACATAGTGTCCAAATAACAGTCCAAGAAAACACAGAGAAAAAGGTATTACGGTAAGAACTTAAGAAGAAGATACTAAAAAAGTTTTTTACTCCGATCCAATCAATCAAACTAGCAGGTGGGATATGTTTGAAATCATAGTTGGTAAATGCTGTAAATAATGTGACTAGAACTGGAAAAATAATCGTAAAAATCATCAAAAGATAGGCTGGAAGTGTAAGCAAATAAGGAAAACCCTCATCACCAATATTATGTATAACTTCCTTCATCGTTCGGTTGATTTTCTTACCTTCTTTGCGTAAAACTGCGACACGTTTGGCATCTAACAGATTCAGTCCATAGAAAATAAAAAAAATAACCGTAATGATTAGTTGCAGCGTTCCTTGAATCAAAATAAATAAGGAGTGATCCACCATCGGAACTGTTCCCAGTGTGACTAAGCCAATCAAAGAGTGGAAGCCACCAACTATCAGTTGTAGAATAAATGCTACGAAAATACCTAGAAATACGATTCCTTTGAACGCTTGACCATTAGCAAATTGCCCTAAGCCAGGTATGAGAGACATAAGTGTAATTTTTCTTACATTGATATTATTTTGTTCGTCTTGCATAACGATACCCCCAGTACTACTATTTTATTCTTTGCGCAAGGAAATGAATCAGTCGGCTATCCACAATAGCCATCTATAAGTAACTATTCATAGCAGTTATACATAGTAACTATAAATAGTAGCTATCCATGACAGTCATCAATAATTGCTATCAAAAACCATTTTCCATTCATTTGTAGTCCTCACTCAGTTGCTATAAAAAAACTCTGCTCGTGGATGTTATTCACACGAATCAATGTGAAACAGTTAAAGAAAATACACCGTTCAACTGTTTCACCTATTGATCCATGACTTGTTTTATGATTTGGTTGACCAAATGAGATTTAGTGGTCTACTATCACCACATCTAGTAAAAATATCCATTTGATCGTGAATAGAGATCACTTTGTTACTTTTAATACTTTTGCTCAATCGCTTCTTTTATGGTTTTCACTGCTTGGTTAGCAGATTCTTTTGGCGATTTAGAACCTGAAGCTGCATCAAACATTAAGTTTTCAGCACCAGTCCAAACTTCAGCCATTTCTGGAATATTTGGCATTGCTTGCGCAGTTTCATACTGATCAATCACCGCAGTTGTCAATTCATCATTTTTTGATTTAGCTGTTTCACGTGCTGCTTGATTGGCTGGAATCTCATTGACCATTTCAAAGAATTTTTCTTGATTTTTTGTGTTTGTCACATAGTCTAACCATTTTTGTGATAATTCTTTGTTTTTAGAATAGTTACTTGCTACCCAACCTTTTCCTCCACCAAACGGTTGATAAGATTCGCCGTTGTTCAATGTTGGAATTTTTGCTACCCCATAATTGATTTTGTTGTCTTTATAAGTTTGTGCTTGCCAAGGGCCATCAATGATTGCGGCTGCTTTGTTAGACATGAATTGTTGGCTAACGAAATCGCCTGCACTCTTGATATCTTGCATCCCTTTTGGCCAAACATTTTGGAACCAGTTTGTAGCATAAGTGATTCCTTCGATTGATCCTGCATTATTTAGACCAATATCTGATGGATTAGTTCCGTTGTCACCAAAAACATACCCGCCATAGCCTGCTAGTAAACCATAAGAATAATAGAAATCAGTCCATTTTGCTAAGAATCCAGTATTTTTTCCTGCTTCTGATTCAAAGGCAAAGCGTTTGTCTTTGGCTAGATTTTCTAATTCTTTGAAAGTGGTTGGTGCTGCATCTACTAGATCCTTGTTGTAGTACAAGACTAATGTTTCGATCACTGCTGGTTCGCCGTAAATTTTTCCGTCATAGGTCACTTGTGCTTTATCTGTTTCATCATAGTCGGCTTCATTTCCTAATTTGACTTCCGCTAAATGGCCTTGTTGTCCTAACGCACCAATTCGATCATAGGCTGCCATCATCACATCTGGTCCTTTACCGGCAGGTCCATCTAAAGAAAGCGCTTCTAATTGATCGAACATATCTTTTTCAACTAGCTTGATTTTGACATCATTCTCTTTTTCAAAATCACCCTTGATCTCATTGATGTAATCTTTATAACCAGAATCTACCGATACAGTTAATGTTTTTTCATCATTTCCACCGCTAGCTGTATCAGCTTTTCCATTACCACAAGCTGCTAATCCACCTAAAATACCAAGTGACAATAAACCCAACCCTAATTTTTTAACATAGTTTTTCTTCACTTTTTGTTCCTCCACTTCCATAAATGTTGTTTGTATAAAGAGTATACTGTTATAAAACGACAACTTGCAAACGCTTTCTGCATGTTACCGGTAACAAGTTATTCACACATCAAAATGAATCCGAATTGTTGAATTTCAGCTTTCCCATCATTTAATAATTCACTATTTTGGCTTAAGATAATTTCATTTTTCTGATCAACCAAATAACTTGTGGAAGATTGATTAAAAATAGCATGGATCTTTTGGCCGTTCAATTCACGAGAAAAATGAATCACGTCTTGACTATCATCAATTAGCTCCCAGCAAATCGTACCTGTGATTAAAATTTCAGATAATCGTTTCCGAAGATAAATCAATTCTTTAATAAAACCGTATAATTCCGTATCTTGTTGCTCTTTCTCCCAGATCATACATTTACGACAATCAGGATCATCTTCTCCAGTCAATCCGATTTCCGTTCCGTAATAAATACAAGGTGCGCCTTTTTGTAAAAACATGAAAGTAAGTACAGCTTTCATCAACTCTTTATTTCCATTACACAAGGTTAGGATTCTCGCAGTATCGTGGGAATCTAATAAATTAAATGTTCCTTCGTTTACTTGATCTTGGTACAGCATCTGCTGATGGTTCATGCCACTTGCCATTTGTGAAGCAGTGATTTTTCGTTTAACAAAATAGTCTTTGATTGAGTCTGTAAATGCATAGTTCATTACAGCATGGAACTCATCTCCTTGTAACCAAGCTTGGGATGAATGCCAGATTTCGCCTAAAATATAAATATCTGGTTTGATTGCAGTGACTTTTTCATGGAACAATTTCCAGAAATGATGATCGACTTCATTAGCGACATCTAAACGCCACCCATCAATATCAAATTCTTTCACCCAATAAGCAGCAATATCTAGTAAATACGATTGAACCTCAGGATTTGCTGTGTTGAGTTTAGGCATGAAAGGGGTAAAAGCAAACGTATCATAAGATAAATTTGCTGCTGTTTCGGGTAAATTCGTCATTTGATAGGCATCCACAGGAAAAGAATGAATATGGAACCAATCTTTATAAATTGATTTTTCGCCATTTTTGATCACATCTTGCCATTGGGGCGAGTCACTACCAATATGATTGAAAACAGCATCTAACATAATGCGGATACCCTTTTTATGCGCTTTTTCGATTAATTCTTTTAACAGACGTTCGTCACCAAAGGCTGGATCAACCTTCAAATAGTCGATCGTATCGTATTTATGATTAGACATAGCTTGGAAAATCGGGCAAAAATAAATACCATTGATTCCCAAATCGACTAAGTAATCGAGGTGATCAATCACACCCTGTAAATCACCACCAAAGAAATCATCTCGGTCAGGTGCTTTACTTCCCCATGGTAGCGTATGAGCTGGATCGTTAGTTGAGTCGCCATTCGCAAATCGTTCAGGAAATATTTGGTACCAAATCGTTTCTTTTGCCCATTGCGGCACTTTGAAACGATCAATTTCATGAAAATAGGGTATCCGGAAATAGTAATTTGCTTCTGCTAAGTTTGCTGGTTCATACGCAAAAATCCCTTGATCCCCGTAAAAACATTCTGTGCCATCAATCCCTACGATATGAAACCCATATTGTAACCTTCTAGTCGAGCTTGTTTGTTCCACTTCCCAGTAATCATGAACTAAAGTACTCAGACTTTTTTTCATTGGTATTTCTTCCAGATACCATTTTTGTGAATCAATCGTATAAGGATCGCCACTAATAAGATAAACTTTTTTTACATCGTCTTTACAGGTACGTAAACGAATTCTGAAAGTATCAGCTGTATATAAAAAAGCATATTCACTTTCCGGTCGATGATAAATTGCTGCGGTGTTCATGTATTTCCTCCTTCATATTTAAGATTACGTGTTCACTATAAAAGAGTGAACAACAAAAGACAACGCTTTCATTTATGTTATCGGTAACAGAATTCTGTTTCCCATGATTATCTCATCAAAAGGAGAAGTTAGGTCAATGGCGACATTAGCTGAATTATCGGTATTGTAGAAAGTGTAATTTTATACTCGCTACTTGCTGATTCATATAAAAAAAGTTCAACAAAAAGAAAGAATCCAAAAGAGAAAGAGCTGCTTTTGGATTCTTTCTGATTACTTGGTGTATCTCTACAACGACCACAGTGATCATATTATTTGTCAAACGTTTATTATTAAGAAAAAAGGAGTTCCTTTTTGTAGCAATAACGTTCGATTTTTTCTTGATCAAGGACTGCCCCATTGCCTTTTCCTAAGGGAACTGCAAGTTTCCCATCAGTGAGGCAAGCTTTATTTTTGATGATATCATCGTAGTAATAGCGATCTGATGCCGATATATCGCCAGGGAAAGTAAAGTCATTTTGGCTGGCAAATTGTATATTTAAGCAACGTCCTACTCCTGATTCAAACATTCCACCTAGCCACACCGTCAAGTTATGTTCACGACAAAATGTTACGATGGATAATGCCTCAGCGATCCCACCCACTCTGGGGATTTTTAGATTAATCCCACGACAACTTCCCAAGGTATGAGCGGTTTTAACATCATTTAGTGTACGAATATTCTCATCTAAACAAATTGGTGTTTTTAATTGTTTCTGTAAATACGCATGCTCGATAAAATCCCGTTGATTAAAAGGCTGTTCAATCATCGCTAGGTTTAATCGATCCAATTTTAACAATACCGGTAGATCCTTTAATGTATAAGCAGAATTGGCATCTGCCATCAAAAGCAAGTGAGGAAATTCCTTTCGTAATAAGGTTAATGGTTCGATATCGTAATCTGGTTTGATTTTTAACTTCAACCGCGTATAGCCTTGAGAAACATACATTCGAGCTTGTTTTAACAATTTTGCAGAATCTGTGTGGATACCTAAACTAATCCCAACTGCTAATTCTGTTTTCGTACTTTTGAAAATTTCTCGGAAACTGACATTCTTTCGTCTGGCATATAAATCCCAAATAGCTGTTTCCAAGGCTGCTTTTGCCATAAAATTCCCTTGCACTTTCGTCAATCGTCGCTGAACTTCGAAAGGCTCTTTGATTGGAGACATAGTAAGTAAAGGAATCAATTCATTTTTGATGATCAAGCGACTCATGTCGATCGTTTCTTCAATATAGTCCGCTTGTTGGAAAGAAACCAACTCTCCTACTCCTTGATTGCCTAATTCATCCTCGATTATCAATAAATCAAACGCTTTTTCAGTTAGAATTCCATAACTCGTTTCAAAAGGGGAAGTCAAAGGTAATTTAAGTTGTAATTGCTCGATTTTTCTAATTTGTATCACTTTTTTTCTTTCTCCATTATCCATTGATTTACTAGGGAAACAAATTTCGTTGGCTGTTCTAGATGAATACAGTGTCCACTTTTGGGAACCAACGCCATGGAAAACAGACTATTTTCTTCAACCAATTTTTTTCCGATTTTTTGAAACTTAGTATCATATTCTCCTGCTATATAAAGGATCGGTCTTTGGATATTTCTAAGCGATGGCCAGTAATTCGTCTGTTGCCCAGTTCCCATGTACATCAAACTAAGCGCCAAACCAATTGATTGTTGCATAAGTCTTCCTTGGCGAATCTTTCTTCTTGTCGAATCAGGTAGTTCTTTTTGACTTTCAAATAATGGAATCGATTCCCAATAATCCACAAAACCAGACAATGGTTCAGTCATGATCTTTTGCGCTAATAAAAGATCTTTTTTTGACGTATGAGTCTTTCGCTAAGCGAACTGATGCCTGGTGTACCACTTTCCATAATGATGCCTAAAATTCCTTTTGGTTGTTCAATCAGCCAAGTTAACGCGGTACGGGCCCCCATGGAATACCCCAACAAATAAAAAGCATCGATCTTTAATTGCAAAACCAATTGTGCTAAATCTTGAACAAGTAATGGAAGCTTATAGCGATAAGGATGAACATAAACATCCGTCTTACCATGCCCGATCAAATCGATTGCTAAAACATTTAAATCTTGAAAAGGCAAAGAAAAGCTCATGGAAGTTCCGGTAAATCCGTGTAAACAAATGATAGTAGGTCTCATTGGAGATGTTCGCTGTAACCAACGATAAGCATAATTAACACCATTGATTTTTATTTTTCCCTCACTCATTTCGATTACCGTATCCCTCAATCATGTGTTGCCAAAGCTCTGCTGGTGCTTTTTGTTCGCCAACGACTTCAATCAACGTCCAAGTTGAATTTTCTTTCTCTTCTCTATTGTCTTTACTGTCTATTCTTTCTCGACTTTCACAAACTATTTGTTCAAATTCAGTCAGCGATTTGGGCTTTTTATAAGCGCCGCAGTAGAGATCTGCCACTTTCTCCAAGTCTAGATGTAAGGGTGTTGAAAACAAAGGATCAAAAAAGGAGTTATCTAATTCCCTTTGAGGAAGGAAAGAAAAGATACCTCCCCCGTTATTATTCAAAACGATCACAGTCACCGGCAGCTCAAGTTCTTTGATTATTTGTAACCCATTCATATCATGAAACAAAGCTAAGTCACCAATCAACAAAAACATCTGCTGTTTCTTAGCCGCACAAATACCTGCAGCTGTTGAAACAATCCCGTCAATACCATTTACTCCCCGATTCCCATAGACTGAAAATCGTTGTTTTGAAAAACCAGCGTAGCGATCAATAAAACGAATAGCATTACTATTGGACAAGAAGAGTGTTTCGTCAAACTTTAACAATTGAAAAAGACGCTTACTAGCATTGCTTTCGTTATAGGCATCTAAGGGTAAGGTTGTTTCTATCGTTTGTCTGGCAAGCTTTGCTCTTTCTTGCCAATAGGATAACCAGTTTCTATCTGCATGAGTATGAAATTCTTCATCGCTCATGTTCTTAACCATGCTACAAAACGTCAGTGGATCAATTGGTAAAACATAATTACTTTGATGTAACCAGTCTTTCCAAGATTCGCTTTCATCAATGATGACATAAGTCAGGTCTTTTGACTGATTTAAATAAAGCATGAGGTTTTTGGCCAATGGCAAGTTACCAAACTGCCAAACGATTTCGGGTGTTTCTAAGCGTTGATCGGCAAAGATCAAATCAACATGAGAAATATAATTGTCGCTTTCTTTCCCGCAATTTCCTAAATTTGTAAGTGGATCACCAAGAATAGGCCATCCTACGATTTCAGCTAGTTCAATCATTTTCGTTGCCTGTTGTGTGGTCAATTCTCTTCCAACAATAATCAACCCTTTTTTGGTCAACCAAGAATCAAGTTCTGGTAACGAAAAGGAAGTTACTTTATTGATCGTTTCCCCTTTTCTTGAATAATGACGTGTAAATGATTGGGACAAATCTGGTAATAAAGGTTCTCGAAAAGGTAGATTCACATGTACAGGTCCTTTAGGAATTTTTATTGCAGCAGCCGCACTCTCCCAACCCTGAAAAAACGCATATCTTTCAAAAGATTCTCCTTCTTCAGGCAAAGCCATTCCGATATACTTTTTGACATGGCTTCCATACAAATGTTGCTGATCTATCGTTTGTGGTGCTCCTACGCCTTGCGCCTCTGGTGGACGGTCAGCGGTCAACACAACGAGTGGAACATTTGACGCCTCAGCTTCACAAATGGCTGGATAATAATTTGCTGCAGCAGTTCCTGATGTGCAAATCAGACCAACAGGTTCCTTTTGTGCTTTTGCTAAACCAAGCGCAAAAAAAGCAGCCGAACGCTCGTCCACATTGATATAGCAATTGATTTCCGGGTCACGATAAGCCAATAAGGCCAGTGGTGTCGAGCGTGATCCTGGGCTAATGACCATTTCTTTTAATCCACTTTCTTTCAATCCATGGATAAATGCTAATAAATAAGCAGTCAGCTCTTTTGTGTTCGTCATTCTTTTACACCTCGAATCATCGGTTGAAATTTTAGAGCAGTTTCTAAGTATTCCGCTTCAGGCGTTGAATCTGGCACAATTCCACAGCCAGCATACAACTGGACCTCAGTATCACTCACTACTCCAGAACGAATACCAACTGCAAATTCACCAACATCCTCAGTTAAACTACACCAGCCAATTGGACCACCGTATAACCCTCGCCCAATAGGTTCTTTTTCCGCTATCCAATCAATGGCTGCCTGTTTAGGAACACCGCCTAAAGCTGGTGAAGGATGTAGTTGTCGTATGACTTCTAAAAATGAGAAACCATCCTGACGGCTCCCTTTCAACGTCAAACAAAGATGTTGAATGTCTCGGTTTTTTAAAAGACTTTTTTCTGATACTGTTAGTTTCCCCTTAATAAATGAGTGCATCTGTTCTGTTAAACGTTCGACGACTAATTGGTGTTCTCCAATATTTTTAGAGTCTTTTAAAAGTTTTTCTCCCGATGTAACGTCTTCTCTTTCGTTTGAACTTCTAGCGATAGAGCCAGCAATGCTAGCGGTCAAGAAATGGGTATCAGTCGCCTGAAGCAAACGTTCAGGTGTTGCGCCAATAAACGCTTGACCTTTTGCTTCTAAAACAAAGAGATAGGTGTTTGGTTGTTGACTAATCAGATGAAGTAAGATTTTTTCAACAGAAAATTCTTTGCCAACTAATTGCATCTGTCTTGCTAAAACCACTTTTTTAAGTGCTGATTTTTTATTTGCTGTGACTTCGATCGTCTCTTCAACAGCTTTTAAGAAATGAGGAACAGCTACTTCAGTTTCTTTTAATATTTGACTTGGCGAAAAATCTGGGACACATCGCTCTTTCATTTCATTAATGAGTCTCATTTTTTCTTTAATAAACTCATCGAGTTCTTTTAAAGTTTTAAAATGATTACTTGCGGTTATTACAACGGTTAGTTGCTGATGATTTTGCTTGATTAATAGTTCGGGTAGAATAAAACAGCCCTCTGCCAATTCTCCCCAAATAGGCGCTTGATTTTTGTTTTCAGCATCAAAAGGTAATCCTCCAAAAAGAATCGGAGTCTCTTTTTCAGGAACCAGAAACGAAAGTTTTTTAAAAAACTCTTGTTTAGCATTTATCAGGTCTTCGGTGGACCAGTTTCCACGCTTCTTTAAAAGATTACGCCCAAACCCCAAGAAACCGACATTTTTGTCTGGCGTTTGCCAAAAGAAACGTGTGCCTTTAAAGTCACTCGCTTTTGCAAAGAGATTTGCTAACGGTTCATAAGGAATCTTAAAGCTATAACATACATAGTCAGCTTCAGGTACTTCCTGTAGATTTAGATTAAATAAGTTGGTAGTCAATATAGTTCACTCTTTCTTCTGTTAAAAAAAGTCGTTTTAATGGTTTTCCTGAGGCTGTTTTTGGTAGATCATGGATGACAAAAATTTCGTCAGGATGTTTGTAGGAAGCAAGTTGCTCCATGAGATTGCAAATTTCATTAACGCTGACCTTATCTATTAATTTCAAATAAGCTACTGGGCGTTGCCCCCAGTTAGGATCGGCTCTACCAATAACAATAGCCTCTGCAATTTTCTGACTTTTTAAAAAAATTGCTTCAATCTCAGCAGGGTAAATATTTTCTCCGCCAGAGATGATTCGCTCACTCATTCGACTAAGAATTTTTAGTTCACCAGTATCTGTTAAATAGCCCCAATCACCAGTACAAAACCAGCCCTCTTTCGTCCACGAATGTCGATCTCGTCCGTTGAGATATCCTTTAACGATCGACGGACCTTTCAAAAGAATTTCTCCAGATTCATTCGCTTGATCTGTCCCATCGATTTTAATTTGCACACCCATTAGCGGACGACCAACCGTGTCTTTAAACTTTGAATGCAAATTGATTTTACCTGCGACAACTTGGGAACATGTTTCTGTCATGCCATAAGACAACATAACGGGTAGCTTCAACTGGCAACAGTCTTCAAGTAAGGTAGATTCAATCGGACCGCCACCTAATAAAACTTGCTTCAAAGAAGAAGGATAACCGTCTTCTGGTACAAACGGCAACAGATCTTTTAACATTTTCGTGACTAACGACAAATAAGCGGTTTTTTCGCTTAAAATCAGTTGGTTGACTTCTGATGGGTGAAATTTCTCACATAAATGAACGCTAATTCCTAAAACAAGGGAACGTAAAAGAATCGATAAACCACTGATATGGTACAACGGGACGCAACAAAGCCAATTCTCGCCAGACTCGATAGCCATACTTTTTTGTGTAGCTAGGCTACTTGCTTGATGGTTTGAAAAAGTTTGAGGTACTCCTTTTGGCTTTCCAGTAGTCCCAGATGTATACATGATCGAGGCTATTTGCTCCAATTGATAGCCGAAATCAATTGGTGGTTCATTAATTCTCCCGATTAGTTCCTTTTTTTCCGGGAAAGAAATGATGGTTACATTTTCAAAGGAAAAATGTTCAGGATGTTCAGTGATCAATAGTCGTGTATTGGCATCTTTTAACTGATAAGCTAGTTCTTCACTGGTTAACCTTGTATTTAGAAATTGGATCTCCATTCCTAGTTCCCATAGAGCTAAGATCGACTGATACATCATTGTCTGATTGTCGCTCAAAATGGCTACTCTTTTAATAGTTTTTTGTTGATTGCTTATAAAACGTTTGAAATAATAAGCAAGTTGCTGTACATAGTGATTCAATTCACTAAACGTTAGACAAACATCTTTCGTATAAAAGGCTGGCTGATCTGGCTGTTCTAATGCTTGTCGTTGCAACCAACTATTTGGTTTTTGTTTAGGGAAATTTAGGAAATTGGTCAAAGTCAGGCTCTCTCTTTTCTTTGAATGCATCTCGTCCTTCTTGAGCTTCAGCCATCGTGTAGTAAAGTAAAGTGGCATCCCCTGCTAATTGTTGGATCCCCGCTAGTCCGTCTGTATCTGCGTTCATTGCAGCCTTGATCATTCTTAATGCTAAAGGACTTTTCTTCAACATTTCTTCTGCCCACTCTATCGTTACGTCTTCAATTTCGGCTAAAGGTACCACTGTGTTGATCCAATTCATTGCTAAAGCTTCTGTTGCGGAATACTGTTTCGTCATAAACCAGACTTCTTTTGCTTTTTTATGACCGATCACTCGAGCTAGATAGCCTGATCCATAACCGCCGTCAAAACTTCCTACATTCGGACCTGTTTGTCCAAATTTCGCATTTTCAGCGGCAATTGTGATGTCACAAACAAGTTGTAAGACATTGCCTCCACCGATCGACCAACCTTTGACCATAGCAATCACAGGCTTTGGAATGACCCGAATCAAGCGTTGGAGATCTAGCACATTCAAGCGAGGGATTTGATCATCACCTACATACCCGCCATTTCCTCGAACTTTTTGATCTCCACCAGAACAAAATGCTTGATCTCCTGCCCCGGTTAAAATAATCACACCAATATCTTGCCGCTCTCGACAAATAGTAAAAGCTTCAATCATTTCAAACACTGTCTTTGGAGTGAATGCATTGTGTACTTGAGGTCGATTAATTGTTATTTTTGCTATTTTACCATGTTTTTCAAAAAGTATTTCTTCATAGTCTTTAATTGTTTGCCATTCTCTCATTTTATTCCTCCTCTAAGTTGAACATTCTTATTATACACAAAAGCCAAAGAAAACGTTTGTAATTTTATATTTTTTAAGAATTTCTGTTATACTATTCAAAAAACAAAAAAGGAATGAAACCTAAAAATGAATTTAATCGAATATTTACAGATTGAGACAATGTCTATCTCAAAAGAACAGGTTGAATTGTTACTACCGATTTCTGACATCCATCTCCAACCTTTTGGCTTCCTTCATGGTGGAATCAACGGTATCTTGATTGAAACCGCTTGTAGTATTGGTGCTAACCAACATTTAAGCTCGCCACAATATGCGGTAAGTGTAGATTTACACGTCAACCACCTTAACAGCGCTCAAAATGGACAATTACGAGTGATCGCACGTCCAACTAAAATTGGACGTTCTATCCAATTTTGGGCAGCTGAAATTTATTTAGAAAAAGAAAACGAACCAACTCCTGCTCATCTTATTGCCAATGGTTCTTGCACACTAACTGTTCGTAACGAATCGACATGACGTTGCATTTATGTCCAACCTTTCATTCATTAAATTTCCATCTTTATTTGCTCTTTATCGAAATAAGTAAAAGTAAAAGACATCTTTCATTTTTATTTCAATCGATAAAAAATATGATTATTCACTATCTATAGCAACATAGTGAACTCATAGCTCATCTATTTCTCAACCTGAAATGTTAGACTAACCTAACATTTTTTTAAAATAGTAGTTAACTTTAGGTGAATATTACGTTATAATGAAAAAAGCACTAAAAAATTAAAATACAATAATGAATGGATGTGAATGGATGAAGCAAATGAAAACGATGATTTGGACATACATAAAAATAATGTTTGCCTTAACCATTTTAGGCGTAGGTATCAATATGTTTTTAGGCCCCCACCATATCGCAGCAGGCGGTGTGAGTGGTTTAGGTATTCTCTTAGAATCGGCTTTAGGTTTTGATCGTGCAATGGTCATTTTAGTATTAAATATCATCATGTTGGTATTAGCTCTTGTATTTCTTGGAAAAAAACCTTTTTTCAAAGTGCTTTTTGGAAGTCTTGTCTTTCCGCTGATTATTGCGGTCGTCCCTGAAATGATGGTTACGTCGGATCGTTTACTTTCAGTGATCTTTGGTAGTGCGATCTTTGCTCTGGGTGTCGCTATTTTATACAAAAATAATTCTTCAAGTGGCGGAACAACTATTCCACCACTGATCTTCAAAAAGTACTTTCATTTGAATACTTCGATTGGTTTATTGGTAACAGATGCGTTTGTTGTATCACTTAATTTATTTATTTTTGGGTTTGAAGAATTTTTATACGCCATTCTTTCGATCGTCATTACCTCGATTGTAATGTCATATATTGAAACAGGAATGAATCGTAAAAAATCGATAATGGTGATGAGCGAAACTTCTATCGAAGAAATCCGCCAACGTTTAAGTGCGGAAATTGGTCGTGGCTTAACTTTATTAGAAGCAAAAGGTGGCTACAACCGCAAATCTAAAGAAGTTTTATTGATCGTCGTAACAGACCAGGAGTTTTCAAGAGTCAAATCATTGATCGAAGAAATCGACCCTACTGCTTTTGTGATTGTCAGCAGTGTAGCTGAAGTAACTGGTAGTGGCTTTACTTACCATCCAATTGAGTAATAAGAAGCTTATTCATAAATACTTCCTCTTCTATTTTTGTATTTCTTCTAAAAATTGATTCTGCTTAAATAATTTATCTAAAACGAGTGATGCCATAACGTGTAGTCGCTCGTTTTTTTTATGCCCATGCTGAAACGAATTAGTTGCCTTTCTCAATTAAGTTGTATACAATTTAATTGTACAAAATCAAATTTAAAGGAGTGTTTTTTATGAAAAAAATGTATTCTACAAAAATGATCAATACTGGTGGTCGTTCAGGTGAAGTTCATAGTCCAGATCATTCATTTGAACTTACAATTGCGGCTCCTGGACGTCGTGTAGCCGATGCAACGAATCCTGAGCAATTATTTGCAGCAGGTTTCAGTGCTTGTTTCAATAGTGCGTTAGAATTGATCAAAAATCAAAAAAATATCTCTGGTGCTTCTACCATCAGTGCTCAAGTATCTTTGTATGCTGAAAATGAAATGAGTTTTGTTTTAGGCGTTGAAATTGAAGGTCATGTTGAAGGTCTCTCTTTAGAGGAAACACAAGAATTACTAGAAGCAGCTCATAAGGTTTGCCCTTATTCTAAGGCAACTGCAGGTAATATTGAAGTGACATTGACTGCCGTTAACAGCTAGACATTTATTACAAAATCAGCTATGCTAACAAGGAACTACGAGAATCGAGGTGGAGAAAATGGAAGATTTATATTTAGAAAACCAGTTGTGCTTTCCTTTATATGCCGCCTCTAAAGAAATCATTCGCTCGTACAACCCTTTGCTGAAGCCTTTAGATTTAACTTACACGCAATACCTGGTAATGCGTGTTTTATGGGAAAACCAACAAGTCACAATGAAAGAACTTGGCAGCTTACTTTGTTTAGATTCTGGAACCTTGACGCCCGTCATAAAAAAAATGGCTGACAAAGGCCTACTTCAAAGAAGAAGAGCAGATAAAGACGAGCGTATTACGATTCTATCACTGACTTCTAATGGAAAAGCTTTAGAAGAAAAAGCAAAAGATATTCCTGCTAAAATATTAGCGAGTCTTCCACTTGAACCGGATGAGCTTGTTCTTTTGCAAAAACTCAGCAAGAAAATGCTAACTAATTTTCGGGAAAAACACTAGGAACTAAACAGTCAAACTGCAGACATTGCTCATCAATGTCTGCAGTTTTTATTTTTTTCTTCCTAATTCCCTATTTCCGCTTTATAATCAAATATGTACGCTATGACTTAAATTACTTGGAGGTTGTTGATTTGTCTGTTTACCAACGCTTTTTGGCGAATGAAAAAATTCGTCGTATGACTGTTCTATTAATCATTATTGTAGTCCTTTTTCTTGTAAGAAGCATGATTACAACAATTTTACTAACTTTTATTTTTACGTATTTAATGATTCACTTAGTGCAAATTATCCAACGATTCATTAAGGTTCCAACCGGAGTATTAACCATTATTGTTTATGCTCTTGTGGTTTACCTAATCTATTTAGCATTTACAATTTATATCCCCGTCTTGGTACACCAAACATTTGACATGGTCAAATCAGTCATCAATTTCTATGAACATCAACCCAAAGACGCTGATCCGGTTTTACTTTATATCCATAATTACATTGAAAGAAATGATTTCTTTGAACAATTACAAAATGGTGCATCAATTGCTTTAGGCTATTTGCAAGACTTTGGTAAGATGGCTGTCGCCTTTACTATGTCTTTTATCTTAAGTTTCTTTTTTATGATCGAAAAGAAAAAAACAATCCTATTTTCCCGCTTATTCTTAAAAGGCGAATTTTCTTGGTTCTTCCAAGACATTTATTACTTTGCTGATAAATTTGTCAATACCTTTGGATTAGTATTAGAGGCACAGTTCATTATTGCTTTATTAAACACGATCCTCACAACGATTGCTTTAGCTGCTTTTGGTTTCCATCAGTTGCTTAGTTTAGCAATTATGATCTTTATTTTAAGTTTGATCCCAGTTGCTGGTGTCATTATCTCTTGTGTGCCCTTATCCTTTATTGCGTATTCTCAAGGTGGCATAAAAGATGTGGTTTACATCTTATTAACGATTTTAATCGTCCATTTACTTGAATCTTATGTTTTGAATCCAAAATTGATGTCTAGTAAAACAGAATTACCGATTTTCTATACCTTTATTGTATTATTGATCAGCGAACGCTTTTTAGGAGTATGGGGTTTGATTGTTGGTATTCCAATTTTTACATTCTTATTAGATATATTAAAAGTGAAAGAAATTCCCAACCATCCCCTCAAAGAGTGACTTTCTTTGAATCAGAACCTGTAAGATTTACTTCAGTTTAATTGTCATAAAAATTTTGTGACGTCTCTAGCTCTGAGAAATAAGTCGAAGAATCCCTTCTAGTTAGGGCATTCTTCGGCTTATTTTCCGCTAAAATTTTCTAGAACACCGCACACTTGTCTTGTTAATCCTTACAAAGTAAATCCATCTTAGAAAAGATCTTTTTTTATAATAGGAGTTTTTTTAATCAAAAATCAGTTTTTCTGGTAAAAAATTAAAATTGGTATTATCATTAATTTATATTAATAAAAGGAGGAGATGTATCATGTGTACATCCATTGTTTATGCAACTAAAGATCATTATTTTGGACGAAACTTAGATTTAGAGCTTTCTTATGGACAAGTAGTGACAATTACGCCTAGAAACTATCCTTTTAAATTTCGTCGAACGGATCCTCTACCCTCTCACTATGCGTTAATTGGTATGGCTGCAGTTGTTGATAATTATCCGTTATATTTTGAAGCAACAAATGAAAAAGGACTTAGCATGGCAGGTTTGAATTTCCCTGAAAATGCTCATTACTTTGAAAAAGACTCTGGTAAAACCAATATCTCACCATTCGAATTTATCCCTTGGTTATTAGGAAAATGCGCAACAATCGATGAGGCAAAAAAATTACTTGCTGAGATCAACTTAGTAAATATCAATTTTAGTGAAGAACTTCCACTTTCTCCTCTTCACTGGATGCTTGCTGACCAAAATGAAGCTCTCGTGATCGAATCAACCATTGATGGTTTGAAAATTTACAATAATCCAGTCGGTGTATTAACAAATAATCCACCTTTTGATTATCAATTGTTTAATTTAAATAACTACCGTCATGTTTCTCCTACTGTATCTTCCAATCATTTTGCGAAAAATCTAGAGTTGGATGTGTATAGTCGTGGAATGGGTGGATTAGGCTTACCAGGCGATTTATCATCTGCTTCTCGTTTCGTAAAAGCTGCCTTTACAAAATGGCAATCAGTCTCAGGAGATTCAGAGATGGAGAGCGTGAACCAATTTTTCCATATATTAACATCCGTGGAACAACAAAAAGGATTGTGTGATGTAGGAAATGGGAAGTTTGAATATACGATCTATTCGTCTTGTTGTAACATGGACAAAGGGATCTATTACTATACTACTTACAACAATCACCAAATCACCGCAGTTGAAATGCATAAAGAAAATCTCGAAGGCACTGAATTGATTACTTATCCAGTGGTTGATCAAGAACAAATACATTATTTAAACAAATAAAAAATAAGTGATTTAATACTTATGGTTCATCACTTATTTTTCTAGTAATTTTCTATTTTATAAAGAAGAGAATGAGGATGTGCTCCTCATTCTCTTCTTTTAATAATAATGTTATTTGTTTGCTTTAACTTTGTTTTTCACTATTTCGTAACTTTCTCACTCCGAAAATAGAGAAAATGATAAGTGTAAACCCAAGATACATAAAACTTGGTGTTGCTTTATCTGCTGTTTTTGGTAATTGACCACTTATACCATTACCAAGAGATTTTTCATTATCTGAGAAATTATCATTGTTTATTTCATAATTGTTTTCATTTTTAGGCGTAAAACTACCTGATAAAGACATCTGATGCGATTTTTCTTTGATCATATCTGGCAAAATTACTTGATTTTTCGTATTAACGTCAATTAAAGATTCCCCCACAGTTGGAAATTCTTCTTTCTTAGGTATCTCGATTTCCACTTGAGGTTTTTTCATTTCATCTGGTGTTGGATCAGTCGGTTCGACTGGATCTGGCTTTCTTCTGGCGTTGGATCAGTCGGTTCAACTGGATCTGGCTTTCTTCCGGCGTTGGATCAGTCGGTTCAACTGGATCTGGCTTTTCTTCCGGTGTTGGATCAGTCGGTTCAATTTCTGGTAATTCGGTAAAATTATCCTCATCAACATTAAGCATTTCTTCAACTGTCTGACGTTGACTATAAGGCGTAAGATGCTGATTATCTGTCGGACTGCCATCAGCTACTTTGATCGTAAATAATGCTGGCTTTGTTAAATGTTGATTTAATGTTACAGTAAAGGTAAAACTAGCCTTATGTCCATTAATCTGAAGCGTAGTTGGATCGTACCCAATCGTCAATGCTGGATCAACTTTCTCAAATACTACATTGGATTGTGAGATTGGTTGTCTATCGCCTGAATAGCTGACACTGGCTTTGACTGGTACCGTTTTTCCCACCGGAAATTTCATGATTCCTGAATTTGTTGTGGAAAATTCATCCTGTAGTGTGATACAATTCACGTTTGCCCACCCAGGCTCTTTCGTTTTAGTAACGATTGGGTGGTGCTCTTCAATCTTTACTTGTTGCGTTGCTTCGGCAGTTACCGATAGGCCTGTCAAAGCAACAGTAGCCATTATAAGTTTTAAGTGATTCATTTTTACATCTCCCCCGTTTCAAACACTTTTGGCTTGCAATACATAAGATAATACAAACGGCTAAAATATTATTACTGTTTTTTTGTTCAAAATAGCTAATTTTTTAGTAAAATGCTGGATGGAAAATCAAATGGAGGAATAACATGCAAACACAAGAAGCAATCAAAAAGTATCTTTTAAATAAAAAAAGTGTTACCAAGCTCAATATTTTTCTTTTTCTTGCAGAACACCCATTCTTCATTACCACTCACTACCTCGCTGATTATTTTGAGATGTCTGATTCTAATTTTTTGCTTTATCTCCAAGAATTAGAACAGGATTTTATGACACTTGATTTAGAAGATGTTTCTTTGATCAGGCAAAAGAAATTTGTCCAGTTAGATTTAAAGAATACAGATAGTGCAAAATGTTATTATGAATTATTTGGTAAATACTGTTTAGAATCGACAAATTTTAAAATTTTAACAGCCCTGTTAGAACCAACTGGTCATTCAATTGTTAGCATTAGTCAAACAACAAATTACAGCTCCTCTTATCTTTATTCCAAAATGAAAGCTGTCAATCAGTTCCTTAAATTGTATGGGATTGCATTTAAATTTACAGCTAAAGGAAAAAAATCGTAGCAGGAACGGAAGTACAGATCCAGTATTGTTTTTTAGATGTTTATTGGAATATTTTTTCAAATACTTCTGTCCCCTACGGCATGGAAACCCCACAATCTATTACGTATGAACTAACAACTTATTTTAAACAAGAATTACTTGATGCCCTAAGTGGAGGTATGAAAGAGAAATTATTTTTACTATTAAAAATCTGTGTAGAGAACTTTCCAGTTACATCGTTGAAGAATGTCCAAAGAGAGTTTAAAGAATATGACTATATTGAATACTTGGTTACTCCAGAATTTGATTTACTTAACGATCATTTATCTATCTGTCATGAGCAGCGGGTTTTAATCAACCTGTTAGCAAGATTAGCGATCTCAAAACTAGAAAGTGACGAGCTTAGCTTTCAACATTACCAAATGTTACTAGAAGCTAATGTTCCTTACATCGTTTACTCTAAAAAGCTAGTGGAGTCTTTTAGCCGACACTTTCATTTAAAAGTACCAGTCAACCAACAAAAACTTTATGCCTTGAACTTTGCTCGAAATAAACTTTTCAGTACTTTTTTGAATCCTGATCACCCCAATACTCCTTTACCTACCTATACTTTATATGAAGGAAAAGAAAATTTTGAAAACTTACAAAATGAGATCAAACAATTCTACGTCACTTTTAGACAAAAAATCAGTAAAGAGCTGCCAGATCTATTGATCAAAGAAAATATGCAATGGATCGTTGAAGACTTACTTCATTTGTATGATCGCTTTAAACCTCAACACTCGATCGTCATAGGTATCAATTACACCAAGGATTTTTATGTGAGTAAAGATTTGATGGTCAAAATCGAGCAGATCTTTTCTTCCGAGTCGATCATCATCCAAAAAAATTATATGGAAGAATGTGATATCATCGTCAGTGACTGTCCCTTAGAGCATCTGCCGCCACATATCAAAAAAATCTATTTATTGGACAATTATGTGACACCGCAAGAATGGAAAAAAGTAATTACTCAAATTGCTGGATATATCTTTGAATTAAAGCAAGAAAATGATTATACATCTTGCACACCATTTTCTAATAAATGATCCAATGCAGCCGTTCATGGAAAAATAGTCGATGAATCCTACTAAACAAAGGAAGCAGCCACTATTCCCATGTACGGCTTTTTCTATTCTACCTATAAATAACCTCCTATTTTTACGAGACATTCTTAAAATAACCAAAAAACCTTTGACTTTGCAACCGTTATTAAATTATATTAATTATAAATAAAGCAAAATAAATTGGAGGTTTTCATATGTCATTGATTGGAAAAAAAGTTGGAGAATTTACCGCACAAGCTTATAAAAACGGAGAATTTATCGATATCAGCGATGCTAATCTTACTGGTAATTGGAGTATTATTTGCTTTTATCCAGCAGATTTCACTTTCGTATGTCCAACAGAATTAGAGGATTTACAGGAACAATACGATGAATTAAAATCACTAGGCGTCCAAGTATTTTCTTGTTCAACGGATACCCACTTTACACATAAAGCATGGCATGACTCATCTGAAGCTATCGGAAAAATAGAATATGCCATGATTGGCGACCCTTCTCACCACATTTCTCGTTTATTTGATGTATTGAATGAAGAAAGTGGACTTGCACAAAGAGGAACTTTTATCATAGATCCAGATGGTATCGTACAAGCAATGGAAATCAATGCTGATGGTATTGGACGTGACGCAAGTGCCTTGATTGACAAAATCAAAGCCGCACAATACGTACGTACGCATCCTGGTGAAGTTTGTCCAGCGAAATGGAAAGAAAGTGGCGAAACACTAAAACCTAGTTTCGATCTTGTTGGAAAGATTTAGAGGATGAGCCGATGTTAGATAAGGAAACGAAACAAAATTTAGCTCAATATCTTGATTTAATGGAAGCACCAGTTGTTTTTTCGGTTAGTACAGATGACACAGCCAATTCCCAACAACTATTCGAGTTTGTGAACGAAGTGGCAGATATGACTGATAAAATTACGGTTGAACAAAAGACGTTGCCACGTACCCCTAGCTTTGAAATCAATTCTTTACAAAAGACTAGCGGGATCACTTTCGCAGGTATTCCTTTAGGCCACGAGTTTGCATCTTTCCTCCTTGCTTTATTACAAGTAAGTGGACGACCACCTAAAATAGCTGATACTTTGATTCAATCCATTTTAGAAATTAATCAGCCTCTACATTTTGAGAGCTATGTCAGTTTAACCTGTCACAACTGCCCTGATGTTGTTCAAGCGTTAAACATTTTAGCGGTTTTGAATCCGTTGATCACCCATACGATGATCGAAGGTGGGATGTATCAGCATGAAATCACTGAAAAACAAATCATGGCCGTGCCAACCGTCTTTTTAAACGAAAAAGAATTTGCTAGTGGACGAATGACGATTGAACAAATTTTAGGAAAAATAGCTGGCCCGAATCTAATGGAACAAAAGGAAATCAATACAAAAGAATTATTTGACGTTCTAGTTATCGGTGGCGGTCCAGCAGCAAGCAGCGCAGCGATTTACGCAGTTAGAAAAGGCCTCCGTACTGGACTCGTAACTGATACACTTGGCGGTCAAGTCGTAGAAACGTTAGGCATCGAAAATCTAATCGGTACACCTTACACAGAAGGTCCACGATTGATGAAACAAGTCGAAGAACATTTACGGTCTTATCCTGTTGATGTTATGACAAATCAACAAGTTGTGTCACTAAACAAAGGAGCAGATCTCTTTGAAATCAATTTAAAAAGCGGCAATCAACTGAAATCAAAAACAACGATTGTTGCAACAGGAGCTCATTGGCGTTCCATCAATGTTCCTGGTGAAAAAGAATTTAAAAACAAAGGAATTGCCTATTGTCCTCATTGCGATGGTCCCCTCTTTGCCGGAAAAGAAATCGCAGTGATTGGTGGCGGAAATTCAGGGATTGAAGCTGCCATTGATTTAGCTGGGTTGGCGAAACATGTATATATTTTAGAGTTTCTTCCGACACTTAAAGCAGACCAAGTATTACAAGATAAACTAGCTACTTTAACAAATGTCACTGTCATTCTAAATGCCCAGACGAAAGAAATCAGTGGTCAGACAAAGGTTGATTCGTTGAGTTATATCGACCGTTCCACCCAGGAAGAACACACAATAGCTGTTTCAGGTGTGTTTATTCTGATCGGTTTGGTTCCTAATACGGATTGGTTAGTTGGAACACTTGAGTTAAATGATCGAGGAGAAATCATCACTGATGCCCATGGTGCTACCAGTGAAGCAGGACTTTACGCTGCTGGTGATTGCACAGATAGTGCTTATAAACAGATCATTATTGCTATGGGATCAGGAGCTACAGCAGCCCTTGGTGCATTTGACTATTTGATGAGAAAAGAATAACTTTGCTACAAATCTCAAAAGGTTAAGACAAGTTTATTCATCAACTTGCCTTAGCCTTTTATTTATTCTTTTTTTACAATTGCGATAAGTACACATTTATTGAACAAACGAATATAATAAAAGAAAACTTATCGCAGGAGGTGCTATCATGAATCAACGAATTTTCACCATGAGTTTCTCAAGTGTCTACCCTCTCTATGTAAAAAAAGCTGAGAAAAAAGGACACTCTCGGTCAGAAGTGGATGAAATCATCCGCTGGTTGACTGGTTATACCGAAGAAGAATTACAAAAACAACTGAAAAATGAAGTAACGTTCCAAGTCTTCTTTGAACAAGCACCCAAACTGAATCCAAACAGACAGTTGATAACTGGGGTGATTTGTGGTGTGCGAGTGGAAACGATCAAAGACCCACTGATGCAGGAAATACGTTATTTAGATAAGCTAATTGATGAACTTGCAAAAGGCAAGAAAATGGATAAAATATTAAGAAGCTAAATAAAAAGCAGGTTTTTATTTGGTAGAATAACTGTTTACCGTTACAATAGATGAAAAGGAGGTTATGTTATGTTTGAAATGATACGAACGAATTTTCAGCGTTACGCATTGCTAAGGTCAGCCATTTACATCATTGCCGGACTTGCAATTGTGATCAATCCGACAGCTGTATTCCATTTTATTGGCTACCTCATTACAGCGTATTTTGTTTTATTAGGAGTTTTGAATCTTTTAGAAGCAAATAAAAACCGAAAACAAACGGGTGCATGGGGATTTGGTTTAATTAGCGGGATTGCCTTTTTTATTCTCGCACTAATCGTGTGGGTCTTTGCAGCAGCAATCGTCTCGCTCTTACCAGTTATCTTAGGTTTAGTTATTATCCTAAAAAGTCTCTTTCAATTATTCGTTGGACTTAACACCCGTTCGAAAGGTTGGAGTGCTTATAGTATTCTCTTATTGATTGGTGGTTTGATTTTATTATTCAATCCATTCAAAAGCGTTATGATACTCTTCCAATTATTTGGTGGGCTATTAATTTTCATGGGTATCTCAGAAATCATTAGCTATTTTAAAGTGAACAAGAGATATTCGTAAGTAAATAAGAGGTTGCATGACTATTAGTTTACCTAGAAGATGGAAGAAGTTGCTTTTTCCAAATATCTTTCGTTTCTAGGGGTAAACTTTCTGTTTGCTCCCTCTTTTTATTTGCTTTAAAATTTTTCATTTTCCGAGTCTCTGATTGCTGATTTCTTATGCAATCTCTTTTTACCACAAATAAAATAATTAATGTTATTATATATTTGAGACTATTGAATAAAGAAAGGTTTGACTATCTTATGGAGTTTATTGGTATCTTGTGTCTAATCCTTGTTGCAACTACAATTGGTTCGCATATTTCAAGAAGATTTGGGATTCCGGCTGTTATTGGGCAATTGTTAGTTGGTGTATTACTAGGACAAGCAGGACTTGGCTGGGTTCATCCAAATATTTTAGTTCATGATTTTTCTGAAATTGGTGTCATTTTGCTGATGTTCTTAGCAGGTTTGGAAAGTGATTTATCCTTATTGAAAAAATATTTTAAACCAGGAATGTTTGTAGCACTTTTAGGAATCCTCTTCCCTGTCTTTTTCGGTTGGCTTACTGGCGAGGCGTTTCAAGTAGCAAACAATGAAGCAATCTTTTTTGGGATTATTTTAGCTGCGACTTCTGTTAGTATCTCTGTCGAAGTATTAAAAGAATTAAATGTTGTGAATACGAAGGAAGGATCAACGATTCTAGGTGCCTCTGTTGTTGATGATATTCTGGTTGTTCTAGTGCTAAGCTTCAGTTTATCTTTTTTAACAGGTAAGTCTACGAGCAACCTACCCCTTCCTTTACTCTTGTTGGAACAACTATTCTATTTCTTATTTATCTTTTTATTAGTGAAATGGATCGCTCCATTTTTAATGTCTCTAGCAGAAAAAATCTATGCGAATTCAGCCATTATCATTATGTCATTAGTCATTTGCCTAGGAATGTCTTATTTAGCAGACCTGATTGGGTTAAGTTCAGTAATTGGGGCATTTTTTGCTGGGATTGCAGTGAGTCAAACAAAAGTAAAACATGAAGTTTACAATAATGTTGAAGCTTTGGGATATGCAGTATTCATCCCCGTCTTTTTTGTGAGTGTTGGTTTAGAAGTAGATTTTTCTAAATTTAGTGAACAGATACTATTTATTTTGATTTTGACACTCGTAGCGATTCTGACTAAACTTATTGGCGGATATATTGGAGCAAAATTCTCTAGTTTTTCTTCCAACAGTGCACTTATGGTAGGAGCTGGTATGATTTCTCGTGGTGAAATGGCACTGATCATTTTACAGATCGGACAACAAAGCAACTTGATTGAAAATCACTACTACTCTCCTTTAGTGATCGTTGTTTTGTTAAGTACTCTGATCTCACCTCTGATTCTTAAATATTTCACTAAAAAAGTATACGCCAATTAACTTACTATCTATCAATGAATGTTGTGATGATAATGTCCATTCGTTATACTAGAGAAAAAGGACGGTGAAAAATGGACTCAAGACTTAAATTGATTAGTGAGATGGTCGATCTGACTAACGAGATCACTTGGCGTAATAAACCAAAATTAGAACAAGTACTCGAAGGCTATTCTTTAAATGAGATCGACTTAATCGAAAAAGTAGCATCAATTCCAAATCCAAATGTAACCAAATTAGCAAATGCTAGTTACATGACTCGTGGAGCGATTAGTAAGCTAACTAAAAAAATGATCACTAACGGCTTACTTGAAAGCTATCAGAAACCTGAAAATAAAAAAGAGCGTTACTTTCTCCTGACAGCTGAAGGTCAGCGTATTAACAAAATGCATCAAAAGCTCCATGAAGAATTTCTTAAAGAAAATGAGGTCGTTTTTCAACAAATGACTAAGGAAGAGTTTGATACTGTTTTTCGTTTTATCGGTCGCTTTAGAGAAAATTTAAAAAGAATAAAACTAGAAAAATAAAGTGCATGTGTAATCAACCGTGATCTTAAGATCACGGTTGATTTTTTGCTCTCTTCTTCGTTAGATTTCATTCTTCTATCTTAGTATCTCTCCGTTTATTGTTGACAAGGAAACAATAAACAGATACTATATAAAATGTTTCCTAGGAAACATTTTATAGCTAAGGAGTTTTGATATGAATACAACAATCAACAAACATGCACTCGTTTTTGGTTTCACTTCGGTCTTTTTGATTGGATTAGGGTTAACAATCGTTAATCCGGTCATCCCATTTATGGTAGAGCAATACACAAAAAACACACAGCAACAAGCAACCACGGTGACACTACTCAGTGCGATCTATGCTTTTTCCATGTTTTTAGCCGCCCCTATGTTAGGCGCACTCAGTGATCGGTTTGGTCGGAAAATTATTTTGATCAGTAGTTTGTTTGGCTCTGCGATTGGGTACTATTTATTTGGCTTTGGTGGAGCTTTATGGATACTTTTTCTTGGTAGAATAATTGAGGGGCTGACCGGCGGCGAAATCTCAGCTATTCTTGCCTATTTTGCTGATTTGACGCCAATTGAAAGTCGAACAAAATATTTTGGATGGATTAGCGCGACGGTTGGGATTGGAACTGCAGCAGGTCCTTTGATTGGTGGGTTCTTGGCACAGTACGGACCAGCAATTCCCTTATACGTTGCCTCCTTTTTGTCTTTGAGTAATGCGGTTTACGGTTATTTTTTCATGCCTGAAAGTTTGACTAAACGTGAACGTACAAGAAATCTTTCTCTTCAGCAAATCAATCCCTTCAAGCAACTCCAATTGGTTTTCACTTTTCGATCAGTCAAATGGTTATTGATCACAGGTTTTTTGATTTGGCTACCCAACGGTTCATTCCAAGCGATTTTTGCTCAATTTTCAATTGATACTTTCCATCTATCGCCAATTATCATCGGTTTTACTTTCTCGTTAATTGGCATTATGGACATTTTTGCTCAACTGTTGATTATGCCGATTTTATTAAAATTTTGGCGAGAAAACCAGATCATTACTATGGGTATTACCAGTGAAATGATTGGTTATTCTGTCATCATCCTTTCCGCTTTTTATGGCTCGATCCCCTGCTTTATCATCGGCATGGTCTTTTTCGGGCTAGGTGATGCGATTTTTAGTCCTTCCTATAATGGTTTGATTTCAACGTATGCTAGCAAAGAGGACCAAGGGAAAATCCAAGGGGCTTCACAAAGCATCCAAGCATTAGCTAGAGTGATCGGTCCGATGATCGGTGGTCAACTATATGCTAATTTCCATCATACGATGCCATTCATTATTGGATTCATTTTATTAGGTTTAGCTACTTTTATCGTTAAACCAAAGGTAAAAAGATCATTCTAAAGCATCCCTATATAAAAAAACTAATCGAGTGACTGTAGTATTCTAAATAATTTAGGTTTCCTAGCCCAAATGTAAGTAGTGACTACAGTCATTGATTAGTTTTATTCATTCGTCTATTGATAGTTTTGATTCAAGTATTGGAGCAACTCAGGTGCACGTTTCGTTGCAGAATCACCTTCTGCTTTATCTTCTAACATGCTGATCATGAGATAACCATTTGTATCAGGATTCACAGCAAATAGGAAGCTATTTTCTTGTCCTTTTTCATCTTGTTTTTCTTTGATTTCCGCTGTACCAGTTTTTGCTGCTATTGGTATGCCTAAAGTAGCTAAAGAATGAGCGGTACCATTCGTATCTTGAACAACATCTTTCAAATCTGGCAGAATCGTCTGTACAGCTGTTGAAGCAATGACATTTTGTTTAACTTTCGTTTCTTTATCCATCTCTAATTTTGGATAAACGAGATTTCCATTATTAGCAAAAACAGAATACATCGTTGCTTGTTGGATCGGATTGATCAATAGTTCTCCCTGCCCATAACCAGTATCTGCTAATAAGATTTCTGACTTGAAACTATCCTTATTTGAGATTTGTGCGGGATTCATGCTGATCGGCAAATCTAAGTCTTCCCCAAAAATGAATTTATTTAATCCTTCGCGGAATTTCTTCTCACCCATTTTCAAGGTTTCTTGAGCCATATAGATATTATCTGAATAAATCATTGCGTTTCTCAGATTGACTTGAGGCACATCGCTGACACGAGTAACTTGATACGATCCCCATGATTGGTCTTTTTGCCATTTCAATCCATTGATCGTCAATACTTCGTCTGGATTCAGCGTTTGATTATCTAATCCGATTGCGGCAGTAATCATTTTAAATGTAGATCCGGGAGCGTAACCGGTAGCAAAACGACTAATAAATGGTTGATCTTTATTTTCCGTATAGGCTTGATAATCTTCTTGAGAGATTCCATTTGTCATTTTGTTTGGATCATAACTTGGAGAGCTCGCTAATACTAACAACTCACCCGTTTTTGGCGAAGTCGCTACTGTTGAACCCGCTTTTCCACCTAAACTATCAAATGCGATTTTTTGAGCATCGGCATCAAGAGTTAATTTGATATCCTGACCATTTTTCACTTCTTGATCAATCAATACTTCTTTTTCTGTCCCATCAGCATCCGTAATACTCAATTTCCCTCCATTGGTGCCACGTAGTTCTTTGTCATAAGTCATTTCCAGACCAGAACGACCAATTTTACCATTACTACTTAATTCAGCATTCTTTTTGATATCTTCTGCTGAGATATCACCAACATAACCAATCAATTGCGCTGCTGCTTCGCCTAACGGATAGGTGCGACCATCAACTTCTTGGATCGCTGCTCCGCTTGGCAATTCGGGGGTTTGTCCATCAATGATTTTTAGAGGAACAAAGTAGTCCGGTTGTACCCAACTTTGAGAGATAGCTTGATTGATTTCATCTTCTGAAAGATCAAAAGCTGCAGCAATTGATTTGATGTTTGCTGTTTTCTCTTCTTTTTCTCCCAGCTTTCTAGGAACGATCCCTAACTGTTTCAATTTGCCCGTCGTTGCTAATTTCTTTCCATTTCGATCAAGGATATCGCCTCTTTTAGCTTCCTCACTAGTCAGACTTACTTTGTCTGTATCTTCCATTTGAGGAAAAATCAAGTTCGGCTGCCAGTTGATTTTGATCTGATCATTTTTATTTGTCAAAGTCCCTTTATATGATAGGTCTTTTAATTCGCCTAAGCTTGTATTCATTTTAGCTTTATAAGAAAAAGAATAGGTTTCACTATCTTTTTTCGTCACTTTTAAATTAGAGATTTCCAAGCCTTTTATGGCCACAGCTCCGTAAATATTTTGGTATTTTTCAAGAGCTTCTTTTTCAGAAATTGTCTTCTTAGTCTGTGAATCAATTTGCGTGTATGACATCGCCTTTTTATAATCACCAGTACTCAAACGTTCCGCAAACTGTTGGATCTTTTTTTCTCCTGCTGAAACCACTTGCTCTTCTTGCGTTTTTTGATAGTAAAAATACCCGCCACCAGCCGCAAGAACCAAAACAAGGGCGCTTGTTAGATAAACACCAGTCTTGTTCCTACGATGATTGTCACTTCGTTTCATTTTGTCCCTCCGCTCACATTTTCTTATCTTAACTTCTATCCATTTTACCATAAGAAAAGAAGCTAGAACACAACGACAATCGCTTGTTTCTAACTTCTTACACTTTAAATAAAATGTAAATCTATTGGTCTAAAAACTGATTGATTGCTAATTGATTTTTTTCTAAATCAAGTTCTAGTACACTACCAGAAGGTGTGTAATCATTAAAATTCCAACTACCTTCAACTGGTACAGATAACGTATCAATTGGTTTGTCATCTTTTAAGAAATCAATGCCACAATCAATTAATACACTTTCAGGTAAATTGGTTTTAATACTTCCCAAGAGTTGACCGATTGCTTTTGGTAATTTAAGGATGGAGGTCACATCTTTTAATTGCTTAGAAATTGCTTTGATCACTTGTTGTTGTCTTCTGATCCGTCCAAAATCTCCTTCAGCATCTTCTCTAAAACGCGCATATTGCAATAAGGTATTCCCATCCATCGTTTGTTCACCTTTTTTGATGTATACACCATCCAAGTCTAAATCTTTCTCAGCATTGATATCTACACCGTTAGGGAATAGCTCATTGACACAATCAATGAAATCTTGGAAGGTGATACTTGCATAATAAGGTGTTTCAAATTTGAAATTTTCTTTCAATGTTTGGTTCAAAAGATCAATCCCTCCATATGAATAAGCTGCGTTGATCTTATCTTGACCATGCCCAGGTATATCTACATAAGAATCACGCATAATCGAAACCAATTTTGCTTTTTTAGTTTTTTGATTATACTGAGCAATCATCAAAGAATCTGAACGTCCATTTTCTTCTTTCGACCGGGCATCAGAGCCAATCAATGCCACATTGATAATCTTAGGAACACTTTTGGCTTCTACTTTTGGTACATCGTCTGCTCGACTCGTTGAAGAATAACCATGAACAAACTCAAAAGAAAAATAGCCGATGACAATGACGACTGCCGTCAATAGACCTAAAATCACTTTTTGAAATGTTTTCATTTTCGATTCCTCTTTCTAACCGAACCTCTTACTTGAAATATAGCCATTTTTTTATTATGATAGTCCAATTGAGAGATTCTTAATTGTTCTTGTTTAACAGTTTAGGTTTCTTGAGTTGTAACCTCTCAACCTGCTTATTTTTCTCTTTCACTTGTCGAGACGAGATATTCAAAGCTAATCCAATAGCAAAAGACAAGATTAAATAGCTTGTTCCTCCGTAGCTAACAAATGGCAATGGTACACCTGTCATTGGAATTAAACCAAGGATGCTTCCAATATTGATACTTGTCTGAACGAGTATCCATGTCCCTACACCAATTAAGATCAAATTTGCCTGTTGGTTCTTTTGTTTCGTACTCTTTTGGAAGATTCGCATACATAATAAGAAAAGCAAAAACAAAACAAGTAATGCGCCTATCAACCCAAACTCCTCAGCAATGACTGAGAAAATAAAATCTGTTTCGGATTCAGGGAGATAACCTTTTTTAGTAATACTATTCCCCATTCCTCGACCAAATAGGCCACCGTTGTATAGTGCATAGTAAGAGTTACTCATCTGGTATCCTGCACCATGTTCATCTAAAAAAGGATTATGAACCATTGCGATTCGGTCATAAGCGTGTTCAAAAAATGAAGGTAACAAATGATGCTTTTCAAGTAGTAAAACTAAGCCAGCTACTAAGATCAAGCTAGCAATCGCTGCTCCGATAATTATCAGCCCTTTTTTAATGGGAATAGCTGCAGCCCAAAAGATAGCTCCAGCAATAGCTAAAATCATCAGTGCTCCCGCAATTTTAGGTTGAAACAAAACAAGCACGGCGATTCCGCCCACGATCAATACTGGTATATGAAGTTTCTCAGGAACACTGCGGTCATTTCTAAAAAAACGACTTAAATATAAAATCAAAAAAATGGTTGCGATTTCTGATGGTTGAAACTGGATTCCAGCGATTGAAACCCACCGCTGGGCACCATTAACTGTTACAGCAAAAATCCCGAGTTTCATCATCGCTAATAATAAGCCCGATACAATCAATCCAGCTTTTATTATTCTTGGTTTCAGTAGAACTTGTAATCTGATGGAATAGGTCAATACAATTACGCCCCAACTAAGGATAATAAACAAAAATTGCCGAATAAATAAGCTTTTAGGATCACTTCCTGCTACCAATAAACGATAGGAACTAGCACTATATATCTCTAAAAGACCGACAATTGACAAAGCCAAATAAGGGCCTAAAATCAACCAGTCGATCTTTCTGTTTTTCCACATCGCATATCCCCCTCCTCTTACACAAGTTAGGCGAACACGAGCAGTTAAATATAGAATCAGTTATAGAATATAAGAAAAGGTCAGAAACCTTTTCGAACAAGAATTCTGACCTAGCATCATCTCATCGTCCGAGTTTTAGCACTATACAACGTAAAGAAACACTCTTAGCTATTTGAAAAAGCCTTAATCCGACAATTCCTGTTTGACTCATTGGCGTCTTTCGACGTTTCTGAGCAATAGCATATGTTTGTATAGGAGCCTCACCTAACAAGGTTATTACTATTTTTATTTTTTACAGAGTTAATAGTAAGCTTCTTTAACTATTTTAGCAATCATTTATTTGATAAAAAAACAAAATTAATCAATCTTTAATATATTTCCCCTTTTTAGGAAGTCGTTTAATATGAAAATCCTTTGCTGACTTGATTGATTTTTCTGTTTTGATTTTCTCGTTTTCACTTTTCGGAATAAATTATCAAGTTATCTTAACATTTACATACCAGTTTATCCATGCACCAGAAATCCTCATATCTGCCTTTTTACTTGTATATTTCAAATAAAACTTTAAATCATTCGGTTTACCTAAAAAACTTTATTGTTTTTTATAACTAAAAAATGTTTTAGCTAAATTTTATTTCTTACGCCAATATTATAATAATATTCTTAGGATTATACATCCTCTAAAAATAACATATTTATCGTCATGTAGTTCACTTTGGCCTAGGGATGGTAAAGATTTTCCCTAAGGTTGCATAATCATTCCCTGCTAATCGACTAACTGGTTGTAGTTTCTTGGGATCGATCTTCCCAGATACTGGATCATATACCTCTTCATTTAATTGATACGTATGGATTTTTAATAAGAAAAGATCGGCAGTAACTTCTTGCTCATTTTTAATTTCGAGATGGTCATATAAATCCGTTTCAAAAACAATTTTTGCCTCATTGATTGGTGGAATTGAACCATTCCTATTTATTTTCGTAGTCAAGTTAGTCAAGGTTAGTTCACTTTCTTCTTGCGGAAGAGTTGCTGCTGTTTTATTGACCTCCACCACATTTTGCTCATCTAAAACTTGGATAATTGCTGCTTTCCTTATTAAGATATTTTTAGCAGTATCTTTCATCTGCTCATTCTTTCTTTGGACAGCTAACGAAACGATGGGTGGATTTGAACTAACGATATTAAAATAGCTGAATGGCGCAATGTTTAAGTTCCCTTTCTCAGTTAATGTTGAAACAACAGCTACTGGTCTGGGAATAATTGAACCAATCAGTAATTTATAATTTTCTCTTTCTGTTAATTGAGATGACAAACGTGTAAACATCTACTCCCCTGCTTTCATTTGACAGAATCAAAAACTGTTCTCCTGTCTAGATTTAGTCAGACACTATTTTTTACTATCTATCATTGTTCTTTTTTGTCAAGAATCCGTATTGGAAGTGTTGCTAATTACGTTTTTCCTCTATTAAAGAGCTGTGCATTGTTTAGCAAGTATTTACTTTGCTGTTTATGGCTATTTCAACTAAAATAATATGGAGGAGGCGTTTTCATGAAACCTTATTCAATCCTATGGTTATTCCCTACGTTATTGGTATTTGCAGGATGTGCCGATCATTCCTCTCAGTCAAATGGTACTAATACTAGCACGAATTCGATTGTTTTGGATTCTACAGCTTCTGTGCCTTTACCAACTAATCCCAACCATCCATCAAAGGAGGAAACACCAATGTCAATTGCTCCAGGTCGCTTGTTACAAGCTGTTAGTGCCGAGGATTTAAATCTAGTTCAAACGTTGTTAGACCAGTCAACTGCGATGATTGATGAACAAAATGAAAAAGGAGAATCCCCATTATTGATTGCTGTCCACCATAATATGATCGATATTGCAAAAATCCTCGTTGATCACGGTGCGAACATCAACTTACAAGATCATATTCAAGATAGCCCTTACTTATATGCTGGCGCACAAGGAAAAACTGAGATTCTTGCTTATATGCTTGAAAATAGTGAACCTGATCAGTCGATCGTTAACCGTTTTGGTGGTAATGCATTGATACCAGCTGCCGAAAAAGGACATTTAGCCAACGTCAAACTTTTGCTAACTGATGGTCGTGTTGATATTGACCATCAAAATCATTATGGCTATACTGCGTTAATTGAAGCTGTGGCTTTGCGAGATGGCTCAAAGATCTACCAAGACATCGTCCGAGAATTATTGGCTCATGGTGCAAATAAAGAATTGCGTGATAACCAAGGGAAAACTGCCGAAGATTATGCCAGAGAATTAGGATATGATCAACTATTATCTCAATTAACTTGATTACAGGAACAAAATAATTTCCAAATAAAAAAGCTGATGATCGATGTTTTATAACAAAATGACACTTTTGTTTATAGTTTAGACATTTGCTTTTTTGTTTTACTTTCACGATCGTCTCATCGTTTTTGTCTGAACCATGTTCGATTTACTTTCTGATCAGCTAAGCTTTTTGGTATGGAACGTCACGTCTGCCACTTTACTCATGTGTAGTTTTTTCTATCACGAAACTTTACGTTAAACAAAAGATTTTACTTAAGATGAACCTGTTTCATTATGGTTACAGGTCACACCCCTGCTGGTAATACATACGTTTTTATTTCTAATATTTGAATGATCTTATCTAAATCAGCTACTTTGACTACCATGGTTTGATCAGGTCTACCAGGTGCAAATACTAATTTTTCCTGAGCGAATATTTCTTCATCAATAATGATAGGAACAGATGATTCATAACCAAATGGTGAAACAGCACCTGGCTTTTGTCCCGTTTCCGCTTCCATTTCTTCAGCCGAAACAACTGACACTCTTTTACCAATCAGTTTGCTTAATTTTTTAAAGTCGCTTCTTTTAGTCGTGAAGGTTAAAAAAATATAGCGATTGTTTTGTTTATCTTTTAGATACAAGCTCTTCGTCTCAGTACCACTAAACCCTTGTTCCTCTTTTACAACTAACGCATCCTCATTGGTAAAAATTGGGCGATGGCGATAAAGTTCAAACGCAATCTGGTTTTGTGTAAATATTTCTTGCAAATCAATCAAATAAAAAACCTCCTTAACAATAGATTATTTCTTTACTTTTCTATTCTATGGGATTCTTATCGATAAAAGCAATGTTTATTTCATTAATCGTTCGGTTTATCCCTAGCTTTGTTTACATAATATAAATATAGTTTATTTAAGTCGGATTTCTTAAAAAAACAGAGTAAATTCGTTTGATATCACGAATTTACTCTGTTTTTTTCTATTGATTTAAACTGCTAAGACTATCTGCTACGATTTGTTTTGGTGTCAAATGATAACGTTCATACAATGTTTGAACAGGTACACTATCAGTAAACTCTTTTTGAGAACCAAAGTTTAGAACTTGGATTGCTGAATCTCCATAATAACGACTGATTTTTTCACCAAATCCGCCCGAAAGACTACCATCTTCTAAAGTGATAATCAATTGGTGATTTTCTTTTAATTCTTCTAAAGTTTCATGATCAAGTTCGGTGATCGTTCCAGGGTTAATCAAAGTGCCTGAAATCCCCTGATTCGCAAATTCTTCTAAAGCTTGTTTACCTAATTCAAGGAAGCCACCTAGTGCTAAGATTGCAACTTTATCTCCAGCAACCAAGCGTTGGTAACTTGGAATAGCGTAGTCTTTTGCGATTGCTTCACCAGATGTCACACCATGAGCAGGGATTCTAATAGCAACCGGTGTATCGGTTTGTGATAAACTCCAATCCAACATCGAAAGTAAGTCTTCCTTCGTAGCTGGCGCTAAATATTTAATATTAGGAATACTTGAAAGATAAGGAATATCAAAAGTCCCTTGGTGGGTACGATCACTTCCTGAAATGCTTGCTCCTCCAATTAGAATGACTACTGGATTTTCGTTGATCGCTAAATCATGAGATAATTGATCATATGCTCGTTGTAAAAACACACTTGAATGGAATACCACAGGTCGAATCCCTTGAGATGCTAAAGCAGAAGCAAATGTGATCGAATGTTGTTCTGCAATCCCCACATCAAAGTAGTGTTCTGGATGTTTTTTTTGAAATTCCTTTAAGCCAAACATTCCTGGAATCGCAGCATTCACAGCCACGATAGGCGTTGCACTTGTTTTCGTTTTTTCATCAAGATAGTTCATAATTATTTGATTAAAACTTTCACTAGTAGGAGCATTTTTCGCTTCGCCTGTTTCTAAATCAAACGGTACATGCCAATGATATTTCATTTTGTTTTCGACGGCTGGCTCATAGCCATGACCTTTTTCGGTGTGAACATGTAAAACGATTGGATGGTCAATGTCTTTAATTTCTCTGAAAACCTCAATTACTGTTTCTAAATCATTACCATCCGCAATGTAGCGATAATCATACCCCATCGCTTTAAATAAATTATCATTACTTGTCCCATTGCTTTCACGAAGCTCTGCTAAATGACGATATAAACTTCCCTGATTCTCATCAATGGACATTTCATTGTTATTAACCAAAACGATCAAATTAGAATTGATTGTTCCACCATTATTCAAACCTTCAAAAGCTAAGCCTCCACTTAAGGAACCATCCCCGATAAAAGCAATGATATTTCCTTTCTCCTGTTTCAAATCACGGGCTTTTGCAAGACCGACCGCTAAACTGATCGAAGTTGAAGTATGCCCCACAGTAAAATAATCATGTTCACTTTCATGTTGATTGGAATAGCCACTAATTTCGTGGTAACTTCCCTCCTCAAATCCATTTTTACGACCAGTTAGTAACTTATGTCCATAAGATTGATGGGAAACGTCCCAAACAATTTTATCCTTGGGCGAGTCAAACACATGGTGGAAAGCAATTGTTAATTCCACGACACCCAAATTTGGGCCGACATGTCCTCCGATCGCACTATTTTTTTGTAAAATCTTTTCTCTCATTTCTGTAGCTAATTCAGACATTTCGTCTATCGTTAGTTTTTTTACCTCTGTTGGACCATTGATTTGGTCTAAGATGTTTGTCTTTATACTCACTATTCTCTCTCCTTTTGCAATAACATGTCCGAAAAGAATAACTCATTTCGGCCTTAGTAATTGTTACCACAAAAGATATTGTAATACTTGGAGTCAACTCTAAGTCAAGAGGATTTTGAGTAAAACTTCACAATAACAATGATATTTTTATTCTAAACAGCTTACACGAATAAACTTTACTAACTGGACCGAATTTTTTTAAAGTAGATAAAAAAAGAGAGTGGGACAATAGTCAGAAAAAAATCTGATTATTGCCCMWTTTTTTTTTGATTTTAAGGTACACAAAAAGCACACAACCTTGTATGATTAAAGTGCCTAAACAAAAATCAAAYGGAGTGTGCCTTATGTTTAAAAATTATACCATCAACCAAACAACTTTACCACTAGATGTAGAACATTATATTCCAGAAACGGATGTTGCCTTTGCGGTTCACTCGTTAGTAGAAGCAATCCCGCAAGCGCTCTTCAACCAAATTGAACAACAGCTGGGACGTCCAGCCTATCACCCCAAAATGATGTTGAAAATTCTTCTTTATGCCTACACGCAACGTGTTTTTTTCTGGCAGAAAGATCGAATTTTTATTAGACGATAGTTACCGTATGCGTTGGCTAGCCAATCATGAACAAGTGAGTTACCCGCACGATCAATCGATTCAGAAGTCAGGAAACGACAGCTCAGCTTCTAGCAGAGGCTTTTTGTGTTGTTTCGCCGTCAACTGATAACCAATCAAGTGATAGATAATGAAGCCATCTTCGTTGACGGTACGAAAATTGAAGCAGACGCCAATAAGTTCAGCTTTGTTTGGCGTAAAGCCACCACTCGGTATGAACGGTTGTTAGATGAAAAATCAGAAGCTTTTTATCAAACGCTTTATCAAGAGGAAATTCTTCCTTGCTTAAAAGAAGAAAGTCAATCCGATGGATTGACGAGCGACCAGTTAGAAGAAGTCGCTCATCATTTAGAAGCTGAACTCCATGAAACACAAGTACAATTAACACATGAAAAATGCAAAGAAAAGCAAAGTCAACTAAAGAAAAAAAGAAGAATGTATAAAAAATATCTCCGACAGGTACAAACGGATTATCTGCCAAGAAAACAAAAGTATGAACGGTATGCTCAACTATTTCAAGAACGAAATAGCTTTTCAAAAACAGATACTGATGCCACCTTTATGCGGATGAAAGACGATTATATGCGAAATGGACAGCTCAAGCCAGGTTATAATTTACAAATCGCCACCGAAAATCAGTATGTTTTGAGCTATGAATTATTTCCAAATCCCACAGACACCAAAACATTGAATCCATTTTTAGACAGTTTTTTAGACCGACATAAGGAGTTACCGGAGTACATTGTGGCAGATGCAGGGTATGGTAGCGAAGAAAATTACATGTATATCAACGATGTTCTACATAAAACTCCCTTAATTACATATGGCAGTTATCACAAAGAAAATAAAAAGAAGTACAAGGATAATCCGTTTAACGTGGAGAATTGGCGTTATCTTGAAGAACAAGACACCTATATTTGCCCAGCGAATCGTCCGGTACCGTTCAAAAATTATAGTCGCAGAAAAGATAAAGGTGGCTTTATTCGAGATTTCAAAATCTATGAATGTGAGGATTGTCGGAACTGTTCAGTTCGTCGTCAATGTACGCGTGCGAAAGTGAACAAAAGCGAAAAATTCAAGTAAATAATAATTAGGCGCTATTTCAAAGCAGAATGCAGAAAAAAAGCTTTTAGAGGAGAAAACTGGTTCGATTTATCGGAAACGAAAAATGGATGTCGAACCCGTGTTCGGACATCTAAAGGCTCATTTGGCGTTCCATCGTTTCCATTTGCGTGGGAAACAAGGAGCAACGATTGATATTGGTTTGGCACTGATGGCATTAAATTTAAGAAAATTAGGAAAAATATATGGAGAGGAAAGTGCGCAAAACAGAAAAAATAAGTTCGATTTTGACAATAAACATCAAAATCGAACTTATTTTCTTTTTGAGAAAGAACTATTGTCCCACTCTCTTCTGATTTTATTTATGATCGATCAAATGATCCGATCAAATTCTTACAGTTTACGAGCAAAGAATGATACGACCAATACAAGAATGATTGCACCAATCAATGATGGAACGATTGCCATGCCCCCGATACTTGGTCCCCAAGTGCCAAGTAAAGCTTGTCCGATCGCTGATCCAACTAGACCTGCGACTACGTTAGCAATGATTCCCATTGAAGAACCTTTATTTGTAATAGCCCCTGCAATTGCTCCGATAATACCACCGACGATTAATGACCAAATAAATCCCATTTTAATTTCCTCCTAATTTCTTTTACTAACAATCAATTACTGAACACGTGGTTCAGTGTTTTCTTTCACTTTTTGTGTTCCTTTATTCATAGCTGCTTTTGCTTTATCTGTTTGTTTTGAAGCAAATTGGCCAGTTGATTTAGCAGCATCTGTCACTTTGTCTTGGACAGTTTCTTGATCTTTTGCATATTCTTCTTGTGTTTTGATATCAACTACATTCACATTCACTTCGATTACATCTAAATGTGTCATATCATTCACTTCACGGCTGATCAAGTCTTTAATTTGATCATAGATATTTTCAATATCTTTTCCGTATTCTACAACTACATCTAAGTCAACAGCTACTTGTTTTTTACCAACTTCTGCATTGATTCCTGCTGTGACGTTATCCGTGTTCACTAATTTTTCAGCAATGTTTGAGAAGAAACCGCCATCTAATGTTAATAAACCATCAACATCTTTCAAAGCATAACCGATGATTTTTTGAATTACTTTATCTTCGTAAGTTAATTCTCCACGTGAAATATGGTTATTCTCAGATGTCATTGTATTTGTGTTTTTGATTTCTTTGTTTTCCATGTCCAGTTCCTCCTAAGATTTAAAAAATTGATCAAATATTTTTGTTTCTTTCAAATAAAAACCAATGCCTGCACCTATAGCAGTCATGATTAATATTAGAAGTGTTTTAAAAAATCCAACTGTTATCCATAAAACAGCTAACAGTAAGCCAAGTCCCCCGAAGATAATAGGGAGCTTGTACGCTGAAAATATCTCTTTCATGATGGGCCCCTCCTATTCTACTCGAGCGTGCTTGTGTGCATTACTGTCATAATCTTCAAATCCACTATAAGTAACAGCTACAGCGATGTTTTGTTCAGTACCAAGTACTCGTGCCACTTGTTGTTCAATGTCACGCATCAATTCTCCTGTTTTACCAATTAAAGAGGATGTTCGTTTTAAATCCCCTTTTACATGGACATTGATTTTATTTTTTGTTGAGCGTACTCGAACTTTTGGTGAACCAACAAATTCTTCTTCATGTAATTGTGATCGCACAAGCCCTTCGATTGCTTTCTTGTCTAAAGTCAGTTTTCCATCTTTTTGTTTTAAAACAAACGTCCCTTTGGATTTTGGATAGAAAAGAACAACTAATAACAAAATAAGCACAAGTATAGCAAAAACGACAGCTGTCCAAAATAGATATTGTTGCACGTAGTAGTTCGTTATGACAAAAAATCGAAAACGTTCCAACTGTTCTGGCATCATATACGGTGCGTTGATCAACGCGATCCCTAAAAGCACCGTCAGCAAGAATAAACTTGCAAGAATACCGACGATCTTCCACCCTTTATTCATTCTCCACCTCCTACTTCTAATTGACCGTGATCACACATGTTATTTACAAGATTTAATAGAAAGCGCTACCATGCCATGCTAATACTAATAGCCTTTTTTCACTTTCTATGACAATCATTCATAAATAACGTTTCCCTCCAATAGACTGTGTTGCCTTTTTTCTATTGGGTATATTTAAAGGATAGTAGTCTACATTAAAAAATGCAAAGATAATGCTCAGTTATTATTGCAAAAAACTATCAGTTTCTATGAAAATTTTCTAATATTTATCGTTTCCTACTCTCTTTCTTCTTTCATATCTGTAAAAAACAGATAAAATTTCTTTCCAAATATCTTTTAAATGAATTATACTTAAGTAAAGATCATTTGAAGAAATGGAACGCTTTAGCCATGTTTTTGAAAAAAGGGGTGTTGTGAGATTATGGTAAAGAAAATAATTTATGCTCTAATAACTACCTTAATTTATTTAATCGTTTCTAATGCAGGGAATTTATTTTTTGGAATTTCAAAAGAATTTAGTTGGACAACGACATTATGGGAATCTTTTTTCTTTTTTATATTTGTTTTGCTCTTACAAAATTATCGAAAAAAATAAGTCTTAGGGTCAAAATAGCAACTACTATTTTTGATCCTAAGACTTATTCGTACAATGAATTCTTTTTATTCCACTAGTATTTCGATTTCCAAGTTTATTTTTCGATTTGTTTCAATGCATCAGGTACTTTTGGTTCATAAATAATTCCTGTACACATTGTTCCTTTACCTATAGCTTCTGTAGCAACAGCAATAGCAACAGTTGCTAAAATTCGCATATATTTTAATTTTCTTGAGCTAATTTTTTTTAACATTTTCTTCATCCTTTCTTTTTTGAACAAACATTAAAAGGGTTGAGATCATCATGCCTAACAACAGTAAGGTACGAATACGGTTACTTGATTGAACCCCACCAAAAATAGTTAGGAACAAACTGACCACTATCATCTGGCTCTTTCCATTTAGCAAAGAACTTTTCGCCGATTTTTGTGCGATCACTATCCCTTTGAACCACAAGATCAAGCAAATCATGAGACTGCAGATCACAAAGCTGGCTCTTGTGACATCTACAGCAAAAGTAGTAACTAGATATGGTAATAAGACAAAGAAAAATAGACTTAAGACCGTACATACATTACTATCTCTTGCATGGAAACTTTTTGTTGTTCTTCTCATTAGTGTAAATGCCAAATGGGTAGTTAAAACCGGCAGAATAATATGAAGACACCCAGCTAAACAGTAGATAAAAAATATCTTTGAACTAATTACCAGAAGAACAGCTAATCCATATTCCATTTTTGCCAAGTCAATTTCTGACAATTGTAATTGTCTTCCTATCCGCTTACTAATTGTTTTTGAAACTTTTTCTTCTAAAGATATAGATTCTTCCGACATTTGATCCGCTCCTTTTCATCTATATTATATTTGTTTTTTTATAAGATAGTTGGTTTTATCAAAAGTGAACGTTATTTGATCAAAAGTGCGGAATACCTGGAGATGTAATCAACAACTGGTTAATTTCTTGAACTGATTTACTACTTTTTTTTAATGACGAGTAGAAACTAAACATTTTGCTCCATTGGCCATAGTGATCACTCGTTCTTTTTTATTGATTTCTTTCACATTCATCAGATTAACTACATAAGATTGATGGCAACGACAAAATACCTCATACATACTTTCTACTTCTTTGATCTTCCCTATATACTCAATTCTGCGGTTATCTAAATAGACGATCAATTTATGGGGTGTTGGACTAGATTCAAAATAAAATATTTCATCGACATATAACTTTACATCAACTGGACCATTCTTAATCCAAATTTGGGGTCTAGTTTCCAGATTTGTATTCAAATAGCGTTCAACTGCGACGTCAATACATTCCGTCACTCTCTTTTGAAAGGTATCCATATTATCTTTAACGATGTAATCTATTGCTTCGACTTTGTATAAAAAAGTTAAATAGACTAAATCTGTATAAGTTGTCACAAAAATGATTTTTGCTGTTGGGTCGTAATCTCTGATTTTTTTTGCTAACTCGATCCCATTTAAATCCGTTTTTAGATCAATATCCAAAAAATAGATTCCTTCTGTTTTATGTTTTGAAATAAACAACAAGATCATCATTGGATCATCCGTAGCAAATTGGAATTGAACATCATAGTCTTTCATCAATAAATAATTTGTAATCATCCGAGTAAGCTTATTTCGATGAGCAATTTCATCATCACAAACAAATATTTTTAACATTACTAGCCCCTCATTCCACTAATCGTTATGATTTGTATAAAGCGATTGTTTTCAATTTTTGTTTCTAAAAAAACATTCTCGTTCAAATGAACAAGCTCGTCCAGATTCGTTAGACCTAGTCCTTGATTTCCTTTTTTAGTAGTAAAATTCACTTTTTTCAATTCATGTAATTTAGGAATACTCGAACGACATTGATTCATTAAGACAAAAAAACAATTTTTGTCTTCCTCCATAATAGTCAATTCAATTTTTCCCTTTTCTAAAAAGGCTGATTCTTCAATTGCATTATCCAGTATAATCCCTAGCATACGAACAAGTGTGACTGTTGAGATAGCGATATCCGTAATGGGTGTTGGAATCATTACGTTTACTTCGACACCCTTTTGGCTAGCCACGTATAATTTACTCAAAATAATGCTTTTTATCTCTCTAATTTTAAGATTTGAAATCGAAGCAATTGGGAGATTGTTTTCTTCAAAAATCGTTTCAGTAGCTTTGATACTTTGATAAAAATACTTTTGCAGCCCTTCAATATCCTTTGTTTGAATATAATCCTCTATTGAAAACAAAATATTCTTATAATCGTGTTTAAATTTTCGTAATGCAAGATAGTTATTTTCGATCTGTTCACTGTATTCAATCAGGTGACGCATTTCTTTTTGCTGCTCTCGTGTTTCGAATTCTTTTTTCTTGATAAAAAGTAGTACACAATAAATTATGGTAGACATTACACCATAAAGAACCGTAAATAATTCATTACTGATAACTAGGAATCTTGCTAAAACAGAAAAACGATCACTACAAATGTTAATAAAATAAATAATAATCGTAAAAAAAACAACGATGGCCGCTATTTTTAAAGTCGTTTTATCCCTAACAATCTTCGGTATGACCATTTTTTTTAGAAAAACAGTAACGATCCACAAACAACCTGTTCCTAAAACAGCTGTAAAAAAATCGCTGATATCCCACTCTAAAATTTTATATAGATATTTGGCTGTTCCATCAATGAATATGTAGAAAAATAAAATAATCGAAGGATAAAATATCGCTATATCAATGTTTCGATCAATGATATAGATACTTAGACATAACCCAGCCCATAAGATAACTGTCGCAATGATATTGATCCATTGATATAAAGCAATATAAGCGATTACACTAATAAACGAAAACAATTGAAATTTTTTATTTGATAAAAGATTCCTTAGATAACCAAGAGCCATAAAAACAGTGTAAAGCTGACCAATCAAAATTAGGATAAATAAACTTTCTTCATTTAATTTCATTTAAACTTCCCCTAACAACTTAATAATTTTATCTGAATTTTTTATCCATACTTATATAACAATTTATATTAGCGTATTTTGTTTCTCCACTCCCCACAACCAAACAAAATAAAACAATTAGTTATTTGTACACCTAATTTTAATAACGAAAAATAGGAATAAATTTCCCCAACCAATCATGATCTTCGTTGTTATTTGTGATTTTAGCATATTTACTTTAGATTTGGGAGGGTATAAACATGATAATGATACGTTTTTCTCCTTAAAAGTTCTGTTATTTAAAACTATCGTAAATGTAATCTAAATTAAATATCTTTTTTGCAAATGATATGTTATAATTAATCTATTGCGATAAATATTTTATGCGAGATTTTGATTTGTTTTGATGAAATTTAATCCCACTGGCGTAACTTCAGGGTTACAAGGATGTATTAGTGGTTAGGGAATACATTGTTTAAATGAGAAATAGTCCATTTTTAGTAATAGTTTTACAGCTTTAAAATATAATATGATTCGTTAGAACGCCTTTTCTTTATTGAAAAAGGCGTTTGTCCATCCTTTTATTTATCGCTTATCGATAAATAATTATTGATAATGAACAAACCTCATGCTATACTAATAAAAATTTAGGAGGCATTTTATGAAATCCAAACTGTTCTTTATCCAATTAATCGTTTCTGTTTTTTGTTTTGTTCCCCTTCTCTTGGGAACGCTATTAACTATTCAATTGAGTACAAATCCTACAAATCCTACAAATCCTACAAATCCATTTAGCAACTGGCAAACTACACTATTTATTCTAGTTCTTTACCTAATCCTTCTAGTGACTTTGTTGCTCAATTTCTTCCTGCTCCGCTTAGTCAAAACCTTCCCTTCAAAGGAAACTTTTACTAAAAAGAGTCTAAAGCTTATCAGTAAAATCCGATCTTGCCTTTTATGTATCACGATCCTTGCATTTGGTATTTTGCCAAAATTTTACCAAATAGCTGATATGAGCGATAGTCCAGGAATCCTACTCATCGCTTTCGTCTTACTCTTTATCCCTTTTTTTATCTACATCCTTTCAAGCATTTTGATTGATTTACTCAAACAAGCCATTTATTTAAAAAATGACTATGATTTAACAGTGTGAGGTGTCGAATGTCTATTATTATCAATTTAGATGTCATGTTAGCCAAGCGAAAAATGAGCGTGACCGAACTGAGTGAAAAAGTAGGTCTTACGATGGCTAATATCTCTATTTTAAAAAATGGTAAAGCAAAAGCGATTCGGTTTTCTACGCTCGATAAGGTTTGCGAAGTTTTAAACTGCCAACCAGGTGATATCCTCGAATATCAAGATAGAAGCCAAATGAGAGAGTAGCTCATTTCTTTAGTTGAGTGACACCAATGAAAGCTAACTACTTTCTAATCAATCTGAAGACCGACAAAAAAGCCCACGTCAGCTGTAGTCTAGCTAACGTGGGCTTTTTAATAACTGATTATCTTATTTTTAGAATTTTTATTTGCTTTTCTTTTTCTCCAAAACAGGATGATTCCCGCTAAACTAACAATCAAGACACCTGATACAGTAAAAACCGTATTTTTTGTTTCATTGGTTTTTGGTAAATTACCATTTTTTGCGCCACTTGTATTGTCTCCATTTGAGTTCTTTTTTTCTGAATCTGTTCCTGTGATCTCTTTATCTTCAGTCATGCTATCTTCTGTACCATCTTCTAAAGCACCATCCGTCCCTTTTTCCACCACTTCATAAGCCGCTTCAGTTTCAGTAGAAAAACCACCATAGGAACGGTCAGCTTTCACGAGAAGAAGTATCGATTTCTGTTTCAGGATCTAATGCAACCGTATAAGCAGTTTTCGGCAGCTCTTTGCCATTGACTTTAACTTCTTTCAAAAGATTTTTAAGGTCCACACGTTTCGTATCGATAACTATTTTCGCTTCTGCTGGTGTCACGGTAAAATCTCCTGTTGGTTCAAACCCATATTCAGTCACATTGTAATACGCATAATTGGAACCATAAGTGTAATTTCGCTCTTCTTCTTCTGCCATCAAGACATTCCCACTTGGATCGGCATGATACACTTTAATTTGATCTCCCACCGAAACTTTTAATGGTTCCCCACTATTGAATCGATTAATCGATTGTTCAATTGTTTGCGTACCGCGAACTTCGTATTTATATTTACTGCTGTTATTTGTAAAAACTTCAATCCCATAGTAAATTTCCATGTCATCATATTCTGTGATACGGTTCGATAAGTCACTTCCGTCTTCTCCCTGTAATGATCGGAGTTTGATTTGTTTGTTTTCTTTTATCAAACTGTAGGCACCTACAGTATCGCCATCTTGATTTTTTAGTTGGATCGTACTTCCCCAAGCCACTTCATAAGGAACATCCAGTTCAATATCTGCTGAGCCATCTTCTGGCTTAAGATTTAATTTGACTTCTCTTTTACCAACAGTAGAGGTGTCCATTTTAGAAAGTTGCGTAATCTTATAATTTTTGCTTTCCACCCGTTCACCATTGATTGTTATATTCGCTAATAGCTGACTCAAGTCTATATTTTGAGTGTTTTCCATTAAAGAAAAAACTTTATTTGGTCCTACAGTTTCAATTACCGGCATGGGCTCAAAACCATAAGAAGTTATGCGGTAATTAGCATATGGAGAACCATAGGTATAGTCCTTTTCTATTTCATTTACCAGTAAGACAGAACTACCGTCTGAACGTTGGGGATGATATAGTTTTATGATATCACCTGCTTGGACATTCAATTTTTGTTTCGAGCCAAAATTAGCCATTACCTCTTCTAAAGTCGCATAACCCGGTATCTCTTGCGAGTAAACAGATCGCCCTTCACGCACTATTTCAATGGAATAGTAAAGTGAAGAATCGGTACTAATTGGTGTCTTAAGATCGGTTTTTAATCCTTGGTTAAAGACTAATACCCGATTCGTACTGGAAGTTCCCGCATATAATGAAAAGGCCCCGGCTGATTGTCCATTCTGAGCTTTTATCAAAATAGTTTTCCCCCATTTGACTTCATAGGGAACGTCAAGCTCTTTTGACACCAGCCCATCTTTCGTATCAATACGTACCTTGATCGTTTGTGAACCAGCTACCGAAGTATCGAAATCACTCATTTGTTTGACTGTATATAAATTACTAGCCACTATCGTTCCATTGACCGTAATACTATTGATCAACTTCGATCCATCAACGTTACTGCTGTCTTCACCCAAGGTAAATTCTTGAGGCATCGAATCAGCCGCAACCGCTAAAATTGGTTCCAAGCCATATTCAGTGACTTCATAATACGCATAATCGGAACCCATCGTGTAATCCTTGACTAATTCGTCTTTCATTAATAGATTTTTCCCAACAGAATCGGCATGGTACACTTTGATCACGTCACCTTCATTGACATCCAGCGGTTTTCCCTCGTTGAAACCGTAGATGGATTCACGAATCGACTGATTGCCTATCACTTCATAACGGAACTTGTTAGTTGTCCCCTGTAAAATTTCAATGGAGTAAAAGGTACCTCTGCCAAAGTAGTTATTGACTGGCTCGTCTAATTCTGTACCTTCTACGCCCTGGCTAGCTTTAATCTGCCATTGATCATTACTTTTTAGTAAACTGAATGCACCAACAGTCGATTCTTTCAACCCCTTTAGAACGAAAGTATCACCCCATTTCACTTGATAAGTGACTTCAACTTCTTCAGAGACTAAACCATCTTTTGTGGTAATATTGACTCTCATCGTTTGCTTACCAACTGTTCGAGTATCCCCCCCATCGATAAGGTTGATTTTATACTGTTCATTCGAAGTTAATTGATCATTAAGACGTATATTTTTGATGAACTCTTGTGGATTCAATTGGTTGATATCTTCGCCTAAAAAAAATACTCTTGCGCTTTCAGCTGTTATTACGGGAGCTGGGTCTAAACCATACGCTGTTACACGATAACGAGCATTCTCTGTTCCGTATGTAAAATCTTTTTCTTCTTCATCAATCATCACGACCGAGCTATTAGCTGTTTTCCCTGGGTGTGTGATTTGGATGATATCATCTATTTTAACTTCTATTTTATTCTCTTTATCTCCGAAAGCATTCATAATTTCTTGTAAAGTTGCCCGATTTGTTACTTCTTGCGTATAGATCGTTCTCTCATTACGTAAAATATCCAACCGATAATACAGTTTAAATGGATCTTGTAATTTTCCTACCGCCACGTTTAACGGTGATTCTAATCCTTGGCGAATCGAAAGAGCTGCGGAGTCAGTATTTGAGTTACTGACATCAAGAGTGAAAGCACCTGCAGAATGGCCATCAATTGAACGCATTAAGATGGTATTGCCCCATAATACGTTGACTGTAGTGGTTCCTGTTCCTTTAATCCAGACACTCGCCTCAGAAGTTTTTTTCTTAACTGTAATGTTTACTTCTTTTTGACCAATAGTCTGAAAATTTGTATCGGTTGTTTCGTCCACGACCAATTCTAGCTCATTAACGTCTACTTTCTCACCTAACAGTGTCACTTCTTCTATATAATTTTTAAAATTTGAACTTAAAGAAGGGTAGGATACTCCTAATATTCGTTCTTCTAATGGTTTTAATTTAACTTCTAAACCTGGATTGGAGATAACTTCAATTTGTACTGCACTATCTGCAGTACGCCCATCTGAGGAGGTCGCTTTCGCCAGACAAGTTTGAACACCCTCTTGATTCATATCAGGGGCTTTGACCCATTCAATTTTATATGTAGACTCTTCATAATGATTCACCACATTAAAATAATCGGCTGCTTTTGGAACAGCACCATATTGTATGACTTTATGTTCTCCTGCTTTTGGTAACATCTCTAGCGGCAAAGGCATAATCGTAATCGGCACAGTGACTTCAAGTGTTCTTCCAGAGTCATCACTGACTACTATTTTCGCTTCTTGCACTCCTGGCTGACTCGTATCAGGAGACGTTTTCCATTCATATTTTACATTTCCTCGAGTATTCTCTACTGACTCAATATATTCTACAGCGTTAGGTACCTCATCACCTTGTTTAAGCGTATGTACGCTATCTTTTATTGAAGCTTTCAATTTCCCAATACTTGCTTCTGCATCAGGAAAATCTACTGAAAAATCAATTGCATCATATTCTTTAACTATCCCATAAAAGTAAGTAGGTTTATAAGCGATTTCCATAGGGAAAATCTCGGGTTGGTTTGGCGCAATTTTCAGACGAGTGAATGTAACCTGATAACCCCAAATATTTAATTGAACCAATTTCATTCGCCAATTTCCGCTTTTTGAATCTACACTAAAATGTTTACCTTCTGGAATAGTTCCATTATGTGGTGCCCCTTGAGGTAATAAATATATTGTGTCATTCTTTATCAGAATGCCATCACGAGGGAGATCAGGGTCATAAGCTGGTTCCATAAGACCTATCTGATTGCTATACTCAAAGTCTGAAACAAGTATATATTTTAAATTTACTTGTTCATCTACTTTATAATTTAAGTTAATCTCATCTACTGTAAATCTTATCCTAACATTCAAATTTTTTTCTAAATACGAAGAAGCTGTCTTCCTAAGTTCTCCACGTTGATAACTGGTTAGCACAGAGTCTCTAGAAGAAATTGTTGTATTTTTTTGATCATCTTCTGAATCTACTAGGTTATTATTATCTGCTTTTTCACTTGTTTTTTTTCTTTTCCCTGATTTGTTTTTTCAGTTCTTTTTGATTTTTGACTTATAGATCTGTTTTCATTTGTAGGCAACATCGAACCTGCTCCCACGATAGTCCCACTATTCGTTTGACCGAGTATCAATGCAAAAATCAACGCACTTTTCAATAATCTTTTTTTATCTTTCAACATAATCCTCCCTTGATTACTCTATTAAGAAAAAATTTTTCTTTCATCAAGAAGCATATAAGGAATTATTTTATCGTACAATGTCATATTTTACCAACAAACCAGGAAAAATAGACTTACTTAAAATCGTTATTTTTTAAATTGTACTATAAATGTAAAAGGAAATGAAAAAAACTGATATTTATGGGATTGATGAATCATCATTGATTTTTCCGTTTCATTTCAGATAGTAAAAACGCTGATTAATACTGATATTACAATAAAATTTACTTTAGATAGAATTGACCCACTCTCTAGATGTGGTTAATGAATAAATTTCAACAGGACGATTATCGTAGTAACTTGAAACCGACATGTACGTTTAGTTAAGCAGACATCATTTTTAATTTTGTTATAATAACTATAATTTTCGTTATACATACAGTAAAATCGTTGAAAAGCTATTTTCCAAAGCTTACCAAAGAATTTTTTTCGGATATTGATAGACGATAGCTGTTATCCTCAGACTTGTATAGAGCTTTATTTGTGCAAATGGTAAGCTCAGTGCCAAAAAAGCACTCATCAGAAGTTTTACGACAACTAATGAGTGCTTTATTTATTTCAATAGGATTATACTACTTTTTTGGTTCTTCTTTTGGTTTTTCTTTTTCCAAAACAGAAACATTCCTACCAAACTAATTAGTACGGTGCCTAATAAAGGGAACATTGCATTTTTGGTTTCATTGGTTTTTGGTAAGTTACCACCGTTTGCTTCTTCTGTTCCTTCACCTTCCGCGTTGGTCTCTTCTTCTGTATTTCCTTCCCCTGAACTTTCTCCTAACGCTCCTGGTGTTCCTTCTTTCACCACCTCATAAGTCGCTTCAGTTTCAGTAGAAAATCCACCGTAAGAGCGGTCAACTTTGACCACTAATTTAGCGACACGATTTCCTAAACTTGAAGTATCGATTTCGGTTTCAGGATCCAATTTCACGGTATAAGCGTTTTTCGGTACTTCTTTCCCGTTGACTTTCACTTCTTTCAGGAGATCTTTAAGGTCCACTTGTTTGGTATTGATGATTATTTTTGCTTCTGCCGGTGTCACGGTAAAATCTCCTGTTGGTTCAAAGCCGTATTCGGTCACATTATAATACGCATAATTGGAACCATAGGTATAATTTTGCTCCGTTTCTTCTGCCATCAAGACATTCCCGCTTGGATCCGTATGATACACTTTGATTTGATCCCCTGCAGAAACTTTTAATGGCTCCCCACTATTGAATCGTTCGATCGCTTGGGCAATCGTTTGTGTGCCTCGCACTTCGTATTTATATTTACTAGTGTTATTTGTAAAGACTTCGATCCCATAATACACATCTGCATCGTTGGCTTCAGTGACTCGACTAGCTAAGTTCGTTCCTTCTTTTCCTTGTAACGCCTGGAGTTTCAATTGTTTTTTGTCTTTTGTTAAGCCGAAAGTACCAACGGTTTCACCTTTTTATTTTTGAGCTGGATCGTACTCCCCCATTTGACTTCGTAAGGTACTTCCACATCCGTAGAAGTGACACCATCTGCGGTAGACAATTTCACCGTTAACATCTTCGCTCCAGCGGTATTCGTATCAAAGTCAGAAACTTGTTCAACATCATATAATGTCGTATCTAATTTTTGACCAATGAAAGTAACATTTTTGATCAAATCCATTCCATCAATATCACTGGCATCTTCGCCTAATGTCAATTCTTGTGAAATTGTTTCAGCTTTGATCTCAGTGATCGGTTCAAATTCTTGATTGGCTACTTGATAATAGGCATAATTTGAACCCGCTGTATAATTTTTCGTCAAGTCATCTCGCATCAATAAATTATTCTTCGCCTCTGCATGATAAACTTTTACGATATCCCCTTCTTCAATTGACAACGGCTGTCCATTATTAAACCCGTTAATGGCCTGACCCACAGTCATGTTTCCAGTCACATCATACTGGTATTTTATTTGTTCCGATAATCGAGTCGTCGGATCTAAGCCCATAATATTTTCAACGGTTACACCAGAACCTTCCTTCGGTTGATTTTCTGAACTTGCTACTACCTCGATCCGATAGTAAATATCGCGACCAAAAATGTTATTCACATGATTGGTTAAGACGGTGGAATCATCCCCTTTGCCAGCTTGGATCGTCCACTCTCCGTCTTGTTCCACAATACTATAAGCGCCCACATTCTGGTCATCTAACCCTTTAAGCAAGAAGGTACTTCCCCAAACCACTTCGTAAGGAACATCCAATTCGATATCTGCTGTCTCATCCGCTGTCCTCAGTTTTAATCTGACTTCCTTTTTGCCCACAGTTGCGGTATCTAATTCAGAAAGTTTCTCCACTGTATAGTCTTCATTCGTAACGATTTCGCCGTTGATCGATACTTGTGCTAACAACTGACTCAAGTCCGTCGTTTTAGTATTCTCCTTTAATGAGAATGCTTTGTTGGAGCCAACAGCTTCAATCACTGACATCGGCTCAAAACCATAGGAGGTTACTCGATAGTAGGCATATTGAGAGCCATAGGTATAATCTTCTTCCATTTCATCTACCATTAACACTGAACTACCTTCTGAACGTTGTGGATGATACATTTTAACGACATCACCAGCTTGGACATTTAACGTTTGTTTCGTCCCGAAATTGTCCATTACCTGTTGGAGAGAAGCACGTCCCGGTACCTCTTGTAGATAAACAGAACGACCATCTCGCAATACTTCAATGGAATAATAAAGTGAAGAATCGGTACTAATCGGCGCATTGAGATCGGTTTTTAATCCTTGGTTTAAGACTAATACACGATTCGTACTGGAAGTCCCAGAATGTAATGAAAAGGCTCCGGCTGATTGACCATTTTGAGCTTTCATCAAAATCGTATCGTTCCATTTAACTTCATAAGGAACCTCGATTTCTTTTGAAACGAGTCCATCTTTCGTATCAATACGCACGTTGATCGTTTGTGATCCTGCCACCGAAGTATCAAAATCACTCATTTGTTTGACTGTATATTGATTACTTCCCACTGCCGTTCCATTAATCGTAATGCTATTGATCAACTTCGCACCATCAACGTTACTACTATCTTCACCTAAGATAAATTCTTGAGCCATCGAATCAGCCGCAACCGCTAAAATCGGTTCCAAGCCATGGTCAGTGACTTCATAATAGGCATAATTGGAACCAATCGTATAGTCCTTGACTAATTCATCTTTCATTAAAAGATTTTTCCCAAGAGGATCGGCATGATACACTTTGATCACGTCGCCATTACTGACCGTCAACGGTTGCCCATTATTGAATCCCTGAATGGATTCACGAATCGACTGATTACCTGCCACTTCATAACGGAACTTGCTGGTAGCTCCTTGTAAAACTTCGATAGAATAGTAGGTATCACGCCCAAAATAATTATCCACCGGATCATTTAAGTTTGTGCCGTCCACTCCTTGAGAAGCTTGGATTTGCCATTGATTTTGATTCTTCAATAAACTAAACGCACCAACTGTCGCCTCTTTCAAACCTTTAATAACAAAAGTGTCTCCCCACTTCACTTGGTAAGAAATCTCAATGATTTCAGAAGCCAGTTTATCTTTTGTCGTGACTTTGACCCGCGTATTTCGTTTACCGATCGTGCTGGTATCAAACTCATCAAGAGGTTCTACTGTATAAAATTCATTGTCCGCTACCCCACCGTTGATCCGCACATTTTTTACTAGTTCATTCAAATTCGTTTGCTTCACGTCTTCGCCTAAAACGAACGCTTTTTCCGCACTTTCTGCCGTCATGACAGGTGCTGGATCAAACCCATAAGGAGTCACGCGGTAACGAGCGATCTCCGTACCATACGTAAAATCATTTTCTTTTTCCTTAATCATCACAACCGAAGCATTAGGTGTCTTGCTTGGATATGTGATTTGGATAATATCATTCATTTGTACCGTAGTGTTGTTATTAGCATCTCCATAATCATTCATGATTTCTTGTAACGTGGCACGTTTCGGCACCTCTTGTTTGTAAATTTCATTGCCATTACGCAAGATTTCCAAACGATAATAAAGACCAAATGGATCGGTCATATCGCCAACTCCTTCATTTAAAGGAGACGCAATGCCCTGACGAATCGATAGCGTAGCTGGGGCATTATTAGAATTGCTACCATCTAACGCAAAAGCTCCGGCGGAATAGCCATCAACCGAACGTATTAAGATGGTATTACCCCATAGTACGTTCACGGTAGTAGTTCCAGATCCTTTAATCATAACATTAGAATTAGGATGCTTCGCTTGCACAGTGATGCGTACTTCATGGGTACCAACCGATTGAAATTCAGTCTTGGACGATTCGTTCGCAACAAACTCAAGATCATCAATCGCTACAGGTTCCCCTAACAGTGTTGCCTCTTCAATATAGTTTTTAAACGTATTGGCTAACGTATCAGACGACTCCACCAAGGTTACGGTACGATCCTCAATCGGTTTTAATTTTAGTTGTAACTCAGGATGTGGCAGCACTCTCATGGTTATTGATTTCGTTATTTCTCGGTTATCAGAGGTTCTTACTGTAGCTTCCCACTTATGTATTCCTGCTGTCATTGTATTTGGGTTATTAGACCATTGAAGCGTATAGGATCCTTCCGTGGTTACCTCAAAATAATCATTGACATCTGGCAAAAGAGAATATTGATAGATTTCACCTGCTTCCTTTTTTACTGTGAGCAGAGATTTAACTGTCATCGTAAATGTTAGTTCTTTTGACCGACCTGTTTCATCTTCCACTAATACTTTAACGTTTTGATTTCCTAGTTTATTTGTATCTGGTTTTGTTATCCATGTATAAGTCACTTTTCCAAGGCTATCTTTCACCTCTACATAATCTTCTGGTTTAGGAGAGCTCTTTTCTTCGACCACATGAGGACCATCTTTTACCTCTGCCTTAAGCGTTCCTTTACTTTTAGGAAAATCAACGTTAAACGTCATCGGAACATAACGAGTAGTATAAGCTACCCCATAATCATGATTGATATTACTATAAGGGAACTTACTTACTTTGAATACTTCTTTTTGAGGAATAGCTACTTTTAGTCGCGTAAAGGTAACATATAAATTATTATCTGAAGGTGCTACATAATAAAGTCCATTAGCTTGATCAGACGTTGTAATTTTCATTTGCCAATTTCCACTTTCTGATTCACTAGTAACATAAAACAAGGCATATGTACCTCTTAAAATATTTAGAAGAGTGACTCTATAATTACTAGAGTTTTCCCAGTTCTCCCAGAAATCACTGAACTCACTAGAAATGATTTCAGCTCCATTCGTATTCCCACCTAGAAAGACGCCAGGAATTTTATAAGTAATTGTATCGCCTACTTTAAAATCATCTGTCGAATTATCTATCATAAGATTCAACTTTTTAGAAAGAAATTCATTTACAGCTTTTCCAATTTCTTTTTCTGAGTCAGTAGATGCCGCTATAATGTCAGCTCCAACAGGTATTGGTAATTCAAATGTCGGATTAGCAAAACTTTCAATTGAACTTTTTATTTTATTACTTTCTGTTGAATCAGCAACTTTTTTGTCTTTCTCGGTGTTTTTTCCTTCGTGCGTTTCTCGTCTTTTTTTACTTCTTTCTTGGTCGTAGTTTTCTTTTCATTCATTTTTGAAATTTTCTTGACATCAATACTTTCAACTGAGCTTAACATCGAAACAGCTTCAACAACTGTCCCGCTGGTTTGTCCAAGCGCTAGCGCTAATATTAATGTACTATGTAATAACTTTTTTCTGGTTTTCAATGTACTCCTCCTTTTAAAGCTATATCTTTAAATGGCAATAGAAAAGTAATGTCTGTTTTCTCATAAGAAAGACTCCTTTTTATGCCATACTTATGTTTGATTTCTTCCTTTGTTTCTGCCAATGTAGTAAAGTTAAAACGTTATGTTTCTTAAGTTTTTTTCTTTTCTCCCAATTCGCCCCTTTTACGTTTATTTTTATGGAAAAACTTCAATAAAACCCTACTTCTTAAGTTTAATGTGAATCACAAGAATATGTAATGTCACTTTTTCACAATGGACAAACACTAAAAGACAGAAGCTGTTTTTGTTATGTAAAACATTTTACTTACCATTAAAAAAGGAGCCTTAGCCAAAAATAGAAGAGACCGAGACAAAAACTTGTCTCGATCTCTTCTATTGACTCTATAAATAAACTAATTTTTAGTTGCTTCGCTTTCAACTACTTAGCGACTGAACGAACAGCTAATTCGTGCTTGAATCAGTTGATTATTGGTTATTTTCTTTTTGTTGCTCAATTGCTGATTTGGCTTTTTCCGTTTGTTCAGATGCAAATTCTCCTGTGGCTTTTGCCGCATTTGTCAATTTATCTTGAACTGTTTCACTGTTTGCTTCATATTCTTCTTTTGTCTTAATGTCGACAACATCGACATTGACTTCAATGACATCTAGATGTGTCATTTCATGAACTTCTTTGGCAATGATTTTTTTGATTTGTTGGTAAATTTCTTCGATGTCTTTGCCGTATTCAACAACGATCTTAAGATCAACAGCGACTTGTTTTTTCCCAACTTCCGTGTCAATACCGGCTGTTACATTATCAGTGTTGACTAATTTTTCTGCCACGTTAGAGAAGAAGCCACCATCAGCTGTTAATAATCCATCCACTTTTTCTAAGGAGATGCCTATGATTTTTTGAATGACCTTATCTTCATATGTCACATCACCATTCATAGATTCACCGTTTTCCGTTGTGTTTTTTGGATCTTTTGCTGGGGCTTCTGGCTTAGGTGGTGTATGCCCTGGCATTGGAGGTTTTGGCTGATCTCCATAATGTTCTTGTGGTTTACTAGAATTTTCATGTTTCCCTTGTTGTCCTGATTGTCCTTCGTTTTCTTTTTTATCATGAGCCACTTTGTTTTCAACGTTGGGTACAACCGGATCTGGATGTGCTGAAACGGGTGCTGTTTTATCTTTAGCATCATGAACACCATTTGCATTGTTCGGTGTCGTTGGATCTGGATGTGCAGATACTGGTTTGTTTTGGTTGTTTGTTTTGGTTGTTTGTTTTGTTGTTATCCATAATAGAATTTCCTCCTAAGATTTATGATCAAAAATTTTTGTTTGTTTTAAATACATTCCGACCGCCACGCCAATGATCGCCATAAGGATCAGCAACAAGGTTTTAAAGAATCCCACTGTAATCAATAGTACGGCGAGAATCAACCCAATTGCCCCGCAAATGATCGGAAGCTTATAAGCAGCAAAAAGTTCATTCATTTGTGCCCCTCCTTATTCCACACGAGCGTGTTCGTTTGTTTGATATTTATTGGTAGGTGCTTGGTAACCTGTATACTTCACCGACACTTTTACTTGCTCATCTGTGCCGAGTAACTGTTTCACTTCTTTTTCGATTTCATCCATCAATATTCTTGTTTTCCCGATCAATGAAGAAGTCCGTTTTAATTCACCTTTAACTGTAACTGCGATCTTATTTTTTGTGGCTTTGATATTAACCTTAGGTGAGTGAATGAATTCATCTTCATTTAAGTGTGAACGAACCATACCTTCAATCGCTTTTTTATCTAACGTTAATTCGCCGTCCCCTTTTTTCAATAAGAAGGTTCCAATCGTTTTCGGATAAAAAATGACGATCAATAATGCAATAATTAGTAGAATCGCTAAGCCGACTGCTACCCAAAAAATATATTGCTGCATATAGTAATTCGTTATTGTAAAGAAACGGAATCGTTCAAGCATCAATGGTAAAGGATAGACCGCACTGATCAAGACGACAAATAGTAGAATAGACAAAAGTAGCAGAGAAAAAATGACACCAATTGTTTTAGTCCCTTTATTCATCCTGGCACCTCCCATTTTTTATAAGTTGATAGCTTCCCCACCAGTTACACCATAAATTTGTGCAGTAACGTAGCTCGCTTTATTTGAAGCTAAGAAAACGTAAACTGGAGCTAATTCTACTGGTTGGCCGGCACGTTCAAGCAAGCTTTGTTGGCCAAATTCAGGAATAGAATCTTCCGGTTGTCCTTCGTCTAACTGTAGTGGTGTCCAAATAGGACCAGGAGCTACTCCATTAACACGAATGCCTTTTGGTGCTAATTGTTTTGCTAAGCCAATTGTAAAGTTTGCAATAGCTGCTTTCGTGGAAGCGTAATCTAAAAGATGTTCACTTGGATTGAACGCTTGAACAGAAGTAGTGTTGATAATTGCCCCTCCTGCTGGAATATGCGGAACCGCCTCTTTAACAATCGCAAACATCGCTAAGATATTCACCATGAAGGTATCTTTCACTTGTTCTAATGGAATTTCTTCAATAGCCGGGCAAGAGATTTGTTGTCCCGCATTTAATACTAATGTATCTAAGCCACCTAATTCACTGACAACTTTTTCAACGATTTCTTTAGGCGCTGTTTCGTCTCTAAGATCATATGGTAGTAAGACAACTTTTCGTCCTGCTTTTTCAATATAGGAAGCTACTTGTTTGGCATCTTCTTCTTCTCCTGGGAAAAAGTGCAAGCCGATATCTGCCCCTTCTCTTGCAAAAGCAATAGCTGCCGCGCGCCCGATCCCTGAGTCTCCCCCAGTAATCAGAACACGGCGATTTTCTAGTTGATTTGATCCTTCATAAGATTCTTCTCCACAGTCAGGAACTGGTTGCATTTCTTTTTGTAATGCTGGTGTATCCTGGTCTTGTTTAGGAAATTCCTCAGTATGGTAAAGTTTACGTGGATCAATTAATTTTGGTTCTGTCATGTGTATCCTCCTCATAGTTTGGTAATTTTTTATTTTGTATAATCTTTTCGGTAAAGATGGTAGCCTACAGCTCCTGCAACAACGATCGAGCCAAAGATAACTAATAAAAAGGCTAAGCCAGAGCTTTTACCAGGTAATCCGCCAGTATTCATCCCCCAAATCCCTGCAATCAATGCTGGAACAGAGATCACTAATGCCGCCGAATCAAGATATTTCATTAAATGATTCAAATGATTGTCCATCATTCCATTAAAAAGATCCCCAATACTTTCTAACAAGTCACGATAGATCAAAATCATTTTTTCTGTTTGTCTTTGTCTCAATTGGATGTCATAAAGTAGACGAGCATCAGCTAATTTCTCAACAAAATCTTCTGATTGCCATAAGGTATCTAAAGTCTCTTTTTGATCTCTCAACGTATGGTCAATATAAACAATGTCCCGTTCTAAATCCGCTTGCTTATATAGTTCTTCGTTTTCCGTCGTTTTACGCGCTTCTTGATCGAGGGAATCAATCCTCTTTTTCATTTCTGTTAGTTCTTTCACGTAATGGGTATAGATGTTCAAGACAGAATATGCAATAAGTGTTTCAAAAGAATTGATCTTATTCCCATGTTTTGCTAATACTCGATCAAAAAAGTCCGTTTTTTTATCGATACAACTAATCAATAACTCATCCGAATAAATAAACGAAATAGGCATTAATCGATTCTCGATTTTCTGCTCCTGGTTGGACAAATTCAGTAGCACTAAGGAAATCGGATGGTTCAAATTCGTCCCCACAAGCTCTTCAATTCTTGAAACTTCTTCTGGTAGAGAAGTTCCAACAAAGATATCTTTTGGTAAACGATACTTTTCAATCACCTGTTCGATTTCCTTAGTGTCACTACTGTCGATCACGAGCCAATTATAGTTGTTTTTGTCTGTCGTTATTACTTTCTCTTTTCCAATAAAGTAATAGTCCAGCATGATCAATCTCCCTTTCTACAAAGGATGTTAGCTAAAGAAACAGTTGCTTAATTTAATGTTACGATCCAAGACAACAATCTCATTTTCTAAAGAGAAACTGTTTAATTGGTGGTCATATGCAAGATTCAAATGTCTACCTAAATAAGATTGCTCTAATTTAGATGTGTAGATTTCCAGAGTGGGATGTTCGATTTTATTGACGTATTTCCCAAATTCTACAAAGAAAGGAATAATCTGGAAAAAACTGCCTTTTGCACAAGCCCCTTTATCTCTTAAAAACGGATCTGAAGAATCAATCAATGCCAAAGCAATTTTTGAATCTTTTCCTACTTTTTTTGTCAATGCCTCCATCGCATGTTTTGTCATCGTGATTTCCATCATCATCATCTCCTTCAGATTATATATAAGTTACGACATTTTTCCTCAGCGGCTCACTTCTGTGTTACGATTGATTCTGGCATAAAGTGGATATTTAGGAAATTTTGCGACACAACGGAAAGCTGTCATGTTTGCATATTTATCGTAGTATTTTTTAGTTGGCCCTTCAAAATCTTTACTCCATGGTTTAACATGACCAGAGAAGTGGATGATCGATGGATCTTTACGTGTTTCTTCGTATTCCTTTTCTCCTTGTGGCGTTGGATGTTGCTTCGCTTTTGCCATGATATACCCTTGAGCATTCCATTTTGGATGTAATGGAATCCAACGATCATGTAAAATTGCATTTAACGCATCTTGATCGTGGAAACGTAATTTTTCAGGATTTTCTTCAATGAATGTTAGAACTTTTTTAGTAATGTCTTGTTCTAACCATTTTTCAACATTGATGAGCATCAATCCAGAATTAAAGTAGCGTGTTGATTTTGCTGGGATCTCCATTTTTTCTAATCGTTGGTGGAAACCAGCATCTTCTACGGCGGCCAAGATCGCACCGTTAAATTCAAGATCCCATAATGGTGTAACATCTTTTACGGTAATCATGTCACAGTCCATATATAAAAGACGTTCGACATTTTTTCCTCTAAATAACTCAGGAATAGCAATACGATAGTAAGCAGTTTCCGGAATACGATCACTTGTTACTACATTTTCAAAGAATTTTTTGTTGATCTTCAAGAATTCCACCTCTGTATTCATACGAGAATTCTTAACAGAGAAACGTAATAATTGTTTGCTTTCATTATCAATGTTGTCATCAATGACATAAAATCGTACAAAAACTTTTGGATCACTATTTTCTAATACTGAAACGAACAGCGCCGCTAGATGAGGCACAAATTTGGTATTACAACTTGATACGATTGCGATTTCTTTTCTTCTATTCATTTACCTCTCCCACTTTCTTTAAAACGCTATGCGCTAATTTTTTTAAATAGACATTTGTATATGGATGATCTTTTAACGTATTCCATGGTTTGTCATGCCCTGTGAAATGAACGATCGACGGCGATTCATTTCCTGCTTTGTATAATTTTTCATACGCAGCATCTGGAGCAGGATGACGTTCAAAAATCAAGGAAGTCTGCATATTCCATTTTGGTTCTAATTGCTCCCAGTCTTCATAAAGAACTGCATTTAAAGCATCTTGATCATGGTAAATAATTCGATCACCATTTTCTTTTAAATAATTGATTGTTTTTTCAGTGATCATTTTTTCATTCCAACGATCAATGTCGATAACCATCACGCCAGAATTAAAATAATAAGCATCTGATTCAATTCCTAACCGTTTCAAAGCTTTCGTTTGACCTGGATCGATGACAGCTCCAATCGTTTTACCATTTAATGGTTGATCATATAAATGAACGATGTCATCCAGTACTAAAATATCTGAATCTAAATAAAGCACTTTTTTATAGTCGTATTTAGCTAAGATCTTAGGTAAAGATATTCTTAAGTATGCTGTAGTAGTAATATGGTCACTTACTAGGAAATCTTCGTAGACATCTTTATCAACTGTTAAAAATTGAATCGTTGCATTGTCTGAATGTTTTTTAACCGTTTGTCTAAGTCCTTCTTTGCTATATTCAGAAATACCGTCGTCAATGACATAAAAATAAATGTGTCTTGTTTTAGTGGAGTTTTCCAGTACAGTGGCAATCATCACGCTTAAGTAAGGAGCGTAATTTTCATCTGAAGCAGTTACTACCGGAACGATACCTTGTTTCATCTCCATTAAAATCACTCCTTTTTCTAATCTTTTTCTAACCTTTTCTATATCCAGAATATGCCTCAATAAACTTTAAAGCAAAAGATATGCTTCATTTTCATTGAATAATTCATAAAAATAAACCTTTTTTATCGAATTGAAAACGTTAACTTAATCGTTTTTCTGCCTATTTATTCAATTATAGGATTTGAAATACTACCTATATATGTCGAATGAAAACTAAGAATATTTTTTGAAAAAATTCAAAAACACAAAGCATTTTATTTTTATTTTAGGAAATTCTCATTTAACCTTAGAGTAAGCAATAGATAAAGGGAGCGAATAATATGAAATTAGCAGCAATTGATTTAGATGGTACTTTACTCGATCGGAATGGAAAGATACCAAAAGAAAACATCGAGGCACTTCAAAACTTTGATCGACATGGTGGGATCGTCACGATTGCGACTGGTAGAAATAGCATCTCTGCTAAAGATGTATTTGAAGAACTTGGGATCGGCGGCTATTTGATTTCATCTAATGGTTCTTTCGTGGCAAAGATGATGAAAGGCGAGATCCTTCACGTATTGAAACGTTCTAAAATTGAGCTTGCTACCCTTAAACGGGCCTTCTTCTTAGCACAAGAGGCAAAAATATCAATTATTGCTAGTCGAGAAACTCAAGATGATCAATTAACCTTTGATGAGTCAAATTTGGTGAAAGATGATCCCTACTACCAACATTTCAATTTACAAAATCAGACATTTGCTGAAATCACTAAGTTATTAGAAGATCCATCTGTCAGCTATTTAAAATTGGCATTAACAGATAAAGATGAATCAAAATTGCAAAAACTGCAACAAGATTTAAAAAGTGAAGGGATTGATTCCGTCTTTTCAGACCCCCATTTTTTGGAAATCACACCTAAAAATGTAACAAAGGCTCACTCATTAATCTTTTTAGCTGAGACCTTGGAAATCGATCCTCATGAGATCGTTGCCTTTGGTGATCAGGAAAATGATATTGCGATGCTAAAAGTCAGTGGAACAAGTATTGCGATGGGAAATGCACAGAAACAGGTAAAAAATATTGCGGATGAAGTAACCAAAACAAATGAAGAAGCTGGTGTAGCGTATATTATCAACAATTATTATTAAGGTTTAAGGAGGGAGACAAAATTGTTAGTAATCGTCGATATGCAAAATCATATTCTAGATCCTGAGAGTAAATATTATGTTCAGCACGCAGATAAGTTAATCAAACAAATCCACTCACGTTTAGAAGCTGCACGTAAAAAAACGAATATATTCTTTTTACCAGAGATATACCAGTCGAGCGAAAAGAGCAGGATGAAGAAGGCGAAGATTTGCAAATCATTCCTACACTTGCTCCTAAAGAAAATGAAAAAGTCGTCAAGAAATACTACTTCACGATGCCACCGGAAAGCTTACTTGAGATTAAACAAGAAGCTTTTGACCAAGATGAAAAAGAAAAGCACATTGAAGTCGTTGGTACAGAAACGAATCTCTGTGTCTTATCGAATACCATTGCTTTACAAAGCGTATTTCCAGAAGCTGATTTTTTAGTGGATACAGCTTTTGTTTCTGAAAACAAGCATGGCGATCAAGCGCTAAAACTACTCAAAGATTTTAATGTTGAGTTGAAGTAACCGAAAATAAAACGCCCACAACATTTAACTTTGTGGGCGTTTTATTTCGTTATTTACTAAAGGCTTTTCTTTGTTCGTACTATCTATTTCCTAAAATTTGTATTGATCGTTCCCTCACTTTGTGGAAAGTAACGGTTAGGATTTTTTTACTACTAAACTTCCTATAGCGTTTATAAAAAATATCAAATGAGGTTCCCCATCTCCAATAAACAATAGTTGAAACGTCAGTTATTAGTCATTTCTAAAAGCATGCAACTTTTTAAAATAAAAAAACAATGATTATCTAATCATTGTTTAAAGAAACGAGCGCTTTAATATGTACCCTGTAGGACTCGAACCTATGACCGGACGGTTATGAGCCGTCAGCTCTAACCAACTGAGCTAAGGGTACAGTAAAAATTTCAAGATATAAAAATAACTTATATCTACTATAGCATGAATAAAAATCCGAAACAAGCTTAATTAATAAAAATCCAAAAGTATTCCATTAAATAACAAATATTTTATTTTGATCAGACGATTTCCAGCTCTTCCCCTCCCTCTTCACCACAAATGCTCTATCACTTGGTATATGAATTGCTTGAATCATTTGTTTTTTCAAACACGTAGCATATTATTTGTTCTGTTACTCGGAACGTGCTATCTTGTATTTGGGTTGTTTTTTTATTCTTATGATTATTTAAGTCGTAATCACTTTTCGAAGTGTTTTCCACCTCTTAGTGTAAGTGGTTGTTCGTTGTTAACCTACGACTGAAAATCAATGATTATTTAAATACGAAATCTATAGGAGTTAGTACTATGATAACATTGAGTCGACTTATTTTTTTTATTCCTACCTTAATTCTTATCCCTATTATTTGTTACTTAATCAACTGGAACAAGGAACGCTTAATTTTAGCGTTTTTTACGTTACCAGCAATCTTTTTTTCATATAAAATCTTAAATTATCAGTATTTTGAACCAGACCAATTATTCGTGGCAGAACTGATTGGTTTGATTCTAGCCTTGTTATTACCAATTGCTTATTTGGTTTATTTAAATAGAAAGCATTGATCGATGAATTTATTTGAATGACAAAAGGAGCGAATTTATGAGTATTGAAGAAGCGATTTTATTAGATACACTACGCTGTCGGCTGGATTATCTCCGAAAAAAAAGAATTTAACCGTTAAGGAAGTGGCTGAACAAACCTCACTCCCGTTGGAAACTTATCTACAATTAGAACAGGGAAAACGTTGTCCGAGCGCTATCGATCTAATTTTTATTGCGGATTTTTATAATGTATCTGTTGACTATTTGATCGGACGATCAGAAAAACCAGACCGCGTAAATTAAACCATCTAATCTAAATGAAAGAGAGTGAGTAAATGCGCTTATGGCATGAAGAATTAATCCCTTTGCTTCCTAGAAAACAATTATTAGGTCAACATAGAGAATGTTGTGCATTAAGAGGTAATGGTTGGGGAAGAAAGCATGCAACAGTTGATTATGTCTTCCAACATTCTCCTTACAAGCTTTATCAGTATCACCAACTTATTCTTACTGAAATGAAAAATCGCCATTATCTTCCTTCTCCAGAATGGTCTGTCCCGGAGTACCGTGGGAAAGCCTGTGATCCTTATACTAATCTTTCTCCTCAAAAACAAACTTCACCTATTTATCCAGAGCATGACGAGGACTACCTGATGATCTGTTTAACAAACCTTAAACAAAAAGGAATTGATTTAATCCATATAAAAGCTATGGATTCTTAAAAGTTCATCAGATTTTCCTCATTTATTGATTCAAATAAACGCAATGAATATGAGAGTATGAACCTTTTCTCACTCTCATATTCATTATATTAGGATTCATTTAAACTGTCTGACTGACACATTCATTCGTCGATCACGATTCTTCGCTATTGAATAGGGAGAGGCCCGTATCCCTTCCTCAATAGTATTCACTTGAGCGGCAGAGCAGCATTTTTCTTTACTAAGAAAAACAAAAAACTACTCTAATGAAAGAGTAGTTTTTATTATGACAGTATTAACCTTTTACGATGTTTACTGCTTGAGGGCCACGTTGACCGTCTTCAATATCAAAAGTCACTGCTTGACCTTCGTCTAATGTTTTGAAACCGTCACCTTGGATAGCTGAGAAATGTGCAAAAACATCATTTCCATCTTCAGCAGTGATAAATCCAAAACCTTTGTCTGCGTTAAACCATTTTACTGTACCGTTATTCATATATATTTCCTCCTAATACGTATCAACGTACGATTTTATTGCAATAAATTATTGATAGGCAAAAGGAGTCATAAACTAAAATAGTTAGCTCAAATTACGTTTCAAAATAGATTACTTACTTAATATAGCATAGATAAATGAGAAACACAAGAATAAACCTCTACTTTTTTTATAGTTTTTTAATTAAAGCGAATAGGCTATTTCTATCCTGTTTATCTTATCTTCTATATAAAGTTAAACAATCCTTAATTAGCAAAGTTTTCTTCTTTATGCTATAATAATAAATGGAATTTCGTTATCAACGTTTCGTTGCCTTTCGCAAGAATTTAAGAAAGGAGAATGATTATGACATTCTATAACAAAGACTTACAATATCGTGTAACTCTAAATACTGATTTGAATCTATTTGTGGTATTTGATAAAACAAATGAAAATCGAGTAGCCACTGGAGTGACGATTGAACAAGCAGTGCAAGAATTGAAAAAATCCGCATAGGAGTGAAAACCCCAAATGAACGATTACAGTTCTAGTTCACTTTAAAAGCACCTATTCATTCAATGGTAGGTGCTTTTTTGTCGTCTATTTACCTCACTTTATTCAGTTCTCTCCTTAACTTATTCCGCCATTAATGAGTATACAATTAAAAATTGGACAAGGTAATACAAAACTCTTTGTCGGTTATATACTACGTGCTATTATCTAAATTATGCAAAGGCTGTATAAGGATGGGTCATATGATTACGATGAGTAAATTACTGTTTTGGGTCCCTTTTATTGGTATTATTCTTTTTTTGTCTCTTTATACAAAATGGAACAAATATGACATACTAATGCTTCTCTCCTCTTTTCCGTCTATCTATTTTATGATCCAAATTTTAGAATATTCCTATAGTCAACCTGTTCAATTATTCGATTTCTATCTTAAAGGACTCGCTTTTTCCACCATCTTCTATTCCATTCTTGTTTTCATTATTATCAAAAAGAAGAAATAGCTCACTTGTTTTAATGACAAGAATATTATTTTTCACTTTTTAAAATCTGTAACTACTGGCATTCTAACAGAGAAAACTATGCAAGGTGTCCAGCGATATTCAATCGATGTAATAAAAATAATCTTACAGCCTAAAAAACTAACCTAAACAAAATTAGTAAAAAATTTTTGGAACGTCTGCAAAATAACAAATAAACGGTGCTCCAGCATCAGTTCTTCAGACAGGATAAATGTTGAACGTCTACCAACGTTTCATTTTTTTATCCTGTCTGAAGAACTGATTGATGCTTTTGCTACCGTTTTCGTTTGACTTACGTCACGTTTGAGCTTTGGCACTATGCAACGTAAAGTTTGCACTTAGCTACCTTAAGAAAAGCCTTGCTATCGACAATCCCTGTTCTACCCATTGGCGTCTCTCGACATTTTTGGGCAGTAGCTTATGTTTACATAGAAGCCTCACCTAACTATTTGAAGATATTTAAATGAAAATCATCAACGACACTAAAAGTCCAAAAAAGCCGACTACCGGAATCATTCCCCAAGTTACAAAGGTTTTATCCTTAGCAAGCTTAGAGTACCTCTGGTCATTATCCATTTCATTCACCTCATCTTTCTATTCTTAATAAACCATATTAATGATTTTTTGTCAAAATTTCATTCGTGAATCCTAGAATGCGTATTTGGACAATCCCCTGCTAATCTATTTCTCCATCAAATTGCGTCAATGCTCCATCACATGGAATAACTGACCAACAAAAAAATCTAACCAGTACATGCTCCGGCTAGATTTAATAGTTGATTTTGAATCAGACTTTTTATCGTCCCTTTCATTTTTTTAAAAACTAATTTAATTCGTCTACTTTATTTTTGATTTCTTTAGGAATCTTTTCTTCTGCAATTACTCTAGGAGAACTTGTTCTTTTGTCACTGATGTCAGCTTGCACGTAACTACCTGGTTTCAATGGTTGTGGTGCTTCTCCACTCACACTAAATGTTCGTTTGGTTGCTTTACCATCAGCTTTTACAAAAGTCACGTCATAATGGTAACTATATTCACCCGCAATGATTTTCCCATCGCTGTTCTTTGATTTCGTTTTTTCTGGCACTTCTGTTGGAATCTTAGTGTATGCAGTAGTTGTTTTATACGTTTCGCTATAATATTTGTAACCGAAAAATCCTCCAACTCCTAATAAAATTAATACAATAACCCCGAATATTCCCTTTTTCATAAACTCACCTCATCAATAAATTTAACTTATTTTATCTTTTTTGAGCTTTTTTTTCCATTTATTTATCTTTCAAATTTGTCACATAAATGACATTAACCACTTATCAATAGATGCTTATCATCTCCTACATTTTTTTTATAATCCTACTTTTCTATTACTTTCTCGATACCTAACATAATCTTTCGAATAATAAAAAATAACAAATTTTATAATTACATATTTTCAAATCAAACACATCATGTTACTATATGTAAGTAAAAAATGAATATTCTTATTTGATGCGAACTGTTAGGTGTTTTTTTTGAAGCTTTTCATTTGTGAAAAACTGAATATTTGGTAGTAAAGATGTCTTAATAAATGAAACATAAGATATCTATATTTTGGCGACTATCACTACCTGCCATTAAGTGGGAGTAAATTAGAAAATTATTATGGAGGAAACAATGGTTAAAAAAAGTGTTAGGGGAAGATGGCAAACGTTACGTAGTAAAGGAGAAAAAGCCATTTTATAAAAAAGTTTGGTTTTGGGTACTAGCAATCATTCTTGTAGCAATAATTGGATCTGCACTGGGTGGCTCAGATGACAATAAAGCAAGTGATAACGGCGGAGAAAAAGTGACAAAAACAAGTTCTACTAAAGAAGCTACATCAAGCTCTTCTTCAAAAGAAGCGCAAGAAAGTTTTTACCAAGTTGGGGATACTGTAAAAGTTGGCGATGCTGAGTACACATTAAACAGTGTGGAACTTACTGACGAAAGAAATCAATTTGCAGATGAACAACCTGCTCAAGTAGTCAAGATTACTTACACAATTAAAAACAATGGTCAAAATGACCTTCCTGTAGGAATGGATGTAGAAGTTTATGGCTCAGACGATAAAAAAGCTTCTTCTTATCCAAATGACAATACAATGGGATCAGTTGCTCCTGATAAAGTAATGGATTGTACTGCTCATTTTGGTCTGAATCAAACTGGAGACATCGAAATTCAGTTTAGTCCATTAGTTTCTATCGAAAAAGCGGCTAAATTTAAAGCAACAGTCTAGCAAGACGTGTTTCGCTTACAGTGAAGAAGCTCTGACATCTCTCTATTCGGATATATTGATTATGAAAAAATATTGCTTGTGAACGATAGACGATTTTTTACTTAGCTTTTTTGATCATAAAATTGTACACAGCACCAACTAAATTGGCATTATTTCCAAATTTTGAAGGTAGAATCTCAGTTTCCACTCGCTGTGCTCCTGTCCGCGTCCGTAAACATTCTATTTCTTCTTTCATCTTCTTGATAAATAATGAGTTACTGGAAATGGCTCCCCCAATAATTATTTTATCTGGGTCAAAACTGATCATCAGATTATAAATACCTCTAGCACTATACCGACAAAATTGTGTGATTAAATATTTTGCTAATTCATCCCCATTTGTTGCACGCACGAACAATTCTTGCCCATCAATCGACTGGTTTTGACGTTGATTGTATAAGGCAGTTGTACGAACAATACTTGCTAATTCACTAAATGAACCCTCTTCATTTAGCATCATATAGCCAAATTCTCCCCCAAATTGATGTTTTCCTGCCTGAATTTGTCTATTTTGGATAATAGCACCACCTACACCTGTACCAAAAACAAAATATAAAATACTTTGAGCATCATCTGCATGCCCTTTCCATATTTCTGACAAAGCAGCACAATTCGCATCATTTTCCATAGTAACAGGTAATTGAAAATAATCAGATAGCTCCTGAGTGAAACTTCTGTGATGAATGTAATCAATTGCCGTTAATCCATAAATTTTGTCTTCTTCTTGACTCACAGCTCCAGGTACACTAGTTGCTATCCCATCAATCAGATACCCATCGTTTCGATAACGTTCCAAAATTTTTTCGATTGCTTTTAAAGCTTCCTCCCAAGTTTTGGGCAGTGGCGTCACACCTTGTTCAATCAATTCCTCTTTCCAAAGTCCGTATTTGATTGATGTACCCCCAAAATCTAAAGCTAAAATGCCCATGGCTATACTCCTTCCAAATTGCTGCCATTACTTGCAATGACCTTTTGATACCAAAAATAACTGTCTTTTTTGTAACGCTTAAGGCTTCCTTTTTGCAACTCATCTTGATCAACATATACAAATCCATAGCGCTTTTGATAGCCATTTAACCAACTAAGTAAATCAGTATATGACCAAGTACAATAACCTAAAACTTCGACACCGTCTGTTAAAGCTTCTTGAATCGCTTGAATATGATTTTTGAGATACGTGATTCGATAGCTGTCATGAATCTGGTTATTTTCAGTTAGTTTATCGTATTCCCCCAGCCCATTTTCAGTAATGATGATGGGTGTTTGATAACGACTAGCAATTCTTCTTAAAGCAATTCTCAGCCCACTTGGATCAATCTCCCAATCCCAATTTGTTCGTTCAACAAAAGGATTTGGGACTTTTTTGTAGACTCCTGGAAGACCACTTTCTCCAGAAGTTCCTTTTTTACCAGTCGTATTCATTTCACCAAAACCAACTCCTGTTAGCGGATTAAATCCATTGGTTGTTGACTGATAATAATTGATCCCTAAAAAGTCTGGTTTGGCACTTGCTAACAACGCCATATCTCCTGGTTCAATTTCAGGTGCCCAGCCCTTTTCTTCTAAATAGCGCAAAGCAGCTAGCGGATAACGCCCCTGCATGTAAATATCCATCCAAAAATTTGCAAGTAGATCCTCCGCATTTTCTGCAGCAAGAACGTTTTGGGGATTACTATCAATGGCATAGTTTGGAGAATAAGCAAAACTTGGTCCAATCTTACCTGGCATCTCTAATTCATGAAATTTATTGATTACTGCTGCATTTGCAAGATTTGCCATATGATTTGCATGATACATACGCTTAGGATCACTAACTCCTGGTGGATGAGCAGCTAACAAATACCCATGGGAAATAAATATGTTCTGCTCATTCAAGCTTATCCAATAATGAACTTTTCCACGAAATGCTTCAAACAATACTTGGGCATAGTTGGTAAAATCTTCGATAATTTTTCGAGATTCCCATCCTTGATACTCTTCTTGTAATGCTTGAGGAAGATCCCAATGATATAACGTCAACATAGGTTCAATGTCATTGTCGATCAATTCATCCACTAAACGTTGATAAAAGGCTAAACCAGCTTGATTGATTGCTCCTCTGCCGTTAGGAAAAATCCGAGTCCACGACACGGAAAATCGATAAGTTTTCAAGCCTTGTTCTTTCATTAATGCAATATCTTGTTTAAAACGGTGATAGTGATCAACTGCAATTTCTCCTGTTGTTCCTTTAAATGTTTTACCAGGAATTTTTACGAATTTATCCCAAACAGATTCTCCTTTGCCATCTTCATCATAAGCACCTTCTACTTGATAGGCCGCTGAAGCAGAGCCCCACAAGAAGTCTTCTGGGAAGTCATTTAATTTTTGATGTTCCATTTTCTACACCCTTTTCATTTTCTTCATACCAATCTAGTACCTTAAAAATTTGTTTATCCCAATAGCCCCATTCGTGACTTCCATTAGAATAATCGGTTATCAATTGGTACTTTTTCTTGTGACATTCTTTTTCAAAAGCTTTTGTATGGTCATATAAAAAATCTTGATAGCCACAGCAAGCAAAATAGTTCGTTGCTTCTTTACCGAGACCCGCTTCCAACATTGTAAAAAGATTTTCTGATTCCGCTTGTGCAAAATTTCCGAAAATCCCTTGCCAATAGAGTTTTTCCTGGTCAGACAATGGTTGCCCAGTCAAAGACTGCTGCTTATTGTTCTTTAACCCGTTAACCACATCTAATGCGCCAGACAATGAAGCTCCATAGGCAAAATAATCACTACGTTTCATCGCTAGTTTGATCGCGCCATAGCCCCCCATTGATAGTCCAGCAACGAGATGATCAGTTCTTTTTGAGGAAATATATGGGAAAAATTCATGACAAATCTGTAGTAATTCTTCCGAAATGAATTTCCAGTAATTCAGCCCGTATTTTGTATCTGTATACCATGACAAGTGTACATTTGGCATTACTACGATCATATTTTTATCTGAGACATAACGCTCGATATTAGAGCGCCTTAACCAAATTGTATGATCATCAGTCATTCCATGAAGCAAATATAAAATTTTATAAGTTTCAGATTCGGGAGCTTGTGACACACCGATTGAATGGTTCTGTCTTTGAGGGACGATCACCTTCATTGTCGTGTTCATATTCAATGTTTTGGAAAAAAAATTAATATCAAAAAGAGCTGTCATTGATTATCACCTCTTTGTTGCATATCTATGATTTGTTTTACTGAACCAATTACACCGGCATCATTTGCCAATTTGCAAGGAATGACTTGGGGCATTTGAACGCTGGATAATACTCGGTACTCATGAATAATTCTTGTATAAGCTGCTTGTATCTCCGCCATAATCTGAGAATTTCCACTAACCCCTCCTCCTATCAAAATAGCTTCGGGTGCTATATACACACTAATGTTGGTTAGAAGTCGGGCAACATCATCTAAAAATTCATCTACATATTTTTTAGCTAATGCATCTTTTTGTGCGGCCAAATCAAAGATATACTTGGCATCCTTCACTTCTTTCCCAATCGCTAAGCTATATTTGCGACATAAACCGCCGACAACACCCGCATGTAATGAAGTAGAATCCAGTTTATATTCCTGATTTTCTCTACCCATTAAAGAAACACCGAACTCACCAGCTAAACCACCTTGCCCCCAATAAAGCTTACGATCAATCACGATCGCCCCTCCAATAGCGGAGCCTAAAGTCACGCAGACATAATTACTATAGTTCGCCCCATTTCCAAGCCAACCTTCAGCTAAGGCAACCGCTTTACTATCAGTAATGATTTCAACTGGTAGTTGTAAATGGTCTTGAGCAATTTCTTTAACGTTCAAGCCAATCAATTTTTATAAGGAGCCTGCTGTTTGCATCGTTCCATCATGATTTATCACTCCTGGTAAACTAATTCCTACACCAGAAATATCTAAATACTGTTGTTGCTCGTTTAAATAATTTTTCAAATCGGTCAAAATTTGTGTCATATCATTTGTACTAGTGATTTTTTCTTTTTTTATTATCTGTCCTGTAGAATCAACTATCCCTAATTTAATAAAGGTCCCCCCGATATCGACACCTAAGTAATAGCTAGTCATACTGTTTGTTCACCTCACAAAATCTAAAATCTTCAAAGCGTTGTATGTTTTTCATCTCAAATAACCGATCTTCCGGAATATGCCCCACAAGATTGATTTTTTTATCACCAGGGCGATCTTTCAAAGCAATTTGAACTTCACCTTTATATTGCCCATAAGCCTCATTTAAAATGAGAATATCCCCTTCTTTGATCATCTGAACTGGGTGATTACTAGGCAATGGTTTATCTACAATCTTAGCGCGAAGCCTAGTTGAACGAATCATATAATCCGAAGAGTCTCCTCGATAGTTATGCGTGTAGTCAAATAAGAGCTGTCGTTCGAATGCAGTAATATCTTCCACTAAGGTGATATCTATTTTTTCATTGAATCTTTGGCAGCTTCACTGACTTGACGTAATTCTTCTTCTGAGGCAAACATCGTACCAATCAGGACATCATCTATTAGACCACTTTGTAAAAGATCCCTCACTTGTATTCCTATTGGTAGGTGACGATGTTCCTCTAAGGTACAAAGCCCCTCTTGTAATGGCCAAGGACCATGTTCCCCGGACTGAGAAGTAACAAATGCTGCTGTCGTTAAATAACTTTGACAGAATTTTATTGAATACTGCTTAAACTGCTCTCTGGATAGCCCTGTATATTGCTGTGGGAAAAAATTATGGCAACCAGTAAGCTGCTTTCGATTCGGACCATAATCCAAAATTTGATCAAGATAATGAGAATAATTGCTCATATTTAATTCAATCTTGATACCATAAGGATTTTTAGTCATTTCAGCTTCTTCTTTCCCTGTCATACCAGCATCTAAGCGAATACAATTAATTTCCCAATCAGCTAAAAATGTTAAGTCTTTATAGGACTCTCCTAAAAGATCAAATATTGGTGGGATAAAATCAATGGCTACTTCAAATTCTTGCTCTCTTGCTTCTTTGATTATTTTTAAATATTTTTCCATGGACTCACTGACATTGTTCCGATCAATTTGAAGCAAGCTCAAGAATACACGTTGAAAGCCATACGATTTTGCTAAAGCTAAATAGTTTTTCATTTCATTAAATGAAGCTTTTTCTGGATATAAGGAAATTCCTAACACTGGATTTACTCCTAACAATTATTTATTTTTCATTTCTTCCTGTAGCTCTTTCATATCAGCGACTTTAACAAATGGGAACCAAATCAATGCCACAATTGCCGTGATAATAATGTAAATCAACAGGAATTGCCAGTTACCAATCAATGAAAACTTAACAAATCCTGGTGTTGTCCAAGGAATCGCTTCTGCCGTAGGATTATAGGGAATTGGCAAAATCGTACTCATTAATCCCCAAGAAACAAAACCTGCAACAAGTGGGCTTAAAACTAATGGTAAGAAAAAGATTGGATTCATTACTGTCGGAATCCCAAAGTTTAGCGGCTCGGTAATATTAAAAATCGTTGGCAACGCACCTAACTTAAACATTTCTTTATAGCGAGCTGACTTAGAGAAGAATAAACAAATAACCAGACCAAGCGCATTTCCTGCAGCTCCACAAACACCATACACGAGAGAAGCCATGGCGAAAGGCAACGTGCTGCCATTGGTATAAGCATCGATATTAGCAGTCATCATTGTTAAGGTTACAGCTGAAAGTGGTCCAGATAACACAGCATTATGGATACCAAAGAACCACAAGAAAGCAATCAATACTTGAATAAAAATCATTGATACTGGATTAGCCATCAAACTATTCAACGGTGCACTAATCATTTCTGTAATAAAAGTAAAGATATCTCCAAAATCAGTAAACGAAAAAGCAATCCGAATGGCACATACAAATAAGAAAATCGTGGTCACAATAAACGTCGGTGCTAAGGAATCAGAAACCATTGGTGGCACTGATGCTGGTAATTTGATCGTAAAATTTTTCTTTGACAAGATAGAATACAATTTGGTAATTCCAATTGCAACGATCATTCCTACGAAAATACCTTGTCCTCCTAAATAATCAAATTTCACCGCGTTGACTGTTGATTCCACCCATTTTCCCCCATCGTTGACATGCGTAACAACTTGTTGAGGGATTAAAATAAAATATGAAGCGAGAGAAATTAGACCTGCATTTTGTGAATGGACACCTAAGCGATTCGCATATGCATACGCAATATTATAAACTGCAAACAAACCCATTAGACCAATAGAGGCATTACTAACAGCGGCTAGACCAGGTGCTAAGTTCATATCCTGTAACCATTTAAGCCAAGCAGGAATCGGGAAATTTGCCAAAATTAATATGAACGCAGAGCCAATCGTCGCTGGACTTGTTCGAATAAATCCTTCAGATAGTGCTCCTAAGATATTATTGTTTTGCATCTTTGCTGAAAGCGGCAACAAATTATTGTTTAAAAACGCTTCGAATTTTTTCATTACTCAATACTCCATTCTAATATGTTTAAATAAATGTTTTTTTGATCAAGTACTTTAATCATCCATAGTATAAACAATGATTATGAATAGATATACCAAAAAAGTGTTTCTTTTATTAAGAAAGTGTTTTATATTTTGAATGGAGGTGTTAGTATGTCGCCAATCCTTATTTCATTAATATCCATAACAGAAAAACTAGGCATTCCCGTCAGTGTGGTTGAAAAAACACTAAAAACAGAAGAAAATCAGCTTTCTGCTATTCAAATGTATAATATAAAACGAGAAATCTATGGAACTTTTTTATATAGTGACAGTTCATCGGAGACAGGTTATATGCAGATTACCTGTGGCCCATTACTCATGGCTGAGGTAAATTTTGGTTTAAAAGAAGCCGAGGATACCACACAAGAATTCAGACAAATCCTTACAAATCTATTTATATTAGCAAATCATCATTCACCAAAAAAATCGACGATAAGCAATTAAATTTAGAAGAATTTTACCAATCACAAACATTCTCTTATAATACTTTTTACGATATTGAAGAATACTATAAGTTAGAGTTGCTGCTCTTTTCTCATGTAAAAGATCGCAATAAACTAGCTGCAATAAAAACACTTGAATTATTTATCAAATATTACTATAAGAGCCTTACAAGCGATCAACTCAAATGTTTTTATTGTGCGCTCATTACATTACTTACACGAGTGGAAGTTGAAAAAGGTGTGCCGGTAAGCAAAGTTTTTAATAGACAGTTTCAGTACTATGAATATTTACAGGAAATTCGTGATATCAATAAGTTTGAAACATTATCTAAGCAAGCCATTCATGACTTTTTGGCTCATCCAACCAATATTCCTAAAAAAACCTATAGCCCTGTTACCGTATGTGTTCTTAACTATGTAGAAAATCATCTGTATGAAGCTATTTCTTTAAAAGATATCTGTGATGTTTTAAATCGGGATTCAAAATACGTGGGAAGGTTATTTTATAAAGAAGTTGGGATGCATTTTAAAGATTTCATGCATTTGAAGAAAATTGAAAAGGCCAAGTACTTTTTATTATTTTCTAACAAATCCATCAATCAAATTGCCGAAGAACTATCGTTTAGCACCCAGAGCCATTTCTCAACCGTATTCAAAAAGATCGTAGGCATAACCCCATATAAATATCAGCGCAATCGTGTCTATTATTCTTATTGAGTAGTGATAATAGTAGTAATCGCTCAGTTCAAGGATTAGGGGAAGCATGAAACTGATCATTCAAAGTGTAGTGAAATGAAATACTAAATCTAGAATGCACTCCCCCCTCTCATTCAACTTTCATTCTTTGCGGCATACTCACGCTACTCTTCTTGAAAATGGTGCTAAGATGAAGGAATTTCCTGAACGACTAGGGCATAGCAGAATTTCTATTACGATGGATACTCTCACATGCCGAATAAAATGCAAAATGAAACGGTCGACATTATGGAGAAGCTTAGAAAGAACTCTTGAGGTTTGCCACCCAAAAAACCACCGGTGGCAAATCCATGTAAACATGGTCTAATTTTTACACTATTTTCAAGCAAGCGCTGCTATTTCTTCGCATGTGGGAAAACCGTGGGAAAAACAGATAAAAAAGGTCTAGCCATTGAGCTAGACCTTTTGCTATTTCTTCGGTTCGTCCTCATCCATTTTCAGAACAGCCATGAAGGCTTCCTATAAGATTGTGTTATTCACAAAGTTTTTCTAATATCTATACATCATTATAAATCCTATTATACCAACTTTCATATTAAGCAAGAGCCTATTATTTAATACTTGCTGATACTCATATAATAATAATGGATATTTTATAAAGGGGCGAAAAAATGGCGAAATTATTTCTTTAATAGAATATTTTTTACCTTGTAAGACTCGATTATACGACCGGATGTTTATGAGCCATAATATAAAAAAACCATCTCGATTGAGATGGTTAAAGTTCAACATTATTTTACGATATTTACCGCTTGAGGACCACGTTGTCCTTCTTCAATATCATAAGAAACAGCTTGACCTTCATCTAATGTTTTAAATCCATCGCCTTGAATAGCTGAGAAGTGTGCAAATACGTCATTTCCATCTTCACCAGTGATAAATCCAAAACCTTTATCTGAGTTAAACCATTTTACTGTACCGTTATTCATATATATTTCCTCCTAATACGTATATAATACGTGTTTTGTTGCAATTAATATTACTTGGTAAAAGGAGTTTTTATAGTGTGAATATATCGCTCAGATTACGTTTCAAATTAGATTACTTAATTACTATAACACGGATGCAATGGTAACACAAGGATAACTGCTTGATACACTTTTTAATACAAAATTTGGAGTAAATATTTAGAATGATTAATTAAAGGATGAAAAAATTGAAAATAAACGACTAACGCCACTAATTACAATATTACATCATTTACTTAAAACTTTAATAAATTTTACTTTTCTACTATATTGACTATTGCTTTTCCACAAATTAATTCTTGTTCTAAAACTGATTTTATTTGCAATGCACATTCTTTTGAAAATGGTTCAGCCTCTTTCCATGATCCTAATAGTGGATAATTATTGATTACACTTTTGACATATTGTTTGTTTTTTACTCCTCGTGTTTGTACTTCTACATAATACATAGTGATACCTTCTTTATTAGTTTTTTATGTAAAGACTACTCTTATGAGTAGTCTCATAGATAATAAATCGCAGTAAAATACAGGAGATCTTTGTGAGGTTGATCGTAGTTACTACGAAATTTATTTTGTGCTACATAGTTTAACCTGAATAATGCGAATACAACATGTAATATCTTGTAGCACATTATAATTATAATCTATTAAATTAAGTTTTTTATTTGTTTTTGTTATATCTAATATAAAAAATATTACCTAATAATAAAAAACATTATATTTAACCAAAAATGGCAGAATAGAAATACAATCTATTTTTTATAAAATAGATTAATCAAAAGCAACTAAAAAGAGCTACTCTTTCAAGTAGCTCTGAATAGATGTCATCAATCTTAAAAAGAAAAGAGATCATTCACTATTTGAGGACTGTTTATCCAGAGAAGTCAGCCAGCTACCTGAAACTTATGCGACAACTTTGCGAACATTTAAAAAGTTTCTGCCACAGATCCGAAATGCCCTCCGCTACAGTTATTCAAACGGACCACTCGAATGTTTAAACAACCATATTAAAGTATTAAAACGCAATGCTTATGGGTTTCGAAATTTTTATCATTTCAAACGTCGGATCATGATTCGACACGGTAAAACTATTTTAACCAAATAAAAAGAACAGAAAGAAGTTTTTCTTCTTTCTGCCCAAATTATTCTAAGATTTCTCTTTACCAACATCATTTGACAAAGAGCCTGGGAAAACCGTGGGAAAAACAGATAAAAAAGGTCTAGCTCAATGGCTAGACCCTTTGCTATTTCTTCGGTTCGTCCTCGTCCATTTTCAGAACAGCCATGAAGGCTTCTTGTGGGACTTCGACGCTACCGATTTGTTTCATTCGTTTCTTTCCTTCTTTTTGTTTTTCAAGAAGTTTGCGTTTCCGTGAGACATCTCCACCATAACATTTTGCTAAGACGTTTTTACGTAATGCTTTGATATCTGAACGAGCAACGATTTTTTGTCCGATAGCTGCTTGGATCGGCACTTCAAATTGTTGACGTGGAATTAGTTTTTTCAGTTTTTCAACGATTGCTTTTCCTCGTTCATAAGCAAAATCTCGGTGAACGATGAAACTTAACGCATCGACTTTTTCTCCATTTAATAAAATATCCATTTTTACTAACTTGCTCTTTTGATAACCGGACATTTCATAATCCAAGGAAGCATAGCCTTTCGTACTGGATTTTAGTTTATCGAAAAAGTCAAAAACGATTTCAGAAAGCGGAATATTATAAACGACATTCACTCGATAATCATCTAAATAATCCATTGTGATGAATTCTCCACGTTTTCTTTGGGATAATTCCATCACTGCACCGACGAAATCATTTGGAACCATGATTTGTGCCTTCACAAAAGGTTCTTCAACATCTTGAATCGTTACTGGTTCTGGAAAATCTGCCGGGTTATCGACGACTGTCATAGAACCATCTGTTTTATTCACATGATAAATTACAGAAGGTGCCGTTGTGATCAACTCTAAGTTGAACTCACGTTCCAAACGTTCTTGGACTACATCCATGTGTAATAAACCTAAGAATCCACAACGGAAGCCAAAGCCAAGGGCTTGTGAGGTTTCAGGTTCAAACTGTAGTGCTGCGTCGTTTAGTTGTAATTTTTCAAGTGCTTCACGCAAATCATTGTAGCGGGAAGTATCAATTGGATATAATCCACAGTAAACCATTGGATTCATTTTACGGTATCCAGGTAGCGCTTCTTCTGCTGGATTATCTGCCAACGTAACTGTGTCCCCTACTCGTGTGTCTTGGACCGTTTTGATGCTTGCCGTGATATACCCTACATCACCGACCATCAAGAAATCTCTAGCAACAGCTTTTGGTGAAAAGACTCCCACTTCTGTCACATCAAATGTTTTGCCGTTACTCATCAATTTGATTTTATCGCCTGGTTTGACCATGCCGTCTGTGATTCGAACATTCAGAACGACTCCTCGATAACTATCGTACACGGAATCAAAGATCAATGCTTTCAAAGGGGCATCCAGCTCGCCAGATGGGGCTGGTACATATTCAACGATTTGTTCAAGTATTTCTTCAATCCCAATTCCTGCTTTAGCACTAGCCAGAACTGCCTCACTGGCATCGATTCCGATAACATCTTCGATTTCTTGACGTACACGTTCTGGATCAGCAGCTGGAAGATCGATTTTATTGATGACTGGCAAAATTTCCAGATCATTATCCAAAGCTAAGTAAACATTTGCTAATGTTTGAGCCTCGATTCCCTGTGCCGCATCAACTACTAATACCGCACCTTCACAGGCTGCTAAACTCCTTGATACTTCATAAGTGAAATCGACGTGCCCAGGGGTGTCGATTAGATGGAAAATATAGGTTTCGCCATTTTTGGCTGTATAATTCAATTCGACAGCATTTAATTTAATCGTGATTCCACGTTCACGCTCTAGATCCATTGAGTCTAATAGCTGATCCTGCATTTCACGAGACGTCACAGTGTTCGTCTTTTCCAGAATACGATCGGCCAGCGTTGATTTTCCATGGTCGATATGAGCAATGATCGAAAAATTTCGAATTTGCTCTTGTCGTTGTTTCATTTTTTTTATATCCATAGCGTCTCCTCTTTTCGTTTAATCAGCACCTCTCATTATATCAATGAAAAGCATGAATTTAAAGACTTTTTACCTAGTCAGCTTTAGAAGTTTTTTTTATGAAAATTTGCTATACTAATAACAAGTAAATAATTGGAGATGAAAGAATGGATGAAAAAGATTTCAGAGAAAATCTTGAATTAAAACCTGTTACTGAAAAAGATGTTGATCAATTCAATGAGTTATTGTCTTATGTCTTTCAAGTAACAGAAGCAGACATCGAAGAAAGTGGTTTTGAAAGCAAAGGGGCATTTATTCGCTCCAAGCGCCCAATTTTGGAACTATCGGAAGTATTTGGCTGGTTCCACCATAACAAATTGATTTCTCAAATTGCGATCTATCCATGTGAAGTCAACATCCACGGTAAACCATACAAAATGGGTGGCGTTACCGGTGTCGGAACGTATCCTGAATATGCAAATCATGGATTGATGCAAGATTTGATCTTGGTTGCGTTAGATAATATGCGCAAAAACAAACAATGGATCTCTTATCTTTATCCCTATAGCGTGCCTTATTATCGACGCAAGGGTTGGGAAATCATGTCTGATAAGTTGACATTTAAAATTCGTGATACCCAATTACCGAAGAATGTTCCTGTGGATGGAATGGTTGAACGATTACCAGTAGATCATCCAGATGTTTACCGAGTGTATCAGAAGTTTGCGGCTCAAAATCACGGTGCTTTGTTTCGTAGCCAATTTCATTGGGAAGAATATTGGCGATTTGAAAATAAAGAGGAACGGACAGCTGCGATCTACTATACGAAAGAGCATGAACCAATTGGTGTTTTATTTTATTGGGTCGCTGAAGAAATTTTCCATGTTAAAGAGATGTTTTACTTGAATCAAGAAGCTCGGAATGGTTTATGGAATTTTATTTCAGCACACTTTTCAATGGTTTACTGGGTTCACGGTGATATCTACAAAAATGAACCACTGGCTTTCTTGATCGAAGATAGTCAAATAAAAGAACAGATCGAGCCTTATTACATGGCGAGAATCGTAGATGTCAAAGAGTTTCTGAAGCAATTCCCCTTCGTTTCTACTGCGAAACCTTTTCACTTTATTGTCGAGGACCCTATCGCCTCATGGAACAATGGTGTTTTTGGGTTGGTCTGGAACGAAGACGGACAATTGGATGTCGTGGACGAACCTGTCGGACAATCGGTCCAGTTGTCCATTCAAACATTAAGTTGTTTGATGATGAATTATCGTCGCCCTTCTTATCTTGCAAGGATCGAACGAATCAAAACGGATGATGAAACACTTAAAACACTTGAATTGATTCTTCCAAATATGGAAGCTTATTTCAGTGACTATTTCTAAGAAAAGGACGATGAAAATGAATATTTATTTTGCTGCACCACTTTTTGCAAAAAGTGACTTATTATATAATGCGAAACTTGTAGAAGAAATCAGGAGTCTTTCCAATGAATTAACCATTTATCTTCCGCAAGAAAACGAAGCGATCAATGATAAAACAGCCTATGCTGATAGTCAGATGATTGCTTTAGCCGATACAGAAAAGGTGTTGGAAAGTGATTTGATGATTGCACTATTAGATGGTTTGACCATTGATCCTGGTGTTGCATCCGAAATTGGTGTTGCCTATGCTAAAGGGATTCCTGTCATTGGATTGTATACAGATAGTCGGCAACAAGGCGGTACCCACCCGCAAAAAATTGCTGCTTTACAAGAAGTAGCTGAAAACCAATTCCATTATTTAAATCTTTATACAATTGGGTTAATCAAGCTAAATGGCGCTCTCGTAACTAGTGAAGAAGCGTTACTCAGTCAAGTAAAGACTTACTTAGATGGAGGTTTGAGCCATGAATAAGACAATGAAAAAAATCCAACTTGCACTTGTTGCTTTTGGTGTGTTTGTGGTTTGTTATAACCTTTATGAATTTATCACTAAAAAATATTCAACTACTCAGGGAGTTACTTTCATCATCGAATCTTTAGCTGGGATTCTATTGATTTTTCTCCCTCAGATCGTTAGAAAGATCGCAAAATTATACGTTCCAGATGCCATTGTTTTATTTTATTGGTTTTTCTTGTTTATTTCCGTGTTCTTAGGTACCGGTATGCATTTGATCAGTATCATTTCATTCTGGGATAAAATTTTACACGCCGTTAGTCCTATGGTGTTGACTGCCCTAGGTTACGGATTGATCGGCTTATTATTGAAAGATGCACCAATTGCGAAGACTAGTCCATGGTTGTTTTTACTGTTTGGTTTTGCCTTTGCTGGCCTCTGCGGCGTGTTTTGGGAATTTTGGGAATTTCTCTGTGATCAATTCTTAGGAATGAATCTCCAACGGTTTGCCGCTTCAGATGGCACCTTATTTGTCGGACGAGCTGCTTTGATGGACACGATGGGTGATTTATTCACAAATACGATTGGTGCATTGGTCATGGGAATCTTTGCTTGGACCCAAGGAAGAAACAATCGTGATTATTTTGAAAATTATCGGTTGAAAATTTTGAAATAGAGCAAAAAAAATATCACATTAAAGAATTGTGACAAAAATGAGATGCTTCCTAAAAATTGTGCGTGAAAACGTCAATGGTTGGGTGGCATCTCATTTTGTCTCACCCACTTATTTCTTATCATCAACCCTTACGGTTATTTTGTTACCATTCCCAATGAAAATTGTACTTATTGATAAGGGTTAAAATGATGGGAACAAAGAAGATATTTACCTGCCCACTCCTATTTATATAGGGAATAAAAACATTACCTTATGAGTAGATGAACTTGGAAATAACGATTGAGATCAACTTATTTTATGAATGATTTTTTCAGACTTATGACTAAATTACAAAAAAACAATAAAGCTAGGTGGTTGACCTAACTTTATTGTTTTTTTTAAGCTTAGATGGTGTGTGGCTCAACTAAACATTTGATCGATTCTACTGTTTGCCAACACCCGTTTTCTTGCGAAAGCTTACCGTTTCTTTACTCTTCCGTGTCTTCAAGTTCTTCCGTTTGGAAATGAAGTTTCTCTGCTAGCAAGGTAATCGTTACTTTAGATTTTGGTAAGATGTGTCCTGCTACGATTTCTTTGGCTAATGGTGTTTCTACTTCTTTCGTAATAAAGCGTTTCAATGGTCGAGCCCCGTATGCTGGTTCGTAGGCATTTTCAGCGATCCATGTTTTGGCTTCGTCGCTGATTGTTAGATGAATTTCTTGATAATCCAATCGTTTTGCCAATTGTGCCACCATTTTATCAACGATTCCTTTCACATTTTCAAGACTTAATGGTGTGAATAAAATCGTATCATCGATTCGATTTAAGAATTCTGGTTTGAAATGACCTCGAAGGATCGTTCTTACTTGTTCTTCCACTTCTTCAGGGATAGTGCCATCTGCTGACACTCCTTCTAATAACAGTTGAGAACCAATGTTGCTGGTCATGATAAGAACGGTATTTTTGAAGTCAACCACACGTCCTTTAGAATCAGTTAAACGTCCATCATCTAATACTTGTAACAAGATATTGAAGACATCTGGATGGGCTTTTTCGATTTCATCGAGTAAAACGATCGTATAAGGATTTCTGCGAACGGCTTCCGTCAATTGTCCGCCTTCTTCATAGCCAACATAGCCTGGAGGAGCCCCAACCAAACGAGATACGGCATGTTTCTCCATATACTCACTCATATCGATCCGCACCATGTGTTCTTCAGAATCAAATAAGTTTTCTGCTAAAGCTTTCGCTAATTCTGTTTTCCCAACTCCGGTTGGTCCTAAGAATAAGAAAGAACCTAGTGGGCGGTTTGGATCTTGCAATCCTGCTCGAGAGCGAATGACCGCATCACTGACTGCATCTACTGCTTCATCTTGTCCAATCACACGTTTATGCAATGTTTCGTTGAGCTTGATTAGTTTTTCTCGTTCCCCTTCCACTAATTTTGTGACTGGGATACCAGTTAAACGTCCAACCACTTGCGCAATTTCGTTTTCAGTGACTGATTCTTGAACCATTTTGATTTCACTGTCTTTAGCTTTTGCTTCCAATTCCTTTAATTCTTTTTCTAATTGAGGAATCGTTCCATGACGTAGGACAGCTGCCCGTTCTAAATCATAGTTGTTTTCTGCGTCTTCTAATTCATGTTTGGCTTTATCGATTTCCGCACGTTTAGAAGAAACACTATTGACTTCTTGTTTTTCTGTTTCCCATTGCATTTTCATCGAGTTTGCTTCTTCACGAAGATCAGCTAACTCTTCTTGTAGATTTTTCAAACGTTTTTTACTTGCATCGTCTGATTCTTTTTTCAATGCTGCTTCTTCGATCTCTAATTGCATCAAGCGACGAGTCACTTGGTCTAGCTCAGTCGGCATAGAGTTCATTTCTACTCGGATCGTTGCACTTGCTTCATCGATCAAATCAATTGCTTTATCTGGTAAAAAGCGGTCTGTGATATAACGGTCAGATAAAGTTGCAGCAGCGACTAATGCATTATCATGAATGTTGACTCCATGATGAATCTCAAAACGTTCTTTCAATCCTCGTAAGATACTGATTGTATCTTCTACTGTCGGTTCTTTGACTAAGACTTTTTGGAAACGTCGTTCTAATGCTTTATCTTTTTCCATATATTGACGATATTCATCTAATGTAGTAGCACCGATTAAATGCAATTCACCTCGAGCAAGCATTGGTTTCAATAAATTTCCAGCATCCATGCTGCCTTCAGTTTTCCCTGCACCAACGATATTATGGATTTCATCAATAAATAAGATGATTCGTCCATCACTTTTCTTGACTTCTTTCAGCACAGCTTTTAATCGTTCCTCAAATTCACCACGGAATTTAGCACCAGCAATCAATGCCCCCATGTCTAATGAAAAGATCGTTTTATCTTTCAAGTTTTCTGGCACGTCTTTTCGTACGATACGTTGTGCTAACCCTTCTACAATTGCTGTTTTACCGACACCAGGTTCACCAATCAATACTGGATTATTCTTGGTTTTACGAGATAAGATACGGATAACATCCCGAATTTCTTCATCACGTCCAATGATTGGATCCATTTTCCCGCTTCTGACTTGTTGAACAAGATCAACGCCGTATTTTTCTAATGCTTTGTATTGTTCTTCTTGATTTTTAGATGTCACCTTTTCTCCTCCTCTCATGTCTTCGATATTTTTACGTAACTCTTTTTCTGATAAACCATTTTTGGTCAAATAAACTGTCAATGGATAATTTTTCAATTTCATCAAGGCTAAAATTACAATCTCTGTTGAAAGAAATTCATCGCCAAAACTTTCTCTTAACTGGTCTGCTTCATTTAATAAACGGAATAGATTTTGGCTTAGATTCTGACCATATTGGACGTTTCCCCCTGAAACTGTGGGATATTCATCTAATACACGATCTACTTCCTTTTCAAACGTATCAACATCCATTCCCGCATCAGTGTATAGATTGCGCCCAAAATGGTTTGGTTGTAAAAAAATCTTCCACAAATGCGCAATATCAATTTCTTGATGTTTTCTTGTGACAGCGATTTGTTGCGCTTCAGCAATCGCTTCTTGAAGCGTGGTTGTCATTTTTTCAATGTTCATTTTACTTACCTCCTGAATATAAAATTTCAATATTCAATATGATACATCTCGTTCCAATAAACATTATACCTCTTTGGTCAGTCTTGGTCAAAAGATAACCTCGCTTATTTTATCGAAAATAAGTGATCAAAAAAAACACAACAGAGGCCTCTTGGATGGACTTACTGTTGTGTTTTGGATCTAATAATATGACTCAATACAATTGCTGTAATGGTCAATTTGATTATTTTTTATTGTTTTTAACATCTTGGATCTCTTGTTTGATTACCTTTCGACGATCAGCAATCACGTAGAATAACCCATAAATAAAAGGTAAGATAAATGAGCTAAACCGATACAGTAATAAAGAAGAAAAAGCATCTACGGTTCCCACAAGTGGTCTGAATAACAACAGATAGACAAATTCAAATGAACCGATTCCAGCTGGGGTAGGGATGACACCAGATAAAACTACCGCAAAACTGATAAATGAAAAGGTCAAGAGAAAGTCGATCGTGGGATGGTTTTCAACCAAAAAGAGATAGGGCATGATATACCAAAAAATAAGTTTGACCATATTCCAAAAATAGATGCGTAATAGAGCTGTTCGATCTTTGACAATTGTCTGGACAGTTTCTCTCAACGAATAGATTTGTGTATTACATGTATCTACCCAACCTCTGATGCGTTCACTTCGAAACAGTTTGTTTGAGATACTCATAAAGAAAATTTGTAGATTCAGACTCATTGAGACCATCAATAAAAAGGCAATGATCACCCCAGTTAAAATAATGCCAGCAATAATGAACCAGATCATGTTTGGTCCTTTGGAATAAAATAGAGAGAACTGGATGATCAAACCAATGATCGCATAGGTAATCACGGCTAATTTATACATAATCATATGCAACGCAGTGACACCTGCACCTTGTGAGTATTTCATTCCTTTTTTATTATAAAAATAAATTTCTGAAATCAAAGTGCCTGTTCCAAATGAAACGATTCGATAAAATGCAATATAGCAAGATGTCCAAAAACCATCACAAGTGGAAAATGTTGGTTCGAAAGGCTGGGCAATCTCTTTGATTGAACGCCCTTCTGCCACCTGATAGATCGTTCCTAACAAGAATGCCGCTACCAGAACGATAAAGCTTGTAGACAGCAATTCAGCGAAAATATCTGCAAAAGATTGGTTGATCAAATAATAAATAATGGCAAAAATTCCAATCAATAAGAATAGATTTAACGCTATTTTCGTTTTTGCACCTTTTGTCGCCATCAATTACTCCTTAATGAAAAAAATAAATCAACAGTAAATCCACCAATACACCCAGTACAAATCCTACTGTAAATTTCTTTTTTCTCGTTTTATGATGGAATACTTTACGAGAAATTAATCCCCCAATTCCACCGCCTAATAAACTAACAAAAATCAAATTATTTTCTGGAACGCGCCAACCGCCTTTTTTTGCTTGATACTTATCGTAACCCATCAAACAAAATAAATATAAATTGACAATCACTAAATAAAACCACAAAGGATTGTGTAGTAAAGCTTCCATACGTGTTTCCCTCCACCTCTAGCACATCATTTTTGCTCTTCTTTGGGAGCAAAGACCGACAACCCTTTTTTGACTACGACTAATTCGATAGGCAGATTATCTGTCGTATCACCATCTGTACGAGTACCAACTGATTTCTCCCGTGCTTGGATATTGATTTGACTAGCAGTCAAATAATTGATACCTGGGACAGAGTAAATTTTTCCTTTGATTAAACGAGGCAAATAAAAAACAAATCGAAAAATATCTAAAGATGGGATGATTGTGACATGAAACATACCATCATCGGGTGAAGCTGAATCATCAAAATTCGTATAACCACCTACTGAGTTAGACATTGTGACTGTCAATAATTGTGTTTTTCCTCGCCAATGTTCTTTTTCTGTTTTGATATCTAAATGATACTTTCTCTTTTTTAATAATAACTTGATGAACCGTTTGATAAAAATCCAAGAACCATATTTTTGCTTTTCTTTTTGACTGATCCAAACAGCTGTATCTGCCAATATACCGATCGTTAAAGTTGAGATAATGACTTCATCATTGACTTTTCCATAATCGATTTGACGGATTTGTCCCTCTAAGATAATGTCTGCAGCTTTTTCCTTTTCTAATGGAATACCGAGAACACGGGCTAAATTATTGACTGTTCCTCCTGGTAGTAGTCCTACTTGATAATGCTCAAGTTTATCTTGAAAAGCCTGTACAATATGATGGATCGTACCATCGCCTCCGATTACGATTAAGGTATCTGCGTGCGTTTCTTCAGCTTTTTTGACTAATGTCTCATGCTTGATCGAAGGACCTGTTTCCGTTAGATTGATGATTAGTTCTGGTCGTTTCTTTAAGGCATATTCTTTAAACCAGCTTGCTAATTTTTCACCTTCATCTTGTCCTGAGCTTTGATTATAAAAAACTAGCAATTTTTCCATTTCTTTCTTCCTCCCATTTTTACACAAAAACCAAGGGGTCAGACGTTCCATTGTTGGAATACGCCCACCCCCAGCTAAAAGGATAGATCCACTTCGTTCACTTACTTGATCCATCCACGTTCCTATTTGATTTTATACGTTTGTATTCAATTCTGCAATTTTTACAATCACATCTGTTGCTTTTTCCATCACTTGAAGAGAAACAAACTCAAATCGGCCGTGCATATTTTCGCCACCTGCGAACAAATTAGGCGTTGGAATGCCTAGATAAGAAATTTTCGATCCATCTGTTCCACCTCGTACTGGTTCAATCACAGGCTCGATTTCTAAATCGATCATCGCTTGTTTTGCTAATTCAACAATGCTCATATCTTTTTCAATAATTTCTCGCATATTATAGTACTGATCATACATATCAACTTTCACACGTGTCTGATCGAAGCGACTATTTAGTTTTTCTTGGATTTCACTAATTTTCGCTTTCCGTGCTTCAAATTTTTCTCGATCGTGGTCACGGATAATATAACTCATAGTTGCTTCTTCGACATTTCCATTTAATCCCATCAAATGGAAGAACCCTTCATAACCTGTCGTTTTTTCTGGGACTTCATCTGCTGGTAGTTGATTATGGAAGTCTATCGCTAATTGTAATGCATTGATCATCGTATCTTTGGCTGTACCAGGATGGACATTTTTTCCTTGAATTGAAATATTAGCCTGAGCTGCGCTGAATGTTTCATATTGTAATTCGCCTAAAGGTCCACCATCAACGGTATAGGCAAAATCAACATCAAACTGCTGGACATCAAATTTATCTGCTCCTACCCCAATCTCTTCATCTGGTCCAAAAGCTACTTTGATCTCACCATGAGGGATAGTTGGGTTTTTCAGCAGAATTTCCATTGCGGTCATAATTTCAGCGATCCCAGCTTTATCGTCCGCACCTAACAACGTACTGCCATCAGTTGTGATCAATGTGTGTCCTTCGTAGTTTTTCAAATTAGGGAAGTCTTTGGTATTTAATGTATAATGTTCTTCACTATCTAGAACAATCGTTGATTCCCCATCGTAGTTCTCAATGATTTGTGGATTAACATTTACTGCATTGAAATCTGCGGTATCCATGTGGGCAATGAAACCGATCGAGCGAACTTTCTTTTCAATGTTACTTGGCAATGTTCCTATAACAAATCCATTTTCTTCATTGTAAAATACATTGGTTAGTCCTAAATCTTCTAATTCCTTTTTTAAGACTTGCGCAAAAGCGACTTGTGTTTGTGTCGAAGGAGTCGTTTGACTACTTTCATCAGATCTGGTTTCAGTCTTAACATAGCGTAAAAAACGTGGTAAAAGATTTTCGTACATACAACAGCTCTCCTTTAGTTAAATTGAAATGGGTTCGTATCCGTTTCTGAAACAAAGAAATCAACGGTCCAATTTTCTTCTTGTTTCCATTTCTCAAATTTTTCGACAAACTTTTCTTTACATAAAGATTCAATATAATGACCTGGATCAATCGCAATCAAGCCTGCACTTTGCATATCTTGAGCTGTGTGGTAATAGATATCTCCAGTAATATAAACATCCGCTTTTTGAGCTAATGCGTAAGGATAGAACTTTTCGCCGCTACCACCACAAATGGCGATTCTTTTAACAGTGCTATTTGTATGAGTTGGACGAACAACTCGTAGCCCTTCTAATTGGAAGACTTCTTTTACTTTAGATACAAAGGTATCTAAATCAAGCGCTTCTGGTAATTCTCCGATTCGACCGATCCCCCAGGTTTGAGTCGGTTCGTCAATTGAAAACAAATCAAATGCTACTTCTTCATAAGGATGGACACGATACATAGCTGATAACACTTTTTCCTCACGGTCTTCAGGAAAAATCACTTCCACTTTAGCTTCTTCTACCTTTTCTAGTTGACCGTTTTTACCAATTGCGGGATGTGCCTGTTCATTCGGTCGAAAACGACCTTCGCCAATACTGGTAAAACTTGTATGATCGTAATGACCTTGTTCACCCGCACCAGCCTCAGCTAAAGCCTTACGTAATTTGTCAGCGTCTTCGATCGGTACATAAACAGCTAGTTTTTTGTAATGCCTTGTATGTGTCTTTAACAAATAATTTTCGACATTGATTCCTAATGCTTCACAAAACCAATCATTCAATCCATCCTCGATAATATCCATATTGGTATGTGCTGCATAGACAGAAATATCATGTTTTAATAAATCAGCATACATTTTTTCTTGTGGATGATCCGTTGTTAATCGTTTAATTGGTCGAAATATGGGAGGATGTTTAGCAATTAACAAATCAATCTTTTTTTCGATGGCTTCTTGCACAACTTCTGGACGAACATCTAACGTCATCATTATGCGTTGAATCGGTTTATTTAATGTTCCGAGGTGTAGCCCCACAGGATCTCCTTCTTCAGCCAACCATTGAGGACAATATTCTTCAAATTTGCGAATAAATTCATTACCGTTGATCGCCATTAAGCTAAAACCTCCTCGATCATCTGGATTTCTTTTTTTATCGCTTCAACACGTTCTTCTTGGTTCTGTGCTTGTGCCAATTGTTTTAAAATCGCTTGTCTTTGTTTTAATTCTCTTTGCCATTTCTTTTGGAAGACCACTGTTTTTCCTTGCAATAAAAATGGACCAAACAGAATCTCTTCCTCATTATAGATATGCTTCGTCGGTGTTTTTTCAGCTACAATGATTTCATAGATTTTTTTGTTTTCCTCTAAAATCTCTTCTGCAATGATTTGATAGTGATTATCTTGCAACCATTTTCTCACTGCTTGCTCGCCAATATTTGGTTGGAGAATCAAACGCTCCTTCCCTGTTAAACGATGCTGTTTGGCGCCTGCTTCTAAAATATCTCGAATCAAAGCCCCACCCATACCAGCAATCGTGATCGCATTGATCTGATCTGTTGGCTCAATCGCATCTAATCCGTTAGCTAAACGAACAACGATCCGCTTTTCTAAACCATTTTTCTGTACTTGCTTTTTTGCTGACTCATAAGGGCCTTTCACCACTTCGCCAGCTACAGCAAATTCAATTTTATCCTTTAACATTAATGCAACTGGCAAGTAAGCGTGGTCAGAGCCAATATCTGCTAAAAACGCTCCTGTTGGGACATGTTCTCCCACTAATGCTAAGCGTTTCGATAAATCTAAGTGGTTCATACCTTCACTCCTTCCCCCTCATTATAACATTTTCCCTATAAATGAAGGAGATTTGAAAAAGAAAAATTTCAAATCTCCTGATGAGCTATTTGCTTTTACGAAACGTTTAACACTGACTATTCAATAACTCTTACCTCAACGATCGAATTACCAGGAATTTGCGGAGGGATTGACATTGTCATAATTGGTTTTTCTTTTAAAGTAAACTTGATCTCGTCACCTTTTTGAAAAGATTCCTTACCTCCGACTAATTGATCATTCGAAACATTTAGTGTTACACCATCATTATCAAAAGAGGTTCCAATATTCTCGGGGTCTTCGATTTCATCTACATTGACCACTTTGATTTGAATGGTATCATCGACTGAATCATCAATACTTTCAATTTCACCCTTAAAAATACTTTGTCCTTCGTTAGAAGAATCCTTCGCTTTAGTCGTTGTTTCCGCACTAATCGAATCGATCGATGCCTCATTTTTATCTCCATTACCACAACCTGTTAGCGAAAAAAGTAACCCTGTCGCCAACAAACAAGAAAAAATCACTTTCATATCTTTATCCTCCGGCTAATTATTTACATTACTTCAATTGATGATCGTTCTTTGACTTTTTATTTAGTTGACGATAATCAATACATTCTGTTTTTAGTCGTTCAATTTTGTTTTTGATACTTGTTCATCAGAAATTTATGGTTGTCTTTTTTCGTTACCATGATGACTATTGATCAGGCGTAAGCTTCTGTAATCATCACTCTATCCAGTATGACACCACTTTTGTAGCTTGTTACGATCAATAAAAGTGGCGTTAAGTATGAATTCAGATACACTTTCATCTCAAATTATGAGTTTCTTGAATAACTAAGTGAACATCGAGAGTCATTGAAAAGAGAATTATTTGCAGACTTCTCTCAATTAATTGTTTGCATTGCTTATTTTCCTACCCATCAAAGCAATAGGCAGGAAATATGGCAATAACTAATTCAGCAAAAAGCTTTCTCGATCACATCTTCTAAGCCTACTAAGGCTACAATTATGACTTCTATGCTTTCTCTTTTCGCTAGCCATTTCTCCGATTGCGTCCAGTCATTTCAATTTCTTTTGTCAAATAACGAATCCGTTCCATGATTCGTTTGGCTTTCAATGGTTCTTCATCTCCACGCTGTGTCACAGCAAGATGTTGCTCCAATTCATTCATTGTAAAATTGGAAGAGAAAAAGGTTGGCAGTTGCTCTTGCATTCGATATTGCAAAATCACACCAAAGACTTCATCTCTGATCCAACTACTCATGGCATCAGCGCCAATGTCATCCATCATTAAGATCGGTGAACGTTTGACTGCATCTAGTTTTTCTGCGACTTGATCTTTTCCAATCGCTTGTTTCATTTCAACAGCAAAAGTTGGAAAATGGACAAGTGTAGTTGTAAAGCCTTTAATGGCTAGTTCTCTGGCAGTCGCTCCTAAAAGATAGGTCTTTCCTATTCCAAAGCTGCCAACTAAATAGAGTCCTTTGTGATAGTCTTTGGGACTTGCACTATAATTTTCCACAAAGTCTAATGCTTCAAAGCTCGCATAGCTCCGTCCATCGGTACGCTCAAAATTATTGAAAGAAGCATCTTGGATATCTTTTGGCATATCGACAGCTTTGATCCGGTTCCTGATTTCTTCTTGTCTTTTCTTCGCCAATAAGGCTTCTGTTGGAACATAAGTCACATCGACATAATGAAAATTCAAGGTTAGCTTGGGCTCATAGCCAGGAGCGATCATCGTAGGGTCATTTTTTTGGTATTTTCGTTTTTCTTGGACAAATTCATATAGTTTTGCATAACTTTTTTCGATATCTGCTTGTGTTAATTCATCTTTGTGATCCGCCAAAAAGGCTTGCACATCTGGATCGTTGAGGACTTCTTCGATCATTTCAGCAAATTTTTGTTGATAATTTCGCTGGCTGATGATCCGCTTTAATTCTTTTCCTACATCTTCCATTAGCTATCTCCCTCCTTCTTGGCAAAATATTCTTTGAATCGTCGTTCGATCTCCGCTTTTTTCTCACTACTGATTTTTTTCTCTTCTTTAGGCTGGTTGACCCAATCCGGTAATTTCTCACGACGAACGTTTCGACGATTAGTTGAATAATTCTGGTTCGTATTTTTAGTATTTTGTTTGACTTTGCTATTGGTTTTCCGAATATGTTCAATGGCTTCTTCTGGGGTCATGATCTTTTTTTGTGCCCATTCGTTAGCGATCGTGTTGACAAAGCTTGCGGTTAAGCTAGGACGATCTTTGATTACTAAGACATAATTGATCAGGATATTGATCAAACTATTCGACAATCCCGATTGTGAAACTAAATCCTGTAAAAGCCAAGTTTCTTGTTTTGACACATAGCCGCCTTTTGCTTGTTTCAGTGCCTCTAAATATTTCATTGGCGGAATGCTTTTGGCTTCGTTCACTAACTGTAGTGTCGCATTTGTCAGAGCAGTTGCTTCCTTAGGTGTCTCATTCTGATTGGCAGAGGTTGCTTCTTCATTTTGATTAGCCAATGTATTTGTTCGCTTCGTCTGTTGGTTCACCAATACGATGCGTTGAAGCTCTTTGACAGATACTGTCTGCTCAGAAAAATCATACGCTTGTACGACCCATTCACCTAATGTCAACTCATCCACGCCATAAAGTAAATGATACATTGTTAACTGTTCCTTCAATGATTCATCTAGATTCATGATATGTTTTTTTGCCAACCAATCTGTCAAAAAGCGCCAATCAAGAGTGGATTGTTCCATGGACTTCCCCAGATCAGTTGATTTGGTTGTAAATGACTGTTGGTTTCCCTCGAGTTTCTCTTGATCTGCAGCATATGTTTTTTCATTAAAGCGATATACTTCTAAAAATTTCTTCGTGATCTTTTGATAATCATTCGTCGAAAAATGTTCCGGCTGAAATAGTTGGATCAACTGATCGAAACGCCGTTGACCGACTTTTTCTAATAGCAGAAAAGACAATAATGTATCTTTAAAAAATGCTAACGGTTCAATTGGCTCAAGTAACTCATAAATAAAACATCCCCCTAAGCTAGGGTCTTCTTTGAAAAAAACTTCTAAAAGTCCGATCCCTTCTAGTTTTTTTCGTGCTTCATAAAGCTGAGGAATACCACAATTCAAGCTACTTAACAGATCAGCATGTAATCCTTCCGGTCCAACGCCTTTTTGTAAAGGAATTTCTGATAGTAAGGTAAAATACAAACTCAAAGCTTCACTGCCGATTAATGGCTGGTAGAGATAAAGTAATGAGGATTTCCCTTCTTCTCTTAGCGGATAGCTTTTTCTTCCTTGGTAGATATTTTTAGGTTGAAGCTCTTTCCATGCGTTATCCAAGGAATTTGGCCTCCTTTTATGACTTGATTTTATTTCTGATTTATTCGTTGTTTTCTTTGTGATTCTCTTTATTATTTTCTTTTGCTTTATCAACGATGTCTTGTAATTCTTTTAAAAACACCGACATATCTTTAAATTGACGATAAACACTGGCAAAACGGATATAAGCAATCTCATCTAAATTGACCAGATCTTCCATCACGTATTCTCCGATCAACGTCGTCGATACTTCATTTTCACCAAGACTTCGCACCCGATTTTCAACATGGTTTACGATTTGTTCCATTTGTTCCATCGCAACTGGTCTTTTTTCTGCTGAACGGATTAATCCTCTTAAAATCTTGTCACGATTAAATTCTTCCCGTTCCCCATTTTTTTTGATCACTAATAAAGGTGCTGCTTCAATTCTTTCAAATGTTGTAAAACGAAAAGAACAGTTTTCGCACTCTCGTCTTCGACGAATTGCTCGACCATCATCCGCTTGTCGACTATCAATCACTCGGGAATTGTTATGTTGACATCTAGGACATCTCATTATTTTCACCTCTTAATCTGAAATTTTTCTGATATACATTCATTTAATATATTGAATCAATTTATATAGTATTGATTCAATTTATATAGTATTGATTCAACGAACATTCAAAGGATAAATTTTCACTCGATAATAGTTACGTAAATAATTACGTATGAAACAATATTTTTATGATTCACTCCTGCTTTTCATAAAAAAAGTTTCACACATGTAACTAGTTGTATTATAACATGAAACAATTCTTACAGGCGACTCTCCTGTATAAAAAACCTCGTTAGAAGAACCTTTTTTTCAATCGATTGATCGAAATTGTTCCAAAGCAAAACAATTAGGCTTGACTTTCGAGAAAACTGCATGTAAAACAGTGCTTCTTAAAAACTTCTTTCAGGTGCATACTTCAAAAAAAACAGAGAGTGAGACAAAACTTGTCTCACTCTCTGTTTCAACAGTCTAAGTTATACCCATTAAAGTTTTTCTTCAATCCCTGTATAATGTTTCATTCGTTGTTCATCGATTTTTTGTTGTTCAGGAATATGATCGGATTCTGGTAAAGGTGTTTTTTTGTGTGTTGGATCATCTTTTTTTCGTTCTTGTGTCAGATCTTGCTCCTTGGCTTCTTTTTCTGCTTGTTGGTCTTCTAATTCATCGACTCTGGCTTTGTAGCGTTCATCATTTTCTTTTGCAGCTTCTGATTGTGCCCGTCCTTCATCTACCAGTTCATCTTTATTCAAGATCTCTCCTAGTTTTTCTTTTGCAGAACCGACTACTTTATCTTTTTGATTTTTAAAAGTCCCCATACCAATCCCCCTCTTTTCTTTATATTCAGCATAGCAAACTATCTAAATATACTCAAAGAAATCGATTGTTGAAGTCCGAGAGCCAACGTTCGATTTGACAAGTCAGTTCATCCTTACTACCGGAATTGTCAAAAACGATATCTGCTAATTTTTTCTTTTCTTCAATCGGCATCTGGCTTTGTATTCTTTTCTTTGCTTCGTCTAGTGTCAATTGATTTCTTTTCATCAAACGTTGCAATTGAATTTCTTCTGGAAGGTAAACGACTGCTACAGCATCCATTTCCTGTTCATAATGACCTTCAAATAATAAAGGGATATCAACGACAACTAAAGGATAATTTGCTTTTTGTTGCTTAATCTGTTCCGTAATCGCTTGACGGATAAAGGGGTCTAATAAGCGATCAAGTTTTTGTCTTTGTTCTGTCGAATCGAAAATAATCTTAGCTAAAGCTACTCGATCAAGCGAGCCATCTTCTTGAAGGATTTCTTCCCCAAATTCTTGAACGATTGCCGCCAATCCAGGAGTCTGAGGTTGGACGACTTCACGGGCGATGATATCTCCATCGATCATCGGGATTTGGTGACGGCTAAAAACAGCTGCTGCAGTGCTTTTCCCAGTAGCAATCCCACCAGTTAAGCCTAAGACATAGCCTACTTGCTGATTTTTAGTCTTTGGCAATTTGGACAATAGTGAGTCCCCCTTTGCGCTACTTTTGTTTTGACGATCGGTGTATGACAACGAACACATGGTTGACCAGTCTGACCATAGACATGTAAAGCTACTTGAAAGTTACCTGACTCGCCTAACGCATTGAGATAACTCCTGATCGTCGTTCCGCCAGCCTCAATTGCCCGAGACAACACGTCAATAATTGCTTTTCGTAACAACTCTGCTTCTTTGGGCTTCAATGTATCCGCTGGCTGTTCTGGATGGATCTTTGCTTCCCAAAGCGCTTCATCCACATAGATATTCCCTAAACCTGTTACTAACTTTTGATCTAATAATAATGGTTTAATCGCTTTATGAGATTTTTGTAAGCCTAAACGAAAGCCGTCTAATAAAAATGTATCTGGCAACGGTTCTGGACCTAATTTCATGATGCCTTTGTAGGCATCACTCGTTCCTTTTTCAACTAATGTCATTCGTCCAAATTTACGTACATCATGGTATCGGAGTTGGCTACCATCTTCAAAGAAAAAAATGACATGCGTGTGTTTATCGATCGGTTCATTTTTTTCAACAAATTGGTATTTTCCTTCCATACGTAAATGCGAGATCAATTCATAATGACTCAAACGAAAAATTAAAAACTTGCCTCTTCGATCAATAGACAGAATCTCTTCGCCAACTAACGAAGCTTCAAAGATTGCTGTTTCTGGTTGTTCAATTATTCTTGGCCATAAGACTTGGATTTTTTGGATTTTCTTTCCAACGACTAAACGAGACAAGCCTTTTCGTACAGTTTCTACTTCTGGTAATTCTGGCATGTTTTCACCTTCGACTTATTTGCTTTTTTATCTATTTATTGAGCAGATCGGTTCAATAGTGGCAATCAGCTATTTCGCTTCATACCACGTTTTCCCCCAACTACTATCTGTAATCAATGGTACGTGTAAGGACACGGCATGTTCCATGACTTCACTTACTAATTTGTCTAATCGTTCTAATTCTGTTTCTGGCACTTCAAAAACCAATTCATCGTGTACTTGTAACAACATGGTTGCTGATAGTTTTTCTTCTTTTAAGCGTTTATCCAACTCGATCATCGCGATTTTAAGAATATCAGCGGCACTTCCTTGGATTGGGGTATTGATTGCTGTTCTTTCAGCAAAAGAACGTATATTATAATTTCGTGAATTGATATCTGGTAAATAACGTCTGCGATGGTAAAGGGTTTCGACAAATCCTTGTTCCTTTGCTTCACGAACGATACGTTCCATATATTCTTTGACTCCAGGATATTTCTCAAAATACGTATCAATGTACTGTTGCGCTGCTTTTCTTGTAATCCCAAGATTTTGTGATAAACCATAGTCAGAAATGCCATAAACGATCCCAAAATTGACTGCTTTTGCTTGACGACGCATATTTGGTGTGACATCTTCTGCTTTTTCAATCCCAAAAACACGCATAGCAGTACTTGCATGGATGTCTTGTCCTTCAAGAAAGGCTGCTTTTAAATGTTCATCATTCGAGATATGAGCCAAGACTCGCAATTCGATTTGTGAATAGTCAGATGAATAGATCAACCAGTCTTTTTCTCTAGGCACAAACGCTTGGCGAATCTTTCGCCCTTCATCTAAGCGAATAGGAATATTCTGTAAATTAGGATCTACTGAACTTAAACGCCCTGTTTGAGTCAATGTTTGAACATATCTGGTATGGACTTTCCCATCGGATTGAATGACTTTTAACAAACCTTCTACATAAGTTGACTGGATCTTGGCGATTTGGCGATACGTCAAGATGTCATCCACGATTGGTGCTTGTTCTCTTAATTGTTCTAAAACATCGACCGCAGTGGAATAGCCCGTCTTCGTTTTCTTGATCACCGGTAACCCCATTTTTTCAAATAAAATGACCCCTAATTGTTTTGGTGAGTTTAAATTGAAGGATTCACCAGCCTCTTGATAGATTGTTTCCTCGATCTCTTTCAATCGATCGGAGAATTCGATTTTCATTTCTTGTAAACGAGAAGCATCAACTTTGATACCAGTGATTTCCATTTCAGCTAAGATGATTGAAAGGGGTAGTTCCATCTCACGGAACAAGGCCATTTGGTTTTTTTCTGTTAATTCTTGACTTAACTTAGGTGTTAAAACATTAATGGCAGATACTTTTCTGGCAAGGTGGGCAAAAAATACTTCTTCCTCTTCCGGTAATCCTTTTTTTGCCCCTTTTCCATAAATTGCTTCATCTGACTGCACTTCATGATAGCCATAATGGGCAGCGATTCCTTCAATATCCGTACTTTTCTCATTTGTATCAAGCAAGTAGGCACCAAGCAAGACATCAAAATCGATCCCTTTTGTTTTCGTAGCATAACGATTTAAAGCCACATAAGTCCGTTTAGCATCATAGACTTTTTTCAACCGTGTTGGATCAGCTAGCCAAGCACAAAAAGCTTCGTTCTCAAATAACGCTAGATCATTCGTAACATAAATTTTTTGTTTCGTCCCCCAAGCTACACCCACGATATCTTCTGTATGGTAATTGTCTCCCATCATCTCCACATATAAAGCCATGTCAGTCGTGAACATGTCCTCATGGTATTCATGGACTACTTCAAATAGGATATCTTCAAGTTCTACTTCTTCCTCAACAAGGTCCAGCTTTGCCAGGAATTGTTTAAATTCCATTTCTTTATAAAATGGCACCAATTTCTCTAAGTTTTTCCCTTCATATTTCAATGAATCAATCGAGACTTCAACTGGCGCATCTGTATTGATCGTCGCTAATTGTTTGGATAAGAAAGCTTGTTCTTTATCATTGATCAAATTTTCTTTCATTTTGCTTTGTTTCATTTCATCAATATGCTCATAGATCCCTTCAACGGATCCATATTGTTTTAACAATTTGATTGCTGTTTTTTCGCCGATTTTCGTCACACCAGGAATATTGTCTGAAGCGTCTCCTGCCAAACCTTTCATATCAATGATTTGATTTGGCGTCAACCCATCATATTTTTCAGCCACATGTTCAGGTGTGTAACTTTCGATATCACTCACACCTTTCACCGTAATGTCTACTTTGATTTCATTACTAGCTAATTGAGTCAGATCTCGATCACCAGATAAAACAACGACATCAAATTCTTCTTTATTGACTTTTTCGGCTAATGTCCCAATGATGTCATCCGCTTCATAATTAGGTAATTCATAGTATTGGACACCTAGTCCTGTGAGTAATTCACGAATGTAAGGCATCTGTTCTTTAAATTCTCCAGGAGTTTTTGAACGGCCACCTTTGTATTCTGCATACATCTCGGTTCTAAACGTCGTCTTTCCTGCATCGAATGCAACTAATACATGAGTAGGTTGCTCTTTTTGCATCACATTTTCAAACATCGTGTTAAAAGCATAGATCGCATTTGTATGCAACCCATTTCTATTTTTAAACCGTTCTAATGAATTGTGTAAAGCAAAAAATGCGCGAAAAGCAACACTATTTCCATCTACAAGTAATAATTTATTTTTTGTCATCTGCCTAACTCCTTACTGTAAAGTTCTTATTTATTCTAACAAAGAATACTGAGGAAAGCGAAAAGAAAAACGCAAATTAACCACTTTACTGAACAAAAAAGAGTGAAAAGACTCAATGCTTTTCACTCTCATAATTATTGTTCAACTGAACGATCCATTCAATCGCTTAATTGTTACGTCCGAAAATTCTTAAGAATGCTAAGAACAAGTTGATAAAATCAAGGTATAGTTGCAATGCCAAGAAAACGGCAATTCCACTGTGTGCTGTCCCATTTGATTCTATATAGATTGACCGGATCTTTTGGTTGTCATATGCGGTAATTCCTGCGAAGATCACGACTAAAAGAAGAGAAATAAACAACTCTACTGCGCTGCTTCGTAAAATAAAGACATTTAAGACCATGGCAATAATGACACCGATCAATGCGGCCATTCCGGCACGGCCGACACCTGTCAAATCTTTTTTAGTAACCAAGCCTACAACGGACATCCCTAAAAACATTCCAGTTGCTGTAATAAACGCTCTGGTAATGCTACCGATATCATACATCGCTAATGTGACAGCTAACGTCAGTCCATTCAAGAGCGAATACGCAATAAAACCACCAATAGCTAAACTTGGGTTTTTAGCTGCTTTAACGCCCAATACAACTACTAAAATCAACTCTACGATCCAGAGACCCATAAAGCCTAATGGGAAATTATTGATGAACGAGAAAACTTGTTGAGGATATACTTGTAATGCGAGATAAGAGATAATCGCACTTAATGCTAGACCTCCTCCTAGATAACCATAGACCTTAGCATAGAAGCGATTCAGTCCTGTTGAAATAGTACCTTGATTATTCATATGTTTCACCTTCACTTTCAAGAGTAATCTCTAATTCTGGTTCGACCGGTGGCTGAACCATCACTACTGCATCCAATACCCGATTTTCTTCGCTATTGTTTGCTTCGACAGAGATTGTCACGACATTTTTCATTTTGTCTACTTTGATAATATCAAACTGAAAAGTCAATGTTTGATAATGGAAAACTGGCTCAATAAAATTGACAGAAAAATTGACTACATGAGACCCAGGACCTGGCAAATGTTTTGAAATTGCACTGGTGATGATGCCCATCAACATGACAGAAGGCACAATCGGTTGTTGGTACTCCGTTTGTTTCGCAAAATCATGTTGGATGTATAGTGGATTCGCATCATTTGTTAGTCCTAAATACAATAACAGCTGATTGTCTTCAATCGATTCAGTTAAAGACAACGAGTCCCCTTCCTCCAGTTCATTGATGGTTTTTCCTAATTTACGTGGTTTACTTATGTTCAAGTTAGTAACCCTCCAGTTTATATATTGATCACTTCTTATTGTATCAAAACAGTCCAAAAAGGCAAGTTACACTGATTAAAACAAGAAAATATTAACGAAACTGAAAGAAGACAGCGACGTTGATTCCTCTTTTGAAAACCAGAAAAATCAAAAAATCTCTACCTGTTAAGTTTCATTCTTTAACAGATAGAGACTGCTTTACAATCGACTACTTAAAAAATAGATTACAATACATTCTTTGTCGTACTACTTAATAATTTTTCATACGCTTGTTCAAATTTTTGAACGTCCCCTGCACCCATAAAGATAATGACAGCATCGTGGAAATCAAGTAAAGGAGAAACATTGTCTTCTTTGATCACTTGACCACCTTTTTTGATTTTATTGCCAAGATCTTCAATTTTGACATCGCCCTGTTCTTCACGAGCAGAGCCAAATATATCACATAGGTAAACTTTATCTGCAAGATCTAGTGCTTCTGCAAACTCATCCATCAAAGCAATTGTGCGGGTAAATGTATGAGGTTGGAAAACTGCAATGATTTCTTTATCAGGGTACTTTTGTCGAGCCCCATCGATTGTTGCTTTGATTTCAGCTGGATGATGAGCATAATCATCTACAACTGTCATATCAGCTACGATTTTTTCGCTAAAGCGACGTTTTACACCTGGGAATGTTAACAATTCTTTCGCTACTTCTTCTTGGTCTAGTTTTTCAAAATAAGCAACTGCGATCACGCCTAATGCATTTAATATATTATGTTTGCCAAAAGCAGGAACAGTGAAATGTCCCACAAATTCATCTTTGTGGTACACATCGAAAGCTGACCCCGTCGTTGTGCGTTCGATATTCCGAGCTTGGATATCATCATCTTCAGAAACACCATAATAATAGATCGGAACATCTGCTTCTAATTTTCTTAAGTAAGCATCGTCTCCATAGGCAAAGATCGCTTTTTTCACTTGATTTGCCATTGATTGAAATGCGGTAAACACATCATCAATACTTGTATAATAATCTGGATGATCAAAATCAATATTTGTCATGATAACATAATCAGGCGAATATGCTAAGAAATGGCGACGATATTCACAAGCTTCAAATGCAAAAAATTCTGCTTGAGGATCGCCATGTCCTGTGCCATCACCAATTAAATAACTTGTTGGACGAATGCCAGTCAACATATGTGAAAGTAATCCTGTCGTACTCGTTTTACCATGTGAACCAGTCACTGCAATACTCGTGTAGTTTTGGATAAAGTCGCCGATAAAGTCATGATAACGAACAACTTCTAATCCCAACTCTTTCGCTCTTTGAATCTCCTCATGCGTATCTGGGAAAGCATTACCAGCAATGATCGTCATTCCAGGTTGAACATTCTCTGCATCAAAAGGCAAAATTTTGATATTTGCTTTTTCTAAATCCCTTTGTGTAAAGAAATATTTTTCGATATCTGATCCTTGTACTGGTAACCCTTGCTCGTGTAAGACAAGTGCCAATGAGCTCATTCCTGATCCTTTAATACCAACAAAATGGTATAATTTATTTTGATTTTCCATTTGAATCCTCTTCTCTTAAATATCATCCATTATTTTGTTTTCTATTACAACACGTTCCTCATTATCATATAAACCTAAAAAAATTTCAACCAAATATATTTGAAGAGGTTACTTACTTGAAAAATCGTTCAAATTTAAAAACTGGCTAACGCTCTCGTTTGGTCTACTAGGGATGATTTTCTCATGAACGCAAGAAAGTTCCTGAAACAGAAGAACGGATCCGTTGATAGGCTGACCAAACTTTTTGTGGGATGTCCACATGATTCATATAATTTTTCCCATTTGGTCCATAGCCCTGTTCATCATCCTTCAAACGAACCATTTCTCCTAAAACTAACGCATAGAAATAATCTTTCGACCATTGATCGTTCAACTCTGGCTGAGAAAAATGTAACTCTTCCGCTAGTTCAATTAATTGGGGAACAAATGGGACATAGTTACACCATTCTACTCCTGTGCCTTTCCAGACCTTCTCAAAAGTTGCTCTGGTACGTCGCTGTAATGTTGGATCATTCATAAGAAAAATCCGTTCAGGTAAAGCGCCCTTTTTTTGAAGGATCGTCAAGGCATGTTGTGCATTTTCCCCAGAGTTCGTCGAGGTTGTTTCTAAAATGAATCTTTCAGTTGGAATGTGGTATTTTTCTGTTAAGTAACGAAAACACATCTCACTTTCACTGAGTCCATCCTCAAATAAAACCCCTTGCTTTGCAAAATTTTGGCGAAGCACCTTAGTAGCATGTCCGATTCCTCCGACTAGAAAAATTTGCTGCACTTGTCCTTGCAAATACAGTTCAGCTGCCTTATCAGCAAGAATCGGTAAGCCATTACCTGCTAGAATCACTATTGGTGCCGAATCATTTGTTCTTTGATCACTTGCATCAGCCAAAAAGGATAGCAAACAATTCCAATCTTTCAATTGTTCCCCTTGATTCGTCATGAGCTTTTTTCTCCTTTTTAAGATTTTTTACTTACTGGAAAGCTGTTCATTTGGCACTTTATCCAGTGTTTCCTTCCAAATCAAATGCCCTCGACATTTCCCGCAAACATAGCGTTTGGTATCGATTTTTCGTTTGCGGTAAATATCGGTTGTACAACTAGCACACTGATACCATTCAATTTTAGTCGTTTTCTTAGCAGAAAGAGCAGGAGCGTATCTTAAACCACCCGTTTTTTTAGTAAAACCTTAAAATCAGCATCTCGATGACGATAACCTTTATTAGCTAAATGCAAATGATAATGACATAATTCATGTTTAATGATTGCAACTTTTGTCGCTTCATCCACTTCTTGAAACATCTTCCAATTAAAATCTAAATGATGGTCGTTTAAGTGATAACGTCCCCCTGTAGATCGCAAACGAGAATTGAATTTTGCTTGATGCTTAAAGGGCAATGAAAAACTATCTAGCGAGATTTTTTCAACGAGTTGCTGCAATTCGATTTCTGTCACTTTATTTCGCCTCATAAGGGGAAAGCATCGTTAAACTGATTCTTCCTTTATTGACATCAACAGCTTCAATCCAAACTGTTACAACATCGCCTACAGAAACGACATCAGTAGGATGTTTAACAAATTTTTTACTTAATTTAGAAAGATGAACTAATCCGTCTTGCTTTACACCGATATCAACAAACGCACCAAAGTCGATTACATTCCGTACAGTCCCTTTCAACTCCATCCCTGGTTTCAAATCTTCCATACTTAAAACATCTGAACGCAAGAGTGGGGCTGGCATTTCATCCCGCATATCTCTACCAGGTCGGGTTAACCCTTCAAGAATATCAGCTAACGTTTCTTCTCCTACAGATAATGTTTTGGATAAATGAGTGGAAGAAAGTTGAGATAGGGTTTCGATTGCTTCTTTTTTACCTAATGCTTTCTCTGATAACCCGTTGCTTTTTAGAATTTCTTTTGCTATTGGATAGCTTTCTGGGTGAATGCCTGTATTATCAAGAATGTTTTTCCCACCTGGTACACGGATAAACCCGATCGCTTGCTCATAAGCCTTTGGTCCTAAGCGAGGAACTTTTTTCAATTGCGCTCGCGTCTCAAACGCACCATTTTCTTCTCGATAAGTCACAATATTTTGAGCAGTTGTTTTATTCAAACCAGAGATGTGTTGCAATAATTGAGGGCTTGCAGTATTAACATCCACACCCACTTGATTGACCACAGTTTCTACTACAAAATCTAATTGTTCCGCTAAACGTTTTTGAGAAACATCATGTTGGTATTGTCCAACTCCTACAGCTTTAGGGTCAATCTTCACTAATTCAGCTAATGGATCTTGCAAACGTCGAGCGATCGACACTGCACTTCGCTCTTCCACTTGGAGGTCAGGAAATTCTTTGCGGGCAATATCACTTGCAGAATAAACAGAAGCTCCCGCCTCATTCACGATCGCATAGTACGCTTTATGATCAGCTGATTTTAATTGTTCAGCAACAAATTGTTCTGATTCACGGCTAGCAGTACCATTCCCTATTGCGACCATATCTACTTGGTATTGGTTGATCAATTGAACAAAAGCAGGTCCTGCAGCTTCACGTTTCGCTTGAGAAGCAGGTTTATGCGGATAGATGACTTCAATTGCCAAAACTTTACCTGTCGCATCTACTACAGCTAACTTACATCCTGTACGATAGGCTGGATCGAATCCTAAAACGACTTTTCCTTTTAAAGGAGGTTGTAACAAGAGATTACGGAGGTTTTCTCCAAAGATCGCAATTGCTTGCTCATCAGCTTTTTCAGTTAATTCATTGCGCACTTCCCGCTCAATCGCAGGTTGAATAAACCGTTTGTAACTATCTTGATAAGCATTCCTAACAAACATAGTTGCGGGAGAAGCTGGGTTATTGATCAATTGCCGCTCCAAATAAGACAAAATAGGTTCCTCTTCCACTTGGAGTCCGACTTTCAAAATACCTTCTTTTTCACCACGATTCGTCGCTAAAATGCGATGAGAGACGATTTTATGAATGGGTTCGGCATAATCATAATACATTTCATATACCGCTTTTTCATCTAACTCCTTCTTTTTAACGACACTGACATAAGAACCTTTATTGTAGGTATAGGAGCGTACCCACGTTCTGTAAGTTGCATTATCACTGACTTCTTCAGCAATGATTTCGTGAGCGCCTTGCAATACTTCCTCGACCGTATGAACTTCTTTTTCATCATTGAGGTATTTTTTTGCTTCTGCATAGACATCTTCATTGGGCAATTGACGAAGCCACTGGGCAAAAGGCTCTAATCCTTTTTCTTTTGCGATCGTCGCTTTCGTTCTGCGTTTTTGTTTATAAGGACGATACAAGTCTTCTACTTGTTGCATTTTAACTGCTAAAGTAATGTCTTTTTTCAATTCTGGCGTTAGCTTACCTTGTTCATCGATTAAACGAATCACTTCTTGTTTTCGTTTCTCTAAGTTTTCTAAATAAGCATAGCGCTCTTCAATTTCTCGAATTTGTACCTCATCTAAGCTACCGGTCATTTCTTTTCGGTAACGTGCAATAAATGGGACAGTATTTCCTTCGTTCAATAAATTCAATACGGTGGTAAGTTGTTTTGAATGATACATCGTTAGTTCTTTTTGAACTAACTGGACAATTGTTTGATTTAAATTCTCTGCCATCAATATACTCCCTTTTTAAGTTAAAGCCATTTTCATTATTCCCTGTTTCTAAATAAAAATGGTGGATTTTCTCACATACTTATTTATTTTATCATATTTGATAACAGTACTTATAGCAGCTCTTAGCAAAACAAATCAATCACACTAAAAATCCCCTATAATAGTTGAGGAATTTGAGTTTCCTCAATACTTTTATAAGGAATCATGTACTGTTATCCTGATCCATTAATTTCCTTGCCACGGTCCTTCAGTGTTTTGATACTCAATGTCTTGAACGATACCAGTTTCATCAAAAACCACACCATGCATCGATCCACCAAAGACTGCTCCACCGTCAATTCCGATTTTCTTATCGTGAATCCATAAATCTGTCGTTTCCATATCTCCGTGTAGCATAGGGGTAATGGTATGACCAAAAACGATTGTTTTTCCTGTATTATTTTTACCTTCATGGAAAGGTTCGCGAATCCAGATGAAATCATGAGGGTTTGTATCATGCCAATCTTTTTTAGTTAAGTCAACCCCTGCATGGACAAAGAGATAATTATGCCATTCATAATAAAGCGGCCGCTCACATAAAAAATCAATCAGTTCGCCATATCGTGAGCGAATCATCAACGCAATCTCTGTGGGCGAATACTCTTCAGTTGACCCAGGGTGTAAAAGACTGTCAAATGTTTCTTTGCCACCATTCCGTAAATAGGGCTCATACCAGCCTTCAGGACTTTGGAGGAACTGCAAAAAGTACTCTTCGTGGTTTCCTCGAAGATAAATCGCGTTATTTTCTTTGACTAGCTGCATACCTAGTAAAAAACACTCTTTCGTATTAGGGCCTCTATCATTCAAATCCCCCATCAATACTAATTGATGATTTAATGGATCAAATTCGTTGACCAATTTTTTAAAGAGATCGTATTTTCCATGAACATCGCCAATCGCATACACCCACTTTTTCATGATGAAACTCTCCCTTTCCATTGTAGTATAACGTATCTTTCGCATAGATTAACACTTATCGAAAAGGTTTTTCCCTTTCCTATACTGATTTTCTCAATAAAAAGAAAAAAAGACAAGCCAAAAATAAAGATAGCAAAGGAATTCCCTTATTCACTCAGCGCTCAACTAGAGCTAGGTGATTGGAGAACAGCTTCTCCTGCTATGTTTATTTTTCAGCTTGTCACTAAATGCTAGTTAAAAAAAGCAGCTAATTTTTCTTCTACTTCTTTTTCAGACAGTTGATGCTCTTTGATGTAGCGGTTTTGTGGATGTTTTGCGCATTCGATCGAACAAGAACCTAAATGTTTTTCTTCATTTTCAACAGAAGTCAACATCTGACGATTGCATTCAGGATTGCCACAATTGATGTAGCGTTCGCAAGGCGTACCGTCGAACCAATCTTTGCCTACGATTCGTTTATCCACTTGATTGATATCAACTGCAATACGTTCATCAAACACATACATCTTACCATCCCACAATTCTCCTTGAACTTCAGGGTCTTTTCCATAAGTTGCGATCCCGCCGTGTAGTTGACCAACATCTTTGAAGCCTTCACGGACTAACCAACCAGAAAATTTTTCGCAACGAATCCCACCAGTACAATAAGTAACCACTCGTTTTTCCATAAATTCTTCTTTATGATCACGGATCCATTTAGGGAGTTCCCTAAAGCTTCTAATATCAGGACGAACAGCCCCACGAAAATGTCCTAGATCATACTCGTAATCATTTCTGGCATCAATGACAACAGTATCTTCATCTAAAATTGCCTCTTTGAATTCTTTTGGTGAGAGATAATCTCCTGTCAATTCGTGAGGATCGATATCGTCTTCTAATTTCAAAGAAACAAGTTCTGGTCGTGCACGAACAAACATTTTCTTAAATGCGTGGCCTTCACTTGGATCAATTTTAAAAAATGTATCAGCAAAACGCTCGTCTTGATGCATCATCGCCATATATTTTTCAGTTTCTTCGATCGTTCCAGACAATGTGCCGTTGATACCCTCTTTGGCAACTAAGATTCTTCCTTTTAAATTCAACGATTTACAAAAGGCTAAATGTTCCTTCGCAAATTGCTCTGGGTCTTCAATGGTTGTGTAGTTGTAATAAAGTAATACTTGGTAATCCATGTTTTCTTTCCTTCCTTCTCTTCTCTCCAGAATAGTATAAAAAAAGTAAGGTTCGTTTGACGATATTTATGCTTGTGTATTTATGTTCAAACTCTTCAGTTAACATAATATAATTATCGTTTTTTAATTTAGGCAAACTTTACTATATAAAAGATGGAATAAGATGACCTCAACGATGGAATGACCATTTACATAAACTAGGTTCTACCAAGTGAAAAACCCCCACTCTACTAGTCGCTAAACATGACCTGTTTAACTACTAGTAGAATGAGTGTCTGAAGACTACCTTCAAATCATTTCTTTATTTCCCTGTTACTGCAAAATAATTACCATCAGGATCGGCAAAATTAAATACGTATTCTTCACCTAACTGGACTAATTCGCCTAATACCGTACCTTGTGCTTGCATTTTCTTATATAAATCAAAAATATCATCGCTATAAAACATCAAGGATGGGGAACTTCCAGCAACTTCTGGGGAATGTTGTTCAATGAATTCCCGATCGTATAAGACAAGTGAAGTAGTCGCCTTCTCTGATTGGGCGATTTCTACAACCAGTGTGCCATCCATTTCTTGACGATCTAATTCTTTGAATCCAACGGCAGTCCAAAAATCAACGTTTTTTTTCACATCATCAACATATAACATGATTTTCATTTCATTGGTAAACATGTAAATCCTCCTACATTTCTTCTTTTTAGAAGTCATAAGCTTAACTATTTTAGCATACGGAGATCGGAAAAGCTATCTTCACTCCATCTTTATACTCTTATACTTGCCCTTATTGTCATAGTTTTTGGAGTGGATGGAATCTCGTTTTCACTTTTCGGAATAAAATAGATTCTCTGTATCAATCGCTTATAAAAAAACAGATCCCGTCTCAAAGACGAAATCTGTTTTTGGCTTATAACTAAGCATTGACATCAATGACTTTTGAATCATCTTTGATTGCTTCACGATCCAAGTCCTTAATTCTAGCACTTGTGACAATCCCGGCAACCATACTGCCACTGACGTTCGTTGCTGTTCGAGCCATATCAATCAATGGTTCTACTGAGATAACTAAGCCAACGATGGCAACTGGCAAATTCATCGCCCCTAAGACGATCAATGAAGCAAACGTTGCGCCACCACCAACACCGGCTACACCAAATGAGCTGATCGTGACGATTGCAACTAACATCAAGATAAAGCCAATACTAAAAACATCAATTTCAGCAGCTGGAGCAACGATCGTGGCTAGCATCGCTGGATACACACCTGCACAGCCGTTTTGCCCAATTGATAAACCAAAACTGGCTGAAAAATTCGCTGTTGCTTCATCCACACCTAACGCTTTGGTCTGTGTTTCGATATTCAATGGCAATGCCCCTGCACTTGAACGTGAAGTAAAAGCAAAGCTCAATACTGGAAAAGCTTTTTTAAAGTAGTCAAACGGATTGACTTTCACTGAAAGCAAGATCAATGAATGAACAATCAAGACTGCTAGTAAAGCAACATATGAAGCAAGTACGAATTTTCCTAAATTGATAATGGCAACAAAATCACTAGTAGCCATCACATTCGTCATCAACGCAAAGACGCCATATGGAGTCAAACGTAAAACTAAGGTAACGATACGCATAACGATTTTATATAAACTATCAATCAAATTGGCAAAAAATTCTGCTTCTTTCGGTGCTTTTCTTTTGACTCCTAGATAAGCAATCCCGACAAATGCAGCAAAAATCACAACACCGATCGTACTTGTTGCACGTGTACCAGCTAGATCAGCAAAGACATTTTTAGGGATGAATGATAATATTTGTTGCGGAATCGTTAATCCTTGGATACTCTCTTGGCGAGTGGCTAATTCCGAGATTCGAGCTGTTTCTGCTGCGCCCTCGGTAAACTTCGCTCCTTGAAGACCAAATAATATGGTTGTACCGATTCCAATCAATGCAGCAATTGCTGTTGTTGCAAGCAGTGAGGTTAATACTGTTGCACTGATTTTACCTAATTTTTCAGAAACTTTCATTTTTGTAAATGCGCCAACGATCGAGACGAATACTAATGGCATAATCAGCATTTGTAAGAAGCCGACATAGCCTTCACCTACGATATTGATCCATTCCATTGATTGACTGATGACTTGGTTATCTACTCCAAAAATCAATTGTAATAAGCCACCAAATACGATTCCGATAGCTAGAGCTGTATAAACCCTTGTTGAAAATTTTGCATGGCGCTTTTGCATGCGATAAAAAACATATAATAATACCGCAAAAACTAGAACCACTAAAACTGTGATGAGTGTTGTCATTTTACTCCTCCTCTAATTTTTAATGACAAGTCCATCTAAGGAAGTAAAGCTTCCCGAAAATGATTCTTCAATCATTTTCCTGAAAATATTTTTTTCAGCGACTCGTTCATTCTAGACTATTTATGTAAAAAATACATTCGTTTTGCTTACAATTAGTAATAGAAAAAAACCAGTAGTGATAGCCTTTGACTATCACTACTGGTTTTAAGCACGTTTTATGCTTCGTTTTCTTCTTTTTCAGATTGAAAATTTAGTTTCACGCCTGGTTGATCCAATGCAATCTCAGTTATTTCATAGGCCATTCGTTTGACGATGTCAAATAATGGCGCAACTAGCTCATCCACTTCTTCTTGTGTGACATCATTTTGTCCTTCAATCTTTCGATTAAGGATATGGTTAATTTGACTCACGCTTCCTGATAAAACATATGTATCAAAGACTAAGCGAAATTCTAAACGTGCCCCTACGATACTGTGTTCTTTCGGATAGTTCTCAATCGTCTCTTTCAGAGGAGAAAATCCTACTTTTAAATCTGTTTCAACTTCTTGATCAGGCCTTTTAAAATCATAGTGAAATGCCTCTACTACTTCTTTTTGTCTTTTGATTTCCATTTGATCACTCCTTATTCAAATTATAACATACCTCACTTTGAAAGAGGATACTATTTTATTGCTTTCTCCTTGATATCAAGGATTTTTAAGAGATCATCTACAACATAATCGGCAGGAATATCTTGTAAAAAATGATCAATATCATACAAACAAGTCAAGACTCCTGCGTTCTTACCAGCTTCTATATCTAAACGACGATCACCAATCATGATCGTTTCCGACTTTTTCAATTGATGTCTTTGGATCAAATCATTTAATGAGTCGGGCGCTGGCTTACGAGGAAAATTCCGATCAATCCCGATGACTTCTTCAATCAAATCAGCTAGATCAAACTGCTCAAGTAATCCCCATGTTGAGGTTGAGAGTCGATGGGTCAAAATAAAATGCTTTGCACCTTGGCTTTTCAATAATCGCAACACTTCTTGGGTGCCTGCAAAAGGCTTGGAAATTTTCTGACTCGCTGCTTCATAACGATGAAACAAAGGTGTAAATTGTTCTTCTGGTAATTGGTATTCTTTGATTAGTTGACGGGTGGAAAATTTCTTCATAATCGGATAAATCGTTTCTTGATCCGCTAAGATACCTAACGCAGCCATTGCTTGAAGCGCTCCATCGACCATGGCTGGATAAGTATCAAATAATGTTCCATCAAAATCCCAAACATAATTTTTTATCATCGTAACTTCTTTCCTTTAAATCTATTCATATTCCCACAAAACATGTCCCTCTTATAACAATTCTTTTCCGAGGATTTCTAACTCTTTATTTAAAGTGTATTGAATCGGTTGCGCATTCGGGATATCAATCGTATCCAACTGATTTTCTGGTACATCTTCTAAGTATTTCGTTAACGCACGTAAGCTATTCCCATGTCCAACCACTAAGACATTTTTACCACCTAATAAGTGTGGTGCAAGTTCATCTTGCCATAAAGGAACCACGCGCTCAACTGTCATCTCTAAGCTTTCACCATGGGAGAGCAAACGTGGATCTAAAGAATCATAGCGTCGATCAAAATGGTTTTCTGATACGAGTGGCGGAACTTCTCGATAGCCACGACGCCATTTTTTGACTTGTTCTTCGCCATATTCTTTTTTCATCTCCGTTTTATTTTTACCAACTAATGCCCCATAATGTCGTTCATTTAACCGCCAAGTTTTTTGGACGGGAAGATACAATTGATTCATTTCTTCTAAAGCTAACTGTGACGTTTTGATTGCTCTTTTTAGTACAGATGTATAAACGATATCAAAAACCAATCCTTGCTCATTCATTTTTCGTCCAGCTTCCGTTGCTTGTTGCATCCCCTTTTCAGTTAGCGCAACATCTAACCAGCCAGTCCAATAATTTTGAAAATTGGCTTCACTTTCACCATGTCGTAATAAGACTAACTTCATCCTCTTCACCTAGACTTTCGTTTCAAATTGGGTACCGCATTTTTGACAAGTCACTCGAATTCGTCCTTTACCTCATGGCGCTCTTTGCTTTTGGTGACAAGTAGGACAAGAAAAAAACGTGTACTCCATCACTTTCTTTGAATTTTTTGGCTTTCTCAACTGAGAAAACCATAATTTTATTTGATTCGATTTTTCGATGAATTTCCGATTTTCATTTATTCTTACATAGATTTTCTTCGATAACAATCGAAATACGATTAGACCGAGTAATCCCCAAAATAAGAAATAACCGATTGAAAAAGGAAGTAAAAATTGAAACAGACGAAAGAATAGTGCCAGAATCAACAATACTCGGTTCAACGAATCAAATGTTGCATAACGTCCTTGCATCACTTGGTTGTATTTTCTTTTGTATTCAATCAAGCGTCTTAACCAAATTTGTGCCATCGTAACTCCTCCTGTTGCTCTTATTATGGCAAAAAAAAGCAAAAAGAAAAAGCTTTAATTCGCTTTTTCCATTGTTAATTGATGAAGTGCATTCCGATTCTTCATAAAGTCAATCACGATGACTTTCTTTTCCTGCGCTCTTTGGACGACACGAAATGTATCCGCTAACGGTAACGTGAGCTTTCTAGAAGGCACTTCCTTCAAGCGAACAAATCGGCGAATCAGCGTTAAGAATTGTGTTAATTGAATCGATGTATGAACTAAATCAGGATATTTTTTTAATAATTGAGTTGTCTTTAATAAATGGCGTTTTTTACCAATTTCACTTAAAAAACTTTTTAAGATTTTTTGTTGCCGTTGAAAAATTGAAAACGAATCTTTCTCATCAATTTTATAACGCATTTGTCTTTGAAGTTCACTGACCGTTAACTGTATCAACTGGCCGTTCTCCTTGATTATCAAGCCATTTGGAAATAGCTCTGTTACTGCCTGATCCCAACTTGTCAATGAAAGCTCAAGATAATCTTTCACAGGTAAATCAAGTTCTCTATTAAAAAAGAGCAAAAGTGCAGTTAACCCTTCTGATTGATAGATTTCTCCTAGTGTTTGACCTTCTAAATGAAACTCTGGCGAAAAATGCAACAAAGTTTTCCCCTTGTTTAACTGAACATAAAGAAAGGTCGAACGGTTGATGACTTGATCCTTTAGCACCACTAAAAAATTCATTTTTCTCCCCCTTTATCATTTTTAACATAGCATATTTTTAAAAAGTTGTCTGGTAAAAGAGGAGGGTTTCATAAAAATTTAGTAATTCATCAAATTCTCCTTAAAACAATGAAACCACCTGAGCGATTGCAGATTCACTCCTCTTTTTCCATCAATTCTTTCATCTCGATCACTTCCCGATATTGGTGGATTTTAGTGATCCCAATGACTTTATCGACATCAATACTAAAACAGATACCATTTCCTGGCACACCAATGTTGATTCCCTGACCAATCGTCTCCATGACTTGATTGGTTAAACTATCGGGTACGAGGGTTAACACAATATCTTTTTCAGGGGAGATTTCCAGACCTAAAAAATTACTAGAATCATGAATCCCTGATCCACGCCCATGGAGTATCGTACCTCCAGCTGCTCCGGCGGTTTTTGAAAACTTAATCACTTCGTACCCCATTCCCCCATCAACAATCGTGACGATCATATTCAGATTCAACGCTACAGGATCTTTCATTTTTTTCCCTCCAACTGTTGTAATTTGTGTTTGGCTTGTTTATCTTTTTCATCTTTCCTTTTGTAGATATAGCCTAGAACCAATGTCGATAATATGGGCGTCAATGCAATCATAGCCACTACTCCAAATCCATCAATAATCGGATCTCTTCCTTCAATTTGCGTGGCGATTGCCACACACATCGATAAAATGAACGTGGAACACATGGGACCAGTCGCTACCCCTCCGTTATCAAATGCCATAGCAAGAAAAATTTTATCAACCTTGCGTCCTAAAATGAAAGCTAAGCCATATCCTGGAATCAAAAAATAGTAGAGAGAAAAACCAACTAATAAACGCCACATAGATAACCCAACTGCTAAGCCAATCCCAATAGAGATGACTGCTAACATGATTTTTGCTTTGATTCTTCCCTCACTCAATTCTTCCACTTGTTTAACCATGACATGGATCGCTGGTTCTGCGAAACCAACTAAAAACCCCATCAAGAACCCTAAAGGTATCAAAAGCTGATTATGTTCTAAACTAGCAAATACACTACCTAGATGTTGTCCAACAGGAACGTAAGCCAGATCGACACCATGCAGGAATAAGATCAATCCGACAGTAGTGATCAAAAAGCCCTTGATAATAGCCCAGAAACGTTCTTTACTCATCTGAAAGCTCAGGAAGTTCATGACTAAGAATAATAGTATGATCGGCGATATGGCGATTAACACCTCATAGGAAATGATTTCTATCCCCGAGAATAATTCTTGGACTATCTTCATTGAAAAATCACCCCTAAAATCATTACTGCCAGAATTGGACCTAAAGATGCAATCCCAACCATCCCAAAGCTATCATTGGCACTCGTTTCTTGACGAATCATACTAGTCAGTCCGCCAGCTAATGCTAGAATAAAAGGAACAGTAATCGGTCCAGTCGTAACGCCTCCAGAATCAAAAGCAATCGGCATAAATTCATTACTTGTAAAAAATGAAGCGACTAATACACCAACATAACCAATCGCCATCAATTGATAATAAGATAATTTGAAGACAACCCGTAACAGAGCAAACGCTAAAAAGACACCTGTGCCAACGCTTACAATTCCAATTAACAAAACTCGGCCAATCTTTCCTTCAGAAATCTGATTGACTTGTTGTCCCAACACTTGAACGGAAGGTTCTGCGATCGTGATTACAATTCCAATCATAAATCCTAAAGCAATGAGGATTGTGAGACTTTTCTTTTTGATCATATATTTTCCCACTAATCGCCCGACTTCCATCATCGAATAATCGGCGCCAAATAAAAATAGTGTCATGCCAATCATCATAATCCCTGCCCCAAACAAAAAAGAAATCATTTCATCTGAGTCAAGCGGTGCGAAAATAAAAGTTAAAATAACAATTAAAAGCGTCATTGGTAAAATGGCGATAACAACTTCTTTTAAATTTTTTAGCATATATCCTCCTCCTTTACTCTATTTTACCTGATTCCTTCACAAGTTACGAGCAGAACAGGTAAACGCTGTTATTTTTTTCAATAAAAAAATACTCAAATATGACATTACCGTAAAAAGAAGCCAAATTGAGCGAAAATCAAACTTGGTTTCGGCTCCTTTGGCTTCTCTTTATGTTATAAGCAACAATGTCTCAAATCAAGAATGAAAAATCAGAACGAACTTTTCAAATTTTGGGGCTTGATTTTAAAAGAAAGGCATGTTGTTTAGCAAGGTGATCAAAAAGCGTCTGGAACTAAAAGTCTCTTCTTGTTTCACCTGTGGGAAGTAACCACAAAACAAGTACTCAGCTCTAAGACAAGGAAGCAATCAATTGTTTTCGAAATGCTTCGTATTCGTCTGCCTGTTGATTAAACAAACGTTGGTTGCTTGTGTGGCTATCTTTCATCCATTCTTTTGGTTCGCTGCTGCCTAGAAATGCATCTAACAATTGTTGTGTGACAATCGGATTCTTTTTCACTGCTTCTTTGACCAGGTAAAAATCTTCAATTCCTCTTTGCAATTGTTTGTAACGTAAAGACAACAATAACTGTCCAGAATAGCTAGGATAAATGAGACAAGTATCACCGATCGGTAACGAACTAGTATTATAGCGGATATCTTCTCGCACATTTTCTGGCCAGCAATTATATGCCCAACGCAGCATACCATCTGTTTTGAAGCAATGCGCTAAAATTCCTTGGATACGAGTCTCTAGTAATGAGCTGTGTAAAAAGGTATTCGGACGATCAGGATAATTACAAATATAATATTGTGTCTTTCCTGGATGGCTTTGTGTTAACTGCTGATAATGGTTGCACGTACAATAAAAAGAAGTGACCGGAAAATCGACATCTGGCAGCAATTGTTCCAAGACGTTTTCTTTATCAAAAGCGACTTTTATCTGAACACTAGTATCCACTGACTTTAATTCTGCTAATGAAGCTTTAAAGGTGTCTATTTCGTGAATCTTCGGCTCATCAGAGATAATCCTGACTTTGTCCCATACCTCAATCTCTTTGAAATGCTCAAATAATTGGTTGAAATAGGACTTCAATTCATTTTTGTTTTCGATGAATCCGATCTTTTGCAAGACTTCATCAAAATAGCGAACCACAATTTTTTCAGGGTAATCTAACTGTTGGATCAATGGGAAGAATGGTACTTGCCACACACCTAACAAACCAAAGACGTTGATTTCTTGATCGATACCTGCTTCTGCCATCGTTTGAAGATAGCGATCTAAAATGGTGAAATCACACGTCAATTCTCCTTTGAGATCCTTCTTGACTTTGATCATTGAATACTCATAGAGATTCGCTGGATAGTCTTTGACGATATAATTGAACCAACCTTTCCAAGGGATCTCGCCTGCGATAACCGTTACCGATTTTTGCCCAATAGCTGCTAAACTGGCAGCCATTTCGCGAATCAATCGGAAATGAGTCTCACTCCAAAGTGGGACTTGAAAACTTCTCGCTAAATTAGACGGTTGTTGCCAGATGTCCAAATTAAATTTCTGAGTCACGTTATCTGGAAAACAATAATCTGAAACGTCAATCATTAATTTTTTCGTCACTACTTCTTCGTCACCGGCTGTCAAATATGAACGGTAAACTGTTATTTCTAGTGAATAGCTGCCAGACTTGATTTCAGTATCCAAAGGAAATTCCAGATAAATTGGCGCATAACGATCGCCTGAATAAGTTTTCACTGTTTGTTCTAACAACTTATCAGCATACAATATATCTTCGTTGCCTAAATAATAGTCAATAAATTGAGCTTTTACTGGTAACGAGGATTCGATAGCGATACGATAAATCGGTATCTCAATAGCATCTGGTATCGAAAATTCATTCGATAGTACGAAATGGTTTTTTCGCCCGTCATGAAGTAGTAACTGACAAGCATTTTTACTGTTCTTATAAAAAGTTAACTCCGTAAGTTCCTGAGGCTGTTCAGCCGTCAGACGATTGGTCGCTTTATAACTTTCATGGACAAGGTAAGCTTGCATTCAATGCTCCTCCTTTGGTCGATTCAATCCATCGATCAATTGTTCAAATCGTTCATTCGTCATTTGATCTGGAATCATTCGCCGCAATTGCTTTAAATTAAGTCTTTTTACTAATTTGAAACGACTAGGATCTTGCCAGCCAGGGAAAAATCGTTGGAGAACTTGCTGATTTTCTGACTCTTTTACGAGTTGAAAAATCGGTATGTCGATGATCTCTCTGGTCGATAATTCGTTGCCTTTTTCTTGTTCTTCCCACTGTGATTCCATCCATTCCATCGCAAATGGAAACCAGCGAGCAAAACGTTCGTCTGTCACTTCATCAGATGTGCGGTACCACTTAGTTGCCAAAGAAAGTCCATGAGGTCCTTTTTGAAAAATATGTGATTCAAAAGGAACATCATTTTCTTCTAACGCACGTAAATATAGTAAGGAATTTTCGATAGGAACGATCGAATCTTCAAATGTGGAGAATAAAAACGTCGGCGGCGTATCACTCGTCACGCATTCTTCCAAAGAAGGAGCCGAAATACCCATGACCTCTGAAAAAGAAGCGAGGATAGCTGGATAACCTAATAAACATAGAGCGGGTTTAGTCGCTAACATTGTCGACATGGCTGCTGCTAAATGCCCACCTGCTGAAAAGCCAATGACCGCAATCTTATGACGATCAATCTGCCATTCTTCCGCACATTCTTGAAGTAATTCCATTGCTTTTTGTCCATCAGACAATGCTTTTTGAAAATGACGATGTTCTCCTACATGATAATGTAAAACACCTGCATGATAGCCCTTTGACAGAAAGCTTAATGCGATCGGTTCCCCTTCTCTTTCACTACAAAAAGAATACCCACCCCCAGGAATTACTAAAATAAACGGACGTTGTTCGATTGGCTGCGATTCAAACAATTCTTCTTGTAAGTAAAGCTTGAGACCGGTATTTGCCTTGCGATCAAAAATAATTTCTTTTGTTCTCATTGCTTCATTCTCCTAAGCCATTTTCCTCAATCACTTGTTGATACCAATAAAAGCTATCCTTTTTATACCGTGCTAAATCGAGTAACTCTTCATCGGTCCGATTGACATAGATAAATCCGTACCTTTTATTGATTCCTTCATGGGTACTGATCAAATCAATCGCACTCCATGGGCAATAACCGATCACCTCAACGCCATCTTCAATCGCTAAAGCCATTTGCTGGATGTGTTGATGTAAATAATCAATTCGATAATCATCATGGATTTTCCCGTCAATGAGTTGTTCTGATGCACCGATCCCATTTTCTGTCACCAAGAGTGGTAAGCGATAGCGAGAATAAATTTCATTTAAAGTAAAACGAAACCCTTCTGGATCAATAGGCCAGCCAAATTCCGTCATTGGTAAATGTGGATTTTCGACTGTTTGAAAGAATCCTGGAATCCCAAAACCGGATTGCTGATCTATTTTTTGTTCTTTAGCAAAATAACTGGAGACGGTCATTGTATTATAGTAGTTAAAAGCAATGTAGTCTCCTGTTCCTTCTGCTAAAATCGTTTGATCTTCTGCAGTAATCACTGGTGCCGCACCAATCTTCTCTAATAAATGCCAAGCATTATGATTGTACTTCCCAAAAACAGCAACATCTAAAAAGAGCCAATTTCTAAGCGCACTCATATATAAAGCGGCCATCTGATCCTCTGGTTTATCTGAAGCAGGATACACACTGGCGATGTTAGGTGCTGGTCCAATTTTGCCGTTATAATTCCCTTTGTGGTAATTACTGGTCACGAGGGCTTGTGCGACTAACATATGATGGTTTTCTTGGAATTTTTCTTTCATACTTTTATTACTTGTCCCAATTACAGAACCAGCCAATGCCATGACATTTTGTTCATTGATTGTTTGCCAAAGTGGAACATCTTGCCCAAAATGGTCAAATAATACCTGACAATAATCCGCAAAAGCTTGAATCGTTTCTCTATTTTCCCAACCACCTTTTTCGGCAATGGACGCAGGCAAATCAAAATGGAAAACAGTTACGATTGGTTGGATATCATTTTCTTTCAATAACTCAATCAAACGTTTGTAAAAAGCAATACCAGCTGGATTCACTTTTCCATTAGGCATTACACGACTCCATGAAATCGAAAAACGATAAGCTTTTAGTCCTAACTCTTTAAATAAACGGACATCTTCTTCCAATCGATGGTAGTGGTCAGAGGCAAATTTAAAATCAGTCGTTCCTTCTGGGATAGACTTGATATCCTGAACAGATGGTTCTTTCCCCTCTTCATTCCAAGCGCCTTCTACTTGATAAGCACTGGTAGAAGCTCCCCATAAAAAATCTGTTGGAAATTTATTTTTCATCTTCATTCTCCTTTATGGCCGCACCAATTAAATTGGCGTCTGCTTGAAATTTTGCTGCTTCAATCGTCATTGGTTGTAATGTTTTTTTGATGATTGGCGCTACTGTAAACAGCTCTCGATAAGCTTGTTGAATCGTCTGGACCAAATATTCTTGTTGACTGATTCCTCCACCAATGACGATCTTTTCAACATCTAGCAGCGTTTGAACATTGAAACAAAGAAAAGCAACCTGTTTACAATAATCATGAAATAAAGCTTTGGCTGACTCATTCTCACTGTCTTTTAAGGCAGCAAAGACCTGTTCGCCCTCGTCGTCTACTTTTAATAATTCAGCTAATTGTTTGATCAACCAAACAGCCGACAGTCCCATACCTACAAACGAGTCTTGACCAGTAATCTGACGATCACGGATCATAAAGCTAATTTCACCGGCTTGCATGTGCGTTCCTTTATAAAGCTGTCCATTGATACAAATGCCCATGCCAACTCCAGTTCCCAAAATAATTGCTGCGGCTTGTTGGATCCCTTTTAAATTGCCATATTTCATTTCACAGGAAGTAGCAGCTTTGGCATCATTTTCAACGAACACTTCGAAATTCTCCAACTCTAAAAACGATTGCAATTGGAGTTGATCCAGATAAGGAACAGCACCGCCGAAGCGAACTGTCCCAGACTGATCAACCGATCCAGGTACTGAAAAAGCAATTTTATGGAATGATTGGATCTCTTGATAGTCACGAATCATTTGTGATAATAATCGTTGAAATTGCTCTTTGTCTGAAGGTGTTGGAAAACGCTTTTTAAAAGAAACTTCATTCTGAGAAATCAGAGCGGTCTTGATCATCGTCCCTCCAATATCAATCCCTAAAACGACCATTTGCTCTCCTCCATTATGCTTGAACTTCTTCTGCAATCACACCAGCCATCTTTTCTTTTGCTTCCTTAGCTTCGGCTTCTGCTTTTAATTCTAATTCATACTCTTTTTTGTCAGCAATCTTGATAAATGGATACCACATCAAGATCCCGATACCCATGCAAATAACCATCAAGATTGTATAATTTATTCCACCAGAAAGTGGCATCTTAACAAAAGTTGGTGTCGTCCAAGGCAATAAACTTATCATTGGGTTCAATGAAATCGGTAAAATAGTTGTGGTTAATCCCCACGTCACAAAGCCTGCGATCAACTGTGTAAAGACTTGTGGAATGAAAAACAATGGGTTTAAAATAATCGGCATACCAAACATCAAGGGTTCCGTAATGTTGAAAATGGCAGGAATCACGGATAATTTCCCAAGTTGTTTCATTTTGGCAGATTTACTACGAATCATAAAGAACGTCACAAATCCCATGAAGCCTGCAGCGTACATTCCCATGTAGATCACAGAAGGAATCAAGTAAGGCAAAGCTTCATTTTTTTGGAAAGCTGCGATATTTGAGACAACCATCGTCATACTGATTGCTCCTAATGGTCCTTGTAAAACTGCGTTGTGAATTCCAAAGAACCAAAGGACAGCTAATACTTCCATGATAATAATAATTGATAATGGACTAGCAACCAACGCGTTAAGCGGTGCATTGATCACATCGATAAAGAATTGGAAAATCGAGCCAGATTTTGTCAAACCAAATAAGATACGCAGAATAAATACAAAGACAAAGATGATTGTTACAACAAAGACCGGTGCCAATGATTGCGTAACCATCGGAGGTACGCTATCTGGTAATTTAAGCACAATATTTTTTTTCGATAGATAAGCATAAAGTTGAGTAACCACTAACGCAACGATCATTCCAATAAACAAGCCTTGTCCGCCTAAGAAATCTAAGCGTAATGCTGCAATCGTAGAGTCTACAGCCTCTCCATTTTGCATAGCCATTGTTGCGACAGTTTGAGGCATCAACATCACAAAACTAGCTAAAGAAATAATGGCTGCGTTTCGCTCATTCGTCCCCAGTTGTTTTGCATAAGAAAAAGCCAGACTATAAACGACATACAATGAAAATACCCCAGTTGCACCATTTGTAATAGCTTCTACATGTGGGTAAATACCTAATGAAGTCAAATAATCGATCCAACCAGGAATTGGGAAGTTCCCTACGATCGTAATCAGCGCAATCCCCAAAGTGATTGGACTCGTACGAATAAACCCTTCCATCAAAGCAGCTAACACTTTATTTTGTTGTAATTTTTGCGATAATGGTAATAACTTACTTCCTAAAAACGCTTCTAATTTTTCCATCGTAATCCCCCTATTGTTTATATTCCCATGTGGTAACACTTTCTAACCCGTCGACATTTAAATAAAAATGGTAGACACCTTCTTCTATCCAACTATTTCCATTATTATCAAAGATAGCTAAGTCAGAAATTGGAATATTGATTCTTGCTTGCTTTTCTTGATTTGCTTCTAAATAGATTCGCTGACTGCTGACCAATCGTTTTTCCGGTTGGACAATCGAAGCATATTCTTGATGAAGATAAAGATGTGTCACAGTTTCTGCTGAAACATCCGATCGATTTTTCACTAAATAATTGATCTCAATAAATTGGTCTTTTTGCTCACTTCTCAGTAATTGACTTTCGAATGAGGCGTAACTCATTCCCGCTCCAAATTTGAATAGCGGATCATTGGATTCATCGATATATTTTGAGACAAAACGCTCAGAATGATTGCTTGTTGATATTGGTCTGCCTGTGGAGGTCTGAGCATAATAAATCGGTAGTTGTCCTTCACTTCTAGGAAACGTCATCGATAGACGAGCAGAAGGACTGACTTTACCAGCAAGTAAATTAGCGATTCCGATCCCACCCATCGTTCCAGGAAACCAGACAAGTAATAAACTATCGAAATATTTTTCTATATCCGTTATGACTAGCGGTCGACCGGTATATAGTACGCCTATAATTGGTTTATTTAATTCATGTAATTTTTTGATCAAACGTTGTTGTTTTTTTGAAATCTGTAAGTGAGCTTTAGAAGCTCCTTCACCACTTTCGAGAAATTGTTCGCCAAATGTTAATACAATCACATCAGCCTTTTGAGAAATCTGGTAAGCTTCTTCCATTAATGATTCCTCTTCTGCAATTGGCCCATTCAATAATTCCATTCCTTTTTTCAGAGGTCCAAACCCATCATAAGAATCGAATAAATTGTATCCTTTAGCAAACATTAAGTGATCTGTCGCAAAATGGCGACTCAATCCTTCCTTCAAAGTAACCGTATCTTGTGGCTTTCCGCTGACTGAAGCCCAAAAACCTAAAGTGAGAGGACTTTCGCCGTATGGACCGATCACAGCAATTTTTTGATTTGGTACTAATGGAAGTGTGTCATTATTTTTTAAAAGAACACAACTTTTTTCAACCAACTCGACTGCTGCTTCTTTAGCTTTTTCGGTTAAGATTTCTCCAGTATTCACTTCTTCCAAGCCACGATAAGGATTTTCAAATAAGCCCAATTTATTTTTTAACATTAAAATACGCCACACCGCTTCATCGAGAAGTTGCATAAATCGTGGCTCTTGTACTAATTCAGACAGGTGATTGGCATAAATCGAAGTCATCATGTCTAAATCAACACCTGCAATGAGTGCCTTTTTGGCTGCATCTATTTCGTCTTTGGCATACCCGTGAGGAATCAGTTCTTTGATTGCTGCATAGTCTGAAACTAATACGCCATCAAAACCAAAGCGAGAACGTAAAATCTCTCGATTCAACCATTCATTTCCAGTTGCAGGAACTCCATTCAACAAATTAAAAGCAGTCATTACTAATTCACATTTTGCTTCAATTGCTGCTTGATAAGGCTGTAGATATTCATTGAAAAGCCGTTGATGGGACATATCTACAGCTTGATATTCCCGTCCTGCTTCCGGTGCTCCATAAGCTGCAAAGTGCTTCAGACATGCGGCTACATGTTTTTCTGGAATTTTTGTCTCACTATCTCCCTGATAACCATTGACGATACTTTTTGCAAACTCTTTCGCCGTATAAACATCTTCGCCTGGAGATTCCATAACCCTCCCCCAACGTGGATCACGCGCTAAATCTAACATTGGTGAAAACAAGACATGTAAGCCATTTAAATAACTTTCTTCTGCTGTTAACTTAGCTGCTTGTTGAATTAGCTCAAAATCGTAAGAACCAGCTTGAGCTAGAGGTATGGGGAAAATTGTCCGAAACCCATAGATGACATCTGACATAAACAACATGGGTATCTTGTGTTTACTTTTTGCTAAAACTTTTGTTTGTAGTTCTTTTAATTTTTGATGATCGTTGATATTATAAATAGAGCCAATCTCAAATACATCTAACTCTTGAGGTAATCCTAATTCTTCCATTGGCCCAGTATTCATCACATCATTTTCTGATAGAATACTTCCATTCAGTTGGATCATTTGTGCGATTTTTTCCTGAACAGATAATCGATCAAACAAAGCTTGTAACTGATCTGCTTCCATCGGCGCCTCCTTTGTAACCGCTTTATAGAACAGATTATAAAGAATAAAAAACGATTTTTATATAAAAATATTAGCGTTTATACCAAAATATTCGCGCTATACAAAATTTATTCGTGTAAAATAAAAAGAAAGAATTCGTCACAAGGAGTATTTACATTATGACTACCGATACGATTAAAATAACTATGGATTTATTGTACCGAAAATATCTGATTCCGATGCTATTATTTGATGAAAACGGATATCTCATCCATCCAAAAAATTTAGAAGACTTACCAATCACGATCAGTACCTATTTTCCATTTAGAAAAACAGAGCAGATCCAGCTTTACCATACAACATCCTATTTATACGGCTATTTTTGTTTTAAATCTGATCAAAAGGAATATCAGATGATCATTGGCCCTTGCGGTATTATCGGTTCAAAAGAAACCTCTTGTTTTTTTATGGGACATGAGTACCATTATAATATTCATTATTCCAAAGAAGACAAGTATTCATTTGAAGAATATATCCAACTATTACACACGATTCTGACTCAGCGGCCAACCAAAAAGGAAGAATTTATTTGGTACTTTCAACAAGATAAAAATAAAAAAAATCTATCCACTGATTACAGCCTGGAAAATAATCTTTATGATCGACGGATCCACAAAGAAACCTTCGATTCGTATCATTTTGAATTACGGTATCTAGATTACATCAAACGAAACGAACCTGAAAAAGTCATTTGGGTCTTCAATAAAATGAAAGAAACCTATAAAGTCTCTTTATCCCCCTTTGAATTGGAAGGGTTGAAACTTAAATTTGCCTCATTCGTAGCCATCGTCACCAGAATGAGTATTGAAGAAGGCGTACCGATCAATCAAGCCTTTGGTCTGTCCGACTCTTTGATTCAGGGACTGATTTATATCCACTCAGTCAAAGAATGTCTGCAATATATGAAAGAAGCAACCTTCCGTTTTATGGAACTGCTTCATAATTTTCCTTTAGCTCAAAAATCCATGTTAGTAAAAACGATTGTCAACCACATTGATAATCATTTATACGAACGCATCACCGTCGACGAGTTAGCTGCCATCACTGAAAAACATAAAGCACATATTTGCAGCCACTTCAAAAAGAAATGGGGATTACCATTCACGGATACATTCAAGAAAAAAGATAACCGAAGCAAAACATTTGTTATTGTTTACAGATCATTCTTACGATGAAATCAGTCACTTGCTTGCTTATTCTAGTCAAAGTCATTTTATTCAAGTGTTCAAAAAGGTCGCCGGCTGTACCCCAAAAGAATACAAAAGTATCCACTATGCCCATTCATTAGTCTGAAAATGCCTTAACTACTAAGTCGTTCTCCATTTATCTTGATCGAGATCAGATAGGTTCAATACTTTCATGTATGTATTTGTAACTGCTTGTGGTTTGAGTAAATGTAGTAAAAACAAGCCGAAGAACACTAAAATCAAGGAAATGATTTTAGATTCTTCGGCTTATTTCATCAACCTAATTATGCGTGGCGCTACTCTCTCGATCGTGTCAAACTTCGTCCCATTCCTCAGAAAGATCAATCATTTTTTCTTAATGTCTTTGACTTCCAAAAAGATAATTTAGAAAATTAGTGACATATGTTTGATACGCTACGGGATCAACTGATTGGGCTTCCCCATGTCCAGCTCCTGCTACAATCAACTTGACTTTATAGCCCCCGGAAAGATCATAGAGTTCATCCGCATTTTCATGAGGAACTACTTGATCAGCATCTCCGTGAATGATCAATTTGGGGATCGTTGTGGCCATACCAATTTCAGGTAGATTTTCATTCACATTCATTTTTAATTCTTGGTCAAAGTAATACTCTTTCAACAATCCCATATATAGATCTTCATGTTCTTCGTCTGCTACAATGTCAAATTCTTCCCCAAATATTGAACCTAATAAAGGCGCTACGGTATTTTTGTAGGTGTATCTAAGTTGTTCATCAATTGATTTAAATCCGCAATTCTCGATGATTCCTTTTACGTATGCTGGGATATCCTTAGCTAATGTTGACATCATAGCTGCAGCCCCCATTGAGCCACCATAAAGTAAAATCTTTTGAGTCGGCTTAGTTCCTACTTCTCGATTGATCCAATAGAGCACATCATCTGACTCATATTGTCCATAAGTGACATAATCGCCCCCACTGTTTCCAGTGGCACGAGGGTCTACAAATAATAAATTATAGCCCGCATTGTAAAAGATATTATACTCATCCGTTACTGTCCCTAAATTCCAATTTCCTCGAAAACCACCATGAATCATCACCGTTACATCTGATTTTTGATCCACATAATAAGATTTCAACGTCATTAATTTTCCATCTTGCTTATTTACGGTCGTTCCTTCTAATTGAGTGGTATTAGGATAAAAACCTGTAGGCTCAGCAGGTGCCGTTCCATCATTCGCTGCACCAAGCAAGCTCATAAAACAACTGTCTTTTGCAAAAGCAATGTCATACATCGCACTGATTGTAATCAAACGTTTGATTACTTCTGGACTAACATCAAAGCGTTCTTTTACATTCACTTCTGAAATTTGGTCTGATATCAACGAAGAGAATTCACTTAGAAGTTTAAAAATATCTCCATTATACTCTTTGAAAACTTCAGTTATTTTATCTCGGATATAATTTAAATAAAGTTTTCCCTTGAAATTCTTGCCTTTACCGATTGCTTGAATGATCGCTTGCTCATCGTCAGATAGTCCAAGTGTTGTTGTTTTTACTTGCCCCTCGTTTCCTTTGTTGAGGGATTGAGAAACAGATGCAAGGCTTGTTCTTGCCAATAGTCCCTCTTGTTCCTTTCCGTAAACGATACTTGGTGTAGCACATCCTAACAATAAAATAGAAGCCAAAGTAATCATGCAACATTTATTTTTCATTCTACTCACTCCTTTATTTGATATTTCTATTCTAATGAAAGCGTAACCATTTTTATATCAAAAAAGAAGTATTTGTTATATAAAAGAAGCTCTTTTAAAAAATTCTTGAGTAAATCTTAGGATCATTCAAGTCATTTATACTAGCATAGCCATTTAGCTAATATTTTATACTGGTCTTATTTGTATTACATCACTAAAACCAAACGCTTGTGATAAAACAAAAGAAGATACTGAGACAACTTTTTTGTCCCAGTATCTTCTAGTATATCTAAAAATGAATAAACGGAGTTTAAAGAGCTCTTGTTCACGACGAGATAAAAGCAGCATTTTCGAAAGATAAGCCGAAATTAATCAAGAATTTGAGAAGCACCAAGTAGATAACAATCGACAGAAAAAACTAGCGTTTGTGTTTCTTGGCAAGTTCCGGAATTTTTTTGGTGCTTGATAATTAACACTTTCGTCTCAACCTCTAAGGTGCTAAGTTTTTTGCTAAAGACGATCAATTCGATAATTTTGACTTCTCATCATATGCTATTTAAACAAAACATAATATTGGGACATATAATGTTCTGTATCTTTTGGAGATAGAGATTGTATGGCTGTCCATAATTGTTTTTTAGCCATTGATCTTTCCCACGCCATCGGTTTAATACCCTCAGCTTTTACTAATGAATTCCCTAATTTTTCAATTTTTTTCATAAGATCTTTTTCTGGATTATTGTTTAATCCAAGGTGTTTTAACCCATGTTCCGTAACTAGCCAGTGGTTAGTATTTTGTCCACGATCAATAAGATTTTCTGGACCTTTCAAACGATTTCTTGCTTCTGCATGGTAGATTTCTATGCTATCTCCTATCTCAAGCAACAAATGGTCATCGGTGAATCGTTCAGGTATGTCTCCATTAATCGATTTTTCATACCTAATTTTGCCATCCTGAGATTTGATGGTCACTTTTACATAGAGTTCATCTTTAAATAAATAATGAGGTTTTGGTATATTTAAGGTAAGTGTTGCTTCTCTTGAATTCAAATTCGTTCTTAATGAGCCTGACCATTGATCACTAAAACCATAAAAGATAAGATCTTCATCGGCTAACTTACTGATATCAGCTTTGATTAATGAAAGAGAAGCATGGTTTTGGGTTTCCTTTACATAAACATAATTTTCGCTTGGTAAATAATACTTCATTTGTTCACCAGAAAATTCTAAATGATAGACCCCGTTAGGAATATTTTTGAATGTCATTTTTTGTTGTACTGGTTGACTCGCTATAATAGTTGCTCCATCTTTTAATTCAACTGTGAGCCCTTCAAAGTTACTCAAATCGCTAGGAAGAATTTCAATGGTCAAATCACCAACCAACCCTAGAGAGGCGATTTCTTCGTTAGTAACCAATTCAAAATTAGAATTGATCAAATAGTTTGGGTCAATCAATTGACGTGCACGCACCAACTCATTTTCAGAGACAATATCTGCCAATGAAGCCACAGCTGGATAACCTGCCACACGATTTTTTTCTGCTTGAAATTCATCAAGATACAACCCACGTTTTTTTAAGGCAGCAGAAAAATCCTGCTTACTATTTTCACTGTAGATACGATTCATTAAATTAGGTAATGTATATTCCCAATCTTTGAAATCACTTTGATTAGCCATTTTACGATATTCCTGATATATCTTAGTGAAGGAGTCATTTCCAGCTTTTTGTTTGAACATCGTTAATAAAATCAGTTGTTCACGCACATCGACATCATGGTAAGTGTCTCCGTCACGGATCAACTTATCATATAGCTTGTTTTCGACTTCTTCTTTTTTACCTAAATTAAACAACCAACCGATGTCATCTGCTTTTTTTCCATATTTTTCATACTGATATTGGACCCCAAATAAATTATTTGACACTTCGCCAGTATACATATCTTGCCCATCAAAACCAGCTTGATAACCGTGAGCAATTTCATGTAATGTTGCCCAACTTAGTTCTTTCAACCACATATCTGTCGTAGGTTCACTATTAGCTGTCCAATCACCCCCATAATAAGCAGCACCTGCGCCAGAATCATCTGCCTTTAAAAAGTAACGATTCGCGCCGTTCTGATTTTCTGGTGCGGAACCATCAAAACCAGCGATACCGTTAAATAAAGCAAAAATACCGTGATGATACCCAATCAACGCATCAATTGATGGAAAATCTTTTAAGTTTCTCACTAGTTCTTTGTCCAATTTGGGCATGAGTAATTGGAAATCTACTCCTTGAATTAACGCATACTCTGCATCCTCCGTATCCCACATTGAAAAAAACATGGTCTCATTCCCATGATATTTATAAACAGGTAACGCTTTCATTCCTTTGGAAGTCACCACTTCGTATTCGATCTGTGCTGATCCTTCTCCGTACGGTGTATCAATAAATGGAACCAAGGGCTCATCTGCACGGATACTTACCCAATTAGATCCAACTTCGATACTTTTTTCATTCTTTTTATCGTTTCCTAGTAGTCGCAATTTTAACTTATTCTTGAAATGAGCATTTGTCTGTCTCATTCTCAATTCGGTATTTTCGCTTAAGATAAAACCTAGATCCTGACGATCATGGTTTTTCCCTTTACTCATCCCTGAGTTGAAGATCCACGTCGGCTCCGGAATACTAAAAATCTCTTTTGACGTGACTTCTTGCGCCCCAACATTGGCTGAAAGTACACAGATACCAAACACAAACAACAACAGACTAACCGCATATTTTTTCATTTACCTCACTCCTTAAAATTATTTTATGAAAAAAAATAATGATTCATTCATTAAGAAAACGTTATCTTTTGTACAATTTAATTATAAATAACAACTAAATAAATAGCAACAATATAATATTTATAAATTTTTATCCTTACAACCTATAATAATTACAGTTATTTAAATAATTAACCATAAATATATTTTTAATATAAAATGTTATTTAAAAAGAAAAAAGCTCTCCCTTAGTGGGACAGCTTTTCCTATACATTTAAAGTTTATACCAAACTAATTTTATCATCGAATCGCGTTTACTTGACAGAACCGATCATTCCTTGAACAAATTGTTTTTGTAAAACAAAGAACACGATAGCTGTTGGCAATGTTGCAATCACAAGCCCGGCCATAATCATTCCGTAATCTGGTGTATAAGAGGCTCCCATGGCAGATAAAACTAATGGGACCGTACGCTTATCTGGTGATTGCAATGCAACTAAAGGCCAAAGATAGTTATTCCAACTACTCATAAAAGTAATGATTGCAGCAGCTGCATACGTATTTTTAGCAGTGGGTAGGTAGACACGGAAAAATATACTTAATTCTTTTAATCCATCTAAACGTGCAGCTTCTACTAAATCTTTAGGAAACGCTTTAACGTTTTGTCGAAAGAAGAAGATCAAAAAAGCTGTACTTACTGAAGGCAAAATGACGACTAAGAAGCTATTAATCCCTAAGATCGTTCCGTTTAAGTTAGAAAACATGCGGTATAAAGGAATCATCAATGCAGCAAAAGGAACCATCATCGATAAAAGCAAAATCGTAAATAATCGTTCTTTTTTTCGACTTTTATAGATCTCAAACCCATAACCAGCCATAGATGAAATCAACAAAGCTAAGACCGTTGTTACAATAGCGATCAAAGCTGAATTCCACAATGAGCGTGCAAAGTTTAAGTCATTTGAAAAAAGATTCTGGAAGTTGACAACTAAATGGCTACCGATCTTTAATTTTCCGGCAGTAATATCGATAGGTGTATTCGTCATTCCTAAGATCATCCAAACAAAAGGAAAAATCGAAATAAATGAAATCACGCTCAAAGAGGCATATTTAAAAACAGCTAACCAATCGAATGTTTTAGTCGCTTTTTTTTCATTCTCTTTAAGAAGTACTTTGTTTTCTGCTTGATCTATCACGCTTTTTCACCTCCGACTTTCGTTTGAATGATTGATAACAGTACAATAAAGACTACGATCACAAATGAAACCGCCGCAGCATAACCAAAATTCGGTGTAAATTTATAACTTAAATTGTAAATATACTGAGATAGCGTAGTTGTTGCATTTGCTGGTCCACCACCCGTAATATTTTGTACTTCATCAAAGAGTTGCAACGTACCGATCGTTGATGTGATTGACGTAAACAAAATAATTGGTTTTAAGTTAGGAATCGTGACTTTGATCAATTGTTGCCACTTAGATGCGCCATCGATTTCTGCTGCTTCATAAATTGCCGGATCAATATTTTGCATTCCTGATAAAAAGAAAATCATGTTATAACCTGTCCAACGCCATGTAATCGAAATGATGATTAATACTTTCGCCCAAACTGGATGAGTCAGCCAGCCAATTGGCATATCGATCAAGCCGATCGTCATCAAAAAATTATTCACTAATCCCGATTGAGAAAACAAGCTTTTCATAATAAGCGAATAGCTAACCATGGATGTGATACAAGGTAAAAAAATCGCTGTCCGGAAGAATCCTTTCATTTTAAGCTTTTTATCATTTAATAAATTAGAGACAAATAAAGCTAAAAACAACATAATCGGTACTTGTACCAATAAATATAAAAAGGTGTTAAAAAAAGCCTTTTTGAAGGTCGCATCATTCAACATGCGTTGATAATTCCCCAAACCATTAAAACTCATATTAACTGGGGGACCACTTTGAAATGAAGTGATCAGCGCTAAAATCATTGGGATAAATACCATGATCGAGATCATCAGAACTGGTAAAACAAGAAACGCATTTCCGTTCTTGAAAAAATCTTTTTGTTTCATCTGCTTTGCTCACTTTCGTTACGTTCATCTTCGTTTTATCTGTCATTTAAGGATCGTCTCACAAATCCTCCCTCTTAACTAATTGTCTGAGTAAATGACAGCGTCCTCACGAAAATTCTACGGTATTGATTGAAACTATTTTTAATAGATAGCAAATTTGTGTGACTGATGACCGTTCAAAAATCACCAGCCAACACAAATTTGATCCTCTAAATCAATTCATTTCACTCTGCTTAATTGGCTAACTGTGCTTCTACTTGTTTTTGCGTATCTGCCAAGACTTTATCAGTATCTTCTCCATTGATGATTCGGTGTAATGACTCTGCTACAACTGCTTCGATTGCATAGGTTTCTTGTCCATAATTAACTTGTGGAATTTCCGCTGTCCATTTAGAAAAGTCTTCAAACACCTTTTGACCACTATAGAATTCAGAAGACTCTTGATAAGCTGGTTGATCTTTTGCACTTAACATGGTAGAAACTAACCCGATTTCTTTCGCTAAGGTTCCCATCAAGTCTTCGTTAGTCGCAAAGGTCTTCTTCAAGAAGTCTTTCGCATTTTCTTCGCCTGAAACACCTTTGATCACATACCACCCAGCTCCGCCTAAATTAGAAGCTTGTGCTTTTTGCATATTGGCAGGTAATGAAGGTGTCGGTGCAATTGCCCATTTCCCTGATTGATCTTCAGCACCTTGGATCGTTGAGGAATACCAAGCACCAATTGGACTGGATGCAACAGCCCCTGATTGAATGGCCGTGACACCTGCATTCCAATCTGAAGTTTGTTCCACTAGATCTTCTTTAAGTAGTGTAGCAAATAGATTTAATCCATATTTCAATGATTGGTTATCTTTGATCGTAACCGTCTTTCCATCTTCTGAAGTGTACCATTCACCAGCTTCTTGCATAATCATACGGACACGTCCAAGATCTGAGGGATTCACTTCAGTAATTTTTTTACCCGTTTTTGCTTTAACATCTCGAGCAACTTGTAAATAGTCATCCCAACTTAAATTCTGCATATCTGCTTGACTGTAACCGGCTTCTTCTAACAAATCTGTTCGATAAAAATTAGCCGTAACACCTGAATCAAATGGAACGCCATAAATTTGATCATCGATCTTATTAACCGCAAATTTATACGAAGCAAAATTGGATTCATCTACGATATCGGTTAACTCAGAAAATGCGTCCGGATAAGAATTCAAATAACCTTGAATACGATAATCCTCAATCAACACGATATTCGGTAATCCATCAGTATTTCCACTGGCTAATGCTGTGTTTAACTTTTGTACGATATCATCTTGTGACATCGTAACGACATCCACTTCGACATCTTTATTGTCATAGACTTTTTTTGCTTCATTGACTGCTTTGATATTAAACGTTTCATCCCATGCCCAAACACTGATTTTATTTTCATCTTTCGTTGCTGAATTTGAGGAACTCCCACATCCCGCAAACAAAACTGCTGCTGAAGCTAAAAGCGTCGCACTTGCTACTAATTTTTTGAATTTCATATCCAACCCGCCTTTTTCATTTTTATTCTTTACATGTGAATCATACCAAAAATGTAATCGTTTTCTTAATTTCTAAAAGAGTTCCAAAAAATATCCCAAAATAAGAAAAAATCACAAATTTAGATTTCAATTTTTTTATTTTGAGTAATTCATCTTGCTTTTCTGCCAATTAAACCGTATTTTAAAAAGAGAAACTGTTTAAAAGGGGGAACAAGCTTGATTAATTTATTATTGATCGACGATGAAAAAACAATCTTACATGGCATAGCCAATTTGGTTGATTGGTCAAACCACGGATTCCAAATTAAAGGCGCTTTTTCAAACTCATTGGAAGCGCTTGATTTTTTCTCTATTCATTCTAATGATATTGATATTGTCATTACTGATCTTATCATGCCTGAACTGGATGGGATTGAACTTGCTCGCCTCTTAAAAAAAAGCAAGCCTGATATTCAAATATTAGTGTTATCAAGCCATGATGAGTTTCAACTAGTGAAAGACTCTTTTAAAGAAGGCGTATCCGATTATTTACTTAAACCAAAATTGAATCCAGAAAACCTGCTTTCTGCTTTGAACCATTTGGTTAAAAAAGGCCAAAAAAATCTAGACTCTAAATTCTCTCTAGATAGTGCTTTAACTCAATATTTCTCTGGACAAAAAACAACGATATCTAACGATCCTTTTCGTTTCCCGTTATTTTACATCGTCTATAGTGAAATGGATGATTTAGCTCCACTAGCTTCTCTAAAAAGTAACGAAGAACGAGCTGAACCCTGGATTGATTGTCAGCCTTTTACCACTCTCGACTATGAATATGGTTGCTTACTAAATGTTTCTTCCATGGATTGTTTCGAACAAATTCAGACTTCTTTGCGTGAATATGCGCAAAAATCTGATGCATTATTGATTATTTCCCCTTGTTTAGAGCTAAGTGAGCTGTTCGATTGTTTTCAAAGATTAAAAAAATTAGGCAAAGGACAACGTTTTTATCAGAAAAGTGCTGGTGTTGTATCGGAAGAACAATTAGTCCCTTTGATTCCACACTTTGATCAGAGCACGAAAAGCTACTTAACAAAGATTGTCAACAAAGATTATGTATCCGCTATCAGAGAAATGAAATCAGCGATTGAGACTCTGATCGCTTTAAAAATTGACCCTTTATTTTTAAAACACGAAACAATCAATCGTCTCTACGCACTCATCAATGCTTTAGAAGATGGTCAAGGGACGAAAGAATTGACGACATTAAAAATTACGTTACCAACACTTATAACGAACGTCGCCACCATCGAAGATTTTTCCATTACGTTTACTAAAATCATCACTCAATTGATGCGTTGGAGCACGCCGGAAAAGAATGAAAACTCAGAAATTCTGACAGCGATCTATGATTATGTTCAAGAAAATTATCATCAAGATATTTCCTTGCAAATCATCTCCGAAAAATTTCATTTTTCCTATAGTTATTTATCTACCATGTTTACCGAGAAATATGGGATTAGCTTCACTAAATATCTAAAAAAAGTCCGGATACAACATGCGAAACGGCTTTTGCTTGAGACAACCGAGCCACTTTCACAAATCTCTTACCAAGTAGGATTTGCTGAACTTGGTTACTTCTCAAGAGTATTCAAGGAAGAAACTGGGCTAAATCCTTCTCAATATCGAAAAGGAAGTTTGAAACATGAAGAAAAAATTCAAAGAGTATGAACTAGTTACAAAACTACTGGTTGTCCTAGTCATTGCGCTTCTTACTCAAGCGATTATTCTGTCCTTCTTCATTTATGATCGATCCAAAAACGCTTATATCCATCTATTTGATAAATCGAATGAACTAACGCTTGGCAAAATACAACGTGATTTTGAACGATTGAATGATAATATCGAAAATACCTTAACGATGGTCGCTAACAACCCTGCAGTCGAAAATTATTTCTCTAACGATCCGCACTCTTCGTTAGATAACTACGCAAATGTAAAAACAATCCAACAAATGAACCGAAGCTTTACTTCGATCTCTCCTTCCATCAATTACGATCTGATGATCTATGGTGAAAGTGGACATACCTTCGTTGGAAACGAGATGCTTGCCAGTATGGATGCTGCGGCATTCATGAGATCTGATGTCGTACAAAAAGCAAAGGCACATAAAGCATCGACCCAAATGTTCTTTGTCGACTTTGGTTTGACTACTCGTGACCAAACAAAAAGCAGCATCCTATTCATTAAGAAATTGACTTCCTCGTTGAATCATATTTATGGGTATGCTGTCATTGCGATAACTGCAGATGAGCTAGCGAATTTATTCAATGAAACGATCCATTCGGAGGTCTCCAAAATCTATCTCATCAATGAAGCAAATCAAATCATTACCTCCAATGAAACTGGCATGATTGGTGCCAAAACCAACTTGTTAAATGATTTAAATACCAATGAAACAAAAACAGTTGATTATAATCGTTTAACACGTGTTCCATTATATCGACAAAACTTAGCTTTGATTAGTAAAGTAAATATTCGTTCACTAGTCAATCAAATGGGACTGATTGTTCCGATCGTCCTTTTTAATTTGATGACTTTAATGGTAGTTGGTGCTATTGTCTTTCGCTATATGAACCGTCAGACGAAGTCGATTTATGCCTTGATTCAGTCCTTAAAACATATCAAAAAAATTCCTAATAATACCCAAGTAGACGTTCAAGGGACCTACGAAACAAAGACTTTAGGCACTACAATCAATCAACTGTTAACAACGATCGATGAGAACTATTTTACTTCAATTGAAAACGAAAAGAAAAAACGCCAATTAGAGATTCAAACGATGCAAGCCCAAATCCAGCCTCACTTTATCTACAATACGTTAACTAGTCTAAAATTTTTGATCTGGCAAAAAGAAAATCAAAAAGCAATTCATGGAATCGATCATTTTATTGATTTGTTGAGAAGTACCATTGGGAAAAAAGCAGAAACAATCACTGTCGAAGAAGAATTAAAAAGTGTGCAAAGCTATATCCATATTCTTTCATTGAGATATGGTGATGATATCGCCACTCGGATCATGGTCCCCGATGAACTATACCCTTTTAAAGTGCCCAATATGATGATCCAGCCAATTATTGAAAATGCTTTTTTACATGCTTTTCAAACAAAAAAAAGTGGGTTTATTACTTTATTCGGAAAAATTCATGAAACACAATTGATCTTTGAAATCGTAGATAACGGTGATGGATTTGATACAAATCAAAAGAAAAAAACAAGGACTATTTTTCTGGAATCGGAGTCAAGAATGTGAACGAACGAATCAAATTGCTTTACGGCAAAGAGTATGGATTGCAGATCCAATCGATTATGGGTGTTGGTACAACGGTAAAAATCACATTGCCATTAATCAGTTAATTCAAAAATAAACAATTCAGTTAGTTGATACTTATAAGCAATAGACGTTGCCCTTCTAAGATAGATGATTTTAGAAAAGCAACGTCTATTTGTCTATGGTTTTATATTTTTCGTGTCTGCTAATAATATGAAAAGCTATTGTTCTTTACCGATACTTAGCTATCAATCCTTCCTTTCTCTAGATAGACAGCATTCAAGCATCAGCTCCTTGAAATAAGCCTAAATTTTTTTTAACATGAAAAGGTGTTTTAAAAAATTGCCTCTTATTTGCTCGGAGCTGACCGCTTCTTTCACGACCTTTACTTCACGATAAAACTAAATTCATGGTCTTCTTCCGCTGAAATATGATACGCTTCTTCAACATCTGCTCCCCAGCTGTTGATTCCTCCTACACCACGTACCTTCCCTTGAATCACTAAGACGGTTCTTCTAGCTGGTGGTAACTCTTCAAGATGTGTGGCATTTTCTAATTCTTCGGCTTTATAGGGGAGAGCTGAAAATGCAAAATCGCCGTTCACTTGTTCAAAGCGTAATGAAAATTCCTCCTTTCCTTGATCCGCATTATTCATCGTAGAATCTCTAGTGATTTCTAGCCATTTCGTCTTCATATGGACACCACAATCTTGTGGCACGAGATAGGGAGTCACTGGTAAACCAGTTACTTTATAAGTACCCTCGATTCCTCCTGCCATTCGATCTGGATACGTTTCTCCTGATAGTCCTTCATATTCAAAATATTTCGCTTTGGTTGGCATAATAAAGCGAAAACCTAATAAAGGTAATTCAGGCAGTCCTTGCTGTCCATGATAAAAGACAGAAATTTTCATTTCCCCATCAGATTGTACTTCATAGTTGACTATGACTTCTGTTTTGGGCACCGTATTGATTTCTAACGTGAATTTGATCGCTGCTGATTGCGCATATTCATGATTGGAATAGCGATTATTGATCGGAGCAATTGGCTGTTCGATTGGTTTTTGATCAATGGAAACTTGAACATTTTTTACTTTCGGGTACATCCCAGCCCCTAGCCACATGGACGAACGATAGCCAAACCCATTCCCTCGATCATTATCCGTCAAAGCCCGCCAAAACGTCGGCAGCGTTTCTCGATACAACCATTCTTTCCCATTTTTATTTAAGGATTCCAACCCACCTCTTGTATAGGAAAAGATATAATGAAATCCTTCACCTTTTAAAGCAAATGTACAATCTCCATAAATAATCTTCATTTTAATCGCTGTATTTTCCATAATAATACCTTACCTCCTGTAATGCCGGTTTTTCTTGACCATCAGAAAAGACGATCCCGTTACCTGAAAATTCATAATCACTTGGACGATCATCAAAGTCCCCACCGTATCTCATTACTTTTTGTTTCGTCAATGGATCGATCACTTGAATCGCTTGATCTTTAAAGTCCCAAATATAGCCACCTTGATACATTGGGTATCGATCTAATAATTCCATGTAAGAATTCAATCCTCCCAAAGAATTCCCCATGTCATGCATGTATTCACATAAAATGAAAGGCTTTTTCCCATCATTTTCAAGGTAATCACAGATATCTGTTGGCGTAGCATACATGCAACTCTTGACATCAGAAATCGAATCTTCGAATGCAGGATTAGGGAAATTCCCTTCATAGTGAACAAGGCGATCGGGATCTTTTTCTTTAAAGTAATCATTCATCAAACGAATATTCTCTTCTGCGTAAGATTCATTTCCTAAAGACCAGAATAAAATACTCGTATGGTTCTTGAATGTCTCAAAATTTGTCTGTGCTCTGTCAAGAACGATCTCCCGCCATTGAGGAACGTTCCCCGGTACATTGTAAGACGGCTCAAACGCCCCCATCTTTTGCCAAGAACCATGAGATTCCAGATTGGTCTCTGCCATCAAGTGAATACCCGCCTGATCACAAAGATAATACCAAGGGATTTGATTTGGATAATGTGAGGTTCTAACCCCATTGATATTCGCATGTTTAATGATTTCTAGATCTTTCTTCATATCCATCAAATCGATAGCTCTTCCTTTTTCAGGATGCCATTCATGTCGATTGACACCGTTGATGATCAAACGTCGGTCATTCAAATAAATGATCCGCTCTTTGATCTCGATCTTTCTAAAACCAAATGGATAGTAACTATACTCCGTCACCCCAGTATCATCAAACGTTTCAAATTCGACGATGTATAAATTGGGTTGAAAATGATCCCATAAAGTAATTTTATCTACTGGAATATGCAACGAGATTTGTTCTTCGATTCCCACTTCTTCTTGATGGATCTCTTCTCCTTTGCAATTGAGGAGTCGGACACGTAGCTTTCCGTTTGAAGTAAGATTTTCAATAGTCAAGTCGATATCTACCCAACCGCTTTGAAAAGAGGGATCAACTTGAGGTTTGATCCACATATCCTCTATATGATTTTTCCCTCTGGCGATCAATGAAACATCTCTAAAAATCCCAAAGAAACGGAAAAAATCTTGGTCTTCTAGAAAAGCGGCACTACTTCTTTTATGGACTTCTACCGCTAAACGATTCTCTTCTTCCAGATAAGGAGTTAAATCAAATTCAGAAGGCGTGAAAGAATCTTCTGCATAGCCGACAAAGTGCCCATTTAACCAGACATACATTGCCTGTTCGACACCTTCAAATCGAATGGTGATCGCCTTTTCTTTCATTTCTTCATTTAAAGTAAAGTTCGTCACATATGAGCCAACTGGGTTATAATCGGCTTGAGAAAACATCCCCTCGGCTTCTTCCTTACTAGCGGTTGTATAAGCCGGACGTCTAAACTCATGCCCTTCCCATGGATACATCGTATTGATGTAGTGGATCTTGTCGTATCCTGCTAGTTCGATATGCCCAGGAACATCAATCTGATCGAAGCTGCTGTTATCAAATTCCTTTTCAAAAAAATTCACTGGACGTTCTAAAGCATTACGGGAATAGCAAAATTGCCACTTCCCATTCAGCGATTGGATTCTGGTGTTTCCTGTTTCCACTTCTTCTTTAGCACCATAAATAACATGATCACTATGGGCTTTCCTTTGATTTACTCGATACACTTGCGGATCATCTAACCATTCAATCAATGCGTTCATTTTTCTATTCTCCTTCGTCTATACTCATAAAATGAATCAATTCTGTTTGAAAATCGCCATAAAAATCTGGGAAATAAAGACCTATTGTCATTAATTCCGATCCTGAATATACTTTGCCATCTATCTGGTTCTGGTATAGTTTTTCTTCGCTTAGTCCAACAAGGCGTACCTCATGAAATTCGGGCTGTGCATTTGCTAACCGACGATTTATAAATAAGAGGACTTCCTGTTGGTTTTTTGAAACAAATTCCCAGGAAGCAATATTTTGCTCAAAGGGATTTTGTAAACGATAGAAATCACCATATTGGACTGTCTGTCTGATTTTTTTATAAAATTCTACCTGTGCGGCTACTTCCTGCTTTTCCTCACTAGATAATTTTGTTAGATCGAGTTCATATCCAAACACCCCGCCCATGGCCACATCTCCACGTGTTTTTAAACTGGTGACTCGACCCGTTTGATGATTAGGAACAGCTGATACATGGGCAGTCATAGCTGAAATAGGATAAGCTAAGCTCGTCCCATATTGGATATTGATGCGTTCAACCGCATCTGTATTGTCACTAGTCCAAGACTGTGGCATATAATAAAGCAGCCCTGCATCGAACCGTCCACCACCACCAGAACATCCTTCCCAAAGGATATGAGGATAGTCGTTTGTTAAGTTTTCCATCATCTCATATAATCCTAATAGATAACGATGCAAAACTTCCCCTTGGTTTTGTTTGCCCAATGACACCGAATAGACATCAGATAGCGATCGATTCATATCCCATTTGATATAGTCGATCTCCACACTGTCTAACAAATGCCGTAACTGTGTTTCAATCGTCTGCCGGACTTCTTTTCGGGTAAAATCAAGGACGTGTTGAGATCTAGAAGCTGATGGTTGACGACCTGGTTCTTTCATCATAAATTCGGGATGATTCCGATTTAATTGAGAGTCGCTGGAAACCATTTCAGGCTCAACCCACAAGCCAAACTTTAGTCCTTTTTGGTGAACATAGTCAGCGATCCCTTTTAAGCCATTTTTCAATTTCCCTTGATATTCAAACCAGTCTCCTAGAGAAGATTGGTCCGAATCTCTTTTCCCAAACCAGCCATCATCTAAAACAAACATCTCTATCGCTAATTCGTTTGCTTCATCAACGATCGCTTCGATCTTTTTGCTCGTAAAGTCAAAATAAGTCGCTTCCCAATTGTTGACTAGGATCGGACGTTCTTGGTATTGGAATCGCCCTCTTGCTACTCGTTCCCGTAATAAATGATGGGTCACTTGACTCATCCCATTCAACCCTTGATCAGAATAAGTTAAGAGTATTTCCGGTGTTTGGAAGCTTTCATATGGTTGTAACTCCCAAGAAAAATTATAGGGATTGATTCCACCGATCACTCTAAATTGTTGAATGGCATCTTTTTCAATCTCAAAGGAATGATTTCCTGAATAAACAAGATGGATCCCAATCGCTTCCCCTGTGAATTCAGTTGTTGCATGATTTGTCAAGGCGATGAATGAATTCATCTGATGACTGCTTGAACCACGACGGCTTTCAAATGATTTGATGCCATCTGTTATGCTTTGTCTAGACATCTGCCGTTCTTTGACATGCGCTCCTGGTAAGGCAATCACTTCATCAAACCGGCCTGAATTCGTAAAATCAAGTTGAAAAGAGGCTGCTTTTTCAATCATCACTGGATCATTGGTTTCATTTCTTACCTTCAGCGAACGTGTAATCACTGCTCTTTCTCGATAAATCGTATAGGAAAGATCCACGTAAATCTTTTCTTCACGATCTTTCAACGTCACGATCAATGTTTCTGCCTCTGTATCATTCTTGATATACGCTTGCGGTAATCCAGATAAATTTGGCTTTCCTTCTTGGATCTGAAAACTTTCATAACGTAGATCAAGCAGATTTGATCCATTTTCTCGACGAATCATCAAGGCAGGTAATCGATAATCCATCCCTCCGTGCCCTGAATACTCTTGTGGTAATGTATCTTTTGAATACGTTCGATCTTCATTTAAGGGGACGTTCCCAGAAAAGCCACGATCTCTGCGAGGATATTTTTTATGATTATGATAATGGGTCGTTCTTTTACCAAAATAAACATGAGCCAGAACTTCACTTTCTTCAATTTGAAGAATATAGGAAATTTCTGAATTGGATAGATGAAATACTTTTTCCTGTTCGTCAAATGTGATTAAAGCTACTCTTTGATTCTTCATCACTTGTTCCATTGTTTCACCTCTCAAATAAATAGTAACCGTTTACTTTTGTTACATTTCCTGTATACTGTTTACTAAACAAATATGTCAATAAAAATTTTTATTTTTTGTAAGGGGTGCCATTTTATGGTTGGAATTAGAGATGTCGCAAGAAAAGCCAATGTTTCACCTGCTACGGTCTCAAGAGTTTTGAATGAAGACAAAACGATCAGTGTCTCTGCTGCTACTCGTCAACGGATTTTCACTGCAGCTGCCACATTAAATTATGATATCAACAAGCGAAAATATATTAAAAAACGCCGTCCTTCCATCGGTGTCATTTCAGCAATCAGTAAAGCCAGCGAAGAAAAAGATATTTATTATCGAGAATTACGAGCAGGTCTAGAAGAAGAAGCCAGCCGACTCCATATCGGCATGAATCGAATTTATAATATGTCGGATAACCCGACCGAGTGGAAAGATTTGGATCAATTAGGTGCTATAATCGTAGTCGGTACGATCGATAAAGGTGCAATCGCCGATTTATTGAAACAGAACCGACAATTAGTTGTAGTAGATAATCCAGATATCCAACAAGAAGTGGATATGGTCTATGGGGATCTCGAACGAATGACTAAATCTGTTTTAGAACTTTTTTTAGACAATGGGCACACCAACATCGCTTATATTGGTGGTTATCAAATCGATATTAACGAAGCTGGTCGGAAATCAACAACTGAGAATGAAAAAAGGCTCAGAGCCTACCGCCATTTCATGCAAGACCATCATTTGACCAAACAGATCAATTATTATTTAGGAGAATGGACAGAGGAATCCGGAGAGCAGTTAGCGACCAAACTTCTCGAAAAACAAAAACATGATTTACCGACGGCCATTTTGATCGGCAGCGATCCTTTAGCATTAGGTGTTTATCGAGCATTACAAAAAGACAATCGAAAAATTGGAGAAGAGATCGTTCTAGTTAGCTTCGATAACATCGAGGCGATTGCTGATTTATCTCCTAGTTTAACAAGTGTAGCGATCAATGCAAAAGTCATTGGTCAGTCTGCTGTTCGATTAGCGGTGGAGCGAATCGATGGTTTGAGAGAGGAACCGATCATTGTCACTTATCCTACACGACTAATCATTAGAGAAAGTTTTAACCCTGATAAATCCTAACCAAATAGACGAAGAAGAGCGAGATAACTATCCTTTCCCGCTCCTTCTTCGTCTACTTTTGCTTATCCTCATTTGTTAAATCAGCTTCTACTTTTTGGCTTTCGATCCATCCTAAATAATATTCATGATAGACTCCTTCTTCCGTTTGCTTCGTTAGCAGATACTGTCCAATCACATTTCCTGTTTGATACCCTCGTTGAGCTAATGTTAATCTTACTTCTTCGATATTGTTCTTTTCGGTATGATTGACTTCCACTTGTAATAAAAATCGATGATAAGTTTTACCAGGCTGATTGTACCAAACAATTTTAGACAGTGGAATTGTGGCTGATGTTTGGTCTGTACAGAAGCCATAAATCATTTCATCGCTCAGCGAAAAATCAAAATACCCACCGAAGCTGGCATAGTTTTCAAGATAGGCTTTCGAATCTAAAATGTCGTCGGAATCCACTATGACGATTGCCGCAAAAGGAATTGTTTCTTTGGTAATGCCTCGATTGTCAATCATAAGTTTTAATTGTTCTTTTCGAGCCAAGATTTCTTCATGTTTTTTTTGCAGACTTATTTTTTCTTGCTTAATCCGCTGCTCTGTTTCTGCAATCGTTGCATAATGTTCTTCGATCGTTTTTCCATATAAATTTTTCATCTGTTTGATTGGAACATCTAATTTTCGATAGAAATTGATGTCATAGATCTGAAAAATATCATCAATATTAAACATCCGATACCCGTTTTCTTCATGGCGTAGAGAATGGATTAACCCTTGCTCATCCCAAAAACGAATCGTTGACTTTGGTACATTTAGTAGTTCCGAGACTTCTCCGATTGTGTAAAGTTTTGGCATTTCCGCTCACCTCTTGTTAATTTTACCGCTTCTTCTATTGACCTTCAAGTAACTTTAAGGTGTAAAATTCATTATTGTCTAGTAAAAGGAGGAAACAAAATGACATTACTTAAACAATTCCTATGGAAGAATAAAAAAATCGTAGGCATGACTTTTTTATTCGTCTGTTTACAAATCATGGGTACACTTGGTGTCCCTAAATTAGTGGCAACATTAATTGATGAAGGGATAGTTACTGGTCAAAACAGTAAAATTTATACCATTGGTCTACAAATGGTATTCGTAGCCTTGCTAGGTACTTTTTCAGCGATTGCTTCTAGCTATTTTTCTGCACTAGTGTCTGCAAAATTTGGCTACCAAACAAGGGAAACCTATTTTGATAAGTTCCAACAATTATCGATGAAAGATGCAGATGAATTTGGAAGTGCCTCACTCCTGACTCGAATGACTAATGATGTAGATAATATCCAACAAATGATTGTACTCTTTTGTCAAATGATCTTACCTGCACCAATCATTGCGGTGTTTACAATTGTCATGATGCTTCAATATTCCATGACATTGACGTTGATTACATTGATTTCTGTGTTTATTTATGCTGTCGTTATTTACATTTTAATGAAAAAAGGAACCCCTCTATCTCTCAGTATTCAACCAAAAATGGATCGTATCACAGTGACTTTAAGGGAATTTTTTACAGGTGTGAATATGATTCGAGCCTTCAACAATCAAGACTATGAGGAGAAGCGCACCAATCAAACATTTGAGAAGTATGCCACACAGATGATCCGAGTCAATCGCGTATTTGCTTGGGTCACTCCGATTGCATTTTTATTAATGGGGATCGTATACAGCGCCATTCTTTGGTTTGGTGGTTCGTTGGTCAGTGAAGGTACACTACAGATCGGGACTGTTACTGCCATCGTCGAATATTCGATGCTCACGTTGGCTTATCTAATGACTGCAGCTATGGTGTTAGTCGTCGTTCCAAAATCGATGTCCTCTCTTCGGCGGATCGAAGAAGTGTTGAATCAACCTATTGAGATCATTGATCCGGAAAATCCATCAACAGCTTCGCTGAATATGGATGATGAGCATGTGTTATCTTTTGAACACGTTTCTTTCAGTTATACCAAAGATTCGGAACCTGTATTGGAAGATATCCATTTTAAGGTACCTAAAGGCAAAACAACTGCCATCGTTGGCGGAACTGGTTCTGGTAAAAGTACAATTGCCAAATTGCTTCTTCGTTTGAATGATGTGACCAGTGGACAGATTACATTAGGGGGGAAACCACTTCAACAATTAACACAAGAAATGATTCGCTCAAAAATCAGCTATGTTCCGCAAAAAGCGTTTCTGTTTAGTGGAACAATTTTATCAAACCTGCAAATGGGTAATGAGCATGCAACAGAAGAAGAATTGACCTCAGCTATACGTATTTCACAATTAGAGGAAGTTTTGGATAAATTGCCCAAAAAATTAGCTAGTTTTGTTGCACAAGGCGGAGATAATTATTCTGGCGGACAAAAACAACGGATGTGTATTGCACGAGCGCTCATCAAACCAGCAGATATCTATGTTTTCGACGATAGCTTTTCTGCTTTGGACTACAAGACGGATGCAAAACTAAGAACAGCCCTCCATGAAGAAATGGCTGATAAGACATTGATCATTGTGGCTCAAAGATTGAGTACAATCATGAACGCTGATCACATCATCGTTTTAGACAATGGCCGAATCGTGGGACAAGGAACTCACGAAACACTCCTTGCTACTTGTCTTTCTTATCAGGAATTTGCTAAATCACAAGGGATTTTGAAAGAAGGGAATATATGAAAACAACTGATGTAAAAATGAATAAACATAGTTTGATCCGCTTTTGGAAAATGATCCAATCTGATCACAAAACATTTTATGGCTTACTATTATGTAGTTTAATCGGTAACCTGATGGTCGTTGCAATGCCGATGATCATGGGCGTTGGTATCGATCAGCTTTTAAGTCGAATCCGTACGATCGGGATTGCTGAAATGACATTTCATGATGTCAAGGATGCCCTTTTGTTCCCTGTTGTTTTATTACTCGTTTTTTCTTTTTTAAGTAGTATTACTTCTTTCATTCAAGAATACGCAATGGCTTCATTGAGTGAAAAAATCACACTTAATGTTAGAAAAGAAATGACCAAGAAATTCAAAACATTACCAATGGCCTTCTTTGATCAGCATCAGGTAGGAGATATCATCAGCCGAACAACGACTGGTTTGAATCAACTAGCACAAGTCTTGCTAACAGGGATCAATCAATTTTTCACTTCCATCGTAACGATTTTATTTTCAATTTTGATGCTGTTTTATATTGACAGCAAATTGACGTTACTGATTCTTTTATTGATCGTTGGTAGTTCATGGGTCACTCAACTCTTTGCGAATAAAAACAAAAAGATTTCTGATGACAATCAAACAGAACTAGGTTCATTAAATAATAAAGTGGAAGAATATCTTGCAGGTAACTTGGTCATCAAAACATTCAATCAACAAGATCAAGCGATCGAGTCGATCCGTCAAGTAAATCATTCACAGTACCAAGCATTTAAAAAAGCGCAATTCATGAACTTTGCCATCTATCCAGCGATTCGCTTGATCAATCAATCAGCGTTCATTTTAAGTGCTGTCTTAGGTGGGATCTTAGTAATATCTGGTGGACTCACACTAGGATTGTTACAAGCTTATCTGCAGTACATCAATCAAATCTCTGAGCCGATCTCGACCGCTTCTTATGTCATCAATTCGTTACAATCTGCTATGGCGGCGATTGATCGTATTTTTGAGATTATGGATGAACAAAATGAGCGTTCTGATCACGAAAATACAACATCACTTGACCAGCCTGCTGGTTCAATCAGGTTCAAAGATGTTCGATTTGGTTATAGTCCAGATAAGATCTTGATGGAAAATGTCAACTTTTCGGCTAAACCAAAACAAACAATTGCAATCGTGGGACCAACTGGGGCAGGAAAAACGACATTAGTCAATTTACTCATGCGATTTTACGAGCTAAACCATGGAAGAATCGAATTCGACGGAATCGATATCACGAAATTCTCTCGTAGTGAGTTACGTAAACACTTTGGGATGGTTTTGCAAAATACGTGGCTCTTTGAAGGCACAGTGGCAGATAATATTGCTTATGGGAAACAGCAAGCTTCCAGAGACGAAATCATTGCGGCTGCCAAAATTGCCCAATGTGATCATTTCATCCGTACGTTACCTGAAGGATATGATACGATTATTTCAAGTGAAAATGGTTCGTTGTCACAAGGACAACAACAGCTACTGACCATTGCTCGGGTATTGCTGGCGAATCCTTCCGTAGTTATTTTAGATGAAGCAACCTCCAGCGTGGATACCCGCACCGAAGCAATGATCCAAAAAGCAATGAATGCTGTCACAGAAAACCGAACCAGCTTTATTATCGCCCATCGGTTATCTACGATTGAAAATGCCGACTTGATTTTAGTGATGGAAAATGGAAATATTATTGAACAAGGAACTCATCAGTCACTATTAAGCAAACCAACACTTTATGCTAGTTTATATAATAGCCAATTTCAAATCACATAAAAGAGGTTGTGAAAAGTGCGCCTTGACCTGAGTAATAAGGAAGAAAATCTCGAAACAGCTCCTCATGTTTTGAGATTTTTAGACTTATTACCGAGGGTCAGCACTTTGAACACCGTTTATATCAAGAGGTTGTGAAAAGTACGCTTTGACCTAAGTAATTTTGAACACTTTTTACCTATTTTAAACCCCATAAAAAAGAGCCTGGACTTTTTTCCAAGGCTCTTTTTTATGGGTCTATTCTTTCAATCTCTCTTATTCACAAATTCAATCGTTACATAGAGAACTTTCACTTACATAAATTGTCAATGTCTCTCCTTACGCCATTTTCTTTTTGGTGTTGAAATTCATCTAAACTTTTTTAGCGATTCTCTACTTGCGATAATTGTTGTTCGAATTGCCATGTTTCTCCACCATCAGTCGAATAAAAAAGACAAGCAAACATTTTCCCTGCATCGATCGATCCATTTTTTAGGAGGTAAAACTTGGTTTCCAATTTATTGGCACTTACTTGTACCACTTCATTTGGTGACTGGAACAAATCGATCCCTCCCAATTGATACTCACCCGGGATAGCTACCAAGGATTCTTTGAATGTTAGTCCCCCATCATTCGTATAATAGATGTTTTCTCTTGTAGAAAGGAAACCCAATGTCTTCGTCACAAAACTAACATTTTGAATCGGTTGATTTACGATGGTACTGCCGCTTTTTTGCCAGCTTTGCCCTTTATCGTTGGTCGTATAAATTTTTAGACTTTCCGCAGACATTCCTGTAGAGGATGAAAATACCATGACGCCTTGATCGTTTGTGAAAAAGTTTGCTTTACGATAACGAACCTGTCCGCCTTGATCTGTAATCTGACTTTTTTGCCACGTCTTCCCATTATCAGCTGATGATAATAGGTAAACGTTTTTTTGATCAGGTGAATAGATAAACCAAGAAAAAGTAGGAGAAACATCAAATGTTTTGTCCATCCATTCCCCTTTTGCAACAATACCCGAAGTCAAAGTATAGTCACCAAAACGCAACCAGTCCACAGCAATTGGAACGAAATGCCAGTCTTTTCCTTGATTCGTCGTCAAATACAAGGCTTGTGTTTCTGGGTCTATTTTTACGTCATTCGTTTGCTCAGTGGTCAAATTGACGGATGTTTGAACAGGTTTCAATAAACCGTCCTGATTAGTCGAAGTTGGCATTTTTCTTACTTTTTCTTCGCTTTGCATCATAGAGTGTACATTCGTTGCTACTGGTCCTGCATTAATGAATTGATAAACACCCCCGCCAATCAACAAGAGTGTTCCAACTCCAATTGCTAAATGAGAGTAAAAAGGCTCAATTCTTTTTTGTTTTTCGGTCTATCGGTTCATTTACTTGCATAAAAACATAGTATCGATTACTGCCATACCAAGTAAGTTGTTCTCCTAGAAAAAGTGAGACACCCTCCATCGTTTGCAGCAGAAAATAACGCCTCTTTTTCGCAAGTGTAAACTCCTTTTTGTTATGATCACTCAAGTAGAGATAATTTTCGTCCTGAGAGCCAACTGAAATATGTAACATATTCGCCACTTGTTTTTCCAGCCATTGATCATAATGCCGAGAGATGTTCCTCTTTTTGAACCATAGCACAGCAACGAGTAAAAACAAGAATAGTCCTATCGCAAGGTCAACATAACTTGAAAAATGGTACAAACTAGTGATTCGCTCCATTTTAAATGAATGTGGATGATTCTGCTTTAAATGATGGTAGATGTTTCCCCATCCGCCAAAGAACAACAGGTTAGCGATTAAATACATCCCAATTTTCCATGTCATTTTTTTCGTTCGTTGATTGATGATAGACAACATCTTTGCTTTTGCTGACATCAATTCAATAATCAATAATTCTTTATCCATCTTGCCAATCTCCTTTTTTTACATTATGACGTAAAACGAGGAGATTGACTAGTTGATTTACGCTTTATTTAACGTTTATCTTTTTTTGTAAACAAAGTATAATCCAAGTAAGAAGCAAGCCATGCCAATCATAGAAAGACTTGATTTTTGATAACCTGTAGTAGGTAGTTTTTTGTCTTCTTGTTCTTCTTGTTCGTCTTTTTCATCTTTTTATTTTTTTCATTTTTTTCATTTTTTTCGTCTTTTTTATCTCTCTGATCGTTGTTATTCGTTGTCTCATTTGGCGTTGCTGGTACTGGCTTTTTATCCCCCGATTGGTTCGTATCCGCATCTGGTTTTTCTTTAGTTGGTTCAGCTAGCACATGGATTTCAACAGTTTTCTTTTGATGACCGTTTTGATAGGTCACTGGATAAACGCCAACTTTTGTCGTATCCACCTTACCAGAAACCATTTTCTGGTCAAATGTTAGGGGATTTCCTTCTTTATCATTGGCTGAAATAAAATTGTCTTGTGGATTCCAATTGTCTCCTACATAGAGTGTGGAACCTTTAACTACGAGTGTTTCTTTGTTCTCTTTGACCGTTACTTTGATCGTCTTACTTGCTATTCCGTTGGTATACGTCACAAAATAATCGCCCGTTTTTTGGCTATCCACCGAACCTTCCACCTTTTTTGGAGTGAACGCTAGAGGCATCCCATCTTCATCAGTAGCTGAAACAAAATTAGCTTGTGGATCCCATTGATCACCCACATAAATAACTGAGTCTTTGGCCTGAATGCTCTCCTGGTTTTCTTTTACTGTTACATGAATGACTTGAGCAGCGCTACCATTAGTATAAGTAATCGGTGTCACTCCTACTACTGAGGTATCCACTGTTCCACTGACCATACTCATATCAAATGGAATGGGATTTCCTTCCTTATCTGTTGCTGAAATAAAATTATCCTGTGGATCCCAGGTTTCACCAAGGTAAAGCGTCGAATCTTTGGCTAAAATTGATTCATAGTTTGGCTCTTTCTGCCAAACATACGTATCTGCCATCGCTCCTGTATAGTTCGTCATCAATTCTTCTGAAGTTAGCACGTATTCCCCAGCAGGGTTCGTAACCGTTCCAGAACCAACGTTTTGCCAATAACCAGTGTTTCCATCTTCTACTGGAATAGCAGGAAGATTGGCTGAATCTACAAAACGATAGCCTTTACCAAGAGTCAATTCATTGAGGCTCGTTGTTCCAGCCAGCATTTCTGCCATTTCTACGGGATCCTCAAACTGAAAATAAGAAAGATCTAATTTTTTTACTTTCGAACAATTTAAGAACATATATGTCAGATAATTCACAGACTCTGTATTGAAATTAGACACATCGATCGTCTCTAGTAACTCACAATTAGCAAACATGTATCTCATTGCTTGGACTAGACTGGTGTCAAAATTAGAAACGTCCACACTCTCTAATTCATAATTCAAACGAAACATCACTGAAAGATCAATCGCACTTGATGTATCGAAATTTGAGACATCCACATAGCGCAACTTCTTACATTCAGCGAATAAACGTGACATATAAACCACATTTGATGTATCAAAGTGAGCGATATCTAAGGTAATTAATTCATTACAAGCAAAAAACATTCTGTTCATGTTGACAACATTACTCGTATCAAAACTAGAAAGATCGATTGATTGTACTTTGGTACATCGACTGAACATGCCACTCATATCAACTACATTACTTGTATCGAAACTTGAAAGATCAAGATGAATGAGATTCTCTGTTTGGTCAAATGCTTCAAAAAACATATTAGACATATTCGTGACATTTGACGTATCCCATCCTGACAAATCAACGCCATTTAGTACACGACAGTCAGAAAAAAAGGAAGTCATATCCGTTACTTGACTTACGTCTAAATAAGCTAAATTCTCAATGGACAAAAGATTACTATATCCATAAAATAAGCGATGAGTTTCTTTAGGAGCAATCGTTGGTCCAGTGAATACCATTTTTTTATTTTAAATCGATAGCTGTTGAACCAAGGAGGAAAAAACGTAACCGGTGTTTCTCCCAATGTGCCTCCTCCAATATATAATGTACCTTCTGCATCGATTCGCCAAGAACAAGTTCCGAAAACACCACTGGCAATATCGGTGGATTCTTCTGTAGGTGTGGCAGTGTTGAGAAGCGTCTCCTCTTGTTCTGTGTTTTCCGTCAATTGATCCTGATCTAAGTCAACAGCTGATTGACTTTCAGTTGGTTGATCAAGGCTCTCTGATTCCTCTACCAGTTCTTCTTGCGGAACTTCTGTCATTGACTCTTCTAACTCTGGCTGATTTTCATCAGGTTCCTGGATCATTGTTTCTAATGGATTTTCGACCAGATCGTTTTTACCTCCTGGTTCGTTTAAACTAGTTGCTGTTTGTACTTGCTCTTCGTCTGGTTTACTCCATTCTTCGGCATAAGAATAAGAAAACGGATGAAGCAGAGATTGTGTCGCCAACCAAATCGCTAACGAACATTTGACTAACTTTTTCTTGTTCATTGATTTTCCCCCTAAATTCACCATGTTTTTAAAATAAAAGCTATTTATATAATCAACGATTACTTGAAGGAAAAGTTTTCTATTTTTTTCTTTCAAAAAAAATATTAGTAAAAAAATTGAGCTCATCGTTTATTCAAGTTAAAATAAAAAAGATTTCACTAAATAAATTACGCGGCTTTTAATTAAAGTCGGGAAGGAATAAGAATGAATAACCTATTTTTCAGATTATTAAATAACAAGCAATTACAGCGGCAGATAAGAATTCTTTACTATTTACATAAATGTGATTCGATTTCTTCAACTGAAAAACTAGTGAAAGAACTTGAAACAACAGCACCGACACTTCGCGCGGATATTGATTCTTTACAACAATTACTTCCCAAGGGAATGACCATCAAATATTATAAAAAGATCGGTTACCGATTGATGGTGTCTACATTCAAAACGATTGATTCCATTGTCATGGAGATTGCTAAAGATACAATTGTTTATAAATTGATTGACGAAATCTACCGAGGTCGTATTCATTCATTCCAAACTGCCACCGAACAGTTTCATCTCTCGCATTCAGTTTTGAGAAAGACCATTCGCCATATTAACAAAGAATTAAAATTTTATCGCCTTACTTTATCGACTAAACAATTAGATTTATTAGGAAATGAAGCAGATATCCGTTACTTTTTATTTGAGTTTTACCATGGTTTTAGACAAACATTTACGACCAATCATTCTTATCAAACAATCAACAATACATACGAAGAACTCCAAGAAGCGACAACGCAAATCGCAACAAATTATTTTCGCATCAACTTATGGATGAATATTTTAAAACAGCGCTTATTAAATAAACAAATGATTCATCTCGAACCGCCCTTATGTAAAGAAATTAAGGCAAGAACAAGTTTCATTCAGTTTAAATCGGTTTTTAAAAAGTATTTTAAAAGTAGATTTGGTATTACCCAAGTAGCCGAGGAGGAAATTGTTTGGTCTTACCTCATACGCTTACATTGTGTTTCTTACTACCCAGCTAACAAAACTTTGAATCTGTGCTATCCAGAAGATATTCCAACCTTAGAACAGTATGAACCATTTTTACGACCATTACAGAATTCTACAACTATCACAAATGTCGACCTGCTAAAGTTAAAAGGATATCTCAGCAACCTGCGTCTGCTGACAAAAATCTCTTCTCATTTTGAGCGAATCACTTTAGAACTTCATACCAGCGTACCTATGAAAGTCAAAAAACTTTTTAAAGAATGGCAGAACTATTTAAAAAAGTATACACATGTATTACCTTTTTCTGTTACCCACTATCAAGATATCGCCTTAACGTTAAGTATTATTCATTATGCCAATTTAACCTCTTCCTCTACCCAAAAAAAACAGACGATTTTATTTTCATTCCAAGGAGAACCCGGATTAGAAGACTATTTGACTCGATTCGTATGCCAATTGCTTCCACAAAATGTGGTTCCTCTTTTTGTCTCTAATAAATTTATTTCACATAAGATGGTTTTAGAAACTGAGGTTGCATTGGTTGTTTGCAATTATGATTTTCTAGATACAACCTGCCCTTGCCCAGTACTCTTACTTTCTTATTTTCCTACAAAAAAGGAATGGCTCGATCTACAACAATACATTTTTAAATTAGCTTATCCAATCAATGATTGATCATTAGCTGAACAAGTAATAAAAAAAAGAATCAACACGATTTTTAGTTTCGTGTTGATTCTTTTTAATTATTTATTATAAATTTTTGGTCCTTTTCGCATATTCCGTCGATCATTTTTAGGCTCGGCCATTTTTTTTGAACGTCCGCCACCTTGTTTCTTTTTGATCAATTCAAGCATTTTTTCCTTTGTATCCATCTTGCACCCCTTTCTTCATGATTGTCAGCTACGTTATCATTTTCTAGTTTTCTGATTCTTTTACATGATTCACTAAGTTTGAATTATCCCTTAGGTGCTAATAGCGCCACTAATTCCACATGATGTGTTTGTGGGAATAAATCGACTGGTTGTACTTTTTTCACTTCGTAGCCTGACTCAGCAAATAACTTAGCATCTCTGGCAAAAGTTGCTGGATTGCAAGAGATATATACTAATTTCGCAGGTGCCATGTCAATGGCTGACGCAATAAAACGTGCATCTAATCCTTTTCTTGGCGGGTCGACAACGATCACAGATGGTTTGACCCCTTTGTCTTGCCATTTCTTCATGACTGTTTCTGCCTTACCTACTTCGTAATGAGCATTTTCAATTTTGTTTGTTAATGCATTGAATTGTGCATCTTCAATCGCTTCCGGAACAAGTTCCATGCCATAGACCTCTTTAACTTTATCAGCTAGAGATAAACCGATCGTTCCAATACCAGAGTAAGCATCAATGACGGTATCTTCTTTTTGTAACGCTGCAAATTCAATGGCTGTTTGATACAATTTTTCCGTTTGTTCAGTATTCACTTGATAGAATGATTTTGAGGAAATACGGTAAGTTTTGCCCAATAGTTGATCCTCAATATAACTTCTACCATAAAGAACCTTCTCTTTATCGCCTAATATCACGTTTGTTTTCTCTTCGTTGATATTTTGAATGACTGAAACGACTTCTGGCAATTCTTCATGAATAATAGACGCAATTTCCTTACCTTTAAAGAATTTTTCTTTTCGTGTAACTAAAACGACCATCATTTCATGAGAGTAATGACCTCTTCTGATGATAATATGACGGATCTGTCCTTCATTTTTCGCCTCGTTATAACCACGTACTTGGAAACGTTGCAAAATATCTCTCACACGTTTGATAGCTTCATCGATTGCTGGATCTTGAATATAATAATCCTCGATTTCAACTAGTTCATGACTATTCTTTTTATAAAAACCAGTTGCTAGACGACCATCCATTCTTCTCACTGGAATCTGCGCTTTGTTACGATAGCCAACAGGATTCTCCATTGGGATGGTAGGTAAAATGTCAACCTCTGGCATCTTTGCGATCTTGCTCATGACATTTTCCACTTGCTTTTGTTTAAAAAGTAATTGTTGCTCATAGTTCAAATGTGCTAAAGGAGCAATTCCTGTCCGTAGAAGGCGATTATCCTTTAATGGTTGACGGTCTGGTGATTCAGTTAGCCATTTTTCTACTTTTCCATAACCAAATTTATTTCCAACTTTCACTACCAGCACTTCCACTCGTTCGCCTGGCAATGCATTTTCAATAAACAAAGGATAGCCATCGATTTTAGCTACGCCCATACCTTCATAACTTAAATCGATAATATCTAATGTGTAACGTTCATTTTTTTTAACTGATAGTTTCTCTTTCATAATAACTCCTCATTTAGGTTTGTAACTGAAGCAGTTTTGCTTTTAGTACTACGGTCATATCCAAAAAACGATCATTTGTGTTTTATTGGATAGGGACTTGGTACCGGGTTGCTTCAGGACATTTTTTTAGGCACATAGAGCCTTTTTTTGGCAAGTCCATTTATTCACTTGATGCCTTCACTTCATTTACGATCCAATTGTCAATCTTTCGTCCGTCTGCTTTAGATTCAACAAAGAAAAATAACATACTGTTACATAATGATCTTCAATAAATAAGAATTAATTTTTATCATACGAAAGGGTGGAACGATCATTTGTCCCACCCTTTACGTCATTTTTCTTTATCTGCAATCTTGCCGTCACCGTCTATGTCTTCATCAGTCAAACGCTCAACTTCTTTGACAAATTCTTTGCTGACCTCTTCTAACTCCTCTTCGGAACCAGTAATTGCTTCATCTGGAATTTGGTCGATGTTTGCATAAAATTCAATATGTTGATGAAGGTTTTGGAAGTGCATAGGTGCATTTCCACCATATTCGCCGTCTAAGTTGATCATGACCGGTCGGTTGATATCGTCTTCTGTTTCGACATACAAACTGCTGGTTTTCGTATAAATCACTCGAGAATCATCTACATGGCGCCCACCATTCAACATCAAGGCTGCGATATGCAAAATTTCAAAAATATTCGCTGTTTTGACAATAATTAATGAAAATTTACCATCGTCTAGCTTGGCATCAGGAGCAATCTTTTCGAACCCGCCGACTGAATTAGTGAGTCCTAAAAAGAACATAGAGGCATTCCCGATGTATTCTCCTTCATCATATTTCAAGCGCATTTTGATTGGTTTCACTCGAGGCAGCATCTCTGCTCCTTTAGCTAAATATGCCAAATAGCCGAAAATACTCTTTAGTTCTGAAGGAACTTCATAAGTTAACTCCGTTAAATAACCACCCGCAGCGATGTTGATAAAGTAGCTATCTTCCGTTTGACCGATATCCATCTTAACCGTCTGATTCTTCTTGATAACTTCAGCTGCGGCTTTGATATCATCCCGTGGAATCTTTAACGCACGTGCGTAATCGTTAGTAGTACCTGCTGGGATAATCGCCATTTTAGGACGATGCTCAAGCGGTGCAATACCGTTAACAACCTCATTGATTGTCCCATCGCCTCCCGCAGCTACCACCAGATCAAATCCATTTTCTGCTGCTCTTCTTGCTTCATTTTTGGCAGAATTTTTTTCTGGTGTTGTCGCATACGCACTTGCTTCATAGCCAGAATCCTCCAAGGCTTGGAGGATATCCGCTAGATTTTTTTTCAACAATTCTTTGCCAGAAGTTGGATTATAAATAACACGAGCTTTTTTCATGATCTACTCCTAGCGTTTTGCTAATTCTTCTTGCAACAGTTTATTAACGACACCTGGATTGGCTTGACCTTTAGTTGCTTTCATGATTTGTCCTACTAAGAAACCAACCGCACGATCTTTTCCGTTTTTGAAGTCATCTACTGATTGTTGGTTATTATCTAAGATTTCGTTGATAATTGGTAATAGTTTGCTTGGATCAGACAACTGAACCCAACCATTTTTTTCAACGACATCTTGTGCGTCGCCACCATTTGTGATCAATTCTCGGAATACTTTTTTCGCAATCTTAGAACTAATCGTACCATCTGCAATCAGACGAATCATGCCTGCTAGATTTTCAGGAGTCAAGTTCGTTTGAGCTAATTCTAGTTTCTCACTGTTCAAGTAAGCAGATACTTCACCCATTAACCAGTTAGATGCCTGTTTTGCATCCGCACCATTCTCTAAAGTCGCTTCAAAGAAGTCAGACATTTCTTTTGATAGAGTTAGAACCATTGCATCATACTCTGGTAACCCTAATTCTTGGATATAACGTTGACGACGAGAAGCAGGCATTTCCGGCAAGCTTGCTTTCACTTTTTGGATCCATTCATCGTCAATCATAAATTTAGGAATATCAGGTTCAGGGAAATAACGATAATCGCTAGAACCTTCTTTGACACGCATCAAAATTGTTTTATTAGTTGTTTCGTCAAAACGTCGTGTCTCTTGTTGGATTTCTCCACCAGAAAGTAAGACTTTTGCTTGACGTTTTTCTTCGAAGGCTAGACCTTTTTTAACAAATGAAAGGGAGTTTAAGTTTTTCAACTCTGCTTTTGTTCCAAATTCTTCCTGTCCATAAGGTCGTAAAGAAATATTGGCATCACAGCGCATAGAACCTTCTTCCATTTTCACATCACTAACTTCAGTAAATTGGATGATTGAACGCAATGCTTCTAGATAAGCATAGGCTTCTTCTGGTGAACGCATATCAGCTTCAGAAACGATCTCGATCAATGGTGTCCCTTGACGGTTTAAGTCAACGTAAGAATAGCCACCAATACCATGCATGTTCTTACCAGCATCTTCTTCTAAGTGAACACGTTCGATCCGTATTTTCTTTTTCTTACCTTCAACTTCGATCTCGATCCAACCGTCATGCCCAATGGGTTGATCAAATTGTGAGATTTGGTAAGCTTTTGGATTATCTGGGTAAAAATAATTTTTACGATCAAAATGTGTGTCTTTAGAAATTTCACAGTTCAAAGCGAGTGCTGCTCGCATACCAAATTCTAATGCTGCTTTATTCATTACTGGTAAAACACCAGGATATCCCCAGTCGATCACATTTGTATTGCTGTTTGGTTCAGCTCCAAAATGTGCAGGAGCTGGAGAGAAAATTTTTGAGTTGGTCTTTAACTCAACGTGGACTTCAAGCCCAATGATTGTTTCAAAGTTCATTCGCCTTTCCCTCCTAAAATTGCTGGTTTTTGATTATGGAATTGTGTTGCTTGTTCAAAAGCATAGGCTGCTTGGTACATTGTTTTTTCATCAAAATAATTACCAATGATTTGTAAACCAACCGGCATATCCTCAGATAATCCCGCAGGAACTGACATTCCTGGTAAACCAGCTAAGTTAACAGGAATTGTTAAGATGTCACTCATGTACATCGTGATTGGATCATTGATGTTTTCACCGATACCAAATGCCACTGTTGGAGAAGATGGGCCGATGATCAGATCGTAGTCTGCAAAGACTTTTTCAAAATCACGTTTGATCAATGTTCGAACTTGACCCGCTTTTTTAAAGTAAGCATCATAATATCCAGCACTTAATGAGAATGTTCCCAACATGATCCGACGTTTGACTTCTTCACCAAAACCTTCAGTACGTGAATTCACATATACATCTTCTAAGTTCTTCACATTTTCTGAACGGTAACCGAAACGGATACCATCAAAACGTTGTAAGTTGGAACTTGCTTCTGATGAGGCAATGATATAGTAGACTGCTACCCCATATTTTGAATGTGGCAAACTTACTTCTTCTACAGTTGCGCCTAATGAACGGAAAGTTTCTGCCGCTTTCAAAATGTTTTCTTTTACGCCAGGAGCGACTCCTTCGCCAAGATATTCTTTTGGTAAAGCAATCTTCATCCCCTTGATGTCGCCAGTTAATCCTTCGGCAAAATTAGGAACAGAAACACCAGAAGATGTGCCATCTTTTTCATCATAGCCACTGATTGCTGTTAAAGCTAATGCATTATCTTTCACGTTGCGAGTCATTGGCCCGATTTGATCTAGTGATGAGGCAAAGGCGATCAAACCAAAACGTGACACACGTCCGTAGGTAGGTTTCATTCCCACGATTCCATTAAATGAAGCTGGTTGGCGAATACTTCCGCCTGTATCACTACCTAAGGAAACTGGGATTTGTCCAGCAGCGACTGCAGCAGCCGAACCACCAGAAGAACCACCAGGAACTTTCGAATGGTCCCAAGCATTTTTTGTTTTCTTAAAGTAAGAAGTTTCTGTACTTCCTCCCATCGCAAACTCATCCATGTTCAATTTACCAACTGGAATCATATCTGCTTGATACACTTTGTCCATGACAGTAGCATCATAGATAGGATCAAAATTATAAAGAATTTTGGAAGCGGCAGTCGTCAACAGATCTTTGATAACGATATTGTCTTTGATCCCAATTGGAATCCCAGCTAAGACATTATTTTCGTCAATTCCTTTTTCATCTAACGCTTTGGCTTGTGCCAGAGCTTTTTCTTCATTCAATGTAATAAAAGCTTCAATCTCTGGCTCAGTTTCTTTGATTCGCTCAAAGGTTGCTCTTGTTAAATCTTGTGCAGTGATTTCTTTAGAAACCAGTAATGCGTGCAATTCTTCTAAAGAAAGATCATATAGTTTTGTCATTATGCGCCAGCCTCCCCATTGTCAATAATTGCTGGCACTTTGATAAAGCCATCTTCTTTTTCTGGTACATTTCTCAACAATTCATCGCGATCCCAACCAGCACTTGCTCGGTCTTGTCGCATAACGTTCACTGTTTCAACCACATTTGATGTAAATGGAACACCTTCTGTATCAACTTCCTCAAGCATTTCCACCATATCAATGATTTTCCCTAATTGATCAGTAAAACTTGCAAGTTCTTCATCTGCGAACGCAAGTTTTGCTAATTTGGCAACGTGTTTTACTTGTTCTTCACTGATCGCCATACTACCCCTTCTTTCTAAACGAGTTAAAAACTTTGCTCTCTATTTTAACATAAGTGATTCCCATCTGAAATTGTTTCTTGAAATTTGTCTGAAAAAAATCAGATTTTCTTAATTAAAATGACTGTCAGCTAATGCTTCTGCCATTTTTTCTTCTGACCATACGTCGATTCCTAGTTCTTGTGCTTTGGTCAGCTTACTACCAGCGTCTTCACCTGCAACCACGATATCGGTTTTCTTAGACACACTGCCAGTAACCTTACCTCCAAGATTTTCAATGGTTTCTTTTGCTTCTTCACGCGTAAAACGAGTCAATTTCCCTGTTAAAACCACTGTTTTTTCTTTAAAAGGCGAGTCGATCGTTTCGATCTGTGAAGAGCGAATCCCTTTATACTCAAAGTTGACACCTGCTTGTTTTAGTTCGGACATCAAGTCATGGACCTCTTCATTACTGAAATAAGTCACTACGCTATCAGCAATCGTATCGCCGATCGTGTCTAAAACAATGATCGATTCAAAGTCACTTTTACTTAATGTTTCCAGATCGCCAAAATGCTCTGCTAATATCTTCGCTGCCTTGGAGCCGACGTGGCGAATCCCTAAGCCAAATATCAATCTTTCGACCGAATTATCCTTACTATCGTGGATCGCTGTCAATATATTATTGGCTGATTTTTCTTTGATTTTATCTAACGTCAGCAATTCCTCTTCCGTTAGCTTGTAAAGATCAGCCACATCTGTAACTAGTTGTTTATCATACATCTGTGCCAATACTCTTGGTCCTAGGCCATCGATATTCATGGCGTTACGTGAAACAAAATGATTCAATCCTTCTTTGATTTGGGCTGGACACTTCGGATTGATACAACGAAGAGCAACCTCTTCATCAAGATGAACTAATTCACTATGACAGATCGGACAATGTGTTGGTAAAACATAAGGTTCGCTATCAGCAGGTCGTTGATCCAACACGACTTGTGCTACTTCAGGGATAATATCTCCTGCTTTATAGATACGAACAATATCGTTTAACCTTATATCTTTTAACTTGATGTAATCACCGTTATGCAGACTTGCTCGACTAACTGTCGTGCCAGCCACTCGTACCGGAGTCATAATCGCTGTAGGTGTCACAACACCAGTCCGCCCAACCGTCCATTCGATTTCTTCGATCTTCGTTTCTACTTCTTCCGGTGGGAATTTATATGCTGTTGCCCAACGAGGTGCTTTGACAGTAAAACCTAATTGGTCCTGTAAAGAAAAGTCATTCACTTTGATGACGATTCCATCAATTTCATAGGTTAAGTCCATTCGTTTTTCATGGTATTCTTCAATAAATGACCAAACTTCATCAATCGAATGACATAAACGCTTTTCGTGATTCGTATGGAAACCGATCTGTTCTAATTCTTCTAAAGCATCATATTGGGTTGTTGCTTTCATCGGTCCAAAATCCGCTACCGTATATAAAAAAGTATCCAAATTACGTTTTGCAGTAATTTTAGAGTCCAGTTGTCTCAGTGATCCTGCAGCTGCATTTCGAGGATTTGCAAAAATATCTTTTCCTTCTGCTTCTCTTGCTTGATTTAATTGCACAAATGATTTTTTGGGCATAAAACATTCGCCGCGGACTTCGATACTGATAGCATCTTTCAACTTCAATGGGACAGAACGAACTGTTTTTAGATTTTCTGTGATATTTTCGCCAACCGTCCCATCTCCTCTTGTTGCACCACGAACAAATTCGCCATTTTCATAGCGCAAGGAAACCGATAAACCATCAATTTTTAACTCACAGCAGTAATCAACAGGGCGACCAATTGCTTTTTGGACACGTTGATCAAAGGCAAAGAGTTCGTCTTTGCTAAATACGTCATTCAAACTATAAAGCGGAATATCATGAGTCACTTTTTCAAAGCCACTGAGAACTTTCCCCCCTACTCGCTGAGTTGGTGAATCCGAAGTGATTAAATCAGGATATTGCTCTTCAATTGCTACTAATTCAGCATATTCTTGATCATAAACATAATCTTCGACAGTTGGTTTATCTTCAACATAATATTCTCTGGACCAACGATTTAACCGAGATCGTAGTTCTTCTGCTCGTTTTGCAGCTTCATCAATTGTCATTTCATGTTCCATCGTTTATCCCCCCTGTTTAAACTTTTTCAATTGGCGCAAATGCTGCTAACAACCGTTTCACACCTTGACTAGGAAATGCCACGTCCAATTCTAAATCTTTGGCAGTACCATTTACCCTTACCACTGTTCCGATCCCCCATTTTTTATGGTTGACTTTATCGCCTGCTTTCCAGCTATTGCTTTCTCCACCAGTTGCTGTTTTTGAAGAAACAACAGTTGTTACTGGTTGTTTGTAGGCTGGTTTAGCTGTTCTGCTCGTAAAAGGACTCGTTTGTTTTGGCGTTGGCCGCATGCCTTGGACTTCTAATAATTCTTGATCGATTTCTTCTACAAAGCGAGAAGGTCGATTATATTGCGTCCTGCCATATAAGGTACGGGAAAAAGCATTGGTCAGGTAGAGTGCTTCTTCTGCTCTCGTGATCCCGACATAAGCAAGTCTTCGTTCTTCTTCCAATTCGCTTTCTTCCATCAAGGCTCGTGACAATGGGAAAACCCCTTCTTCCAACCCAATCAGAAAGACGACTGGAAATTCAAGACCTTTTGCGGCATGCAAAGTCATCAATGTCACTTGGGTAGTTTCTTCTTCTAAATTATCGATGTCAGAAACTAAGGCCAAGTCATTTAAAAATACAGTTAATTTTTCTTCTGGTGCATCCGCATTTTCTTCATTTTGTTTTTCAAATTGTTTATCAAATTCTTGAGTAACGGTTAAAAATTCTTCCAAGTTTTCGATTCTTGCTTGTGATTCTAAAGTATTTTGAATTTTTAAGTCTTCTAGATACCCACTACGTTCTAAGATTTCTTTTGTCAGTTCGGTCACTGTTAGATAGGGAACCATTTGTGTGACGTCATTGATCATATCGCCAAAAACTGCTAATTGTTGACCGGCTTTTCCACCAATGTTAGTTAAATCAACATTTTGCGCCGCTTCAAGGAGTGGCCATTGGTGGATCGTCGCAAAACTTCTTAATTTCTCGATTGAGCCAGGTCCGATCCCGCGTTTAGGCGAATTAACGATCCGTTCAAAACTGATTGAGTCTTGAGGATTCGCAATCACATTCAAATACGCTAAAATATCCTTAATTTCTTTACGGTCGTAGAACTTATGTCCGCCCACCATTTTATAAGGAATATTCGCTTTTAGTAAGGTTTCTTCCATCACACGAGACTGAGCATTGGTTCGGTACAAAATCGCAAAGTCGCCATAATTTCGTTGATTTTCACGAATTTGCTCTTGCATACGATCCACGATGAAACGTGTTTCATCTCGCTCGTTATCTGCACGGTAGTAAGTGATTTTATTTCCTTCCCGGTTTTCTGTCCAAAGATTTTTCGGCTTTCGATTGCTATTATTTTCGATCACTTGGTTGGCAGCACTTAAAATTGTTTTAGTCGAACGGTAGTTTTGCTCTAATAAAATGACTGTGGCATCCGGATAATCTTTTTCAAAATCCAAAATATTTTGCATATCAGCGCCACGCCAACCGTAAATACTTTGATCAGCATCCCCCACAACACATAAATTTTGGAATCTTTGGGCGAGTAGATTAACTAAAGTATATTGTGCATGGTTCGTGTCTTGGTATTCATCCACATGGATGTAATGGAATTTATTTTGATAATAAGTCAAAGAATCTGGATGCTCTTCAAATAACCGAATGGTATTCATAATCAAGTCATCAAAATCCATACATTGGTTATATTGTAATTCTTTTTGATAAGCTACATAACACTTAGCTGCAATTTCTTCATAGTAGCTTCCTTGCAACTTGGCAAACTCCTGAGGGTTTTGCAAGTTGTTTTTTGCTTGCGAAATCGTTCCAAGTATACTTCTTGGATCGTATTTTTTCGGATCAATATTCAATTCTTTTAAGATACGTTTCATTAAAGACAACTGTTCAGAAGAATCGATAATAGTAAAATTTCGGTTGTAACCGATAAAATCGACATCTCTTCTTAAGATACGCACACACATGGAATGGAAAGTCGATACCCAAACATCTTCGCCACCATATTCTAAAATGGCATTTACCCGCTCCTTCATCTCTTTAGCGGCTTTATTGGTAAAAGTAATCGCTAGGATGTTCCACGGATTTACTTCCTTTTCTTCAATCAAATAAGCAATTCGGTGGGTCAAGACCCTCGTTTTCCCACTACCTGCACCGGCCATCAATAATAGTGGTCCCTCGGTATGAAGAACCGCTTCTTTTTGTCGAGGATTCATCCCATTCAATAATTCACTTTTGGATGACATTTACAACATCCTTTCTTTTATCAATCCGTTTAATTATAGCATTTCTCCAGCTTTCATTAAAGCATATATTATCTATGAATAGGGTAGTAATAACCGCAATCTGATCACTGCAAGCGAAATGAAAATTTGTTTGCAAAGCGATGAATTTGCAATGAAAAAAAATTTCTTTTCTTTTCCTCTTGTAAAAAAGAAAAATCACGCTAAATTAAATTGAAACGAGGGATTAGCAATGAAAGCAAAAACATTATTTAAACATGTCGACAAAACACAACTATATTATATTTTAAAAGGGGTCTTAGTTGGGTTGCTCACTGGCGGTATCGTTAGCATTTTTCGCTTGGCGATTGAGAAATTTGGTGAATTGACCGAACAAGTTTACCTTCATAGTCAACAAGAACCTTTATATTTAGCATTTATCTTAGCAGCTTCAATTATTATTGCTATTTTTGTGGGATTTCTTATCAAAAGCGATCCCGATATTAAAGGAAGCGGCATTCCCCAAGTTGAAGGACAATTACAAGGAGAATTAACAGTCTCATGGTTTTCTGTTCTATGGAAAAAATTTATTGGAGGCGTGTTATCGGTTGGTTCCGGTTTATTCTTAGGTCGAGAAGGTCCATCAATCCAGTTAGGCGCAGTGGTGGGTGAAGGAACAAGCCAATTATTAAACAGCTCTTCGGCTGAAAAGAAAATTCTTATCTCTAGCGGAGCGAGTGCGGGATTAGCAGCAGCATTTAATGCACCGATTGCTGGGTTATTATTTGTTTTAGAAGAAATCCATCATTCTTTCTCTCCATTAGTTTGGCTGACATCCTTTACATCAGCGATCACTGCTAATTTTGTGTCACTTTATTTTTTCGGTTTGAAACCTGTATTGTCTCTAGGAAAAATTCCGTCTTTACCGTTAAAATATTATGGTTTTTTAATTATTCTAGGTATTATTCTCGGTGTGCTAGGGTATATTTATCAGATCGTTTTGCTTAGCTTACCAAAATTTTATCGAAAGCTGCCGATTCCTGCACACTTTCACGGAATCGTTCCTTTTCTTTTAGTTTTGCCGATTGGCTATTTTTGGCCAACAATCCTAGGGGGCGGAAACCAGATCATCATCACTTCAGGACATGCCTTTTACCCATTAACATTGATTGCAGGTCTGTTTATCTTACGGTTTTTCTTTTCTATGGTTTCATATGGCGCCAGTTTACCGGGCGGGATTTTTTTACCAATCCTAACTTTAGGTGCGCTGATTGGAGCATTTTATGGAGGGGCTTTAGTGAACTTAGTTGGTATGAATCCGATTTATGTCAAAGACTTTCTCGTGATTGCGATGGCAGGTTACTTTACAGCAATCGGAAAAGCCCCGTTGACTGCAATTATCTTAGTAACGGAGATGGTCGGTTCTTTGAATCATTTGATGCCTTTAGGTGTCGTTTCACTCTTCGCTTACGTTAGCAATGATTTATTAGGAGGCAATCCGATTTACGAATCTTTACTCGAGCGATTGATTCAACAAGAAAAACAACCAATATTAGTCGGCAAAACAACCTTTGATTTTCCAATCACTGCGGAAAGTACATTGGATGGACGAATGGTCAGAGATTTCAATTGGCCAAAACATATGTTACTCGTTTCCATTATTAGAGGAAATAAAGAGATTTTAACTCATGGGGATACAATCATGAATGTTGGCGACATTTTAGTCATCTTAACCGATGAACGTCATCTTTCAAGCGTACGGAAAACGATTGTTGCTCGCTCTTCGATTTTAACGACGAAACAAGCCTTTTAGGCAATAAAAATTTGCTCTTACGATTAGCCAGTATGCTAGTGGTAAGAGCAAATTTTTATTTTATAGGGAAATACAACCAGTATCTTTATCTTTAAAAAAACTTTTCATCTTATTCTCTTTCTTTATTTCCCCAAAAATACTTCACTGTAATTGTTACTCCTACAAGGAATATTCCTAAGAAACTAATCATTAAACTGTCTGTGTCCGTTGTTTTGGGGAAGGTACTCATCGTTTTTACTTCTGTTTTAATCACATAACCTGGTTTTTGAGCCCCTGCACTTTCTTGCTGGTCATTTGGCAGTTCGGCATCAATTCCAAGTGATCCTTTTACGTCAAGTGTTGCCTTCATATTATCCCTTCTAACTTTTTTAATCAGTTTAAGGCGCTGCTGTCCAAGATACAGCATCTAATTGCAACGTCAAATTGAACGTTGGTGTACTCTTGGTTGCTGTGGTAGAAGATACTGTTCCAGCATAGTTGAAGGTGGTCGAAAAAGCATTATTTGCGGTACCATTTGCAGTTAGTTTTCCTTCATTGTTTGCTAATGTAAAGAGTTTGACTGGTGTCGTCGCAAAATCTGTGAGTGTTCCTGCGGCGATCAAGGAAGTGTTCGTTGCTGCTGGAGAAACAAGATTTAGACTAGAAATTTCTGTAATACTTTCGGCATTTGTTTGCGCGAAATCTGCAATGGATACATCAACTGGACGTCCCGATTTATTTTCAATAGTATAGGTTGGAGATTCAATATCATTTCGCCCGCTTACGTTATAGAATATGGTCGCTGTATCTAATGTCACATTGATCCAATTGTCATGACTTTCCTCAATCGCTTCTTCTGGATCTGTGTTATCTAATCCAATCGTACCATTGATTTGAATATCGGCTTGGTCAACACCAATCACGTCTTCCGCTTGAACCATTGCGGGCGCAACAAATCCAACAAAACTCCCACTAAACAACATACTTACAAGTACTTTTTTCATCATATCAATAAACCCCTTTTATTTTTATTCAACTGTTAATGTAACTCCTGCAGCCACTTGACCTTTTTTTCGTTGGTGTCTGGGTCATACAAACTAAATAAAGCAACTGATGGATACTCCCCCTTTTCTAATGCCTGTTCCAACGTGACATTTTTTATTTCATACCCGGGCTGAATCGCACCGGAAGTATAAACAAGTTGATTGTTCTTTTTTTCTCTAATTTCTACATTGATCGGATAGCCATTTTCACTGGGATTTTTTATCATCAATTCGCCGCTCCCTGTTTGTCGATCGATTTTCGCTTCAGGTGAGATAACTAAATTGAATTTGCTTTTATCTACTGCAACCTGTGCCATTTTTTTCTTTTCAGAGTCAGAGATTTTTTGGGCATCTTTCCCAGCGGGTAAAAATTCGCCACTAACAATAGTAACGGGCTCTGGTTTTGCTTGAAGATAATAGCGGTACACTAGCCAGCCACTTAGCAACAACAATAATCCTAGTAGAATGAGTAGTACCTGTTTTTGTTTTTTCCGTTTTGTTTCTTCCATTGCTTTTCTCCTTTATTCTTTAGCTGATAGTTGATAAGTAAAGGCATAACTAGGATAATATTTTTGTAAAATGTTTCCTGAAAATTCTCCAGCTAAATAAAGTTCAATTGGTTCTGTTAAAAAAGGGGCAATTTCCAATCTGTCCACATTATTTTGCCCGACAACCAACGGTCCCATCGTTGTCCCATCAGTGGCAACAAGATTAAGAATCAACTCGTTATGATTTCCGCCAGAAAATTGATTGACTAGCACAACTGATGAATCAGCTGTAAGATCTTGAACCGTGCCAATCGTAAAATCAATGGGATAGTTACTCGAACTAATGATTGGTTTGGTCGAAGATGCCGTGTCGAATGCACCTTCTGTTTTCGATTCAAATATCATTTCTAAAGGTACTTCCACACTTAATGGACTTTTGACTACTTCCACCTGTTGTTCTACCCAAAGGCTTTCAGTTAAATAGGCTTGAAGTTCGGGATCATCGTTGACGGCACCAGCTATTTTTGTATAGACAAAATAAGTTCCAGCTGGTAGTTTTTCTTTTGTCCATGTCATTCCCGCGGTTTCTTCGACTGCGATCATCCCATCTGTATTTTCATCAGCAAGCTCAACTTGTTGTTGTGCTTCCTCAGTCGTTAAATCGGTTTCACTCCAAAGTTGTTTCGTACTTAATTTAAACGTCGTTGCCTTTCCTATCCGACTGGCTGGCTCATAAGCATTGATCGTAGTGTCTAATTGACTTTGTCCGACCGCTACACTCGGCTGTGCTTTCCAATCGGTAATATTGATTTTTTTTGATAGATTGCTTGTTTTAGAGCTGTATTTGTAAAGTAACTGTCATTTAATGTAGCTGTACCAGCTCCTACTACTTCCTTTTTTGTAAACTTTGATCAGTTGCTAAATAGCTAAATTGATAGCCTCCTATTTCTCCTGCTACTCCATCGATCCGGTTAAATGTCATATTTCTAGCAAACAAGCCGTTGGTATTAGAAGTATTTTGAAAACGAACAAAATCGGGCTCATCCGCATTCATTACAACATTTCCATTTGAATTGAATCTGCCTTGGCTGATCATTGAAGTTTGTGAATTAGCGCCAAAATTGATTTCTGCTGCTTGACCATTCGTAAAATTCATTGGCTTGTTACCTGTTTGTTCATACAAAAATTTAGCATTTTGACCAATCGTAAAAATTAATCCTGTCCCATCATAAGAAAAATAATCTTTGCTTGATGTCAATTGCACATTCGCATTTTCTTCAAGAGTGACTCGTATTTTCCGATCACCCGATCCGCCAGAAGCTGAACCATAAAACAAAGCGAGATTCGTACTCGTTTGGTGGTTGATAATCGTCGTCGAATCTTTCGCAAATGTAATGTTGTTTCCTTCCATGAACTCTTCGCTGTTTGCTCCTGCTTCACTGACAAATTCATTTTTCCCCTCAAAGGTGAAGGTGGATTCTGTATGCCAAGCTAGAAGTGGTTGCGCCCCGGTCTTGCCATAATAATTGACGTTTTCAAAAACCGCGTCAAATGAGAGGACAGATAAACTTCCAGCCCCTAAGATCCCGTAGTAAGATTGGTTGCCATAGATAACGCCATTTTCATCAGTTAGTGTCGCGCTTCCAAAATTCATGTTTTTCAATTTGATTCTTAATCCACTAATCTTCACTCGATAGCCAGTATTCGAAGCGGTTGAGTTGGAAGCGTTGGTATATAGCATATGATGATTTTGACCATCGATCTCGACATTTTTATAAAACTCAAAAACATCCGCATCTGTATACACGATGTCTGCTGTCAAAGCAACATAATAGGTTCCCGAACCTGAATCATTATTGATCTCACTCATTACCCTAATTAATTCATCTGCTGTTGCTGCAGTATAAGGACTTTCTAATGTTCCTTCTCCAACCAAAGGACTAATTGCACCAATTTCGTCGGACAGTTCAGCGTTTTCTGCTAACACTTGTTTTGTTTCTTCGCTGCTTGTTGATGCTTCGGTGATTTCATTATTGACATCTTCATGGGATTCTTCCGTAGTTGTCTCAAAGGAAACGGAGTACTCATCACTTGTGCTCGTTTGCACATTGTCATGGAGATTTACACTATTCTCAGCATTTTCTTGTGCATCAAAGTCATTGACTGGGACAATACTAGCACAAAGAATAAAGAGCGATAAAACAACCCATTTTGTACTTTTTTTCATATTCCCCTCCTCTATAACCATTCTTTTTTTATATAAAAGCGCTTTTGATTAACATTCGATTACAAAAAAATGATACTATACACATTTATATCCGTCAATAAATAACTAATTTCTAATCACAAATCCTATATTTATGCATCTATTGATCAATTTCGCTTTCCATTTTTTAATTTTCAAAAAATTTGCATTTAATCTCACAAAAAAACCTTCTTACGAAAATTATTGTTAAATTCCGTAAGAAGGTCTCATATTTATAAATTGAAAATTATGCTGTTGTTACTGTTGGTGATTTTCTTAGTAAACCATAAATCACACCAGAAACGATTGCACCAATAGCGATGAATGCTAAGTACAAGACTGGATGACTTAACAAGAATACAACGAAAATCCCACCATGAGGAGCAAGTAATTTGATACCGAAAGCACCAACTAAACCACCTGTTAAAGCAGAGCCAATAATGAAACTTGGAATGGCGCGGATCGGATCAGCTGCTGCAAACGGGATCGATCCTTCTGTTACAAAGGACAAGCCCATCACAATATTCGTTAGACCAGCATCTTGATCTGTTTTACTAAATTTATTTTTAAATAAACGAGTAGCAACAAAAATTGCTAATGGTGGAACCATCCCACCAGCCATAACAGAAGCCATCACGACACTACCGCCAGTCGCAACAGTTGTTGCTAGCGTAGCTGTACCGAAAACATAAGCCGCTTTATTAATTGGTCCACCTAAGTCAGCAGCCATCATTCCTGCAAGTAAAGCTCCAAGTAACGCAGCGTTTGAACCGCTCATGCTTGTTAAAAATCCGTTCAATGCATCATTGATTGCTTTCATCGGTACATTAACCAACAACATCAAGAAACCGGTAATCAACAACCCAAACACGGGATAAAAGAGAATCGTTTTGATTCCGTCTAATGATTTAGGTAATTTCTTGAATAGTTTGCGCAAGAACACAATGACATATCCAGCTAAGAAACCGCCGATCAAAGCTCCTAAGAAGCCTGCACCGCCAGTATTAGCTAATGCACCAGCAGCAAAACCAACAATCAAACCAGGGCGATCCCCGATACTTGAAGCAATAAATCCAGCAAGAACTGGTAACATGAAACCAAAAGCAGCTTGACCGATTTGGTTGAACCAGCTGGCAATTTGATTATAATTCCCAAGGTTTGCAAGCTGATCTTGTGGTACACCCATAAATTGGTCTACCATGAAAGAAAGAGCAATTGCAATCCCACCGCCAATAACAAACGGTAGCATATGAGAAACACCATTCATCAAATCTTTATAGATTCGTTGACCGACGGTTCCTTCTGCATTTCCTTCATCAGAACCAGTATCTTTCCCTTGTCCATGATAAACTGGTGCAGTACCGCTTAAAGCAAGATTGATCAGTTCTTCTGGCTTACGAATCCCGTCGCTAACCGGACGATTGACAAGTTCTTTCCCGTCAAAACGATCCATGGCAACTTTTTTATCTGCAGCTACGATTACACCATCCGCACGAGCGATGTCTTCAGCTGTCAATAAGTTTTTAACGCCTTCTGATCCGTTTGTTTCAACTTTGATCTCTACGCCCATTTCTTTCGCTTTTTTCTTCAAAGCATCTTCCGCCATATAAGTGTGGGCGATTCCTGTTGGACAAGCAGTTACTGCAATAACAAACTTGCTCTTAGGATCAACGGTTGCAGCTTCAGCTTGTTTTGCCTGTTCTGCTTTTTCTTCCGCAGCTTTTTGATCTTCCGCTGTTTGGAATAATTCTTGTACAGCTTCTGGTGAATCTGCTTCTTTTAATTTTGCAACAAAATCTGGATCCACTAAAAGGCGGGATAAAGCAGCTAACGCTTGTAAGTGTGTATCATTTGCGCCTTCTGGAGCTGCGATCATAAAGAATAGGTAAGTCGGCTGACCATCTAATGCCTCATAATCGACCCCTTTGTTACTTTTAGCAAATAGTACGGTTGCTTCTTTTACTGCTGCATTTTTTGCATGAGGCATCGCAATGCCGTCACCTAGTCCGGTAGAAGTTTGCGCTTCTCGTGCTAAAATCCCCTCTTTATAGGTTTCAATATCTGAGATTCTTCCGGCAGCAAACATTTTTTGGACCATTTCATCAATTGCGCCTTTTTTATCAGTTGCTTGTAGGTCCATGATCATTGCATCTTTGATCATTAAATCTTTGATATTCATGATAATCCTCCTGAAAACGAATCTATTTTTGTTATCTCAACTTCTGGTAACAGTTCATCAATCAATGCTCTAGAAGCTAAATCATCAGAAAATGCTGTCGCACTTCCACAAGCGACTCCCCATTTAAATGCTTCCACTGGATCTTGATTTTTGCTATAAGCACCAATAAATCCAGCAATCATTGAATCTCCTGCACCAACCGAGTTTTTTAACGGGCGAACTAATACGTTTGATCGGTAAGCACCTTCATTAGTAAATAACAAGGCACCATCTCCCGCCATTGATATCAAGACATTTTGTGCCCCTTCAGCTAATAGTTTCTTACCATATGGCAAAATCTCTTCCACACGATCAAAGTGTGTCTGATATAATTCGGCTAATTCATGGTTATTAGGTTTGATCAACAATGGTCTTTTAGCAAGAGAATTTTTTAGATCATCCCCAGTTGTATCAATCACAAAGTCTGCTTCTTTTTCACGAATGATCTCAATCAATTCTTGATAGAACCCTTTTCTTAAGCTGGCAGGAGTACTACCAGATAAGACAACGATGTCCCCTTTGTTTACAACACTTAGCGCTTGCTTGAATGATTGGATTTCTTCATCTGAGATCGTTGGGCCTAAACCATTGATCTCCGTTTCAGAATCAGATTTTAATTTGATATTGATCCGAGTATCTGATTGAACTGTTGTAAAAGAAGTTTGGATTGTTTCTTTTTCCAACCACTCTGCGATAAAGTTTCCTGTAAAGCCTCCTAAAAAGCCAAGGGCTGTCGAATCAGAGTCAATTCTTTTCAAAATTCGAGAAACATTGATCCCTTTTCCGCCAGGAACTTTAAAGTCTTCTTTCATTCGATTCAATTCCCCGATTTTTAACCCATCGACACGTACGATAAAGTCAATCGACGGATTTAATGTTACTGTATAAATCATTGTATAGCTGCCTCCTTGATAGTTGTCCGTTCCCGATAATCGGCAACAAATTCCAATGGACAACGTTCGGTTACGATCGTAGCTGCTTCTAAAGGTGCCACAGAAGTGAAACTAAGCTTGTTGAACTTAGAATGGTCAATCAGGACGAAACTTTCTTCCGCATTTGCCATTGCTAGACGTTTCACGGCTGCTTCTTCCGGATCTGGCGTTGTAAATCCACGGTTCAAGTCAACACCGTTCATTCCCATAAACACTTTATTAAAATAGAAATTTTTTAACTGGCTGATTGTACTATTTCCTAGTACAGCATTTGTTGATAATTTAACTTGTCCACCTAATATGATGGTGGGAAGTTGCAAATCAACCAAACTAGCTGCATGTTTCACTGAATTAGTTACTACCGTTACCTTTTTCTCTTGCAAATATGGGATCATTTCTAACGTCGTGGACCCAGCATCTAAATAAATAACGTCATCGTCATTGATTAATTGAGCTGCTAATCGAGCGATTGTTTGTTTTTCTTGAACGTTTTTGAGCGTTTTTTCACTCATATTCTGTTCAAACCCTAAAAGTTGCCCTTTTTTCGCGCCACCATGGATTCTTTCTAACAGACCATCATTCTCCAACTCTTGCAAATCACGTCTAATCGTTGATTCAGAAGCGTTTAGAAGTGTTACTAAATCTTGAGATTTCACTATTTTATTTTGTTCTAACAAGTGTAGTATTTTTTGTCTGCGCTCTTCTGTAAGCATTTCCACGATCACCTCACGACATATAGTAGCATAATTCTTTTTATTAATCAATAAAAATCATTCAAAAACATTCATAGACAATCTAAAACATTCAAAAAAGAGTCTGAACTTTCAACTGGTCCAGACTCTTGATTGGTTGTAAAGAAGTACGAACGGTATTCGCTGTACGATTCTTCCACAACCTTTTATATGCTTTATTTTCTATGCACTAAATAATAGTACCTTCCTAATCCAATGAACATAATGATAAAGCCCAAAATTGATCGTACAGGGATGTTTGGAAGAAAGAACATCAAAAAAGCTACAAATGCTGTAGGTAACATGACCCGATAATATAAGTGTTTATCCATGTGATCACCTCAAATTTTTTGTAATGTCGCAAATTTGTTTAACTTTGGATAATCATAGATTTCTACTCTAAGATGATTTACACCTTTTTTCACGTCAAAGCTTAAACGTCCTCGTCTTTTTCTTATTCGCTTAAACTGAATATCTGATAGTTTTTCGCGAATTTCATTCAATGGGAGCTGTGTCAAATTTTCAGTAGGTACGTATAATCGTAAAGTAACTAAATATTCTTGATATTTTTCATCGTCAACTGCGATCTCTAAATATTCTTTTATATAGTAGCAATAAGCTTCGATCCCATCATCTAAAGAAATACGGGGATCAATCACTTTGTAAAACATCATCTGCGCCCGCTGCTCATCTACCCAAGGAAAATAAGCTTGTGTATTCAACCGCCCTCTTACTCGCTTTTCGTGGTATTCATCGTTGACAAAATTATAACTTCGAGTAACGAAGAACGTCGCATCCTTTTTCTGAGTCGGTTGCATTCTTTCATTTTGGTATTGAACAGATTGAATACTTTGATCGGTATAAGCATACTCAATGTACGGGGCTTTCAAAAGCCCAACACCATTGTCCCAAGAAAGATGATCAAATCCCAATTGGTCGCGATAATAGGTCTGAAAATGTCGATTCGTTTCCTCAGCCCATTTGAAAGGGTCACGATATAATTGAATACAGATCACACCATTTTGTTTCTCTTTTACAAATTCCACTTGTTGGACATCTAAAAATACTTGTTTCGGAATGATGCGATAGTAGTAAGAGCTGTAATACATTTCCCAACAAGAAGTAAAGCATAATCCCTCGTGAGATAGATCGTAACCAGGCAATTGATTACAATCAATCACAACCGCTCCCGATCGTTCTCTCATCTTTGGCAACTTATCAATAGCTTCTTGTGTTTCAAACTTCAACCGTTCTTCAATTTCTTTAATATTATGATACTTAAATTCATTGTATGAACGTAAGTAAGCAAATACGCCATTTTTATCCATTTTAAGCTGGATATAATCTCTGATCACCGATTCATGTTGTAAGAAAATATTCTTCTCCAAAATATTCTTAATGATCAATTGTTGACCATCAAAATGAAAACGACACTCATTCCTTTCATTTTTTACAGTCAGCCAACCAAATGCGAACTGAGATTCCTGCATTGCTTCCTTTTTAAAGGTTGTCCATTCAAATATTCGTGCTGTCTGACGAGAAGTCTGAAAAAATGAGGGACTAAACATCATCCGAATAAAAAAGAACCAATCTTCCAATTCATTTTCTCTTTGACTTTGATTCAAATCGGTTAATTGAATCGTCATTAATAATTGTTGTTCTTCCACTATACTCTCACTCCTTTCAAAGTATTTTATAATTAAATTATAACCAAGCATAAGAAAAAACTAAAATTTAACGACTTCCAATTATTTTAGTAACTATCCATGGTAGAATAGAAACAAATAATCAAAGAGGTGAATAATTTGGGGCTTAAATTTGAACGTACAGATAATCTTGATAAATTATTTGAATCCTTTGCTGTTGATCCAGAAAAAACAGTTGCTTCAAAAGAAGAAATCGATCGCTTTTTGAAACCAAAAAATGACGAAAAAAAGAACAGACAAAAAAATAGAAAAAAACTAGTAGCAAGCGAATGTTCTCCTCTTTGAGTCCTTCGTCTGCTACTAGTTTTTTATTCTGAAATTGCTTCTTCAATTGCCTGCCAAGCTTCTTCTTTTCCTTGCTTTGTGACAGAAGAAAATAAAATAAACTGATCATTATTATCAAAATCCAACGCTTTTTTGATTTCACTTTCATGCTTGTTCCATTTTCCTCGTGGTATCTTATCCGCTTTAGTCGCTACGACAATCACTGGAATATCGTAATATTTCAAAAATTCATACATCTGGATATCCTCTTGGGAAGGTTTGTGACGTAAATCGACTAAAGAAACGACTGCTCGCAACTGCTCTCTGGTCGTAATATATGTTTCGATCATTTTACCCCATTTTGCACGTTCAGTCTTTGATACTTTGGCATAACCATAACCAGGGACATCGACAAAGTGTAACGCATTTTCAATCAAATAAAAATTCAATGTTTGGGTCTTACCTGGTTTTCCCGAAGTGCGAGCTAAATTCTTTCGGTCAATCAACGTATTGATAAAAGAAGACTTTCCGACATTTGAACGCCCTGCTAAAGCAATTTCTGGTAAATCAGATTCTGGGTATTGTTTTGGTGCAACTGCACTAATCACTATTTCTGCTTGATGTACTTTCATAAAATCTCTCCTAAAAAAGGTCGTTGAAGAAGAAAGGAACTCTATCGAGATGAGAGAAGATTGTTTAATATCACTTTATTAAACAATCTCTGATATACGAAGAGTCGCTTCTTAAACGCCGTGTAACAGGTTGCGAGAAGCATGAATTGATTCGTTCCTTAAAGAAAAAAATCTCGAAACAGCTTCTCATGTTTTGAGGTTTTTTGATTTCATTCTAAGATTCAACGATCGAAAAACTGCAGTTGATTGCGGAAAGTACGTTTTTACATAAACGAAAGTCAGCTTCCCTATTTGTCGATTTTGAGTAATCACAACGTTGAATCGCCTGCTGTCAATAGAATGCCTTAATCATTAATCAATAGTTCGATAAAAAGACAAAGCTGCCGCAAAAGCAATAACTAACTTTCACGACAGCACTCCAGCTTCTATCTGCTTTTATCCCGCTTTTTTCTCAGAATCTTTATAAACGACAGTCGGTTCTCCTGTTAATTCAGCAGCTTCTTTCGTAATGATCACTTTTTCGATATTCTCATTAGATGGGATGTCAAACATAATATCCATCATGATTTCTTCGATGATCGAACGTAGTCCACGTGCCCCAGTATTTCGGGCAATTGCTTTTTCAGCGATTGCTGTTAATGCCTCTGGTTCAAATTCTAATTCCGTATTATCCAAAGCAAGTAATTTTTGGTATTGTTTGACCAAAGCATTCTTTGGCTCTGTCAAAATACGCACAAGATCTTCTGTCGTTAATTTTTCAAGTGCTGCCATTACTGGTAATCGACCAATAAATTCAGGAATCAAACCAAATTTCAATAGATCTTCTGGAATGATTTCTTGCATGACACTTTCGCCATCTGCTAATTTTTGATTTTTAGTCCCGAAACCGATTGTCTTTTCTCCTAGACGATTTTTAACAATTGTTTCAATCCCATCAAACGCACCACCTACGATAAACAAAACATTTGTCGTATCGATTTGGATAAATTCTTGATGAGGATGCTTCCGACCGCCTTGAGGAGGAACGCTGGCAACTGTTCCTTCTAAAATCTTCAATAAGGCTTGTTGGACACCTTCACCTGAAACATCTCGAGTAATTGAAACATTTTCGCTTTTACGAGCAATTTTATCGATTTCGTCAATGTAGATGATCCCTTTTTCAGCTCGTTCCACATTGTAATCAGCTGATTGCAATAATTTCAATAGGATGTTTTCGACGTCTTCCCCAACATAACCAGCTTCAGTTAAACTGGTTGCATCAGCGATCGCAAAAGGTACATTTAACGTTTTAGCTAATGTTTGTGCCAAGAAAGTTTTCCCTGACCCAGTAGGACCGATCAAGCAGATATTACTTTTTTGCAGTTCAACATCATCTGCATCTTCTTGGGATTGTTGATTAACACGCTTATAGTGATTGTATACTGCTACAGCTAATGAACGTTTCGCACGATCTTGACCAATCACATAATTATTTAAGACTTCCAAAATTTCTAATGGTTTTGGTACTTCTGTGAATTCACGTACCGCTTCTTCATAAAATTCTTCATCAATGATTTCTTTGCATAGGTCAATACATTCATTACAGATGTAGACCCCTGGACCAGCCACGATTTTTTTTACTTCTTCTTGTGTTTTCCCGCAAAAAGAACAACGTACGGTCTCATTGCCACTTGGATTATCATACATGGTCTTCACCCCTTAACTTGCATCATAAATGCAAGAAACTATCACAGACTTTACAGTCTTTTACTATCATACCATAATTCAAAAAAAAGCAAAAGCACTAAACAAAAACCAAAAATCGAAAATATGCAAAAAGAGGAAACCTCTCAGTTTCCTCTTTGATAAAATGCAATAAAAGATGATTATTTTGCTTCAGTAGCAGTTCCAGTAATCAAATCAATTGCTTTTTTCATTGTCACATCATGTTCCAACATATCTTCTGTTAACACTCGTTTGATTTGTTCGATTGGCATGTTGTATGTCTCAGATAATTCTTGGATTTCAGCGTTGATTTCTTCTTCTGTTGCTGCTAGTCCTTCTGCTTTAGCGATAGCTTCGATTACAAGATTTGTTTTTGTGCGTACTTCTGCTTCGCCTTCAAATTGTTTGTGCAAGTCTTCTTCTGTAGAACCAGTTAATTGGTAGTACATGTCAGGAGAGATTCCTTGACGTTGCATGTTGTTCAAAAATTCATCCATTGAACGGTGTACTTCATCGTGAACCATCACGTGTGGCAGATCAACGATTTCTGCATTTTCAACAGCTAAGCGGATTGCAGCTTCATCTTTTGCGTCTTCTGCTTCTTTTTCTTTTGCTTCTGTCAATTCTTTTAGATATTTTTCTTTCAATTCAGCTAATGTAGAAACTTCATCATCTACATCTTTTGCAAATTCGTCATCTAATTCAGGTACTTCTTTAGCTTTTACTTCATGAACCGTTACTTTGAACACTGCTTCTTTACCAGCAAGGTCTTCTGCTTGATAGTCTTCTGGGAAAGTAACTGTTACATCTAAGCTTTCACCTGATTTTTTACCGATCAATTGATCTTCAAAGCCAGGAATGAATGAACCAGAGCCTAGTTCTAGTGAATAGTTTTCACCTTTTCCGCCATCGAATGCTTCGCCATCAACAAAGCCTTCAAAGTCAATCACTACAGTATCGCCATTTTCTGCTGGAGCATCTTCTTTGATTACTAATTCTGCTTGAGCTTCTTGTTCACGTTTGATACGTTCTTCCACATCCGCTTCAGTAACTTCACGATCTTGTTTTTCAACAACTAAATCTTTATATTGACCTAATTTCACTTCAGGTTTAACTGTTACTTCAGCAGTGATCACCCAATCTTGCCCTTTTTCCATGCTTTCAACATCGATTTGAGGTTGTGATACAGGTTCGATACCTGCTTCTTTAACTGCTGCTTCATAGCTTTCAGGTAAGACAGCATTCAATGCGTCTTCATAAAGAGCTTCTTCTCCGTACATACGGTTGAATACTTGGCGTGAAACTTTCCCTTTACGGAACCCTGGTACGTTCAAGTTTCCTTTAACTTTATTAAACGCAGCTGTCAATCCTTTTTGAATTTCATCTTGCGCAATCGTAAATTTTAAAACACCATCGTTTGTGCCTTTTTTTTCAAATGTTGCAGTCATTTAGTTCCCTCCGAGTTTAGAAAATTCATTTTATACATCAAAAACGTTTCATGCATACCCTTAAATAGTACACTAACCCTTTCAAATTGTAAACATATTGAATGGTTAGAATCCACGTTTTTCATGACTTTTTTATCTGATAAGTGTCAACGGTCACTTTGAAAGAGTAGCATTTCCCTTAAAATATTTCCCCTTTTTTCTAGGAAATCTGCTTCCTCTGCTTCTGTTTGTCTATTATTATAGTTTGGATCATACATGCTAAGTGTATCAGCAAACCATTTTTGGGGATCACCGACATATGTATCATAAACAGGATAAAGAAGAGCGGATTGCATCATAAATTCTTCTTTTAGCACTGTACTAAGATAGGCATCTTGATCTTCATAAGCTTCTGCTAATCGCATTAATTGTTCATAAGCCTTCTGCTTTTCTGGTTTTGGTAATGTTGCAGGTATGACTTCTATAAACGTCTGATCCATCGTTAAATAAACAACTGGCTGGTGTTTCTTCACTTGCACGAGTGACTCTAACATTTTTGCTCGCACTAATAAGTGGATCTCTGGTAAGATAATCATTTTTTTGATTGTTTGTACCAATTCATGATAAGGCAACTCTTCAATCTCAGAAACAACCAAAAGTTGTTCTGCAGGTGGCATTGTCGGCATTTTTTCAACACTAAGATGAATCTTACGTATTTTTTGACGGTCATTTTGACTCGTGAAATTTTCTGCTTGTTGGATCTTCTCTACCATGAGTTGCTCAAATAAATCAGAAAAATCATAGCTGGCAATTAACTTGCGAGCATAAAGATAATCTTTTGTTTGGATCAGCAGATCAAAATAAAAAGCTGCCACTTTTTCATCTGTCAGGTAGTCATTTTCATAAGGAAACGCCTGATTCAGCGCTTCTTTTTTTTCATCTAGCTCAACTAAGCAAAGGACAAGTAGACGATTCGCCTCAAATGTTCCTTTAAGCTCCAATGCTCGTTGTAAAAATGTCTTTGCTTGTAAATATTGATGATCAGCTAATGCTTGTTGCGCTAGACGCATAAGATTTTCGTATTTATCAGGAAAATCAATCGGCTCCAATGTTCGTTCTCCCTTCGACTCTTTGCCAGTAAAATCATGAATAAAACTATAGTATCAAACATAAAAAAACATGACAATCTTTTTTAGATTGCCATGTTGAAAAAATAAAATGAATCAAGCATTAATTTCTTGATTAAAGGCTTTGACTAGATTTAGCGTGACTACACTCGTATTTGAAAAATAATCACCAATATGCTGTTTTCTTTGATTAAAGATTGTCGGTAAATAGCCAACAAAAAGTAATGGGAATTTCAAAATGAACCGACAAGCGCCTTCTCTCACCAGCACTGTTGTCCAACTCAAATCTGATTCATTAAAGCAAATCACACGAATCCCAAAAATCATTTTTCCAATCGTTTGACCATGATTTAATTTCGTGAATAAAATAAAATAACCAAGGTAAATCAGCAAAGCAGCAAAACCATAAATACTTAAATAAGAATCGGATACTTTTAACCAGTCTAAATTAGCCGCTGATCCAATGGTCAACCGTGTGATTGAGCCAATACAAATCAGATCCACAATAAAAGCGAAAAATCTTATCCAAAATCCTGCATAAAAATATTTAGGAAAGTCATTTACATTGATTTTTTCCTCTTTATCTTCGGTATACTGTTGCCATTGTTGTTGCTTTACTTTGATTTCACTTTCAGATAGTGGTTTTTCTTTAAAAGATTGAAGTACTTTTTGAGAAAAGCCTGGATCTGGACCCACAGCAGGACGATCTGCCTTGTTATGTGAAGTTAAATCTTCTGGTTGCTTCGTCATGCTTACTCACCTCCGTAATAATACATTGCCTTTGGTGATTGAACAGTTCCTTGATTTTCTAAGAAAGACAAGATTTGACTTGTTTCAGAAGCTTTTAAGCCTTGAAGCTGAGCAAGTTTCGAACCGAACCATGTGTTTGCAAAACCAGTAGTATTCGTTTCATATTCTACTAACTGAGCGTTTTCTAAATGTTGCTCACTTCTCATCGCTTTTAACGCGTCTTGTGGATACCCAATTTCATCCACTAATCCGACTGCTTTCGCCTGTTCTCCATCATAAATACGACCATCCGCAATTTTTCGGACTTCTTCTTCTGATTGATTTCGTCCAGTACTGACTACTTTGACAAATCGATTGTAGGCATTATCGATATAAGTTTGTAAGACTTTTTGATCTTCTGGCGTTTGTGGTCTAGTACTTGAACCCATATCTTTCAATGCACCACTTTTTACCGTCGTATCCTCGATCCCTAATTTTTCTAAAAGTCCAGAATAATTAAGACCTGACATGATGACACCAATGGACCCAGTGACTGTTTCCTCTGTTGCATAGATTTTATCTGCTTGGGCTGAGATATAATATCCGCCACTAGCAGCTGTATTTTTCATACTGACATACATTGGAATATTTCGTTCATTTCGGATATCACTGATTGTCTTAGCTATTTCTGCACTTTCATAAACACCACCACCAGGAGAATTGACTTCTAACATCATCCCTTTGATCGTTTTATCTTCTTTTATAGCATTTAATTGCTCCATAAACTTAGCGTGATTGTATCCTTCTGTTGCAAACAAACCTGATGTTCCATCACTAGTGATCGTCCCATCAACAGTCAATTTTACGATTTTTTCTGAACTATCTCCTTCTTCCAGAACCGTGGGCGATAATTCATTAGTGCCATATAATAAGCTATTCAAACCACTCATTTGCTTTTCTTCTTTTGAATTTGACGTCAGGCTAGATGATACCAACGAAACAACCAATAAGCCTGCCGCAATCAACACTGCTATCCAACGCTTTTTATTCATACTCTCCCTCGCTTAATATAAATTTTTGATAACGATCACTGTTTCTTTTTCTCCAGTTGCATTCATTTTTTCTGCTTTTTCGACTAATGTAAATCCATTGAACTTCTCTTTTGTCCACTCATCTTCTACTACGAATTGTTGCGCTTCTCCAATAGTCAACGCATCAGGCGCAATTTCTTGGATACTATCCCAACCAGTATCTAAAAAGATTTTGGTTTCATCATCCACTGTATTTACTTTTTCAAGTTCGGCCAACTGTTTTTTTAGCATGCCTAATGTCAAGACCGCGATATTTGATGCCATTTTTCATCCTCCTTCTTTTACTTACTCTCATATTGTACCGAAGTCTGCAAAAAGATGATAGTCAAAACTTCATTTCGATCCTCCCGCCACAACCATATAGACCAATTTTATTTTTTCTCTTTTTTATTGACAAACATCACACAACAACGTTATCATTTAAGAAGTTTCCAGAAAAATACTAAAAAGGAGTTTAGATATACCATTCTCATTTTAAGGAATAGCGCCTGGTCTGTAGTTACAGATGACGAGGAAAGGGTTTATCGAAATATTCGGCGGATGACCCTAGGGACTGCACTCTATAGGATCGATCAAAACCTATCTGTGAAGATAGAACAAAAATCGATTCCAGCAGCTGGAAACTTTCATAATGATTATATTATAGAAAGTAGGATGTTTTTTATGTGTGGAATTGTCGGAATGATTGGATTTGAAAACGTAACACCAGGATTGATCAATGGTTTAGAAAAATTAGAATATCGGGGATACGATTCGGCTGGAATCTTTGTTGCGAATGACGAAAATGATTTTTTGGTCAAAGCACAAGGTAGAATTCAGAACCTAAAGGATAAGCTAACAAACGAAACAGCAGGAACAATCGGAATCGGTCACACTCGTTGGGCAACTCATGGCGAACCTTCTCAAAAAAATGCGCACCCTCACACTTCTCAAAGCGGACGTTTTGTTCTTGTCCATAACGGTGTAATTGAAAACTTTGCTGAATTAAAAAATGATTATTTAGAAACGGATCAATTTTCAGGGGAAACGGATACTGAGATCATTGCTCATCTTATTGAATTTTTTGCAAATGAAGGACTGGATACAAAATCTGCCTTTGTCAAAACACTTCAATTAATCAAAGGTTCTTATGCTTTCGCATTAATTGATCGTACTCTGCCAGATCAAATTTTTGTTGCTAAAAACAAAAGCCCTCTCTTGATTGGTCTGGGAGACGGATTCAATGTTATCGCCAGCGATGCAATGGCTATGCTGGCTTATACGAAAGAATTTGTTGAAATTGAAGATGGCGAATTAGTGATCGTCACTAAAAATGAGATTTCAATCGAAACGATCTCAGGTCAACCAGTTGAACGAACTTCTTTTGAAGCACAAATTGATGCAGCTGATATTGAAAAGGGCACTTATCCTTACTACATGTTGAAAGAAATCGATGAACAACCGATCGTTATGCGAAAGATTGCCCAAACTTACGTGAACCATGAGAATGAAGTACTGATGGACAAACAACTTTTAGAAACAGCTAAAAACAGTGACCGTATCTACATTGTTGCTTGTGGAACGAGTTACCATGCTGGCTTAGTTGGAAAACCTATTTTAGAACAATTAACCCGTATTCCTGTGGAAGTCCACCTTGCAAGTGAATTTGGTTATAATTTGCCTTTACTTTCAGAGAAACCATTTTTTATTTTCTTAAGCCAAAGTGGAGAAACAGCAGACAGTCGACAAGTACTCGTGAAAATGAATGAATTGAATTACCCATCATTGACGATCACTAATGTACCCGGCTCTACTTTATCAAGGGAAGCTTCTTACACTCTTTTACTACATGCTGGACCTGAAATCGCCGTGGCTTCAACAAAAGCTTATACTGCTCAAATCGCTGTTTTAGCTGCACTTGCTAAAGGAATTGGTCATGAAAAAAATCTTTCTTCAGCTAGAGAATTCGATCTAACGCACGAGCTTAGTATCGTAGCGAATGGCATGGAAGAACTAATTTCTCAAAAGGACTACTTACAGGAGTTAGCATCTGACTATCTAATGGATGCAAGAAACGCTTTTTATATTGGACGTGGAACAGATTATGCTGTCTCTTTAGAGGCTGCATTGAAGTTAAAAGAAATCAGTTATATCCAAGCAGAAGGTTTCGCAGCTGGGGAATTAAAACATGGTACGATCGCGCTGATTGAAACGAACACACCGGTTATCGGGATGATCAGCGAAGAGATAACAGGTGCACACACGAGAGGAAATCTAAAAGAAGTGGAAAGTCGTGGAGCAAAAACTTTGGTTATGGCTACAAAAGGCTTAGATCGACCAGATGACCAATTAGTATTGCCTGTTGTTCATCCTTTACTCACTTCATTAATCACAGTGATTCCTACACAATTGATTGCCTACTATGCGACCTTGCTAAGAGGTCTTGATGTTGATAAACCGAGAAATTTGGCAAAATCAGTGACCGTTGAATAGGAAAAAGGTTAAAAAATATAGCATGTATCACCATGAAAAAAGCCAAAAAACAATGAAATTTAGTTTTCATTGCCTTTTTGGCTTTTTTGTGTAGTCATCAATCAGTTCGAAAATGACTTTTTATTGTTTTAACCTATTTTGCATCGAGTCCCCCATCTAAAGGAGCTAAGCATTAGTTCCGGGCTGTTTTGCTTGATGGCTCTTTTTTTGTCTCCTGTAAGATAACAGGATTGTTACACTCACTATGGTTAGCCCCAGTAGTTGTAGCAATGGACTAACTTTATTACCCGTAGCTGGTAACTGTTTACTCACCTTTTTAGCAGTATTCTTATTCACTTTTGCTTCCTCTTTTCCTTTATTAATCGCTCCATTATTTTTTGTTTCGGTTTCTTTTGCCACAGGTGGTTTTTCCGTTGATTCTTTTTCTATCTCTTCCTCTAAAGGAGGAACCGTCTCATGTTTTTTGCTTGTCTGCACAATGATTTTATTACTTTCTTCCGAGAGATCCCCTTCTTTGTTTTTCGATTTAACTACATAAGAATATTTCGTATTTTCCTGTAAATCTTTATCAGTATATAGTGAGGTTTCCCCCGCTACTTCTCCTACCAATACATTGTTTCGGTAAACTTGATAGCTCATGATTTCCTTCGATTCATTAGGTGCGTCCCACATTAAAGCCACTTCATGTTCTGTGACACGGGCTGATCTCAGTTTAGTAGGGGGCAACGGGCGACTCACCTCAATTGTCATTTTCGTTCTTGCTTTCACTGCACTACTCGCTTCTGATAGATTACCAGCTTGATCAACCGCTCTGATTTTATAGGTATAAGTGGTAGCCTCCATCAAGCCTGTATCTATGTAGGATAATTCCGTACCAGACAGTGTTTGGATTAACTGATCATCTCGATAGACGTGATAACCAGTGACACCCACATCATCGATTGCTGCTTCCCACGACAAGCTGACACTGTTAGTTGTTACATCATCGATTCGTAAATTCAAAGGGGGCGTAGGAGGAGTCAGATCTTCTGCTGATTTTGTCCTAGCCGTTACCGCATTACTTGCTTCTGATAGATTCCCTGATGGATCAACAGCTTTGACTATATAGGTATAGGTGGTATCTTCCATCAACCCTGTATCTATGTAGGTTAAGTCCGTACCAGTTAGCGTTTGAACCAACTGATCATCTCGATAAACGTTATAACTAGCTACATCAACATTATCGATTGCTTCTTGCCATGACAAGCTGACACTGTTAGTTGTTACATCATCGATTCGCAAGTTCAAAGGAGCTGCAGGAGGAAGAATTTCTTCTGTTGGTTTTGTCCTAGCCGTTACTGTATTACTCATTTCTGATATGTTTCCTGCCTGATCAACTGCTCTTACTTGATATGTATACATCGTATCTTCCATTAATCCTATATCCGTGTATGCTACTTCCTCCGCACCAATAACCCCTTAAATTAACTGATTGTCTCGATAAATGATATAACCGATTACGTCAATGCTATCTGTCGCTGATTCCCACGATAAGCTGACACTATCAGTTGTTACACTAGTGACTTTTAAATTCAAAGGCACTGCAGGTGGGCTGCTACTCGCCAGTTTTGTCCTAGCCGTCACTGCATTACTCGCTACTGATACATTCCCCGCTTGATCAACTGCTCTCACTTCATACGTATAGGTAGTATCTTCCGTTAATCCATTGTCGGTATAGGCGAGGTCTGCACCGTTTACTGTTTGAATCAGTTGGTTGTCTCGATAAACCAAATAACCCATTACGCCTACGTTGTCTGTTGCAGCTTCCCAAGACAAGCTAACACTATCACTTGAAACGTCGTTGACTTTCAGATTTTTAGGATTGGTAGGAGCTTCCAAATCTAATGCAGTGGCTTGAACGTTATCAAAATATGCTGTCCCGTTTCCACTAGACGCAAAACGGATAATATATGTATTTTCACCTTCCGGAGTCGTAAAGCTAAATTCATGTTGTTTCCAAGCATCATTATAATGTCTCTCATCCTTCAACGAAATAAACCCTTCCCCATGATTAAGCGTGCCAAATTCCACAATTGCTGGAAACGAAGGGTCTCCGATCACATAATAAGTGAATTGATAGGTCGTTTTCGGTTTTAACTGAACATATTGCAGGATATTCTCTCCATTTGATGCCATTACATAATGATTGCCACTTTCATCTGTCACAAGTGCAGGATTGTTACTTCCAGGATTGGAAACGATCCAGTGATTCAACCCATCATTAAATTCACCATTTTTTATAATCACCTCTTCTGCTAGTTGATAAGAGGGTGCATAAGATGGATCAACCGCTACTACAATGACCGGTTTTACAAATAGAAAAACAATCATCATCAATCGAATCAGTTTTTTGAAAATTTTCATATTTACCTCCTCTAAATTAGTTGTTTCGCAAGTTAGTTTAATCTATTCAGAGATAAAAAAAGCCCTTTTTTTTCGTATAATTAGAAATTAAAGTTCTATCATAACAACTTTTAACGGAGAATATTCTAAACCCAACGCTAATTTTATACAAAAAAGTAGTTATCTTGGAACAATCATTTGACAGCAACCCAAATTTGTTTTCCTACAGACAAAAAAACTGTTATTCACAAAAACAAGAAAACATTTTTGTAAATAACAGTCGATTACTATTAAAATGAGAAAAATTTTAGTTCTTATTCTTCAAGTCCGATCTCTTCTCGAACAACTGCAGCAATCTTATCCACGTAATATGCTACTTTTTCATCCGTTGGCGCTTCAGCCATGACACGTAATAATGGTTCAGTTCCAGAAGGACGAACTAAAATTCTTCCTTCACCAGCCATCTCAGCCTCAGTTTCTTCAATCACTTTTTTGATCGCTGGAACTTCCATTGCACCATTTTTGTTGCTTACTCGGATATTTACTAATTTTTGTGGGTAGATCGTCACTTCGCTCGCTAACTCGGATAATTTCTTCCCAGTTTGCTTCATGATATTCAGTAATTGGATTCCTGATAGCATTCCATCACCTGTAGTATTAAAGTCAAGGAAGACCATATGACCAGATTGTTCTCCACCAAAATTATAATCATTTTTTCGCATTTCTTCTACAACATAGCGGTCACCAACCTGAGTAACTACGTCCTTCAAGCCAATTTCTTCCACCGCTTTATGGAATCCTAAATTACTCATGACCGTTGTAACGATCGTATCTTTTTTCAAACGATTTTTCTTTGATAGGTATTTCGCACAAATGAACATGATTTTATCACCATCAACGATGTTCCCAAGTTCATCCACTGCAATAATTCGATCCCCATCACCATCAAATGCTAAACCGGCATCGGCGCCTTTTTCAACAACCATTTCAGCTAACTTTTCAGGGTGTGTTGAACCAACACCATCGTTAATATTTAAGCCATTAGGGCTGGTACCCATCGTATAAAAATCTGTTTCTAAGTCTGCGAATAAACGGTTGACAGAAGTTGCTGTCGCCCCATTTGCCGCATCGACACAAACGGTTAGGCCTGATAGATCCCCATTGATCGTTTGCACTAAGAATTGAGAATATTTTAATAAGCCTTCTGGAAATTCTTCTACTGTTCCTAATCCCTCTGCTGAAGGACGTGGCAATTCGTCCACTTCGGCATCAAGCAATGCTTCAATTTCTAATTCTTGTTCATCCACTAATTTAAACCCATCAGCACCAAAAAATTTGATTCCATTATCTTGTGCAGGATTATGTGAAGCAGAAATCATCACGCCGGCATTGGCTTTTTGCAATCTTGTTAAATAAGCAACTCCTGGTGTGGAAATGACGCCAAGTTGAAATACTTCAATACCAACTGATAACAAACCAGAAATTAAGGCTTCTTCTAGCATTTGCCCAGAGATTCTGGTATCACGCCCAACTAAAACCCGTGGACGTTTCCCTTCTGTTTCATGTTGGCTTAATACATATCCGCCACATCTACCTAACTTAAACGCTAATTCTGGTGTCAATTCTTTATTGGCTTCGCCACGGACACCATCCGTTCCAAAATATTTACCCATAATTGTAAATTTGCTCCTTTAACTTAATTTTCCGAAGAATACGTTTGACTCTCTTGTGTACTTTGCATAGTGGATTCACTCGAATCTGTACTTTCAGAAGTTTGCTTGCTTTCTGTCTGGACACTAGAAAGTGACGTGCTCGATGTAGTCGACTTTGTCGTTGACGTTGTTGAGTCATTCCTTTTAGTCGAACTTTGATTTTTATCGACTGAAGAATCACTAGTTGTCGATTCCAGCACTGGTGTTATCTCAACTTTAACCGATTTAGGCGAGACGCTCATTCCTTGTTCAATAGGAATCTGAATCGTCCTAGTCGTTCGATGAGTAATTCCTGATATGTCGATAGGCACAGCGATACTATCCCCTATTTGAGCAAGTTGTTCCGTCGTCCCTGTGACTTCAGCCTCTAATTCGGAAAACTTGAAATTATAGTTCTTAATTCCTTCGCCTTTTGTCCCTTGTTGAATACCATATAGGCTAACCGTTTTTTCGGTTTGATTGCATCTGACGTGACGTTGACTTGCACTGGATCAGAAACAATACTCAACGGCTCACCAGCTGAATTTAACGCTTGTACAGATACATTACTATTCACACCATCGTCCGTTATCATTGACGGGTTGACTTTTGCAACCACTTGATGAATTTCCGCTAAAGTCTTATCTCCAGTGGTGATCGTGACCTTCGTCGGATCGACGGTTGTTTCAGTTAAATTATAACCAGAAGGCGTCGTCTCTGTTGGCAGAATAGCCTTAACTTCAAAGTCTTTGGTCACTTTCTTTTCAATTGTAACCGTGATCGTTTCCGGTTGCAACTTAGCGGTGACAGCGCTGCTTAGATTTTTGATTTTCAATGGCACTTCGTGGGTTCCTTCACCTAGATGTGCTAAGTCTGCGGTGACCCTAAAGGTACGGGTGTCTTCATTTGCCTCAGCCATCAACTGGATACGATTCGCACTAGCCAATTTGACAGTAGTAGTGTTTTCGTAACCATGGATATAATACTTATCGGTATCATATAAAAGTTGGATCGAAACATCAGAAGCTGTCTGCGAATAGGACTCGTTTCCAGATAATGTGTTTTGCATCGTTTGACCATTCGCATTGAAATAAAGAATGATACTAAACAATAACGCAACAAACCCATACAGAATACTCGTACGCTTTTCTTTTGAGATCATTTCCGATCCCCTCCCTTAGTCATTGCGTCCAAGAAAGATTGAAGCCCATTCTTTTTGTTTTTATTTTTTTCTTCTACAATTAGTTGTTTTCGTAAGATCGATAAATACTCTTCTTGCGATAACCCTGGTATCAATTGATTGTCTAAAGTGATACTTACATCTCCTGTTTCTTCCGAGACCACGATAGTTATTGCATCGCTGACCTCACTAATACCGACAGCAGCTCGGTGACGTGTTCCAAATTCTTTTGGAATCAACATACTTTCTGATAAAGGTAAATAGGCACTGGCAACTGCAATTTTTCCATTTTTGACAATAACTGCCCCGTCATGCAGCGGCGTATTGGGGATAAAGATATTAATGAGTAACTCACCAGTAATATCTGCATCCAATGCGATGCCTGTCTCAATATACTCATCTAAACCAGTATGACGCTCGATCGTAATCAGAGCACCAATCTTACGTTTCGACATATATTGAATAGCTTTATCAAAGGATAGGATCATCTTCTCGTCTTCTTGCTGTTCGCTTTTCGTTTGTTTGAATAACGAACTTCTTCCCAGATGTTCTAACCCACGACGAATCTCTGGTTGGAAGATGACGATTGCTGCAATCACACCATAAGTTATGACTTGGTTCATCAGCCATGACAGCGTGTGTAGCCCAATCAACTCAGCCGCAATTCGAATCACGATAAAGATGGCAACGCCTTTGAGCAATTGGATCGCTTTCGTCCCTCTTAGTAGCTGGATCAGTTTGTAAACCAAATACCATACGACTAAAATATCCAGTATGTTTACCAAAAAATTCAGAGAAAATAAGTCACCGGAAAACATTTGTTGCCAATACTCTAAATTAAAAAGTTCCCCGATTTGAAATGACATAAAAAGCCTCTCTTCTCTTTTGAGATTTCCCTTTAAGTATATCATATGTTTGGAAATATGAGACGATTCTGCCTATTTTTTTCAAGAAAATTACATAAATTATTCGATCGATTTTTCCGTCCTTTAAATTGTTTGCTTATCATTCACTAAATGAGATAGTTGGACCACTGAACGAAACCTCAAAACATCATTTTCGACGAGCTGCACGTTCTGCTCTTTTAGCAGCTCTTCTGGCTGCTGCTTCATCATCGATCTTACGTTCTTTTTTCTCTTTTTCTCTTTTTCGTTTCGACTTCCTCTTCTTTTACAATCGGATCAGACGGTTCTAGTTTTTCTTTAATTTTATCAAGCTGTCCAGTGAGTGAAGCATAATTGTAAAAACGAGTTTTTGCATCTAGAACCGTTTTTTCAAACAATTTTTCAGCTAATTGAGGGTTGGCACTTTCTAGTGAAGAAAACCGGACTTGCTTACGCATAAAATCGCCCATTGTTGAAAAGTCTGGTTTTTTGTAATCCAAAATCATCGGAACCTTCCCTTTTTCAATTAAACTTGGATTATAACGATAGAGGGACCAATAGCCTGATGAAACAGCTTCTTTGGCTTCTTTAATCGATTCTTTCATGCCACCCAACAGACCATGGGTGATACAAGGCGTATACGCAATGATTAGTGATGGCCCTGGGTATTTCTCTGCTTCTTCAAACGCCTTGATTGTTTGCATTTGATTGGCACCAGAAGCAATTTGAGCGACATAGACGTTCCCATAAGTCATTGCCATCATTCCTAAATCTTTCTTCGACGCATATTTCCCACTTGCGGAGAATTTTGCAATAGCTGACGTTGGCGTTGCTTTAGAGGTTTGCCCCCCAGTATTAGAATAAACTTCATTATCCAATACTAGGATATTCACATCTGCCCCACTAGCCAATACATGATCGATACCACCAAAGCCAATATCATAAGCCCAACCATCTCCGCCAATAATCCATTGACTGTTTTTGACAAAAATATCTTTGTGCTCAAGAATGGATTCCAATTCTGGGACTTGCTGTACTTCCGCTACCATCGCAGCCTGAAGTTTAGCTGCTCGTTGTTGTGTTCCTTCGCTATCGAATAAATGGTTGAGCCAGTCCTCCATCAACAGTCGAAGCGCACTCGATACTTTTGGCATGATTTCACGAACAGATTGCGCTAAAGCTTCACGACGGGTTTGAGCAGCTAGTAACATACCATAGCCAAATTCAGCATTATCTTCTAATAAGGAATTAGACCAAGCTGGACCTTGCCCACAAGCATTTGTTGTGAACGGTGATGCTGGCGAAGCTCCTCCCCATATTGAAGAACAGCCGGTTGCATTAGCGATCATCATTCGGTCTCCGAACATTTGGGTCAAAAGTTTCACATATGGCGTTTCACCGCAACCCGAGCAAGCACCTGAAAATTCAAGCAACGGTTGGTTAAATTGGGTAGCCATTACCGTATTTTTTCCTTTCATAGGGTTTTCTTTCTGTCTCAATGTCATTGCAAACGCCCAATTGACCGCTTGTTCTTTTTGTTCCTCGTAAGGTTTCATCACTAACGCTTTTCCTTTGGCTGGACAAGCCACCACACATAATCCACATCCTGTACAGTCCTCCACGGAAACTTGGATACGATATTTTAACCCGTCAGGTCCTCTCATATCACGAACGATAAATCCTTCAGGCGCTTCAGTCAGCTCTTCTTCATCAGCTAAGAATGGGCGGATGGCTGCGTGCGGACATACAAATGCGCACTCATTGCACATCGTACAACGGTCACTGATCCATTCAGGGACTTCTAGGGCTACACCTCGTTTTTCCAGCGCTGCTGTTCCTAATGGCATCTCGCCAGTTGTCATCTGGTTGGCTACTAAAGTACCTACTGACAGTTGATTTCCTTCTTGAGCATTGATTGGCGTAAAAATCTCTTTTACGTAACGTGATGTTGTCTCTTCTTTTTTGCTAGGTAGTTCTAATGATTGCCAATGTTTGGGGATTTCAACTCTATGGAGAAGTTCAAGGGTATGATCAATCGCTTGGTTATTTTTTTCTACGATTTTCATTGATTTATGACCATAGCTTTTAAGCACTTCTTCTTTCAAGAGCGGAATCACTTCTTCAATAGGAATAATGTTTGCTAATTTGAAAAAAGCCGTTTGCATGGCAGTGTTAATACGACGACCTAATCCAACTTCTTGAGCAATTTTCATCGCATTGATCGTATAAAATTGAATCTCATTTTCTGCCAAATATTTTTTTAGACGAATAGGCAGATGCGTTTCTAACTGCTCATCTGTCCATAAAGTATTCAATAAAAATGTGCCACCTTTTTTCAACCCTTTAACTAAATCATAGCTGTGCAAGTAAGCAGGCGTATGACAAGCGACAAAATCAGCATGTTCAACTAAATAAGTAGAACGAATTGGCGTGTTTCCAAAACGGAGATGGGAAATCGTCAATCCACCTGATTTTTTTGAATCATAGTAAAAATAGCCTTGGGCGTATTTGTCTGTATGATCGCCAATGATTTTAATAGCAGATTTATTTGCACCGACTGTCCCGTCAGAACCAAAACCCCAAAACTTAGCTTGATAAGTTTCAGCATCCGTTAAATCCAATGTTGGTCTTGGTGCCAAAGAATGATAGGTAACATCATCCACTATCCCGATTGTAAATCGTTTTTTCATTTGTTCATCTTTTTGCAACTCGTCAAAAACGCTGATGATTTGATCTGGTGTCACATCTTTTGATCCTAATCCATACCGCCCACCAATTATTTTAGGACAGATTGTTGCATCATAAAGTGCACTTTGAACATCTAGCAGTAATGGTTCCCCACCAGCTCCTGGTTCTTTGCTTCGATCTAATACGGCAATTGACTGTGTAGTTTTAGGAAGTTTTTGCAACAATGTTTCAATTGGGAATGGGCGATAAAGATGGATATTCAAGAAACCGACTTTACGGCCATTTTTATTCAAATAATCGACTGTCTGCTCAATCGTTTGCGCTACCGACCCCATCGAAATGATGACTTCTGTCGCGTCGGCAGCACCATGATAAGTGACTAAATCATAGGAAGTTCCACGTAATTCATTGATTGCTTGCATGTATTTTTGTACGATGCGAGGTAATTGTTCGTAATACGAATTGATCGTTTCTCTTTGCTGAAAATGAATATCTGGATTTTGATTCGTTCCACTAACAGTTGGGTGGTTAGGGTTCATCGCTCTGTTTCTAAACGCAGCAAGTTTCTCTTGATTGATTAACGATGCTAACTCGTCATATTCTAGTACTTCAATTTTTTGGATTTCATGGCTCGTACGAAAACCATCAAAAAAATTCAAGAATGGCAGCTCTGCTTCAATCGAAGCCAAATGTGCTACGGGTGCTAAGTCCATAACTTCTTGCACACTGCTTTCTGCAAGCATCGCAAATCCAGTCGATCGAGCAGCCATGACATCCCCATGATCCCCAAAGATATTTAACGCATTCGTCGTGACTGCACGACTTGCGACATGAAATACGCTTGGTAGTAATTCACCAGCGATTTTATACATATTGGGTATCATCAACAACAATCCTTGAGAAGCTGTATAAGTCGTTGTCAGCGCTCCTGTTTTGAGCGAACCATGCACAACACCAGCCGCTCCTGCTTCAGATTGCATTTCAACCACTTTAACTGGTTGTCCAAAAAGATTTTTCTTCCCACTAGCAGACCATTGATCCACTAATTCTGCCATCGTTGAGCTGGGCGTAATGGGATAGATTGCAGCTAATTCTGTAAAAGCATAAGAAATATAAGCGGCAGCTGTATTTCCGTCCATTGTTTTCATTTTTCGCATTTGTCATCATCCTTGTTCAAATTCTCTCAAATATCCCACCTATTATAACGCAAAAGCTCCTGAAAACCTACCTATTCTGTAAAAGTACTCACATGAGAAGATACATGCTTTATTAAACAAAAAACTAGTCTTTTTCCTGAAAAATGCTTAAAATGAATCTAAGAGGTGATTATACATGGATATATCTATCATTAAAGCAGATAAAACAAATACCGAAACTGGCATTCATTATGGAAACTTAGATGCTCCTAAGAAAATGGCTGAGTTTATCAATCTGGCTTGCCCTTATTGCCGTCAATGGTTCAACGAATCTTATGAATTACTCGAAGAAGCTGTAAGTAAAGGTCGTTTGCAACGGGTGATCAAACTTTTTGATAAAGAAAAAGAAAGTTTGCAACGTGGGAATGTGATGCATCATCATATTGATACATCAGACGGTCAAGTAGCTTTACGAGAAATCAAAAAAGTATTTGATTCGCAGGATGATTGGAAAAATCTTAGTCTAGCAGAAGTAGCAGATTATGCTCAAAATAAGTTAGGTCTAACTTACCAAGAAGAATCTCCTGCCTCTCAAGCAATTATAGCTGAGGCGAATGCTGCCAATATCCGTTTTGTTCCAACTGTTATTTTGGAAGATCATATTTTTGATGAATCGATCAAAAAAGAAGAGCTAATTGACTACATGAACGAGTAATAATCCTGACTATCACATGTACTTGTAATCATTATTGATCAGGATTGACACTATCGTTCCGACCCTAACAAGACCCAAGAACCCTAAAAATAGCCTAGCCTATTTTTAAGGTCCTTGGGTCATTTTTGATTGAGCGACTATCCAGATCTTAATTTAGAAAAAGATAAAAAAACGGATTGATACACCATCTATCTATCCTAAGACCTTTCGTTGACAAAGCTTCGTAAACTAGCTTGGACACGTGGGTTATTTAGATGCTGTTGCCGTTTCTGTTCGATGACATTTTGCACTTTTTCAACGGCACGAGTTGTAGTCGATGAAAAACTTTTTGGCTGTGACAATATGGGTGAGTCTACCCGTGCTTTTTTCAGACTTAGGCCCATGGCGCTAGGATCCGATTCTGAATTTCTTCTCTTCCTCTCTCCTTCTGATTTCATTTCTTGACTCTTTTCATATTTTCCTTTCACTTGGTCTGAGCTATTTGATCTAAGCTCGATTTGATGAAAACGTTTGGTCAATTCATCCATAGATATTGGTTGTAGTGGTTGGTGACTCGTGCTTTGGTACAACGGATTGTTTTTAACTAGAGATAACACTTCATCTTTATGGATAAACCGCAGTTTTCCATCGGAATTAGGAACGGAATAAAAAGAAAATTCTGTCGCAATCTCGTTAACTGTCCTCCCTTTCTTTTCTTCATTTCGGATGTAATCACATATTATTTCTTGGACCTCTTCTGGTGATAAATTATATTGATATGAAATTACTCCTATATTTTGATTCTCCTTATACTCACTAACAATGATTTCACGCAATGGATCTATTCTATTCGATTTAGTGTAGATTTGATGAAACTGGTTTGTTGATTCAGCCATAGATATTGGTTTTGGTGGTTGGATCGTGCCTTCTTGTATCAGATTTTTCTTAACTTCAAAGACCTTTCCAGATTGATGGATAAATAACACTTGTCCATCGCCTGTATGAATGGTAGAAAAATATAACTCTGCCGCAACCTCATTAATCCGTCTCCCCTTCTTTCCTTTATTTACTATGTATTCGCTTATTATATTTTGTACCACTTCTAGCGGTACATTATATTTAGCTGAAATCATTTTTATATTTTTTTCTTTTTATACTCACTAATAATAGATTTACTCAATAGATCTAAGCTATTTGGTTCAGGGTCGGTTTGATGAAACTGGTTTGTTGATTCAGCTATAGATATTGGTTTTGGTGGTTGGATCGTGCCTTCTTGTATCAGATTTTTCTTAACTTCAGAGATTGCTTTCTCAATGATAGGTGGTTCTGGGCTGTTTAATTCTGGTTGAGATTCGTTCTGAATTTTATTCACTATCTCTTGAACGGCTTCTTCGTTTATCTTTAGCGTACATGCAATTTCATTAATGGATACTCCTTTTGCAACTCCCCCCTCTACATATATCTTATAAATTTGAGCCAACGTGCAGCCATTTCTTTCCGCAATTCTTTGAATTTGATGGTACAATGCTATATAATCTCTAATATATTGATATGGAAGTACTTTTATGTCAGTTTGAGTTAAACAAAGCTGGTTACCTATTTCTTCTTTAGACATTCCCTTAATTGAATGTTGTATAATAAATTCAGCCATTCGATATCTCACCATTTCCGAAGTCCAGTCCAATTCGGTTGCAATATCACCAATTTTTATCCCTTTTCTTAGTTTCTTGACAAGCTCTTCGAAGCTTAGTTGTTCAAGTACCCTTTCTGGTTGTGTTTTTAATAATAAGGTATTTGTGTTTTTACTTTCTCCCTCTAACTTATTATTTTTTCAACTTTTTTGAAAGTCTCAAGTATCCTCGGATATCCATCTAAACTCACAGGTAATATAATATTTAATTCTTCCCGTGTATATCCTTGATGAATCTTTTTATTGCATAATCCTCTATTATCGTTTTAGTTTTTTCTACCGAAATATTCAAGCTTTCAGAGATATTCTTTATGTTTTTCTTTATTTTTAGCTTGTGAACGACCAATTTTTCCATCACATAATCTTCTGAACAACCAATATTCTCAGCAATGAGAGGGATATCACTATGCCTTTTAAAACTATTTTGGATAAATGCATGTTTTTTGTCCATTATACTAATTGAACTTTTATGTAGTCTTTCAGCTATCTGAAGTACCGAAAAACCTTGGTATATGCTACGTGCGATTTCTAAATTAAGTATCCTATAAGCATTTGGTCTACTAATCTTTAGTTGCTCGATAAGTTCTTCATGACTTATTTTATTTTCAAGTCCTTGAATGAACTCTACTCGTATTTTCTTCATTTCCTCCTTATTGTGGCGTTTTAGAAACGCTAATTTTTTTGAACTATCTTTATTGGGGCGCATCTTATGAATGGATTTTTTCATTTCAAGTGCGCCTTCGATATACATTAATTGAATCTGATCGAACGTAGAACTGTTTAACCAAGCAATATGTTGCATTGTATTAGCCTTTAACTCTACTGTAAGATAGTTGTATACATTTTTTTTCATTTGAGCTGTTGTTAACCAAAGATAGGTAGAAATGTGTTGTTTAGGGGTTCCCTTACTCGATTCACTGATAATAAATTGCGCTATTATCATTCGAATTGTTTTATGACTTCTATTCAACTCTTGTGCAATTTCCTCAATATTTTTACCTTTCTTTCTTTGGATAGCAATATAATTAATTAGATATTTATTTAATTCACTTGATGTTATTTCTTCTAACTTGTCTTTTCTATTTTCTTTGTAAAAATTAATTATTTCATTTTGTCTCCTACTTTCTACTCCTTTTTCTCCTGATTCGTTTTCCTTTTTAACTTCAAGGTAGATATTATAGACTCTTGGATTCTCAGCCAAATTAAGATGCAACATTTTATGCAATTCTTCCAGTGTGTATCCTTCCTCACAGATTTTTCGTATTGCACAATTTTCTATTATCTTTTTAGTTTCTCCTAATGAAATAGAAACACTCTTAGTAATATCCTCGATATTTTCCATTTTTTTCAGCTTTTGAATAATTATTTTTTCAAGAACATACGCCTTCGTGCCACCTATCTGCTGAGAAATGGAGTCAATCCTAGAGGAAGGTGGAATCTCAGAAATGGAATTATTACTTGAGGAATCCGAAAAACGTCTTAGAATATAGTTGTGTTTGTTTCTGTGAATTTCCTCAATGGGCTTGTGAAATCGTTCAGCTATTTCAAGTTCCGTAAATCCTTGACTTAGTTTACATGCGATTTCAAGCAATTTGATTTCAACCACTATTTTACGGGATATCTTCAAGCTATCTGCAATTTCTTCATCTGTTTTTCCTTGTTCATAACCTTGAACAACCTTGGCTCTCAGTATTTTATTCAGATATTTCATGATACTATTCTCCTTTGTTTTTAGTAGCAATAACCGTTATCAATGGGACTTGCTACTTACTTTTTAACATATTAAAGGACACTGATTAGAACTTTTTTTGGAAATATAATAAAAAAAGATTCTGAGACAAATACTTGTCCCAAAATCTTCATTAATTAAAAATTAAAAATTTTTTCACTTAACTTGCTTCTTCGCGCAACTTTTCTGCAAATTCATTAATCTTTCTGATTCGATGATTGATTCCGGATTTAGAGATCGCTCCTGATGGAATCATTTCTCCTAGCTCTTTTAAACTGACTTCTGGGTGCTTTAATCTCAATTCTGCAATTTCTTGCAATTTTTCTGGTAGTGCAGTTAATCCAACTCTACTTTCAATCAATTCAATATTTTCGATTTGTTTTGCTGCAGCATCAATCGTTTTATTCAGATTGGCTGTCTCACAATTGACAAGTCGGTTGACTGAGTTTCGCATATCACGTACGATACGGACATCTTCAAAGCGCAACATCGAATTCGTCGCACCAATTAAGGTTAAAAAGTCAGCAATTTTCTCTGCGCCTTTTAAGTATGAAATATAGCCGTTTCGACGTTCCAATGTTCGAGCATGAAGACCATAATAATTTAACATATCACAAATGTCTTGATTATGTTGTTCATAAATGGAGAAAATTTCTAAATGGTAACGACTAGTTTCAGGGTTATTGACTGAACCAGACGCCATGAATGCTCCTCTTAGATAGGATCGCATTTTTTGTGCATTTCCTAAAATTTCATCAGATACATGCCCATTGAACATCATTCCGTCCATGATATCTAGATCCATCAGTACATTTTTCGTTCCTTGTTTCAAACGAACGATATAGACATTATTCTTTTTCAATTTCATTTTTTTTCGAACGAGTAACTCGCTTCGGACATTATAATGATCTTTTAAAAGAGAATAGATCCGTCTGGCGATAGCTGCATTTTCTGTTTGAACGTTTAAGATAAATTGTTGATTTACAATCCCTAAAGATCCATTCATTCGCAAAAGTGCAGCTAATTCCGCCTTTGCATGTTCGCGGTGAACTTCAAGTCCAGTAAGTTCTTTTTTGACATCTGCCGCAAATGACACCCTATTCTCCTCCTTTCTTTTAGTAACCTACCGTTTAATATTTGGAACCAAAAACCAAACGAAATAGCTCTTCCACAACTTTTTCACCATCATGGAAGACACCTCCATTTTTTAATTCTAAAAAGTCAGTCGAAATCACTCGACAACCTTCATTCCGTAATCCATGAAAATCATGGGTTACTTGTACGAGGTATTCATCGTAAATTTCAGGATCCATATAACCTGCTGGTACTTTTTCTGTGTTAACTAAAACAGTATCAATAAATGGTCGTTTCAAATGTTCATGCAACACCCGAATATGATCAGCATCTGTAAAATGTTCTGTTTCACCTTTTTGTGTCATGATATTACAAATATACACCACTTCGGCTTCTGTTTTAGCTACTGCTTCTCCAATTTCTTGGATGACCAAATTAGGTAAAATGCTAGTAAACAAACTACCCGGTCCTAAAACGACCATATCTGCCTCCATAATGGCAGAAACAACTTTTCGTGCTGGTTTGGCTTCGCTATCATCCGTGGTATTTCGCACATAGACATGATCAATCGTTTTTCGATCGACCGCAATTTTTGATTCCCCCACCGCAGTAGTACCATCTTTAAAAACTGCATGGAGTGTTAATGGTGTTTCAGAAGAAGGATAGATATGACCGTCCACATGCATCATCTTAGATAGGAGTTGTACTGCTTCGTATGTACTTCCTCTCATTTCTGCGACAGCGGCAATGATCAAATTACCGATCGTATGATTGGCTAAAAATTGATCTTCTTTTTTAAAACGATACTGAAAGATATCTTCATAAAATTGTGGCATATCCGACAATGAAACCAACACATTCCTCAAATCGCCAGGGGGCGCCATCGCAATTGATTCTCTGATTGCACCGCTACTGCCCCCGTCATCTGCGACAGTTACGATTGCTGTAATATCAGCCCCTTGGTTACGCAAGCTTTTTAAAATAACCGGTAAGCCTGTGCCACCCCCAACGACAACGATTTTGGGCTTTCTTATACGGTAAGTTTTCATCTTCACGAGCGATTCACCGTCTCTTTCCGTTTATCTTTGTCACGGTGAGTCACATTGACTTTATAATTTTCTTTCAAAGCACCTGATAAACGTTCTGTTAACGCAACTGAACGGTGTTGCCCTCCGGTACAGCCAATAGCAATCGTCAAGCTGCTTTTACCTTCTTTGATATATCCTGGTAAAACCGTCTGTAATAAATCTAAAAACTTATTATAAAACAGCTCAGTTTCATCAAATGACATCACATAGTCATAAACTGGTTGATCTTTTCCTGTCAAAGGTCTTAATTCAGGAATATAGTGGGGATTTGGTAAAAAGCGTACATCCATCACGATATCTGAATCAATTGGCAAGCCATATTTGAATCCAAAGGAAACAAATTCGATTCGAAAGCCTTGATCGCCTTTGGTCTTAAACGTTTGATTGATTTTTTCCCTTAACTGACGTGGTGTTAAAGTCGTCGTGTCTATAATGACCGAGGCCTGCATCTTTAGATCATTCAATATCGCACGTTCTTTACGAATTCCTTCCGTGACTAAACCGTTCATTGCCATTGGATGGGTACGTCTTGTTTCCTTGTATCGTGCGACTAATTCTTCATCGGATGCATCTAAAAATAAAATCGACGTATCGATAAAATCCGTATTCTCAATTTCGACTAACATATTTTGGATTTCTTCAAAAAACGAGCGTGAACGCAAGTCTACCACTAATGCCATTTTCGTCACTTTACCCGATTCTTTGATCAATTCCCAAAACTTTGGAATTAGATTTGGTGGCATATTATCAATACAGAAATACCCCATATCTTCAAAACTTTGAATAGCGACCGTCTTCCCAGCGCCACTCATCCCTGTGATGATTACTAGTTGTAAATTATCAGCCATATCAAACGGCCCCCTCTCATATCTCTTCCTAAAATTATATCACTTCCGGGCGTATCATTACCAGTTAAACATTCTTAAAAATGAAGTTGCCGATAAAAATAGGGACAAATACCACTGTAGGTATCCGCCCCTAATCTTTGCTCATAAAAGTTTTCAACTTGATATGGTAGCTTGTCGGTGTTGTAAGGCACGGGCGATCGTTTGATCAGCTAAGATTGACTGTGCGTCAATGACGGGATATTCATTTTCCCCTACATACTCTTGCATCAACGATAATTCTGTACAGCCTAAAATAATTTTCTCGCAATCAAATCGCGCCACCGCTTCTGCCAAAATTTCGTAGTATAGTTCTTTGTTTAAATAATCTGATTCTTTGATATCATGATAAATCAAATGGTTGATTTTCGCCTGAAGTTGAGCATCAGGAATGACAGCCTCAAAGCCTAGCTGTCTCACTTCCTTTTCATAAATTCCAGCTTTCATGCTACCTTCCGTACCTAGGATGGCTACTTTACCAGTTGTATTTTGTCTGACAAGCTCATTTGCCGCTTCTCGTGGCATATGAAGAATCGGAATCTCAGTGGCTGCTTGAAGTTCATCAAAGAAATAATGAGCTGTATTACACGTTAAAACGATAAAATTTGGTTTGAGTAAATTTTGTTTTTCAACATCATCTAGTAGGTAAGGCATTGGACTTTCTTGTTCCCTATCTAAAATATAAGCCGTTCGATCAGGAACTGTCGCATGATTAAATAATACATAATTTAAATATTCCTGATCTTTTGAGGCTTTGGTTCGATGATTGATTAGACGGACAAAACTCTCTGTGGCCATCGTTCCCATTCCGCCCAAAATACTAAAAAAGTTTTCCATGAATCAACCTTCTTTCACATGAAAGTATTTTTTAAATCGAGGAATGTAATTTCTAAACATATACTTCATCAATAACCAGCGTTTGAGCGAACGATCTTTCTCATAAAAAACAGTCGTTCCATAACGATTTTCTTTAATCATTTTTTCTGCAACTTTTTTGTCTTCATTTGCTTTTGCATAAGTTAAAAAGACCTTGTTAGGTACACCCATCCATAATTTTGCTTGATCCGATTGGCTTGTCCCATAGGTAGTCCCTGTGAATGGAACTTCAAATACACGGTCTTCTGTCACAAATTTTGCTAAATTCAAGCCATTAAGAGTGACAAAGAAACTGCTTCTTCCCTGACGAAGGTTGATTTCAAAAAGTTTGTATTCACCATCTCTTGGATCGTATTTCATATCAAAATTCGCAAAACCAGTATAGGAAATATCTTCTAAAAATCGTTTAATCGTTTGATAGATCTTTTCATTATAATCTGGCATGATCACCACATAATTACCAATCGAAGCTGGTGTTGGATCTTCTAGTAATGGGTGACCTAAACACATCATTCTTACTTGATGGTTTTCATCGACATAAGCATTTAACACACGCATATTACTATCATCCCCAGGAATGAAATCTTGGACGATCATTTCACTTGTATAACCTGCTTCGTAAATACGACCTAAGATCAAGTCAAATTCTTCACGATTATCGATAATAAAGGCTTTTTTTCGACCTTCAAATTGGACAGATAAGTATTCTACGCTGTTTGCCGGCTTTAATGCCACTGGAAAGTCAAATGGTAACTCTTGATTCAAATGCCCATCAACTAACATTTCTTTTCTAACAATCAACGTTTTGGGATAAGGTAACTGGTATTCCTCGCAAACTTCATAAAAACTAACCTTATTAATCAGACGTTTAAATAACGAATAATCGATGTAAGGACAAATAAAATACTTTGAGAGTTCTTCTTTATGCTGAGAAATCAGTTCTGCATAGCCATCTCCACATGCAATCAAGAGATACTTCTTCGTTTGATCTGAATATTTCTCTCTTGCTAAACGTAACATGGACTCAATAAAGACCGGATCTTTATCAAAACCAGGAATTACGTCTACTTTGACAATTTTGCTATAGCGAGTTGGTGCCAACTGATTTGATGCATACGCCTGGCAAACTTTGCCATACGCTTCATGAAATGAACGTGCCATTCCATAGACATTCATGTCGCTACCCAATAAAATAGGAATAAATTCTTCGTTTACATTACTGTTCATCATTATCTCTCACTTACTCATAATCTCTAGTTTTCTTTTTCAACTACACAAGGAATATCATACCATAAAGAAAAAAGCAATCAAAGGAATCTCCTCCGATTGCTCAATTCTTTTTTGAACGGATTGAACTTATAGGAAGTTTTTATCTATACCAATTAGTGTAGAAAGAACTACCATGTTTCGTATTTTAGTCTATACTAGTCAATAAAACAAGAATAGATACTTGATTTTAATTTTTTTTAACTATCCAGTTGGTTTTCACCATTCATGATTTTTTTTAAGTATCGACCAGTATAACTCTCTTTCACCTCAATGATTTCTTCAGGTGTACCAGTGGCTAAAATCGTACCGCCACCTTCCCCGCCTTCTGGTCCAAGATCAATAATATGATCAGCGGTTTTAATAACATCAAGGTTATGCTCGATCACTAATACCGTATTCCCTGCATCTACTAAACGTTGCAAGACATCAAGTAGCCGGGCAATATCATCTGTATGCAAACCAGTCGTTGGTTCATCTAAAATATAAAAGTTCTTACCATTCGCTATTTTGTGTAATTCACTAGCGAGTTTCATCCGCTGTGCTTCCCCACCAGATAATGTTGTAGCTGGTTGCCCCATCGTAACGTAGCCTAGACCAACATCGACAATGGTTTGAAGTTTTCGATGAATCTTAGGGATTGGTTGGAAAAATTCAACGGCATCTTCAACCGTCATTTCTAAAATATCTGCAATACTTTTCCCTTTATAATGAACTTCTAGCGTTTCAGAATTATATCGCTTCCCATGACAAACTTCACAAGGAACGTAAACATCAGGTAGAAAGTGCATTTCAATCTTAATAATTCCATCGCCTCGGCAGGCTTCACAACGTCCACCTTTAACGTTGAAACTAAAACGGCCTTTTTTATACCCACGCATTTTAGCTTCATTTGTTTGTGCAAATAAATCTCTAATATCATCAAATACACTAGTATATGTCGCAGGATTGCTTCGTGGTGTGCGCCCAATCGGACTTTGATCGATATCAATGATTTTTTCAATACTTTCATAACCGGAAATTGATTTGAATTTACCAGGTTTTGCTGAATTACGATTGATTTTTTGTGCAAGAGCTCGTTTTAGGATACTATTGACCAATGTACTCTTACCTGAACCGGACACACCAGTCACCGCAACAAATTCACCTAAAGGAAATTCCACTGAAATATTTTTCAAATTATTTTCCGTTGCCCCAGTGATTTTGATAGCTTGTCCATTCCCTTTTCGGCGTTCAGTTGGAACTGGGATACTCTTTTTACCGGATAGATATTGTCCAGTTAAAGAATCTTCATCAGCAGCAACTTCTGCTGGCGTGCCAGCTGAAACGATTTCTCCTCCTTGATGCCCCGCACCAGGACCCACATCAATCAAATAATCTGCCGCACGCATCGTATCTTCATCATGCTCGACCACGACCAGGGTGTTCCCTAGATCACGCATTTTCTTCAATGAACCGATCAAACGGTCGTTATCTCTTTGATGGAGTCCGATAGAAGGCTCATCTAAAATATAAAGAACCCCTGAGAGATTCGAGCCAATTTGAGTGGCCAAACGGATCCGCTGTGCTTCTCCTCCTGAAAGAGTTCCTGACGCACGACTCAGCGTTAAATAATCGAGACCAACATTTTCTAAAAATGAAAGTCGATCATTCACTTCTTTTAAAATCGGTTTAGCTATTACTTTTTCTTGGTCTGAAAGGGTCAAATTTGAAAAGAAGTTGACCGCTTTTTGGATAGACAACTCGTTCGTTTGTCCAATATTCGTTCCATTGATTTGAACGGATAAAGCTTGAGGATTCAAACGATACCCATGACAAGTTTGGCAAGTCAATTCAGTCATATATTGTCTCATTTGCTCTCTTGTGAAATCACTGTTCGTATCATGGTACCGACGCTTAATGTTTTTCAATACCCCTTCAAAAGTTGTTTCAACATCACGAACACCACCGAAATCATTCTCATAGTGGAAATGGAACAGCTCGTCTGTCCCATTGAGCACGATTTCTTGATGTTCAAGTGGCAACTCTTCAAAAGGCGTCTCCATATCAATCCCATAACTTTCACAGGCTTGAGCTAGCATCTGAGGATAGTATTGTGAACTGATTGGATTCCAAGGGACGATCGCTCCTTGACTCAACGTCTTCGTACGATCAGGTATCACTAAATCTTGGTCCACTTCTAATTTGACACCAAGACCATCACAATCAGGACACGCACCAAATGGCGCATTGAAAGAAAACAGTCTTGGTTCCAATTCACCAACAGTAAAGCCACAATAAGGACAAGCGTAATGCTCGCTAAACAGCATTTCCTCTTCTCCGATGACATCAATCAAAACATAGCCTTCTGCTAAACGCAAGGCAGCTTCGATTGAATCAAACAAACGTGAACGGATTCCTTCTTTTATGATGACACGGTCTATGACAATTGCGATATCATGCTTTTTATTTTTTTCTAATTCTGGTACTTCACTTAAGTCATAGATTTCTCCATCCACTCGAACACGTACGTATCCTTCTTTTTGAATACGTTCAAAAACTTTTTTATGTTGGCCTTTTTTCTTGACAATGATCGGCGCAAGAACTTGAATTTTAGTTCGTTCAGGTAATTCTAAAACTTTATCAGCCATTTGATCAATAGATTGGCTGGTGATCTCAATGTGATCATTCGGACAGATAGGATGCCCCACACGTGCAAACAGCAATCGGAGATAATCATTGATTTCTGTGACAGTTCCTACTGTTGAACGAGGGTTTTTACTAGTTGTTTTTTGATCAATTGAAATTGCTGGACTTAGCCCATCAATACTATCAACATCCGGTTTATCCATTTGCCCTAAAAATTGCCGTGCATAAGCAGAAAGACTTTCGACATATCTTCTTTGTCCTTCTGCATATAATGTATCGAATGCTAACGAACTTTTCCCAGAACCAGATAATCCAGTGACCACCACAAATTTATCTCGCGGAATTGTCACATTGATGTTTTTTAAATTGTGGGCTCTTGCACCATGGATAATTATTTTATCATTTGCCATATAATCCCCCTACTCTGACGCCTTTAGTTCAAGAATCATATCCCGTACATTTGCGGCTGTCTCGAAATCTAATGCTTTAGCAGCATCTTTCATTTCTTTTTCTAATTTCATTAATAATGTAGCTTTTTCTTCTCTTGTCATTTCTTCATAGGATACTTGAACCGTTTCTTTTGCATCATCTTCGGATTCTTTCGTGATGGAAATCAAATCACGGATCTCTTTGATGATCGTTTTCGGCACGATACCATGCTCTTGATTATATTGTTCTTGGATACTACGTCGTCTAGAAGTTTCATCGATAGCCTTGCGCATCGAATCAGTCACTTTGTCCGCATACATAATCACTTTTCCTTCTGCATTCCGTGCTGCACGTCCAATCGTCTGTACTAAAGAACGTTCGCTCCGTAAAAAGCCTTCTTTATCTGCATCCAAAATCGCTACTAGCGAAACTTCCGGTACATCAAGTCCTTCACGTAACAAGTTGATTCCTACAAGTACATCGAATTCACCTAAACGAAGATCACGAATGATTTCGGTACGTTCTAATGTTTTGATATCACTATGCAGATATTTGACTTTGATTCCTAATTCTTTAAAATAATCAGTCAAATCTTCAGACATTTTCTTTGTCAATGTAGTTACAAACACGCGCTGATCTTTTTCAACTCGTTCATTGATTTCTCCTACCAGATCATCAATTTGCCCCATGATCGGCCGCACTTCGATGATTGGATCTAGTAGTCCAGTTGGTCGGATGATCTGTTGAATCACTGTATCCGTTTGTTCATACTCATATGGACCAGGCGTAGCAGATACATAAACGATTTGATTCACGTGCTTTTCAAACTCTTCTAATCGTAACGGACGATTGTCTAATGCCGATGGTAAACGAAAACCATAATCGACTAACATCTGTTTTCTTGCGCGGTCACCATTGTACATTCCCCGAATTTGCGGCATTGTCACATGCGATTCATCAATAATCATTAATGAATCTTCGGGAAAGAAATCAAGTAATGTGTATGGTGGCTCACCTTCTTTTCGACCATCCATGTGTCGCGAATAATTTTCGATTCCAGATGTATAACCCATCTCTAACATCATTTCAATATCATAGTTCGTTCGTTGTTCTAGCCGTTGAGCCTCTAACAATTTATTCTCATTCCGCAAAACTGTCAAACGTTGTTCCAGTTCCGCTTTGATATTTGCAACCGCATGTTCCATGTGTTCATCATTTGTGACAAAGTGAGTCGCTGGAAATATCGCCACATGCTCAGTTTCTCCCAAGACCTCACCAGTCAACGCATTGACTTCACGAATCCTTTCGACCTCATCACCAAAAAATTCAACACGCAACGCACGTTCATCTCGACTGGCTGGAAAAATCTCCACAACGTCCCCACGTACTCGAAAACGACCACGTTGAAAATCAATATCGTTGCGCTCAAATTGGATACTAACTAAATCACGAATCAATTGATTACGATCAAGCTCAGCTCCTTGTCTAATTGAAACGACTTGTTTTTGATACTCAAAAGGTGAACCCAAACCAAAGATGCAAGAAACAGAAGCAATCACGATCACGTCATTTCGTTCTAATAACGAACTGGTTGCCGAATGTCGTAACTTATCAATTTCATCATTGACACTAGAATCCTTTTCAATGTAAGTATCACTTGAAGGGACATAAGCTTCAGGTTGATAATAATCGTAATAAGATACAAAATATTCAACTGCATTATTGGGGAAAAATTCTTTGAACTCCCCATATAATTGTCCAGCTAATGTTTTATTGTGAGCAATAATCAATGTTGGCTTATTCACTTTTTCAATCAAATTCGAAACGGTATACGTCTTCCCTGTACCAGTTGCTCCTAAAAGTATCTGAGCTTTCTTTCCACCAACTACCCCATCAACTAACTGTGTAATGGCTTCGGGTTGATCTCCTGCTGGTTGATATTTTGACACCAACTCAAAGTGTCGGGAGGTATCTCTTTCTATCATATTTCATCCTCCTTTTCATTCTTTCCTCTTCATTTTACGACCACAAAAAAGAAAAGGAAAGCAAAGGCATTCCTTGTTGATTTATTATACCACACCGAACATACTTTCGCTACTTTTGATTTTTTTCTTTTCTACTATATTATATAAATTCATACATGTATTATGTAGTAAATTAGGCAGCAAAATTATATATCAATAAGGTCCCTTAAGTAATTATTTATCTTACGTTAGATTCCTCTCTACATTTATTATGTTACATTTTATAACATAGATTGTTACAAAATGACATTTTTTTATTTTTTTCAGCAACTCAGCTTGTATCTATTATTAGTTTTCGCATATAATAGGAAAATATGAAAAGTTATTGAAATTTTAGGAGGTTAATTATGAAAAAAAAGCATTTGCTTCATACGATTATTTTCATAATGACAGGACTTGTCACATTTGCGCTTAGCAATCCTGTACAAGCTGACGATAAAACTACTGCTGACTCAAGTACGAGCGAGACGATGCAAAAAATAGAACCTAAGAAAGAGACGTATGTCATTGCCAGCGATTCAGCTTTTGCACCTTTCGAGTTTCAAAACGCTGAAGGCAAATACGAGGGAATTGATGTTGGATTAATGGAGGCAATCTCCAAACTGCAAGGATTTAACCTACGTATGGATTATCGTGGTTTCTCTGCTGCGCTACAAGCGTTAGAATCTGGTCAAGCAGACGGAATGATCGCAGGAATGACTGTGACCGATGAACGAAAAAAAGCTATGATTTCTCAGATCCTTATTTTGAAAGCGGGATTCAAATCGCTGTCAAAAAAAGGAGACAATTCAATCAAGTCCTATGAAGACCTAAAAGGAAAAACAGTAGGTGCCAAAGTTGGAACTGAAAGTGCTGATTTTTTAAATGCCCACGAAGACCAGTACGGCTATACCATCAAGTACTTCGATTCTGCAGATCAGTTATATGACGGATTGAGAGTTGGAGCAATTGACGCCATGATGGACGACTACCCTGTTATCGGCTATGCAATTAAAAACAATCAACAATTAGAAACACCGATTGCTAAAGAATCTGGTGGTAAATACGCTTTTGCTGTGAAAAAAGGCCAAAATCCTGAACTATTACAAATGTTCAACGAAGGTCTAAAAGAATTAAAACGAACTGGCGAATACGATAAAATCATCAACAAATATATCTCAACAGATAATACGCCTACTAAAGCCAGCAAAGATGAATCTACACTAACTGGTCTATTACAAAACAACTACAAAGTTTTACTAAAAGGTTTATGGCAAACGATCTTATTAACTTTAATTTCATTCGCCTTGGCATTAGTTGTTGGTGTTATCTTTGGTTTATTCAGCGTAGCGCCAATCAGAGCCCTACGAACAATTGCAAGTATTTATGTCGATGTCATCCGCGGTATTCCAATGATGGTTCTTGCATTCTTCATCTTCTTTGGATTACCAGGTATCGTCGGATTTACTATTCCCGACTTCATTGCCGGGATTATCACACTAACTTTGAACGCCAGCGCTTATATCGCAGAAATCGTTCGTGGTGGGATCAAAGCTGTGCCAGTTGGTCAAATGGAAGCTTCTCGCAGTTTAGGACTTTCATATAATCGAACCATGCAAAAAATCATCTTACCACAAGCAATCAAGATCATGTTGCCATCTTTCGTGAACCAATTCGTTATTTCATTGAAAGATACAACAATCATCTCAGCGATCGGTGTGGTAGAGTTACTGCAAACTGGTAAAATTATCGTTGCACGTACGACACAAAGTACGTACGTCTATCTAATTATTGCTATCATGTATTTGATCCTCATTACTATTCTGACAAAATTAGCAAAAGTTTTAGAAAAGAAGGTGAAATAAGATGGCTGAAAAAATTCTAGTTGAACATCTTGTAAAAAAATACGGTGAAAATACCGTTTTAAATGATATCAATGTTTCAATCAACGAAGGTGACGTTGTTTGTATCATCGGTCCTTCCGGTTCAGGAAAAAGTACCTTCCTACGTTGTTTAAACCGTTTAGAAGAGCCTTCAGACGGCGAAATCATCATTGATGGGGCCCACTTAATGGACAAAAACACTGATATCAATTTGGTAAGACAACACATCGGAATGGTATTCCAACATTTTAATTTATTCCCACATCTTTCAGTGCTAGAAAACATTACATTAGCACCAATGGATTTGAAAAAAGAATCAAAAGAAGCCGCTGAAAAGAAAGCAATCAAATTGCTACAAACCGTCGGCCTTGAAGATAAAAAAGACATGTATCCAGAAATGCTTTCTGGTGGACAAAAGCAACGGGTCGCTATCGCTCGTGCTCTAGCGATGAATCCTGATATCATGCTCTTCGACGAACCAACTTCTGCACTAGACCCGGAAATGGTCGGAGATGTCTTGAACGTCATGAAAAAATTAGCTAAGCAAGGGATGACGATGGTTATCGTTACACACGAAATGGGCTTTGCTAAAGAAGTTGCCAATCGTGTCATGTTTATTGATGGAGGGAATTTCCTAGAAGATGGCACACCACAACAAATCTTTGAAAATCCACAAAATGAACGAACAAAAGATTTCCTAGATAAAGTACTAGATATTTAACCTTAAGATGATGAAATTGTTAAAGACCGTTGCAAAAGGATGCCTATCCCTTGCAACGGTCTTTATTTTAAAGGCATTTATAAAATCGACCAGAAATAACACTTACTTCCTTTTTGTCCTCTTCTTTCGTCCCTGCTTTAATTATTTGTTTGCCACTTTCTCCTGTCTAAATAAAAAAAGCAAATCAATAAGAGGCTGGCGATTTTCCAGCAATTAGATGTTGGTCTAACTGCCAGAGATGCTAGCTGAATTTATTGATTTGCTTTTCTTTTATTTTCTTTTCTTACCGCCAAAGGCATCTTTCACTTTATCAAAGAAGCCATCTTCTTGTTGTTCTTCTACTTTGATGCCGCCAGCTTCAGCAAAAGCACGCAATGCTTCACGTTGCTGTTCATTTAAGTTCTTCGGCGTGATCAACTTCACTTTCACATGTTGATCCCCAGTAGCTCCTCCACGAAGTTTAGGCGCTCCTTTGCCACGTAAACGGAAATTCGTTCCTGTTTGCGTACCTGCCGGAATTTTAAGTTTGACATCTCCATGAACGGTTGGCACTTTTACTTCATCACCTAAAGCAGCTTGTACAAAACTCAATGGCAATTCGTAATAGATCTCTGAACCATCACGATCGAAAATATCACTTTCTTCCACACGGAATACAACATATAGATCACCAAATGGTCCGCCGTTTTCTCCAGCTTCACCTTGACCTGCCAGACGCATTTGTTGTCCTTCTTCTACACCTGCTGGTACATTCACCTTAACAGAATGTGCTTTCTTTTCGTGACCAGAACCATGACAAGTCGGACAAGGATCTTTGATTTCTTTACCAGTACCATGACAAACGTCACAAGTTTGACGACTCATCACACGGCCAAGTGGCGTTTGACGTTCCACATTGATTGTCCCTGATCCATGACACTTATGACAAGTTGTTGGTTGTGTTCCAGGTTTCGCACCATTTCCATGGCAAGTATGACAAATTTCTTCTCGGTTATACTTGATTTCTTTTTCTACGCCAAAAATCGCTTCTTCAAAAGAAAGATCGATCGTATACTGTAAATCCGCACCCTGTCTTGGCGCATTAGGGTCTACCGTACGACCGCCACCGCCAAAGAATGAATCAAAGATATCTTCGAAGCCACCAAAACCGCCACCTGAAAAGCCGCCAAAACCACCAAAGCCGCCACCGGCTCCACCAGCGCCATAGTTTGGATCGGAACCTGCGTGTCCATATTGATCATAAGCTGCCCGTTTTTGCGGGTCACTTAAAATTTCATAAGCTTCTGATACTTCTTTGAATTTTTCTTCTGCATCAGCTTCTTTATTGATATCTGGATGATATTTTTTTGATAGCTTTCGATAAGCTTTTTTAATTTCATCTTCAGAAGCTCCTTTTGAGAGCCCTAAGACTTCATAATAATCACGTTTTGTTGCCATAGGCTTTCCTCCTATTGGTTCTCATCATTTCCACGTCGCTTGTTATCATATCATACTTTTACGAAAACAAAAACTGCTACTTTCAAGTATTTAAAAAAGGAAGCTAGTTTAAGGCTCATACCTAAGTCAAGTTTTCCAAATTGAAGAAAGAATGTTCCTCAAATCTTATCTTATGACCAGATCGAACTACCTCAAAGCAACAGCTATTGTCCAAGAAATTCTCCCATTGTTCTTATGACTTCTGTTATTCAACAGGCATAATCATGCACATCAAATCTCCAAACAATAAGGTCTCTATTTTGCGCATCATTCTTGAAAGTGAACGCCTACTAACCTTTTAGACCACGCTAAATTTAGAACTATCGGAAAATAATCCGAAGAATCTCGAAAATATGAGAATCTATTTTCGCATTCTTCGGATTATTTCTTAGAGCTGATCTCTTTTGCTAAACCTTCTTTCAAGCATTGGCACTAAAAACGAATGGTAAAGTAAATTGTTGTATAAACTTCGATTCACTCGTCTTTTAGATCCTGCTTAATATTGTTTAACAACGTATTCAAAAGGTTGTATTGTATGATAACAGTCCCAGCTAGAGAAGGGGAAAACCTTCTCTACTGAAACTTGTCATTTCTACTAAACAGCTAACGATTATTTAATGAGATTATTTTTTGTCGTCTCCGTCGACTTCTTCAAAGTCAGCGTCTACTACATCATCTGCACCTGTTTGCGCTGCTTCTGGATTTTCTTGTGCTTGTTGTTGCGCAGCTTGTTCATACAATTTAACTGTCAAATTTTGCACGATTTCATTCAATGCATCACGTTTTGTTTTCATTTCTTCGATATTGTTTGCTTCAACAGCAGCTTTCAATTCATCGCGAGCTTCTTCCGCTTTTTTCACTTCTTCTGCGTCAACTTTACCTTCTAATTCTTTTAGTGTTTTGTCAACTGAGAATAGTAAAGCATCAATATCGTTACGTAAATCCACTTCTTCTTTACGTGCTTTATCTGCTTCTGCATTCGCTTCTGCATCTTTTACCATGCGTTCGATTTCATCATCAGTTAGACCTGAAGAAGATTTAATCGTGATTTTTTGTTCTTTTTGTGTACCTAGGTCTTTAGCAGAAACATTCACGATACCATTTTTATCAATGTCAAAAGTAACTTCGATTTGTGGCACACCACGTGGTGCTGCAGGAATATCTGTTAATTGGAATCTTCCTAACGTTTTGTTATCAGCAGCCATCGGACGTTCACCTTGCAAGACATGGATATCTACAGCAGGTTGATTATCTGCAGCCGTTGAGAACACTTGTGATTTACTTGTAGGGATCGTTGTGTTTCGATCAATTAATTTAGTAAAGACGCCACCCATTGTTTCAATACCTAATGATAACGGAGTAACATCAAGTAACACAACGTCTTTGACATCACCTGTGATAACCCCACCTTGGATAGCAGCACCCATCGCTACTACTTCATCTGGGTTTACAGATTTGTTTGGTTCTTTTCCAGTTTCTTTTCTTACTGCTTCAACAACTGCAGGAATACGTGTTGAACCACCAACTAAGATAACTTCATCAATTTCAGATTGTGATAAACCAGCATCTTTCAAGGCTTGTCGTACTGGAATTTTTGTACGCTCTACTAAATCAGCGGTTAATTCATCAAATTTCGCACGAGTCAATGTCATTTCTAAGTGAAGAGGACCTGCTTCGCCAGCTGTGATGAACGGTAAGCTGATTTGTGTGCTTGATACTCCAGATAAATCTTTTTTCGCTTTTTCTGCAGCATCTTTCAAACGTTGCAATGCCATTTTATCTTGTGATAAATCAATGCCGTTTTCTTTTTTGAACTCAGCTACCATGTGATCAATGATTTTGTTATCGAAGTCATCCCCACCTAGATGGTTATCTCCAGCTGTTGATAGTACGTCAAATACGCCATCACCTAATTCAAGGATAGATACGTCGAACGTACCACCACCAAGGTCAAATACTAGGATTTTTTCATCACGATCTGTTTTATCCAAGCCATAAGCAAGCGCTGCAGCAGTTGGTTCATTTACAATACGTTCAACTTCTAAGCCAGCAATTTTACCAGCATCTTTTGTTGCTTGACGTTGTGCATCATTGAAGTAAGCAGGCACAGTAATAACTGCTTTTTCAACTTTTTCACCTAGATAGTCTTCAGCGAATCCTTTGATATATTGAAGGATCATTGCAGAGATTTCTTGTGGTGTATATGATTTCCCTTCTACTTCTACTTTATAGCCTGGTTCACCGATATGGCGTTTGATCGATGAAATCGTATTTGGATTCGTTACTGCTTGACGTTTAGCAACTTCACCCACTTGAATTTCCCCATTTTTAAATGAGACAACAGAAGGAGTTGTACGGTTACCTTCTGGATTTGCAATAATTTTTGCTTCGTTTCCTTCTAAAACAGCTACTGCTGAATTGGTTGTACCTAAGTCAATACCGATAATTTTACTCATAATTAACGTCTCCTTATCTTAGTTAATTTTATATCATGACATTATTGCGCAACAATAACCATTGTTGGTCTTAATACGCGGTCATGTAATTTGTAACCTTCTTGTAGTACTTCGACGATTGTGTCAGCTGGAAGTTCCTCAGTCGCTGGCACGGTTTGTACAGCTTGATGGAGGTTCGGATCAAAAGCCTCTCCTTTTGCTGGGATTTTTTCGATTCCTTCTTCTTTAAGTGCTTGTTTCAAGCTTTCTAGTACCATTTCAACACCTTTTTTCAAACTTGCACCCTGATCATCAGCCACATCTGTAGCCAAAGCACGCTCTAAGTTATCAATTGAAGGTAATAATTTTTTAGCAAGATCTTGTGAACGATATTTTTGTAATTGTTCACGCTCATTTTTACTTCGATTTGCAATATTTGCAATCTCAGCTCGAGCACGTAAATATTTATCTTCCAACTCTTCCATTTCAGCCTTTAAATTTAAACGCTCAAATTCTTCAGCTTCTACGTCAGAGACACCTGAGTCTTCCGTCGCTTCCGTATCGATTTCCGTATCTTCTTGAATATCCGCTACGTCTTTTTCTAACTCTTCTTTTTTTCTTTCACAAGACACACTCCTTTTCGTTAATCAGTCAGTGATTCGTTTTCATGCTAAGATCCAGTCAAATCAATTGATCGATAATAATCAGCAAGCTTGTTCGCTAATTCTTGACGATAGACATCTACCAGACCCAGCATTTTTGAATAAGGCATACTGGTTGGTCCCAACAAGGCTATTGTACCTCGACCGTGTCCAGCAATCTCGTAACTTGCTTGGATCATGCTCATATTTTGTAAAAGCTCATTTCCTAATTCAGATCCAATTTTGATGTGGATGTTACTATCCGTTGGGACGATCATTTGGGTTAATTCATAAGTATCTGTCATAAACGAAAACATCGATTTGAATTGCTCCAGATCTTGGTGGAGTTCATAATCTAGTAGATTCATTTGCCCACTTACATAAATTTTGTCTTCAAACGCATGTCCGAGTATCGTATCAAAAAGATTTGATATCCCTTCAGTTGTCTGAAAATATCTATGCAAAATCATTGGAATCTCTGTCCGCAATTTATGATAGACAGTCATCAATGGATCTCCCACCAATCGTTCATTGACAATGCGAACAATTTTTTCTAAATCTTGGCTTCCTAGATTTTCAGGAAGTGTAAAAACTTGGCTTTCTACATTTCCTTTATCGGTTACTACAATCGCAATCACTTGACGACTATTTAAAGGAACAATACGAAAACCAGTCAAACGGCGGTCTTTAATTTCTGGGCCTAACGAGAAGGTTGTGTAACTAGTTAGCTCGGATAAAATCTCAGCAGATTGTTGAATAATCTCGTTAATTTCATGAAATTCTTTGCTTAAAGACAGCCGAATCTGCTGCAGATCATCATTGGTTACACGAGCAGGTTTTAGCAAATGATCCACATAATGCCGATAACCTAATGCTGAAGGAATCCTTCCTGATGAAGAATGAGTTTTAAGTAACAACCCAGCATCTTCTAAGGCTTTCATGTCATTACGGATCGTTGCTGAGCTTGCCTTGACTCCATCTTCCATTAAGGTTTTGGAGCCAACGGGTATACCGCTACTCGTATAGTTTTGGATGATCAGACGTAAAATCTCACTTTGTCTTTGTGTTAACATCTTCTTCACCTCTCATTAGCACTCATATCTTCTAAGTGCTAACCCACTTACTAATATAGCAAGAAGCGCATAGTGTGTCAAGAAAAAGAACACCACTTTTAGCACTCTCATTTAACGAGTGCTAAAAGCGGCATTCTCTGATAAATACATTGATAGATCAACACGAAAGATAAATAGGTTTCTTAATACCTTCCATTATTTAATCGATCTATAAAGAAATTTAAAGGTTTTATTGACCTCTCACAACTATTTTTCAAGCAAGAAACGTTCAAATACTTCATTTCCTAGAAAAGTTCCTTTTGGCGTTAAATAAATTCGATCGGATTCATTGACCAATAATCCTTCTTTTTCTAAATCTGTCAAAACCTTTGAATAAAGCGATTCGATTGTTTGCTGATAACGTTCGTAAAAATGTTGTTTGGAAATTCCTATCTTTTTCCTTAACCCAAGAAACATTTCTTCCTCGATTTGATTTTCTCTTAAAAGTACTTCAGTTTCCAAAACAGGGAGTTCTCCTGCTCTTAATGGACGTAAATAATGTTGAATCGGTCCCTTATTACGGTATCGTTTATTCCCAAGATATCCACTTGCACCTGCGCCAAAGCCGAAATAATGATCATTGTTCCAATACATCAAATTGTGTTTTGATTCATGCCCCTCCAACCCAAAATTACTGATCTCATATTGATGACGTCCCTTTTTTTCCATTGCTTGTATGGTTTCTTCAAACATCCGCGTTTCGGTTTCTTGGTCAGGCAGTTCTAAACGCCCTTGCCGCACCCAATTCATAAACATCGTTTTATTTTCTAAAATCAATGAATACAATGAATAATGGGGCAAATCAAGTGCAAGTGCTTGATTCAATGTCTCTCGATAGCCCTCTAACGTTTGTCCAGGTAACGCATAAATCAGATCAATACTCACATTCGTAAAGTTTTCTTCTTCTAAAAAACGCATTGTTTGGTAAACATCCTCTGCGGTATGTTTCCGCCCAATTTTTTTCAGCAACCGATTATCAAAAGTTTGCACCCCCATTGATAAACGATTCACTCCATAATTTTTCATCACCTGAAGCTTTTCTTTCGTTAGATCTCCAGGATTCGCTTCAACCGTAAATTCTTTTCCTTCTTTAAAAGGCAATATTTCCCTAGCGCCTGCTAACAAACGATCCAATTGCACTGCAGTCAAAGACGTAGGTGTCCCACCACCAACATACAGTGTTTCTAATTCTTTTACAGGATGTTGTTTAAGTGTGATTTCCATTTCTTTTAGAAGCATCTCGACATATTCATCTACGGGTTGACCTTCTAAAAATACTTTATTAAAGTCACAGTAATAACAGATATGCTCACAAAACGGGATATGGATATACGCAGAAACCTTTTGTTCTGCGGGATTGGTTGTTTCATTCATTAAACTAAATTCTCCTTACGTCGAAAAGTCGTACCTGTTTTCGACCTTCTTTAAACGGTGTTCAAGCGATTGCTTCTACGGAATTAAGTTCAAAAAATTCAAAAATATGGAAAGCTATTTTCGATTTTTCGCTCTTAATTCTTGAAGCAAACCATCGCTTTCACAACCTCTCATATACGCATACTAACCGTATTTTCCAAACAAATCCACTAAAAAATCCAAGAATCGACTTCTTGGACTAGTTTTTCTTTGGTTGTATTGGTTACTTGGTTATAAATTTCTAAAGTTGTTTTCATGTTGGAATGACCCACTCGCTCCATGATCGCTTTAATTAGAACGCCTGCTTCTGCCAATAAAGAGATATGAGTTTAATGGTAAAGACAGTAAGGTCTATACAGTGGCTAATCAAAAAAGACCTAAAAAATGGTAATTCAACAAGCATCTCCTCAATTGCTGAACTTATTAGCTATTTCATTCTGTCTTTTATGTTGTATGTACGTTTTAAATCTAATTCTTTTAATCATTCTTTTCTTTAGGTTTATCCATTTGAAAAACTCTGCATCACTTGATACAACCTCTGGGGGTTTACACACTTTTTTATAGACTACCTTTCAAAAGTTGACTCTCGTTTAGTTCTTGAAAATTCTTCGTTATTTTTTATAGCAGTATTTGTTAGTTTTTCTGAGAGAGTAGGTTTCATTGACTGGCCTCTTTTATTTCTTCTGTTATTAGATTGTTCAAAGTTATTAATGAGTTTATTGTATTCATCAGTATACTTTGTTGCTAACGAGGGGCTTAATTTTCCTTTTTTTACAAGCAACTCTATACAATTTTTCTCATTAATTATTGCATATTGAATATTCGTTTTTTCACACTTTAATGTTGGAAGGATGATATTCTCAAAAATATTAAGATTTTTTTCTGTCTGCTGAATATCACTAGGAGACATTTTCTTATTCGAGCGTAACTGTAAATGGAACTCATTAATTTGTTCACGTAAATATTTTATATTTTTAGTTGCCATGTTGAAATTGTTTGAAAGATCTTCAAATCTTATTGCTATAGATTCTTCTTGTGGAGAAAGAGTAGGTAGCGCTGTTGTAGGTTTATTCGTTATTTCAGGCATACTTATCGTTGTTTTATAAGTGCTACCCAAATGGGTTCCTTTTGATTTTGTAGACTCTTGTGAAAAAATAGTAGGACTTTCTGTTTCAAGAGAATGCACTGCAGGGGTTCTCAGGTAGTTTATCTCATTTTTTAGGAATCTTGTTAGCTTTCTACAATTGGCTAAAAAACTATTGGCCTCCCTTTTTTGTTTTTAGATTGTCTAAGTCCATTATGTAACGAAACTCATATTCTTCTACTTCTGTTCTATTCTCTATTCCATCATTTTTTAAATATTTTTCAAGCGATTCCATCTTCTGTTCTGTCTTATTCACAAAAGTTTTTAAATCATTCCTCACAAGACGTAATTCTTTGCATAATTCTTCAGACTGCTCACGGTATGATTTTAATTGATTAATTTCTGCAGGTTTTTCAGTAATGTATCCGTTTAAGAGTTTGATAAATTCTGATTCTTTTTCCACTAGTTGATAAATTGCTCCGTCATGAGCTTTTTGATCCTCGAGATGCTTTGAAAATTCTACATCAATTTCTTGTGATTGTTTAGATTTTTGAGCTGAATAGGGGTTTGGATCATCGACTTGCATTTCGTCTAATAGTCTTGAGGTTTGGTCAGTGTTCATCACATTATTGTGTTTCGAGTGTCGAACTTTGTGTGGATGAATTTCATCATTTTTTTTAGATTTTTTAGATTTTTTTTAGATATTTGAGCTGAATAGGGGTGTCTTGGATCATCTCTTTGCATTTCGTCTAGTAGTCTTGAGGTTTGGTCAGCGTTCATCCCATTGTTGTGTTTCGAGTGTTGAACTTCGTGTGGATGAATGTCATCAGGTAAAAAATTAATTCTACCCAAGTTTTCTACATACGGATTTCGTTCTAATTCCCTTCCTTGATTTTGGTGTCCTAAACTACGTGCTTCATTTGCTATGCTCGCCACACCAAGAGCAGCAGTAATCAGTTTACCTATTCTCATATAGTATCCATCTCCTTTTCATTTAATGCTTTTTACTTATCCTATGGAAAGTAAAAAGCTAGACAAAAAACACAACAACTATAAAAACTACCCAAACAAGGAGAGAGTTTTCTAGCCGTCGCAAATGTAAAGTACCACAACGACTCTTTAATGTTCATAAAAGTTTCATTTGGATTTGAGTCATTATTTTAAACACATTTTAGTAGTCACAGTCATATCTTAATCGTAGATATGACTTCATTGTTCAAACCATTTTTATCCACATCAACTAATTTTTGTTATTTAATGCTTATCCCATTAACTATGTACTTCATCATTTCTTTTGTTTTTTGGCCAACAATTGTTTAACCAATCAGCGATAATTCTGTTGTCTTTTTTTCATGATTTTATGTAACAATTTCTTTATTGCTTATGATTATAACGATGTTTTTTTTAAATGGCTTACGATTATTTCATATCCCCAAGCAATGAGAACAAGTATTACAATTCTCATATAAATAGGAAAACAATAAATAATAAATATGTTAATCAATTCAAAAATCACTAGTAATATTAAATAATGAACAAATAGCCATATTTTAGATAAATAATTCATATAAAACACCATCCAATCAAGATTTCTTTACTTTATTGGCTGCGTACACTTATGATTACTCAACAATCAATATTCGAACCCCATTTTCATCCTGGTTGTTTATTTACAAGAATAATCATTCCTTTACTTGTATGAATAGTAGTTCCGATAGAACCATTAATAGCTTGAGCTATCCTAAACCTACATAATGTACAATCGTTGCAAGCCCAACAGTTTTTGCAGTAGTCGCAATATAAGAGTTCAAATAAATATCTTTTGTTTCGTTATTGAAATTAAATACTTTATTTACCCTAGCCTTAAGTAGCTCTTTTCTTCTTTGTAATGCTATTTCGCTAGCAGTAAAAATTGTATATGGATCAATTTCTTATCGTTTCAAAATAGTGATTAAATCGTCAATATTTAAATTAAATAATTGCCTGAATCCTTCAGTAAGCTTTTATTCAGTAATAGTTCTGTCTATTGATTGATTCAACGAAATTTTTGTATTTTCATTAGCAAATACATTTGATCCTATCGAGATTGATGGAGTAATAGAGACAACCAAATCAGATGTAAGTAATACTAATTTTCATTTAAAAATATGTATCCTCCCAATTATTTTATTTGTCTTATATGACGATACAACTGTAAACTAATAACGATGTTATTAGTTTACCTCGTCATAAAAAACGTTTTTAAAGTCATAACTGTTTGAATTTTTTAAATAAAAGAACTAATTTTAGTCAGCCAGTTACAGTAATGAACAGATATGCTCACAAAACGGGATATGGATTTACGCAGAAACCTTTTGTTCTGCGGGATTGGTTGTTTCATTGATTTTTGTTCCCCTTAATCTTATTTTATTTTGTTTCTTTCTTATGTTATAAAGCAACTTTAATTTTTCTTATTTGACTAAATAACTTTAACTTCCATCGATTCTAATATACTTACGTTTTCACGGATAAAAAGTTTTTGTTTTTCTCCTTTTTCTTGATCTTTTTTCAGTTCACAATCCCTCTTGGTTTCTTATTTTTAAGCAAAAAAATAGACCTAATTATACTTGAAATTTCAAGAAAATAACTAGGTCTATATGCTATATATAGTTGAGACAGCACAGTTTATGTGGTGGCTAATCCCAATAGAAATGGGGTGAGGCCTATGTTGATTTGTAACTTGCTCCCTAGAAAGGATAAGCTTGTCTGTTTTTGAAGCGCTAATGTTTGTAATAGCTTTTGCAACGTTAGGTCTGACAACCAGCAATCACAAAAACGACAAAAAATAACCGCAATTTAAACTTAGCCAGTTTGAACGGTTATTTTTTTGTAACTATTTTTAAACTGAGCCACCTTCTTAAACGGTGCTGTCAAAAGGGAACTGTTCGCGCAGTTCCATTTTTCATCTTCATTATAGCATACGCTTATTCTTCTATCCAATTTTCAAAACAAAAGAACAGTTGTTTTTTATTTTTAAGGTAATAATAACAAATCCTATAGGCTATAATCAGTTATGACAGTAAAGTTTAATGACGGTGGCTATCCAATCTGAAAGTGAGGTGGTGCTTATGCACATAATCTCAAACTTTAGAGAAAGGAGACGCCTTTTGTCTGTGGAAGCAGCGTTAGGGCTAATGATCAGTTTTGGATCTTTGATCGCAACACTGATTTTTGGCATTCTAACCTTAGCCCACAAAAACGACAAAAAGAAGTAACCGTCACTTTAGCGAGAGATTGGTTACTCCTTTTTGAGATAACTATATAACTTGCCACCGTCTTTAGCGGTGCTGTCAAAAGGGAACTGTTGACGCAGTTCCTTTTTTCATGTTTATTATAGCATACCCTTTCTCTTTTGTTCAATTGTTTCATTATTCATCATTTAATCTTTCATAAACTCATCATTTTTCACACTACAAAAACGCTTCTTACCCCGACACTTTATTTCAGTAAATTATTTCTTATTTTTCTTTACAACAACTATCTGTCCGATAATCAAAATCAACGTTACCCCAAAGCCGCTTCTTAGAAAGTCTCGATTCAGTAAATATTCGATAAAAATACCTATTAAACTGGCTACTAACGCCACAATGATAATACTAGCGTATGGATGGTTTTTCGTATACTTTTTCCAGTTTTTATACAAGAAAACTCACTCCTCTATATTATTCCGGCTATAGCTATTCCAGCATCATTATAGCTAGTTCTCGTAGGAAGCCAGCCTAACCTTTTTTAATTCTATCTTATTTTCTTGAAAATGCTGTATTAAGCGCTGATTCTAAAGTTGCTCAACGTAAATCAGAGATAATCTTATAGTATTTTTTCATGATGTTCTACCATAGTTTTTTATAGTTAATGTTTTAAAAAACGTCTTATGATTATTTCATATCCCCACCCAATGAGTATCAATATGCCTATTCGTACATAAAAAGGAAACTGATAAATAAGATATGTGTTAACTAATTCAAAAATGATTAGCAAGATTAAAAAGAAATAAATGACCAACTTTTAGTGATATACTTCATCTAATATCCCTCTCTTTACCAATTTATTCCGCGCACTCTAGCCTTAGTCTTATTCCACTCTATATCAATCCGAGGATGAGTTTGAGCTTTAAATTGAATATAACCTATTTCTAAAATGATGGTTTTACTATTTTAGAAAGGATTATGTACTGTTTATTTTTCTATTGATTACACGAGACTCATGAGTACCGTTATTCATTGTTCCGATCTATTTTGATTGTCTTCATATATTCTAATTCTTTTTTTACGTGAACAAGCATATAATAATCTTCGACATAAAGATTTTTTACTAGTATAAATAAATCATTCGATTTAAAAATTAAAAAAATGATTATCAGTGTAAAAATACTGATTAGAAAAATACTAAAATTTATACTGCCATTCTCAAAAAAATTTTGGATGAGATAGATCATGATAGGAAAACACAAAGCTACGATAAAGTTTTGGTAAATACTTAATATCTTGGTTCCGTGTATTTCTTTCTTTTCGATCAAGTATTCCACATCAAAATCAATTGATTGATACTTCGTTCGTCAAGCATTCTTTCGGCTTTTCGTTTATATAAATAATTATGGTATTTCTTAGGACGACCATGCTTTGTTCGATATATTTTATAGCAACAGTATAAGATAAAAATTGTTGCCACAATAAATTGGTAAAAAATATTTTCAATATTGTTATAAGCATTATGATTTCCAGTTAAATATAAAAAAACACTACCCAAAATTACTACCGTAAATAACACTATAGGCCCTGCACTAATAATATACAAAAACAGATAAAAGGGTTTGATTACCCACATGGTTCTGAATGAACTTGCTTCTCGATAGATATCCGTATAAAATTTCATTGCTTCAATTTGCTTTACTTTGAGTATTTTTGTCATTTATCCATTCTAGAGTCCTTTCTTAATCACTTGTTTGAACTGTTTATTCTTTCTATTGAAAAATTGACGGGGAATTATTCCCAAGTACGGCTTCATCACATATTTTTTTGTTGATTTTTTAAACTATAAACCCTGTCTTAGCGTCCGTAGTATTGACTACCATTCAATCGAAGTATCACTGTATTAGTATATGTAGAGATTTTGGAAAAAGAATCGCTGACTAATGCTATCATTCCGTTGTGTTGAACTTTTCTGTATGACCACAATGTAAGGAACATGCTTTAAATAGATGGCCGGTTTTTCCATTCCGACAATTAATTATGATTCCTTCGCTACATTTGGGGCATATTTTTATACCCATTGGCAAAGAATTTAAAAGCTGAAATTTTAGCATCGTATCTGGTATGATTTGATTTAATAATTGTAATAACCCGTAGCGATCATACCACTCGATTTCTTTTGCTTTTTCATTTTGTTCAATTTCTTCATAGACCTGTTGATAAAAAAATGAAGTGGTGATAAACATTTTTTTATCCCAATTTTTATTTGAAATTCCTGAAAAATTAGTGATATCTTTACGTCCAATCAGTGTCGGTGTGGGTTTTGCGTTTAAGCGATTGGATTTTGCTTGTACCGCGATCCGCTTTTTTTCTTTCGTCAAAATTAAATCGACACCCCCATCTCCCACATACTTACGATGATCTTTGACATAACTTTTCTTCGTTATCTCAACCCCGTATCCTGCTAATCGGAAAGCTGCTGCTAAAAATTGCTCAAAATGTTCTCCTTGCCTCACTCGATCATCTTGGCTACTACCGAAATCTTTATCCATGTCACTTAAAAAGTCGATTACGATCTTCTCATCTTTCTTTTGCACAAAAGACGTTTTTCTTATTTCTAAGTATTGTTTGGAAACCACTTCTTGAGCGCTGCTTTCCAGTTGATTGGCTTCTTTGAATTTTTGTAAGAATTTAAAAACCATTATTTTCTCCTCTCGCTTATCGTTCTGACAATTACATTGTAAATCAATAACAAGAGTATTAATTTGTTATATAATAAAAATTTTTAAATAATTTTTATTAAAAGAATCAATCCGTTGATACTTCGCTTACTAGAACTATTGTGAAGATTACAGATTTTTTAGGCATTCTCGTTGATTATCATTGATTTGAACTATCGTTTACTGGGTATCATTCCTCTCCTATACTCAAAGAAACTTTATCAAAAAGGCTCGATTATATTTTAAGGAAAGCTAACTTGTGTCCGAGTCACATGAAGGATTTTCCCTACTAGGAAAGATCGGATTGTTACTTGTTCTTGTGTTGATCAAAAAATCAGAATAGTCATTCAGGTTTTTTAGCCAATTACTTAAAACAACTGCGTGTACTGACTCACTAATCTATGATCCTTGATTTGCTTATTTGTAATAGAGTTGGCGTTTGTTTGAACCGAAGTGTCGTTATTCAACTTACTACCAACGTGGCTTTTCGGTAAAACGCTACATAAACTACCCCCTCGCTCAATCAAGTCAGCGAAGGGCTAATTTTTGAATAGTTTTTTGATTGTAAAGTACGTTTAGTTAAAATCTTTCTTTAATACATCTACCTGTCTACTATATTTAGATTTATTTCTTCATTGTCGCTATGCCCATTGTTTGTGGGATTTTTAGGATTTCAATGATTGGCAGAAGCATTAGCGCCCCTAAAACAGCAAAACTTAGGCTATAAGCCAGTGGAATCGACAGCTGGATTTCCAATAAATGAATCACCAACGTAATAAATGATACGCCTAATCCTTGAGCTAAAGATTGGACAACTGTATTCAATGTATTGGCACTATTGCGTTCTTGTGGTGGAATTTCTGATAAACTCAATCCCATAAATGCGGTAAGTGCGAGTGAACGCCCGATTCCTGAAGCAAAAGCTAGTAACATAATAATCGCTGGAAATGTAGTTGCTTCAATGAAAAACAAACAGAAAGAACTACTCAAAATCATGAGGAATGACGCAATCAGTGCCCCTTTGTAGTTAAATGAGCGAATAATCGATGTCGTGAAGGGTTTGATCCCAATATTTCCAATAAAAATGAAAATAACGTAACTTCCTGCAACGATTGCTGACCAATGAAAAATATTTTGTAAATAGATCGTCAACAAGTATGGCATCGCTCCGACAGATAACCAAAGGATTGCCCCACTGGTTTGGCCGATTCTAAAAGAAGTTTTTGATAGGGCTTTTAATGAAAATAAGGGTTGTTCGACTTTATTTAAATGTTGATATGTGAACAAAAGAAATATTATTCCACTCACGATACACACAATTCCTGCTATCTCAAATGAAAGACCGTCTCGTGAAGATAATTCTGCACCGACTACAAGTAAGGTGGATGCCATTTCCATTTCCACAAAACCGAGCCAATCAAATTTATTTTTGATCAGGTCATGGTCTGACGGAATCAATGAATATCCTAGGATCAAGATCGACATACCGATTGGCAAATTGATCAAAAAAATCCAATGCCAACTTAAATAGGTAATGATTGCTCCACCCATTATAGGAGCGATCGCAGGTGCGATTAATGCTGGCCAAACAAGATAACTCGTCATTTTTAATAGTTGATCGACTGGCGTTTTTTCAAAAACGATCAATCGTGCAGTAGGTGTCATCAACGCTCCAGAGAAACCTTGCAACATTCGCATTCCTAAAAGAACCCCAAAACTAGGCGCAAGGGCGCTCCCTAATGAACTAATGGTGAATAGGAAAACAGCCAGAAGCCAGATTTTTTTCTTACCAAAATAATTGGCTAACCAGCCACTCATTGGGATAAAAATCGCCACTGTAACTAAATAGGCACTGATTAAAAGTGAGATTTGCGACATACTTGTTGAAAAAGTGGTCGCCATTTTGGGTAAAGCTGTTGTAACAATCGTACCATCTAATATTTCCATAAATAAACTCATTGCCATTACTAAGGCAATTTTGATTTGTTGAGACATGTTCTTCCTCCAAATATCACCCTTAATATATCTTTTAGATATATATTTTTTTGTATAAAAGAGACTGTAACTAATAAAAAGTTACAGTATCGTTGCTTTTTTATGACGCTTTAAAATCGACCTGATGTTAAGAACTGTCACGTTTTGTTCTACACCAAGATCATGCTTATTCTTCCACATAAGGTAGTTCTGATAGGAAATCTTCTGCCCACTGGATTGCTAACTGGGCTTTTCCAAGTAATAATTCTAACTTTTTAGTCGCATACCAATGATCAATTTTTTTACTTCGTCTAGTTTTTTTAAATAGCCCTTGATTTCGTCAACCGTGATTTGTTTTTCACGTATGTAGACCATTAACAATTCTTTTTGTTCGTCTAATGAGAGATGTTGCATCGAATCGAGTTTGATTAAATAAATTTCTTCTGTATGAGCGCCACTGGGAACGTCTTGTTTCATTAATTCAAAAAATCGTTGACGTCCTTTATCAGTAATACTGGCAGTCTTTTGTGTACGGCCTTCTTCATTAACAGTAATAGTGATTAAGCCATTTTTTGCCAACTTGTCTAACAATGGGTATAAAACACCAAAACTGACTTTGCGATTTTTACCTAAAGAAGCCTGCATTGCATTTCTTAAGTGATAACCATTTTGTGGTGATTCCATCAATTCTCCTAGAACAAACAGTTCATTCATCATGTTTCTTCCTCCTTATCTATCTTTTAGATACAAGAATGATATATCTAAAAGATGCATAAGTCAATCACTTTTCTTTATTAAGGTAATTAAGCAAACCCACTTTGCCATTCACATTCTTTCTGTTCTTAGTTCACTATTAAATAACTATTTTTATATATAATTAATATTAAAAAGCATTTATTCAAAACAAAAAACACATAATTAAATAACTTTAATAAAGGAAATCTAAGAACCATTACATGGTATAATGGGAAAAAATTTAGTAGGTGTTAAAATGAGAATGTTAGGAAACTTGATTTGGTTTATTTTTGGAGGCTGTATCGGTGGGATTGGTTGGTTTTTAGCAGGAGTCATTTGGTGTATAACGATCATTGGTATTCCAATCGGGTTACAATGTTTTAAGCTGGCAACTCTTAGCTTTTTCCCATTTGGTAAAGAAGTGATTTATAGCGATAGTGGGACTTCTTTAATTATCAATATCATCTGGTTGATTATCAGTGGACTCCCATTAGCGATTGCCCACGTGATTAGTGGTCTTATACTCTATATTACAATCATTGGTATTCCATTTGGTAAACAGTCGTTTAAATTAGCTAAATTAGCGTTGATGCCTTTTGGTACGAGAATCGTTCTAACCAGATCTTATTATTGATTAGATAGTTAAGAACCTGGTAACAATTTCTAGATCTAAAAAAGCCGAAGAATGTCAAAAAAGAAACAATTTTTGAAATCTTCGGCTTTTTTGTTTGGACAACTTTTAAGAAACACCAGGATCAATTATTGAAAACAACATCAACTATAGATTCACCTCTTTGATCACTGATTGTTCATATTGTTTCGTGCCAGATGATTTGCTGTTGTGCAGCTAATGGTTCTTTAATCATCGTTAAGACTTCCTCTTCAGTCAAAGCATCAGGGTAGTCACTCCAGATAGCAAAATAGGCACCTTGTACTTTTTTCATTTGTTCGTTTGTTAATCGTTGATTTTCAGGAAATTGATCAATCGTCCAGTTGTCTTGAATCTTTTGAGCTGTAGGATATTTATAACTGGCACCTTCTCCTAAAACAAAATAGAAAAATTGATCGTTGACATTGATCAATTGATGGTCACGAGTGAGAAATTCCCCCGCAGTCGCCATTGTTGCTTGATGTTTTGTCCAATACGTAATTTGAATAGAAGGTTTTAATTTACTTTTCATGAGCAGTCCTTTTTTATAGACACCATCATTCCAAATTCTAGCTTTTTTACCTAATGTTTCGACATAGTCTGCTAACTCATTGATGTAGTCGATGAAAACATCATACTGACGAGTTGGGTCGTGGTATTCAGCGATTGCTTGTGCTTTTAATGCAGGATATTTATCCAACTCTGAAAATTCAATGTATTCATCTGCCCCTAAATGGAAATAATCGGAACGATGAAATAACTCTGCATATTCTTTTATCATCTTTTTGATCATGGCGACCGCATCTTTTTTGGTGATATCAAGGGCTCGATTAGTGGGAAAAATCAAAGAATCCTCGCCTTTTCGCTCCATTTGCCATTGTGGATAGATTGCCAACAACCGTTGCAAATGACCAGGACTATCAAACTCTGGAATCACAGAAATCCCCTTTTGCTCCGCATAATCAATCAAATCCGTCATTTCCTGTTTCGTCAAAAATTTCTCTGATGTGATTTCTGGAATTGTTTCGCATTCCAACCGAAATCCTTCATTATCAGAAAAGTGAAGTTGCAAAGCATTCATTTTCAATGAAGCCATGTAGTCTACAAGTTCTTTTAGAAAATCTATTGAATAAAATTTACGTCCAATATCTAAAATCACGCCACGCTCTTTTAAAGAAGGTGCTTTTGTAACAGATATTGGCTTGTTTGATTCATTCATCAAGCAGCATCCACTCCTTATTCTGCCATTAGTTGCCAACAACCAATGCCCTCTATCGTTTTTCCTGGTACTAAAGTTTCTGATCCCATTACCTGATTTTTTTCAGACAGTTCTTGAATGGTAAAGTTTCTATAATCCAATCCTACCTCAGACAGCAATAAAGATGAAGCGTTTTCTTTATAAAAAAAGTAATAATCGCCATTTTTCTGGGTCACATACCAGCCTTCAGGGGAATCAAACGGTACTGCTCTTGTCTCATAGATTCCTTCACCATATTTTTCCAACCAATCGCCTAGTCTTTCTAAAATCGCTACCGCTTCTGTAGGTAACTCTCCATTTGGTTTAGGTCCGATTCCTAGTAGTAGATTTCCTCCTTTTGCAACGATCTGGACGAATGATAGAATAACTTCTGCTACTTCTTTATACTCATCATTTGGCCAATAGCCCCAATTTTTGGTTAATGGGATATTACTTTCCCATACTTTGACTGGTGGTTGTTCAGGTATTTTTCTTTCTGGTGTCACATAGTTCTCATAGGCCCCGCCAATGGTTCGATCGACAATCAAGAGATCTGGCTGAGAATGCCGAACTTCACTCGCTATTCTTTCCATATCCAGTTGTTCATTCCCCTGATTCACCCAGCCTCCATCTAACCATAAGATATCAAGTTGGCCATAATTTTGACTAATTTCAATGAGTTGATTCGTAACAAACCGATCATATTTCTGCCAGATTTCAGGAAACTCTTTTGGGTTATAATTTGCATATCGCCCAGTCGCTTCTCTTTCTGGCAACCAATAATAAGAGCTATGCCAATCTGGTTTTGAATAATAAGCACCTGTCGCTAGTCCTTCCTTTCTAAAAGCAGTAACAACTGCCTTAAAAATGTCTGCTTGAGGCGCTTTATGGTAGGGACATGTCGCTGCAGTTACTTTATAATCCGAATACTTTGTATCATACATTGTAAAGCCGTCATGATGTTTTGTTGTAAAAATCATGTAGCGAAAACCAGCTTGTCGGCACAGCTTTGCCCACTTAGTTGGTTTAAACTTATAAGGATTGAAACTATGGATCAACCCCCAATAATCTTCTCGTAATTCGACCATGTTCGTGCGCCAAGGTATTTTTCTTGCCCAGCTGTCTTCTTGTGACAATTGCCAAGACTCTACAATACCGGGAATACTATACAGCCCCCAATGAAAGATCACGCCCAGTTTTTGATCTTGAAACCAATCGAGTTTTTTTTGGATATTAGCGGGTAACTCCTGGTAATGATCTGTTTCGCTTTGATGGTTTTCGACAATGTCTTTTCGCAGCTTACGGTCTTCGTTTTCCTGTTCAACTGCGGATACACCATGTGCTTTTTTCATGATCATCAACCTTTCTAAATAATTGAATACTTTGTTTAAAGGTAACTGTTTCAACTGTCAAATGAACTTCTCTTGGCAATACTTCTTTAAACGTTTCATCTAAATAGTATAACTGTTCTTTTGTTAGGATAATTTCAATCATTCGTTCTTCCAATGGGGTTAGATGTACTTTTTTAAATGCGAGCAATTCTTTTTCTCGTGGGGGAATAAAACCTTGTTGTTTTTTCCCGTAAATTTGAATCGTCTCTGCTCCACTATGATTACCTGTGTTTTTCAATCGACAAGAAACCTTAATCGAATGATCTTGATGATCGGTAAAGAGTACATCGGTCAATTCAAACGATGTATAGCTTAAGCCATAGCCAAAACGATAGATTGGCTTTTCAGGATAATCGGTATACGTTTCTTTAAATTGAGTATTTCGATAGTTATAATAAACGGGTAATTGACCTGAATGCTCGGGAATCGTAAACGCTAATCTACCATTCGGATTTTTTCCAAAAAGAACATTCGCGATCGCTTTTCCTCCGTATTGTCCTGGATAGCCAGCGAAAAGAATCGCTGAAACATATGGTTCAATCGCTGAGATACTATGAGGTCGGCCTTCAATCAAAACGGCAATGACTGGTTTTCCATGTTTTGCTAATTCCTTGACTAGTTTAATTTGGCATTCCGGTAGTTCGATCGAGGCTAGGTCAATATTTTCCCCACTAGTCATTTCTTGTGATCCCTGTAATGCAGCGCCATTTTTAGCAAAAGCCGTTGAAAAATCTCTGGCACTGGACCCACCTAAAGTCACGACAATGACATCTGCATTTTCAGCTACTTGATTTGCTTCGTCTAGTCCTTGAGGTAGATCAGTTGTGATCTGACAGCCTTGAGCAAAAGCCAATTGGGTAGTTGAATTTGCCGTGTGCTCTTCGATCCCCTGCAATAGATTGCAACATGATGCTATTTTTTTAAAAGGCGTGTAATCACCTAATAGATGATAGATATTATTCGCATGAGGTCCTACAACTCCAATTTGATTTAATTTCTCTTTTTTCAAAGGTAATATATTGTCATTTTTCAACAATACTAGACTGTCTTCTGCCAAAGCTGTACACAACGTTTCTTTTTGTGCCGAAGTAAAAGAAACTTTCGGTGAACTTTGGCTAGAGAAAAGACCTAATTCGCTTTTCAACTCAAGAATTCTTAAAACAGAACGATCAATCACTTCTTCACTTACCAGCCCAATAGCCACTGCTTGTTCTAGATAAGGAAACACCTCGTCCCATAAGCTAAGATCAACTCCACTAGAGATGGCTTTGGCTGCAGCCATTGATGGATCGCCACAAGTTTCTGCCACTCGATCTAATGCACAACCATCGGCCATGACGATTCCAGAAAACCCATATTCTTCTCGTAAAATTTCTTGTAACAAATGGGGATTCGTGTGACAAAATACACCATCAATATCGTTATACGCTGCCATACAGCCTTTTGCGCCAGCTTTAATTCCTGCTCGAATGGCGGGTAAATGGATTTCCCTTAACTCACGCTCTCCGATTGCCACTGGACCAGAATTATGTCCTCCCATGACGTTTCCTTGACCAGCCAAATGTTTTAACACAGCTTTAATTTTTTGTTCTTTTTGTAAACCAGTTACAGCTGCTTGGGTAAAGGCCGCTGTTAGATACGGATCTTCACTAAAACATTCTTCTGTTCTGCCCCAGCGTGGATCTCTTAATAGATCTAAAGTCGAAATCAGTCCAAGATGAGCTCCTTTTTCTTGTAACTCCGCAGCCACGACTTCCTGCAATTGTTGGTAAAGTTCTGGATTCCAACTACATCCCACTGAAAAATTCGTTGGCAGTGTGGTGGCTTCTAAGGCTTGATGCCCATGGGGACATTCTTCGGATAATAAGACCGGGATTTTTAAACGGGTTTCTTTTTTCATGTATTGTTGGATCATCTGACTGACTTCTTGTGCCTCACTGGTTGTTAATCCAGTCAGCTCATTTCTTTCAGACCAAGGATCGGCACGAAATACCCCATAAATGACACCGACTGTGCCATATTTTTTCACTTCATTTTTGAAATAGTCCGTCAAAAAAAGCTTTCCGTCTTTTTTTCGTAGACTTGCCAGCCATACAATCGTTGATTCAATTGTCCAACTTTTTCTTTTAGTGTCATTTTTTCCAACAATTTTTGCAAATCACCCATCGTTCTGCTCCTTTAATTGGATTTTGAAGGTATGGATCTCGTAAGGTTTGAACACCACAGTAACTTCATGATCATTATCTAAAGCGACCGTTTCAATTGGATTTTCTAATAGATCGCAAATCTGTACATGTTGAATTGGCTGAGAAAATTTTAAGACCGTTGTTGTTTGGCGATTTTCAAATTCATAAGCCCGCATAATGATGGATCCATCCGTTTCAGCTTTCTTTAAGGTTTCCAGACAAATGTTTCGTTCTTGACAGTTCACCCACGAACCTTCTGGTAAAGTTTTCTGTTCTTGACGAACAGCCAAACAAGGGATATTTAATTGACGAGCTTCTTCTTGGGTCTTCGCTTCCTTCCACGTTTGAGCATGGCAATAAAGCGAGTAGGTGAACTGATGATTTCCTTGATCTGCTGTTTCATAAGGGTCTGTGGCAGATTTGATCAATGAGACTCCTAAATGTTGGTATTGAGCATCAAAGCCATACTTTGAATCTGTCAATAATGAAATCCCATAGCCATCATCGGATAGATCGACCCATTTATGACCACATACTTCAAACTTTGCTTTGTCCCAAGAAGTATTTTTATGCGCCGGTCGTTGTAGATTGCCAAACTGGATATCATAAGTCGCTTGATAGGCATTGACAGGCACTGGAAACTCTGCTCGAAGGAGACTATGATTTTGCTGCCAATCAACCTTCGTTTCAAAAGCGATTCGTGCTTTTCCGTGAATCAAATGGATGTATTGCGTAATAGTCGAATCATAAAACTTTCTAACGATTTTCAACGTATCCCGAATCGGACCTTGATCAACAATCAATGCTTCTTGAATATCGGTAATGATTGTTGGTTTATTTTTATAGTAAAAGTCAATGTCCCATGCATCATAATTTAAAGGCAGATCTTCGTAAACCAGTAGTTCGTTCACTGCTTTCTTACCAGCGATTTCTCGTTGGTTCTTTTTATCGAATGCACTGATCATACGATAGTGTTCGTCGAATAAAAGACTAAAGTCTTGTGTCTCGTATTGCTTAGTTAAAGGAGTGGTTTCCGTTTTAGTCGTGACTTCACGATCTGATTTTACAATAGTGTAATAACTCCCACCGAGAGCAGGTAAATGATCGAATCGTCCTAAGAATTGTCCATCATACGTTTTTTGGCTGACAATCGACTGACCTTGATGTTCCAGACATTCTCCTGATTCCAGTGGTAATGGAACGATGACTTGTTCACTTACTCCGCTAGGGTTGAACAGATAAAGAAACTGTCCTGCATCGTGACTTGGCAACACTGTGTCAATTAATTGGTTCATTTCAGTGAAAAGTTCGTGATAATCAATATCTGTCTGATCATAAACTTCTTTGATTCCGCTTCCTGGAAGAATATCATGGAATTGATTTAACAATAATTGTTTCCATAATTTTTCCAACATTTCAGCTGGATATTTTTCTCGGGCAAAGATACTATATAATTTTTCAACTGTCTGTAATAACGTTTCACCAAATCGATTGTTGCGCTTGTTTTTCCCGATTGAAGTGTATGTTCCTCGATGGTATTCAAAATACAGTTCTCCGAGCCACTCTTTTTCCTGATGCTTGACCATTTTTTTGGAGAGTTCTTCAAAAAAATCAATCGCTGCGCTCTCAATGACTTGGGGCATACTCGGCAAACCTTTTTTCATACGCTTCAACGTTTCCAACATGTCTCGTGTTGGTCCTCCACCACCGTCTCCATAACCATAAGCGATCAGAATACTGTCATTGACATCCTTATCTAAGTAGCGTTCCCAACTTCCTTTCACCGTATAAGGATCGAGTAGTCCATTGTAAGTCGTATAATAAGGTGTCGGGCTATAACCGTCACTGATTGTCGTAATAAAATGAGTTAGCGCTCGGCTACCATCGATTCCTTGCCAAAAAAAGCTGTCATAAGGGATCTGATTGAATTGATTCCAAGAAAGTTTTGTTGTCATGAAATAGGGCGTGTTTGTTTTTTTCAAAATTTGCGGTAAAGCTGCAGAATAGCAAAAAACATCTGGTAACCACAAAATTTGACTTTCTTGACCAAACTCTTCGCGTATAAATTGTTTCCCATAAAGAAATTGACGGACCAATGATTCACCTGAAGCAAGATTACAATCTGCTTCTACCCACATAGCCCCTTCTGGAATCCACTTGCCTGCAACAATTTTTTCTTTGATTTTCTCATATAGTTGCGGATAGGTATCTTTGATCAATTGATACATTTGTGGTTGACTCTGAATGAAAGTCAGTTCATCATATTCCTCCATTAATTTCAATACAGTCGAAAAACTACGTTCTCCCTTTTCAACCGCCTGCATCACTGTCCATAACCAAGCCAAATCGATATGTGTATGACCAACAACCAAGGCACGAGGAGCATTTTTTACTAAGCCTGCTTGATAAAATGCACGTTCTAAGTGTTCTTTTGCTTTCATTAATCCTTGATAATATTCTGAGCTATAAGGTCTATAAAAATTCAATTGATCAACTACTTGTCCTAATTCTCTTTCATAATAGATATAATTCGAGTCATGCTCGTTTAGCGATCGCCAACTATCCAATATCACGAACAAATCGTAATAGAGTTCATAAGACAAAGGATCGATCAGCCTTAGCTCAACCGTCAAAGGATATTTTTTTTCCTCCCGACCTGAAAAAACCTCGATTTGCAATGGAATCCGATCTCTTGAGGCATATTCTTTGGGTAACCGCAAAGTCGTATGGTTAACATCTAACCCTTGGATCAGCTGATCATCAAAATACACTTTTATTTGAGGGTTTGTCGTTGAATCCCATTCAGTTAGTGAAGAAAAGATTGCTAAATCGACTGTTTGATTTTGAAATTCATTTGGTAAACAGAGTTCTCCTGCAATTGTATAGTACTGATTTTTTTCGCCAAAATAAGCACCTCTTTCAAATTCTTTTGTCCCCGTTTCAGAATGAAAAACTAAATTCTCAACAGGTATCGCAGTTTTGATCATGTTCTTTTTTAACTCTATGATGATTCGTTGCACACGTTCAAATTCTAGTAATTTTTTCACACTATTCCTCTTTTCTAGTGAAAAGCCAGGAAACAACTAAAAAAATTGAGCTCCTGGCTTGTACTATCTGTATTATTTTTGTTCTTTTTTCCAACTATCATATTGTGTTTGCATTTCCGTGATAATTTCATCTAGTCCAGCCGCATTCATTTTTTTCTTCATATTATTCAAATTCTCTTGTGTTTCAACTGAGCCAGTGTTGATCAATGCTTTAAATTCTTCTTGTACGTTATTCAAAGCAGCAAGTTGCGTTGTCACAGCTTTCGTGTCAAAGTTGAATCCAAGTGCTGGGGATGCTTCTGCTTGCTCATTATAAGATTTCAACACTTCCCATTCGTCTGTTGGTGCACCTTCTTGGTGATAAAGATTGAAGTAATTCCCAAACATATAAAATGGCATCGTATAATTGCTATGAGCATCTAACCATTTGATTGTCTTCTCCCCAGTTTTTTCATAATGTGTTCCTTCAATACCATAGGATAAGAGGTTCATCAATTTTTCATCGGTATTCACAGCTTCTAATAGCTTCATCGCTTCTTTTGGATGTTTCGAGTTCGCACTGATCACCGTACCGCCACCCATTGCTGAAGCATTCGTCACAATTGAATCTACCATAGGCGTTACCACTACATCTTTTTTCACTTGGTCTTTGACTGTTGCTGTATCAAGTGGTCCCATCACGGTTGAAGTAACAAACCATTCTTTCCCAACAATATCGGTTTGTTTTGCCAGTGCTGCATCTTTATTGACATAGCCTTTTTTCATAAAATCTCTCACTTTTTCAACCCGTTCAACGTATGGTTTCTCAAAATAATAATTGACGATCTTCCCTTCATCTCCTTCAAGGTTGATCCCAACGGATGTCGATAATTCATCGAATTTATAAGGATTTCGGTAGCCTTCAGACATGTACCAAGGATTGATTCCTTCTTTTTCCTTGATCGTTTTGAGCCATGGTTCAAGTTCATCATAGGTTTTGATTGATTCATACGGAACATCATATTTATCAACTAGTTCTTTATTAAAGACAAAATATTCCGTAGCAGCAATTTCTTTTTGCGCTGGTACCCCATATATCTTTCCATCAATGGTGGAACCTTTCCAAAAATTCTCGTAGATTTCAGCTTTTAATCCTTGGTTTTCATTATCAAGTAATTCTGTGATATCGTACAATGCGCCCTTTCGAGCATTGGTTAAATAATTAAATCCTCCTAGCCAAGAAGCAGTAAATGCGATATCAAAGCTTTCTCCGGCATTGACCAGTGCGCTCATCTTTTGGTCATATTCACCCCAGTCAATTTGATTAAGAGACACTGTGACATTATATTTGTCCTTTGTATACTTATTGACCGCCTCATTCACTTTTGCCACATCTTTTTGTGGAATACCCGTTATGTACCAAGTAAGATCCACCGTACCAGACTCACTCGCATTACTGGTTTTGTTACTTGAACATCCTGTTAAAAGACCTCCTGCTAATAATGCAGCTCCTAGCAATACAAATTTTTTCATTATTTTTCCTCCTATACTATTCTTTCACTGCGCCAACAGTTAAACCACCAATAAAATATTTTTGAAAAAAAGGATATGCAATCAAGATCGGTAAAGTAGCTACTACTACCACCGCCATTTTGATCGTTTCAGTGGGTAAAGCGCCGGTTTGGGTCATCCCCATTTTTCCAGCATTGTTTGCAATAAATTCAATATTATTCTCCATCTTCATCAACAAATACTGTAACGGTACCAATTGATTATTATCGGTATAAAGTAATGCTGAAAACCAATCATTCCAATAGCCTAAGGTTAAGAATAAGGCAATGGTTGCGATACCTGGCAACGATAACGGAAGTACGATTTTAAAATAAATCAACCACTCACTGGCACCATCGATATATGCTGATTCAATCAATGCTTCTGGGACAGACATTTGATAAAACGTTTTCAAAACCATGATTGAAAACGTGGACATACACAAAGGTAAAATCAATGCCCAGATAGAGTTCCTCAACCCTAAAACATTCACAACCACAATGTAATTACCAATCATCCCACCGCTAAACAACATGGGTATCAAAGAATACCTTGATAAAAACCCTCGATAAGCGTAAGTCTTTCGAGAAAGGGTATACGCAAAGGTCGACATTAAAAACACACCGATGACGGTCCCAATGATCGTAATGAAAATCGTTGTACCGAAAGCGGAAAAAATCGCTCCTTCTTCAAAAATTGCTTGAAAAGCTGCTAGGCTCCATTTTTCAGGTAGCAGTCGGTACCCGTTTCGTTGGATCGATTCTGAATCAGTAAAGGCGATAATACAAACTAAAATAAAAGGAACAGCAGTTAAAAAGGTCAATATCCCTAAACCCAGACTAATCAAAAGGTTATTTTTTTACTGATTCGTCCAAATCGGTTCAAAGATTCACCTAGTGTTTTTTTTGCTTCCACTCTTTTTTCCTCCCTTAAAAGATTCCTTGTGTTTTATCGATTTTTTTGACGATCATGTTGGTTCCTAACACTAAAAAGAAGCCAACTACTGACTGCAACAGTCCACCAGCAGCCGATAAACCGATATCTCCCATAGACGACAATCCGCGATAGATATAAGTGTCAATGGTTTGTGTCACATTGATAAGCGCCCCTGAATCTTTTGGCACTTGATAAAACAATCCGAAGTCTGTCCGAAAGATCCCCCCTACTGCTAAAATCGTCAACATAATGATCACGGGTTTCAACATAGGAATCGTGACATACCAGATTTGTTGGAATTTTGTTGCTCCATCAAGATTAGCTGCTTCGTAATAAGATTTATCAAACCCGCATATTGCGGCTAAAAAAATAATCATATTGTAGCCCATCGTTTTCCACATTTGTACAACGACTAAAATATAAGGCCAATACTTTGCTTGCATATAAAATTGGATCGGCTCTTTCCCAATACTTATCAAAAACTGATTGATAAACCCATTTGTCGGGTCCAAAAATGCAAATACGATATAACTGACAACGACCATCGAAAGAAAGTAAGGAATAAACATGACACTTTGATACAATTTTGATAGTCGCTTACTGAAAATTTCATTTAACAATAATGCAAGGATCAATGGCACGATGATTCCCATAACAATGAACAGCACATTATAACCAACCGTGTTGCGAATAATCAGGCTAGCATTCCCACTTTTAAAAATAAATTCAAAGTTTTTAAAAGCGACCCAATCACTCTTCATAAAACTCTCAAAAAAATTACCACTTAATCGAAAATCTTTAAACGCCACTAAAATCGCAAAAAGTGGAAAATAGGAAAATATCGCAAACCAAATGATTCCTGGTAAAGAAAGGAAAAATAAAGGTCGGTTTTTTTTAAATGTTTTTAACACACGATTTTCCTGCTTCTTTTTGACAAATGTTGCTGCTAATTTTTCTTCCATCCTGTTCAACTCCTTATCTATGTTTATCATAAATTAAATAAAGCGCTTTCTCAATTTGCGATTTTATAGATTTATTGGCAAAATTATAGACAATATTTTTTGTATGTAATAAAGACACAAAAAAGAAGAGTCTGGAAAATCACTCTTCTCGAAAAATGATTCATGATTTCATTATTGGTTTTGCTACGCCTTTCTTAGTCATAAAAAATGATAAAAGAATGATTTTTCATTTTAGGTTCAACGGCTCTCTTTCATTTTCGAACTTGCGTGCTTTATTGGGGGTTATTCCGTATTCTTTTTTATAATGACGATAAAATAAACTGATATCATCATATCCTAAGGCTTTTGCGATCACAGTAATTCTTTCCGTACTCTCTTTGATTCGCTGATTGGCTTCTCTCATACGAATTTTTTTATCATATTCACTAAAACTCATATTCAATTCTTTTAAAAAAAGCTGTCCAAGATAGGCTGGATTCATATGAAATCGCTCAGCTAATGATTTTAAAGAGTAGCGTTTCGTGAAATCCTGATTGACTAGATATAAGATTTGGTCAATCACTGGAGAATGACTTTTTGTGGTACAACTTATTTCAGTCAGTTTTGAACAGATCGTACCTATCTTTTTCTTAAAAACTGATTTGTCTGCTGTCTTTAATGCGTAGATCAATGGTTGTAACTCTTGATAAGCTTGTTCTTGTTTTTCCAGAGTAGCAATCCCTTTGTGAAGTGCGATCAGCAAGTAATGACATACTAACGACTGAATCGGATGGTCTTTCCATTGATCAATATTGGCAATAGCTAATTGTTGGAATGCTTCAATCGATTGGTTTTCAAGATAAGCTAAACTTTTAAAATAAATTTTCTGCGTTAGTTGGTATTCGTTGATCAATGTAGTTTTAGGAAATAGATCAATGACTAATGGGTTTTCCAAGATATTTTTACTTTCCATAAATGGTTCAATACTTCGATAAGAATGCGTGATCTCAATTAATGAATGGCAGCCACTACCGATGACCGCAAATAAATCAAATGTCTCACATAAATATTGAATACTTAACCGATAATGTTGTTCTTCTTTAGGAGAAAAAACAAAAGAAGTTTATTCGGTTCCAATAAAAGGCTATAAGGTTGGACGAATAATACCGATAACTGCTCAGAAACACGTTCAAAAAGTTTATCATTATAAAAAGCACCTTCTAGGTAAGTGATGGTATAATTTTGCCAATCTGTGATTGGTTCAAGGATGTCCTGCCATTTTGCTAATTCCGTTGACGAAATTTCTTGATGCAGCAATTTCCGCAACAAATTGACACGAAACACATCAATCTGTTGATTGTTCTTCAAATGCTGAAAGAGTTTTTCTTCTTTTATTTCTCTTGTCAACTTCCCAAAAGTAGTGGCTAACTCAATAGGATCTACTGGTTTTAAAAGATAATCACTGCTTCCAATGAGAATGGCTTGTTTCAGATAACTAAAATCATCATAACTACTGATAAAGATGATTTTTATTTGTTTTTGTACACAACGTGCCTTTTTAGCAAGTGCCAATCCATCAATATCAGGCATTCTGATATCTGTTAATAAAATATCAATAGCTACCTCATTTAGGATTTTCAATGCTTCAATACCGGAAGTTGTTTTAAATGTCGTGAAATTTTTTGTGTTACCGGTTGTTTTTTTTAGCAGTTTCTCAATTCCTTCTGTGATTAACGGTTCATCATCAACTAGTAAAACATTCACACGATCTCCCCTCCTCTTTTTTTAGGCATGGTGATTTGAAATTTCACATAATCTTCTTGCGTAGTAAATGTTACGCCATACTGATGACCAAAGCGTTGTTTGATTCGATAATCTACCCCAAATAAGCCAGTAGGGGCAGTCATCTCCAGATCATGGCTGTTTTGAGCAAGTTGTTTTTGGATTCTTTGTTTTTCTACTTTTGGAATTGGCTTTCCGTTATTTACTACTTCAATGTATAACCGATCATCCTTTTCAAAACAATGGATCTCGATGAAGTTATCTTGGCGTTGCGAATCAATCCCGTGATGAATAAAATTTTCGATGATTGGTTGGATCGTAAATTTCTCAATCAGCAAAGATTCAAGACTTGGATCACAAACGATATCATAAAATAGTGCATCTTCAAAACGTATTTCAAAAAGACTAAGATAAGCATCACAATATTCCAATTCTTCCGCTAAACAAATGACATCTTTCCCCTTGATCAATTTACGGTATAATGTTGCAGCATTTAAGAGCATTCCTGCCACTGCGTGATCTTCATTTAGTTCTGCTTTCATTCGAATTGCTTCTAACGTATTGTAAAGAAAGTGTGGATTGATCTGAGACCGAATACTTTGGATCTGATAATCCTTTTGTTTAATCTTACTTTTATAAACTTGATGAATCTGGTCATTTAACTGATACGCTAATTCATCAATACTAGAAGAGATCAAAGAAATCGCATCATCACTTTTATAGTCGTCTGATTGAGCGAACTTTTCAGGGTCAAAATTCCCTGTTTTTACTTTGGTAATTTTTTGAGTTAGTTGAGAGAGTCTTCCCTCTATTTTTTGCAAATACTGAAATAGAAATGGGAAAAAACCTAAAAACACAAGGATGGCAAAAAAAGAGTAGACAGTATAGATCAAAGAATATTCTGTAAAAACATTGGCATACTTTGTCGTGGCTGTAACCACATAATGTTCTGCTTGACGTTGGTCTAGAACATATTTTGGTTTTATCTCCGGTGGAATAGGCTTGTTTTTGTAGAAAACTTGAATATTGCCGTTGTTTCTTAACACTTGATAATGAATCTTTTCAAATAATGGAGAAATATTATAATAAAAATAGACATCTGCTGCGTAACTTAAATCTGTTTCTTTATGTAATTCTTTGTGAAATCCAATCAGATTTCTATTCTTATTTATCTTAAAAATTTGCTTTTTTGTCTTTTCGATATCGTTTGGGTCTGCTAAATGAAATTCATCCACTTTTTTCATCGTGGTTGTCTGATCTTTTTGGAAGACTACGCTACGTTTCGTCTGCGCATGATAAATAACTACAGTTGACAAATAATCATTCATTTTAAAGGACTGATTAACAAAATTTTGGGTTCCATTATACTTTGAACCGGCATGTTTCATGTAAGTAGTCGTTTTGTATTCATAGTATTCTGCGAGTGATAAATTAGTAATTTGCCTCAAATCTTCCAAATCAGGTTGTTCCGCATACAAAAGCGCCAACATATTATCTGTTGCATTTTTCATCATCATAATTTCTGTATAAAAATTTAAGTTGATTTCCTTTAGATTTTCATCTCTTTTTTGATGGAAAGAAACTGTGATGAGATAAATAATAAAGAATAATACTAATAAACTAACACTCATCCACAACATGTAACGATAAAAAGCGTGTTTCAAAAGGTTATGTTTAATCCTCGTCATGCTTTTAGTCATTTCTTTGATCCAATCCCTTAATACTCGCTATCCGAGTTTGTAAAAATGGTGTATAAAAAGTTAAAAACAAGTAGCAGTAGCCACTAAAACCGACAAAAAAGAAGATAGCTGGCGAGCGTGGAAACAATAAAAGAACAAATAACAGATAGGCAATCGTAAAAAGCTGTAATTGCCATTTCTGGAAAGATAAAATCATCGCATTCAACAACGTTTTTAAAAAGGTGTTTTGGAAAAGGATCGTTTCCATGATAGCAAAAGGAAGGATTAACATCCCGTAGACCGCTAAAATAGCATAAATAATGACAAATATAGAAAAAATTGGAGAAAGTTCAACCATAAAAAAGAGAAATCCTATTGAAGCAATCAAACTGATGAGCAAATAGACAGGTAAACTATCCCAAGAACATGCCTTAGCGATGCTCCGCCAAAAAAATCGGAGATTGCTTTCCTGTTTCTTAATAATAAACTGATACAGCGATTCAAATAGTGCGATCAATGAAATAGCAAACAGAATCATAAAGAGACCCAATAAGATTAGATATAAAGTAACTCCTTGATAAATCATCAAATAAAGGTAACTAAACAGCGGTAAATTTACAACAATAAAAAAAGATTGTTTATGACTACATAAATGATCTGTGATGCTACATCATATATTTTTTCTTCCCTTGTCATTTGAATACCCTCCCTAACCAATGTACTATTTTACGTATCTACCTTAACATAAAAGCGTTTTCTTATAACGGCTATTTCAATTAATTTTTCTCTTTGCTCATTCTTTCTTTTCTTCATATGACCAACTAATATAGGATGTTCTTTCTTTTTACGAACAAAACAGTAAGCATTGATTCAACTTTTAAAAAAGGTATCCCAGCTTTTGTCTGTAGACTATTTCCAGATGATTTTTAGACTTCCAAAATAACCGTTTTCTCTCTGACTCTTTCGTTCAAATTTTACTTCAACATCTATATTTCCTTTCAATTATTTAAATATTAAATAAAAAAAGTCTAATAATTTATTCTTTTATTCTCTTTATCCACACATTGATTCTTGCTATACTAAGAACGATTGAAAGTTGGAGGTGATGTGTGTGAAAGTGTACTATATTGAAGATAATGTATTCCATCAAGAAGAATTTCGTAAACAATATAATCGTAGTGCTAATTTAGCAGCAATTTCGTTAACCATCCCCTTGCCTTCTCAATTAGAAAAATTCTATGCTGACCTTGATTTTATGCCTATCCAAGACTCAGATATTTTTATTGTTGATATTGAATTGAACCGTTTTCATTCTGGGATTGATTTTAGCAAAAAAATTCGTCAGAGAAATCATTCTTGTTACATCCTGTTTTTGACGAATGACACAACTAAAGGTATGGAGATTATCAATCAAAATATTCGAGCAGATAAATATTATAGTAAAAAAGACATCATGGAAGCTGTAAATGGCTTGGAAGAATTATTGTTCAACCATTCGAATTTGCAACAAGGACAAAGTAAACTCATTAAAATCGAATCACTTTCTAAAATCTATTTAATCGACCCTAAAGAAGTCAATTACTTAAGTAAGATCACAGGTTCTCGTTCGACTATTGAATTTTTCTGTCAAACAGAATTTTTTTTGATTCATGGAAAAATTGAAGAACTAAAACAAACGTTTCAAAACTTTCATTTTTTCAATGATTTGAAGAGTTACTCCATCAATCCAGCTAACATTAAATTAGTAGATAAAAAAAACAATGAAATTGTGTTTAAAAATGATGATACCTTAATCCTTAGCCGTCGAAGCATAAAAAAATTAGTGGATTTTATGGAACATCTGAAAAATGAAAATCATTTAGTTCATTAGTCCCATACGTACAACAAAAAGCCACTTGCCTATTCAGTAAATAGGCGAGTGGCTTTTTTTAATGGACTGTTTCTTTTTTCAAAGTTAAGATACAGTAAAAACGTTGCTCTTGTTTGTCATACTTTAAATTCAATGCAAGATTCTCATTCTCTTCTACGATTTTTTTGACACTGTATAACCCAATTCCCTTACTACTTTTCTGACTGGTTGTTCCTTTTTGAAACAATTCAGTTAGATTTTTTCCAGTGTTTTTGCTGGGATTACTAAATTCAAAATAAAAACAATCCCACAAATGTTCAACAATGATCGTGATTTCTTTTTTTCTTTCGCCATCGTTTGATCATAATGAACAAACGCATTTTCGATAATATTTGTAAATAAGCGAATCATGTCATAGGAATTCATTGAAAGCTTGGGTATGATATGATTAACTTGGATTTTATAAGGTATCCGAAGCTCTTCTGCCCGCTTAACAAATTTGACAAAAACTCCTTGCAACAGTGGATCATAAATTTTTTGTAACTTCATGTGTAAAGCATCGTTGAGTTGCGTTTCAAAAAACTCTTTTTCTTCCCCTACGATGGCCTCTATTTCGTTATGAATTTGTTTATTCTGTACAAGATCTTCCATCACACCAACATAATTTTTATAATCATGACGAAATTCTTCTAGCTTTTGATAATATTCTTCATTTTTTTTCATGCTTTCCAAATAGATCTGATAGTATTCTTCCTTTTTTTCATTCAATAAAATCAAAAGCATAAGTAGTCCATAAAAGGAATTACTAGCAACTAAAATAAAAGAGGTTAAAAGGAAATCCAATGAATCCATCGAAAAAAGCAAATGATACCACAAAAGTGACATGAACATACATATAATCAAAAATGTCGAAAACAGACGATTTTTTTTATATGCGTATAGATAATTACTAATTCGAAACTTTTTATCTAATTCTTTCATTACAATTAGGATTGCCACTAAAAGCAAAATTTCTAGGATCGCATTCGCTAACAAGTCATAATTTTCTAAAAATCGTGGCACTTCAATTGTCAAAAAAACAGAAATACCGATAAAATTTACACAAAAAGTATTTAATAAAAAAACAATAAATAGATTTCTTGTTTCCTGAAAAATATATTTTCCATTATAAAAATAAAGTAAAACCAAAAATACTGGCGTCCATTCAATCAGCCATATATTAAGTAGCGTTAATCCCAAACGAATGAAGCAATCCATAAAAATCCTTTTTTTGCAAATAAAATGAGACCTATCAGTGCAAAATTAAGATGAACCACTATAATATAAATAATCACTTCCATTAACCCATCCCCCTAAGCAAACCAGTTTATCATTTTCAAACATACCACTTTTTCATTAATTGGTGCCTCCCCTTTTGACAACCAATAACATTACTGTTATAAGATAACATGAATAATAAAAAATACTAGAAAAATCGCAAGCATATTTAGAATATTTGAAAAATTTAATTTTTATTTAACCACCTTAGAGCTTAACTGTAAAACTGAATCTCACGTTACCTTAACCTTCTCGATTAGATGGAAATCCAAGTTTCATTTATTCATCTTTTTTTAGTAGCATAGAACTATCCAAACTATTTCAATCAATGAACAGTCTTCTTTGATCAGCATTTGCACCATCCTTAATAAAACAATACAAAAAAATAAGCCAAAGATAGCTTAAATACAAAAAGTAATTTTGGCTATCTTTGGCTTATTTCGCTAATTTCAATATTAAAAATCTGGATTTCAATCATTTGAATATCCCTGTTAACCAGCTCCACTATATTTTATCAATAAAAGTAACTAAGGGGCATTGACAATTGTCCATTCCACCTGTGATGAATATTCCCCAGCATATCCACCGGGTTGAACATTTAGATAAAAATAGTTTTCTGAATTTTGTAGAATGCTGTAATTCCGGACATTATTATTAGTTGTTACTTCAGTCATAGGAAGTGTGATCGGATGTTCTTTTTCGATGACTTGTGCCGTATCACCATTTTGATAAAAAAGAGTGGCTGGTAATACTTGTTTACCATCTTTAAACTCTTCAGTTTGTGACACATTAAGTTTCCAATTAATCGGTTTTCCAGTTGTATCTTCTACTAAAAGATTGGCTGCCTGTGTCAAATTTGTTTGAATCGTATGACTAGCAACGGGGATTGACATGAAAGTCAGAAGATCTGGTACGTTTACAAATCTCACAACCCCCGCTTCTTTGATCACCTTAAATGTTTCAATATTTGATTGTTGTTGTTTTTCATTTTTAACATAAACTTCAAATTGATTTTCTCCTGCTGCTAAGTCTGCAAGTGTGAAATTCTTTGAAAAATCAACCATATTTCCAGGTTGTGTATTCGCAATCGAATCTGAATCATTCAGCTTTTTTTCAACACCATTTAACTTATAGTAAATATTGATCCACGAACCACTATCGGCTTTCCACTTGCCACTCAAGGTAAACCCTTGATCCCCCGGGTAAAGAACGAGCGTTTGATTAGCAAGATTATTTGCCAGTTCAATCGTAGGAGGTGAAGCAGGTTTGGTCATTCTTAAGACCGTTGAATCTTGTGCTGACTCACCATTACTTTTTTGAATCATCAAAGTCACATTATTCACTTCTGAAACTGATGGTAGCTGACTCAGGTCAACAGGTACACGAAATGTGCCATCACTCTTGAAGCAAGACAATAGTTCATCAGTGTTCATTATCATCCCATTGATTGTTAAGTAAGCTGTGAGATCGTCCAAAGGACCACTCCATTTACCTGTTAGCGTGATCTGCTCGGAATCTAATTCTAGATTTTTGCTCGTATCATCAAAAGATAAGGCTAACTTTTCTGATTGAAAGCTTGGCATTTCAGCAGATAAAAAATGAGTAAATCCAATATCTTTTTTCATACTATCCCAAACAGATGCACGCAAGACAAATTTATCCTTAGTGACTGCTTTTTCTGTGACTTTGGCACGATAGGTGATCGTCATTGAATCACCCGTTTTTTCCAATAATCGATAAACCGAGTAATTGTCACTATAAGGACCATCAGAGATACCGTCTGAAGCGAGCGGCAATATTTCTGTAATCCGCCCATCATAGGACTTGGAATCTCCAAATTCTGTATGTCCATAAAAGTTATAAGCCGTTATGATGTCATAGGCAACTTCCTTAGATGGAGCCATCAAATTTCCGTTACCTGTTACACCACCATGTTTATAAACAAGTTCGGGTTCTCCTAATAATTCCAACCCTTGCTCTTTATCAGGAAAAACCGTCACTAACGTTGATTGCTTATACTCTTCTTCAAGGTTTGTATCATCTTTTTTTCTAAAACTGTTGTAACTGTTATCGTATCCCCAATCGCTGTATAATTTGGATTCCCATCTTTTACATAGGTGATTTTAGCATGGATATGTCCACCATAGATGTCAGCTTCTGATTGTCCATCAGGCCATGAATCCGCAACAACTGACTTAGTAGAGAAGGCTAGCTGAAAGAGACTGAACAAAGCAAAATAGGCGACTAGAAATAATAATTTTTTATTCACTTTTTGCTTTTTCATTTCCTTCCTCACCTACCTTTTTGTTGGAACAGTTTGTAACTTAAGAACGCAATGATCCCTAATAGTAAGCCGCCTATCCCAATGATCATCGGCAGATAAGATACTTCTGCTTTTTCTTCTGTAATTGCTTCATCATTGATTTTTTTGGCATTTTCTGGTTTGATCGTAAATGTTTTTGCTAAATGCCATTTCTTTTGATTATTTTCTGTTGTCGCATCCACTGTTAACATATAAGTTCCCGGATCGATTTTCTTCTTGTTGACACTGATCGGAAAATCAAAGTTCGTATTGGGTGCGATCGACATATGATCTTTGTTTGCTGTATACAACACTTTTGATGAGCCTTTTTTAGTGATCGTCGCTTCCGTATGAACTTGACTGATGATCGTTGATGTAGGATTTTGTAAATGTGCAAAAATCGTTGCATACGAATTTTGTAACCCAGTTCTTACAGAAATTAATTTCAAATCTGGTGAGACAGGTTTACTGTTGTTCCTAAGCTCAACCCCAATAACATAAGCATACTTATTTCGAATCGCTGTTCCAGAAACTTTTTCACTTTGGTTCTCTTTTTTCGTTACATGGATACCTCCTAAAAGAATCCCGTCAAATGATTCTTTTGGCATTTTCAATTGAAAGTGCACGTCTTTTGCTTCTCCAGCTGGAATTGTTACTTCCTTTGCATCAGTGGTTAAGCAATCACTGACTTGGTATTTGGCAGAGGCATCCTTTTTAACTGTTCGTTGATTATAATCGATCACACCGTTTGTGTTGGTCGCTGCATTGTTGATCTCTATTTCAAAGACACTTTCTTTTTCTCCGACATTGGATAAATGAATGGATAGGTCGCGCGTTTCATTTGGTGCTTCAGTTAAGTCAAAATAAGATACATCTTTATTTGTTTGTTCTTCAGGTATATTTGCACTTACACTATATGCAGATTCAGCTGAATCTGCATATGAGGTGAGCGAATTGACACCAAGGATTCCCCAAAATCCGATGATGCCTGTGACTAAACAAATAAAACGATGATGACGTTTATTCATCATTGTGCATCAGTTGGACCTGCAGTAAGGGTCCAAGTAATCGTTGCGGTATACTCTTTTGCTTGAGCAGAACCAGCAGGAACAGTCAATTGAACATTTGTATTGTTTCCTTCTTCTCCTTCAAATACATCTAACCAAGTTCCCTGACCATTCAGACTTTTTGCCGTCATAACTGGTTGAGCTTCATGATTGTTAAAAGTGAAATCAAAAGCATCAGGTTTGCCGCTGATGTTATCAGAAGTCGTTCGAGTATCTCCATTCGCAAATGATAGGATTGCTCCTTTTAATTCAGTGCTGTCAGCTGCTGAAAATTTTGAAGCAGTCGCAGTTAGTGACCAGCCACCAGCTACTCCTCGTTTATCTGTGATTTGAACAAATGGTTTTGCATTTGCTGCGACATAGACTTTTTTATTTTGTGAAATTTCTTGTGTACCAAAACTGATATTGGACACATAGTCAATTGAAAGTGGTCCTTGATCGCCAGTTCCATGATTGTTAGGATCATCTGGATCTACTTCGTCTGGTTTGTCGATTGGATCATCTGGATTATCTGGATTCACTGGTTTGTTGGAATGGGTATCATTCCCTTCGAATGTGATCTTTGCTGTTGAAGTTGCTGAATCACTCATTTCTTCTGCATAGATGGTCATACTCATGGTATTAATGGCTAACACACTTAATAATGTAGTTGCTAGAATATTTTTTTCATGTTTCTTCTCCTTTAGATTAAGTTGGTGCGTCTGTTAATGTCCAAACAAGTGTGGCAGAATAAGTTCCTGCCAAGTTACCAGAAGGTACTTTTAATGAAACAGCTTCTGCTGACATCTGATCTTCCCAAGTCCCTAGACCGGTTGTTGCGGCAGCAAACATAATATTTTGCGCATCTTTATTTACTGTTACCGTTGCCGTTTCAGCTGCCGGAGATTGATTCTCTGTCACCGTTTTTGCTGTCCCTGCTGGCAAGCTTAGTTCAGCCCCAGCTAACGCAACACCATTTTCAGTATAAAATCCTGCTTTTTCACTATCATAGCTAACTTGTAAGTTCCAACCTGCACCATTTCCTCGTAGATCAGATATTTGTGTCTCAACAAATTCATCTGAATTCCCAGCTGTATAGTTTTTTGTTTCACTAGCGATTTTTTGTGTACCGAAGTCAATATTTGAGATATAGTCAATACGTAAAGCACCGGTGTTTCCTGTTGGAATATACGTACCTGGTACATCTGGTGGATCAATTGGATCCGTTGGTTCATCCGTTTCATCTTGTTTCTCTAACCCAACTTTAGCGATACTTGTGCCATGAGTATCATCGGCTATTTCTGCATAAACGGTTGTTGCCTTCGCACTAATAACGAATGTGCTAAATAGTGCGATTGTTAAAACTACTTTTTTCATTTTTTTCCTTCTTTCCTTTTCTCAGTAAGAGGAAACCTCCTGCTGCTGTTACAATGAGTCCACCACAGATCATCAAAGAACTACTCTGCTGATCAATTGTTTTTGGGAGCTTTCTTTGCATCATTCTTTTTGTCTGCCCGTCTTTCTCTTTTGCCAGATCTTCTGATGATGCATTTGAAGGATTTGGTACAAAGCGGATCCCCGCTGTGCTTTGTACAGATTCAGCGTAGACAATCATTGTTCGCGTATATGCCTCAATGGTCAAAAAAATAAGGAACAAAAAGAAAACAATCGTCATCTTTCTCATCCACTTACCCTCACCTTTCTCTTTACAGCAAATGTAACAAAACCTCCTTTTTTTAATCTTCGCTCAATTGGGTAAATCCTATTTTACTTATATTCATTCTAAAAAAAGGCGTTTGAAACCGTTTAACCTTGCAATTTTTGCTTTTTTTGTCTTAAAAGATGAATCGAACGACTGACTGATAACAAATCGGTGTGATCGATCAAATTTCAAAATTGTTGTAGAGATAGTCAAATAAATACTTTGCTAACAATAGTTGGCTGTTTCTAACAATCTCAAAGAATATTCCCCACATTTTTCAAGCCATTAAGTATTCGTTTCACTATTTATTATGTAGACACTTAACTACGCTTCTGTCCTTAACGAAGACTCTTACAGCAATAAAAATTGACCATAATTAAGAAGAAAGAAAAAAATCAATGGTGAACGTTTCACCCAAATCTATTGACAGAAAATTCAATTTTTTACTTTTTTTGTCTTGACACTGTCCATCATTGCTTCTATAATGAACAAAAATCATTGATAGAGAGAGTAACGAATAATAAGCATTTTAGAGAGCGATTGGTTGGTGGAAAATCGTAGGTCTATTATTTGTGAAAGTAACTCTGGAGATGCACAAGTGACGTTAGAAGTTTGTGCCGGCGATCCCCGTTATCGGATAATGCGCTTCACTATTAGTGAGTCGCTAAGAGATTGTTTATTCATAAACAAAAAAAACGGTGGTACCGCAATGTCAATTGCCCGTTGGAATAATTATTCCAACGGGCTTTTTGTGTTTTTCACCAAAGAAAGGAAAAGATTTATGCAAATTTTTAGACAAAGACGAGTCAGACGTTTAGCTTCATTTCATTTATGTTAACTAAACGATTAAGGAGTTATTTATGATGGAAAAATTATCAACAAAGAAATTATTTTTATTAGCTTCACTCATTTTCGGAATGCTTTTTGGAGCAGGTAACCTTATTTTCCCTGCTCATTTAGGTCAACTTGCAGGTAGTCATTGGTTATCTGCTGGGATTGGTTTTTTGATCTCCTCTACTTTATTACCTTTAGCTGCACTGATTGCCTTAAGTAAAACACGCTCAAGCGGGTTGTACGATTTTGCTAAACCAGTGGCTGCGTGGTATGGTACCTTATTTCTTATTATGAACCATATGGCCTTAGGACCTTTATTCGCCACTCCCAGAACTGCTGCATTAGGATATCAATTTAGTTTAGGAATGATTTTACCAGAAAAGTATACAACGATTGGCTTATTTATCTTTTCGGTTATTTTCTTTGGCTTAGCCTATTATTTATCAACTCGTGAATCAAATTTATTAAAAATCATTGGAAAATATTTAAACCCATTATTTTTAATTTTACTATTCGCTGTGTTTATCGTCGCTTTGATTCTTCCCTTAGGACCATTGGATGCCAAGCCTGTACTGGATTACCAACAAGCAGCAACTACCAACGGCTTTATCGAAGGATATAATACAATGGACGCATTAGCCTCATTAGCTTTTGGAATTACGATCATTCGTGCGCTTCAAGGAATGGGGATTCATGATGAAGATCAGATTGCTAAAAATACTGTAAAATCTGGTCTATTCACGATGGTTTTATGTGGTGGTATCTATTTGGGGATTATTGCATTAGGTACGATGTCTTTAAATCGCTTTGGTATCTCCGAAAACGGAGGGATTGCATTAACTCAAATCGTCCAATCCTATTTTGGTAAAGTGGGATTGATTTTTATGGCCTTGATGACGCTGTTAGCAGTTTTCACTTCTGCGATGGGATTGATTGCCTCATTTGCCCAAGATTTCTCAGTCCGCTTCCCTAAGATCGGCTATAAAGGATGGCTTCGAATCACTACATTACTTTCTTTTATTACCGCAAACTTTGGACTTGACACCATTATTGCTTGGACCATGCCATTTTTAATGATTCTTTATCCTCTTTCCATGGCAATGATCATCCCAGCACTTTGCTCTGCCTTTTTCCAAAATCGCAGAATCGTTTATCAATTGACGACAATCTTTACAGCCATACCTGCTTTGTTTGATGGTATCAAAGCATTACCTATTCAAAATCATTTGACAACAAATTTAACCAATTGGTATGTTCATACGATTCCATTTGCTTCCAGTGGTGTTGGTTTTATCCTGCCAGCAATCAGTGGCTTTATCATAGGCGTACTGTATTGTTTAATTTTTAAACAAAGAACTGAGTTAGACCCTTCTCTATCTAATTGAGTCTTGTAACGGACAAAGAGAAGTTTTACCGAAATATGACGCTTCATTTGATAATTTGAGTGAAGCCAGAAGAAAGAAGCAAAAAAGAACAATGTTGATTATCTTTTGATAAACGCATTGTTCTTTTGCTAGTTTTCATTGATTGACCTGATCTTGTAAGAGAATTTGATTGTTAATCAGATCTGAGATAAACTCTGTGATATATTTTTCTTTTTCTTCATTAGAATAGTCACCAGAATCAGCAAATCGTATTAATACTTTTTCTTTTACATGACTAAGTGCTACATTTGTTTTTAATAATTCAAATATATAGATCGATACTTCATTATCTAAAAGATAGATTTCATCATTCAAGGAAAGATAGAGGTCGTTCCCTAATTTCTCATAGGCCAATTCGCCGTTCAGTCTCACCTAATCACGCTCCTTCAGGTCATTTCTGTCTGTTTCCAGATACGATACATTTGATTTTTTATTAACTCTTGCAATAATTGACATTCAGAGCGATCCACTCCATGAATATCATTGGTATGATAATAATGTTGCGCACGACAACCACCACCGCATAAATAGCGAAAAGAACAAGTTTGACAACCAGATAAATGATGGATATTTTGAGATTCAAGCAATTCTATCTCTTTATGGTTATAAATATCAGCTAATTTGTTTTTTCTGATATTACCTAATTTATAGTCATCTGTCTCCAATAATTTACATGCAAAAATATCCCCAACTGGATTGATAACGAACTCTCCCAAACCCAAACCACAAGATTCTTTAATTGTAAATGGCTTTAAAAATGCAGATCGTTGAGCACTTTTTTCTTTGCACTCGATTTCTTTTCTTTCTTCAAAAGATAATGAAATATCTGCCATACTACCTCTTCCTAATTCGCTAAATCCACCTAATTTATAGGCGATTCCATTCTCTTTAAAAAACTCAATCGTTTGATCAACCGATTTTAAGTTATAGTTGGTAAAGGTTGCATTAACGTAAATATTATGGAAACCGATATCTAAAAGATTACGGATATCTCTCATTGCTATTTCATAACAACCTCTACCACGGTTCTTGTCATTTTCTTCTTTATCAATCGAATCCAAGCTGATGGTCATTGATTCGCATCGATCTGCCAAGAATTGTGCATTCCTTTTTTTCCAATCAAGGTTCCATTAGTGATCAAACCAACCGATAAGCCTAGTTGATAGGCATAATCGATATATTTTAAAGAATCATGATTCAGTCCTATTTCTCCACCAGTAAAAATGACTTTTTTTACACCACAGTCTTTTAATTGCTCTAATAGTTGGAACCATTCAATAAAAGACAATTGATCTGGATAGTTCTTGGTCATATCTGCTTCTGCGTAACAATACACACATTTTAAATTACATTGATGTGTCAACGCCAAATAAGCGGTTTCAGGAATGGTGACTTCATTTTTTTTTACTTTTAATGGCTCGTCTAATAGAAGCTGAAAGATTTTTAGTTTTTTTGCGTAGACTCGGATAACGCTGAATACTTTCGTAGCTTCACCAACTCTAACTCTTCTTTAGAAATCACTAGCCAGCTGCTTCTTAGAACATTATGGAGAATCATTTCATCAAGAAAAGGATACGCGTATAAATTTTCCTTGATTTTCATAGATCACTCACCTCTTTTATTAGCATCACAAACGAATAATAACATTTTGACTATATTAAATAGGAAAATAAAGTCGCCTTTTTAACAGGGGAGTTTTGTAGGGCAACTTTATTTTCCAATTAAAAATGGACATCGGAAGACTAGATTAAGAACCGTTACCAATCAATAACCCACAAGAACATGGGGACAAAACATTGCCAGAGATTTTTTTTAGTACAGGTTTCGTAAACATAACAAGTCTCCTTTCTGAACTTTTAGGAAAAAGCACGATAATATTCATTTTTTTCCTAAATATAGTATAAACTTTGAATGAAAATATTGTCAATGACGGTTCGAGAGAAAAATTATTAAAACCTTAGTTATAAAATAAAAAAATTAAACAATTTATGCGTTTCTTTTATATAACGCTAAAATTTCTAAGACACGTTGATTTGTTCTTCTGACTTATTTGATTGGATTCATTACTATCTATAAGTAAATTTGTTTTTATTTTATTTCATCACCTCAAATTTTCATAGTGATCATAAATTTCCATTAAGTTATTTTAAATAACGATTTTTTAAGTTTAAATTTGAAAAACACTGCTTTATCTGTTTATTTTATTCTAAACATAACGATTATTTAACGAACAAATCTATTTTTTTCATAAGAATTTTAGTATAATTACAATCTATAAAGTATATTTAATTCCTCATCAATCTGAAACTAACTTTTGGGTCATAAGGACTTTATTTTAATTCGATACCACGGTGTTTAAATAAGTGGTTTAATTTTTAGGAGGGATATATTGAAAGGTTATTATTCAGTACAAGAATTAGCCGACCAACTTGGTGTGACAACTCGTTCAATTCGAAACTATCTGCACGAAGGGAAATTAAAGGGAACAAAAGTTGGAGGAAAATGGAAGTTTTCTGAACAAAATTTGTTTGATTTCCTTTACGGTGACAAGGAAAATCTAATGATCCAAAAAGATTATCAAGTGACGCTTGATGTCCCTGTCACATTAAAATTATCTCTTGTAACAGATGATTTTCACGAAATGGATGCCTTTAAAGAGCAACTTTTTAACTATCATTCAGAGGTTTATGCTAATAAAAATGATCGATTGATCCAATACACGCATTTCAAAGAAAATGAATATGATATCTTAATTGGTGGTAACTTTAATTATGTCACTAATTTCGGGTCATGGATCTATGAACAACTACAAAAACAAACATCCATTTCACTAAAAAAGAATTAGTTTTTTATTTTGAAAGAGAGACTGTGAAAGAAACGATCTGCTCTGATGACAATAAGCCTGAATTTTTGAAACAGCTTCCCATGTTTCAAAAAATTCAGGCTTATTTCAAGAACTGGATGCATAAGCACCGTGTATAAGAGATTGCGAAAAGAGCGTTTGACCTGATTACTTGCCAAGTAAAAACTACGACGAGTAATCGTTGGAGCAAACAAGATAAAAATCTCGAAACAGCTCCCCCTGTTTTGTGGATTTTTGTCTTATTGCCGAAGGTCAGCTCTTTGAATGTCGTTTACTGTTTTTTTAGATTCTAAATTTATTTTTTCCTATTTCTTGTTTCTATAATAATGGTAAGTAGCTTTAACCCTTACCACCTTGAAAGGATGGATATAGTTTCATGCCACCATCTACAAATAAAGTAATTCCTGTCACATAACTGGATTCATTAGAAGCGAGCCAAGCAGCAGCGGCGGCGACTTCCTCGGGTTTACCCACTCGTTCCATTGGTATCATGCTTTCTAGAATTTCTTTTTCTTTTGGATCTTCAAATTTTTCTGCATTAATCGGAGTTTTGATCGCCCCTGGTCCAATACTGTTGATTCGAATATTTTCTGGTGCGTACTCCATGGCTACTGTTTCTGTAAACAGCTTGACACCGCCTTTTGATGCTGCGTAATGAGCAAATGTCGGCCAAGGGATTTGTTCGTGAACGGAGGACATGTTGATAATATTACCTTTGATCTGATGAGTTTTAAAATAACTCAACGCTGTTTTTGTCCCTAAAAATACGCCTGTTAGGTTCACCTTTAACACTTTCTCCCAATCTTCTAATTCCAGCTCATGGGTTGGTTTTTGCGTTTCCATACCAGCATTATTGACCCAGATATCTAAACTTCCGAATGTTTCGATTGCTGCTTTGAGCAGACGATCCATCCCTTCTTCTGTACTGACATCCGCTTCGACAGCTACTGCTTTGCCACCATTTTTTTCGATCTCGGCTACTGCTTCTTGTGCCCCTTCTTCATCCGAATGATAGTTGACAACCACACACATTTTTTCTTTACCAAAGCGTTCACAGATTGCTTTACCGATCCCTTTTGATCCTCCAGTTACTACTGCCACCTTATTTGTTAGATCTTTATACATATACTTTCCACCCTTCTTTTTCACCTACTGCATACTTCCTATATCAAGTGTACAATAGCACCCTGTCTTTTAGGCAAACGATACGCTTATTCGATCGATTTACTTTTTTCTATAATAAAAGAGTCAGCAAGCTACTTGCTGACTCGAATGATTTCACCAAAAAAGTCTTTTTTATTGTCTTCAGTTAAATTCAATACTTTTATTTAAAATAGTCCGCTGTCGCTTTTTCATCTGCTTTCAGTTGTTCAATCAACGATTCAACGTTTGGAAATTTCACTTGGTTTCTCAAAAAATGATGCCAACGGACTTTTACATGCTCTCCATAGATATCTTGAGCAAAATTTAAAATATATAATTCAACGGTAAGTTCACGATCATCACCAAAGGTATCATTATGACCGATTGATCCCATTGCTTGATACCACGTTTCACCAACTTTGATCTCTGAAACATAGACACCTTCTTTTGGAAGATGAACAGTACTTTTAACTTTGATGTTAGCTGTTGGGAATCCTAGCAGGCGACCACGAGCATCGCCATGGACTACCACCCCTTCGACCTCGTAAGCAGCCCCCAATAAACGTGTTACTTCATTTATTTCTCCTGCGTTTAATAATTCACGTATCCGTGTCGAACTAATCTTCTCGCCACTGTCTTCTTCTTTTGGTACAGTGATGACTTCAAATCGATTCTTTGCATAACTTGGTAAGTGCGCTACATCTGCAATTTCTTTAGGTCCGTAAGTATAGTCAAAACCAGAAACAGCATATTTTGCATGAAGTCCTACGATATATTGATCGACAAATTCTTGTGGAGCTAAATGAGCAAACGATGACGTAAAATCGATTTCGTATAAATAATCAACACCTAATAGGGCCATTTTTTCTTCTTTTTGTTCCAGAGTAGTCAAATATTTTACTTGACTTGGATTTATTTTTTTGAAGACGATTGAAGGATGTTGGTTGAAAGTCATCAAAGCTAATTTCAATCCTTCTTTTTTAGCAATTTCTTTTCCCCGATTGATAACACGTTGATGGCCTAGATGTACCCCGTCAAAAAATCCTAAAACAAGTACAACGTCTTCTGGTGGGATCTGATCTGCTTGATAAGGATGTCTAATTTTGATAATTTTCATTTTTATACCTCATTCCTCAACACTTTGCTTGGTTTTAATTTATTTTTTCTTTTGGATTTGGCTGGTAAATACTTACTACTTTGTCTTGGTAAAAAAGTGCGATCTCTTCTGTCGGTATTTCTGCTAAGTTAAATACCTGATAATCTAAGCGCATACCATTTTTAACTTTTTCCCAAACACGATCACTAATGTCTACTCTCTTAAAACGAGCGACACCAGCTTCTAGTGGTAATAAATGTTCTTCAAAGGTTCCTGCAAGCATATAATCTGCTACTTGCTGTAAAGTGATTGCCTGCTCCTTCTTCATTCCTCCACTAGCTGTTCGAGTTAGATCGGACATGTGAGCAGGATAGCCTAATTTTTTCCCAGTATCAACAGCAAGCGTTCGTACATAAGTCCCTTTCCCGCATACTACCTCAAAACGCCAAGATAGCAACCCCTTCTCTTGGTCCCAATGCACGTCACTTGTTCTTTCAAAACGTTCAATCTGCGCTTTACGCACGGGACGTGTAACTGTTTCATTGTTTCTGGCATACTCATAAAGACGTTTGCCGTTCACTTTGACAGCTGAATACATCGGTGGTATCTGAGTGATTTCCCCGATAAAACTTTTCATCGTTTCATCAATTTCTTCATCACTGATTAATCGATCAACTGTTTTACTTTCGACGACCTCACCAGATTTGTCTTCTGTCGTTGTACTAAATCCTAATGTAATCTCTCCTTGGTATACTTTTCCTGCATCGCTTAAATATTCGATAACTTTAGTCGCTTTTCCAAGGCAAATCGGTAACACACCATCAACATCAGGGTCTAACGTACCACCATGACCAATTTTTTTCATATGTAAGATTTTTCTTAATTTAAATACACAATCATGACTTGTCATGCCACGTTCTTTCCACAAAGGTAATAATCCGTCCATGTTTTTTCTCCCTATCCAATAAAATATCAACTTTGTCATTATAACACATCCCACAATAATGTGACGATTTTACCTTTTTTCGCTACGTTTTTATTATTTGGCAACAAACTTGTAATAAAACTTCACAAACCTGTAAATACAATTCATGTTATTCTCTTAGACAAAGGCAAGCTTGAATCCTTCATTTGCAACCTTTGATTAAAACGAGACGCAGCTTTTAAGGAATAGATGATCCTAGTCTTCCCCAAAACAAAAAACTGAGAATCATATACGAATCTCGAAAAGAGTCTGAAGTATAAATCTAACTCTTAATAAACGGTGTCCAAGAAGCCACTTCTTAAAAATAAGAGAGAATTTTTCAAAATAAGAAAAGCTATTTTAAAAGATTCTCTCTTATTCGTTTGGAGTTGACCGCTTCTTTCACAACCTGTTCGAGACACGTACAAATTGCTCATTTTTTTCTCATGTATTCTGTACAGTAAAATTACGGTACTGTGCGTTTATCATTTTAAACTACTTGCATTGTGTAGTTTGAACTTTTTTTCTAAAAAATTGGATGATGGTGTAACTGCGGTATCTCTGCTTTATAAAAAGCTAAAACTAAAAAAACTACTAAAAAAGAGCTATAACCCCACTTCTTAAGGTTTATAGCTCTTTTTGTTTTAATCTTTATTTAAATTACGAAGCAACTCATCAATGTGGTTACCATACCCCACTGACTCATCTAATTCAAAAGTTAATTCAGGCGTTTTATAGATGCTTAAGTTGTGTCCTAATTCACGGCGAATCAGTCCACTTGCTTTTGCTAGGCCTTCCTGTGCTTTTTTCTTATCTGAAGCTAAGTCAGATAAAATACTATAATAGATGGTTGCTTGTTGTAGATCTCCCGTAACGTGGACATCAGTGATTGTCACGTTTTCTACACGAGGATCACGAACTTTTTTGCGTAAAATATCATTTACTTCTTTTAAAATTTCTTGACCGACTCGGCGGTCTCTATAGTTTGCCATATTGAGCGGCCTCCTAAAATTAATTTGTTTTGATTTCTTCCATAATGAAGCCTTCGATGACGTCATCGACTTTGATGTCATTGAATTTTTCGATCATTGCACCACATTCATAACCCATTTTAACTTCTTTTACATCGTCTTTGAAACGTTTCAAGCTAGCTAGTTGTCCTTCGTAAATGACGATACCATCACGGATCACGCGAACGCCACTATCACGTCGAATGTATCCTTCTGTGACATAAGCCCCAGCGATCGTTCCAACTTTTGATACTTTGAATGTTTCTCGAACGATCATTTGACCAGTGATTTTTTCTTCAAACTCTGGATCTAGCATCCCTTTCATCGCTGTTTCGATTTCTTCGATTGCTTTATAAATGATTCGGTGTAAACGAATGTCCACTTCTTCATTATCCGCTTGAATTTTAGCTTGTGGTGTAGGACGAACATTGAACCCAATGATGATCGCATTACTTGCTGCTGCAAGGGTTACATCACTTTCATTGATGGCACCAACTGCAGAATGGACGATTTTCACACGTACGCCTTCTACATCGATCTTTTGCAATGAAGCAGCCAATGCTTCTGCAGAACCTTGTACATCAGCTTTAATGATAACATTTACTTCTTTTAATTCGCCTTCTTTTAAGCTTTCAAACAAGTTGTCCAATGTTACCCGACTAGTGATCGCACGATGTTCTAACAACGCACGTTTGGCACGTTCTTCACCGGCTGCACGAGCAGTTTTTTCATCTTCAAAGACAACAAAGCGGTCACCTGCTTGTGGCACATCGTTTAACCCAGTGATCTCAACTGGTGTTGCTGGTCCAGCAGATTTTTCACGACGACCTAAGTCGTTGACCATCACACGCACACGTCCATAGGTATTTCCTACTACAATTGGGTCACCTACGTTTAAAGTCCCTTGTTGAACAAGTAATGTAGTAACAGGTCCTTTTCCTTTGTCTAGACGTGCTTCAATTACTGTACCAATTGCTCGTTGTTTAGGATCTGCTTTTAGATCCTCTACTTCCGCAACCAGCAAGATCATTTCTAGCAATTCGTCAATATTTTGACCAAATTTAGCAGAGATTTCAACGAAAATCGTTTCTCCACCCCAAGCTTCTGGAATCAATTCATATTCACTTAATTCTTGCATCACGTGTTGAGGATTTGCCCCTGGTTTATCAATCTTATTAACAGCAACGATAATTGGTACGCCAGCTGCTTTCGCATGGTTGATTGCTTCGACTGTTTGTGGCATAACACCGTCATCTGCTGCTACAACTAAGATCGTGATATCAGTGATACTTGCTCCTCGCGCACGCATACTTGTAAATGCAGCATGCCCAGGTGTGTCTAAGAATGTGATTGGTTTGCCATCGATATCGATTTGGTAGGCACCGATATGTTGTGTAATCCCACCAGCTTCGCCACTTGTTACTCGTGAATGACGTAATGTATCAAGTAATGTTGTTTTCCCGTGGTCGACGTGTCCCATGATTGTTACAACTGGTGGACGAGAAACCAATGTATCAGGATTTAATTCTTCTGGTTCAAAGAATTTGTCGATATCTGCGATATCTACTTGGATTTTTTCTTGTGGTTCCATCCCATAATCTGTTGCTAAGAGTTCAATCGTATCTTTATCTAGTGCTTGGTTTTGGTTGACCATTACGCCAAGCATAAATAATTTTTTGATGATCTCTGCTGGTTCACGATGGATTTTCTTCGCAATATCCGCAACGTTCATGCCTTCAGTATACTCTAATACTTCTGGTAACTCACGGAATTTACGTGGTGGTACAGCAGGTTTATTGGAAGTTTGTTGTTTTCCTTTTTTCCCTTTTTTGTTAAAACGATTGCGGTTGTTATTGTTAAATTTACCACGATTATTATTGTTGTTACGGTTTTGGTTACCACCTTGGTTTGATCCTTGGCGATTTTGGTTTCCGCCTTGTGTTGATCCTTGGCGGTTTTGATTGCCACTTTGTGTTGCTCCTTGACGGTTTTGGTTATTTCCGCCTCCATTATTACTTCGGTTTTGGTTTGTTGATTGGTTTTTTCCTTGATTCACTTGACCGCTCCCTTGACCGCGATCTTGATAGTTGCGGTTATTTTTTTGTTGTTTCGTTTTTGTTTCTTGTTTCTTTTGTTCATTCGGCTGGTTTGTGGCTGGCTTTTGGCTGGCTTGCTGTGCTGGTTTTTTATTCGTCTGTGGTTTTTTGAACGCTTGTTGCAACTTCTTTTCATCACCAGTTGTGATTGTTCCCATGTGATTCTTCACATTAATCCCAAGTTGCTGCGCCTTTTCCACAACGTCTTTACTAGGCTGATTTAATTCTTTTGCTAGTTCATAAATTCGTTTGTTGCTCATGCAATCACCTTCCTAACCTTCAATTAGCTCCTTGGTTTTCTTCGCAAAACCGTTATCTACGATTCCAAATACTTTGCGAGGCTTCCCAATCATCTGCGTGATTTCAGCTTCGGAAAATAGTTCAAAGCAAGGAACTTCATAATATGAACTCTTATCTTTCACTTTTTTCTTCGTATTCTCACTCGCATCATTTGCTACAAACACGATCTTTGCTTTCTGTTTACGAATGTCTGCAATGGTCAACTCCTCGCCGGTAATCAACTTACCAGCGCGCATCGCTAACCCAATGAGATTCATGGCTTTTTGCCGATTTCCTTCATTCATTTACCGAATAGCTCTTTTCGTGCTTTTTGATGGGTTACATAATCGAGTAACTCTTGGTAGAATTCATCTGTCAAAGTCGTTTCTAACGCCCGATCAAGAATCTTCTTATCCCAAGCTTGTTGTACTTCAGCTGGCTCAAGTGAGACATACGCACCACGGCCTGGCATTTTCCCAGTGGGATCAATCGATACTTCCCCTTCTTTGGAACGGGTAATTCGAATCATCTCTTTTTTGGGTTTCATTTCACCTGAAACCACAGATTTGCGTAAAGGAATCTTCCTTTGTTTCATCTCTTCGCCTCCTAAGCTAATTGTTAAGCATCTTGATCCGTATTTTCAACTGTTTCATCGTTGAAAGCAATCGTTTCATATTCATCATCTGTATAATCAGATTGAACGATCGCTTCATCATGAGCGACTTCTTCAGAAGCTACTTCTTGATCTTGCGCTTGTTTTTCATAATATTCAGCCATATCTGATTCTGACTTGATATCGATTTTGTGATTTGTTAGTTTGGCAGCCAAACGTGCATTTTGTCCACGTTTACCAATCGCTAAGGATAATTGGTAATCTGGAACGACAACGGTACAAGATTTAGGATTTTCTTCATCAAAAATCACATCGATCACTTGCGCTGGATTCAGAGCATTCGTGATAAATACCGCTGGATCTTCGTTCCACTCAACGATATCCATGTTTTCACCCTTTAATTCATTCACTATCGCTTGCACACGCTGGCCTTTTGGTCCAACACAAGTTCCAACTGCATCAATATTTTCATCATTTGAACGAACGGCTACTTTTGAGCGATCGCCCGCTTCTCTAGCAATGCTTACGATTTCAACGATCCCATCGTAAACTTCTGGCACTTCTTGTTCGAATAAACGGCGTAATAGATCTGGATGGCTACGGCTAACGAAGACTTGTGGACCTTTTGACGTATTTTCTACACGAGAAACGTACACTTTGATACGATCATGCGGTTGATAAAATTCATTAGGCATTTGATCTTGTTTCGATAAAACTGCTTCGATCTTTCCAAGATTTACATAGATATATCGTTTATCTTGACGTTCAACGATACCTTGCATAATGTCTTTTTCATACGCGCTGAACTCATTGTAAATGATGGTTCTTTCTGCTTCTCTGACACGTTGTAAAATAACTTGTTTTGCTGTTTGTGCAGCAATTCGTCCAAAGTCTTTTGGTGTCACTTCAAAACGGATGGTATCACCAATCTCATATGCCGGATTAATCAAAAGCGCATCTTTTAATGATACTTCTAATTGTGAATCCATTACTTCTTCAGTAACTTCTTTCACAGCATAGACGTGAATTTTCCCTTTCTTTTGATCAAATTCAACTTCAACATTTTGAGCTTGACCATAATGGCGTTTGTATGCAGAAACTAAAGCAGCTTCTAAAGCGTCGATCACGATTTCTTTTGAAATCCCTTTTTCAGCTTCTAATGCATCTAATGCGTTTAGCATTTCTTTACTCATTTTTCTGTTTCCTCTCCGTGATTAAAATTGGATCGCTAAGCGAGCTTTGGCAATATTTTTTCGGTCAAGAATTAATTCTTTTTCCCGTGTTTTTATGCGTATTTTCAATATCAGCTGTTCAGCATCAACTGATTGAAGAAATCCTTCATATTGTTTTTCTCCATCAACTGGTTGATAAAGAGAAACATGGATATATTCTCCAAGCGCTTTTTCGTAATCTTTCTCTTTTTTTAATGGGCGTTCTGCCCCTGGAGATGATACCTCTAGAAAATAAGCTTGTGGGATAGGATCTGGATCTGCTGCATCAAGTTTTTCGCTAAGTTTTTCGCTAACCCATGCACATTCTTCGATATCGATTCCGCCATCTTTGTCAATGAATACTCGTAAGAACCAACTTTTGCCTTCCTTCACAAATTCTACTTCGACAAGTTCAAAATTTTGTTCCTCTAAAATCGGAGTCACCATTGCTGTGACTGTTTCAACGACGCTACTCAAAAAGTTCGCCTCCTTAAAATTGCTTCCGTAATTCCATTAAAAAGAGTGAGCGAAAATTCCGCTCACTCACAGTTAGTATCATTACCTATAAATAACTATACCATATTTCATTTAAAATGACAAGCTTCCACGCTAACCCTTGATTAGAACATATCAAACAAGGAAAGTTGGTTTTCATCTGGAAGGTCTTTCAATACTCCGTTGTCGTTCATATACTCAATCAACGTTTTAGAAACTTTTCCTCGTGTAGCAAGATCTTCTTTTGATAAGAATGGTCCATCTTTTCGTGCTTCAACGATTTGTTTTGCAACGTTTGTTCCTAAACTTGGGACAGCTCTAAATGGTGCGATCAATGTGTCTCCTTCGATCACGAAGTTCACGGCATCTGATTTATATAGATCGATCATGCCAAAATGGAAGCCTCTTTCCAACATTTCATTCGCTAATTCAAGGACGGTCAACTGATTTTTCTCTTTGACTGAGGCATCCAAACCTTTATCTGTGATTTCTTTCATCGCTTGTTTTACCGCATCTTTCCCTTTACACATAGCCACAAGATTAAAATCATCCGCTCGAACTGAGAAATAGGCACAATAGTATAAAATAGGGAAATAGACTTTAAAATAAGCTACACGTAAGGCCATCAAAACATAAGCCGCTGCATGGGCTTTTGGGAACATATATTTGATTTTAGAACAAGAATCAATGTACCAATCTGGAACATTGTTTTCTTTCATGGCGGATAGATAGGTTTCTCGTAATTCATCAGGGATCTTGTTCCATAGCCCTTTACGAACGGTTTCCATAATCTTAAAAGCCATCCCACTATCTAATCCAGCATGGATCAAGTAAACCATGATATCATCCCGACACCCAATTACTTCAGCCAAAGTTGCATCCCCACGTTTGATCAATTCTTCTGCATTGCCTAACCACACATCGGTCCCATGTGATAATCCGGAAATCTGTAAGAGTTCAGCAAAAGTCGTTGGATGTGTTTCTTCCAACATTCCCCGAACAAAGCGTGTCCCAAACTCTGGGATACCTAGTGTCCCTGTTTTAGAATAAATCTGTTCACTGGTAACGTTCAAGACATCTGGACCGGCAAAAATTCTCATTACTTCTGGATCGTCAGTTGGGATCGTTTGTGGATCGATTCCCGATAAATCCTGCAACATACGGATTACTGTCGGATCATCATGTCCCAGAATATCAAGCTTCAGTACATTATCATGGATAGAATGGAAATCAAAATGCGTTGTTTTCCATTCTGAATTTTGATCATCTGCTGGATATTGGATCGGTGTAAAATCATATACGTCCATGTAATCGGGAATAACGATGATCCCCCCTGGATGTTGTCCAGTCGTTCGCTTCACGCCAGTCGCACCTTTGGCTAATCGATCAACTTCAGCACTGCGAAATTGTAAATTATGATCTCGCTCATAACCTTTAACAAAGCCATAAGCTGTTTTATCGGCAACTGTACCGATTGTTCCTGCTCGATAAACATATTCTTCCCCAAACAAAACTTTCGTATAGTTGTGCGCTTCTGCTTGGTAATCACCTGAAAAGTTCAAATCGATATCTGGTACTTTGTCTCCATGGAACCCTAAGAACGTTTCAAAAGGAATATCATGGCCATCTTTATTTAATCGTGCGCCACATTTCGGACATTTTTTTTCAGGCATATCAAACCCCGAACCGTAAGTACCATCTTCAAAGAATTCTGAATACTGGCAATCAGGACAATAATAGTGAGGGGCTAATGGATTTACTTCAGTGATCCCAGTCATTGTCGCAACAAAACTAGAACCAACTGATCCACGTGAACCAACTAAATAACCATCTTTGTTACTTTTATGCACCAGTTTTTGCGCAATCAAATAGATCACAGAAAACCCATTCCCGTTGATCGAATTCAATTCTTTTTCTAATCGTTTTTCAATGATTTCTGGTAATGGATCACCGTACAACTGTTTAGCTCTGGTATAACTCAAATCAGAAATCTCTTCTTCAGATCCAGGAATTTTTGGCGTATACAAATCATCTTTCACCGGAATGACCTCTTCACAAAGGTCAGCAATCTTATTCGTATTGTCAACGACGATTTCTTTCGCTAGATCTTTTCCTAAAAAGTTAAAAGCAGTCAACATCTCATCTGTTGTTCTAAAATGCACATCAGGCAAACTATGTCGGTTCAACGGATTAGCCCCACCCATTGAATTAATCAAAATCTTCCGATAGATTGCATCTTCTTCATTAAGGTAATGAACATTCCCAGTAGCAACGACGATTTTGTCCAATGACTTTCCGATTTCAACTAGATTTTTGATGATTTCTTCTAAATCATGTTCATTTTTGACTAGTTCTTGCTCAAGCAATGGTGCATAGACCGCTTTTGGCATCACTTCAATATAATCATAAAATTTTGCTCGATTTCTAGCTTCTTCAATTCCTTTTTGCATCATTGCTTCGAAAATCTCACCTTTATCACAAGCAGAGCCAATGAAAAGATTCTCACGTAATTTCTTCAGTTGTGAACGAGGAATACGTGGGACACGTTCAAAATATTCCACATTCGACATCGAGATTAATTTGAATAAATCTTTTAATCCAGCTTGATTTTTCGCTAAGATCGTCACATGAAATGGCCTTGCTCGTTTATACGAATCGCCTTCTCCCACATGAGCATTGAGTTGATCATGGTAGAGCATCTCATGGTTTTCCATTGCTTCTTTAACGAAAATCCATGCTAAATGACCTGTCGCTTCAGCATCGTAAATCGCTCGGTGATGCTGTTCAAGACTGACACCAAATTTTTTAGATAACACACCTAGACCAAATCGTTTAAATTGAGGATACAGATATCTGGCTAATTCTAGCGTATCGATGACTGGATTCGTCGCCTCTGGGATTCCATATTTTGCATAACTTGTATTCAAGAATCCCATATCAAACGCGGCATTATGGGCGACCAGAATCGAATCTTTTGAAAACTCGAGAAACAGACGTAGGACTTCTTCTTCTGATTTAGATCCTCGTACCATTTCATCTGTGATCCCAGTTAGATCAATCGTTGTGCGGGAAAGTGGGTGTCCAGGATCAATAAATTCATCAAAGCTTTCAATGACATTCCCTTTATACATCTTGACCGCAGCTAATTCGATGATCGTATCATAAACAGCAGATAGTCCGGTGGTTTCCACGTCAAATACGACATATGTTCCTTCATTCAAAGAAACATGTTCATCATTGTAAGCAATCGGCACACCATCATCTACAACATTGGCTTCAACCCCATAAAGAATTTTCACGCCTGCTTTTTTACCGGCACTATGCGCTTCAGGAAATGCTTGTGCCCCTCCATGATCCGTGATCGCAATCGCTTTGTGTCCCCATTTTCCAGCTTGAGCCACAAGGTCAGAGATACTATTGGTTGCATCCATCGTACTCATATTACTATGAACATGTAATTCCACTCGTTTCTCATCGTCAGGAGCATAGTCTTTACGAGGTGCATGCTTCACCTCAATGATATCTTGTGCATTCATCACCAGGTCTCGCACAAATGTATCTTCTTGGATACTTCCTCTAACTTTTAACCAGCTTCCTACGCTGATTGCATCAAAGATTTGTTCATCTTTTTCATTATTTGAAAATTTCTTAACAATAAAAGAAGAAGTATAATCGGTGATTTTTAACGTTAGAATCTTACGTTTTGAACGTAGCTCACGCACTTCTTTATCAAATACATAGCCTTCCAAGGTCACACGACGTTCTTCTTCAACGATATTGATCATTGGTATTGTCGGTTCATCTGCTGGAATATTACGACCTAACTGGATCGGTCCATCTAGTACAGGAAGTTGCTCTTTTCTTTCTTTTTTCTTTTGTTCATGGACAATCAAACTTTCCGCAGCTTGCTTCATGAACGCTTCTGCTTGTTCTTGCTTCCGCTCTTCAAACAGTTTTAGCACACGTTCTGCTTGTTCTTCATCAATTTCAGGTTCGATACGAAATTTAGGGAACCCGTAGCTGACAAACAGCGTTTCAACTAAAGGTAGATATTGTTGCTTTAAATAATTAATAGCGCCATTACTATCGACTGGCAAGACAATTTTCTTTTCCTTCAATATAGGGACTTGTGTTTTTAAAACTTGTTGAGCCAACGGCGTATCGCATTGTTGGCTTTCTAAAGCTTGTGCCCAATAATCTTGTAATAATTTTTCATCAAACTGCTGATCATCAGCTTTGATAGTTAATCTGATCTGTGCAATATCTTTAAATGCCAGTGTCAAATTTTGGAGCAATGATCGATAAAGCATGATCGGTAAAATTTGAGTAAAGTGTAGGGTAAACTCCCACAATCTTGATTTGCGGTGAACCACTACACGCTCCATTTCGCCAGCAGAGATTAGTGGATGATTTTTTTCCACTTCTTCTAGTTGGATTTGTTCCAACAATTTTTCAAATAACTCTCGTTTTTCTGACAAAACCATACGCCCTTTCTGACGAGGACAAATCAATGCTATTTCATTTGAACCTCTTCTTCTTTCAGTACTATTTAGTATACCCGTTTTTACATGGATTTACATTAAAAAAACGACAAAGAATTTTCTTTCTCGTTCTAAATCGTTGATTACTTAGCTAAATGAATCCTCACAACGTAAGCTGATTGGTACTCCTTGCTCTTGCAACGTAGTAACATGCAGTTCGCCCCAATCACATAACGCATCTAACACACTACTTAATGTTTGACCATATTCACTTAAGGAATAAACAACTTTTGGTGGAACCTGATGATATGAGGTTCGTACAACAATACCGTCTGCTTCTAATTCACGCAATTGTTGAGTCAACATCTTTTGGCTAAGATTAGGAATTTTTCGTTTTAAGTCGCTGGGACGAAGCGGACTGTGACGCAGGTTGCATAAAATAATCGGTTTCCATTTTCCACCGATAACATCCATCGTGGCTTCTACACCAATATTATACGTTTTTTCAATCATATTTCCCTCCTAAAATCCTTTTACTATCCAATAGTTACTTTTTAGACACTATAGCACAATAAAGTAGGTACTATCTATTAGAGCCTATCTAGTATACATTATATCTATTGAAAATTAAAGGAGGAGTATAGATGATCCATTCATTGAATGATCGAATCATGTTAAATAACCAAATAGAAATTCCAGGGATAGGACTTGGTGTCTTTCAAATCCCTGATACCCAAACTGCTGAAGTAGTCAAAGCAGGCATTGTAAAGGGCTATCGATTGATTGATACTGCTCAAATATATGATAATGAAATTGGTACAGGAATCGGAATCAAAGAAGGGCTGAAAGCTGCTGGAATTTCTCGAGAAGAACTATTCGTAACCTCCAAAGTCTGGAACGATCATTTAACCTATGACGAAACGATCCAAGCTTTTGAAACCAGTTTAGCACGTCTAGGACTAGACTATCTAGATCTTTATTTAATCCATTGGCCTGGCGAAGATGCTTTCTTAGAGTCTTGGCGTGCTTTGGAACAATTATATCAAGCGGGGAAAATCAAAGCGATTGGTGTTAGCAATTTTCAAATCACTCATTTAGAAAAATTATTGACACATGCGAATGTCATTCCCGTTCTCAACCAAGTGGAACTACATCCAAAGTTATCTCAAATTGAACTACGCAATTTCTGCGCAAAACATGCAATAAAGATCCAAGCGTGGTCCCCTTTGATGCAAGGGAAACTATTGAATCACCCAACTATAGTAGAGATTGCTGAAGCGCATCATATTACTCCAGCCCAAGTAATCTTACGTTGGGATGTCCAGCAAGACATCTTATTAGTGGTCAAGTCAGTTAAGCCCGAACGAATGAAAAGTAATGCTGACATTTTTGATTTCGTTCTTTCTGAAGATGAAATGACGGTTTTGAATGCACTGAACGATCATTTTCGGGTAGGACCAAATCCTGATACATTCGATTTTAAATAAAGGAGGAAGATGTAAGATGGAACTAGGTTTATCTCATAAGGTTGCGTTAGTCACTGGCTCAACGAAAGGCATCGGAAAGGCCATTGCGATTGAATTGGCAAAAGAAGGTGCAGATGTCATCATCAATGGTCGTCACGCACCGCTTGTTGATCAAGTGGTCACTGAATTAAAAGAAAAATTCCCCCAAACTAACCCTCAGCGTGCGCCATTTGATTTAGCAGATCCAGAAGCACGGCAAGAACTGTTTACGCAATTTCCTACAGTAGATATTTTGATCAATAATATGGGGATTTTTGAACCGATGGATTATTTAGCTATCACAGATGATATTTGGGAACATTTTTTCCAAGTCAATGTACTTGCTGGAAATGCATTAGCCAAAAATTATTTACCTAAAATGTTGAAGCAAGATTTTGGTCGTATCCTTTTTATTGCGAGTGAAGAAGCAGTGATGCCTTCAGGTGAAATGGCTCAATACAGTATGACCAAAACGATGAATCTTTCTTTAGCAAAAAGTTTATCCAAATTGACTGTTGGCTCTCAAGTGACCGTCAACACGATCTTGCCTGGCTCCACCTTGACAGAGGGCGTTCAAGAAATGTTAACAACAATGTACGCAGACAGCCAATTGCCTGAATCTGAATGGGAACAAGATTTTATGAAAAATCATCGTCCACTCTCACAGATCCAACGCTTGATCCGACCAGAAGAAATCGGGCGTTTTGTTGCATTTGTTTCTAGCCCCTATGCAACTTCTTTTTCTGGCGCTGCCTTGCGACTTGATGGAGGATTGGTGCCAACAATTTATTAAGAACGATTTTGTAACACAAATCAATTTCTTCTTACTAAAGAGCCAGTATGATTTTTCATTCGAACAAATGTAAGAAACAAAAAAACGAAGGATACCGAGCCAAGACTTGCCTCAGTCTCATTAGAAAAAAGACAAGCCTAACTATTCGTTAGGCTTGTCTTTCATTTCAAGCAAGAATTTTCTTTCTTAACTGTATTTTATTGATTTAAAAGAATAGGTAACGTATTTGCTAGCTCTTCTTTGCGAACTTCAACCATTTCCCCAGTTTTCTTAATTTTGACTTCAACGATACCATCCACCGCTTTTTTACCTACTGTAATTCTAATTGGACAGCCAATTAAATCGGAATCTGCAAATTTCACACCTGCACGCTCATTACGATCGTCAACGAGTACTTGATAACCAGCAGCTAACATCGTTTGTTCGACTTCTTCGGTTAAGTTCGTTTGGTTTTCGTCTTTTAGATTCATTTGAACAACATGTAAATCAAAAGGCGCGATTCCTTTAGGCCAGTTAATGCCATTTTCATCTGAATTTTGTTCAACGATTGCTGAAAGCAGACGACTTACGCCAATTCCGTAACAACCCATAATGACAAATTTTTCACGTCCATTTTCATCTAATACGGTTGCGCCCATTGATTCACTATAGCGTGTGCCTAATTTAAAGATATGTCCGATTTCGATTCCACGTGTAAATGCCAATACACCATTATTATCAGGTGATGGATCTCCTTCTTGAACAAAGCGAAGGTCTTCATATGAGATCACTTCAAAATCTCGTTCTGGGTTGACATTCACATAATGGAACCCAGTTTCATTCGCTCCAGTAATAGCGTTCGCTAAGTCTTGGACATGACGATCAGCGTAGACTTTTACTTCTTCTGCTACACCGATTGGACCAACAGAGCCGAAATCTGCTCCTAGGTATTTTTGAGCATCTTCTTCTGTTGCTTCTTCTAAGAAATCAACCGCTAAAAAGTTTTTCAGTTTCACATCATTGACATCGTGGTCCCCACGTACTAATACCAATACTGGGTTTTCGTCAGCCATAAATAAAACAGATTTGATGATTTTTTGTGGTTCAGTTTCAAAGAAGTTCGCTACTTCTTCAATCGTTTTTACATCTGGTGTCGCAATTTTTTCTAATTCAAGTTGTGTTTCATGTGATTTTTTAGGGACATAATAACTTGTCGCCATTTCTAAGTTAGCGGCATAATCGCTTTCTGTTGAGTAGCAGATCGTATCTTCACCGATTTCTGAGATCGCCATGAATTCTTTTGAATCTTTACCACCCATTGCGCCACCATCACCAATGATTGCTCGGAAATCTAACCCACAACGTTTGAAAATCTCAGTATATGCTTTTTCATAATCTTTATACGCTTCATCTAAACTTTCTTCTGATGAATGGAAAGAGTAAGCATCTTTCATAATAAATTCTCTGCCACGTAATAACCCAAACCGTGGACGTTTTTCATCACGATATTTTGTCTGGATTTGGTAAAGGTTCAACGGCAATTTTTTATAGGAATTGACTTCATTGCGAATCAATTCAGTAAATGTTTCTTCATGAGTTGGACCTAAGATCATTTTGCGATCATTACGATCATTGAGACGATATAAATTTGGGCCGTAAGTTTCATAACGACCAGATTCTTCCCACAATTCCGCAGGTAAGAGAGCTGGCATCAACATTTCGACAGCGCCAATCTTTTCAAATTCTTCACGCATGATCGTTTTTAATTTTTCCAATACACGATTAGCAAGAGGCAAATAAGAATAAATACCAGCTGAAACTTGGCGAATATACCCTGCTCTTAATAAAATTTGATGACTTAGTACTTCTGCATCATTTGGAACTTCTCGTAATGTTGGAATCAACATTTTTGATTGTCTCATTCTATATACTCCTTCATTTCTCATATAATCATTTATCGTTTGTAATTATACCCTATTTATAAACTTTTTCTAGAAAAAGAATCGTTGGATATCATTCCATGTGACTAATACCATTAAAAGCATCAATAAACCGAAGCCTGCTAATGTGATAAAGCCTTCTTTTTCTTGGCTGATTGGTTTTCCACGAATCCCTTCCACGACGTTCAAGACAAGCTTTCCTCCGTCAAGCGCTGGAATTGGTAATAAGTTAACGATTCCCAAATTCATCGAAAGAATGGCCATCAAGCTAATGACCGTTAATATTCCTTGATCTGCAGCTTCTGAAGATAATTGGAACATCATTACAGGACCGCCCAATTTATTTAAACTAAAGTTTGTAAATAATGAGCCTAGTGCTTTAAAAATTTCTAATGAACTACTGAAAGCTTGTTGTGTTCCTCCAATGATTTTGTCAAAAAATCCCGTTTTCATTGGTGCTTTGATTCCTAATTGCCCATATTTTTTTCCATTCGATTCTACCACGCCTGGTGTTACTGAAAGGGTTTGTTTCTGTCCATTGCGCTCGACTTCAACACTGAGTTTTTTCCCAGGATTCTCGGTGATCGTAGCCGTTAGATCTCCCCAAGAATGAATGGCATTACCATTGATCTCCAAGATTTTATCATTTTCTTTTAAACCAGCAGTTTGTGCTGCACCATTAGGTAAGACTTCGCCAATTTGGTTCGTGTTAGTGACTTGAACTCCGCCATGCATAAAAGCAAGCAGAATAAATAACAAAATAGCTAACAAGAAATTATTCATTGGTCCTGCGAAATTCGTCAACATCCGTTGCCATAATTTGGCTGATTGGAACTGCACGTCTTTTGGAGCGATTCGAAGTTCTGTGCCATCGGCTTCAATGATCGAAGCATCATGCGCGACAGAATAAGTCACTTCTTGTTCTTCCTCGCCATTGACATAGCCAGTAATCGTTAATTCTTCTTCAAGATCATAACGAATCAATTCCATCGGGATACTATTTGTAAGCTGTACTTTTTTACTTAAATTGATTTTCTCTACGATACCATCAGAATTTAATAAAAGAGATAACGGCATTCCCGGAGCCATCTCTGTTTCATCGTCCCCGTTTCCTGCCATCCTCACATAACCTCCGATTGGCAATAAACGTAGTGTATAGGTAGTTCCGTCCTTAGCTTGATGCCCATAGATTTTGGGTCCCATACCAATTGCAAACTCTCGAACGAGAATTCCTGATCGTTTCGCAAAGAAGAAGTGTCCAAATTCATGAACAATGACCAAAATGCCAAAAACAATAATAAATGTAATAATTGTTTTCATTTTACATTCTCCTTTACTTTTTTAGGTTAAATAAAACATCTTAATTTTACCATATTAATAGCTATTCACCAATAGCCCTAGTTTTTTTAAAGAAAAGAGGTGGCGCTGGAAATAATCAATTTTTAGAAATAAGCCGAATAATCCAAAACTATTTTTCTTCTGGATTATTCGGCTTATTTTCTGAACGAACAACTTCTAAGACACCACGTATTCTTTTTTGAGTAATATGTGAACATAAAGTTCGCATATTGATTTGAAAAAAGATAATGCTTCATTCCCATGCCCATATTTAGCTAACAACTCATTGACATACTATTAAACTATTGTTATTTATAAATGAGTAGACGATTGGGCAAGTGCTCATTCAAGTCTTTGATGATCACTAGATCAATCCAAATAAATGCATGATTGGAAAGACAAAAAGCAAACTATCAAAACGATCTAGTATCCCGCCATGCCCTGGTAAGATATTCCCAGAATCTTTGACATCGTAGTGACGTTTGATCGAAGATTCAACGAGATCACCAAATTGTCCCACGATCGATAAGAGCATCGTTACAAGGAGCATGAAGAACAGCCCATGTCCAAATAATTCTTTGGCTGGATAGAACAAGAAGTACAACAAAGCAACGACTAATGCACTAGTAATACCACCTAATGCTCCTTCGATTGTTTTATTCGGTGAAACATCTGGACTTAACTTATGTTTTCCGTATTGTCTTCCAACCATATAAGCACCGATATCAGTTGCCCAAACGACAAATAATCCAAAGAGCAAGACTGCCAAACCTTCTGTTCTTGCATTGACGAAATTTTGAAATCCAATACCTACATATAAACTAGTAATTACCGGGAATCCCGCCTCATCAATCGTATAAGTATTCTTTGAAATAACTGATGTCCCTAACAAGATCATGACGATCAAGTAAAAGATCATAAACGTGCTTGTCTTCTCCGGTAAAAAGAAAAACCAACGTTCTTTTGGTAGAACTAAAATAACTGCTCCAATCGCTGATAATATTCCTTCAAAACTTAACAACGTCAAGCCCTTCATACGGAATAACTCATAGACACCGACGACTGCTAACAAAGCTGCTACAAATTCGATTGTGATTCCACCGATCCATATAATTGGTATAAATAGGACCAGGGCAATAGCAGCTGTGATCACTCGTTGCTTCATGACTGATCTCCTTCTTTCTCTGTTTTCTTCACGCCACCGAAACGACGGTCTCTGTTTTGAAATGCTGCGATTGCTTCTTCTAGATGCGCCCCATCAAAATCAGGCCACAAAGCTTTTGTGAAATACAATTCGCTGTATGCAAGTTGCCAAAGCAAGAAGTTACTAATTCTTTCTTCCCCACTTGTTCGAATAACCAATTCAGGATCCCGCCATTCGGTTGGCAAAAAACCAGTCATGAGATGATCTGCAATCAGTTCTTCGTCAATAGCTTCAATCGCAGTTTCTTCATTTTTGACTTCTTCAGCAATTTTTTTGACTGCTGTCACAATCTCTGCTCTGCTTCCATAATTCAAAGCAAAGTTAAGGATCATTCCAGTATTATCTTTTGTTTGCTCAATTGCTCGACGAACAGCATCTTGTGTATGTTCAGGTAATACTTCTTCATAGCCCATGACACGAACCTGAACGTTTTCTTTGATCAATTCTGGAACAAATGTATCAAAAAAATCCACTGGAAGTTGCATCAAAAAACGGACTTCATCTTTTGGTCGTTTCCAATTTTCTGTTGAAAAAGCATAGAGGGTTAAAACTTTCACACCTAAACGAGAAGCTTGTTTGGTTACTTTTTTAACTGTCTCCATCCCTTCTTTATGTCCAGCAACTCGAGGTAAACGTCGATTTTGGGCCCAACGACCATTTCCGTCCATAATGATTGCGATATGCTGAGGAATGGGACCTTCAGCCGCAAAATGAAAATCACTTTTTTCTTGAATATACTTGTTTTTTTGCGGAAAAAAACGTAACATTCTTTTTCCTCCTATACTTAAAAGTTACCACTATCTTTAGTATTATATCAATTTATCACGTGATTTCCTATGCTGGATTACTTTTTTAGTTATTTCTACGACTTTTTTCTTATTTTTTAACTTTTGCTATAAAAAAAGCCTAGGACAAGAAATCGTCCAAGGCTTTTTAGTAGGTGTAAAAATACATAAACGGCATTGATAAAAGACTGATTCTACCAAGCTTTATGATTAAACATCCAGTAATTCTTGTTCTTTGTCACTAGCGATTTTATCTACTTCTTTGATGCTTTCATCGGTTAGTTTTTGTACTTCTTTTTCTAATCCACGTAGATCATCTTCTGTGATATCGCCATTTTTTTGTTGTTTTTTGTATTCATCAATTGCATCACGACGAATGTTACGAACAGCGATTTTCGCATTTTCTGCTTCTTTTTTTACATCTTTTGCTAATTCTTTACGACGTTCTTCAGTTAATTGAGGAATAATTAAACGAATGACATTCCCATCATTGGTTGGACTGATTCCAATATCACTTGCCATAATTGCTTTTTCAACATCTTGTAAAATGCTCTTATCAAATGGAGTGATCATTAAAACACGTGCTTCCGGGATTTGAATTGAAGCCATTTGGTTCAAAGGTGTTGGTGCACCATAATAATTAACTGTGATTCGATCAAGTAAACTTGCATTGGCACGTCCTGCACGAATTTGTCCAAGCTCACGTTGTAAATTTTGTGCTGCTTTTTGCATCTTTTCTTTTGCTTCTGTCATAATTGCATCTGCCATTTTTTATTTCCCCCTTACAGTTGTTCCGATATTTTCGCCTAAGATTGCACGACGGATATTTCCATGTTCATTTAAATTAAAGACAAGCAATGGGATGTCATTGTCCATGCTTAGTGAGCTAGCGGTAGAGTCCATTACCTGCAACCCTTTTGCAATCACTTCTAAATGAGTCAATTCTTCAAATTTCACAGCATTTGAATCTAATTTTGGATCAGCTGAATAAACACCATCAACATTGTTTTTAGCCATTAAAATAACATCAGCGCCAATCTCAGCTGCGCGTAATGCTGCAGTGGTGTCTGTTGAAAAGTATGGATTCCCAGTTCCACCTGCAAAAATCACGATTCGGCCTTTTTCTAAATGACGTTCTGCTTTTCTGCGAATATATGGTTCAGCAATTTGTCGCATTTCGATTGATGTTTGGACACGTGTTGGCACACCAACATTTTCCAAAGTATCTTGCAACGCTAAAGCATTCATTACAGTTGCCAGCATCCCCATGTAATCAGCTTGAGCACGTTCCATTCCCATCTGAGCACCGATTTGTCCGCGCCAAATATTGCCGCCGCCTACCACGATAGCCATTTCAACGCCTAATTCGTGTACTTCTTTGATTTCTTGGATGATTTCTTTAATAACAGGCGGTTTAATTCCAAAGCCTTCATTCCCAGCTAAAGCTTCTCCACTTAATTTTAAGACAACACGCTGATATTTCGGTGTGACCATGTTCATTCCTCCAATATTTTCTATTGCTATTTTACCATATTCAGGTAATTTAGCCACTAAAAGTCTAACTATTTGTACCTATGCCTAAAAAAAAGAGCTGTGACATACGTCGCTGCTCCTTTTTAATTCCAAATAAGCATACTATCTAATGTTGATCCAACATTTAAAAAGTGACTCGCAAAATGAATCAACATTAGATAACATATACTCAATTTTCAGAATTATTTTTTCACTTGGTTCATAACTTCTTCAACAAAGTTGTCTTCGCGTTTTTCGATTCCTTCGCCAACTTCAAAGCGTACAAAAGTTTTCACTGTAGCACCTTTAGAAGCAACATATTTTTCAACAGTCATATCAGGATCTTTAACGAATGGTTGGTCAACCAAAGCGATTTCTGCTTTAAATTTCTTCAAGCGTCCTTCTACCATTTTTTCAACGATATTAGCAGGCTTACCTTCGTTTAAAGCTTGTTCTGTAAGAACAGTTTTTTCATGTTCTAATTCAGCTTCAGGAATTTGAGTTTCGTTTACATAGCGAGGATTGATTGCAGCTACGTGCATAGCAACGTCTCTTGCTACAGATTCATCAGTTGTTCCATCTAAAACAGTCAATACAGCGATACGTCCGCCCATGTGTAAGTAACCACCGAAAGCAGCGTTATCTTCTTTTTCAACTACTTCAAAACGACGGAAGCTGATTTTTTCTCCGATTACTTGTGTTGCTTCGATCAAGTCAGATTCGATCGTACCTTTTTCTGTTTTGATCTTCATTGCAGCTTCCATGTCTGCAGGTTTGTTTTCTGCAACAAGTTCAGCGATTTCTTTCACTAGATCTTGGAACATTTCGTTTTTAGAAACAAAGTCTGTTTCTGAGTTAACTTCAACGATTGCTGCAGTATTTCCTTTGATTGCTACTGAAGCTAATCCTTCAGCTGCAATACGATCATTTTTCTTAGCTGCTTTAGCCATTCCTTTTTCACGTAAAAGATCTACTGCTTTTTCCATATCGCCTTCTACTTCAACTAATGCTTTTTTCGCATCCATCATACCTACGCCTGTCATTTCGCGTAGTTCTTTTACCATTTTAGCTGTTACGTCTGCCATTATTGTATCCTCCTATAGTTTCTTTTTAAAAAAAGCTGTTTCAAAGGAGAGTGAGGCTTGTCGCCTAGCCTTTGAAACAGCTCCATCATTTAAAAATTATTCTGCTGAAGTGTTGTCGCCTTCTACAACGTCAACGATTTCTTCGATTGAAGTAGCATTGTTTTCTACTACAAAGTCTTCTTCAACTACTTGGTCTTCCCCTTGGTTACCTTCGATAAATGCATCAGCCATTTTTGAAGTAATCAATTTAACGGCACGGATTGCATCGTCATTTGAAGGGATAACTACGTCGATTTCGTCTGGGTCGCAGTTTGTATCAACCATAGCTACGATTGGGATATTTAATTTATGCGCTTCTTGAACAGCAATGCGCTCTTTACGTGGGTCAACGATGTACATTACATCTGGAATTCTTGGCATATCAGCGATACCACCCAAGAATTTTTCAAGACGTTCACGTTGTTTGTTCAAACCAGCAACTTCTTTTTTAGGTAGAACTTCAAAAGTTCCATCTTCTTCCATTGCATTGATTTGTTTCAAACGGCTGATACGTTTTTGGATTGTATCCCAGTTAGTCAATGTTCCACCTAACCAACGATGGTTTACAAAGTATTGTCCAGCACGTGTTGCTTCATCTTTGATTGCTTCTTGTGCTTGTTTTTTCGTACCTACGAATAAAGCCACGCCGCCTTCTTCTGCAACGCTCTTCATGTAGTCATAAGCTGCATCTACTAACTTAACAGTTTTTTGTAAGTCGATGATGTAGATTCCGTTTCTTTCTGTGAAGATATATTTCTTCATTTTTGGGTTCCAGCGACGAGTTTGGTGACCAAAATGTACGCCGGCTTCTAGTAATTGTTTCATTGAAATTACTGCCATTTTTGTTTCCTCCGATTTGGTTTTTATTTTTCCTCTCCCTGTCTTTCACCTCGCTGACAAACTTTTTCAAGCACCTATCAACGATCCAACAGGAATGTGGATTTATTGATACAAAAAGCATCTTCAAACATTATACAAGTAACCTACCTGTATAGCAATAGCTAAAGAGACATTCTTGCTCAACATTCAATATTTTACCTGACTTGCTAGTAAATATCAAGAGAAATCTCTAGTTGCCTCTGCATTTATTCTCATCTTTTATGCTTTACTCTCTCATTAACAAATGATCATAATTCCTAGAGTTATCTCATAAATCAGAATAATATTGGGCAACTCGATTTTTTTTGATATGATACATGTGAAATCTTTCGTAAAGGAGAAAGAATATGCGTAAATCTGAGCGACATTTACTTATTAAACAAGTGATCGGGGAATTTACGATCCGTACACAAGAAGAACTCTTGGCCAAACTGGAGAATTATGGTGTGACAGCGACACAAGCTACGATTTCCAGAGATATTCGTGACTTAAAAATCGTAAAAGTACCAGATGAAAATGGCGTTTCCCATTTTGTTCTTTTTCAAGGAAAAAAAGGACTCGAAGCAAAAACAGATGATGAAAAACGGTTAGTCCAAATGATCGAAGACATCGTGTTAAAAGTGGAACGGGTCCATTTTCTGACGGTCGTCCATACCTTACCAGACAACGCACATCTTTTCGCTGCCGTTTTAGACGATATCAAACCACCTCATATCGTCAGTACGATTGCTGGGTTCGATACAACCATTATCATTTCCAAAGATGAAGAAGAAGCAAAATTGGTGGAAGCCTTCTTACATGCTCCCAAAGAAACAACACTTTTTTAAGCCAACTAAATTTAATCAACGCAGCATGAATCAATGAATGGATGATATCTGTCCCAATCACTTCTATATAAAATAAACCGACCCTCACGAAAGCTACTATTATAAGTAAGCCTTTCGTAAGGGACGGTTTATTTGTGTACGTTACTTTTCTTACATTTTATCTGGTGCGTGTAAGCCAAGCAAACGTAAATCTTCTTTTAACAAGACTGTTACAGCATAAACTAATGCTAAACGCGCTTCTTTTTGGTCATCTTCAACTAAAATTTTAGTATGTGCATAATATTTATTAAATGCTTGAGCTAACTTGATTGCATGTTTCGCAATAATAGACGGTTCGTATTTTTCACCTGCTTGTAAAACAGTTTCTGGGTATTTTTGAATCAATTTTACAACTTCCCAGCTGTTTTCATCATTCAAGGCGTATTCTTGATCTGCCGATGGCGTAAAGTCGGCTTTTGCTAACAAGCTGACAGCACGAGCATGTGTATATTGTACATAAGGTCCTGTTTCACCTTCGAAACGGACAACTTCTTCTAAATTAAAGTCAAATGTATTTAGGCGATCGTTTTTTAAATCATGGAAGATAACTGCGCCAACACCGACTTGTTTAGCTACCACATCTTTATTTTCTAAATCAGGATTTTTCTCACTGATCTGTTCTTTAGCAGAGTCAATGGCTTCATTTAGCACTTCTTCAAGTAAAACAATTTTCCCTTTACGTGTTGATAGTTTTTTACCACCTTGAGTAATCAATCCGAATGGGATGTGATGCATATCATCTGACCAATCAAAGCCTAATTCTTTAAGAAGAGCTTTCAATTGTTTGAAGTGATAACTTTGTTCGTTTCCGACAACATACAATGATTGTTTAAAATCATAGGTGCGTTTGCGGTAAAGAGCTGCTGCTAAATCACGAGTGATATAAAGTGTTGCACCATCTGATTTCTTGATCAACGCTGGGTTCAAATCATAAGCTGATAAGTCAACGATTTCAGCACCTTTATCTGCTTGCAATAAATGTTTTTCTTCTAAAAGTTCTACGATTTCATCCATTTTATCGTTATAGAAAGCTTCACCATTTAAAGAATCAAAACGAACTTCTAATAGATCGTAGATTTTATTGAACTCTTTCATAGATTCGTCGCGGAACCATTGCCATAATTCAATGGCTTCTTTGTCGCCTTCTTCCAAACGTTTAAACCATGAACGTGCTTCATCATTCAATTCTGGTTCTGTTTCAGCCACTTCATGGAATTGAACATACAGACGCAACAATTCATTGATTGGTTCAGAACGTACTGCTTCTTCTGAACCCCATTTTTTATAAGCCACAATCAGTTTCCCAAACTGTGTGCCCCAATCTCCTAAATGATTGATACGAATCGGGTTGTAGCCTAATTTTTCCATGATAAATCCGATGGAGTTCCCGATAACTGTAGAACGCAAATGCCCCATTGAAATCGGCTTTGCAATATTAGGAGAAGACATATCGATTGGTACGTTTCCGTTATTTCCGATGGAGCTGTCGCCATAATGTTCTTTTTCTTTCACGACAGAAGCCAAAACTTCTTTACTGATCATCGCTTTATTCATAAAGAAGTTTAAGTAAGGACCAACCACTTCGATTTTTTCAAAGTTTGTTGAATCGATTTTTTCTGCTAGGTCAGCTGCAATTTGTTGAGGGGCTTTTCGATAGATTTTCGCTAATGAAAAGGCAGGAAAGGCTACATCCCCATGGTCTGCAGATTTTGGATTTTCTAATAGTTTTTCTACTTGTTCCATTGTAAGATCGTCTTTGACAACGTCATAGATCGCTTTTGATACAATATCTTTGTTATTCATTTACATTCCTCCTATAAATACTTTTGTTTGCTGAAAACAAAAAAATCTCTAGTGATCATAGATAACTATGATCACTAGAGACGAGATATCCCGCGGTACCACTCCAGTTGTCCTATTTGCTAGGACCAGCTTCATCTGATATCGGTTGATAGCCGTCTGTCTTAGACAGAGTTCTCCAAGTGCGCTTCATTGTATCCTCTCGTTTGGCTTTCACCACACCCAAACTCGCTTTGATCAAGTAAATACAATTACTCTCTTGTTCAACAAACTATGAAATTATTATATTAATTGAATTATAGCAGAAAAAAAAACTGCTGGCTAGGGATTTCTTATAAAAAATGTCCAGAAGGTCTAAAGGAGAAGAAATACCAACTGGACACTTTTTAACATAGTTCATCTCCTAAGAAAAAGAATTCTTAGTTATCCGCTACGATGATCGTTCCTTCTTCAGATGCGAGAAGGTTCTCGATATTTTCTAAAGAAGTAATAATCGCTTTAGCTTTTGGTTTTGCCTCAACAAAGGCAATTGCCGCTTCGACTTTTGGCAGCATACTTCCTGGTGCAAATTGATTTTCATCAATGTATTGCTTCATTTCTGAAACTGAAACAGTTTCTAGTTTCTTTTGATCTGGTTTTTGATAATTTACATAAACATTATCTACTCCAGTTAAAACGATCAATAGATCTGCATCGATAATTTCCGCTAATTTTTCAGAAGCAAAATCTTTATCGATAACCGCTTCTCTACCTTCTAAACCAGTTGCCGTTTCCACAACAGGAATTCCACCACCACCAACAGAGACTGTAATCACGCCTTGTTCTACTAGCGTTTCAATCACTCGTGCTTCTTTAATTGAAATTGGTTTAGGAGAAGCCACTACTTTACGCCAGCCACGACCAGCATCTTCTTTAAAGGTTACTGTTGAATCAGCTTTCATTTGTTCATTGGCTTCTTCTTCGGTATAGAATGGTCCTACTGGTTTGCTTGGGTTTTTAAATGATGGATCGTTTTCATCAACGATGACTTGCGTAACAAGTGAAACCACATCTTTATCGATGCCTTTTTCTTTCAATACTTCACCCATTGCATTTTGTAACCAATACCCAATTGATCCTTCTGTCATTGCAACACAAGTATCTAAAGGCATCGCTGGTGTCTTTTCTGAGTCAGCTGCTTGTTGTTGGATCAGCAAATTCCCTACTTGTGGTCCATTCCCGTGAGAAATGATCAACTCATCCCCTTGTTCAATGAATTTTACTAAGTATTTTGCTGTTTCCATCAATGCCTCTTGTTGTGCTTTTGCACTTGCATCTGTTGATAAAATCGCATTACCACCTAATGCGACAACTACTTTACGATTTGCCATATTTGTCTTCCTTTCTCCAGAGAGTTCTGAATTTTCTCAATGACAAAACAAGCCAGCCCATGATGAGGTCCATTAAAGCTGACTCGTTTTGTTCTTGAGATGAATGTGATTAACCGTTACACACGAGGAATAAACAAGTTACCAAGTGTTGCTGCCATGATCGCTTTGATTGAGTGCATGCGGTTTTCTGCTTGGTCGAATTGACGTGCATATTTACTGCGGAAGACTTCATCAGTAACTTCCATCTCAGTAATGCCGAAGCGTTCTTTCATTTGTTCACCATAGATTGTGTTTGTATCATGGAACGCTGGTAAGCAATGTAAGAAAATCAAACGGTCAGTATTGTGCGTTTTTTCGATCATTTCCATGTTGATTTGGTAAGGTTTCAACAATTTGATTCGTTCTTCAAATTTATCTTCTTCACCCATTGATACCCAAACATCTGAATAAAGTACGTCAGCACCGTCAACACCTTTATCCACGTCATCAGTGATCATTAATTGTGAACCAGATTTAGCAGCAAATTCTTCTGCCATTTTGACGATTTCTTCTTCTGGTTGTAATTCTTTTGGTGCTACGATACGCATGTTTGCACCTAAAATAGCCCCAGTCACAAGTAAAGAGTTCGCCATGTTGTTACGTCCGTCACCACAATACGCCACTGTGATTCCTTCAACTGTTCCAAAGTTTTCTTGGATTGTTAAGAAATCTGCGATCATTTGTGTTGGATGCCATTCGTCTGTTAAGCCATTCCATACTGGAACACCAGAAAATTCTGCTAGTTCTTCCACCATTTTTTGGCTAAAGCCGCGGAACTCAATTCCGTCAAACATTCGACCTAATACTTTAGCTGTATCTTCTGTTGATTCTTTTTTACCTAATTGGATATCATTGGCACCTAGATATTCAGGATGCGCACCTAAATCGATTGCTGCAGTTGTAAAAGCTGCACGTGTACGAGTAGACGTTTTTTCAAATAAAAGTGCAATGTTTTTACCTTCTAAGTAGTGATGTGGAATGCCACGTTTTTTCAAATCTTTTAAGTGCTCAGAAAAATCGATTAGATATTGCAATTCTTCTTTTGTAAAATCTTTTTCTGCTAATAAACTTCTTCCTTGAAATACTGACTCTTTCATAACTAAAATTCTCCTTTAGGTTGTTTGTTTTTGTTTTAAAGAGGAAATCTAGTGGCAGCTGACAGTTAGACTGCCACTAGCATTCATATTATTTTAAATCTTCACGTACTAATGGTTGGCTCATGCAGCGTGGACCACCACGACCGCGTGACAACTCACTTGAATTGATTTCCAATACTTTGATGCCATAGCTACGTAATAATTCATTGGATACATAGTTACGGTTGTACGTTACGACAACACCTGGTGCGATTGCCAGGGTGTTAGAACCATCATTCCATTGTTCACGAGGAGCAACGATCGCATCACCATTACCAGTTGGGATCAAGACTAAATCATCCAAACCTAACGCAGCTTTTAATGACGCTTGTAAGTCATCTGAATGAGCGATCTTGATATCATCGCCTGCTTGTTCGATCGTAAAGACATCCATTTTTCCTTCTTTACTTTGGATTGCTGGATGGATCGTGAATTTATCATGGTCAACCATGGTAAACACAGTATCTAAATGCATCATTGCTCGATTGTTAGGAATCTTGATTGCTAGGACTTTTTCAAAGCCTGCATGTTTAGCAAATAAATTACGTGCTAATTTTTCGATTGCTTTAGCGCTTGTTCGTTGTGAGATACCTACAGCGACGACTTTGTCACTTAGGATTAATTCATCTCCACCTTCGATGTGATCAGGGTTTTCACGATCTAACCATACTTCAACCCCTTTGTTCGCAAAACGTGGGTGATGTTTCAAGATGTATTCAGTAAACATTGATTCACGACGACGTGCTTCAAATGTCATCATGTTAACAGTCATCCCATTTCCCATTGATGCGGAAGGATCACGTGTAAAGTAAAGGTTTGGCATTGGGTCCATATAGAATGGATAGTCGTCATCTGAAGAAAGATCATACAGACTGTTTGAACGAACTGAAATATCTTTCGTGCGGACACCCGCCATAATTTTATCTACCATTTCTTGGGTTTCCATTGATAGAAGGAACTCATGAAGACCATCTCTTACAGCAGAAGATGCAATGTGGGATTCGTCTAACATTTTATTTAAAAATTGTTCTTTGACATTGCCGGCATCAATTGCTTCTGCAGCTAATTTTTCTAGATATAAAGTTTCGACGCCTTCATCTTGCAATGTCTTTGCAAAATAGTCATGCTCTTCTTGTGCGATTGGCAGATATGGAATATCATCAAACAACAGACGGTCCATAATATCTGGTGTTAAATTTTCCACTTCTTGTCCAGGTCGTTTCAATAAAACTGTCTTTAACTTCCCTATCTCAGAGAAAACGTGAATAGGTTTATCCATGTTGTGTTGCCTCCTTCGTTTTGATTACATACATAGAATACCGCCTTTTTGTAACCACTTTCATAATTTCTTCTCATCTAAAACGAGAGCAATTTCACATTATTAGAAGACAATTAAATAAATAAACGTTTTTACATTTTTTATTAACTTTTATCACTTTTTTTATACTGAAAACTCTCTCAAAAAAATATTTATTCATTAAAAAATTATTTTTGAATATTTTCTTTTTCGATATTTCACAAGGTTGATAGCGCTTGCTTTATGTAATAATTGTGTTTTTTATACAAAAATACCAATCATTAAAAAGAATTATGCAATCTATCCGTATAAATTATTCATAATAACAAAAAAGACTGATCACAAAGAATAAAATTGCTTTTTTAACCATGATTTTTCTTCTAGGTTAAAACTTTACATTTAAGCCAAAACCAGTCACAATATAGTATGTAGCTGAAAGTAAGGAGTGGGAGTTTTATGCGTATAAATAGAATTGATTATCATTTTTCAAAGTTACGCTATCAACCTGATTTTGAAAACTTTACTGACGAGGAATTTGAGCTCATTAAAGAGCATACGATCCTTCGTTCTTATAAAAAAGGACAAATTTTATTTGATGAAGGAGATGAACGACAACGTCTCTACATTTTAACATCAGGATTGGTTCGTCTAGAACGATATGATGAAAGTGCTACTTATTATTATTATGATTATGTCAATCCAAATAACCTTTTCCCAATGTCTGGTATTTTTGAAGAAGGAATTTATTCATACACTGCTCAAGCAATGACAGACATCGAAACTTTCTCTTTCCCAGTATCTTGTTATGAAAAAATTGCGAAAAACAATCCAAAACAATTACTCTATATGATCCATAAAATCTCAAAAGTAGTAGCGATGCACGAACTGCGGATACAGATCGGTTTAACTTCTAGCGCTTTTGATCGAGTGAAACAAAACTTATTCATTTTAAAAGAAGAGCTTGGCATACCAACCACAGATGGCCATGTCGAAATTCCATACCCTATCACACTAAAAGAATTAGCGGTTAATAGTGGGACAACGAGAGAGACTGCTGGACAAGTAATCAAACAGTTAAAAGATTCTGGTTTATTAGATTACCAAAAGAAACGGTTTACTTTTTGTAAAACTGCTGTGACGCCTGCTTTAAGAGAATAAAAAAACATACTAAGATGAGGCTGCCCTTATCTTAGTATGTTTTATTTTTTGTCTAAGCCTGATTTATTTGTAAAGGAGACAAAGAAACCTTTTCATCCTTGTTTGCGGTGCTGATGCCAAAATAGGAGGTGTCTAGGAATCATTATCGCTATTAGTGGTTTCAAGACATACAGATAATGAACTTTAGCAACCTGTAATTCTTTGAAATTACGATATTTCAACCGACTTTCCCCAAGGCGATTTTTCCAGGAATTTTTTTATAATACTCTTTATCTTGATAGTAATAAACTAAGTTTTCTTGTAAATTATAACCTTTGTGTCCCTTCGCATATAACCGCATATATAGGTCATAATCTTGTCCTCTAACAGTATCTTTTGAAACTCGATAACCCGCTACAGATTCTAAGATGTGTTTTCTAAACATAGCCGATGGATTGATGAACGGACTCGTTTTCAAGAGATCTTTTATTTCAGGTCGTTCTTTGACCACCCGTTCACCATAGACACCCTCTTGGTCCCATAAATAGGCATTACTGCCAACAAAACCAAATTCTGGATGAGCCTCTAAAAACGCTACTTGCTTTGCCATACGTTCCACGTGACAATAATCATCGTCATCTAGTTGCATAATGTAGTTCCCCCGTGCATGTTTGATTGCCTGGTTGCGAGTATAAGCACTTTTAGAATTTCTAGCGTTTTGATAGATTCTGATACGTTGATCTTGTTTTTTTAATTTCGTTAAAAGTTCCCAAGTATGATCTGTTGATCGATCATCGACAATAATGATTTCAAAATCTTGATAGCTTTGTCTTAGTACAGAATTGACTGCTCGCTCAATCGATTTTTCTGCATTGAAAGTGGGAATAATCACACTAATCATTTGACTGCTCCTTTTTTCCATTTACTAGAGATCCCTGTTCTTTCACAACGAGTAAACCTACTAAGATCCATAGTAATCGTGAATTTTGTAAAGAAATACTAAAAGAAAAAATAATATTCGCTAATATTAAGAGACACAGCAACCATTTTTTCAGCAATAATTTTCTGACAAACTGACCAAATACCAACAACATTCCCATCATTGCTGGGACTATTCCCCATTCAACAGCTATTTGTAAAAAAGTATTATGAGCAATCGTCGGGCTTCCACTAACTGATAAAGCAACTGAAGAGTAGTCAACGAAACCGATACCCATGAAATGAGTCCGCGTTAACAAAAGTTGTGCTGTTTTCCAAGCTTCTGTTCTACCGGAACCTCCAGCAACGATTGCGCCATAAAAATTAGTGAAGACTCCCTCAAATCGGACAAATTGCGGAATGGAAAGAAAACGTGCAATTAAATTACTTACATAATCAGCAAAAAGAAAATGCGTACCGATAATCAATACACTCGCTGTCATGATTGTCATTACAAGATGTTTGACGTTGATATTTTTCCTAAATAATTTTTGAATTAGAAATAACAAATTGATTACTAAAAACGCTACAACGCCTGTTTTGGAAGCAGATAACAAAATACAGAATGTATAACCCATGAATGCAATCAGGTTCTTCCACTTACCTTTAAATGGTCTTAAGTACCAGATACAGTAGCCACATGTTTGAAGATAAGCAAAATAGTTAGGATCATTCATGAATCCTTTCAAACGTAGATCACCGAACAAAACAAATGATTTCAAACTTGCTGGAGCTACTAGAAAAATGAACATACTAAGACAGCCAAAAAAAAGTGTTCCGACTTTTACCCCAGATAAAAAATCTTTTTTCAACTCTGGATTTATATGAAGGATCGAGATCGTTAGAATCAAATAAAGGAGATTGACGAAAAATTTTTGTCCCGTCATGATGACTGAAAAAAGCGAAACAGAAGTATCCACCCATGAACTTAACAATATCGTGGACAATAACCGCCAACAAATAACCCCAATAAAAAATAGTACTAATTGTTTACTGAACACCACTTTTTTCATTAGTAGAAGGTAGCCAACTAATAGCACCATAAATACATCACTTATTGACATATTGATCCCGAAAAAAACACGCGAAATACAGAGTGTAAATCCCAATAGGTAAAATAACCTTCCTAAAATTTTTTGGTTGCTTTTCGTTAATTCATCAATTGATGAGTACCCATTTGCTTCAATTGTTTTCATTTTCTATCTCCCCGTGTGCCTTTAACAGCAAAAATTCACTGATTGATTTATTTTTCCAATCATCATTTCTATCTTTCCTTCATTCATTAGAAGCATTTGCAAACGCTATAACTTTCTTGGCTGCTTCGCTTTCATCTTCTGGTAACTGTTCAATTAGCTGGGTGACTTCTTTTAAAGAAAAGCCTTTAATGTCCCCAACAAAAATCTTCTCAAAAATTTGCGTTTCTTTCTTTTCTTTTTCTAATAGCAATTCTTCATATAATTTTTCCCCAGGACGTATCCCTGTTTCAACAATCTCGATATCTTCTGTATAACCACTCAAATGGATCATATTCTTAGCTAGATCCACGATCTTGATTGGCTTATCCATATCCAAAACAAAAATTTCTCCTCCCTTAGCCAATGCACCTGATTGAATAACTAATCTGCTCGCTTCAGGGATCGTCATGAAGTAGCGGGTCATCCGAAAATCGGTGACAATGATCGGTCCCCCTCTTAAAATCTGTTCTTTAAACAGTGGAATAACACTACCTCTAGACCCAAGTACATTCCCGAAACGGACAGCCGAAAACTTGGTCTCACCAGATTGGTTCAGACTTGTGATTAACATTTCTGCGATTCTTTTTGTTGCTCCCATCACATTTGGCGGGCGATTTGCTTTATCAGAAGAAATCATCACAAAGTTCTTAACATGATTTTTTTTAGCTGCTTCCGCCACATTTTTTGTTCCGTTAATATTATTCTTAATTGCTTCTGTGGGATTATATTCCATCAGCGGAACGTGTTTATGTGCGGCTGCATGATAAACAATCGTGGGATGGTATTTTTCCATCAAATAAAAGATGCGTTCTCTATCTTGAATATCAGCAATGATTGGTAGAATCTCTACTTTCCTCTGAGGATCTAATGTAGTTAGTTCTCGATGAATCGAATAAATCGAATTTTCTCCATGTCCAAGTAAAATCAACTTTGCTGGTTCAAATGCCAAAACTTGCCGACAAATCTCTGAACCAATCGAGCCCCCAGCCCCAGTTACTAAAATCGTTTGTCCTTCTAATTGATGGCTGATACTTTCTAGGTCAAGGGAAACTTCCTCTCTTCCTAATAGATCGATCACATCTACTTCTTTTAATTGCGAAACATTGATTTTTCCGGTAGCTACTTCTTCAAAAGAGGGAACCATATTTACCTTGATATTCTTATTTTCAATGGATTGAACAAGCTGTTGGATCTTCTTTTTTGGTAACGAAGGAATCGCTATCGTAACCATATTGATACGGAACGTCTGGATCAATTGATTTATTTCACGGGTATTTCCCAGTACTTTTTTACCTAAAAGATAAGTTCCCCATTTGTTACAATCATCATCGACAAAGCCCACAACTTCAATATTATTCACAATTTGAGAACCTAAAAAACTTTGATACAGTAATTGTCCACCATCTCCAGCACCAATGATCAAGATTCGTACTTTTTTTTCATTCGAACGACCATTTTTATTTTTCAATTCAACCCAGACCCGCCAGCCTAACCGACTACTAGCAACCAATAAAAGTGCCATTATGTAAGAAAAAACAACTAATCGCAAACTAATCTGGTACATGAGCTCCTGGTTAAACAAGTAAAACAAAGGAAAAATTGAAAATAACATAAAAGTGAGTGCCGCAAAGATCCCTAACAACTCATTAAGATTCGTATAACGATTGATTCTTGTAAATACTTTAAAGATCCCACCATAGAACAGATAACAAACAACTGATGAAATGAGTGTTATTGCCAAATAATCTCTATTGATGATAACAAATGGAACCATAAATATAAAACTGATGTAATTAGCAAGTATGATCAGAAAACTATCGAGTAGCACCAAACTAATCGCTTTGATTTTTCTAGTTGGTTTAATCAATAAATCACCTTCTTTAGTACTTGATATGCACGATCTTGATCAACATTTTCTTTCAATCATTTTAACACACCATCTACTACCTCAATAATAGTAGTTGATATCTTTCGACTTCTTTACTCCATTATAGACAATCCCTAAGATATTTGCCTGAGCGATCGTCAATAGTTCCTTTGCTTTGAACAATTCTTGCTTTAGCGTTTTTCGTTCTCTCACGACAATGATTGTACCATCTGTTTTTGAAGCTAGTATCTGTGCATCCGTCACAGGCACAACAGGCGGTAAATCAAAAATGATCAAATCAAAATTTACGCTTAATTCATCAATGATTTCATTCATTCGGCTTGACTCGAGTAATTCAGAAGGATTGGGAGGTTTTGGTCCACTGGTCATTGTCCACAAATGTGCAATATTTGTTTCATGAATGAATACGAAAGCTGATTCATTTCTTTTTTTAACAGGTTAGTTAGTCCGTCACTGTTCGAGGTTGAACGAAATGTACTTTCTACACTTGGCTTTCTTAAATCTGCATCAATTAGGAGTGTTTTCTTCCCGCTATTTGCAAAAACAATCGCTAGATTCGCTGAAACAGTTGACTTCCCTTCCTCTGGACCTGCTGAAGTAACGACGATTGTCTTTATATCCTGATCAAATGAGCTAAATTGGATATTTGATCGAACCGTTCGATACTGTTCAGAGATCATGGACGATTGTTTACTAGCACTAATCAGAGGAACACCCTTTTTTTTCATATTATTTTTCACGTATTAGTCTCCTCATCTATTTTCGTGTGAACCGATTTTCTCTGCTTAGATGTGTACGCGCTCGTTGTCTATGTGTATGAGTGCCTTGTCGAGAGTAAGTTGTGAGTTGAATCGATTGCCCACTTTCAATTTCCTTATTACTCATTTCACTAATTATCCCTAAGACTGGATACCCCATCGTTGCGAGAAAATGCTCATCCTTTACTGTTTTATCCAATATTTCTAACAAGACAGCCATCCCGATCCCTAGAAGTAAACCTAAAAATGCACCAAGAAAAAGATTCAACCGTTTATTGGGTGAAACCGGTAGCTGATTTGCTTGCGCAATTGATGTGATCGTTACTTTATTTACGTCTAAAACTTCTTTTACTTTTTCTTCAAAAGTATAAGCAAGAACATTTGCTATATTCGCAGCTTTTTCAGCTTCATCTGACATCACCTTGATATGGAACATTTGTGAATCTGAAGATTGAATAATCTGAATATTCTTTCTCAATTGATCTTTCGTTAAGTAATAAGCAAATTTATTTTCTAAGTATTCGGTTGCTTCATTAAGTACGATATCTCCTAAAATCATGTCTTTATATGTATTAATCAAGAGTACATTTGCATGTACTTCTGATTGTAAATTATGGTTGACGATTTCGTTTTTCGATTGAACGATCAATTCAGCCGATGAACTGTATGTTGGTGTAATAACAAAATAAGTTATTCCAGTCGCAACGGCGAAACCGCCGATCAATGTACAAATAATCAACAGTATCCGCTTTTTTAACCAGCTTAGAATCTCATTCAAATTAATAACCGCTTCCATCTTTTCGCCCCTTTCTATTCTATTTTTCACGTCGAACTATTTTCTTTCTGAAAAACTCACTTACACCAAATAGGAACAAGCTCAACAGGATACTGAAAAGACCAAATTTCATAAACATAAAGAGAAAATTTTTCAAATAAGTCGTTAAAAATAAGTATAGAGCTTCAGAATGAATACCCAATCGTTCAATCAATCGAGTTACATACAAATAGGTCGGTAAAGCCCCTACCATTAATCCAGCTCCACCGATCACATAAGCAAGGTAACGGATAATTAAATGAAAGAAGGGTTTGTTAAGCGAAATGATTGCGGAAAATAAGATTCCAAAAAAAGCGACTGCAAAAATGAGCAACAGGTTAAGGGTGGATGTATAAGCCATTATTTTTTTGCCGTATAACGCAAAATAAGGGATTTCGATATCACGCCGAACTGTTTCAATACTCACTTTTTTTAGTTTATTTACTGTGGTTTCAAATTCTGCATTTCTTGGGTAATTCTTTTCTTTTCCATAACTTTCTAATTGGCTTTGGACTGTCTCTTCTATTTGCTTCTCCCCTTCTAATTGAAAGGTTGAGCCAGCATAGATACTATGAATATATTGTTTGATATTATCATTTACTAAGCTTTCTGAAACTGTCTGATTCAACCATTTTTGGGAGATATTGGCACCTCTTCCTACATCAGCAATTGTGTGATTGATCTCTTTAGTGATCGTTTTCCCATAATGTGAGGATTCCACTGCACGGATCATAAAATTTTGATTGAATAAAGTAATCTTAAGAATGCCCAAGACAAAAATTGCAAATAAACTAAGCGAACAGATAAAAGCAAGAATCATTTTTGGCACTTTTCGCCATTGTTTTCTTTTTTTCATAACTATTTTTACCAAATGTAAGAAAAGACCATAAAATTTCACAAACTCATTGCAGCTTAAATTGCCCCACTTCGAAATTTTTTATCCACTAACTTCATTTTTAGTGAGCCAAACAAGCGATTATTCGATTGATCATTTGATTCTTTTTTGGTAAATCCACCTCTTTTCAAAGCGTTTTGCTTAACACATGAGTAGCGCAATTTTTCAATTCATTATTTATCTGGTTGGATCATTGGCCCCTTAATGAGATCGCCTAGAATAAATAATCTTTGATCCGTCATTCCAATACTATCGACTGGATAACAAGTATACAAAATCAGTTTTCCTTGCTGTTTTTGAACTAGAAGTTGACTAATCAATTTCGCATTTTTATCTAAAATCTTTGTTTCGTATACTTGGTAAACATACTCACCATAACTAGTGGAAATGTTAATCTTATCCGTAATTTTGACAGCACTTAATTTTCCAAATTCACTACTATTATGCCCACCAATCAATGTAGTCCCATGTTCACCTGGATACACAGACCCCATGTATTGTCCAGCACCCTCTCGTAAAATATCATCTGAGTCTCCATAATATAAGGGCACATTCAAATTTACAGAAGCAACATCAACCTGTCCATATTGATACCCGCTTCTTGGATAATCGATTTTACTGGAGGGAATATTCTCTCCTTCCAACTCAATTGTTTTCCGTTTTTCTTCTAACTCACTAGTTGACATACCTTTAGCTGATGGTTGTGTCTTTTTTTCATATTTTGGAATATCCGAAAGCAGAAACAATCGTAAGGAAGAAGTCGTAAACTGAATGACAGGTCGCCCAATAATATACATTAGCGAATAACCCATGATCAAAAAAAGATAGGGGTAAAAATCATTCCGCCTATTCTTTTTAATTTTTCTTTTTTTATGCAAGTTTGACTTTCTTTCCTACGATGAATGCACCTGTCGCAGTCATCATTAAACATCCAATTGCAAGAATGCTTGAGATAGGGAATGTTCCCGTTTGTTTAATCGGTTGTTTCGAGTTGAACACTGCTGAAATCGAGCCATCAGAGTTTTGTGCGCCTAGCTCAACATACCCTTTATTCCAACTTAAAACGACTAATCCTAAAGCATCCGCTGTTGATGAAATCAATTGCTGAATTTCCAAAATTGTTTCCCTAGGGATAATTTTTATTAAATCATTTATCGTATGAACCGATGACAAATCAATGTCTAAATTAGTCAGTTTTTGCTTCACATTTTGGATATTTTTTACTGCTGTATCCACTTGTGACTTGGATAAATCATTTTGTTTTAAATAATTTTCAGTTTGTGTAATATATGTTTGAGGCATTTGAAATTCTTTGCTTTGAATTAAAATAGGTTGAGTCAATTCTTGGATGATCATTTGCTCATCTTGCGAAATCGCCCCGGCAGCATCAACATAAGACGTAAAAAAGAAACTACATAAAATTAAAACCATACTCTGTAACACATATTTCATCTTCTAACTCTCCTTTTCCTATCAAAATAATTAAACAACCATTAAAAAATAACACATAAAAGCATTTCTACCATCCATATTAGCATATGTTATTTCTTAAGACAATTAAATAAATGCCTTCAAAACAAATAACCATCGTAATAAAATCACTACTCGCAAAATAACAATTACTATTTAAAAATAGTTATTATAATAAGTGTTTTTGCTGAGAACATAGTATTTACGTCATTTGTATTCTTAATCTCTAATCCGTATTATCGCGAGATCTCTTATTAATATAACGATTTGAACAATAGAACAAAAATTTCCAAATTTAGAAATTTTAAGTCAAAAAAAGCTTGGAACAAATAAAAGATTGTCCCAAGCTCTTTGATAGATGTAAAAACAAAAATGATATTCTAACTTTCATATTTCATTAATCAATCGATTTCACTTACTACAAAGTAAGTTTTTCTCCACCGCTCTTGCCATGTATACGAAAATGAGGTGAATTTTACTCATTTCCTCCTTGATTCAATACCACACTAGGTTTCGCATTTAAACGAAGATCAGCGAAATTGGCTTGTTTCAATTCTACATGCGCAGCTGCTCCAATCATTGCTGCATTATCACCACAAAGTTTTAATGGAGGGATCAGCAGTTCAATTTCTGGATGTTCTTTTTTCAATGCCTCTTCGAGCGTTTCACGCAATCCTTGATTGGCTGCAACTCCACCTGCTACAATCAATTGTTTGACTGGGTATTCGTTACAAGCACGAAGAGTTTTATTGACTAAAACGTCCACAACGCTCGCTTGAAAACTAGCAGCTAAATTATTTGTATCAAGAGTTTCTCCACGTTGTTGGGCATTGTGTACTAAATTGATAAAGGCGCTTTTTAAACCACTAAAGCTAAAATCATAATTACTTTCATGAATCATGGCTCTTGGAAAATGGTAGGTATCTTCACCACGATGCGCTAACTGATCGATTTCTTTTCCGCTTGGATAACTCAAACCTAAGACACGACCAACTTTGTCATAAGCTTCTCCAGCGGCATCGTCTCTCGTTTCACCGATGATTTGATAGTTCCCGTCTTCCTTCATATAGACCAACTCTGTATGTCCACCACTGACAAGCAATGCTAGTAGCGGAAATTCAAAAGGCTTTTGAAAGCGTGCAGCGTAAATATGACCTGCCATATGGTTCACAGGTATCAAAGGCAAATTGTTCGCCCAAGCAAAAGCTTTAGCGGCAGAAATCCCAATCAGTAACGAACCAACTAAACCAGGACCATAAGTAACCGCTACAGCACTCAGTTGTTCAACAGAAGTGCCAGCCTCCGCCAAAGCGTCTTCGATACATAAGGTGATTTGCTCTACATGATGGCGACTTGCTACCTCTGGAACAACACCGCCAAATCTTTTATGGCTGTTAATCTGTGAAGCAATGACATTGGCTAAAATCTCATCACCATTTTTCACAACTGCGACACTCGTTTCATCGCAACTTGATTCAATTGCCAGAATCAATTCTTCTTTCATTTCATCGTCTCCGTTTTTAACTTTGTACTCATAATGATCGCATCTTCTACTGGATCATGATAATAAGATTTTCGTTTCCCTAGTTCTCTAAATTTCTCTGATTGGTAAAGATGACGAGCTGCTAGGTTAGACGTTCGTACTTCTAAATAAACATTATATGTTCCTGCTTGTTTTTCTCGGTCTAATAAAAAGCGTAATAACTGACGTGCATACCCTTTTTTTTGCAGTTTTTTTGCCACAGCAATATTCGTGATCTCCGTTTCATCGATAACTTTCGAATAGCCAATGAATCCTTGGAGTAGCGAATTTTCCACCAATAAGTAATATTGCGTATGTGGTTGTTGGATATCCATTAAAAATTGGTCTTTGGTCCAAGGAGAACCATGTTCATATGCTTCCTCACAAAGCGCCCATAAACAAGACGCTAACTGTTCATCTTCAAAGTCACTCTTAGTATAAATCAATTGTACCTCTCATTTTTCTAAATATTTGATCATTTCTAATCCATCTTCATTTGTTTGGGTATAATACCCTTTTTTACTTTGTTCGATTGAAATCCTAATTTCCGATAGAGTCTTTGGGCATCTTGATTACTCATTCTCACCTCTAAAGAGAGTGTGTCACAGCGATTCATTATAGCAAATTTTTCAATTTCGTCAATTAACAATGTACCGATATTTCTTCGTTGGTACACAGGAATAACCGCAATATTTGTAATATGGCAATCCAAGCCAAAAATTCTCGCACCTATAAATCCAATTAACTGTTCACCGTCTAGTATTCCTAAATATAAATTTTGAAAAGGTGAATTTAATTCAGAAAGGAAGGCACTTTTTGTCCATGGTAATTCGCCATTGTATACCTGGCGTTCAATCGATAATAAATCTTTGATATCTCGAGGTATCAGCTCTTTTATTCGATAGCTTTTCCCTTGATTTTCAATTATCTTAGTAGCAAATTCTTTTTTTTCATAGAATAAACTTCTAGCATATGCTTTAAATTTTTTCAACATATCTTTCGTCTCCAGGAGTGTGGGTTTCCAACCACTTTTCCTCTGCTTCTACTTTTTTCAAATAACGTGGTACAAAATTGGTTAAATCTCTTACTGGTTCACGATTGGCCCCTAATGTTGCAATCGTACAGCCATTAGGAAGATCCCATTCAAGCACCTTATTTATTTCTGCTTCATGTAATACTTCCTTTATTTCATTCGTAAATTTTTGCGTATCTGTTCCGACAAATAAGATAGGTTCATCGAACTGAGACAGTTGCTTAAGCAGTTCTTCAATTGAAATATGTACATCTTCAAGAACTGTTTCTAATTTTCCATTTTGTCTTCGGTACACACCAGCATAAACATTTTTTCTTCTTGCATCAAATAAAGGCACGATCAATCCATTTACGTTCCGGCAATTAGCAGCAATTGCTTGTAAACTTGAAATCCCCACAAGTTCTTTACCCAATGTATATGCAAGTGTTTTTGCAGTAGTTACACCGATTCTTAGACCGGTGTATGAACCTGGTCCATCGGAAACAGCAATTCGATCGATAGCGGTTGGTGCTAATCCGAGTGCTGAGAATAATTGATCGATAGCCGGCATCAAACTAACGCTATGATTTTTCTGTTTATTGATTTGGATTTGCCCTAAGACAATATCATCTTCAATCACGCCGATCGCTAAAGTTTGATTAGCGGTGTCTATCCCTAATGTAATCATTTTGATGCATCCTTTCTACTAACTTCTATCGTTTTATATTGTAGCATACTTCTTGCTAAGAAAAAGACAATTCATTTCAGAAAAAAGAAAAAAGTTGCAATCATTCGCAACTTTCTCTTGATTTGTTCTTTAGTTTTTTGTAGATTCACGCAAGATAAGATCCGTTTCTACAATGATTTTTCTCGAAACAGGTGCTTTTTCATTCATCATTTGTAACACGGTCTCTACCGCCAGTTCCCCCATCCATTCCGTGTGAACTTTGACTGTCGAAAGAGCTGGGGAAACATATTTTGCTACACTAATGTCATTGAATCCGATCAATGAGATATCCTCAGGTACTTTCAGACCTTTTTCGTTAATTGCCTTCAATGCACCGATCGCTAGTGTGTCATTTGCTGCAAACAGCGCCTCAAACGAATACTGTCCACTATCTAAGTATTCTTTGACTTTCCGATAGCCAGATTCAACTGAAAAATCTGCTTCAATGATCGTTGTAGTCAATCCTTTACCAGCCATGATTTGTTGGTAGGCGGCAATCCTTGGGTCATCAATCCGTTGATGTCCTTTTTTGGTGTATTCCCTACCAGCAAGCATTGCAATCGCTTTTTTATCCTGGTTAAAAAAATAATCAATCACTTTTTGGATACTTGTTTGAAAATCAACGATTAATGAATTAATGTTATAGGGTGTTCCATCAAAATCAACTAATAACAGATTGCTTTGTGTCTGCTTCAATTCAATCAACTGCTGCTCATCGAATTTTCCCAGAGCAATCGTTCCATTTGTCGGTCTATCACTGATAGCGTCCCACGTTTCCTTTAGCAAAGTCACATTTGATTCCTCTGCCTTTTTCTCTATTCCCAAACGAATAGCAAGATAATAGAGATCCTCTAATTCTTCTTGATCATTGTACCATTGGATCAAACGCAACGACTTTTGATTCAACGATGTGTTTCTATGATGCTTCGTGTAATTCAGCTCTTCAGCAGCCTCAAAAATTTTTCTTTTCGTTGCTAGGCTAACTGATAACTCCTGATCATCATTTAAGACTCTTGACACAGTAGCAGGAGAAACCCCTGCCAACTTTGCAATATCTTTAATCGTTGCCACTTGTTTCTCCTCCTATCTATTCCACTCGGGCATTCTTCTTAAAGCGTTGCAGTAAAGCGTTGGAAAGCTTCTTGACCTTTTGTATCGCGTTTGAAGACCCCTGAATCTTCCAACACACGAGCAAAAACTTTACCAATAGCTTGCTGAACGATCTCTGTTACTGTTTCAGTTGTCACATTTGGATGGTCGGCTTTCAAGCCCTTCGCCCATTCCATGTGATACTCAGCTATCTTATTTTCTTGTCCAAGCAAATACTTTTCTACTTCTGCCATTTCTGATTTTAAACGAGGTGGTAAAACAGCTAATCCCATGACTTCGATCAAACCGATATTTTCTTTTTTAATATGCTGAATATCTCGGTGAGGATGGAAAATCCCTTCTGGATGTTCGTCAGAGACATTGTTATCTCGTAACACTAAATCGAGTTCAAAATAATTTTCGCGTTTTCTAGCAATTGGTGTAATCGTATGATGGGGCGTACCATCTTTAGAAAATGCCGTCACTGCTACCGCGGGATCTGAATATTGTTGCCATTTTTCTAAAATACTATTAGCAGCTTCCACTAGGATTTCTTTCCCCGTCGCTTGCAGACGAATGACAGACATTGGCCATTTGACAACACCTGCGATTACTTGAGGATAATCCGATAATTTGATTAATCGTTCGATTGGAGCTTTAGCCATTGGAAATTCATGGCGCCCTGCTTGGTAATGATCATGTGACAGAATCGATCCTCCAACAATTGGCAGATCTGCATTTGAACCAACAAAGTAGTGTGGTAAAACCTCTGTGATTTTTAATAAACGTGAAAATGTTTCTTTCGTAAGCTTCATAGGACGATGCTCTTCTGACAAGATGATCGAATGTTCATTATAATAAGCATATGGAGAATACTGAAATCCCCAACTTTCCCCATCAAGATTCATTCTGATGATTCGATGATTGGTGCGAGCTGGATAATTTAAACGTCCTTTATAGCCTTCATTGTTCATACAAAGCATACACTCAGGATAATCAACTTTTTTGGCATGTTTTTCGGCAGCAATTTGCTTAGGATCTTTTTCAGGTTTGGATAAGTTGATCGTAATCTCTAATTCGCCATATTCTGAAGGATACGTATACCTGATATTTTTCGCAATCGCTCTGGTTTTGATATAATCATTTCTTTTACTCAATTGATAAAAGTAGTCTGTTGCTTCTTCTGGATTTGTTGCGTAATGTTGTGCAAAAAACGCATTGACTACTGATGGTGGTGGTGTTAAAAAATCCATTAATTGTGCTTCAAAGATTTCGATTTCAGCTGGTAAATCAGTAACCACTTCATTTTTTTTGGCTTGTTCGACTAACCGATCAAGTAACACCACCGATTCTTCTGAAACAGGGCGCACTTCAGTGTTTTCCAAAGCCTCTTCGCCGATCATTCCCAAAATTCGATTTTGTAAATAAATTCGATCCATTTCCATCCAGCCACCAGCTTCAATTGCTAGTGTCGTAAAATCACAAATCGTTTGACTGATTGTCATCTTCTCTCTACTCCTCATAACCATGGGGATGACTCACATGCCAATCCCAGGCTGTTTTAATGATTTCTTTTACATCTGTGTAAGCTGGTCGCCAACCTAAGATTTCTTCAGCTTTAGCACTGGAAGCGACCAACCGGCTTGGATCTCCGGCTCTACGTGGTGCCACCTTAGCTGGAATTTCTCGATTTGTTACTTCTCTAGCCGCTTCAAGCATTTCTTTGACGGAGTAGCCTTGATTGCTCCCTAGATTAAAGAAGTTACTTTCATTCCCCGCTCTTAAATATTCTAAAGCTAAGATATGGGCATCAGCCAAATCTTCCACTTGAACATAATCTCGGATGCATGTTCCATCGGGTGTATCGTAATCATCACCGTAAATCGCCAAAGAATCACGTTGACCTAGAGCTACTTGGAGAATAATAGGAACTAAATGCGTTTCTGGTGTGTGATCTTCCCCAATCGATGCATCTGCTTTTGCACCTGCTACATTGAAATAACGCAATGCTACATATCGCATGCCATAGGCTTGGTCACACCATTTCATCATTTTTTCCATCATCAATTTGCTTTCACCGTACGGATTTTTTGGATTCGTAGGAGTTGCTTCGGTAATTGGTGATTCTGTAGGTTCACCATAAGTGGCTGCTGTAGATGAAAAGACAATATTCTTCACATGATATTCATGCATCACTTCTAACAATATTTGCATACCATAGACATTGTTATTAAAATACTTCAATGGTTTCTCAACAGACTCTCCCACTAATGAACTAGCTGCAAAATGAAGGACTCCTTCGATCGTTTCTTTTTCAAAAACAGACTGTAAAAAAGATTTATCCCGAATGTCACCTTTATAAAATTGTGCTTTAGGATGAATTGCTGCTTGATGCCCCGTTAATAAATTATCCACTACTACCACTTGATAGTTTTGATTGATCAACCGATCAACAGCATGTGAACCGATATAACCTGCGCCACCCAATACCAAGATTGCCATGAAAACACTCCTTTTTTTACAAAAGCAGCAAAAAGTACGTTTTGAATCGTTTGAAACTATGACCCTTTTGTTTCTGTTGCCTTTGCTATTTATTTAGTAAATTTATAATAAAACATTTAGTAAATATTTTCAAGGGGAATTTGTAAAGGTTTCCAATAAATAGACGTCAGACTAGCCTTTTTTTTCAATTTGTTACATAATAGAAGCAACAACTAATAAACGAGGTGGATTTAATGAAAAAATTTGTATCTGGAATTTTAGTCGGTAGTCTTGCAACAGCGGCAGCTGTTGCTGGATTGGTAGCTTCAGTTAAAAAAACAGTAATCGATCCCATTGATGAAAAAGAAACAATGATCGAAGAAAATCGTAAAAAAGCGATGCGTAAACGTGTAGCTCGCTAATCTTTAAACGATTCAAGAAAATCATCCCTTTTATAACCCAAAGAATCATTATTAATTAGTAAAACACAACCGATCTTAAAAGTTAGATGAATGATCTAGCCTTTAGAGTCGGTTGTGTTTTTTGCTTCAATTGGTTGTCCTTCCAAGAATCAGCTGTGCCACTTTATCGATTTGCCTCAAATTCCAAGCATCGGTATATGGTCGTGAGACTGTAGCTGTCAACCAATCCACACCTTCGACCGGAATCCCTAAACAATATAAATTTTCTTCTAGCTCTCCCTGTTTGTTCCAGACTTGATTGGTGCTTAGTTTGATATCAATTGCACCAGTTTCATACACGCCAGTCGTGTCCTGATAAGTAAAAGGACGAATCAGCTGATGTTTTTTCAAGCTATTTAATGCTGGGTTCTTTGTTTGTGTCAAATCAGTCTGCGGGAGTCGGGCTTCAATCAAGTAGCGACTTTCAATCCGTTGTCCCTCGTTTTCTACGATAAAGAAACCGGCCTCTGTTTTGATTTCCAGCGGTGGGGAAACGATTGTGAAAATACCCGCATCAATCAGAGCGGCTAATTCTCTTGTCCGAACAACTGGCGGACCGATCGTGAGAAAAGCATTGAGCTTAGTAAACCAACCCCATAATACTTCTCTATATTCTTTGGCAGTGAAGATGCCCCATTCAATGACCAGATGGACAGGATCACGCCAATCTTTTAACGCATCAAAAGCTAAAGCAATCGCCCCAGTACAATTTCCTTTCATTGATTCATTGATTTGATAATCAATAAACCTTCGACTTTCTTTTTGAAAGTCGTGCTTCTCATGATAGATAGGCGTTTCAAAAAAATCCCACTCCCATTGATAAGGCTGTAATTCAGGAAATTGTTTTTGCCAATCACTTTGATCACGTGTTAAAAAGATTTGTTCAAATAATACTGGTGAAATAGCTAGATGTTTTTCCTCAATTAATTTCTTATAATAAAAAAGTTCGACATCTTTTTTTAGCAAGTCGAAAAACAGTTTCCCAGTTAATTGTTGATTTTGATAAAGCTTTGCTAAATTTTCTTTGGTGATCAATTTAGGAACAGCCATTGCTCCTCCCCGTTTTTCATTTTTTCCTCGAGGAAAATAGGGCAACCCTTTTCTAGACCCGCAGTATACGATCGGCTCACGTCCAGACGGCAAATATACCAATTTCTCTCCTTGTTTTTCAAACTTACCTCCTCTATTCTCGGTAAGTAAACCTACATAATCAAAAAAACTTAGACCTAATCCTCTAAGAATCACTGTGGCTTTTGGCGGAATAGTTTCTACGGAAACATCAGCTGGATTTGCTGGCGGTTGGTAGAACAATTGCTCTTTTTCAGCATAGTCATAAAACCTTTTCTCGTCTTTGGATACTTTATTTTCCCAATGTCCCGTAGTCATCACTAACTGATCTACTACTAAATGCTGTTCGTTTGTTTTCAAGTAAAAACCTGTCTTTATCTTATCAATCTCTTTCACTAAGGATCGAACGATAGTGAATGAATGCGGTGCTAATTTTTTTAATTGTTCATAAAACCACTGTTGGTACAAGCCATAAAAACATCTGGTAGCTGGTTCATTGGCACGTAAGCGCTCGGCTTCTGCCAAAAAAAATTCTTTATTCACAAACTGTTGCTTTTCGATATACTTTTTCGCCTCTGTTTGGCTCCATTGATATAAATTAGGCCCCGGTGAAATCTCTCCGCCACTTGTTAATGTTTCATCTGTAAAAAGCGTAACTTGCTGAGAGACTGAGTTCATCAATAACTCTGTTGGTTGATCGAGCCGCCAGACTCGACCACCAGGCCCATCAGGATCGAATAAACAGATCTGGATATGTTGGTTTTCCCGATTGTTTCGGATCAATCGTTCTACCATGCTTAGTCCTCTGGGGCCTGCCCCAACAATGCCAATAATCATCGATTCAGCTTCCTTTCCATCAACGCTTTTAGCACCACGGCTTGATTTTGCTGTTCATTCTTTGCACCATAAACTAAGGTCACGATTGGATAGTTTTGACAGAGTTCAGCTAGCTGCTTGACTGCCAATTGCTTTTCTTGATCTGTCATTAACTCTTCTAGGTATTTTTCTTCAAAAACAGGAAAACGTTCAGGAAGATGTCCAAAGAATTTTCTCAACTCAGTACTTGGTGCAATCTCCTTTAACCATAGATCAATCTGCGCTTTTTCCTTTGATATCCCTCTTGGCCATATTCGATCAACTAAAATTCTAAAGCCATCACCCTTTTCGCGCGCACTGTACACTCTTTTCAGTTTGATCATTTTCTCCACTTCTTTCATTGCTTATACATTGATCATAGCATAAATGATTAGATTCTCCTTTGATTATGTCATAGCAAAAAATCGTGGCTTGATTTCTGTTAGTACTCCCTAAATGCTAAGTTTCAATTTTGCACGATCTATGGATACTTGCTAGTGATTCCTATCTCCCTTTTCGAGAGGGACAGGGTATAGGCGTTGGTTATTCTTATGACAATCATCATTAGTTTTGCTCGGTTTTCGTCTAAATATTTTTTTAAAGGTACCTTCCCCTTATCCATTTCAATTCCTTGACGATTTGTTATATTCTCTTGTTTATCTGTGTTACTCTTTCTGAAAATGTTTAACGATTGACCCCACTTCTTAATCCTTTTCCTAAACGTTAGCTTTTCTGTGGTCAACTTACTTGTTTTTTGTTCTTGAATGTTTTCTGGTTTTGAACTATCTTTTTGTTCGACCAATTGATCTTCTATTATTATTTGTGGAGAATCTATTGCGCTTTCTATATTTTCTATAACCACAGAATTGGTTATAGAGACTTTACTTTGGCTTGGACCATCATGGTTGATTAAGCGTTTTATGTTATAGTCCTTTACGACCTGCTGATATAATTGGGCAGAAAGATCTAGTGAGTATAATACTCTCCCAAGTTCAGATTGCTTTACCTTCTTATTTATAATCTTAGACACAACCGATTCAACGATCTCCTCATATGTCTTTCCTTTTAATTTACCAGCTAGTGAAACCTCAATCGTTCCAACAAGTTTATCAAGTTCCTTTTTTCTTTTTCTGTTATTTCTTCTTTTTTTACTATTCCTGCAGGTTGTTGCTCAGTGAAAGTTTCATTAGATATTTCTGGCATTGCCTTTTCTCCCCCATTGTTTGATTTATCATTGAATCATCATCATACATGACGTACGCAATGGAGATAGAACTTTTATTTCTGGAAAGAATAAAATTTAGTATTTTATCTTGTGCGATCTAATGAATTCTTTTTATTCCCGTTGCCTAATCGAATAATCAGTCATGCAATTTTCTAAAAAGTATCTGTTACTTTATATACAAAAACTTCTGATAAATTGGCTCTGTCATTTGTGGAACTGATGAATGTATCAATCCCAAAAAGTAAGACCAAAATCTAACTTCTGGTGGTTACTACAGAATCAAAGTTGATTCTTCAGCCCCATTTTCCTTCCAAATGAAATAACAAAAAATCTGAGACAGAATGAGGTTCATTCTGACCCAGATTTGACTTTACACGACTCATCAGGATTGACCGATAATTTGACGTCATGACGTTCTATACTTTTTTACTTTTAATCTTGCCAGACCAGCCATCATATCCACCTTTTAAGATATAGATATCTTGGTAGCCAGCTTTTCTTAACTTATTCGCTGTACGAATACTTAAGCTTTTCTTTTGGTCGTAGATATACACCGGTTGATCTTTTCGGATAGATCCTAATGAATCTTTTAAAACAGTATAAGGGATATTTCTTGCCCCTAAAATATGTCCTGCATCAAACACGTCTTTTTCACGAACATCAATGACTTGTGCCTTACGCATCCCATCACGAAATTCTTCTTCTTCCAGTGTTTTTGCAGAACGTTTTGCCATTACTCGTAGATAAACTTCCCAAAACACAATAGCAAGAATAATCAATAGCAAAATGATGTTAATTACCCATAAAACCATGTCATTCCTCCACGTTATTCCGCAAATTTCAAGGCTAATGAAGCAGCACCGATCACGCCAGCTTCATTTCCTAATTCTGCTAATTTGATTTTTGTTGATTGTTGTACTTGAGGGAACGTAAATTGGTTGAAATATTTTTCAACACGACTACGTAAAAATTCCCCGGCAGCAGATACTCCGCCGCCTAAAACAATACTTGATGGGTTCATAGTGTTCCCTAGATTACCGCAAGCTAATCCTAAGTAGAAACAAACACGATCAACGACCATCAGACCAAATGGATCGTCTGCTTGTGCCATTTCAAAAATATCTTTACTTGTTACTTCTTCTCCATTGTCAAGCATTGCTTTTAATTTTGAATCTCCGGCATACTCTTCTGCTAAGAAACGTGCTAAGCGAACTACACCTGTTGCACTTGAAACTGTTTCTAAGCACCCTCTTTTACCGCATGTACATTCAAAACCTTCTGGGTCCACTGTAATGTGTCCAATCTCGCCACCTGCACCAGCAACGCCGTGGATCAAGTTCCCAGCAGCAACGATTCCGCCACCGACACCCGTTCCTAAGGTAACAAAAATAACGTCAGGATCATTTTCCCCTGCACCTTTCCAGCGCTCACCTAAAGCAGCAACGTTCGCATCGTTATCAATAGCAAATTTGATTCCAGTTCCTTCTTCAATTTGTTTTTTTACGTATTGAAGTTCAGTCCAATTTAAATTGTAGGCTCCGATCACTGTACCTGCTTCACTATCGACACTTCCTGGTGTTCCCATACCGATTCCGATGAAATTTTCAGCATTCATGTTATATAATTTGATACGATGATTTACTGACTCGATAATTTCCGGAATAATATGTTTACCGTCATCCAATATATTGGTATCGATGCTCCATTTTTGTTGAATCTCTCCTTCTGGTGTTAGAATTGCAAATTTTGCTGTTGTTCCACCTAAATCAATCCCAATAATTTTTTTGTCCATTACAAGTTTCCTTTCTTTCGGCTTTCTTCCACTCGGTGCTCTCGTTTTAGTATGCGCCACGCTGTCATGTATGTATCATGATCGATCAAACGACTGTCATGAAGATTCTTCAATTCAATCGTCATTAATTCAATATCATAGATACGTGACCCAACATAGACAAAGATGCCAAATCGTTTGAGCAGTTGTTGCACGTCATATAAGCTCTCCATCTCAAAGCACTTCCTTCACATTATACAAGTAATCCGTAGTTTTTTAAACCCAATAAAACACATATTATCAAAAGAAATCCAAAAACAAGCGTAGATAGGATTTTTTGATGAATCGAGTAATTGGTCACTTTCTGTGGTAGGCCGATGATATTTCCTATAAGCAAGCCACCAACAATCCCACCGAGATGCCCCCAGATATCGACTGAGGTATCCGTCAAACCAAATACAAAACTGATAACAATAAACAACATGTAATGACGAATCAATTGGCGAACCTGAGAGTTATTTTTGAAATGAAATCCAAGAACGAATAACGCACCAAACAAACCAAACAAAGAAGTACTTGCTCCACCAGATAGAACGCCAAGATCGTTGAATGCAAAACTCGCTGCATTCCCAAGGATACCACTAAACAAGTAGATCAAGAAAAAACGCCAATGACCGTAGAGTGTTTCAATTTGGTCTCCCATAAAATATAAAATCAAAGAATTCATGACAAAATGCACCAGTCCAAAGTGAATGAAAATCGGTGTAATAAACCGCCACCATTCATTTCCAACTACAATAGACGGCCCAAACATGCCTAAATATGCTGGAATATTTAAAAATGGAAAGAACTCCATCATTGCAAACACGATGGTTTGTATCGCTAAAAACAAATAAGTCAAAATTGGTCTTCTTAGCCAAGCGTTTAATTTTAATTTCTGTTGATAATTCATGTAACCCTCCTTATTATTTATCGATAAACAAGTGTTGCACTTTTTTATCAAAACTTTCTGGTACCCATTGATTGTTTATTTGTTCTTGAAAAACCAGACTACATGTCTGGTTCGGATAATTGGCTAGATAGCGATCATAGTAGCCTCCACCAAAACCAATCCGATAACCATTTTGATGATAAACAACCCCTGGAACGATCAGCAAATCGATAGCGTCCGGTGAAAAAGAATGATCAGATAATGGCTCCAGTACGCCAAAAGCGGTGCGTTCAAATCGGGTATCCGGATCAATTTTAAAAAAACACATTTGACGTTCAGGCAATGTCTTAGGAACAAGTATGGTTTTACCCTCTTCCCATGCCTTTTCAATAATTGGGGTCGTAGCCACTTCTATCTCATTTGCCATCGTCAAACCAACCACTTTTGCTTGCTGCCATTCATTACTTTGAAAGAGTTGTTGGTAAATTTTTTGCTCTTTTTGCTGCTTCTGTTCACTTCTAGCAATCTTTTGTAAATTTTCAATGCCAAGTTTTCTAAGTTTTTCTTTAATATGACTCAAACGTATCAACCCACCTCTCGTTAAAATGGTAGCGGAAAATAGTAAAAATAGCAATTTAACTTTTTAAATAAAAAGAGTTTTATAAACAGAATTTAAGACATCACTCTCACTCTTTATTCTAAAAACGAGTAAACGGTGTTCACGCATCAGCTCTTTGAAATAAGCCTGAATTTTTCAAAACATGAGAAGCTGTTAAAAAAAATTCTTTCTTATTGTCATTGGAGCTTTCCGATGCCTTCACGACCTCTGATTCACTCTTTTCATTTGAATAGACAGAATAATCGTAGTCTCAAAATAACGAGAAACTACTTTGGGAAACACTGCTTACTCAACACAATCGTTTCTTCCCCGTATTTATTTTCTAAGCAATCGTTTGTTTGGAAAATAATAAATATAAGAAATATGGAGCTCCTAGGACCGCAATTAAAATCCCAGTAGGAATCTCACCACTTGGTAGAATCACTCGTGTAAGAACATCTGCAATCGTTACAAAAAATGCCCCAAATAATCCACTCAAGATCAAGGACAGTTGATTTTCTCTTCTGACGACAAATTTAGCCAAATGAGGAGCTAACAAACCGACAAAAGATAAGCTGCCAGCTACCGCAACGCTTCCGCAGGCTAAAGCAACAGCGAGTATCAATAGGATTTTTTGACTTTTCTGCACGTCTAATCCTAGACTTTGCGCTCTTTCTTGACCAAAAGATAATAAACCAATTCGTCGACTATAAATCAGCACGAAAGGAAGCAAAATAACTGCCCAAGGTAACAATGAGAAAACATATGGCCAACTAGCTCCCCAAAGTGAACCTGCTAACCAGGCATTAACAAAACCATAGTTTTCTTTCGACAATTTAATCGTAAATAAAAGCATCAATGCCGACAATCCAGCATTGACTGCAATTCCTGATAGTAAAAGCCGGTTCATCCCTAAAAAACTATTTCTCGTATAAGCAAACAAGTACACAAGTAAAGCTGCAAGCAAGCCGCCTAGAAAAGCCACGATCAATAGTAAAAACGGAAAAGTTTGGTTGGCATAAAAGCCCAAATAAATCATAACGAAAAAACCTGCTCCAGCGTTAATGCCCAATATGCCAGCATCAGCTAGTCTATTTCTAGTAACTCCCTGCAAGATAAAGCCTGAAATACCTAAACACATACCAGCAAGAAGACTGATTAATAGACGAGGGGCACGAAATTCATAAACAATCAACTCTTGGATTGCCGAACCATTCCCTTGAAACACCTCAGCTAATTGATCAAATGGAATAAATGGTGTGCCAATCATTAAACTTGCAACTATATTAACAACTAATAAAAGAAATAAAACAACTAGTGATTGGTAACTTCTTTTCATCCTTGTTCCCTCCTTACTTGGAGTAGTAAGAACGGTACACCAATCAAGGAAATAATTAAGCCGAATGGCGTTTCAAATGGCGGATTGATCATTCGTGCAACATAATCCGCCAGCATCACTAATCCTCCACCTACTAAAAAAGAGGCTGGTAAAACATACCGATAATCGGAACCAATGATTCCTCGGACGATTGGTGGAACCATCAATCCAATAAATGAAACTGGTCCAACTAACGACACCGCCATTGCAGCTAACCCCGCCACTAATACAAACGCAAAAAATCTGATCCGTCCAGGGTTGCCTCCTAATGCCAAGGCATGTGACTCACTTAAGTTGACCAACGAGATGGAGCGACCTAGCAAAAAAGAGCCACTAACTGTCAACAGATAAATCGGAGCCAAAATTTCTAATTGATGCCAAGTGACATTCGCAGCGCCTCCCACGAACCAAAACGCCAAGTCTTGTTGCAAATTGAATAGTTGTGTCAGCGCTTGACTAATAGCTGTAAAAAAAGTACTGATCGCAACACCTGCTAAAATCAATTGAAGTGGATTCATCCCCATTTTTGAAAAACGTAAGAAACCAAAAACAAATAACGTAACTACCAACGAACCAAGTAATGACAGTAAAAAAACAGAAAAAGCAGAAGCTTGTGGCCAAAACGCAAAACAAAGAGCCATTGCAAGTGATGCTCCTGCATTAATTCCTAATAACCCTGAATCAGCTAAAGGATTCCGTGTCACACCTTGCATCAATGCGCCACTAAGAGCAAAACAGCTTCCCACTAAGAAAGCCCCCAGCACTCGAGGCAACCGAATCGTTCGGATAATCAACTGCGATTGAACTGAGTCGTCAAATTTAAAAATCGCTTGCCACAAATTAGAAAAGTCGACAACCGCCGCTCCATTGGCTAACGCAAAGAAAAATATACTAACTACTCCTAGCAACAATAGGGAAAGAATCATTCGTTTCCTCTTTGTCTTCATTGTTCATCCTCCTTACGATCATTGATTAAATCGTAAGACAAAACAACGGGTTTATTCGTTTCAGGCAATTCGATGATCTGCGCTTCAATTTCATAGATTTCCCTCATCCATGACGTTGTGATTACTTCATCAGGTGTGCCTTGAACCACTATTTGTCCTGCTTTCATCCCAATTAAATAGTCAGAAAAGCGAGAAGCGTGATTGATGTCATGGATCGACATTAAAATGGTTGTCTGTTTGATATGATTGATCTCTTTCAGTAAATGTAAGATTTCCAATTGATGCGCAGGATCTAAAAAAGTGGTTGGCTCATCTAAAATCAAAATATCCGCTTCTTGGGCTAAAGCCATCGCAATCCAAACTCGTTGAGCTTGTCCACCTGATAGACTCGAAAGCTCTCTTTCTTTCAACTTAGTTAGTTGTGTCGCTTCCAACGCCCATTGGATAGCATGTAGATCTTCTTCATTTAATCCACTAAAAAATTTTTGATAAGGATAACGACCATAAGAGACCACCTCTTCGACAGTCATACCTAAAGGGTGTTCACTACTTTGGGCTAACAGTGCAATTTTTTGCGCTAACATCTTAGGGCTATATGTAGAAATTTCAGATCCATCTACGATAATCTTTCCTTCTTTGACAGGTAACAGTCGAGTAAAACTTTTTAATAAAGTTGATTTACCACTGCCATTAGGACCAATCAAACTTGTCACTTTTCCTTCTGGTATCTTGATAGACATTTTTTCAATCACTTGTTTATTTAAGTAACCCGTTGTAATATAAACAGCTTCAATCGTCGTCAAATTTTTCATCCTTCCCTGAAAATCATTCTCAATTATGAAGCTCCTTCACAAATTCGTCAAGTTTTACTCTAAATGGCTCTTTCCCGAAAATAGTTGACATGACCACTATTGTCAGGAATAATATCAATTGAGAATGATTATCAATGAAAATCCCTTCAGGAGGAAAAAATGAAACTAAAAAAGAATATCTTTACCATTGGGGCCACAGTGTTGCTGCTTAGTTTACTTAGCGCCTGCTCTTCTTCAAATAATTCATCCAATTCAACTGACACAGCAGGTAATGAAACAACTGCAAAAACTCACCTAGTGACTGATGCCTTGGGTCATGAAGTCGAGATCCCTAATCAACCAAAACGAATCATCGGGAGTTACCTCGAAGACTATCTTATCGCTTTAGGTGAAAAACCTGTTGCTCAATGGACAGTTGGTAGTGGATCGATTCAACATTATTTACAAAAAGAATTAAAAGATGTTCCCACGATCTCTTATGATCTTCCGTATGAAAAAGTCTTAAGTTATGAACCCGATCTTTTATTGATCTCTTCTTCGGCTACAGTTGAAGGAGGTAAATACGAGCAATACAGCAAAATTGCACCAACCTATGTCGTAAAAAATGGGAATGATGTCACTTGGGAAACCCAACTAAAAGATATCGGAAAAGCATTAAATAAAGAACAAGCAGCAGAAAAAATCATTACTGATTACCAAAAAAAGGTGAAAGCCACTAGACAAGAACTCGCAGATAAAATCAACGGCAAAACGGCTGCTGTTTTATGGGTAACGAATAACTCAGCATTTATGGTTAGTGAAACACGTTCAAGTGGAAGAATCATTTACGGTGATCTAAAATTTGGTGTGCCAAATCTAGTTACTGAAATCTCTAAAAGTGCAACTTCAGATTGGTCAGCTGTCTCTGCAGAAAAATTAGCAGAGTTAGATGCAGACTATATCATCTTAGTCAACAGTGATGAAAAAGCTGCGATGTTTAATGAAGCAACTTGGCAAAATTTAAAAGCAGTCAAAGAAAATCATGTCTTAGAATTTGGTCCTGAATCTAGTTGGCTCTATAATGGTCCAATAGCTAGTCAAAATATGGTCAATGATATCAAAAATAATTTGAAATAAATCGCCTGAACAAGAATAGACGTTCACCTTCCTTTCTTTACAAATTGGAGTGAACGTCTTTTTTTATTTAACTATGTGCTAAACCACTTTGCTCATTTTTTGCCATTTCTGAAATCGATGAGGGTATTGATTTTCTTGGTTGACAATTCCTTCATGTTCTTCCACTAATTCAAAACTTGTAAAATCGATTTCTCCAATAAATGTATCCCCCTCAAACTCTGCATCAATTAATGTTCGCCAGATGATTTTTGTTTCTGGTAACAAAGCTTGAAAAATTCGACTTCCTCCTGACACATAGATATCTTCAGGTATATCCTTGGCATATGCCAAAAGTTCATCAATCGAATGAAGGACTTCCGCATTTTTTTCTACTTTAAAATCTTTTTGAGTAGTTAACACAATGATATGCCGATAAGGAAGAGACAATTTGCCCATGCCTTCATATGTCTTTCTTCCCATCACTAATATTTTATCCATCGTATGTTCCCGAAAAAAACGCATATCGTTTGGTAACCTCCAAGGAAGCAAGCCATCTTTTCCAATCAAACCATTCTTGTCTTGTGCCCACATTGAAATAAACATGTGTTTCATCCTCTCAAACTGAATTTGAACAAACGATTTCAATCATACAAGAAAAACGACCCTGTTACAAGAAAAAGAGTCACTTGTCAGGTTTATGGTTTCATTCAACCTTCACTATTAAAAAAAGTCTAGCTTCCTAAAAAGGATTCTAGACTTACGCTGAACTAATTATTTAGTTTCACGGTGTAAAGTAACTTTACGTTCGCGTGGGCAATATTTTTGTTTTTCCAAACGATCAGGGTTGTTACGTTTGTTTTTGCTTGTTAGGTAGTTACGTTCTTTACAAGAAGTACACTCTAAAGTAATGTTTACGCGCATGTTTTTCCCTCCCATTTTTTACTAGAATCCTCTAAGATGACTCTCAGACTTGATTATCTTACCATGATTTCCACTAGATTGCTAGCCTTTTTACAAAATTTGTTAAGTAAAACTACTTGACGAAAGTTATCTAAATAACTACTTGCTAAACAAAATCTTTTCCTTTTCCAACTATTGCGCTTACACTTGAAGTATAAATAATTTTTGAGGAGGAAGATTTTATGCCTTGGAATATGAAAGATTATCCGCCTGCAATGAAAAATTTAGAAGAGTTAACACGAAAGAAAGCAATCGATATCGGTAACGCCTTGCTTGCAGAAGGCTATCCTGATGATCGTGCTATTCCGATTGCTATCAAACAAGCCAAAGAATGGTCAGAAGATGCTACTTCTACTGAAAAAAAAGAGTTTTCTCAAGAAAAAAATCCAACAAAGCATGATTCTCACGACACAAATCCAAGAGCTTCTAAATTATTGACAGCCAACGTGATCGTAAAATTTGAAGAAGATAAGTGGATGGTCCAATCAGAGGGAGCTAAAAAAGCAAGTAATCATTTTGATACGAAAGAAAAAGCGATTGAAAAAGGGAAAGAAATTGCTCAAAACAAAAACACATCATTAATTATCTACAAAAAAGACGGAACGAAAGAAAGAGAAATAAACTATTAATAAAAAACAACTCCTCCACAATAAAGGAGGAGTTGTTCACTGTTAAAAAGGAATAAAATCAATCCGCTCGAAGCGGGATGTTCTTTTGCTTCGCTAACTGATCACGTTTAGACTGTTACATAATCGATTGCTTCAGCCTTAGGGATTTCTTCGTCAACGAAGAAAACTTTATACCAAGTTAAAAAGCTGAAAATCGTCCAAATTTTTCGTTGTTCTTCATGACGCCCTTCATGATGGTCATTTAACAACTTCATAATTTTTTCTTGATCAAAGAATTCTTTGGCAAAATCAGCCTCAAATAATTCTTTGACTTGTTGATAGCCATGGTCTTCTTTCAACCAAGCTTTGATTGGTACTGGGAAACCAAGTTTTACACGGTTAGACCATTCTTCTGGCAAATGTTTATTTGCTGCTTGTCGGAAAATATCTTTGGTATTATTTTGATTTAACAGATACTTACTTGGGATCTGTTCTGCCAATCTCATCACTTCGATGTCAAGTAACGGTACGCGTACTTCAAGTGAGCTAGCCATTGATAATTTATCCGCTTTTAATAAAATATCTTTTGGCATCCATTGATGAAGGTCAACGTATTGCATTTTGTTCACTTCATCTTCGATTTTTTCAGTTTTAGCATAATGGACTGCCATAATCTCCTCAACGGAAGGAGCCTTTTGGTATTCTTGTGTTAAAATATCTGACGCTTCGTTTTCTTCAAACACTCGGGCATGACCAATAAAATATTCTTTCGCAGGAGCTAAAGATTCATATAAATGGATTCTACCGTGGAAGTTTTTCATCTTGCCAATTTTTCGTCCCAAGTTATAACGTGTTCCTTTTGGTAGTTTCTTCAACCCTTGAGCAATGACACGAATAACTTTTGAATTCGTATGGAACCCATAAGTTTGGTATCCCGCAAATAGTTCATCTGCCCCTTCACCTGATTGGACAACTCGAACACTTTGCGAAGCCAAGTTTGCTAAGAAATAAAGTGGGACACATGAAGGATTCGAATCTGGCTCATCTAAATGGTATTGAATCAAAGGAAAAGCTTTAAATGACATATCTCCATCGATGACAGCTGCTGTATTATCTAAGTCCAAAAGTTCTGTTAACTTTCTAGCTTCAATAGCTTCATTATATGTTTTATCATCAAACCCAATTGAAAAAGAATGATCAGGTTTTAATACAGAAGTCACATAGCTTGAATCTACCCCACTAGATAAGAATGAGCCAACTTCTACATCGCTGATCGTATGTGCTTTAATCGATGCTTCAACTGTTTCATCAATCTTATCGATCCATTCTTTCCGTGAATAGTTTTGTTTTTCTTCAAAATTAGCATCCCAATATTGATGAATCGCTAACTTATTATCTTTGTAAGTGAAATAATGACCTTCTGGCAAACGGTGAACCCCTTTAAAAAAGGTTTCTCCATTTAATGGTGAATATTGAAATGTCATATAAGGTTTCAAGGCTTCTTTATTCAATTCTTTATGAAAATCTGGATGTGGTAAAAAGCTTTTGATTTCTGATCCGAACATAAATGTGCCGTTCATTTCCGCATAATAATATGGTTTGATTCCAAAATGATCCCGAGCACCAAATAATTCATTGCGTTTATTGTCCCAGATTGCAAAGGCAAACATACCCCGAACCTTTTGTAATAGATCAGTTCCCCATTCTTCATAACCATGCAACAATACTTCTGTATCCGCATGTGTTTGAAAAATATGTCCAGCTGCAATCAGCTCTTCTCTAAGAGGTTGGTAATTATAGATTTCCCCATTAAAAATGATGACTTTTGTTCGATCTTCATTATAGATAGGTTGTTTTCCACCCTCTAAGTCGATAATACTTAATCTTCTAAATCCTAAAGCAACATGCTGGTCAATATAATCACCCGAACTATTCGGTCCCCGATGAACGATTCGATCCATCATGTCGTTGACGATTGCTTTTTTATTGTCTTTGTCGTTAATAAATCCTACAATTCCACACATTTTATTTTTCACATCCTAGATAATAATTACTATTACTTTGTTTCGTCCATAAGCATCTTATCATAGAGGCTATTAAATCTTGAAATAATAGCTCTCTTACAGTTTCGTCACATGAAATAACAGTGAATATTTTTGAGTTCTACTATAAAAAAAGTAGTCCTATTAATTAATTTAACATGTTTTGACTAAGGAAGCTATTTTGTTTAGCAAAGACTTGAAAAATATTCATTATTATTTAATCATCTCTATCATTCAACCAAATCAAAAGATAGTCCTTACTAAATAATCCGCTCTAAATAAGTTACGAGCGATTTCCAATAAGACTTGTTTGATTTTACTCTTAAACCTTCTTGTCGTGAAAGAAATTCCGTTGGAACAATCTCGTTTAAAAACAAGAATATATTTTCCACTTACAAATAAACCTAACTAGATCTGACCTCATCTCGCATAGTATCTGGTTTATATTTTCTTTTCTATTTCTTCGAACATAGCTAAGAAGACTTTGTTCGTTTACTTATCTCTAAAACTATATTTTTTTGATTCATTCATGTTATTATTATGAAGGATCTTTATTGGAAAGGGTAATGTTATGAAAGTATCAATTGTGGTTCCATGCTATAACGAAGAAAAAACAGTTCCTCTTTTTTTAACGAGGTCGAAAAATTTAAGGGAATACATGAATTTGAATATTTGTTTATTGATGATGGTTCAAGAGATAATACATTACAAGCAATCAAAGCATTAGCTAATGACCATGAATATGTACGCTTTATTTCCTTTTCTCGAAATTTTGGGAAAGAAGCTGCTTTATATGCTGGTTTACAAGCTTCTACTGGCGACCTTGTCTCTGTAATGGATGTTGATCTACAAGATCCACCTGATCTATTACCAGAAATGATTGAAACAATTATGCAATCTGATATTGATTGCGTCGGTACTCGTCGTTCGACTCGTGACGGTGAACCACCGATCCGTAGTTTTTTTGCTAAGAAATTTTATCAGCTAATCAATAAAATCAGTGATACTGAAATGGTTGACGGAGCGAGAGATTTCCGTTTAATGACTCGCCAAATGGTTGATGCTATCTTGGAATTAACTGAATACAACCGCTTTTCGAAAGGCTTGTTCAGTTGGGTTGGTTTTAAAACCAAGTATATTTCCTTTGAAAACCGTGAACGAGTAGCTGGTGAAACCTCTTGGTCTTTTTGGAAATTATTTAATTACTCTATTGATGGAATCGTCAACTTTTCAGATGCACCATTAACAATTGCTTCATTCGTGGGGGCATTATCATGTATTGGTTCAGGTCTTGCTATTTTATTTATTATTTTACGTGCCCTGTTGTATGGTGATCCTACAGCTGGTTGGCCTTCCATGGTCTCGATTTTCTTGTTTATCGGAGGTATCCAATTATTGTGTCTTGGAATAATTGGTAAATACATTGGAAAAATCTTTTTAGAAACCAAACAACGTCCAGTGTATATTATCAGAGAGACTGAAAAAATTAATCCAAAAAACTATCAAAGCGAGAAATAAAAAAACTCAAGTTGTAACGATCTCAATAGTTAGTGTTCTAACTGTTGGATTTCCTACAACTTGAGTCTTTTTTTATTTTCATCTATTTATGATGGTCAAAACAATGGTCCCAATCCCCAGCATAGTCAAACTAAATTGTACGAGTTCTGCTTTTTGCGGATTCCAGGTTTTCAACAATTCTTTTACCAGCATTAACACTAAAATTCCTACAACAATATATAAAATATAATAAGTTCTCATTCCTGAAGCCCAGATCGTAGGAGAAAATCCCATAATTATTCTTGAACAAGCGCCCATCATCATTAACAATATAAGAAAAGATGCTGTTTTTTTATTTTCAAAACTTAAGTAAATCCCTAGAAGCAAACAAGCCAATAAACCTAAAACAAGTAGAGTCGCTAGCCATGATCCAGGACGAGTAAGTGACAGATTCGTTCCAGTATCGGTAAATAGCTTTGTTAAGTGACTGCTATCCCATATTTGTGCACGACTATTGCCACGAATGTGTATAAAACTTTCACCCATCGTATTCCCTAGATAGATAATCAGATTCAAGAAAAAAGGTATAGCAGATAATAAGCGGCCATAATAATTTTTGCACTTGTTATAAGAAAGTAAAAAAACAAATAAGAACAAAATTAAGAACAATACATTTGTATCTAGAAAAAAAGGCTTTCCAAAAGAAGAAATACCCAAATCCAATTTAGTAATAAACCCAAATTGATCATATTGAGGAAACCACTTACTAATTTCTTGAGATGTCCTGATGGCATTCCCCCGTGTTGTCAACGAAAATAGTAACTCAATAAAACTTATGAGCAGTGGGAAAATCAATAAGCGATGATATGCTCTTTTATATAATAAATAGCCAGTTATAATGGCCGTTAAAGTAAAAAAGCACGCATTCACTTGTTCTTGGTTAGCAGCAAATATCAGGAAAGGAAAACTAAACCAATAAATACTAGGAGTGATAGCTCTTCCTTTTAAGCGTTGGAAGAATGGGAAAAAAGCGAATAAGCAAAATGAAACGGACCATTGATAATTCAAAGTTGTCGACTCCCAGCCTGTTTCCCCCATCACGGTAAGTGGAACTAAGCAGTAGACAGATGTAACTAGCAACACGTTCTTACCATCCAATTTTTCAAAAACATACTTACAAATCATCAGAACCGTGCCCAACATGATGATTGAATTGACAAATTTCCACAGCAGAAAATGTTTAGAAAAAAACATCATAAACAGCTCTATGATCATTCTCGAACTCCAAGTTTTATAATGTTCGATCGAAGCTCCTAAATACCCTAGTTGGTCTAATCTATTTGAGTAAACTAAATCGTCTGCTCTAAATGATGGCATATATAGATTGAAAAATAAAAAACCAAGCCAAATAACTAAAAGCAAAAAAAATAATTCTTTATTAATTCTTTTTTATTCCAGTACATTATTAAACTCCTTTTTATAATTTATCCCAGCAATTATAACACAGAGGCTTCTGTTTCCTATATTTTTTCATCCTTTTATTTTTAAATAATGAACAAACTGGTCACTTTATCAAAAATAAACATAACAATTAACAGGTTTCATTCATTGGTTTTCCAAAGCGTTTGATCAACCATATTCGGCTAAAAGAAGATTCATTACTTGTTAATAAAACTTTACAAGAAAAATAAGTACTCCAAACAAATAACACCGCATAATTTTTGAAACATTCATAAATTCTCCATTCTAAATGATATCGTTCATGAAGAGACAAAAGTTACAATAACTATCGATAGGCATCTGACGGAAATTCGGAATACAAAAAGAGGTTATGAAAACTTTGGGTAGCTCCAATGACAATAAGCTTCTGCTTAAACACTATTGATTCATTTTTTGAGTAAAGTGTGAGTTTAATATCTCACCATAAAAATATTCTTTCGGGGGAGTCAAAAAATATTTCAGATAAAAAAATACAACAAAAAAGACACGACCTAAATCGTGTCTAACCGTTGGTATATAAGGAAGGTACAGGATTTGAACCTGCGCGCCGGTGTTAGCCGGTTCGCCGGATTTCGAGTCCGGTGCATTACCACTCTGCCAACCTTCCATACCTATTATTTTTAAACTTTTTTTAGTAAAAAGTCAAGCCTATTTCCCGATAGAAATCAAAAACCGGCATATTTATTTTATGTGGAGACAAAAAAACACAAGAATCATTTTCTGCTCCTTCTTAAATAGTGCCCAATGTGAAGTAAGAAAGAGTATTGGAATGAACCTTGTGTTATCACACTTCATAAGTAGATCTAACTAATTGTTTCAGGATTTTCTAAAGAAAGAATAGAATCAATCGTTCGCTTGATGAACGAAATAATTTGTTCTTCAGTTGGGTGCATGATGTTTGAAGACATTAAAGATGCGATTCCGGTAACTGCAACCCAGGTTCCAGTGTGTAATGCATCAACGTATTCATCTGACAACTGGTTGTATCGATGATCTTGTTTGACGATTTCACGGAAATAGTTATAAGAAAAATCATGCATTTTTTGTCCATCGCCATGTTCGTCGATATATAATGCCATGTAAAGACTATGATGTTTTTTTGCAAAGTAGATATAGTTTAATCCTAGGTCAATAATTTTATCTCCAGTACGTTCAACTGGAAAAACATTTTCTTTGAGTTGTTCAAAAATTGAGTCTAATAAAGTATTTTTTAGATCCTCCATGTTTTTGAACTCTAAATAAATAGGTTGTGTGGATATACCCATTTTTTTAGCAATATTTCTCGCAGTAAACCCTTTAAAACCTTCCTTTGCAACAACATCATAAGCAGCTTTCAGAATTTGATCTTTAGTATAGACTTTTCTTCTCATTAAAACTCCCCCACTTCTTACTGCAGTATATGTTGTTTTATTGTAACCGATATACACAGTTTTTGGCAAATAATTTACTCAAAACGTTATATTTTAAGTTTTTTCTTATTTATTTTTAACAATGATACAATATTATTTAAGAATAAACAAAAATACTGTTTCCCCTTACAAAAATTGACTTTTCTGTAACTGTTAGTTGACCAAAAGATTTCTTTCACGTTATAGTTAAAGAAAACGACAAAGAAGGTATGTAATGGTTAATAAAAACGACGTTATTTATATTCACCCCATCAAAAAAAAGCCATCTCAAAAAAATAAGTATTTTTATTTAACATTTACTGGCTTGTTTTTTCTAATAATCGGGCTTGTTTCTGGACATCCGGTTGAAACTATTGAGGGACTCAACAATATCCTTACTTCTCCTAGTAATCTGATGACCGATTATTTGGCAATAGGTGGTTTTGGAAGCGCATTTATCAATGTTGGTGTCCTGACTTTGTTGTCCGTACTTCTTTGCTATCATCATAAAGTCTATCTAAATGGACTAATCTTTGCTTCTGTATTAACCGTCACAGGTTTTTCTTTTTTTGGAAAAAATCTGTATAACTCTCTTTCCATTATTTTGGGTGTCTATCTCTATGCACGTTTTGTACATAAACCATTTTCACAGTATATTATGGTTGGCTTATTTGCTAGTGCCTTGTCACCTGTAGTTAGTTATATCACTTTCGGTATGAACTTACCATTGGGCTTAGGTATTTTATTTGGTAATCTGACTGGTATACTCGTTGTTTTTTTACTCCCTCCTTTGGCATCGAATACCCTTATTTTTCATCGTGGATTCAATTTGTATAATATTGGTTTTACTTCTGGATTGATCGCCATGGTCGTGGCTGGTATCCTTCGGTTATTTGATTTTCCAATTGAAGTTCAATCGTTCGTTTCAACAGGCTACCATCAAGAACTTACATTAGTCATTTTTCTTTTTTTTAGTTTAACTACGCTATTTGGTCTTTTTATTAATTCATGGAAGCTCACTGGTTTACATGACATTTTTCAAACTTCAGGAAAAGTAACTACTGATTTTATGGCGATCTCAAGTATCGGTGCCACCTTACTAAACATGGGGTTAGTAGGGCTGATGCTTTCCATCTATGTTCTTCTTATTGGTGGTGAATTCAACGGCCCGATTATTGGTGCAATCCTATCTTCAGTTGGATTCAGTGCCTTTGGTTGTCATCTAAAGAACAGTTTCCCCATACTTATAGGGATTTATCTTGCTTCATATCTGGCTACTATCCATGATGCCTCTCAAACAACAATGATCGTAGCAGCGATATTTGGTACTGCACTTGCTCCTATTAGTGGTTTTTATGGTAGTATTTTTGGTATTTTAGCTGGATTTTTGCACATTGTCTTAGTCCATAACGTCAGTGCATTACATGGCGGATTAAGCCTATATAATAGTGGATTCTCAACTGGATTCGTTGCAGGTTTTCTTGTACCGATCTTAGGCAGCCTGACTGTTGGCAGAAAGGAAAAGGATGGCATTGGAAAAAGAATTATAAAAAAGAATCATTAGTGAATTTTTAACCTATCTTTATTCTCACGAGATCACTGAAATAAAGATTGGGCTAGAATCAACACCCGAAGGATTATATATTGAAATTCAAGGAACTTGTTACTCTCCTCCTTCTGATTTGCATGAGTTAGCGGAAATGCTCAATGAACCAAGAAATCCTACTATGGATCTATATTACCAAGAGCTTGGAAATGTTTTTCTGGATCAATCAGATTTCCGATTACTTGGAAGTCTGATTGATGATGTGGAACTCATGTACGAACTTCCCATCTTAAATATAAAAGTATTTAGACGAATCCTTTGATTCAACAGGCTTAGTGAAAAGACAAAATGAGACACTGATTTTCACTCCCCTGAGATATTCCCTTTAGCTTTCATATAGTTATGGCGTTCAGAGTATTCTATCCACGTAAGTAAGCTAGAAACGCATAAGAGGTAAAGCAAAAACTTCTTCTTTTAGTTTCCTCAGCTTATTTTAAAGATTTAATACTTGAACGCCGATTTTTCATTTAATAGAGGATATTTTTCCTAAAACTACAGGCACAAAAATAATACTTCAAATACATCTTTAGTTGGATGTTTTTGAATCGTTTTTAAATTATACTTATTACAACTTACAAAATTGTTTGATAACTGTCATTTAAAATAGTGGCACAAAGAGTCACTAATAAAGTACATTAGTAATATAAGAAAACGTATCAAAGGAGTTGATAGACGTTGAACATTGCGGCATCACGGAAATTGATCAATTTTATATCTATCATTGGATTAGTAATTTCGATAGGCTTAACGATTTATTTTATCAATTTGGGTGTATTTAAAGATTTAAATTCTTTAAGAGGATTAGTTGGAGATTCAATTATCTTAGGTCCTATTATTTTCATCTTAATCCAAATCCTGCAAGTTGTTATTCCAATCATTCCTGGAGGGATAAGTACAGCAGCCGGTGTATTAATTTTTGGACCTTATGCTGGTTTTATTTATAATTATGTAGGGATTTGTATCGGTTCGATCATCATCTTTTTACTTGGTCGACGGTATGGTAAACCATTTATTTTATCTATGGTCAGTGACAAGACGTATAACAAGTATGTTGGTTGGCTCGATAACCAGAATCGCTTTGAAAAGTTATTTGCTTTAGCAATTTTTCTACCAGTGGCCCCTGATGATGCGCTTTGTTTAATGGCTGGTCTAACAAATATTTCTGTAAAAAAATATACTTGGATCATTTTATTGGCGAAACCCCTCTCGATTTTCTTATACAGCATGGCTTTGATTTATGGTGGACATTTCTTAAGTGGATTACTAGGATAGTTTATTATAAGTGGGCGTACTGCGTTAAGTATTTGCGCAATCTGTCCACTTATTTTTATTTTTACGTTATAATATTTATGGTAGGTGATTGAATGTTAATTTATTTAAAAAGAAGTTTAGGAAATGCTTGGGACTTTCTTAAAGGAACTCAAGCATATTTTCGTGATGTTTTGATTATGCATTTATTTATTTTATTTATTTGTTTACCCTTATTGAATAGTACGACCAGATTCATCTTGAATCGAGGAGCCATTGATTATATATCTAGTGATAATATCTCTACAATCCTTTCACAGCACCCAGGTGTCTTATTGTCTTTGACTGCTGTCTTATTAACTATCTTACTCCTAGTTTATTTTGAGTTTACTTTTTTATTGATGAGTGTTTACTTTATTAAGAAACAAACACCTATCTCGTTGAAACAGTTACTTCAAGCAACGTTTCGTCAATTAAAAAAAATACGCCCATTGACTTTTCTTTTTTTCTTAGCTTATTTCGTACTTATTTTACCGATTAGTGGGTTAAGTTTTAATTCTGATTTATTATCTAAAGTCAAAATTCCAGCTTTTATCATGGACTTTATTTTTACTAATCGTTGGATCGTGGTTAGCAGCTTCATTCTGTTTTATATCTTTTTAGCTTACATTGGTATCCGTCTCATTTTTGCCTTACCAGAAATGATTCTACGTGATCGACCATTTAAACAAGCGGTTAAAGAAAGTTGGTATTTAACCAAATCACGTTTTTTTGCAATCCTTGGACAGTTCATCATTATTGGTGGTAGTATTTTACTCATTTCATTTGCCGGCTATTTAATTGTGCTCCTCGCACAAATAATTGTAGAACAATTTTTCCCTAATTATTCATTGATTAGCGCTGTTTTTGCAATGACGATTCTTCAAGCTATCCTTTTATTCAACATCGTTATGTCAACAGTCGGAATTTTTTACATTATTATTGATTTCATGGATGATGAAGGTTTTCTTCCTGAGACTCCTAACTGGTTTCGTTTAGAATCTCCTAACAAACGTTTTTCTGTTCTTAAAAATACAAGCTTAGTTTTATTTGCTGTATTTTTTGGTGTAGGTGTTTGTCTCTACAATATGGATTATTTGACTTCTGCTTCTCAAACGAAACCTGTAACGATTTCTCATCGTGGTGTCAGTGGAGGTAACAGTGCCCAAAATACTTTAGCTGCTTTAGAAAAAACAAGTCGTACCTACCATCCTGATTATGTGGAAATGGATGTACAAGAAACCAAAGATGGTCAATTCGTTGTCATGCATGATTTTAACTTAAAAAAATTAACAGGGATAAATAAAGCACCACAAGATCTAACCTTGAAAGAATTAGAAAAGTTAAAAGTAACTGAAAACGGTGCGAAAGAACCTGTCGTTTCCTTTGATACTTATTTAAAGAGAGCCAATGAATTAAATCAAAAACTTTTAATCGAAATCAAAAATTCAAAAAATGATTCTAAAGATATCGTTGAACGCTTTGTCAAAAAATATGAAGAAAACATTTTAACTCATCAGCATATTCTACAAAGTCTTACGTATCAGACGGTATCTGATCTGAAAAATGCCAATCCTAATTTTTATGTAGGCTACATCCTACCATTCAATATTGTTGGACCACCAGTTACTCCGGCCGACTTTTTGACGATGGAGTATAGTACGATCAATCGGAATTTTATTGATTCAGCTCATCAAGATGGTAAAAAAGTGTATGTCTGGACGGTTAACGACTCAGATGGAATCAGTCGTATGATGTTTTATGGTGTTGATGGGATCATTACTGATCAAATGACTATCTTAAATGAAAATATCAAAGCAATGGATGAAGAGATCACCTATTCAGATAAATTATTGAATTTCGTTTTAGGTGTTGGTTAAAAAAGAGCCCCATGGATTGAATCCATGGGGTTCTTTTTCAATTACTTTATCTTTCTCTCGCGCTTTTCACCGCACGAACCACTGCTAAGATTGCCGGAATAGCAGAAATAACTGCTAAGATAATGCCCATTTTACCTGAACTCTTTCTTTTTTGCATGTTTTTTCGCTCCCTTCTCTCTCCTCTAATTATAGAGAAGTTTACGATATTTCTCAAAAAAAGTGTTTATGAAACCAAAGCAGATTCTGCTACTGTATAAATTTCGTCCAGTTTAACTAGTAGACGAAACTTACTATCGTAAACAGCCAACCGATCTCTCTGATCATAGCTTTCTACAAAAATAACAGCCGTATTAGTATATGTACGTTCCACGCAACCAATCACTTCATAGTTCACTCCAATCGGTTTGCATATGTATGACTTGCCTATTTCTAATTTTAACATTTCTCAATTCCCTCCTTTATTTTGTTAATCTTTAATTTATAATAACAAAAAAAGAAGATTTGAAAACGATTTATTGAATTTTTTTATATTTTTTCTTAGAATTACACGATTTCAATCTAGTTTCCCCTTTTTCTCACATAACTAATACCAAGATATAATTGTAATTTATAAGTGACAGATTTGTTTGAAACTGTTAGCCTTTTGTTCGTGTAAACCTCCGAAAAAGCATCTAAACTATTCTGTGAGGAGGGAATTTCATGATTGTTATTCAAGCTATTGTATTTATCCTGTTATTGATTGGATTGCTTATTGGACTCACAGAAAATTAAGAATCCCTTGTTGACATAGCAATTAATTGCGAAAAAAAAATAAGGGTGCTACACTGATTACAGGAAGGAAAATTTAACAGAAAATTCCAACCACAATTTACATTAATAAAAAAAGAGGTGACTTACATGACATTTACTAAAACAAATATTGAATACCGAGTTGCATTTGATACTGTATCCAATCAATTTATGGCAATTGATGCTACAAATGAAAACAACGTAGCATTTGGTATCACGATTGAACAAGCTGTCCGTGCATTAAATGAATCCAAATAAGGAGTGAATCATTTCTAATGACCGAAAACAACTCGGGATCGAAAAAAGAATAAAGACGTTTGCAACTAATACAGTTAGCAAACGTCTTTTATTATTTATTCAATTTGAGTTTGTGCTTTATTTTCCCCCATGAAATTTTGCTGATTCCCAGAAAGATTAGAACCATCGCAATTTGCATGATTGGTACTCCTGCCCCCGTATACACACTTAGAAAATAATCTTTTTGCTCTGGCGAGTAGGAACAAAACCATGAAACCCCAAATAAAAATAAAAACTGGGTCAATATCAAACCACTAGTAATGACTAGTGCAGAACAATAAAAACCACGATCTTTTTTAGCATAGATTGAACCTAAGATCAAAAATAAAAATCCTAAAATCGCTAAACATAGAACAACACCACTTGTCTTTTGATAAATCGCAATCATAATATTAGAGATTTTCGCTGTTTTTGATAAAACTAAAATCGGCGGTTGTGGATCTTCACTATTAATCCAATTATTCAATAAAGGAACCCGCAAAAAGTTTTGCGCTGCTTCTACATCCGCATGGGTTCCAAAACTGTAATTCCCTCCTTGATGAAAATCTTTGTAAAATAAATTGTCACTATAAGCTGTCCTAAAAAAATCTAAGAGTACTGGAATATCCTCGGCAATCTTCCCATCTCCTGTACTCATTAAGTAGACTTCACGTTTCTTCTTCAAATCTCCCTTACGATAAGCAGCCCTTAACTCTTGATTGACTTGTTTCCAAAATTCATTGGTTTCTTTTGCGTTATTTTGATAGTAGCCAGACTCATTCAACACATCTCGCAGTGCCCAAAAAATAATGTCTCCCTTTAATTCCTTTACTTTTCCTGCCTGAGTCCAAGCATGTGTCGTATATAATTCTTTGATTCTAGCAGCTTCTTTAGCAAAAGCAGGTGACACAGCTAATGCTTTATTTAACGCTTCATGAGAAACCCAAATCCTACTGTTCTCTTTGTTTATGTTCGTTCCATCATCTATTCGAATCAAGTTCTTCATCAATTGAGCAAACTCTCCGCTCGTACGATCATTGACTACTGCAAGATGATAGACTTCTTCATTTTTATGCTTAATCATTTGGTTTGTCACGATAAAGCTGATCATAGGAAGAAAAAACAAACTGAGTTTGATCAGTTTTCTTCGATCAAAGGTAATTTGTGAAAGAAACTTTTCAACAGTTTTCGTTGGTCTAAAATCCACTCCTAATAAAATCTGAACAAAACTAATGATTAAGGCTGCCAGAACAAACGGCAACAACCAGAGTGAATCTTCGCGAATATACCAGTAAAATGGAAAGATTAGAGACAACAAGAAAAACCAAGGTAAAATAGTTTTTGTTGCACGATATTTACGATAATAAATAGCTAATAAACAAGCAACGATAATTACGACAGATGGAATTACAATGGCGTTTCGATAAATACGTGTCGAATATTCATGGGTAAAACCGATTGGTGAAAATAAAAAAAGACATAGATAAAAAACAAGATACTATTCTTTTTAACGATTGGCTTTACACTCAGTGTAATCAGCACGCTAGCTAAAATATTAAACCCACCTAATAATAGCGAGTATGGTAGCTGAATTTTATTGGCAAAAGCTAAAAATAAGCTATAAGAAATACCTTTTGATAAAGTTTTAGCATTGTACTCTCCTAACCACTGCCCGTCCACTAAGTTACGGGCATAATGAATAAAAAGCTGGTCATCATAGCTAGCTGTCATATCGATGCTGTAAGTCGCTTTGTAATAGAGATAAAGACGTATTAGTGTAAGAATTAGAGCGATACCACAAATAAAATAAAGTTGTTTTTGCCTAACATACTGAAGCATTTCCTTTACTCTATCCATGTACCCTAACCTTTCCTCCGCCTTTCTTCTTGATACTAATCATATTTGATAATTTATTTTTAACCAATTCACTCAACTCCTTATTCAATAAGCCTCTAATAAGTATAGCAAAAATTCATTTCATTGATATTAACCTTAAAAGATTCTTATTAACTTGTTTGATTGCTTTTTTAGCAGGTTCTAAGCGTTAAAAACAAGAATTATACTGTACTAACTTAATGACTGATCTTTTCCACTTTGTAACTATCGTAATCTGCTGTTGTGCAAATCATTTCCTTTATATATCTATTTTTATCAATAGGTGATCAAAAATTCACATTTTTTATTTTGTAATTTAATTTTTAGATAAAAAACAACTTTGTATATCTTTAGAGAAGTATTACAGAATGATATATTTTTTTATTAGGAGGTTTATTTCTTTCATTCCTACATGGAAGGAAAATATTTTTATTTTTGGAGGAAAAAATGGGAACTTTTTTAGTGTTAGTAGGTTTAATTGGTATTTGTTGGGGGTTAGTAGGACTGATTCGATCATTTTTCAAAAAAGGGAATAAAAAACGAAACTTTATTATTATAGGAATAGCATTTATTCTTATGATTTTCGGAGCGTCTATCTCTCCTACCAGTCATTCCGATAGTTCAAAAGCAAGCACACAATCTGAAAAAAAGATCGAAACAAAAAGAACATCAAGTACTTCTAGTGAAGAACAGCTGAAACAAAAAGCTGAACATAAAGAAAAAGAAAAACGGAAGCTTGATGCTGAGCGTAAGAAACAAGAAGAAGAAAAACAAAAACTTGAGGCTGAGCGCAAAAAACAAGAAGAAGAAAAACAGAAACTTGAGGCTGAGCGCAAAAAACAAGAAGAAGAAAAACAGAAAATTGAGGCTGAGCGCAAAAAACAAGAAGAAGAAAAACAGAAAATTGAAGCTGAGCGTAAAGCACAAGAAGAACGTCAAAAACAAGCTGAAAATGAAGCAACAACAGCACTATCACAAGCTGAAGCTCATCCAACTAGAGAAAACTATAACTCAGCAGCTACTTTAATCCAGGCTATTCCAAACGGCAATCAACACTTGTCTGCTCGACTAGCTACAGTAGATGCAACGATCAAAGCAAATGAGGCAGCTGAAGCAGAACGACAACGGCAAGCTGCGGCCGCACAAGAACAAGCCAATCAAGTTGCAGCAGCACAAACACCGCAACAAAACAACGAACAAACGGTTTATATTGCTCCAGATCATGGTACAAAATATCATTTAAATCCGAACTGTTCGGGACTTAACAATGCAAATTCTGTCGTAGCTATCTCGCTGCAAGAGGCCCAAGCACGTGGATATACGTTGTGTAAGCGTGGTTAATCTAAAATAATAAAATGAACTGTGACAGCAGTGTCTAGCTCTGATAACTAAGCCGGAGAATCCGAAAATAGTCTCTACTATTTTGGACTCTCCGGCTTATTTCAAGGAGTTGATGCTTGAACACCGTGAATCAGAGGTTGTGAAAAGAGCGTTTTGACCTGAACGTTAAGGATGAAAATCTCGAAACAGCTCTCCATGTTTTGAGATTTTTTGACTTATCGCCGAAGGTCAGCTCTTTGAACACCGTTTATCCATTTTCAAAGCACAAAATAAGATTTATCTCCCTAATTTATTTTTATTGTGAACATTTCCGGTGTTCGGTCTCTCCTAACTTTACTTAAGCATGGTCATACAAAAAAACAGAAAATTTTTACAGCCATTCCCCTGATATTAATAGTCGGATATTAGCTTAAATACCATAAATTTTTTTGCGTTTCTCCTTTACAAAAAGAACGTTTGTTCGTATAATGCTATTAAAGAATATTTATGGATTGGCATCCTCGAAATCGCTCATAAGGGAGAGTCCACAATGATTAAGAAATATGGCACAGTAACAAAAATAAAAATACTACAAATTGGGGCTCGTCCCTTGATAAGATTTAGCTTGAATGATACGAACTGTTTAATCGCTGGTCATGGTTTAAACTTTCTTGCTGAAGTAGATGAAGGAATGAAATTAGTAATCAGTGGCTATTATAATCAAAGAAACCAATTGGTCGTCAAAGAATATCATGTGCTCGGTCCCACGAAAATACTGATTGATTTTAAAAAAATCAAGAAAGAATTTATTGGTAAAAAATAAAAATTGGTTTTGAAGTATATAACTCCCGTCTAAAAAAATCAGAACTTTTTTGTCAAAGAAAAAAGGTATCCATCTGTCTCAGCGAGTAGGTTTGGATACCTTTTTAAATCAGCAAAATTAGGTTTATTTTTTATTTATACATAAATGCTGTTCTAGGATTACTTGTTGTTCCTATCTCTTTGGTACCTTTCTATCTTTAAACGGATGATATGGTTAATTGCTTACTTGATTAAAGTCAGAAATGATATCATTCAACTCCGTTTGAAGTGTCGAAACAATCAAATGAAAATTTTCTTCATCCGTTTTATCATATGGGGATGTTTTTGTTACATAAAGTAGCTTCTCGTTTTCTATTTTCATTAGAACCTGTGTTGCGGTTTGTACTTTGTTTTGATAATTAAACGCAGACATTCCACTTTGAATAATCGTTATGATTGCGGAAGCAATCGAAACGACTAATAACAAAGACTTATGATCAGATGCCTCGTGAATTAAAATAGGGATAGCAGCAGATAATACGATTTTTATAATATTCCCTATGCCAATGATTCTATTATACGATTGAATATCTTTTTTTAATTTATTAATTGTAGAATCAATCGATTCAATAAACGCTTTTTGATCCATATCATTTCTCCATTCACTTTATTAAAATTTGGTCGTAAAACTATTATAATTGGATTTACCTATGTTTCAGCTAATTACAAATCAAAACAAACGGCTATTAAATAACAATAATCATTTTATCAAAATAATGATATATTTGTCAATGATAGTATTCGTGCACGGATAAAAGCTATTGAAAAGATCTGAACAAAGATTTAATCATTACAGACGACATAAAAATCACATTTGATGTATGCTCACAATCTCTGACCAACCGAGCAAAGTAAGCTTGATTGATTTAAAAAATTTAAACTGTGAATACTATTGCCCACAGAATTGACAAACGTGCCCATCTCTCCCCTAACTGTCCATAATGGTAGATATGTGTAAGCAGTGCCTAACCGAAAAGTTGGCATGAAGCATGAAGATATAAGTCATAAAGATATCTCTATTATTCAACTATATGATCAAGTGTCATATGAAAGTATTGAACGAACTTCGATAAGTCCAATGACTATATCAATAATCAACAACGAAAATTTTCTGGACAAAATATTTCTCTGCCAACAAACCAAAAAAGGATGGCTATAATTAGCCATCCTTTTTTATAAATACCTCAATGAGTATCATTTTTCATTTTAAAGGCAAATTGTTTTGGATAATTATTTTTAATAATTACCTATAACTCCTTATCTTAAAGACGTTCGTTCAATTCTTTGGCAAGGTCTTCAAAGCCTGGTTTACCTAGAAGTGCGAACATGTTTTTCTTGTATCATGTGTGCATTTATTACTTTTTTTCTCTTTTGTACCGTTAGAAAACGCCGAAATATCAGTATTTTATCTATCTCCTGCTTTTTCCATCTTTTCTGGTTTTTAATATCACTATCACCAAAACTATCACTAGTTTTTCTATTATTTTTACTTTTTTATATGCATATTGAAACCGGAGTTAGAACAATTAATATAAGAACGAAAAAAACTCAGCCAAGAATGATTGGTTGAGGTCTTTAGCTACTCAAAGTCAGATTTGAGTCTTTCGGTTTTAAATTTAGCAAAGGATTTAATGAAATCATTGATTTAATCTCTAAAGGCACAATTTCACATCTCATATTATTTTTCCTTATTTGTAAAATTTTTTCTAGGTATTCTCTACATATATACCTCCGATTTGTAAGTAACGTTAATGGTATAGAGATACCACTTAAGACAAATAACCGATCACAATCCACCAGAACTGGCATGCGAAATGGCGATTTAATTCTAGAAGTCTCTTTATTTGGTAAAATTTCAAATCTATTTAAATGTGGAAGACCTTTTTTAATATGTTTTAGTCTTTTTGAAGTACAAACAAAAAGACCTTTCCCCGTTTCCTGTCGTTCAGCAAAAATATAAATATGTACTTCCCCTCCATTTTGAGAGGAGATATTTTTGTAGAATAATCAAATAAAAATTATTTAGCAACAAAATACTATTTTGTTAAAGAAATTTAAACTAAAAAATGCATCTATTTTCCTGTATGTTCAGTCACGATTTCTTGTGATCTGTTTGCTGTGTCTTCTACATCACTTTTTGCCTTTTCAAGTTTTTCAATATAATTATTCAAATTACTGTTTTCTGATTGCTCTTTTTCTAGTTTTTGTTGAGTACTTTGCAATTGGTTTTTAATAGTATTTTTTTCATTTGACAATTGATTAATTTGTTGATTTAAACTATTAACAGTATTTTGAGCATCATTAAATTTATTTTGTTCTGTTTGTAAACGATTATTCCAATCAGTGTTTAATTGATTTATTTCAGCTATTTTTTGATTTATTTCATCAATTTTAGCATTGATTTCATTTTGTTTACCTTGCAATTCAGCATTTTTTCCTGATAATTGATTCTCTAAATTTGTTTTATCTATAGTTAATTGATTTTTCTCATTTTCCAAAGTCAACACTTTTTGTTTATATTCTTCAACGTTAGCCTTTACTTGCTCAAGTTCTTGATTATTTGAAGATAATCGTGAATTTAAACTACTAATATTTTGCTCTTTATTTTCAAGTGCTTTATCTAATGACTCCAAATTATGATTGATTTGTTTAATATTATCTTCTCCACCCCATAACAAAATGTCATCGGCAAAGTTTTTCCCTGCGATCCCTGCTAACACTAATCCACCTATAATTAATCCACTTACTACAATTTTCTTATTCATATCACCATTCTCCTTAACACAAACTGAACCAATTATAGTTAATGATTTCACAATCAGTCAATTTAAATATATATTTTTTATTTTATTTTTATAAATCTTTTTCTTAATTCGGATAAAGTCAGATGTAACTGCATACAAACATTATTTTTAAAACATTGTATTAATTAATTTAAAATTAGATACAGTTATTAAATTCACATAAAAAAGTCTACTCTTTCGGATAGACCAAAACATCTAACACATTTATTTTACCAATTTAAGAGATTATATATTCTATATTTTTGAAATAAAAAAACACCCGAAGGTGTATAAAAAAATGGTTTAGTTATAGATAAATTAACTTAAGAGTACTGTTACTACAAGTATTCTTCTCACTCTAAAGAAAAAACTATCCTATCAAATAAAATAAGCACTTTATTTTCTTATAAAAGCGGAGTCTTTTGCGGAAATATTTTTTATATCTGTTACATATCTTTCAACTTTCATATGCAAATCATATTTTTCTCTAAGTTTAGTAATATGAGCCATCATCGGAGATTCATGATGTTTGTCTAGTGCATCTTGATCTGTCCAACTATCAATTAGAAGAATTGTGTCCTCATCATTCATTGAAAAAAAGTATTCATATTTAATATTGCCTTTTTCTGCACGGATATCTTCTACAACTCCAGTTGAAACCATCTCTTTTGCAAATTTTTTCGCATTTCCATTTGTACCACTATAATAAATGTTCACAGTAATAGCCATTTCTTTACCTCCTTGTATATTTATCTATCCTTATATACCCTGTAGGACTCGAACCTACGACAGGACGGTTATGAGCCGTCTGCTCTGACCATTAGCAATAGAAGATAGCTTATTAATTAATCTCTATTATTCCAATAAAAACTACTTTAAAATCCCTGCTGCGAAAACGAGCATGAAGAAAGATGTATATTTGATATCGTGACGAATGTGTCAGACGCACGGAGCGGTCATCGGCGTTATGACTATATAAAGTATACTTTCGTTGATCCAGAAAGGTATAAAGATTAAAGTAGGCTACCTAAAAAGGTAGCCCGGAACGGATTTTATCACCATACTTATAAAAAGAGATATTTTTAAGTTAGTATTAAGATTGTGTAATATGATGATATCTATATTTTATAGTATCAGTGCTATAAAACCAAAAATAAGTCACTAATTAACTACCACTCCAATTATAAGTCTTTTTCCCATTATTTTTTATAGTTATATGGTATGCTTTTTAATGGCTTCAAATATAAAAGAGTTTAAAGCGTAATACACTTAAGGGAAGTGGTTTGGGGTGCGCTTTAAACTCTTCTTTATTATTATCTCACAGCATGCTTAAAAGGTCTATGGATTAAGTTATGTAAAAAAGTGCCTCTTTAAACGTCCTAAAATCCAAACAAGGATAGCATAATATACACTATCGTTGATCCAGAAAACAGGTAAATAAATTTTGCAAAAGCAATAAGTTAAAAACATTACAAAAAAGACAAGGATATCACATCAAGAAAAAATGTTTTGAAAATATCTTTGCCTTTTTGTATTATATCTATATTAAATAATCAATCACAACACATTAACTAATTTATATATTTAATTTGTTGTTTTTCTATAATTGGATAACTAATTAACTTATGACTATCTAAGTCTTCTTTATTCATATCAATTGCAGTAATTTGACTGTCTTCATATGTTCGATAATAATAGATTCCTTTGTCAACATTGCAACAAGAAGAATAAATTGTATATTCATATTTTCCATCACCAACATCACACAAACCTTTTTGTTGTTCTACTGAACCTAAGATATGGAAAAATTGACTAATACTTTCTGACTCTGAATCTCCAGATACAGAATTCAGCTTCGTAAAAGTCGCTTTAACAAAACGAGATACTGAGGATAAATCTCCAGGCAAGCCTATCCCTCCCATACCGCGGCTATAGGCATTCAAACTTATTTGATTTGAAAAATTATTTTTAGGAGTTTCACTCGATAAGACACGATAATTGTTTAAATTAAATAATTGATAGTCAAATGAAGGATTATTGGTAAGAACGCCCACAGGGTTATCATATATATGAAGTCCATCTTTCATACTTTCAATGACAATTGACTTTTCTTTATCAGCTAATAGCCAATGTAAAGGGGATAAAGGAAGTTCATCACTATAATTTATATTTGCTAAATTGATATTTTTTAACAATTTTTTAGCTTCTCCTACTGTTGAGCATTGTCCTAAAATCCAAGGAATAAATTCAAAAGGAGATACATTGTCTTTCCCTTCTTGTATTTCTTTATAATCAGCATACCCAGAAAAATTTAGCCCAGCCATACTCAATCCTTTTTCATTTGTCGCATCGTAATAAAGAGGGTAGTCAGCTATACCAGCGGCAATACCAATCATTGCATAATGAGTATCCAAACCATTTACCTTTCGAAAATTCAACTTATAATTTCTTGGAGTAACAGTGACTACTTCATTGTAAGATATTTCATAATCAAAATTCCTTCCAAAATAATGATCACTTGTTACATAAGTAATAGACGTACACATAGTTTATTCCTCCTAAATATTGTTCTGTACACGTTCATTTTACTCCAAAGTTTTCCTCATTTCAAAAGAAAATCACAGAATACACGAAGAAGCGTTTCTATTTGTATAAACTATATCAAAGTTCTATACTTAAATTATCAAATAAAAAGGACGTGAAGATAAATGTCAAATTTAGAAAACAAAGAAGAAAAAGTTGTAAACAAAATTGTTTCTGTTGTCAATAAACTGGATAAAGAGTTAGACGAACTTGATACATTATCTGAAAATCCAGAAAAAAAACATAACCTAAAAAAATGGTTAGTTGAACGAAAGGCTATTCATGAAATTAAAAAAGTTCTTCATGAAGCTGATAAATATGAAAAATATGATGAAAAAGAACTTGATAAAGAATTTAAAGAAATCAATGACTTATTACTATAATTGATTTATACGACTCATTTTTGAGTCGTCAGACTGCAAACAACACTCTAAATTTAGGAGTTTGTCTACAGTCTGAATAAATTTTAAATTTATTGTCCATAATGTTATTATGAATTTATAGCATTAAGAAAAGAGATAAGACTTTACATTTTTTAGGAATGTAAAGTCTTATCTCTTTTCTTAATTGTACAATTAGTATTATCTGCACTACTTTCTAATTAAATAAATTTTTAGTTATTAACTTGATTAAAATCAGAGATAATATCAATTAATTCAGTTTGAAGGGTTGTAACGATTAAATGGAAATTTTCTTCATCTGTTTTATTATATGGGGATGTTTTCGTTATATATAACAACTTTTCTTTTTCAATTTTCATTAATAACTCTGTCGAAGTCTGTACTTTATCTTGATAATTAAATGCAGACATCCCACTTTGTATAATTGTAATTATTGCTGAAGCAATTGAAACAATCAATAGTAAAGACCTGTGTTCGGAAGCCTGATCAATTAATATTGGGATACTAGCTGATAAGACTATTTTTATAATATTTCCGATACCAATTACTCTATTATAAAATCGAATTTCTTTTTTTAATCTATCGATTGTAGAATCAATAGATTCGATAAACGTTTTTTGATCCATCATTTTCTCTCCAATCATTTTATTAAAATCATTAACAAAAATATTATAATAGGATTTAAGTAAGTTCTAACTAATCACACATAAAAATAAAAAAACATTTGTGTTTTATCAAAGTTTTATTATACTTGTCAATTTGTGTACATCCTAAAATATAAGCTATTTGTTTACTTCTGTAGAATATATACTTTCTTGTTAGATAAGTTGCACATGTTTATAGAATCTAAATAATAAATTTTTATGTACCGCCCCTCAAAGAGGGGGGAACTTTTTATCGTTGTGGAATATTTAAATACCAACGCTTGTCATGAAAATCTTGTGCTCCACCCTTAGTATTTCCTTCTGGATCGTTTGTCGCACGCATCATTACGTAAACTTTTTTATTAGGGAAGTTACGCATATTGAAAGATACATGATAACCAACATTTCCAGAAGTATTATAAGCTTGATTTACATCTGGTCTATATATTCCATCAGCTTTTACTCGAGCTAATTCTTTCCCAGTATTGTAATCCATAATGAAGATATACTCGTATTTATAGTTAGCAATGTGCCATCCAGCTACATGCAAGTTTGCGTTTTCGATTTCTCCAAACTGATCAATGTGGGCGTAATTTGTTCCATCTGTCAGTGTAGGATTTGCTGCGCCTGCTCTAGTTGGATCAATGACTGGTTTATCCTCCGAAGTAGTTGGATTATCATCCGTAAAACCATGAGCTAAATCATATGCTAATTTTTCTTTACTTACGCCCATTTCAGAAAGATAACCGTAAGGATCTGTATGATCCCCCCAAATATTTTGTGTTACCCATAAATGCGATTTGATTCCTGGTTGGTTATAAGGCGTGTCCAATGTTAATGGAATACCATATTTCATTGCTGAATCTCTAGCCAATTCAACGTATGCTTTATAGTTTTTTTCAAAAGTTGCTTTATCATGTGTGTGCTGTAACTCAATCTGCACAGGACTGTTAGCATTAGCATACGAACCAGCACCGTACTGTACATAACCAGGTTGACCGACTTGATAAACAATTCCGCCGTCCCCCACAATGTAAGCAGTGTAAGCACTAATCCATGAACGTTGCATATACTGCGCTTCATTGCGTCCTGTTGCTGTTTCATTAGCCGTTTCATGCAGTAAAATGTACTGATTATTTGCTACTTGAGAGCTACCTTCGTTTGGGCCCAAATTAAATTCATTGTTAATCGTATAGGCAAACCCATTAATTGGCAATAAAAAAAGAGCCATTAATAGGCTCATCGCAGTAATAGTAATTTTCTTTTTCATTTTTTTCCTCCTATTTTTTTAAGTTATATGCAGACACACCAGTGATAACACCTAAAAACGTCGCTACTGCATTGATAGTCAGAACTGTCATATCAGTTTCATTCCATCCATATGCTTTGCCTAATGTGGCTACTAATGCAGATAAAGCTGGCAGTACTATAAGCACTGTCCATTTAATAATTTAATAATATTTATCAGGTAAAATCATTTCTTATCGCCTCCTTTCATTTCCTGAATATCATGTTCTGCTTCATTCATCCGTCCTTCTAATAGAAAAGTACGTTCAACAATATGGTTATGCTTTTCAACTTTTTTCTCCAATTGCTCAATTCGATAAATGGTCAGTTTGTTTGAAAAAACAATGCCTGCAAACGTACCAACTAAGGTTCCTGCAATACTTAAAGCAGAAATAATCGCATCAATACTCATAGTTCACCAACTTTCCAACAAAAAAAGCGCACTCTTTGGAGTGCACTTCTATACTAATTATTCTGTATTTTATTCGGATTGATTGTATCTGTCTCTACTATAGGTACCTCTAATGATTTTAACTTTTTAAACCTTTCAGCATCATTAACACCATAAATCTGGTACATAATTCCAGATTTATTTAATTTTTCAATTACTTGGTTTGTTGCTAAGTCATTTGATACTGATAGCAAAGCTTTATTGTATTGCTTAACTTGTTGTATATCATCATCAATGTTATTTTTTGAATCATATAACCATGAAACCGTACAATCAGGATGATTCTTTACTACCTTATCTCTAATTTTTTTATTTGTAAGGACAAAAAAAGAACGATCATATACATTGTATTTTTTTAATGTATTTACAATTGATCCAACAAATTTATCGTCATTCCAATCTCCCTTTGATCCATCCACATTAACAATTAATTTGTCTTTACTTATTTCTTTAATTACTTCGTCAAAAGTTGGTATATTAACTTTTTTATCTTTATATTTTGGATAATTTGAAGTATCTATCGACAATTCTTTAAGCTGTTTGATTGTAAACCTTTCTGGTTGTCCTTCTCCGTTTGTTGTCCTATCAAGAGTGTCATCGTGCATCAAGAAATTCACTCCATCTTTACTAGTTCTTACATCAACTTCTACTGCATTATAGCCAAGTGATTTTGCTTCTCTCATAGCTTCAACTGTATTCTCAGGAGCAATTATATGTGCACCTCTATGGGCTACTAGGTAAGTTTCTTTATGGTTCAATAAGCTACTGGATGAGTAAACACATCCAGTTAAAACAATGGAAAACATAATTAATATCTTTGATATTTTTCTCACTTTCGGAATCACCTCAAAAATAAGTATATCAAATTAAAAAGATACAAAAAAGACTAGGGCAATAATATTCGGAAAGAGAATAACATGATTACATTTTTTATTTTTCAATAACAAAAAAGCATTCAACCATTTAACAAGTTGAATGCTTTTACTATATGTACCCTGTAGGACAAAAAGATATCTTTGTATCCATTAATAACATTATAGTAATTTTCTCTCAAAAGAATAGACTTAGTTACCTCTTTGTCGGAAACAACCAGTCCTCTACTTATCAAAATATCAATCTGATTATCTAATGTTTTAAACGGTTTGCTAATCATATTACCACCTATACAAAAAACGCCATAACCGCATTCTGACGATCATGGCTTAATCTTCTAGAAAAATTATAACAACAAACTAATCCGCATGCAACAAAAAATTATTTTTATATTTTATTCTAGAATAAAACGTTAATTTTAAAGTTTATGTACCCTGTAGGACTCGAACTTACGATCGGACGGTTATGAGCCATTATATAAAAACCACCTCGATTGAGGTGGTTAAAGTTCAACATTATTTTACAATATTTACTGCTTGAGGGCCACGTTGTCCTTCTTCAATATCATAAGAAACAGCTTGACCTTCATCTAATGTTTTGAATCCATCGCCTTGGATAGCTGAGAAGTGTGCAAATACGTCATTTCCATCTTCACCAGTGATAAATCCAAAACCTTTATCTGAGTTAAACCATTTTACTGTACCGTTATTCATATATATTTCCTCCTAATACGTATATAATACGTGTTTTGTTGCAATTAATATTAATTAGTAAAAGGAGTTTTTATAGTGTGAATATATCGCTCAGATTACGTTTCAAATTAGATTACTTATTTACTATAACACGGAAGTAATGGTAACACAAAGATAATTGTTTGATACGTTTTTTATTACAAAAATTTAGACTAAGCATTTAAAATGATTAATTAAAGGACGAAAAAATTGAAATTGAAAATAAATGACTAACGCTACTAATATAATATTACATCGTTTACTTAAAACTTTAATAAATTTTACTTTTCTACAATATTGTCAATTGCTTTTCCACAAATTAGTTCTTATTCTAAAACTGATTTTATTTGCAATGCACATTCTTTTGAAAATGGTTCAGCCTCTTTCCATGATCCTAATAGTGGATAATTATTGATTACACTTTTGACATATTGCCTGTTTTTTACTCCTCGTGTTTGTACTTCTACATAATACATAGTGATACCTTCTTTATTATTTTTTATGTAAAGACTACTCTTATGAGTAGTCTTATAGATAATAAATCGCAGTAAAACACAGGAGATCTTTGTGAAGTTGATCGTAGTTTACTACGAATTTTATTTTGTGCTACGTAGTTTAAACTGAATAATGCGAATACAACATGGAATATCTTGTAGCACATTATAATTATAATATATGAAATCAAGTTTTTTTATTTGTTTTTGTTATATCTAATATAAAAAATACCGCCTAATAAGAAAAACATTATATTTAATCAAAAACGTCAGAATAGAAATACAATCTATTTTTTATAAAATATATTAATCTAAAGAAACTAGAAAGAGCTACTCTTTCAAGTAGCTCTGAATAGATGTCACCATAAATGGAAACGGGGTTAAGATTGTGTAATATGATGACATTATCATTTTAACATAATTAAATTTATTGTTTTTTATTTTTTTATACTTATAAATTAAAATAAAGAAATAAAGTGCATATCAAATATGTTTGAAAAATAATTTAAATTATAGATTAACTTCCCTATATAACATGTCAAAAAAACATAAGATATTAACCTATTGCAAAAAATAATAATATAAAATATCCTACAGGGATAATATTTAACAACAATCCACATACTGAGATAACTTTTTCAATAAGACTACTATTTTTACTTAATGACCAAATAGAAAGTATAAATCCTATTACTCCCATTAATAAAACAGGAATGAGACTAGAAAATAGCATACCAAACCAGTTTGTAAAAATTTCTATACTTACTAATATTCCTATTAATAAACTGAGAATATTGATAAATTTAAGTCTTTTATCCATATAAGTTCCTCCTTAATGGTAACTAAATTTTTATGTACCCTGTAGAATTAAAACCTACAATCAGATAGTTATAAGCCATCTGATCTGACCAGTTAAGCTAAAAGTACAAGGTGTCATGCAAATCTGATAGGGGACATGAAAGAGATACAAAAGAACATTCTACCAGATTTACATAATCAGATGTCAAAAAAAGAGGGAGTTGTTATAGAGACTCATTAGCTTGTATATGAGAGATAATTTAATAGCCAAAATCTCTATAACAATAATATATTACTTCAAACTTACCTTCAATAATTTTTTTTAAAATTAATACCACATTTTTATAATGTTAAATAAATATCCCTGATACGCACATCATTCACTGCACCTTCACCATTTGCTTGATTACAACGACGGAAAATGATATCGATTTTCGTTCCTTTTTTCACCCAACTTAGATCCACAGTAACGTCCATTCCTAAAGCATCGCCACCTTTGTATCCATAGGTTTTCTTCACATCAGGGCGTTTGATCCCTTGGGAAGCCACACGAGTGATTTCTTTATTTGTGCCATGCTTCATAATAAGAATATAAGCACATTTTCCAATTGGACCATCTGGTTTATCTGGCACTAGCCAACCAGCAATTCGAACTTTTCCTTTACTTACTTCATTGAATTTGTCTAGTTTCGCCCATGCGTTACCTTGATGAACAGCTTTACTTGCTGCTACTGCTTTGTCATGGTCGGATGGTGTTTGTGGTTTTGCAACTGGTTTAGATTGTGCAGTTACTGTCTTACAACTAGAACCAAAACCATTCGCTATATCTCGTGCAAACTGTTCTTTGCTGATTCCCATACTTGCTAAATAGCCGTATGGATCCGTGTGGTCACCACCATAATTTTGTGTTACCCATTGATGGCTTTTCACTCCTTTTATGCCTTTTCCACCTGCATCAAGTGTTTTAGGAATACCGAATTGATTACATAAGTCGCGAATCAATTCCACATACACACGGTAATTTTTTTCAAATAAAGCTTTATCTGTCGTATGTTGTAATTCGATTTGCGCTGGTGCATAACAATTGGCATCTAATGCGCCCCAAGAAACATAGCCTGGTTCTCCAATCAAATAAACGATACCATCGCCTACAACATGAGTCGTATAAGCATTACGCCAATTATTTTTCATATAACTTGCTTCATTCCGCCCAGTTGCACGAGGATTGGCTGTTTCATGAGCGATAATGTACCAATTTTGAGCTTTTCTTGAATCGCCTTCGTTTGCTGCTAACATAAATTCTTTGTTAATTGTGTAACTCATTTTCATCGTCTCCTTTATCTAATTCTTTGATTCCATAAGTCGTTTGTTTCCATAATTGATCGCCATACACTGTAATTCCTACAGTCACAATAGCTACAAAAAAGTGAAATACGTTATACCCACCAAATAATAGTGGTGTACAAATACAACTAATTATCGTAAGTGCTAAAGGAATTCCCCAGTCGGGAAACTTAGGAATTTCCTTTAACACTTTTCCTGCCACATATAACCCACACATAGCGAGTATCATTTTAGTTGAGAATGATTCCACGATACCTCACCACCTTTCAAACATAAAAAAGAAGCACAGAATTATTTCCGTACTTCCTTCTCGATTTCAGTAACTTTGTCATCGATTCGCTTCACATCTGAACGTATAAATTCAAATCCTTTATTCAACTCATTCAACGTAGCCAAAAAGTCTCGTCGGTCCTGTTTTGAGCTTTCTCTTTCATCATGTAGTTCTTTTCGATAGTAAATATTGATTCGCCAAGAAGCGAAAATAATAAACCCGATCAATATAACTGTTAATGGTAAAAAAATAAGCCCGTCGATTGCGACTAGCTTGTTAAAAATCTGATCGATACCTTTCATTTTTTCTCACCCTCTTCCTATTCAGTGAGAATTTCTTTCACTTTTTCATCTTCTTTTTTATCCAAAATTGCTTGAACTTTCTTTTTTAATGTTTTAGGTACGTCATCAATCGTTTTCTTTCCTTTTTTGATTAGGTCTGCATAGATGTTTTCCATGTTACTCACTCCCTAATGAATATTCATAAATTTCGGTCATTGCCACTTGTAAATTCGTAACTTGTTCATTTAATGATTGATTATTTTCTTTAAACGCTTGATTTTCCTCTTGAACTTGTTCAAGCTGTTGTTCGGTCTTACGATGGATTTCTTCCAACAACTCTAGTTTTTTAGAGAAATCTTGTGTGACAACTTCTTCCCATTTCCGTTCACTCGGATTCCAAAACTGACGATCTAACGGAATATCTGGTAATGGTGGTACCAAGGTATACGGCACTCCTTCTGGAAAATCATCTGGCATGTTTTCCCAGACCTTACAACCGACTGGATACATATATTCATACATTGTTTTCATTAGTTATTCCTCCTATTAATTTGGCCACACATCATTTGTAAAATAGACGATGGTTCCAGAACAAGTTTGATTTTCTGGTAAATTTGTAGTAGAAACCATCACAGTAATTCCCGAAGCATTCGCATAAACAGATAATGCAGGATTTCGATTGGTTTTATTCGCCAAAGTTCCACCCCAACCTGTTAACGAAATCGGAGTATATCCTTTTGGAAAAGCCATTAAATTTTTCCATCCAGCAAAATTTGATGATTTATTTGTAATCTCAAAATTGGCTACTACAAGACGTCCCCATCGTTCAAATCTGACTGAACTTTCATTGGTAAAATCTGTTGTATTCGTTGTTTTTACTGTTTTTGAAACAAAACGATCTAAAATTACTGGTACATCATTCACTGTTGGTGTTTGTCGAAAGTCTTTAAAACCATCAATAGATTCATTTCCTGAATTATGAACCACACAGTCTTCTCTCGCAAAACTCTTCTCTGTATACTCAGGTGTGATGTCCCAGCTGTAATCATTTGGATTAACACTATCTTTCAAGCCTTCACCGAAATATTTATAATCTATGATATTCGGAGTAGCTACATCTCCTTCTTCTATTTTTAACCACTCAATTGTGCAATTTCCAAGTGTATTTTTTGGTACTTGGTAAAGTTCGATATTGCTAGGATTAGCAGTAGCTACCTCATTAGGTGTAAAAGTTAAACGCCATGTATCAACTAAACCATTCACAGGGGTTAATGTGCCGTAATCAATCGAACCATTTCCAAATAGTTTAAAAGACTGATTGACTGGCTTCGTTCCTTTTAGTGTAATTGTCATGGTTTTCTCTATTTCCAACTTCTTTTTCATCTTTGCGGCATACAAATTATAAGTTGATGTATTTATTGGAAATACAACCGACTGATTTGCCAGATTTTCATTCAAAGGAATTTTGGATATCTGCCATGGTTTTTCAAATAAGTTGGGGTGATATGGCGTAGGTATTGCTCCTTCTTCTAACTTGATATATTCTATACTGATTGATCCATCCACTATTTGGGAATTACTATCTAAACGTAGATAAGTACGCTCTACTTGTTTCATCTCTGATACACTACCAGTCACAGAAATCATTTTTGTTTCTCCAACTAACGTATCAGCTAAGTTTGTTCCCAGCAGAATGTTACCTCCAGGAAATTTTCTATAAGTTAGTCGAACTTTTGACAAGTCTCCTACAAAATCCTCATTCACTGTTACCTTAGCAGAAAGCGTATAGGTTGTTTGGGGCTTGATTTGCATGACATTTCCTGTTTCAGCACCAAATCCAGAATTTCTAAAAGTTAATTTTACACCCCTATTTTCGTTGGTGATTGTTACATTATCTTTTGTTGTAAAATAATCACTAGTTATAGTGCTTAATAGATTTGGATTTCCACTATAATCATAGTCCCAGAAGTCGATGCTGTTACTGTACATCTTTTTCAGCTTTCCAAGGTTGCCTATTTGCTGATTAGTTTGATCAATACAGTCATTCGCCTTATCAATATTGGTATTGAGAGCTGCGATATCTTGATTAGCTTTCGTGATTTTGTCGTTTGTGTCTTTTAGTTTTCCATCAATCTGAGTTTCGGATTCCGCAATTTTTTGATCAATCTCTAACTTTCTATCAGCTAGAATTTTTTCAATTTTATCAATGTTTTGACTAAAACCATTGAAATAATAATCTTCTAGTTCTGGCATACTATCATCAATTGGACTGCGTTTGATGTAAAAAGTAAAACGACCAGCTGTATCTAACGAGAGGTCGTTTGGAAAATCAATATATACGCTACCTTCTACTTTTCCGACATATCCTAAAATATTATCTTCTAATACAATAGATACAATACCATTCACACGATCTTCAATAGTGGCAAGATAGTCATGTTTTCCATATCCGCCTTCTGCTGTTTCAGATTTGAACCTCAATCGAATTGGAACGGTCGTCCCTTCCGCTAAACTAAGCGGAGTATTCTCTTTCATCAGTTTTGTATTCGGACTATCATAATACTCAATATGTATTTTATTCTGTCCATTTGTATCATAACTTCTTGTATGCCAATGATATGAAATATCCACTAATCCTCTTGGTATTTTATCCAATCGTTGTCCTTTATAATAAATCTCTGGTACTGAGTCAGTATCTTTTAATTTAATCTCTAATAGATTGGCATCATCTTTTACTTCGAACAATTCAATTTCGCTTCTATCGCTTTGAACAAATAGATTTTTAAACATCCCCATGACTATTCTCCTTGCTATATTTCTCTATATAAACATTCACTAAGGCTTCTTGTACCTTAAATATTCCTTCAATACTAAGATTATTTACACTCAAGCCTAATTTTTCCTTTATAAACTTAGCATTGTGGTCTGCTTTAATTGTTTGTTCAGCAATAAAATAATTAAGAGCTGCTACTTCATCCATCTTTAATCCAACTAAACTAATGATGTTAATGAATAAGGTAGCTAGTTCATCCATATCTTTCTCTGCTCTTATCTTCTCAATCAACTTGGTGTAATCATAGTTATCATTCATTTGATGTACCTCTCAATGTTTTGTTGAATATATTCGTCTTTCCAATACCCACGTCCACAGTAACGAAGGTTATATTTGTCGATTTCTTTTGGTGTCGCTTCTCGTGCCATTTCAATGATTGAGTACTTCTTTTTTATTTGGACTGACTGGACCACTCTAATTGGATCATTATCATTTGGCTGTGGATACCTATTAGAAAGTGATACGTACCAGTAGTTTCTCATTAATTATTTACCTCCTCGATCATCTTCTCTTCAGCAAAAAAATGGATAGAAATAAAAGTATAATATATAATTAAATTTAAATTAAAAAATTATAGAAGGTGAAGCTATGGATGAATTTAAAATGATAAAAAATACACTTATTTCGATAAAACAGCGTACATCATTGATAAACAACATTCCTAACGAAACCGATCTAAACGACATTATAAAACAGTTTAATGTTCGACTTATAGATAAAGAATGCAATAAAATAATTTCGATTGAGGTAGCTAATTATTTAAAATTAGAAAATAGGATATTAAATAAATATATCAAACAGATTGCTGAAGAACTTCACATCAAACTAGAAGGTCTTCATAATGTAAATTCTGATACTTCAGAAGCTGATGCATATTATATCTATCTTTAATCGATGTACTATAAATATAACTTCCGTCTTTAGAAATTAATAGACAGCGAGTGCTCTCAATTGATTTTGTATTTTCACATGATATAATAGACATAGAAAAAGGACGTGCTGGTAACACGTCCTGTGTAGAACCGTTAAAAAGACGGTGACGAAACTTTAATGTTTGATTAAATAAACCATCTCAGCTCGTCAAAGTGAGAGATGGTTTATTTTTTGTTATTGTCATCTTTGATAGCTAAAACTAACATCGCAAAAGCAATCATTAGCTGTAGCGCCTCAAACACTGACAATTCAGGCTCTCCTTTCCTTAAATTTGATACTTACATTCATAAGCATCACCTCCTAGAATGGATTGCCACCATCTTTTCACTTTTCTACGATACATATTATAAAACAAGGTTAGCTGGTTTGCTAGCCTTGTTTTTATGTAAAAACTACACCTCAGAGCAGCTCATGAGGTATAGTTCTAGCATGCTATAATTTGAGATTGCCCATTCCTCTTGCAGTAGCTATAGAATGGTATATAGGTCAGATTGCCCCCCACTACTGCTCAATCTCAAAGTCGCTGGAATGGGATCGCACCACTCATGTACTATTCCTCTCTAGTTTTGTACAAGGTCCCAGTAGTCCGCCATACGAAACCTACCTTCACCTTCGCGTCTCTCTATTTCCGCCACAGCGACATAAGTGTATTGCGAAATTATTTTTAGTCGTTATATAATTAATTAAGGAGGTTTTTCATATGCCTAATTATGTTAATTGATACAACACCTACAAAAAATAATACTCACATACTACATGAAATAGACTGTCCATATGCCCCTGACAAAAATCATTCGATTGAAATTGGATACTATATAGAATGTTCATCAGCGCTCCGATATATTCGTATCAAAAAAACAAATTTAAAATGTTTCTGGATGCAAATACTGTTGTCGTTCTTGTTGCAGTAAAAAATAATTGTATTGCTAGCTATCTTTTGAGGATAGCYTAATTTTTTTATATCAAAACAGACAGCAACCAGTTGATATAGATAAATCAATGGAAAGTAAAGGAGGTTTTCACTTCCTTTTTCGTATTTTTGTGATTGGTTAGTTGCTGTCTATCAAAGCATAATTACAACGATAAGGGAGACTGCCTCCCTTCGCTTATTTTGTCGAATTCCTCATCTTTCGACACTATCATAATAAATCATTTACTAGATAGTTGATTGGTATAAAAAAGGTATAAAAAGGAAAGCTTTTGGGTAGTAAATGGGTATAAAAAGTGTAAAAACTGGCTACTTAAAAGTAACCAGTTCTAACGATGAAGCAAATTGGATGATAATTCTGTTTGATTCTAGTTTGACAGATTCTTCGCTAGTATTATTTCTTTGAGCAGTTACATAAATGGGCAGACCATTGATATAACGATCATAGAATATCTTCTTCCGCCTTTCGGTCACGTCAGGCTTATGTGGATGCTGTATCGCTGAATAGCCTCGAACAAACAATTTATGCAAATACTCAAATTCTTCTTGTGCTTCTTCTTTATCGATCAGCATTCTTTCTGCTTCAAATATATGATCAGCTGTAGAGGGTGGAATCAAAGAATAAGATGCTGTAACTTTTGGCTCACGAGGCTGTCCCACTCTACATCTAGCCGATAGATATGCTGAAAGGAAAACACCAACATTGTGTTTCGTGCGTTCCATATCCACATCTTTTGCCTCTGGTGTCTCATACTTCTTTACATCGAAAAGTACCATCCATTGATTCCTCCAATTATGATATAATAATTGTGTCAGAATTATTAACCAAAGTCGGAGGAATCCGGCTTCTTTATTTAGATAAATTCTATAAATAAAAATTATTAGTTTTTGACATTTCACTTTATCTGTCTATTTATTTTTATTTTATTTTTATAATACTAAATATTGTGAATTTTTTTACAAACAAAACTTCAGGAGTAATATATGCCTTTTATTGTTTACTTTTTTATTTCTTTGTTAACTATCTATATTCCCCTACCAACAATAATGTTAATGTTTAATCGCCTTGCACACGAACATGACACTACTACGATGTTGCTTAAAATTTTTCTATCACTACTTGTAATTATTGATTACAAAATTAGCTTTTATTGGATATATAATTGTAAAATAAAAAAAAGATATTATTTCTACTTATTATTACTTAATTTAGTTGAATTTTTCATTCATTTTTACCTAAATTTACAATATCAAACAGCCAATCTAAAAATTATTTGTTCTTACCAAGTATTATTACTTTTTTGTATGATATTATTCCCTATGTCAAAGACATTCAAAAATTATATTTTCGGAGAAGAAAGTGACCAATAATTAATTGCTTTATACTTTTCTTGTAAAATTCCTTTTCTTTAACTTATTTATACATGTCTTTTTTAACATTACAAATAAAAGTAAATATATTATTTAATTTTATTAATCTACAGTGTCTGATTTTTATTCAATTCCTGCATTATATTTGGTTATTATCTGATAAAATGCTATGATCCTAATTGACCTAAGACTATTCAGGAAATGATACTATGGTTACAGTTAGCATGCTCTTATTTTGGATTCCAGTTTGCATTGGTATTATCTCTTTCTTCTACTTCACCAAGCACTCTAGAAAAGTGAGAATATTAGTGCTTTCTTTTTTACCCATAGCGTTTTTCATAGTAAAAATAATACGACATACCTTTTATCATCCCTTGTCAATACTGTTTTTGTATATCACAGGGTTATTTTTGTCTACAATTCTTTTTATTTTTGTCTTACGATATTTTTTTTAAAGTATTAATTTTCATGCTCTAATAATCACATCCTCTGTATATTTCTTTTTTCTTCCTACCTCTGAATGTAATAATAAATTGGATTTACCTAACGACTCCCTTACAATTGTGTTAGCTTCTTCTCAGACTTTAGTTTGATTTTTTTGATCATTCATTGATGTAATCTATTGTTTGAAAGGAATGATTTTATATGAAAAAAATACTGTCTTATAGCATAGTAGCTATTTTACTGTTAGGTGGAAGTTGGGTTTGGTACGACCAGACTTTTGCAACAACAGAGTATTACACTAAAATAGTTTCAAAAGGCGAACGTGTCTCCATTGGTAAAGGTAATGAAAGAAAACAATATCGGTATAAATACAACTTGCCAAGCTATACAGAAGATAATAAAGAAAAAGATATAGCTTTTGATTCTTTCAAAGATAAGCCATTGAAAGAGAATGCCTATCTTGTGTTACATGTAAATAAAAGTAAAGGAGTAGTAGGATGGGAGGAAGTCAATACTAAAGATATACCTTCTTCTGTATTGAACAAACTTGATAGTAACTAAGGGAGACGGTATTTCCGTCTCTCTTCATCTACTTGCCAGCTTTTAGAAGGTGTCAGTTCGATGCTTCGTTTCATTGTTGCTTGCTTATTCACGCTCATTTCCCAATCTACTAAATTCCCTTTTTAAATACTCTGTACTAGAAAATTAAATTCTAACATTTTTGTCACTCATACCTTTTCTTAAACATTTTCATTTATTATTCAAAAATAAGGAGGAGATACTTATGAAAAGATATGGCATTTCTATTTTATTTTTTATTGTAAGCGTGATTTTATTTATGACTTCTGCAATTGTCGGTTCACATCTTGATGCAAACGGTATGTTGATTGAGCCTGCATTCTTTTGTGTTCCTTTAGGTTATTTATCATTTACGCTCTCCATTTTTACCGCAATATATAGTTTCGCCAGAAATAAGTTCTACAAAAAATAAGCAAATTAAACGACCAATTGGTCGTTTTTTTAGCGAGATATCTTCCTACTTCTTCTCCATTACCGTAAACGGCACAATACTTTCTGGCATGTAATTTACTTCGTATTTGTATTCATTGACCTTCGCACCTTTTAAATCTTCAACCACATACATGTTCCAACTAGTCATATTTACAAGATGTTTTTTGTACTCATTCTTTCCTGTTTCAACTAGAATAACGAGTTTATTTTTATCTTCCGTATCAACATCTGTCGTAGACTGTCTTTACATATCATACAAATAGATAAATCCATGGTGTCTCATGTTCTGTGTCACACCAAAAGCATTCAACCTCTTGGTTAACTTCTGGAATGAATTTCTTTTTTCTGCTCATTTTCAAACCTTCCTAACCTTTCTTTTAAAAACGCTCTTCCTTGAACGTCTTGCCATATTTTTTAGCTAATATCAACGGCACTTGATAACGATGGCAGAACAGTTTCGCTTTGATTTTAAAATCTTTTGTCTGCATTCCTTTGACATCTACAACTTTCACAAGCTTAATTAATGATTCTCGAATGACAGCTGATTTTTTTAACAGTTTGAACACCTCAATTTCTTATTCGCACGTATATCAATACGAGCAATTTTTTTGTACTATTAATTTAAAGAATCAAACAAAAGCTGTTTCGTCTAATTCACGTTCAAGCTCTTTTTGAACTTCTTCAACTAAAAGATCAAGTTGAACATCTGTAGCACATTTGATGATGTGTACTAGTCTAGGTCTTGCATCAAGTACGATGTTTATTTTTTCTTGGTGTGTTATAAAAATACCTCCTTGTTCTCTTTTTGTTCGCTCGCTTCTTTTGCTATTATTTTTTTAAAGGAGTGATTTTATTGTCTAAACCAATTGATAATGCACTGATTGAGGAAATTTCTATAATTTTAGCCGATGTACTCACAGGATCAAAAATTACTACAATATTTCAATATTTGAATTTTAAAGATTTTGATCAAATTAATAACTTGCCTACTACTTCTACAAAATGGCGGAGATTAAACGAAACTATCTCCTATCATTGTTCAGTTTCAAAAAACGCTAAACCTTTGTTTAAAGTTACTCAATACGTCATGCAGCCACAAAAATTTATAGATAAGCCAGAATTATGGAAGTCTACTCTTAAAGCAATAAATTCAAAATTAATTTTCTATGGATTTGAATTAAATGATTCTGGAAAAATAATTCCCTCAGTAAGAGTTGATTCATTTTCAGAAGCTCAGAAACGTCTACTTTCGTTTCAAGACAAACTATCTGATTATGATATACATGAGCAAACCATGTTCTATTGCAAAGAAGAATTTCTAAAAGAAAATTATTTTCATGCAATATTTGAAGCTAGTAAAGGTTTATTAAATAGAGTACGTTCTATCTCAGAACTCACAGAAGATGGATCATTATTGATTGATAAAGCGTTTATTCTTAAAAGGCCAGTAATTCTGATTAAAAATAATATGCTGTCTACACTTACGGAAAAGAGCGAATACAACGGATTAAAAAGCTTATTAAATACAATTGTTTATTTATATAGAAATCCTCAAGCCCATGAACCAAAACTTTACAATCCAAAATCAGAAACAGATGCAATTACTGCTTTCACACTTATTTCACTTGCCCATCGTATTTTGGATAATTGCATCAATGTCCGTGATATATCTAGTAGTTAAATCTGTGAACTTAGCTGTTACCTCAGCTAATCTGATAACTCTGTTGGTAATATTGCTATTTTTATTTTCCTCTAATTTACCTAGTTCGACGGTCAACTTAGAATTTAGTTGCATTGTTGTATAAATTAAATCTGTTCTTAAATAATCAGCTCTACTCTTAGCTATAATTTCATTTTTTTCTTGTCGTGTCATTTGGTGTTTCTCCTTTCTTTGTCGAAAGTTTCGATTTTAGATACTTTATGGGTAAAAATTTTTGCTAATGGGATATCCAATAGCTTTGCTAAATAAGGAAGTTCTTCTGGTTTAAAATTATATTCGCCAGTTTCTCTTCTATAATATTTCGCCTTATCATTAAAACCCATGAGATCAGACATTTTTTTTAAAGAGTAACCTTTTGTTTTACGTCGCTCTTTTATTAGTTCAAGATTTACTTGATACATATTTGCACCTCCAAAGTTTCTTTTTTAGCAACCTTATATACATATAATACATTGCTATTTTAGATACGTCAACAGAAAAAAGTATCTTTTTTCGCATCTTTTTATATCTTTTTTCGCAACTATGGTAAAATAGTTGTGAAAAAAGCAACGGAAGGGGTAGTCTAATGTCAAAAGATCTAGTGAATAGAATAATAGATTTAAGAGAAAAACGTGACTGGACCCAAGCAGAGTTAGGCAGGAAAATTGGATTAGAAAAATCAGCAATGAATAAAATTGAAAATGGCACTAGAAAGGTTTCTACAGAAGAACTCCAGAAATTAGCAGAAGTTTTTAATGTTACTACTGATTACTTACTTGGAAGAAATCAAACTCCTGAATGGGCTGATGAAAATGATTTAGTTGAATTAGATAAAATGCTCGATTCCAATGTTAATATGGCTTATGGTGGCGAAACATTAACTGATGAAGAGAAACAACGGGTAAAAGATGTTTTAACTGGTCTATTTTGGGAATTTAGAAAAGAAGACAAAAGTAAAGAGAAGTGATTTTCTATGGAGATGGACGTAATTAGTCTAGTCGGTAGACTAAAACAAAAATATAATTCTGCTAATCCCTTTACTATTTGTGAAAAAATGGATATTCAAATTAGATACGTTCCCTTTTTGAATAACCCAAAGGGGCAATTTCAAGAATTATTAGGACGCTCAATTATTCTTCTAAATCACGAACTGAAGTATTCTGAAGAACGGTTCTATATTTGCGCTCACGAACTTGGTCACGCTATATTTCATCGTGGGTTATCTAGCTATTATGTATCCACACGAACATCCAGAAGCAAATCAGAAAGCGAAGCGAATTGCTTTGCCGCTAATCTCATTGTTTCTCTTTATAAAGAAGACAACGATAAATACCCTAGAAAAGTCGAGGAATTAACAAATTTGTATGGGCTTCCTGAAAGCGTGTATAGATTTTTAATTTAATTGGCGGCTACTACTTCCTGCCCTAAGTGGAAGTAAAAACTATAACTGAAGAAATCGGTCACCACTTATCTAGCGTTGGGGATATTATCGATCAGGACACTAATGAAAAAAGAAAACAAGAACAAAAAGCTAGAGATATTGACTTTACACTGCTTGTTACTCCACAAGATTTTATAGATAGTTATAACGAAAGATTCACATTTATGTGGTAATCAGCAGAATTTCTAGGCATAACAACAGAGGCGTTAAAAAATGCAGTTAGAACATATTCTAAGATTTATCCAGACAGCCTAGCTTATAAGAACTATAAAATCTTATTCAAGGCTAATGGAACTGTGGGCGTTTTCAAGTGGTTTGATTGATTACTGTAAAATAGTATGAATTTCTAAATATTATAAATATAGATAATGGAGTGAGAAGCATGGGCTTGTTTGGCAATAGAAAGAAGAAAAAATAAAAAAATTATTAATTCAAGAAGAAAATGAAGAAAAGAAATTACTATAAAAAGACAACAAGAAGAAAACTTAAGAAAATTAAAAGATTTCACTCCTAATAGAACAATTGAGAAAAGTATTTTTATAGATACAGAAAAACGACAATTTAAAATCAAGGGGCTCTTTAATTCTAGTTCTATTTATGATTTAGATAAAATAAACAGTTACGAATTAGTCGGAAATGGAACTTCTATTTCTTCAGGAGGATTAGGAAGAGTTGCTATAGGTGCCTTAGCTTTTGGTGGTGTAGGAGCCATCGTTGGAGCAGTTACTGGTAAAAAGAAAGATAATACTATTATAGAGCATCTTAATATAAAAATACTATTGTACAAGCTGATAAGATATTATCAACTCTAGACATAATGTTAAAAGAAACCTCTAAAGAACAAATAAATATTATAGCAGAAAATCAAGTATTTTCTCCTGCTGATGAGTTAAGAAAATATAAAGAACTTTTAGACGACGGAATAATCACTCAAGAAGAGTTTGAAACTAAGAAAAATATATTGTTAAATTTATAGACCAACTTGAAGCCCCACATCTTCATTGACAACAAAGGTTTCAAACCGCTTTATGGGTTACAATTTTGGAGGTATATGTATGAATGATTTTTTAAAACCATTATTAGCTAAAGCAGATTCAATGCCCTTTCTATTTTTGGGTTCAGGGTTTTCACGTAGATATCTAAGTACTCCAACTTGGATGGATTTACTAAAATATATTTCATTTATTACTTTCAATAATGATAAAGGGTTTCACAAACTAAGAAGAAAAGCTGATAAAAAATATGATTTAAATACTGAGTACAATAACTATATGACCTATTTGTGTGATTTAATTTCAGATGAACTAGATGAAATATGGTTTGATGATCCACGCTTTGAGGAAAGTAGAGCAAAAAACTCTTTATTAATGGAAAAAGGTGTAGCCCCTATTAAAATTGAGATTGCTAGTTATTTGAACTCATTTAAAGAAATAAATCAAGAATTAAAACCTGAGCTTGATGAATTAAAAAATATTTCTCCGAATGCAATTGCTGGAATAATAACAACTAATTACGACAAATTACAAGAGAAAATTTTTGACTACGAGGTTTATTCATCACAAGAAGAGCTTCTATTTCATACTAAATATGATTTAGGAGAAATATATAAAATTCACGGCTGCGTTGATAATCCCGAATCTATACTAATTAATACAAAAGATTATGCCTTGATAGAACAAAAACACAAATATATTGCGGCAAAGTTACTTACTATTTTTGTTGAACACCCAATTTTTTTTATAGGTTATTCAATAGGTGATGAAGATATAAGGAAAATATTAAATGATATTCAGCTTTCACTAACTTCCGAACAGCTACAAGAAATAGAGGACAGACTGTTTTATGTTGTCTGGGATGAAAGTGAAACTAATTTTTCATCTTCAACTTACACTATTTCTTTTGAGAACGGTCGCTCAATCACTATCAAACAGATTTCTTTAAATGATTATTCCTTACTATACAAATGCTTGAATAATAACAAAGCTAAATATCCGATTAAACTATTAAGACATGTTAAACAAGATATGTATAAACTTGTTTTGACGAACGATCCTACAGATAGACTATTCGTTAATCTTCCAGAAACAGATTTGACTCCTGACGACAAGCAAAAAATAGAGTATGTTACAGGTTTTGGTGTAATCGAACTTGCTAAATTAGGATACTTAACTCCAAAGACAGAAGAAATATATAGTGACATAGTTTTTGATGATAAAAATTATAATCCGGATTCTTTGCTACAAAAAACCATTATCGAACTCAGAAAAATGTACGGTACCTTGCCTGTTTTTAAATATCTTTCGTCTGCATCAGATGCAATAAAGCAGATGTATTCGGAGCTAGATTGGATACCTCAAGATTTTTCTTCATTTAAAACTAATTCAATCAAAAAGAGAACGAAAAGTTTTGATTCAGTTTCATCTATAACCACTACTAATATTACATTTCTAAAAAAACTACACCATCTTGAAACCTTAGATGAAAATGAAATAAATATTAAAGATTTAGAATATTTTCTAAAGAAAGTCTTGATTGAAAAAAAGGGAATAATTGATTCAAAAAATAATAATTTTAATGCCACCGAACGCGCGTCAGTTCGAAGACTAATCAGAGAATTAGACTATTTAAAATATAAATAAAAAAGCGTACCATAGACACAGCCTCCTATTCAGGAAACAATTATCTAGAGAGCACGCAAGGTAAACAAATATTAAAGATTATGAAAATTGTTTATAAATGAATTATACACAATACTTTATAGATTGACCAGTATTTTTGTTTTTTTGATGATTAGCCTTCGGGCTTTTCTTTTTCAAATGCAAAAGAACGTAAGTTCGTATAAAAACTTTATTGATACGAAGATTTTCTAAATATTCGTTCAAATAACATACCTCCCCTAAAATATTCTTATTATTAGGACTGAAATACGAAAGGAATGATGTCAGTGGCCTCCATTAAAAAATATTACTTAAAGAAATCAAAAGAATATCGTTATGAAGTATATATATCAAATGGAATTGATCCTGGTACTAAGTTACAGAAAAAGATTCATAAAAAAGGGTTTAAAAGTCATGAAGAAGCAGAAAGATTCGCAAAAATTGTCGAAGGCGAAATAGCTTCTGAAGAATATATACAAAATAATCCTAAGAAATTAACTATAGAAAAATTCATGGACGATTGGATTAATAACTATAAAATGAATGTTAAAGAAGGAACAAGAATAGTTCATAGGGCAAATATAAAAATGTACATCAATCCATATATTGGAAAATATAAACTAGATAAATATACTAGAGCTGATCATCAAAGATTCATCAATCAGTTACTTACTAAAAAGGGTTTAGGTAGAACTAAGGAAGGTCTCTCAGTAACAACAGCCAAAAGTATCAATGCCACTCTTAGCAATGCTTTCAAAAAAGCTATTCAGTTAGGATATATAAAGAATAACCCTACTAGTTTTGTTGAGTTTCCAAGAAATATATCTGATAAAAAGAAAGTTAAATATTATACTTTTGATCAATCTGAACTATTTCTCGAATTTGCCAAAAAAGAGAAATCATTTATATGGTATCCCTTTTTTCTTATTATATTTGATCAAGGATTGCGAAAATCAGAAGCTTTAGGGCTACAATGGGCTGATATTGATTTTTCTCAGAATACACTTAATATCAATCGTGAACGACTTGGGGCTGCTGAAAAAGGACCTAACAAAGGTTTAATTATTACAGATGACACAAAAACCCCATCTGGTACACGATCATTGCCTATGACAAAACGAGTAAAGAAAGCCTTATTGACTTTAAGAAATCAAGTAATAAAAAAATTTGGTTTTTTACCCGAAACAGATGACCACGAAGCATTTATTTTTATAAATACTTACGGTAAAAATAAAGGTATTCCAATAAGAGATCGAACCGTTAACGGTGCTTCTCATAGAATTGAAAAACGTGCCAATCTCCCCCACATAACTGTGCATGATGGTAGACATACTTTTGCAGCTAGAACGAGACAAGCAGGAATACCTTTAGAAGATATCAAAGATTTTTTAGGACATAAAGATGTTTCTACTACACAAGTCTATGCCCATATTTCTCCCGAAGTGAAAAAAAGATCAATGAACCAATTAGAAAACTATATAGAAGAGCAAATAAAAAAGCACTCAAATTGAGCGCTTTTTTACTTTCACTATCACTAAAGCTATCACTAGTTTTATTTTCAAGCGAACATGTTTCTATCACTATTTTTTTAAATCTGACTAAAAACCTTATATTACAAACGTTCGTTCAATTCTTTGGCAAGGTCTTCAAAGCCTGGTTTGCCTAGAAGTGCGAACATGTTTTTCTTATATGCTTCAACACCAGGTTGGTCAAATGGGTTAATTCCATTTAAGTAACCTGAAATACCTACAGCAATTTCAAAGAAGTACATTGTATAACCTAATGTGTAAGCATCCATTTCTGGAATTTTAACTAATAAGTTTGGTACGTCGCCATCTGTATGAGCCAATAAAGTTCCTTCAAAAGCTTTTGTATTGACGAAATCTACTTCTTTTCCTTCCAAGTAACCTAAACCATCTAGGTCTTCAGCTTGTTCTGGAATTGTAATTGATTTACGTGGTTTTTCAACTTTAACGATCGTTTCAAAGATGTTACGGCGTCCTTCTTGAATATATTGACCTAGTGAATGTAAGTCAGTTGAGAAGTTCGCACTTGAAGGGTAGATTCCTTTTTGGTCTTTACCTTCTGATTCACCGTATAATTGTTTCCACCATTCAGAGAAATATTGCATTCCTGGTTCATAGTTGATCAATAATTCAGTTACTTTCCCTTTACGGTAAAGGATGTTACGCATTGCTGCATATTGATAAGCTTCGTTTTCTTCTAGTTTATCACTTGAATAAGCTTTGCTTGCATCTGCAGCTCCTTGCATCAACGCATCGATATCTGCTCCACTAACAGCGATTGGTAGTAATCCTACTGCTGTTAAAACAGAGAAACGTCCACCGATGTCATCAGGAATCACGAATGTTTCCCAACCTTCTGCGTCGGCTTCTACTTTAACTGCACCTTTTGCTTTATCAGTTGTTGCATAAATACGTTTATTCGCTTCTTCTTGACCATATTTTTTAACAAGTAATTCTTTGAAGACACGGAATGCAATAGCTGGTTCAGTCGTTGTACCTGATTTTGAAATCACGTTTACTGAGAAGTCACGATCTCCGATTACTTCAATCAAATCAGCGATATAAGTTGAGCTGATTGAGTTTCCTGCAAAGAAAATTTGTGGTGCTTTACGTTGTTCACCATCTAATAAATTGAAGAAAGTGTGGTTTAAGAAATCGATTGCTGCACGAGCGCCTAGGTAAGAACCACCGATTCCGATAACTACTAAAACTTCAGAATCAGATTGGATTTTTTTCGCTGCTTCTTTGATACGAGCAAATTCTTCTTTGTCGTAATTAGTAGGTAGATCGATCCAACCACGGAAATCACTTCCTGCGCCTGTACCTTCACGTAATACTTTATCTGCCATTGATACTTGGCTTTGCATGTAACCTAACTCATGTTCATTAACAAATGGTGCTACTTTTGAATAATCAAAATGAATATGTGCCATTTTTTATTCCTCCTTTAAAAGATCAATATACAGCTTATACTTTACGTTTTTTTTACAATTTTTCAAGCAAATAAATGAATTGAAGCTAATATTTACAAGAAAATTTCAAACACTAAACTAATCCTTGCGCATACATCACTTTCGCTACTTTTTCAAAACCTGCAACATTTGCTCCTAGCAATAGATTTTTTTCATTGCCATAAGCTGCTGCCGTTTGGCGACACGTTTGATAAATATTTTTCATGATTTCATCTAATTGGCGATCCACTTGTTCACTTTCCCAAGACAATCGTTGAGCATTTTGACTCATTTCTAATGCTGAGACAGCGACACCGCCGGCATTAGCTGCTTTCCCAGGACAATACCACACATTGGCTTTTTCAAAAACATTGACAGCTTCAAGAGTACATGGCATGTTTGCGCCTTCTGCGATGATTTTCACTCCACATTCAACCAAGTTGTTAGCCAGCGTTTCGTCTATCTCGTTTTGAGTAGCGCAAGGAAGCGCGATATCTGCAGTTTCTTTCAAAGTCCAGACAGATTGACCAGCATGATAGACAGCAGAATCACGTTTTTCTGCATAAGCGGTCAACCGTTCCCTTTTTTCTTCTTTGACTTCTTTTAATAGTGCCAGGTCGATTCCTTCTGGATCATAGATAAACCCACTGGAATCAGAACATGTGATGACTTTCCCACCTAATTCTTGAACTTTTTCAATGGCATAGATTGCAACGTTTCCGCTACCAGATACCATAACTGTTTTTCCTTCAAAAGAGTCTTTTTCTGCTTGTAAAAGATGTTTGACATAATAAACCAATCCGTATCCAGTTGCTTCCGTACGAATCTTACTTCCCCAAAAATCTAATGGTTTTCCAGTAAGGACACCGGCATCATATTGTTTTAATCGTTTATATTCTCCAAACAAATAACCGATTTCTCTGGCACCGACTCCAATATCTCCAGCAGGTACATCGATGGATGGACCGATATGCTTGGATAGCTCCAGCATGAAACTTTGACAAAAACGCATGATTTCATCGTCTGATTTTCCTTTTGGATCAAAGTCACTTCCGCCTTTTCCTCCACCAATTGGTAGACCAGTTAGACTATTTTTGAAAATTTGTTCAAAAGCTAGAAATTTAAGAATACTTAAATTCACACTCGGATGGAATCTCAACCCACCTTTATAAGGGCCGATTGCTGAATTGTACTGAATGCGGTATCCACGATTGACTTGCCAGTTTCCTTCGCCATCTTGCCACGGCACGCGAAATTGAATGATTCTTTCTGGTTCTGATAACAATCCTAAAATATTTCGTTTGATGTATTCAGGATGTTTTTCTAAAAATTGAGTAGCTGAAGGCATAAATTCATCAATGGCTTGTAAAAATTCGACTTGTCCTGTGTCTTTTTGATGAATATTATTTTGAATTCGTTGGACGTATTCTGTTGCGTTTGTCATTGTTTCACACTCCTTTTATAATCTTCTTTTATTTTAGCCTATTTTTATTAGATGCTCAAAACATTTCCTGCTTTCTTTTCATAAATATGCTACACTTTCTCTGAGGTGAGGAAATGGAAACAACCTATGATGTGATTGTAGTCGGTGCTGGAACTAGTGGTATGATGGCTGCAATTAGTGCGGCTGAATATGGCGCAAAGGTTCTCTTAATTGAAAAAAATAAAAAAGCTGGAAAAAAATTATTAATGACAGGTGGCGGAAGATGTAATGTCACGAATAACCGTCCAGTTGATGATTTGATTGCTCATATTCCTGGAAATGGCAAATTTTTATACAGTACATTTTCCCAATGGAATAATTTTGATATCATGGAATTTTTCGAATCTCAAGGTGTTCATCTAAAAGAAGAAGATCATGGTCGGATGTTCCCTGTGACGAATAAGTCAAAAACGATTATCGAAGCCTTGATCCATCGTTTAAATGAATTAAATGTTACGATGCTCTTTGGCACCCGAGTCGAAAAATTAGTGCATAGCGACGGAAAAATCTATGGCGTACGAACGGAATTTGAAGAATTTCAATCCTCTTGTGTCGTATTAACTACTGGGGGGCGAACCTATCCGTCGACTGGTTCTACAGGTGATGGCTATAAAATCGTTAAAAAAGTCGGTCACACTGTCACTCCCTTGTATGCAACAGAATCTCCACTGGTTTCTGAAGAAACTTTTATCAAGGATAAAACCTTGCAAGGATTATCTTTACAAGATATTTCTTTAAGCGTATTAAACAAGAAAGGTAAAGTCATCACCGAACATGTTATGGACTTGCTTTTCACGCATTTTGGGATTTCTGGACCTGCGGCATTGAGATGTTCAAGTTTCATCAATCAAGAGTTGCAAACGACTGGAGAACCTGTCACGGTCGTCTTAGACTGTTTTCCGAATCGTTCGCTTCAAGAATTGATCAACGAATTGACTGCTAAAAGCCAACAATCGAAGAAAACATTGAGTAATGCTTGGCATGGCTTTTTACCTGAACGCTTGCTTCTCTTTTTCCTTGAAAAAAGTGGATTAACGGAACAAACTGGTAGTCAAACGACAGAAAAAGAGATCCAACAATTTGCGGAGCTTTGCAAAAATTTTTCTTTCAAAATAACCAAAACTTTTGCCATCGAAAAGTCTTTTGTGACTGGTGGTGGCGTTTCACTAAAAGAGATCAATCCAAAAACATTAGAAAGCAAATTGGTCAATGGATTATTTTTTGCTGGTGAATTGCTAGATGTTAATGGATATACTGGTGGGTTCAATATTACTGCGGCTTTTGCAACTGGACATGTAGCAGGAATGAATGCCGCTTTTCTTAGCTAATTAAACGAAAACAGTAACGAAGGGAGTAGAAGATGTCTGACTCTTTTCGTTACTGTTTTTTCTTTTTTAGTTGATAAACTGATGAATTGCCGACTGCATCACAGTACAAGATCAGCAAAAGTCCCTTTAGTTAAATCACAAATGGCTTGAGGTGCTAGCTCCATTTGGTGTCCTCTTTTTCCTGCTGATACAATGATCGTTTCTTGTGATTGTGCTGTTTGTTCTAAATAAGTAGGAAATAATTTCTTCATCCCAATTGGCGAGCAACCACCACGAATATAACCAGTGGTAGCTTCTAAGTCTTTCAGATGTAACATTTCTACTTTTTTGTTTCCAGATACTCTTGCTAATTTTTTTAGATCTAACTCTCGATTACCAGGAATGACCGCTACGATCGTTCCTGTTTTGTTTCCAACCGCTACGAGTGTTTTATAAATGCGGTGTTCACTTTCAGAAAGTTGCTCAGCGACAGAAGATGCACTTAAATGTGCTTCATCCCAAGCATACTCATGTTCAGTATACTTGATTTTCTTTTGTTCTACTAAGCGGATCGCATTTGTTTTCACTTGTTTTTCTTTGCCAACATTTTCACCTTCAAATTAGATTGTTTCAATTTAATAATTTGATTATTGATTTTAGTTCCTTTACAGTGATTTGTCCAGGTGCTGATGCTTTTTCAGAGGTTAACGCACCAAAAGTCATGACCGAACCAGTCAAATTTCCCGATAAGCGCGAAATCATTCCGAGCTGTCCCATTGACATTGTAATCAGAGGCATGGACACAAACGCTCCTGCCCGTCTCGTTAGCTCCATCAAACGTAACACATCTCGTTCGTTATGGGGCATTACCGCTATTTTACCGATATCTGCACCAAGATGTTCCATCATATTTAATTGATACAATAAGACTGGATCAGCTGGGGTCTCTTTAAAATTATGACTGCTGATAATCATCGGGATGTTGCGCTGTTTGATTTCTGCTAACAACTCTTTTTCAAGGCTTTCAATTTTGTCTAATTCTAAATCAACCATATCGACTAAACCAGAGCGGATCATCTGTAGGTACAACTCGTGGTATGCTCGGATCGTTATATCTCGTTTGCCACCTTCTGCTATTGTTCTAAAAGTGAAAAGTACCGGTAACCCGTCGAGCATCTCATGAATCAGCACCAACGTTTCTGTGACTTTTTCATATTGAAAGACATCTTCATAATAATCAATTCGCCACTCCACTAAATCAGCACCAGCTTCTTTGGCTAAAATTGCTTCTCGCAAAAGTTCTTCACGAGTGTCTCCGATCATTGGCGCACAAATTTTAGGATGTCCTTTTCCTAAGTTTAGTCCTTTCACTTGCACCATCTGTCCTCCCCCCTTATTTCCTAATTTGATAGATAAATACTTTTAGATAATCCCCTTCTGGAAAGGCTTCAATGGTTTGGAAATCTTGTGGTAATCGAAAACGAGTGATTTCTTCATATTCAACATTGGCTAGCATTAGTTCATTTTCGATCATTTTTTTGAACTGATCGGTACTCACGTTAGCTGCGTTCGTTGAAGCGATAAGCGTTCCCTCGTCCGATAAAATAGCCAAGCTATCTTTAACCAATTCGCCATAATCTTTGGCTACTCGGAACACTTTCTTTTTGTTTCTCGCAAAACTTGGAGGGTCAAGCACAATGAGATCATAAGTCAGCTGCTTTCTTTTAGCATATTTAAAATAGGCAAAAACATCCATCACAATGATTTTTTGTGTCTGAAGATCCAAACCGTTGATTTCAAATTGTTCCTGTGTTTTTTTCAAACTTCGCTTTGCTAAGTCAACACTCGTGGTCTCCAAAGCACCACCCATTGCTGCCGCAACTGAAAAAGCCCCAGTATAGCTAAACATATTCAAAACAGACTTTCCTAGACCAAGTCCATCGATCAAAGCTCCTCGGACTTCTTTTTGATCTAAAAAGATGCCTGTCATCAGCCCTTCATTCAAATAAGTGGCGTAAGAGACGCCATTTTCTTTGATGATTAAAGGTTCAGGAGCTGTTTCTCCATAAACATACTGACTTTCAGGAAATTCATTTGTTTCAAAACGGATTTTTTCGTAAGCACCCTTTATCTCAGGATAAACTTGTTGAAACGCTGAGAAGAGCAAATGTCGGTAAGTATAAAGAGTTTCATTATACCAAGAAAATACTGCATAGTGTTCATAATAATCAATGATCAGACCACCGATGCCATCCCCTTCTCCGTTAAATAAACGAAATGCTGTTGTTTGTTCATCTATGAAAAAAGCTTGTCTTTTTGCTTTAGCTTCAGAAAACTTTTTCTCAAAAAATGCCTGGTCAAACGTTTCATTTTGTTGACTCAAAACCCAACCGATTCCTTTGTTTTGTTTACCTAAATAGCCCTTAGCTAAGAAATTATCTTGTTGATCAACCAATTCGATCCACTGCGTGGTTTCATTGTACGACTGGACCAAATCTTCCTTTTGAATCAATGGATAACCGTTCTTGATACGATTTCCTGCTTTTTTCTTAATTTGTACTTTCATTGACTCACCTACTTTACCTTTATCATTAATCAGTATACCAAATATTAAGCAGGCTGTCTTAGTGCTAGCGTTCACAAAAGAATAAGAAATCCTTAATCACCGGTGTAAGCGTTTGGTTTCGATTGACACTGGATTTGCGTACTAGTAAAATAGGATGGAATATGTAGTTTGAGCAATCATAACTTCATAACACTCTGTAAATGAGAAGAGTGGGGAAAGGGAGATTACATTGAGACGAATAAAAACACCCGCCTTTTTGAATAAAAGGCTCGGATTTTTTTCTTTATTAGCTGTTTTACTTTGGCTAAAAACAATTTTTGCCTATTTGTTTGATTTCAATTTAGGCATCGAAAGTGGCATACAATACTTTATACTGTTTATCAATCCGATCGCTACCACGTTGTTGTTAATGGGGATTGCGTTATATGTGAGACGGACGAAAGCGTCTTATATTACAATGATGGTCATTTATTTCCTATTGACTTTACTGGTGTTCTCCAACGTAACTTATTATCGTGAGTTTACGGATTTTATTACGATCAATACCATCTTGGGGGCAGGAAAAGTAGCTAGCGGGCTTGGAGAAAGTGCTATTCGCTTATTTAGACCATATGACGTCCTTTATTGGATCGACTTTATCATTGTCGCTGCATTATTGATAACCAAAAAAATCAAAATGGATCCACAACCGATTCGTGCACGAATGGCTTTTGCGATCTCGACTTTGTCAGTCATGATTTTTTCTGGAAATTTATTTTTAGCAGAAGCCGATCGCCCAGAGTTATTGACTCGTACTTTTTCTAGAGATTATTTAGTCAAATATTTAGGTATCAATGCGTTTACCGTCTATGATGGTATCCAGACTTACCAAACGAACCAAGTACGAGCAGAAGCAAGTCCTAATGATCTGAAAGAAGTAGAAAGTTATATCAAAGATCACTATGCTGAACCAAATGATGAAACATTTGGTATTGCTAAAGGAAAAAATGTGATTTATATCCATTTAGAAAGTTTCCAACAATTCTTGATCGACTATAAACTAAAAGATGCCAATGGTGTAGAACATGAAGTAACGCCATTTCTGAATAGTTTATATCATAGTAACAGTACATTTAGCTTTGACAATTTCTTCCATCAAGTTAAAGCAGGTAAAACCAGTGATGCTGAAACCTTATTTGAAAATTCACTATTTGGTTTAAATCAAGGATCGTTATTCACTCAATTAGGTGGAAAGAATACCTTCCAAGCTGCTCCTGATATTTTGAGTCAGACACAAGGTTATACGAGTGCTGCCTTCCATGGTAACGCTGGTACATTCTGGAATCGTAATGAGACCTATAAAAAATTAGGTTACAACTATTTCTTTGATGCTTCTTATTATGATGTCAATGACGACAATTCATTCCAATATGGATTGCATGATAAACCGTTCTTCCAACAATCAGTACAATATTTAGAACATTTACAACAACCTTTTTATTCTAAATTTATTGCGGTATCTAATCATTATCCTTATTCTAAGTTCACAAACGAAGAAGCAGGCTTCCCACTAGCTACGACAAATGATGAAACGATCAACGGATACTTTGCAACAGCGAATTATCTCGATACAGCAGTTGAAGAATTTTTCAACTATTTGAAAGTTAGTGGTCTTTATGATAATTCTGTCATCGTCCTTTATGGTGATCACTACGGAATTTCTAACTCTAGAAATAAATCGTTAGCGGAACTAGTGGGTAAAACAAGTGATACATGGACCAACTTTGACAATGCACAAATGCAACGAGTTCCCTACATGATCCATCTTCCTGGACAAACAAACGGTGGAATCAATCATACCTATGGCGGACAAGTGGATGCATTACCTACTCTACTCCATCTGTTAGGAGTAGATACCAAAAATTACAATCAGCTAGGACAAGATCTCTTCTCTAAGCAACATGATCAACTTGTTACTTTCCGTGATGGTGATTTTATTACTCCTAAATACACTTATTATGGCGGAACGATTTACGATAACAAAACCGGACAAGCCATTACAGAACCGACTCAAGAAGTTCAAAATGAAATTGATGCATTGAAAGAAAAAGCGAATAAACAGTTAGCTGTTTCAGATCAAATAAACAATGGTGACTTACTCCGCTTTTCTACAGATACTGGGTTAGACCCAATTGAAGCAAGTCAATTTGATTACAAAAACGGCATGAAACAGTTGCTTGAAAAAGAAAAAGAACTAGGTGACAAATCAACAAGTGTCTTTAGTCAAAACAATAACCAATCAACAAAAGATCTATATGAAACCAAAACTTACCAACAAATAAATGGGACACAGACGAGTGACTCAGTTCCTTCTTCTGAATCTGATAAATAGCTAGCCTTTCTTTCAAAAAGATTACGTGCCCATAGAAGTAATGATTATAAAAGCTAAGATTGACGAAAACCAATTCTTGTTTTTCGTTAATTCTTAGCTTTTTTCATGCACTTTAATTTGAGTTACTCTGGCGTTTTTCTAGAAAATAGAGCTTAAACTCACGTATTAGAACCATCCATGAACATTGGATTTTATTCACAAAATATAGCGGAACAGTTGATTTATCGTCATTTTCGTTTATTAAAAAATAGGGATTTCCTGATTTTACTATATGAATTTCATACTTTATTCATATTCATTTTCTATAATTTAAAATGAGGTGAAAGTGATGAGAATACTCCGCTATTCAGTTGCAAGAATGCGTTATTATAAAAAACAGACACTTTTTAGTTGCTTATTTACAAGTGTCACTGCTTTTTTATTGATGCTTGTATGTAACTTATATCATTTACAATCAACACTTTATGCACAAATTGAAGATCGTCTTAGTTTCTTGGACACGACGTCCTTAAAAGTACACTTTCCGTCTTTTCTATCAGTGAAACAATTTTATGTCGAGCTGATCTTGTTGTTACTGTTCTTGTTTGTTGGCGCATTTATCTTTTTCTTTCAGCGAACATTAAAACAAGACCAACGTGAATTGATCAACTGGCGTTTAGCTGGTTTATCGAAAACTAGAATTTTTCTTTTGATCATCTGGCAAATGATCTTACCATTACTGATCTGTTGCACACTCTTATTTATTGGAATTGTGCTTTTTCAAAACATTTATCAAGCACTGTTACAACATCTTAATTTTTGGAGTCTAAGATTATTTGAATTACCTGACACCCATTCACTTATATCGACTACTCGACCATTAGCCATACCGATGGATCAACAAACTTTTTTTAAAATTGATTTTGTAAACGATGCTTTTTTCTTCGATACGTTTAAGAGTTTCCTACAAACGGTTGGCCTTCTTATCTCCATCAGTCTATGCATTAGTCTCTTACAATTTACGATTTTCTATCAACGTTTAAAAAAAGGTAAGGTGATCTTTCATGAATACATGTAAGCCAATAATGTCTTTAGGAGAATTAGCTGTTATTCTTTGCCCAAAAGCAAAACAAGAAGAACTATTAACAGCGCTAAAAGAACAAGCGATTGTATCGAGTCCCAAACAATTACTTATCGTCCAAAAAGATTGGCCTCTCTTCCCTTATTTAAAAACCAAAGATCAAGTACTACTGAATTTATCTGAAAATAAAAAAGAACGTTTATCTTTTCAAGAAATGCTCAAAATTGATCCAGCACTTCTTAACAGAGAACCTGATCAACTCTCTCTTTTTGATAAAATCAAACTTCAATTGTTGCATGCGTTACTTGCTAAAAAAGACAAACTCATCATTGAAGAAGTGCTGGATGAACTTAAAGTAATTGAAGCACAAGAAATTCTTGATCTATTTGATTATCTAGTCAAAAACAAAAAAATCGCCATTCTATTACTGACTCATGATGAAACCATTGCTCATAGTCAGTATGTCGACCAAATCTATGATGAACGATAAAAAGAGGTCGTGGAAAGAGCAACTCGACCTATGCAATAAGGATGAAACTCACAGCTTCCTATGTTTTGAGAGTTTCATCCTTATTGCCAAAGATCAGCTCTTTGAACACTATTTAGCTCCTCTCTTAATTGTTGAGGAGTTGTTTCTTGAACGCCGTTTAGCAAGAGGCTGTGAAAGAAGCGCTTATTGTTGAGGAATTGCTTCTTGAACGCCGTTTATTCGTTTTTAGAGATACTAAAAGAGAGTGGGACAATAGTCAGAAAAAAATCTGATTATTGCCCCATTTTTTTTTTGATTTTAAGGTACACAAAAAGCACACAACCTTGTATGATTAAAGTGCCTAAACAAAAATCAAAGGAGTGTGCCTTATGTTTAAAAATTATACCATCAACCAAACAACTTTACCACTAGATGTAGAACATTATATTCCAGAAACGGATGTTGCCTTTGCGGTTCACTCGTTAGTAGAAGCAATCCCGCAAGCGCTCTTCAACCAAATTGAACAACAGCTGGGACGTCCAGCCTATCACCCCAAAATGATGTTGAAAATTCTTCTTTATGCCTACACGCAACGTGTTTTTTCTGGCAGAAAGATCGAATTTTTATTAGACGATAGTTACCGTATGCGTTGGCTAGCCAATCATGAACAAGTGAGTTACCGCACGATCAATCGATTCAGAAGTCAGGAAACGACAGCTCAGCTTCTAGCAGAGGCTTTTGTGTTGTTTCGCCGTCAACTGATAACCAATCAAGTGATAGATAATGAAGCCATCTTCGTTGACGGTACGAAAATTGAAGCAGACGCCAATAAGTTCAGCTTTGTTTGGCGTAAAGCCACCACTCGGTATGAACGGTTGTTAGATGAAAAATCAGAAGCTTTTTATCAAACGCTTTATCAAGAGGAAATTCTTCCTTGCTTAAAAGAAGAAAGTCAATCCGATGGATTGACGAGCGACCAGTTAGAAGAAGTCGCTCATCATTTAGAAGCTGAACTCCATGAAACACAAGTACAATTAACACATGAAAAATGCAAAGAAAAGCAAAGTCAACTAAAGAAAAAAAGAAGAATGTATAAAAAATATCTCCGACAGGTACAAACGGATTATCTGCCAAGAAAACAAAAGTATGAACGGTATGCTCAACTATTTCAAGAACGAAATAGCTTTTCAAAAACAGATACTGATGCCACCTTTATGCGGATGAAAGACGATTATATGCGAAATGGACAGCTCAAGCCAGGTTATAATTTACAAATCGCCACCGAAAATCAGTATGTTTTGAGCTATGAATTATTTCCAAATCCCACAGACACCAAAACATTGAATCCATTTTTAGACAGTTTTTTAGACCGACATAAGGAGTTACCGGAGTACATTGTGGCAGATGCAGGGTATGGTAGCGAAGAAAATTACATGTATATCAACGATGTTCTACATAAAACTCCCTTAATTACATATGGCAGTTATCACAAAGAAAATAAAAAGAAGTACAAGGATAATCCGTTTAACGTGGAGAATTGGCGTTATCTTGAAGAACAAGACACCTATATTTGCCCAGCGAATCGTCCGGTACCGTTCAAAAATTATAGTCGCAGAAAAGATAAAGGTGGCTTTATTCGAGATTTCAAAATCTATGAATGTGAGGATTGTCGGAACTGTTCAGTTCGTCGTCAATGTACGCGTGCGAAAAGTGAACAAAAGCGAAAAATTCAAGTAAATAATAATTGGCGCTATTTCAAAGCAGAATGCAGAAAAAAGCTTTTAGAGGAGAAAACTGGTTCGATTTATCGGAAACGAAAAATGGATGTCGAACCCGTGTTCGGACATCTAAAGGCTCATTTGGCGTTCCATCGTTTCCATTTGCGTGGGAAACAAGGAGCAACGATTGATATTGGTTTGGCACTGATGGCATTAAATTTAAGAAAATTAGGAAAATATATGGAGAGGAAAGTGCGCAAAACAGAAAAAATAAGTTCGATTTTGACAATAAACATCAAAATCGAACTTATTTTCTTTTTGAGAAAGAACTATTGTCCCACTCTCTTTGTTTATTTTATTTCTACATCTGGTAATTTAACTGTAAATGTTGTTCCTGTCCCCAATTCGCTTTCTACTTCCAGCTTTCCTTTATGAAGCCGAACTAACTGTTGAACGATTGGAAGTCCTAGTCCTGATTCCCCGTATTTTGTATTCTTTCTTGAGGGATCAACTTTATAATAACGGTCCCAAATACTCTTCATTTGTTGTTCAGTCATTCCGATACCTGTATCCTTAATTCGGATAATCGTTTCTAGATAACCTTTTTCTAAAGAGATCGTGATCGTTCCATTTTCTGTAAATTGAATCGCATTTTGGATGATATTCACCATGATTTGCACAAATCGGTCATAGTCTGCATACACTTCCACATCGTCTTCTGCTTGTAAAACTAAAACATTCCCTGCAGCTTCTGCTTTTGTTTCAAGCTGTGCCACAATATTTTTCAATGTTTCTGTACCATTGAATCTTTTAATAACCATACTGATTTGATTGGTTCTGATTTTTTCATAGTCTAGATTTTCGTTAACTAAGCGTATCAGTCGTTCTGTTTCATTTTTCATCAAGTTGATCGCATTTTCTCTTTGGTCTTCAGGAATTGCATTATATTTTAGACCTTCAAGTAACCCGTTGATTGTGGTTAGCGGCGTACGCATTTCGTGAGAAGCATCTGCCATAAATTGTCTTCGGCGGTTTTCTTGCTCTTCGATTTCAGCCTGTGATTCTTTTAAAGAATTCGTCATTTTGTTGAAGTCATCCGCTAATTCATCAAATTCATCTTTATCATGAACTGGCAATTGGACATCAAAATTTCCATTCGTGACTTCTTTCGTTGCATTACGTAAACGATTGATCCTTTTAACCTGAAAAGCAGCAAACGCATAACTCGCTAATATAGCAACAATACTTGAAAAAATAAAACCTTTAAACAGATTCAATGTGACCGACCGAACACTATTATCGATATTTTTAGCCGGTTGACTAACAACCAAGCCACCATAAAATTCATGATTTAAATTAAAAGGTACTAAGGCATAAGACGTCGCTTGATTTTGTCCTAGTATATTTTTGTTGGAGGTAAATTTTACTTGTCTTCCATGACGCAGATTATCCCATTGTTCCGCTTTAATCGTAAAGTTCAATACCACATTATCAGTAGGATAAATGACCCGTTCGTTCTTATCGATAAAAATAAAATTGACATTTTGTTCTGATAAGACTTGTTCCGTTAATAATAATGCATTTTGAAACGCTTGATCTTGGCTTAATTGAGGAAACGTGTCTGTGTATGTCTGTGTTGTCTTCTCGACAGATTCTGCATAGCCAAAAAGTTGTTGGTAATTATTTTCTTCAATGGTTTGCTTAGTCAGTTGCGTAAAAGAAACACCTACGATCAAAATGATCATCGCGATCATTCCGCAAAAGGCTAATAACTGCTGGTAAAGATAGCGCATTAGGCCACACCAGAATCATCAAATTTATAACCTACGCCCCAAACCGTTTGAATGACTTGTGGTCCAACCTTTTCGATTTTTTGTCGAAGCTTTTTGATATGCGCATCAACCGTTCGTTCATCACCAAAGTATTGATAATCCCACACTAATTCCAGTAATTGTTCCCGAGAAAATACTTGGCGTGGTTTTTTAGCTAGTGTAAATAATAGATCAAACTCTTTCGGTGTCAAACCTTCGATTGGTGCTTTATTTAAATAAGCTTCACGTGTTTTTGTATTCATCTTAAAGTGATCTGTTTCGATATCGAAGTGATCGTCCGAGTTGTTTGTTTCTTCTTTTACCTCTACCAATTCACTACGACGGTGTAAAGCTTTCATTCGGGCAATCAAAGTTAGTGGGCTAAAAGGTTTGGTCACGTAGTCATCTGCGCCCATCTCTAATCCAATAACCTGGTCACTTTCAGAATCACGAGCTGTTAACATAATGATCGGAACTGTACTAGAGACTTTCCGAATTTCTCTTCCAACAAGCATACCATCCATCGTTGGCAAGTTCAGGTCTAAAGTGATCATGTCCCAGTAATTCGGTCTTTCTAAAAAAGCATCTAGACCTTCTTTTCCGTCATATTTAAAAGTTGCTTCCCATCCTTCATTCAAAAAAAACATCTGCATCATTTCAGATACGGATTGATTATCTTCTATCATTAAAATATTCATTTTTTATTTCCTCCAATACTATCATCGAGTTCTTGTAATTTTTTTTCAGTTAAGATAAAAATCGGCATAATTGGAAAAACTAAAACCAACATCTCGATTATAAAATAGTTTGTCTGTCCAGTTAATTTTAGTAAATAGCCGATCAAGGCCATCAATAAACCGAAAATAAAAAAATATTTTCCACTTGTTTTTTGTGCTAACCGCCAGTGAACATCGGATTTTGTGGCACGCGGTGAGTGGTAACCATAAAAAGGCAGATTCCCTTTAGAAGGGATAAAAAGAAACAAGCAACCTAGGATAGTCAAAAATACTCCGACAACTAAAAAAATCATATGATCCCTCCTAAATCTCTCTTTCTAGTATACTCTAAAAATTAACTTGAACCAATATATTCGGTAATTCTTCACGAAAGGTTTGTCTTTTGTTCATTCTTTGTTAAGATAGGGGTAATCGAATAAAAAGGGGTTTTTTTGTGTCAAATTATCGTGCAATTACTTTTTTGATCTTGATGGAACACTGTTAGATGCTCAATCAAAAATCACACCAGAAGTGGCCGAAGCAATGCAAGCACTACAGGCAAATAACGTCCTGCCAGTCATAGCAACTGGACGAACTGAAGCTGAAATCAAACATATCATGTCAGATGCTGGTATTTCCTCTGCAGTTACGATGAATGGTTCTTACATCAGCGTGGATGGTCAAGAAGTTCATTCTGAAATAATCGCAACTGAAGACTGTCAAAAGATGCTCGAACATGTCCAAATACAAGGGCACCAGCTCTCATTTTATAACCATCAACATATTTGGTGTACTGCACACACACAAACGATGATTGATGCCTATAACTTTATCCATTCAAATGTACCAGAAATCAATCCGCAAGCTTATTTGGATCATCCAATCAATATGTTACTTATCCTCTCTCAATCTGGGGATGAATATTATCATGAACAATTTCCTGATCTGACTTTTTATCGAAATGGTCCTTACTCGATTGACACGGTCAAAAAAGGAATCTCGAAAGGTGCAGGAGTGAAACGTTTAAAACAAGAATTAAACCTTGTTGATGTGCCTACATTTGGATTTGGTGATGGACCAAATGACTTTGCACTGTTAGAAGCATGCGACAACAAGATCGCGATGGGCAATGCTTACAATGATCTCAAAGAACTATCCACTTTTATTACAAAGAAAAACACTGAGGGCGGAATCGTTCATGCGCTCAAACATTTTGACTTGATTTGATTTTTAATCGAAATACGATGTATATTTCCGAGTAACTGAGAGATGATTTTTTACAGTATTAGCTATTGAGAATCATCTCTTGATACTTCGGACGATTTGCTTTTTCCGTAATCGTTTCTCGTTGAAAAAATTCAATTTTGTGCTATAATATAAATTGTATGAAAAATACACGTAACCCTTGTTTATAACGGGGACGTTACGGATTCGACAGGCACAGTTTGAGCTTGAATTGCGTTTCGTAGGTTACGTCTACGTTAAAACGTTACAGTTAAATATAACTGCTAAAAACGAAAACAACTCTTACGCTTTAGCTGCCTAAAAACAGTTAGCGTAGATCCTCTCGGCATCGCCCATGTGCTCGAGTAAGGGTCTCAAATTTAGTGGGATACGTGACAACTTTCCGTCTGTAAGTTGTTAAAGAGATCATCAGACTAGCGATACAGAATGCCTGTCACTCGGCAAGCTGTAAAGCGAAACCACAAATGAGTTGACTATGAACGTAGATTTTTAAGTGGCGATGTGTTTGGACGCGGGTTCGACTCCCGCCGTCTCCATTGTGAGATTTCGGTAGATTTCACTAAATGCCTAAATCCTTATTTTAAAAGGATTTAGGCATTTTTTATTTTCGATAGTTTTCGTTAAATGAATGAAAATGGCATTCAAAAAGAACACTTTTTAATATATATGTTCCATCCATATTATCAATGATATTCCATCTTTACAAAAAGAACATTCGTTCGTATACTCTTTTTGAGGTGAACTTTTATGCTTATGGAAGGAAAAATACAATTATGGTTTAAATTCGATCCTTCGAATAGATTTATCAAAGATTTTTATAAAGTATGGGATTCAGAAGTTTTCTTTTTAGCAATTGAAGACAGTTTATTAATCAATCTCTACTATTCTAATAAGAACTACTTTAAAATCCCTGCTGCGAAAACCAGAATGAAGAAAGACGTATATTTTTTGTTTGATATCGTAACTGACGTGCCGGACGCACGGAGCGATCATCGGCGTTATGACTATATAAAGTATACTTTCATTGATCCAGAAAGGTATAAAGATTAAAGTAGGCTACCTAAAAAGGTAGCCCGGAACGGATTTTATCATCATACTTATGAAAGGAGATATTTTTTAAGTTAGTATTAAGATTGTGTAATATGATGACGTTATCATTTTAACATAATTAAATTTATTGTTTTTTTATACTTATAAATTAAAATAAAGAAATAAAGTGCATATCAAATATGTTTGAAAAATAATTTAAATTATAGATTAACTTCCCTATATAACATGTCAAAAAAAACATAAGATATTAACCTATTGCAAAAAATAATAATATAAAATATCCTACAGGGATAATATTTAACAACAATCCACATACTGAGATAACTTTTTCAATAAGACTACTATTTTTACTTAATGACCAAATAGAAAGTATAAATCCTATTACTCCCATTAATAAAACAGGAATGAGACTAGAAAATAGCATACCAAACCAGGTTGTAAAAATTTCTATACTTACTAATATTCCTATTAATAAACTGAGAATATTGATAAATTTAAATCTTTTATCCATAAAAGTTCCTCCTTAATGGTAACTAAATTTTTATGTGCCCTGTAGAATTAAAACCTACAATCAGATAGTTATAAGCCATCTGATCTGACCAGCTGAGCTAAAGGTACGGAAAGCCATCACAACTACTGCAAACAAAAAGAATGGACATAAACTAGATAATGATGGGTTTCATTCTTTGTTGTGATGGCATATTTATTATTACACATTTAATAGCAAAAAACTAGATTGTACTTATTCTTTGTATAAGATATTATTTTATGCTATTATTTCCAAGTCATAAAAAGAAAAAAGCTTCAGATACTCTCTCACCCTAGAGTAGTATAAAAAATAAATAGTTGACATTTATTCGAAATTAAATTAAACTTAAGTCAATGAATCTGGGGAGGATACCCCAAACATATAAAAGCGTGATTTGTAATATACAATGTCACGCTTTTTTGTATATGGAGGATAGTTATGAAAAAACCCGATGATAAATCGTTTTATTCATTTGAAAAACTTGTTGATTTAATGGAAGAACGAAAAATAATTATTGAAGATAGAGACAATGCTATATATACTTTAAAAAATATCCCTTACTATAATTTAATAAATAATCACAAACAGACCTTTGCTATTTACGATGAAAATGAAGACGAATACATAGATGATTATGAAAATACTTCCTTCGCCGAAATTAGAATCGTATATGATTTTGAACGCCTTTTAAGTTCAATCTTATATAAATATATTTCGGTTTTTGAGGAAACGCTTAAATCTCTAATTCCACACTCTATATCTAAAGAATATGGATTTTTACAATCAGAGTATTTAGATCCAGACGTGTATGATAAAGGAAGATTAAAATATGATGATAAAGGAAATTCATATACAGATAGAGATAAACTGTTAGCAAAATTAAATGAAAGAATTAGTTCTTCCTATAATCAAAGTATAATTCACTATAAAAACGAATATCATAATGTTCCTCCTTGGATTTTAGTTAATGATTGTACGTTTGGGGAATTAGTCAATTGGTTAAAATTGAGTAATCTTAATATAAAAACAGAAATAGTAAATCATTGCTTTAACAAAAATAATTCTAAAACTGATTTTAATTCTTTGCTCTTTCATTGCTTATATAATATTAATGAATTTAGAAATATAGTTTCTCACGGAGGAAGAATATTTCATCATAAGTGTAAACATGAGCTAAGCCCAGGTTTATTAAAAAACTATCTACAAAAATATTCAATATCTATGAGAAATAATTGTATAGGACAAGACGGTATTTTAAGTATAGTTTTTTCATTAATTTGTGTATTTTCTAACCGAGATACTGTAAAAAATAATTTTATCGATGAAATTGTTTCATCTTTTCAACAATTCGATAATAACAATAATGAAATTATGTCAAAACTACTAGATAGATGCGATATAAAGATGGAATCTATTAGTCGATTACAAGAATTCAAAAATTGATAACTTTACTTGTGCGTTAATGACTATGTACTGCCCCTCATCGAGGGGCTTTTTTTATCGTTGCGGAATATTCAAATACCAACGCTTGTCATGAAAATCTTGTGCTCCGCCTTTAGTGTTCCCTTCTGGATCATTCGTTGCACGCATCATGACATAGACTTTCTTATTAGGGAAATTACGCATATTGAAAGATACATGATAACCAACATTTCCAGAAGTATTATAAGCTTGATTTACATCTGGTCTATAAATTCCATCAGCTCTTACTCGAGCTAATTCTTTCCCAGTATTGTAATCCATAATGAAAATATACTCGTATTGATAGTTAGCAATGTGCCATCCAGCCACATGCAAGTTTGCGTTTTCGATTTCTCCGAACTGATCAATGTGGGCGTAATTTGTTCCATCTGTTAGTGTAGGATTTGCAGCACCTGCTCTAGTTGGATCAATGACTGGTCTATCATCTGAAGTTGTCGGATTTTCATCGGTAAATCCATGAGCTAAATCATATGCTAATTTTTCTTTACTTACGCCCATTTCAGAAAGATAACCGTAAGGATCTGTATGATCGCCCCAAATATTTTGCGTTACCCATAAATGTGATTTGATTCCTGGTTGGTTATAAGGCGTGTCCAATGTAAGTGGAATACCATATTTCATTGCTGAATCTCTAGCCAATTCAACGTATGCCTTGTAGTTTTTCTCAAACGTCGCTTTATCATGTGTGTGTTGTAACTCAATCTGCACGGGACTGTTAGCATTAGCGTATGAACCAGCGCCGTACTGTACATAACCAGGTTGTCCGACTTGGTAAACAATTCCGCCGTCTCCCACAATATAAGCGGTATAAGCACTAGTCCACGAACGTTTCATATACTGCGCTTCATTGCGTCCTGTTGCTGTTTCGTTAGCCGTCTCATGCAGTAAAATGTACTGATTATTTGCTACTTGAGAGCTACCTTCATTTACACCTAAATTAAATTCATTGTTAATCGTATAGGCAAACCCATTAATTGGTAATAAAAAAAGAGCCATTAATAGGCTCAATGATAATACTATTTTCTTTTTCATTAGTTTACTCCTTATCTTTTAAGTTGTAAGCTGATACCCCTGTAATTACTCCTAAAAATGTTGCTATAGCATTGATAGTTAATACTGTCATATCAGTTTCATTCCATCCATATGCTTTGCCTAATGTGGCTACTAATACAGATAAAGCAGGCAATACCGTAAGTACTGTCCATTTAATAATTTGATAATATTTATCGGGTAAAATCATTACTTCTCGCCTCCTTTCATTTCCTGAATATCGTGTTCTGCTTCATTCATCCGTCCTTCTAATAGAAAAGTACGTTCAACAATATGGTTATGCTTTTCAACTTTTTTCTCCAATTGCTCAATTCGATAAATGGTCAGTTTGTTTGAAAAAACAATGCCTGCAAACGTACCAACTAAGGTTCCTGCAATACTTAAAGCAGAAATAATCGCATCAATACTCATAGTTCACCAACTTTCCAACAAAAAAGCATACTCCAGGGAGCATGCCTTAATTTTCTTTATTAATAATTTTATCTATCTTATTATGTTATACAGGTTTTACTTCTGATATTTTTAACGATAACAGTTGTAGATGGAACATCTTTGCTGCGGCATCTATTCCTAAAGTAAATTCTACCTTATCTCCTGTAACTAAAGTGTGGACGTACTGACCAGCTTGAGATGTTACATAGTTTAAATTAGCACTACTACCTACATTAGCGAAGTTAGTATCACTTCCATTTTTTCTAATTTTTACATAAGCAAATTTGAACGTATTGTTTCCATGCAATTTTACAGAACCCTCAAAAAATAAAACACAGTTTCTAGTTGCGGTTAAGGTAATTCCATCACTACTTATCGTATATGGTAAATCACTAGCTGTGTGAAAAAAATCCGTAGCGATAAGAGTCCCTATTGGTATTTTTGTCCCATCTGGTGAGTCTGTTAAATCTCTACCTTCGCCATAAACGGCAAATAGTGGCATTGCGTCACTAATAGTTTTAATGTTAGTTGTGTTAGTGGCTATCTTAGAAGTATTGGCAGTTACTTTTTTATCAACTTCATTAATGGAAGCAGTCAACCATGAATTAATCTCCGATACTTTCCCATCAGTATAATTGTTTGCTTTACCTGTGATTTCAGAAATTTTAATATCTGTGGCCAAGTTATCTTCGACATATTCTGGTGCTATATCCCATACATAATCTTTTGGATTGTTTGAGTCTCGCATGCCGATTCCTCGGTATTTATACTCACTAATATTTGGAGTTCGTGTGTCGCCTTTTTCGATCTTAATCCAGTCAATTTGACATGCGCCTGCTGTTGATTGTGGTGTTTGATAAATACTCAATAGACTTGGTGAACTACTATCTATTTTTAGAGCGGTAAATGAGCAACTCCACACGTCAACCAATCCTTCTACTGGAGTCATTCTTTCTAATGAAATATTCCCGCCATTGTAAGCCCAAAAAGTTTGAGACACTGGTTTAGTTGCTTTCATTGTAAGGATATATCTTTGACCAACTTTAAACTCTTCTAGCATGTTCACACCGTATAAACGGTATGCGCTCGTTTTAATTGGGAAGATAACTGTTGGGTCAGCAATATTCTCGCCCAAAGCCACCTTACTCAAATAATACGGCGCATCGAGTAGATTTGGTTGGTATGGTGTGGCTGTTGGACCTTCTTCGATTTTGATGTCGTACAATTTAAATCCACCATTTATTTTATCCTGGTTAGTAAAACTAACACTAAGATAAAAACGTTCTAAATTTGTGATTTGATAATTAACATTAGCTGTGCCTTTGATTGTTATTTCTTTCCCTACATCATCTATTGTCATAGTTGTATTATTTGCTTCCAATAATATATTTCCTCCTGGTGATGTACGATATACCAAACGCAATTTATTAATAGCTCCTGTAGTTCCTTCATCAAATCGAACTTTTGCACTTATAGTATATGTTTTACCACTAACAAGTGCTGACGTATAATTACGTGTGAACATATCTATCGTCCCTGTACCATCAGAAGTAAAATGTAACATTCCGTTAACATCAGTTATTGACCCGTGGTAACCCCTATTAAAATCGCTAGATTTCAATGCATTTACAAATACATTCGGATTCCCCGAATAATCATAATTCCCAAAGTCGATGCTGTTACTGTACATCACTTGTAAGTTACCTAACTTAGAAATTTCTTCTTTCAGAGCATCTAACTTGTCTTGTAGAGTTTTAGCTTGACCAGTTAAATCAGTAATCTGTTTATCTAAGCTATTCACTCTACCTTTAATTTCAGCCATAAAAGCATCAAAAGTTTCTTTATACTTTCGAATCAACTCTTCCAATTGCGAAACATACTCATCGGCTTGGCCTTGCGAAATGTCAGACACTCCTAGTGAGAAAAAAATGATATCTTGCGTTGTTAAAATTTGATTGTCTTTTCTATATTCTACGTAGCAATGTTTATAATATCCTGCTTCACTCATAAATGTGCCATCAAGAGAAAATGTGACTTCTTCACTAGTTACACTAGTAGCGACACTATCTACGTAGCGGTTAGATGGTGTTGTTCCTTTTAATGTAAAGGTTCCACCACTCGTATCCATCTGCAAGCCATTTAAAAATGGTTTAACAGTTACCGTAATCCCTTTATCACCTTGACGAGCCATAATAGCTTTGGTGTAATTTAATTCTTTGCTGAAGTCTAATGCTAAATTGTATAAGCTGTTAGCCATTAATATCCCCTCTCATCTTCGATTAAAAACGTTTTTGATCATGACTTGTTATGTCATAATTTTCATCAACATTTAGTCTTACATCTTCATAACCTAAGCGATGCGCTACAATATTCCATCTGACTAACACATTAGGCTCACTTGTTTCTATAATAAAATGGTCTCTAGCTTCTTTAGTTACGGCACATAGTACTAATTTTGTAGGTGTTACATGTGTCATATAGTGATCTAAATTCACTGTTTCAGCAAACATAGGTTCAATATCTACCCTTAGTTTACCATCTTCTCCTGTTACGCCTTCCCCATAGTCAGCAAAATAATATTCTGGTGTTTCATAAGCGTTAAGTAAACGTCTTCCATATGATTTGGTTTCTACAGTTGAGTTTTTACTACCTTGTACTGATAAATCGCCAGCTATAATTGTATTTTTATTTATTCTACCAACTACATTGTTAAATGTTGCTATGTTAGAAATGGTTAGACCGCCGTCAGAGTCAAAGGTTAACGGTTTATTGTTAACTTTAACTTTAAAATATGAAGAATTGTGATCCATGGTTTCGTAGGTAATAGACCCATCATTTGATTTTCTAGTACCAAACCAGTGAAGTTCTCTTGAAGAAAAACTTAACCATGAACCCGCACTTGTACCGTTATCCCAAGTACTCATAACTAGGTTACCTGCGGTGTCAAGAATACGGAAGCCCCCACCCTTTTTAATTTGATAGAATAACTCCCCTACATCAGACTCAGTTGTTTCTTGTGCGTGCATTTCAATTACATCACGATTTAACTTTTTAGAATGCCATAAAATAGAACCATTTTGTATTGTCGTATCAAAATCAGCGCCAGTACTAATCAAGGTTGAACCTTTGATTGTAATACCTGTAATGACACCTGCTGTAATAAATGAAGCGTTAAAACCACCGTCAAGTGTCCAAGCTGTATCATACGTACCGTTAATACCTGTTTTAGAAAAACCTATACCCTTCTGGTTTATTTGTAACACATTTCTAGCAGTTTCTTTATTAGGCGTATCCATTACTAAAATACGGCTTGGGCTTTCTTTGGGGTCTAATAATACATAACCGCCAGCATTACCAGTGATTAGGTCTGTTTGATGATCTACAATATCATTGATTAAATCACTGATTTTACCACCATTTTTCAATTGATCAATGGCATCATTAATCAAATGGCTTACATTATTCTCTGTATTTTCTAAGAAGTTTGTTTTGACATTTCCTACAACTAATTTATCGTATGAATTGGTTAAAACATTAAACGTATATTCCACAATTCTTGCTGACATATTCACTTTTAACTGTGGATGATACACATCTACTCCGTCACCCATCGAAACTTTTTCTAGATCAACAAATTTTTCATAACCTCTTTGATGCCTCAAGGGTACTAATTCAATCGATCCACTCACTTGTGGTTTTTGTTTGTCTAGGTTCGTTTTCAACCATTCTTTTGCAGCTTCTCTTAATGTGACCACATCAGTCGCTTTGTCTTTGAAATCAACAAAAGAAACATATCCAGCAGGATAATCATCCGCGTAATCAGTGAAAATGACTTCTTCTGGTAGAGTAATCTCGTCTTCTCCTTCTGAAGAACTGCTAATGAAAGGATAAACTCCAACTAAAACACTTTGAACATCTATCTCTAAGTCGAGACCAGTTAAGTTTTTAGTATAAATCGCTTTGATTTTATGATCCGTACCTAGTCTTTTTTCATGACGTAATGTGTTATTATCTTTTAGAAATTCACCATGAAATCGATCTAGAATAGATCCCTCTTTTCCACCAAAGAATTCTAAAAAATTCGCCTTTTCTATTTTCACGTTAGCAAACGTATCTACTAATGATGAGAAAGAAAACTGTGAAGGAATAGCTGGTTTCGCTAAAACTTTTGCGTTTTGCCATGCCTGAGTAGCATTGATCTTTTCTGTTCCGCTGTCATATTTATTCAATACCGATTTTCTTATATCATTGAAAATAGGTTCAGCTTTTACTTCTATCGTATTTCCTATTGCAGAAGTCTTTGCATAATAAATCCGTAGACGCTGTTTTGCTCGATTTTCATCTACATAGCACTGAATAATACGTCCATCTATAATCAAATCTGCATTAGTTCCGCTTATTGGATAAGTCCCCTGAAATATCTCGGCTCCGTTTAGTTTATTGCTAACAGTTGCTGTTAACCAATCTGATAAAGCGCCTAAACCTTGCGTATCATATAAATGTTCAGCTAAATTATTCGCGTCATTCTTATCGTAAATAGTTATTAAATTATCGATCATCTATTCCACCTACCTTAATCCATTACGATAAATTTGTATTTTGCTCAAACCAGTGCAATTAAAATGATTAATATCCACTTGCAATGTCGGATATTGCATAGTCTTCATTTTGCTGGACCGATCTAAAATATCTCCATCCGATTGCTCTTCGTAGCAAAGCATCAAATCACTATCAATGACTACGTCAGTTCCTACTACTAATCCTTCAAAACTAAACACATAATCATTTAAGATGAACTGGCATGAAGCAACTGAAGGAGTGATGATAATCTTTGGAAAACTTTCTTCTAAACTATTATTCAGCAAGTTAAATGATTGTGGTTTATCTACGGCTATAGGTACATCTTCTTGGACTCTTGCAAATGGTTTTACAGTGATATTTACATCGAACTCTCCCCATTCAACGATATCGTTTTCTGCATCGCCAATATCAATAGTCTGGATAATGTAATAGACGTTTGGATCATCAGAGAATTCTAATTTCTTTGCATAGTTTAACCAATGACGCATGATATAAAACGATTGCTTAAAAGCTTGATGGTCTTCCACATCCTCTAAGTAGTTGTAGTGCAAAGTAAACGACATATCTTCAAACGAATAATCTTGCACTAAGCCACCTAGCCGTCCTAAAACAGAAGTCTCAACTCTCTGTCTTTTTGGAGAAGGTATGGTTGGTCTTTCAGCTAAAGCCAATTTATGCAAATAATCAGGAAATCCATCGATTATAGAATGTATACAATCAGTCATTTTTTCACATCCTTTTTAATACTAAAAAAACAGGAGAAATATTCTCCTGTTTAACGCCATGCCGAAGCATTGTCATTTTGAACTTTTGTAATGCTATCAATGATTTGTTGAGTTGTTTGCTTCATAGTAACTTCATCTGCGTTACCATCAATTGTGAAATTGAATTCGTAATTATTCACAGGTTGAACCGTTTGTGCCCTAGATGAAACTGAGGTGCTACTCAAGATACGATCCCCAATTTCTTGCAACACAGATCTTTTCAAAGGTAAAACTGCTTCAGGTCCTGCTTCACCTACACCGATAATATTCGGAGAATTAAACACACTACCTTTCGCATACCAATCAACGCCCAACGTTGGGATTTTTCCCTTCAACGGATTGAATTCCCCACTCAATTTAAAATGTGGTAACGGAATATGTGGTATAGAAATATTCAAATTATCAAAAAGACCACTGATTTTATCTCTAATCCAATCAATTGGAGCGCTAACAGTCTTTTTAATACCTTCCCAAATGTTAGCAATCATGCTTTTAACATTATTGAATATGCCGGAAACAATACCTGTTAGATTAGACCAACCGCTTGAAATTGCATTTTTTCCATCGTTTACTTTAGAGCTAATAGTGCTTGTAATTCCATTCCAAAGATTCAAAGCAGTGTTTTTGATACCGTTCCAAATTCCGCTAATCCATGAAGATATGCTATTCCAAACACTTTGAATGGCACTTTTAGCTGCATTTATAGCATTGCTTATACTACTAGTCACACTATTCCAGATATTTGATGCTGTAGAACTGATTGAATTCCAAATTCCACCTAACCAACTAGATACAGTTGACCAAACATTTTGAATTACTGTAGCAGCTGCTTGCACCAAGCTAGTGATTGTATTCTTGATACTGTTCCAAATACTAGAAGCTGTTGCACTAATTGAATTCCAAATATTTGAAGCCGTAGTACTAATGGATGTCCATACACCGTTCCACCATGCCACTACTGGATCAAATACAGTATGGAATGTAGTTACAATTCCATTCCAAGCGGTGCTTATCCATTGTGTCATAGTATCCCAAGTATTTTTAAGGAAATCAGAAATAGGAGTCCAAACAGCTTGCCAAGCTGCGCCTAATAACTGTCCAGCTACATCAAAAATACCCACGATAATATTAATTCCAGCTTGAATCAACGACGTTATTAATGTCCATGGTATTTGAACAATCCCTACAATGTCTGCCCAAATAATCGACCATACTTCTTTGACTCCGTTCCAAATATTTGAAACCCAATCAACGAATGTTTGCCAAGTCTCTTGGACTCCTTGCCAGATGTTGGAAGCTCCTTCAACTAATCCGCTCCATGAATCTCCAAACCAGTCAGAAACGCCTTGCCAAATATCTTGAACCCAATCTACAAATCCAGACCAGGTTTCTTTAACTCCATCCCAAACTGATGAGGCACCTTCTTTTATACTTTCCCAAGTACCACCCAACCAATCAGTGAATTTACTCCATATTCCCTTAAACCAGTCAGTAATTGCACCCCAGTTTTTTATAATTGCTATAACTCCAGCAATAGCAGTAATAACTGCTCCTATTATTAATGTAGTAGGACCACCTAGAGCCATGAAGCCAACTATTATTGGCATTAATAAAGTAAATGCAGCAGTCAATCCGCCAATCGCTACGGCATAATCCTGTACTGGTTGTGGAAGACTATTAAACGCATTAGCCATCTTTCCTAGAAAATCAATTACTGGTTCGAGTGCATCTATGATTATGTTGCCTATAGGAGCTAATGAATCCTTTAATTCAGCTATTTTTCCGTTTAATTCTTGTAACGGAGTAGTAGAATCTTCATTCATTTTTTGTGCAGATCCACTAACATCATCAAATGTATGGTTAACATCAGTCAAAGATTGGACAACTTTCATCGCATTATCTTCACCAAGCGCAGACCAAATTGTCGAAGCTTTATTTAATTGGTCGTATTGACCATCCATATTGCTAAAATCTTGAATCATGGAATTAATAACGTCTTTTTGTGTTCCTCCGCCATTTTTCCACTCTTCAAAAGCTTTTCTAGTACTTTCACTAAACATATCCATGTTTTGTTCAAATCGACCATCTGTTAACGATATTCCCATTTCCTTAACTAAGTCATTGACTTTATCAAGGTTATAAGCACCCGCATCTAAACCATTTTGAAGCATTCCGAACGTTTCATCAGCTGAATATCCCATTTGACTCCATAATTGGCTATATTCTGCCATATTGTCGCCTAATTCGTGCGTTTTATCTAAACCGTTTTGAGTACCCGAAACCATTAAATCCATTGCATCTTGAGCGCTCAAGCCGAAATTGACCATTAAGCCATTTACACCACGTAACGTTTCATCCATATCAGCGCCCATGGTGTTTTCTAGGACCATAGCTTGTTCCGTGATATTTTGTAAATCTTGATTATTTAAATCGCCTAAATTACGCTTTACCAAAATCAATGCATCTGTGGACTGATCTAACGATTCTCCAAAACCTTTATAATAAATGTCTCTGGCTATATTCGTTAATTCTTCAGCCTCTTGTTTAGTCAAACCAAAATTAGCTTGTATCTTACTCTGGGAACTACCTACACTATTAGCAGATTCTACTGCTTGTTTCCCTAACTCTGTAAGCTTATCGCCTATGTCGCTTAAAACGTCAGAAGCTTCCATTAGATTATTCATATCTATTTTGCTTCCGATATCGTCCAAGTTAGTTGTATCTACATTTTTAGCAGCTTGTCCTAACTCTTCAAATTCACGTTCAGCATCATTAAGCTTTGCTTCCATCTGCATTGCTTCTGTGGATGTAGCGCCAAATTCAGACTGTGTAGCTTCTAACTGTCGTCTTAGGATATCTATCGTTTTCTCCGCATTTTCAGATTGTTGAGAAACATATTCTTGGGCTTTCGCTAATTTCTCGGATTCAGAAGCTGATTGACCAGCAGTTGCTTGCCATTTTTTATATTCTGATTCAATCAGAGAAGCACTTGCTTGAACATTTTTCTGTTCACTATCCAACTGTTGCATTGTAGACTCGTACGTCTGTATTTCGCCTTTTGCTTGAGCTAGTGCATTACTCGTTTTATCAATTTCGTTTGACAAACGTTGTTGCGCTGTTTGCTGATTAATCAGTTCTCTCTCAAGTTTCTGAACTTCGGTGGAATTTTCTCCATAATATTTTTTCGCATTGGCTAAACGTTGGCTAGTTACTTCAACTTTTTGACTTTGTAATTCATACTGCTTCTCTAAAGAAGATAATTTACTTCCTAACTTATCTGATTCAGAGCCAGTCTGTTGTAACTGAGCTTGTTCTAGTTTTAATTCTGCTCTATTTTTAGTTAATTCAGCACTGATTTCTTTTAACGTAGATTTCAATCCGTCATCGTTAGCTATGAAAGTTACTTCTGCTTCTGTTCTCTTTTTAGCCATTTTTTACCTCCTTTCTTTAGTTTTTCTGGGATTGGTTTATTGCATAGTTTTTCCATCCTTCATAAGCACTCTTGTTGTAAGCCATTTGCAAAATGTCATCTAAACAGATATCGCTTAAAACCAAATCTGAAGGCATAGAAAAAACGTCGGTCAACATCGAATAGACATCGACCCACGTTTCAACTAAGAGCTTTGGCATTTTTACTTTTGAAGCTTTTTTTCTTTATTTGCTTTTTCAAATTCTTTTTGATAAGCATCGCGTGCTTGTTTGAACATCATCAATTGATAAGTATAGCTGGCAGTAGCCATATCAAAATCCCATTTATCGATAAATTCATCGAATGAAATATAATCAGTCATGTTCGCTTGGCGGTAAGCAATATACACAGCCTTTGCACCTTGAATAACAGAAATATCCATGGATCCTTTTCCCACAGTCATTTTTGCAAACTCGTCTGTGTTAAAATCTCTATTGATCATCAATAATTTCTTGATATTCAGTTTAGGTTCTAAATTCAAAATTGTTCCATCGTTTAGTTCAATTTTTGAGTAATCTTCGTTCATTTTGCTACCTCCGTTTTATATTTAAGCTTGTGTCGTTGTAGTAGTGGTTGTTGAACTCTTTTTAATCACATCAGCAGATAGATTCGTCATCCATTGATCTGTTAAGTCTTCTTCAAGTTCTGCAACAATTGCTTCATGATAGAATTTACCAAATTCATCTTGCATAACTTTTGTTTCTAGTTCTAACGCAGCTACTTCATCCGCGCCATTTTCAATAGAAAATGTTAATCCTGTATTTGAAGTGCATGCTAACATACCAACTAACTTGCTATTTTCTTCGAAGTCATCCACGATCTCTGCAGCAAGTGAGAAATCTTCGCCTACTGAATCAGGACCGTAAGAGTAAATGCCTGGTTTAATACGTTCATCTTGTTTCAATCCATTGAAACGTCGATAAACTTCCATCGGTACATGTGCAGTAATTGTTACCGTCATATTGATTGGTTTAGATTTTGATTTTACTTCTGTCGCTCCACATTTTTTAACCACCGTTTGCATTTCTGTTTCGCCATCTAATTGTCCGTTACAATCTGTTGCGATTGCATTTTCTGCGTTCTTAAAATTAAAAGCAATTCGTTTGATACTCACGTTATCAAACGTTGTTACTACAGTTGTTGTTTTAGCCATTGTTGTTCCCCCTATTTATTTAATTTATCGAATTGACGAATCAGAAGTTCTGTAATTGGATCAAGCGCAAGACCTAATCCTCTTCTCATGAATTCGTCTGGCTGATTTCTTTTAGAAGTACCTATCCCCAAATCAGGATATTTTAAATACTCAAATTTTCTTGTAGGTCTAATGATGAAACCCAAATTAATATATTGAGTCTTAAGTGGACGACTATTTTTTGCGTGTTGGTGCCCTCTTCTTAAATCTGCTTCAGAAACAGGAATTTTTTCCGTAATCCTATCCGCTGCAATATCTGAACCTTTTGATTTCAATGCTTCGTTAATCAGTCGTTCGCTCTCGCTTGAATAGCGTTCCATCCGCACAAGAAGTTCATCATGTCCATTTATTTTTAGCTCCCAACTATTTTTAGCCATAACAATCACTCTTCAATAATCGTCTAAACGTAAATACCAATTGATCGATATAGCGATCTTGATTTTCTAGTTTTAAATGGTTGGGATCCATTCTCTGAAAACGAATCGAACGATTTTGAATCAATGAAATAATATCTAGTGAATCTCCTGTTAAATCTTCTCTATTTTCTGAATAGAAAGTTAGATATAGATTTTGACCCACGCTATATTTTGGTTCAGTGGTCATTTCTATTTCTCCTGTTTCGAGAATGAAGTAATTAAAATCATCAGGTAGCTCATCCTCGCCAACAGAGTCTTGAAAGAGTTTGAGCTTAAAATGTTCTTCTAAGGAAGTTTTGATAGCAGAAATTTGATTATTTAAACGTTCTTTTTCTTTAGAATTATCAATCACCATATTCACCCACACTTTCAAGATAAAAATAGATATAAAAATTATCGTAATCGGCATAGATAACGTTGTAACGCATACTATCGATTACGATAAAATATTGATCTTTATTAAATTTCTTGGCGATTGGATGAAATGGAGTCTTTACTTTCTTAGTTAATTTCGATCCCATCGCATCCATAGCTGTTATATCACTATCTCTCATGGAAAGATTTCTAAATTTTAAAGAAGTAATTTCTGTATCTTCTACACCAATCTTTTTTCCTAATTCATTTCTTTTTGTGGTTTGCGTCAAAATCTTTAACCAACCATCGTTGAACGTTTCTTCGAGTCTACGATTATTCGCCATTCCCATCACCTGCAATATATTCTTGTAGCGCATAATGTTGAATGAAACCTAATAACTCACTAGCAAAATTTTGTTCAAACTCATCTAAAGCACGATTCCAGTCGTATCTACATCTTTCGATTAGCAATCCGTATTCTAAGCTTTCAGGAGAAAAAGAAAGAGTTGTACTCACTTTACTTTGAAGATAAACAGCATTTTTAGCTATCATCTTTTTAATTGACTCATCTTCTTCGTCCCAAGTAACGTAAATATTATCCTTCACAGCTGTGAGCAATTCTTCAGTCACTTGTTCAGACGTCATCTAACCACCGCCTTAATTGCTTTAGCATATGCGTAAGAGCATTTTTTCTTGTTTACAAATGATAAATCTTCATCAAAAGGCGTGGAAGTCACATATCTCCCTTTGAAAAATAAATCTTCGTCAGCTGTTGTTACTCCAGCATTGTGCAAGATTTTTACTTCTTTAACTTTTTCTATTGGATCAGTAGCAAAACAAAAGTCTAATTCCTTGTGAACTTTAGGACCAATATTGAAATACATCATGTTCCAAAGCTGTGCCCACATCTCGGCTGTCCAGATTTGTATATTTGTTTTTTGCCCTCTAAGGTAGCGATATAGCCGATTAGAATCTAGATAAACTTTTTTCCAATAATTCGCTTTAGGACGGTTAATAACCCACTGTGCGCCTCCTGAATTAGCGTTTATAGTTTCCAAAGATTCTACTGTAACATTTACAATGTTTGCCATATCTTTTAGAATATTTTCTCCGTTTTCACAGCTTCTAATATAATCAAGACTTAGATAACTACAGCAGTCACTACAATACCAAACATCATCTTTAGAAGGCAATTTGCGCAAATTAATTCTTTTATTGAAAATGACATCCGAATCGATATAGAAATATCGGTCGTCCTCACGCGAATAATCTTCTTCTAAATATTTCCACCATAAATATGGTTTAATCGAAGGAATATACTCTTTGTCGTCCCGCAGATCGTCGTACACATGAACTTCAACGCCATATTCCTTCTCAAAAAAAATAGGAATCTGATCATCGTGTCTGCTGAAAAGCAATACGATATCTTTGATTCCTAGTTTCTTCAGATTAGTTAAACAAACTTCAAGCTCCCATTTAAACCGATTGATTGCCGGCTGACAAAGAATATACTTCATTCTGATCACCTACGCTTGTGTTGTAGTTGTTGTGGTTGTTGGTTTTGTAGTTATAGTAGTAGTTCCCAAAGCGCTAATATCTAACACAATGAAACTATCGTTACGTTTAGGTTGTCCATTTGCATATTGTTTAGCTAGATAAATGCGTTCGTCTTCAACAAAATGGTATTCATCTGAAGCTTCAATTTTTAGTGTAGATACTACACCCATAAAGTAATCTGAAGCTACCCCAATAACTGCTTTTCCTTCTGGCACAGCTGTTGACTGCAAGTCTGAAACTGGTACTGGCAATACTTGTACATATTCTCCATTAGCAGTCAGTACAGTCTTAGCTGGGAATACTTTAGACCAGTAATCAGTTGGATTCACAATTAGGACCACATCAGAAGGATTCACATTACGATAAATCGGATCATCTACACCTTCGATATTGAATTTCGATAGTCGCGCCATCAAACCGCCCATAGTTGCAGCATCTAAAGCTGTAATAGGTTCTGCTGTTTTTTCAGCATATTCTCCGCTAGTTTGTTTACTCATATCACGCATCATTCCGACTGGCATATCTTTACCAGTACCATCAACAATTGCTTGTTCTAATGCAATTCTCAATGATTCTACTAAAACAGTACGGACATAACGATCTAACCATACTGGACCTAAGTCAAGCATTGCCTTACATACAGGAATATAACCTGATAGCTTGAACTGCTTCATGTTAATTACGTCAAAGCCATTATCTAAAACTTTTTTAACAGCTTCGCAAAGTTTACCCCACCATGCTGGATTGACTCCACGTGACACAATCCATTCTGTTACACCAGTTGTGTTAACAAAAGTAATTTTTTGCAATAGTGGATGAGATTGTTCTAGATCTTCAAATACAGTAGCTGGTACTAATTCTTCAACCCCTGCAAAACCTTCGTTATTCACCACTTTGTTATAGAATTTTGTTTCTTGCGTAGTTAACACACGCTGACCACGATTCATTAATACTAATTGATCTTGATTTTTTGCTGTTGCTTCTTCTAAAATTTTATCCTGAATTTCCTTAGATAAACTTACCATAGCTGCACTAAAAGATTCTTCGTTACCATCTTTAAAAGCTTTCATCAATTGGTCACTTGCAGCTGTTACACCTTTTAAATTTTTAACTGTCATTATTTTGCATCTCCTTGTCCAAATGTTTTGTTTAATGCTGCTGTAAATGCAGCAATTTTTTCCGTTCTTTTTTCTTCAACGTCATTCAAAATTTCTTCGACGCTTTGTTCTTTCTTGGCTTCAGTACCTGCGCTATTTTCTGCATCGATAATTTCATCGACCAACCCATAACTCAAAGCTGTTTCTGCATCCATAAACGATTCTTTTTCAAGAAGTTCTTGCAATACTTCATCTGTGCCGTTGAATCTTGTTTTATATGAAGCCTTTACAGACTTATCAATTGATTCCAATTGATCAGCAATCGTGCGGAAGTCATCGACATTTCCTTCTCCATATGTGGAAGCGCGGTGAATCATCAATTGTGCATTGTTGTAAATTTTTACAGTATCGCCAGCCATTGCGATAATTGAAGCAGCACTAGCGGCTAATCCGTTAATCACAACGTTGATTTTTGCTTTATTTGACTTAAGTAAGTTCCCAATAGCAATCCCTTGAAATACGTCTCCACCGTTTGAATTAATCACTACTTCAATTTCTTCTTGATCACCTAGACTATCCAAAATATTTTTGATTCCCTTGTCAGTATTCCCTTCAAAGAACCAACTAGAACCAATAAATCCCTGAATAAAAATTTGCGGTACTGCGCCTTCATTCTTTACTGCTAGAAATGTTTTCATTGTCGTCATTCGCCTCACCTCCTTTCGATACTTGTTGGTTGTTTTTAGTTATAAATATTTCATCTGCCATCGCCTTATCAGAGCGATCATTTCCAACGCGTTCTCTTCCTTCGTTGATTGTAAATACCCCATTTCTAATGCCGACATCAATAGCGTCAACCAAATCTTTGAAGCTAGTAATCTTGATCATAGTTGTATCAACACGTACAAAATTCCCTGACAAGTATTCTTCTGCTTCATAGAGACTAGCGTTAAACGCATCCTGAATAAGTTCAGCAATTGGAATGATTTCGAACATTAAAAAAGCGTCCACTTGATCCGATAACCCACTCATGTCTCCCTTTAGTAGGTTTTTCGGAACGTGAAACGCTGCTGCTGTCATCTCAAAGATGTCATCTATTAAGTTTTTTATATCTCTCGAATTGCTTTGGAAGTTTCCGCTGAAATCTTCTAATGTGTACTCATTTTGTAATTGAAATACCGCACCTGCATTATCAGCTTCCATAAAAGCCTTAAATTGTGATGTCATCATTTTATTGATTTGGTCTTGGGTTGTATTGTCTTGCGATCGGAACAAATTACCTTTCAGTACGTATCTGCGAGCGTTAGAACGTTTGTAAACATTCATAGCACTAGAAATGAGTTTCCCATACGCTTGATAATACGCATCGACTAGTTGCCTAATTTGTTGATCTGCGTATTTTATATAGATAACATCACTTTCTAGAAATTCTCTATCAAGAACTATATTATTAATTTGCACTTGAGAAAACACATCATCTTTCAATGCATATTCTGTGACATCCCAACTATCCGCAATAAATATTTCGCTAGAATTATTAGACGGAGAAACGATCAATACTTCATTGTAGAATATTAATCTCCTGATCAGTTTTTTTCTAAATTCTGTTGCATTATTTTTCTTATTAGGAGCTACATTCAGCCTATAGTACAGATTATTCTTTTTATTTTTTCCATCTTCATATGACTTGAATTCTGCTTTACTCATCGCATTTGCAATCAAATCAATACAAGTTTCAATCGCAAATTTTCGATACACAAAATCAACTTGCAATTTACAAAAGTATTCTTCTAAAGGAACCGTTGCTTTTTTTGTGAAGTATCCTACCGCCTTTTGAAAAATCCCCACTTTCTCACCTCCTTTCAAGTTAGAATACTAGAGGAGTAAATCCAGTTCCTGTATTTTCTACTAAGCTATTTGTGACTGTTACAGGAGCAGAATCATAAATATCATCTAAAAAATTCAAACCATGAAGGAATGAAAAAAAGCCATCCGTTTTTCTAGTCTCAGGTTCTATTTTTTCATAACGTATATTCCCATTAGAAATATGCTCTTCATATACATTCATGCAATACCAACGCATAATTGCATCATCGCCAAAATATAAACGTTGATTAATAAAAAGGTCATCAACCAGATCTTTTAACATACCATGTGTAGCAGATCCGCTTCGAACAATTTCCACAGTAAAACCGGCTTCTTCTAAAGCGGGCTTCAATATTTTTGCACGGTACATATCCATAGCGATTTTTTTAATGTAATATTTATTACTCATTTCAAGAAACCAACCTACAATATAATCAGCTTCTATATTTTTTCCGTGAACGATCTGTGATTTACCTTGAGCTATAGAAATATCTATAACCTCTCGTTTTATGTTTTGTAATCGAAGAGCTGATTCGTGGATAAAAGTATGTTGTGTAAAATACACATCTTTATCATATTTTCCTAGCAACCCAACGCTGGCAAAATCTCGTCTATCAGCAAAATCGACTGTTCCTATCACTTCATCCATTTTTTCAGGAAATTCTTTTTCTTTCGTATGCAGAACATCATCATATGAAGCAACAGCAAATCGTGTATCTTCCATAGGTCTGTTCATTCGTTTTGTCATGAACGTAAGTCTTAAACCAGCATTACGTTGCATTTGAGAGTATTCTTGAAACATTTTACGTTTTAAATCTGCATTGTTATTAATGGTTGGACAAGCTTTTTCCCACATGTCGGGATCATCAACTTCATTATCGTTATCCAAGCGACAAATAAATGGAAACAAACTAGAAAATTCTACTCCATCCTTGTCAATTCCAAGTTCTCCAGAAAGAATCATTTTTGATTCTTCTATAATGTCATCAAGCGGACCACCACGAACATGGCCATTAGTTGTATCATAAAATTCTCTATAATCTCGAATTTTACCACCACCAGAAGTAGCCACATTTATCATTGAGTAATCTTCATTTTCATGAATTTCATCAAAGCGGTTTGCTCCCGGTCGTTTCCCATCTTTTGTTCTAGCATTTGCCGTGTTATAACGAAGCTTGCTATTTGTAGCGATATTTTGAATAACTTCCTTCGTCGCTTTAAATACTTTTTTATCTAAATCAGGATGATCTTTAATTACTTTAAATACATCATCAAAACTAGTCTTTGCTTGGCTCTCATTATTGGCATAGATATCAATATCATAATTTTTAATACCGTGTTTAGCGGTTAATAGAAAGAAGTTGTTCCAAGAAGCAAAACCAGTTTTACCATTACCACGTCCCATTAATGAAAGATATCTATTGAACACTAGCGTTTTATCTTTTTTCCATCGAACACCATAAATAAAACATTGTAGAAATTTTTCCCACGGAATTAATTCGAATGGAAAGTATTGTGCTGGTATATTGATTGAATCCTCTACCATCTGCTTATCGAAGTAAATATCTTCTCTAGTAAAAACTCTTTCTTCTAGGTACTTCTTGAGCAATAATTGCTCTTTGCATACCTTGACAGTGCCTTCTTCTATAGCTTTGAACCAATTTTCAATATGCTTATAACTCAGGAATTGATTCATTTGCTTCACCTACCAATTCAGGAGTAATAGCAAGTTTATCCAACATCAATCCCATTTGTTTGTTAACAGAAACAAGCAACGCTACTGATTCATTCTTTTTACCATTCTCCAGTCTAATGCCGTTCTCGGATATATCTTCTTCCAGTGATATCGCCGTTTCCCATAAACTGATATAACGATCAACATTATCTAAGAATGGCTCAATATTTGTTTTCTGACTTTCCAATTGGCTTATTAAAGAGCGGCGTAATTTTTCTCTGTAGCGATTTTGAGACAATTCGTTTTTAAACATTTTAACCCTCCTTTCATGATAAAGTTCGAAAAAATCTCTTTTCCTGACAGCCCCCTCCGTTTCATCACCCCCAAAAAAATTTGCGATTTATTTTAAGGGGGGGTTATCTCACCATCGGAATGAAAGCTTCAGCGAAGTCAATGTAATAATTAATCTCTTCAATGCTATATCCGAAAACATTTTTTATTCTTTCAATATTATTATCTTTATTTAACGCTTCTCTTACTTGGTTCACTTTGTATTTGCTACAACAGTTATCTGATAACAGATCTCTAATACCTACATAGCGAACGTATATCAAACGTTTAATTAATCCTTGTGTATAAGATGAATACTCTTCAATCTTTTCTGTGTCATACTCTCTGCCATTGTCATTGATGACCATGCACTTACCACCTTTCACTTGCATCGAAGTTATCAAAGCTTTCTATCTTCTTCTCTTGTTTATCCAATGCTGTAAGATATCTGCCATGAACTTCATTATGATGTTCAACACATAAACAAATAAGATTATCTAAATCTAAAGCTAAGTCAGGTCTATCCTTGACTTCCTTTATATGATGAATGTTCTCTACTCTATGATACTTACCAAGTCTTCTACACTCCTGGCATTCATAGTGATCTCGCTTCATCGCTTTCTCTCTAAGCCTGCGCCATTTAGGAGACTGATAGAACTTAACCAAACGATCTTCTCTTATCAACTGTAATAACCATCTATAGAATTCCTCGGTCATATTCCGTCTCCTTTCGAGCAAAATAAAAAGACCACTCAAAGAGTGATCTTCTTATCAATAATTATTAACTTCTCGATTCTCTTACAGAATCATCATTACTTTTAAAAGTACAAATTTTGACAATTATCCAAATTAAGTAAACGGTGTCCCACGATACAATTATAAATAGAAAGAACCATATTATTAAACCCATACACTTTATAAAAAATGGCATATTAGGAATAACGAAACAATAAAAAACAGATAAAATCAATAAAAAAAGATTGAATATAAAAGCATTTCTCATTCTATTGATTAAAAATGTATATATATCATTATCTAAATCATATTTTTGAGCTTTTTTAAAAAAAATGGACTCTTCCTTCAAACTCATCAATAAACCAATTAATACTCCCAAAACGCCTAAGGTAATTGAAGAAAAAGAAATTGTATCACTTATAGCTCCACGAATACTCAACATATATTTTTTATTATATGCAACTAATACAATAATACATAAAATAATATCAATAACATATCTTAAATAGTCAATCTTATCAAGTAAATTCCCCTTAGTAAATATTACTTTGGTTTTTTTGCCAAAATTCATTTGATCACCTTATTTTTTATTATTATTAGGTAATAATCTTATTAATTTTCTTTGCATATATTGACTCGAATTAAAATAATTCTGTTCTTTAAATCCATTATATATATATTCCGCTCCTATTGTGGATCTATTTTTCACATCTAGAATAATTTCGGAAGATAATCTAGGGGTCAATAAATCAATATATTCTATCGAACTCTCTATATCTTTTCTAGTTGCGATATGCATCGCCACATTTGAATCGTCTTTCTCACTTAGTCTCATAACATCTTCAATCATAGTTCTAACTTCTTTTTTATCTAGCGTATCTTTTTTTCTGATTTAGCCATCGATAGCGTCAACTCAAAATTTACTCCGTGAATTTCGTTAAGAGCATCGATAGTTTTATTTAACAATTGGGAATTAAGATCTGAATCCGCTATGGCATTATAATCAGCACCTTTAATTGTAACTTTTCTATAAATTTCATTATTCAAAACTTTATTAATAGCATTAGAATCAATTACTGGTGATAAATGTACCACATATGGAATATCACCATCAGAAGTTCCATTAATTTTATTCACTTTTTGTCTTAAACCGGTTAAGGCCAGTGCTATTTGTTTAGTAGTCAATCCATAAAAATTACTTTGAACTATAAGAGCTTGCACTTTAGGATCATAAACCAACAAGTTAAATTCACCTAAATATTCATCGTCGGCTAAATTAATATCTTCTTTATCATGATTAATCCGTTTCCGAGAAGGAATATTTTTTGATCTTAACTTAGATAACTGAATGTAGTATATATCATTAGAACTATCGTAATCACAGCTATTCCATTCTAAATCTGATATTTCATCTCCTAAAAATACTGATGCATCAAAAGTTTTTTTATTATTTAAAATTGCATCTAAAAATTTCTTCATATCCCATTTTACCAAATCATTGTTTTCAATAATTAATTGAGGCTCAAAATAATTAAAACGGATTTTTTGCTTTGCCATTTAAATACTCTCCTTATGTAGTTAATATCTGCTACATTAATTAAATCAAAAAGAAGTCAAGAAAACAATCGCTTTCTAAACTTCTTTTCTAGCAGATATAATCATAAGGATTATGACAATAAGATATCACGAACTTACGTTCCCGTCAATGACCAATAATAGACAGCAATGGATGATAGATAATAAGAACAATTTAGAAGGAGTTGAAATTCACATCCTTATTCTTAATATTTCCGCTACTGTCTATCGAAGCATAATTGTGAAACAATAATAAAACGATGTTCCTTTTATTATTATTTTGTCTTAGACCTATCACTAATCTTTCGACACTACCATAATATCACTGGTAAATAGCTAAAAACCGCCATCATTCCGCCAAAAAACCGCCAAATTATTTATAAGCAATTATTCTTCCGTGTTTATATGCTTCTGCAAACTCTATTAGAGCTTCCGACTTCATCCGTTGTATACTTCTTTCTGAATAACCCACTTCACGGCTAATTCTGTAGTTTGAGAAGCTATCTGGCACACAAAAGCTGTAGTAGAGTATCTGACGACTAATCAGACTAAGTGCCATCAAAGCCGCTAGAATCGCATCTCTCTCTGCTTCTATATCCATCATCTGAATGATCGCGTCCTCTGCCTTATTGCCGTGCTTCGGCGCCTTCGGCATATCCGTAATAATCGGCGACTTAATATCTATCAAAGAGCGACCTGCCATCCGCTCCAAACGCCGAAAGTTCTTCAGCACATCTCTCGCATTACATCTTGTCTGTTTGAAATCTACCTCTCGTAACAATTGCATCAAGTCAAACCGCTCCTTTTATGTGATATAATAAACTTGTCGGATTTATTACATCAGTCGGAGCGATCCGGCTTTTTTATTTGTCATTGATTAGTTCCATATCCACCAATCTCGCTACAGCTAAATTCTCTTTGCTTTTCGCTAACCACTTGTCACATTCCATCGTGTTTTCAATGCGAATGATTGCTGAGTGATTATAGACGTGTTCTACATATCCACGAAACGGATAAATGAACTCTTCTGCTTCACAGCGAACCATGTCACCGACTTTGAATTTTGGTTTCTTACGTGTTTTAGGTTTCTTTGTCGGCATATCTAGCATTAAACCGCCGATACCATGACTACTAGCGTAAAATCCGTCTTTTATTTTCATTCTTTTTCCTCCAATCGAATTGACAATGTTTTCGCAGATGGTGATTCTGCTTTTTTTAACTGCACTATATCTTTATTTGCTGATCTTTCATCAAAATACTTCTTTGCTCTCTTCTTGTTTTTTGTAAAAACAGGTTTGCTATCATTCCAGTGATGAAAATAAACTTTCTTAAACGAACCATCTGTGTAATCGAACAGATAAAATGCTATTTTGAACATTCATTCCGCTTCCTCCAAATCACTCGACTTCACGAATACACCATATACCATTTTCCCTGTGCGTCCTTTGATTTCGTTGTATGCTTGGTTCAGACACTCGTACAAATCCATATCATTTTGCATAGCTAAAATAATCAAGGTTACTACTACGTCTCCAATTCCGTCTCTTAAACCATGTTCATCTTTTCTAGCTAGAGAAGCGGCAACTTCCCCAATCTCTTCGATCGTTTTTAACATTTGCTTGCTGGAATCAGCTTGATCCAATCCCTTATCTTTAGCCCACTGCTCTACTTTTGTGATTAGTTCGTCCATTATTCATTCTCCTTTATATATTTAAGTTGGATAATACAACTTGTAACAAATGAAGCTAATGTTAAAATTGTGCCGATTGGTGTTAAAAAACCGCTTTTTATCGTATTAATTAATATAGCTACAAATATCGTTATATAGAATAAAATGTGAATTGACGCTAACATTAAATTAAACATCTAGTCCTCCTCGAAATACTCATTCAGTATCTCTCTATACTTTTCTACAAATTTGAAACGATCTTGATGAAGTTTCTTGCTCCAATTTGTTTGCCGATCCAGCTCACGCATCTGATCGAACCCTTTTTGAATTTCGTTGTAATAGAATTCAATGTTTGCTGCTGCTTTCCAATGCCTGCTACTTCGCACTCCTGCTCCTGTTTCAGCCATTTCCAACTTAACTAATTCCGCTCGTTCTTTTGATTTTTTGTCTTTCTGAATCTTCATCATGATTTTCTTGAGGATGATATCACTGTATTGTGTAATGAGATCCATTATTTCTCCTCCACATACCTAAACTGTCGTCCCTTTGAATCAATCCATAAGCTCCTAGCTCTATCCCAGATAATATTTTTGCTCAGACCAGTAATTTCAGATAACTGTTCAGCAGTACCTGTTACTAGAATTCGATCACCATGCCAGATTGCAATTTTTCTCGGCGTTCTCCGTTTGGTTTTTTCAGCCCACATTGATTTGCCGAGCTTTTGGACTTCTGCAACTATTTCTTTGTCTTCTTGCCAATTCTCAGAATGTGTCAGTTCGATGATTCGTTTCATTGTTGCTTTCTTATCCACGCTCATTCCTCCAATCGATGGATTTCCCTTCTTAAATTTTCTATGTGCAAATCGATTGCCTTTCTAGCCGTTTCATTGACCATCACTGCCTTTGTTCGTTCCAGATCGTCAATTTCACGTTGAATGCTTCGAATACGCATTTGAATCACTTCTTCTGTTGTCATGATGGACCACCTCGTTAAAAACGCTCTTCCTTGAACGTATTCCGATATTTTTTAGCTAATATCAACGGCACTTGATATTGATGACAAAACAACTTTGCCTTGATCTTAAAGTCTTTTGTCTGCATTCCTTTAACATCTACGACTTTGACAAGTTTGCCGTTTTTATAAAATGTGAAGTCAGGAATATACTCGATCTTGCGATACTTCTTTCCGTCTAGTTCAAATTTCGGCATTAGCTCAAATCTTTCCTGAAGTTTTACTTTCCAGCCGTTAGCTTCAGCTTGCCACAAGGCTAGATCGTAATACTCTGCTTCCGCTATAGAATCAAACTTGATACCTCGATGAACAGTTTTTTTATTACGGTATTTATTCATGCGATACTACCTTTCACTGGTTTTATACGCTTGTCTGCTGTTTGTTGGAATTTCAGCGCATAACCTTCTGAATTCTTAAATATCCTAGAAACAATTCTTTCGCCGTAGGCTTCTCTTAGTTCGGGACCAGATAAGTTTGTTGTGATGATCGTTGCCTTGTTCTGTCTGGCTTCCAAGAGCGTGTTTAACGTATTGTTTGTAAACTGCCTACTATTTGATACCCCACTACCTAATTCAGCTCCAATATCGTCAAAAACCACCAAATCAGTTGTTTTAATATCGGCTATAAGCGATCCTTCAATTTCTTTTCTCAGTTCAGCATTGTTATAAGAGAACTTTATTTGTTCTAATAATTCTTGATAGCTTATAAAAAGTATTTTCTTGTCATAATTTGAGCGCTCAAGTATTTCCCAAGCTGTCGCCATTGACAAGTGGCTTTTTCCGCTTCCTGATTTCCCTGATAGAATGAAATGTGCAGGATGGTTCAGTAGGACATCATTTACATAGCTTTTAGCTCTTTCTAAAGCAATTTTCGTTTCTTGATCCACTACGTGATAATTTTCCATTTTGCATTTAAACAAAGTTTTATCTGTTAATACCGAACCATTTTGAAAAAAACTCAATGCTCGCGCTTTTAAGCTGTCGTTATATATCCGTTCGGTCTGTATATCCTCTTTCACACGTAACGCTTTATAACCACAACTCATGCATGTTGGTTTACAGCGTTCTGAACCATCCTTATTTTTAGCTCGCCAACTATACAAAGGTTCGCTACATTCTGGACATTTTCCGCTTTGCACTAATACTCTTCTTATTAGCTTCTCCATAGCATTTGCTAGGCTTTCCATGTGATGCATCTCCTTTTTAAATTGGCAAGTCGTCATATTCACTAGGATTGCTGTACTGTAGTTTTTGACTTTGCTTTTTATGATTCTTCTTGTCTGCTTTGATTTCGAATTTGAGCTTCTCAAATTTTTCTCTCAATTTCTTAGCACTTCTAATATTTCCAAACCAAAATTCATTTGTAGGTAGCCAATTGATCACATACTCAATCGCTTCTATAGACGCTTTATCTCTTTCTTCCATCAACCTGATTGTGTCTGCCCATTTTTCGATATCTACTTTGTTCATTTCTTTTGGAAAATCTTCAGTTAAATTCCTTTGCATTTTTTTAGCAAGGCGTAAGTGTTCGTCAGAATACTTACCTTTCTTTTCTTCTTTATCTATATCTTTATCTTCTTCTATATCTTTATCTGTACCCTCACGTGACGTCACGCTAACGTCATTTTCCAATTTGAGACGTTCCTGTCTCTTTCTTTCCCTGTATTTACGGTTTCTTTCAGCATTTTTTAGCCTTACTTTATCCATACCCTCGATATTTTGATGTTTTTCCCAATTACTGATGGCAATTAGTCCATCACTGCTTAGATCAATCATGTTGAAATTTGCCAATGTAGTTAGCGCTAAGCGAACCGTATTTACGTTTTTGCCAAACAATGTAGCAAGCATTTCTTCGGTATAAGGCATGTTCCTCTGGATATATATCAGACCATCGTCGTTAGTCTTTCCTGCTAAAACTAGTAATCGAATCCATATAACGATGATGGCATCCGACTCAGGAACAGCTTGGATTAATCGTATTTTTTCATCGTCAAACATAGTAGTTTTAAGTTTGATCCAACTTATCTCAGCCAAATTTATCCTCCTATCCTTAACTTTTTAATCGTTTCATGACTTAACTTGATCCCTTTGATTTGATATTTATTTTTGAAATTGATCACACCTATATTGTGTTTCTCCGTGTGATGAATCCTGCAGAGTGCTGCAAATGTGTACTCTGAATGATCAACTTCTTTGCGCTTTCGTCTTCCTAGCGCTTTGTCAAAGTGATCGATGTCAGCTCCTGTTTTGCCACAAATGCAGCAGACTCTTTTTGTGATGCATTTGTAGAAGTAATACTCTTGATTCGCTGGTAAAATCTCATAGCCTTCTTTGAAAGGAATATGATGTTCAAAGATAAAATCTAGGATGATATTCGCTAAGATATTGGCATCACTCACGGTTGTGCTCGATTCGTCTTTGAGGCTTATTTTGCGCCCTGTGACACCTTCGAAACGGAAGTAGAAGAATTCCTTCCAGAAGTCCGGTGGCATGCCTGTATCGATGAAAATATCGCCTATAAGTGCATAGATAAAGTTTCGTTGCTGTACGGTGAATCGACGTGGATCAATAAAACGAATTTCAATGATTCGATCGCCATCGTAACCGTCATACATTGTTTTCAGCCGTTCGATATTTACTTCTTCATTGATCGTTGCACCAATGTCGTTACCTTTAAATTTCTTTAGTACCGCCGAGTATGAATCTATTAGTGGTTTAAACACTCATATCACTTCTCTTTTGTTTCTTCTTTGTACTGATCTTCAAGCCAGTTAACGCCTCGTTTTAGCACGCCTAGATCACGTTTAGTCCATTTACTGTCATCGGCAGTTATAGAAGCTGCATCAGTCAATGCGACAACTGCTTCGTCAATTGATTTATCGTACTTGTTAGCAACCAATTGCAAAGCATCTAAGAATAGCTTTTTGCTTCTTTGAGTAGCTGGTTCAAGCATCGAGACATCTTCTGGCATGTCTTCACCTGCAAAAATATATAAACCAAGTCCAAACATAGCAAGATTCTTTACTAGGCAGCGCATGATCGTCTTATTGATATCGAACATAGTTGCTGCTTCAACTCGCTTTTCGATTTTTCCAACAATCTCTTTTTTCTTCGTTTCGTTATTCCACTGATAATCATTGACTTCGTAGGTATATGGCTCATCTTTCATTGCCTTGTTTGCACCATCCATGACTGGTAACCACATGTCACGCTTTACTCCGTTGACTGTGATACTGGTAAAAACCATATAGCCTGTTTTTTCATCAAAGAGGTATGGACGATTTGTTTCTGGATCACGATAGATTTCGTAGTCTACTTCTTCGCAGATTTTGCTGACTTCTGCCCACGCCCATGCCCAGGACAGATAAGTTAGTTTGTTTCTTTTTTCGACAACATCATTGACGGTTATCTTGTACAGACTATTGAATAATTTGTTATCGTTGCGTTTCGTTCCTTCACTCATCAAATTCTGCCTCCATTTCAGCAATGTATTTCTTACCTGGTCCGTAATAAGAGATATCAATCAAGTTATCTCTGTCGTACTCTTCTAATGCATCAGTCAAGCCATCTTCGATGACATAAATGTATTCAGGTTTGTTTGAATGTTTTGATAGATGAATAAGGTAAACATGATCCCAAATGCTCACAAAATTGCCCAAATCATCTTGATCACATGCTAGTTCTTCATCTGTCAAAAGATTTCTTCTGATTTTCCGATTGTTAACTCCTTCAATTTTCGACTTGCCCCATTCGGGATCAGTTAAATATTGATCTAGAGTAGAAAGTTCTTTTTCCATGTGGTAACATCTCCTTAGATGTATTTTGTTTGCGACTCAATGCTTGCCGGCGGAGTCGCTTTTTATTTGTTGCCATGCTTTTTGCTTATCAATATGTTGTTGGCTTAGGATGTTTGGTTTATTGTGTCTCCACCAGCGATTAGCAATTACCGTCCCTATTCTTAGCGCTTCAGCTCTATTCATTTTCATCACCGAAAAGTCTTTGTTGTCTGTTCAGTTGATCGATTTCCATACGGATTGCAGTTTCTGGTAACCACATTTCAATAAATGAAACAGCATCATCGAATCTCTTACGAGGTAACTCGCCATATCTTGGGATTGAAAAGGTACGTTTAAATTCAGACCAAAATTTTGAGAATACTTTTTTGCTGATTTCTTCATAAGCTCGGCTTTCTTTACCTCCTAAAACTTCCATAACTTTCATATTTCCTTTTTGCTTAATTTCAAACTCTTGTTGTCCGCTAATTCGCATAGTATCTTTAAGCATGGAAACATCTTTTTTAACATCTTTCATTTCTTCTAATTGATAGATCATCATGTCTTCAATTGTTTGAGGAACAGTATTCTTCCGAATAACATCTTCCATTTCGTTGAAAGCTTCAATAAATTTTAGTTTGAAATTTATTGCTTTACTTCCAGTGAATCCCATAGCTAGCAAGGAAAATCCGTCTCTATTCATGAAATAAACTCTCCGACTTCTTCCGTATGAGTCTGGCTCGTTCCCTTCCACAAACATCTGTCCAAAATTGGACCCATCTTCAACATTGGCCGAATTTTCGACCGATCTTTTTATTGATTCAATTGCTTCTAGTACATGCTTATGTTTCTTTTTGAAACTTTCTGCCACTTGTAAGCTCGTAGTAACAGCTTCTTTATTTTTCAAAATTACTAATTCTTGCATTATTTCTTCTCTCCTCTTTGATATAATGTAGATAAAAAATGGTGGTGGTATAAATTGAGTCTTATTGACTTTATTAAACAATTTGACTGGAATAACATTGTTAAAACCATTAAAGATTTTATTTTGCCTATTACGTCTCTAGTATTTTCAACATTTGCTTTTTATATCTCCTATACAGATAGAAAAAACAAAAAATTTAATTTAAAATTGGATTTCTTCGCTGAATGCGAAGAATGGTTGATAGATAGAGAAAGTGATTCCAAACCAGATGTTTACCATCAAAATAAATTCAGGATTATAGATTCTGTATTGTTAACAAATAACAGTTCTTTACCTGTTACAATTATTGAGTTTTCGATTTCTGGAATTCCTGATCCTTTAAATGCTTTTACAATGATTGGTGATAATTATTCTGTAACGGTAAAATCGATGTATGACGAACTTCCACATGGTATACGTGCGTATTCTGGTAAATCTTTAAAAAAAGGTACTGATCTATCAAACTTTCCTCCGTTGTCATTACCTATTACCATTCCACCGTATGAGTCAAAAATTACTACGTTGGTTTTTAGATACGATGAATCTTTAGTCGAAAAAAACATTACAATAAATGTTCTTACAAGTAGAGGTACTGCTAAATTCAATAGATTTGTTTCTTCATCTCAAATTTCACAGCTTGATACTGGCTATGTCCCTCCGCAACTAGATGAATTTGATTAGGAAATTCTCCAGTTTCTTTTACAAATTCTTTGATGAGATCATTAAAATTTTCTTTCAATTGTTTTTCGTTTATAGTCATTAAACTTTTTTTCATTAGTCAGTCCCTCCCGGCTGGCTTTTTTGTTTTGTACTCAGCTTCATCAAGACCTATAAAAATCCAGACCATGTAAACGATCGTTCCTATCAACGCTTGCCTGCTTCCCCAAAGTCCTAAAGCGTAGATGATTAGTGGTGCGCTGAATACTAATGCTCTGTTGAATTTGCCCATGTTTTTCCTCCTTAGACTTTATATTTCGACATGAATTCATCGATATCTTTGATGTCGTATTTCGGACGGCTGTTTTCATCGAAGATGATTACTTTTAGACCTTGTTTGATCCATTCGTTAATTGTTCCTGCTGACGTTCCTGTATAATGAACTGCTTCTTTTTGAGTCAGATAGCGTTTAGGCACATATCCTACAAGTAATGAATCTAGCTCGCTTTTGTTGATTAGTTCTTGCGTCATTTGTTCCCCTCCTACCGAATTCGATAATCGCGAATGATTTCTAAGATAGTTTTATTAGCTTTCGGCCCACTCCAATGGCCATCAATAATTTGCTGCATTCGAACACGCGTATATCCATATGCAGTAGCTAAATCTTCCATAGTTACTCCGTTTTCTCGCATAAAATTTTTAATTGCAGCACGTCCATTATCTAGGTTTGACATCTATTCACTTCCCTTACATATATATTTGTAAGTTAAAATGATAGAAAAAACGTATAAAACTATTGACTAACAGTATACAATCGTATACTATATAAACATAGTTAAATAAGCCTACAACAAACCCTTTATTATGCAATCGGTCGCCAAACTTAATGCTATAAGGTGTGTTTTTAGTTTGCTTTTTTCTATCAAATTAACTTACAAACAAATAACAATACAATCTTATACTTATGTCAACAGTATAATTTACATTTTGTATACTTTTATTTGTTTAGGATTGGAGAACATTATTATGACACTGTTTGAAAGGATAAAATCATTAGCTAACCAAAGAGATAAAAGCATGAAAGAAGTCGCTTTAGAATTAGGATTTAGCGAGAATCTTTTCTATCGATGGAAAACAACAGAACCTAAAGCAAGAGATTTACAAAAGGTAGCTGACTATTTCGATGTCTCTGTAGACTACCTTCTAGGTAGAGAAGAAAGAAAAACCCCTAAACATGTGGATTTATCAGAAGACGATACTGTGTTTTCTTTTGATGGAAAAGAAATATCTAAGGAGACAATGCGTAAAGCGATTGCAATTGCTAAAGCTTTAGAAGAAAATGAATAGTTGGAGTGATGGGTTGTATGTATTTAAAGTTGAAAGAAATGCTGAGTGAGTGTAATTTAAAGTTAATCTATATGGAAATGGAAGAACCAGGTTTTTATTATCCAAAACCAAGAATAGTATTTTTGAATGAAAAACTACACGAAGACAATTCTGAAGCTTTTCATTTAGCCCACGAGCTAGGTCATTTCATTGCTTCACATTTTGAATATTCAGTACTGTACGATAACTCTACAACTTTTCATTCAAAATTCGAAACTGAAGCTGATAAAATTGCAATTATGATTTTACTAAATATCTTTATTGAGAATGAACTGACTGATGAATCCCAGTTCAAATTGGAAAATTTTATGGAATTCTATGCTATCAATAATAAGTTAAGAACAGAATGTTTTAATGTTTGCCAGTCATATTTCAAGAAAAAATACTCTTATGCACAGTAAAAAAAGCCCGTGCTGCAACACGGACTAAGATCTCGTTTCTAAGATCCTACATAAAAATAATATCATAGAAACGGAGAATAAAGAATGAAAAAAGTGATTTTAGGGTTAGTATTTGGTGCTTTTTTTCTTACCGGATGTAGCCAATCCAATGTTGTAGATAATACTGGCAAAACAAACGAAAAAGACTCTTCAGTTACGTTATCAGAAAGTACAACACAGTCTTCTAAAAATTCACAGGAGGTTGATGGCCCCCTCCTCAAAGTTGGTCAATGGACCAAAGAAAAAAGAGATACAAGTGGCAAAATTGAATTAATTGGAACGGCAAGCCCACAATCAGATATTCCTCTTGGTGATATCGGCATTTATATATCTAATATCAAACTACTCAAGTATTCCGATTATGCTGACCCTAGCGCTGCTGGTTACTACGATGCAAATAATCACAAAGATAGTGAAGGAAATTTTTATGGTTTACAAATTGCATTCAAAGTTAAAAACAATTCTGAAGTAGATTATGGTTATAATGGGCTTGCACACGCCATACTTGATAACGGCCAACAAATTGATTTCAGTTCAGACGATCTTATGCATACAATGACAACAAACTCGTTTTTCAAAAAAACTGAAAGTAAAGAATTTTATAGTTTAGCTTACTTAGATCCATCTAAAGTTAACGATATTACAAAAGTAACGATAAAAACCGGAGTGTTATATAATCCGTCTGATTATAGTACAGTTGCTGAAAGTGCTGAATCAACATTCAATATAAATCGTTAAAATACAAAAACACGCCCCCTCCCTCGCCAAAGTTTGTGGACGTGGGATGTTAAACCTATAGTAGGCTTCTTTACAACTTATTGTATCAAAGAAAAGAGGAGTATAAAATGAAAAAAGTTAGCGTTATGTTGTTGTTAAGTACTGCTCTGCTACTTTCAGCTTGTTCAAATAATAAAAAAGCTGAATCAACAGATGCCACTTCTAACCAAGAAACAAAAATAAGTAAAACAAAAGAAACAACTGAAACCAGTTCATCTACTAGCAAATCTACATCTAAAACAGATTCTAGTTCAACAGTTACAAGCTCCAACCAAGTTACGGCGGAACCTAGCCCAACAGTTATAAGCTCCAGTCAGAGTACAATCCAAACCGCACCTCAAGAAGAAACATATGAACAGATGAAACAACGCACTTTACAGTCAACTCCAGCTGATCGTGCAAATTGGTCCAACAAAGAGTGGGAAGCTTTCGGCGTGGCCCTTTATGAAAATGGATTGACTACAGATGATGCTGGCAATATTATCAGTCAAGATCAGAAAGAACAACAAGCAGCATCTCAACAAAATCCAGAAGACCAACAAACAAGCGCTCAGCAAGACGCTGACACTTTATCACTTACTGATTTTGTTAACAAATACGGGATGTCGCCTGTTGCATGGAAAGTACAGAATGGAATGTCTGAAGAAGAAGCATTGCGTACAACACAGCAAAAGACTTCCGGTGAAGTTCAATTAGGATTTTCTAAATACGGAATTCAATAATATATTTTTATGCCCTACTATTTTGCCTATAATCTCTAAAAAAGTTATAAAGAAAAAAGCCCGTGCTGCAACACGGACTCATACCTCATTTCTGAGATCACAAATATATTATAACAAGAAGTGAGGAAAATTTAAATGTCAAAAAAAGTTATGGGTCAAGATGGAAAAGCTGTACAAGTTATTTACAACCTATAAAAAATACCCCAGTCGAAGTTGGCGCTGCGGCTAGGGTTACTCGTTTATGAGGTTCACTGTATAAAATAATTATATCAGAATGGAGAGAAAAAGTGTATGGCTAAAATTGTTAAGTTGGAGCAGGCAGAAGTTATAATTGCAACAGATGAAAAAGAAATTATTCGTGTGCCTTACGAAGAATTGGATTGGAGACCAGAAGTCCACGACGAAGTCGAGGTTTTCAAAGATGGTGACAATTTAATAATTACAAGAGTTAAGAATAATTCTAATTCTGCTGAAGATAAAATTCATATTAATATCGTTAATGATAATACACAAAATCAGCAAGTAAGTACAATTCAATCAGGAAGAGTAGTAAATAAATTAGTATATGTTCTTTTAGCGCTATTTCTTGGTGGGCTGGGTGCTCATAAGTTTTATAGTGGAAAAACATTCATGGGAATTTTATATCTTGTATTTTCTTGGACTTTCATACCATCTGTTTTAGGACTTATTGAAGCTATTATCGGTGCTTTAAAACCTTCTGACTCAAACGGAAATATTGTATTTTAAAAAAACACGCCCCACCGACCAAAGCGAGCGTGTTCTAAGAAAAAACAAACCTATACAATAGGCTTATTCACGTGTCTATTGTATCAGAGAAAGAGAGCTGATTCAAATGGCTACGTTTGAAGAATACAAGAAAAAGAACGGGGATAAAGCTTGGAAGTTCCAAGCATATTTAGGAATTAACCCCGAAACAGGAAAGCCTGTTAAAACTACTCGGCGAAATTTTAAAACTCAACGTGAAGCAAAATTAGCACTCGCAAGATTGCAAAGTGAATACGAGGACAATTTATTAAAAAAAGAAAAGCCAAAAACATATAAAGACGTATATGATTTATGGATGACTGAATACAAAAGAACAGTACGAGGATCTACATTATTAAAAACAGAAAGAATTTTTAAAAATCATGTATTAGAAGAACTCGGCGACATATATATTTCTGAAATCACGCCTATCAAAATTCAAGAATTAATGGATAAATGGGCAAATAGATACGATACAGCTCCTAAAATGATGAATTACACAGGACTAGTTTTTAAATACGCCGTTCGATTTGGTATAATAGAGTCCAATCCTACAGATGCCATACGCAAACCGAAAAGAAGGAAAAATGCAACTGTTGAAGAACCATTCTACGATAAAAAACAATTGAAATTGTTTCTTGATGAACTATATAATCAGCCAAACCTAAAGATCCAAGCTTTTTTTAGATTACTAGCTATGACTGGTATGAGAAAACAAGAAGCAGGCGCTCTTGAGTGGAGAGATATAGATTTCAAGGATAAAACAGTCAATATCTATAAAGCCGTTACTAGAACTGCAAATGGACTAGAAATTGACACAACTAAAACAGTTGGATCTAGCCGAATTATTTCAATCGATCAAGGTACTTTAGATAAGCTTCTTGAATGGAAAAAAGTTGCCCTTCCTCCATCTGATGACTGGCTCATTTTTGGACATTCAAGTGCAAAAAATCCACACGATATAATGAGCCTTGATACATCACGAAAATGGCTTTTAAACATCCAAGATCAAATGGATAAAAAACAAAAGAAAAAACTTCCTAGAATTACTGTACATGGTTTCAGACATACTCAAGCAAGCTTGTTGATCGAAATGGGAGCATCGCTTAAAGAAGTACAGTTTCGTTTAGGTCACGAGGATATTCAAACTACTATGAACACGTACGCTCATATATCAAAACTTGCTAAAGAACAATTAGCAGATAAGTTCAATAAATTTATAGATTTCTAGCTATGTGGCATTCAAAATGGCATTCAATTAAATTTGAGCATTGATATAATAGTATTTAAGCAACTCCCGCCGTCTCCATTGTGAGATTTCGGTAGATTTCACTAAATGCCTAAATCCTTATTTTAAAAGGATTTAGGCATTTTTTATTTTCGGTAGTTTTCGTTAAATGAAATTTATTCAAGCTCATTTTCAAGTCCGAAAGATTCATCTCTCACGCTGATTTTTCATTGGACCCCACTCAACTATTTTTTGATTCATACTAAAATTATATGGAAACAAAAAGACACGACCTAAATCGTGTCCGAACATTCATATATGAAAAGAAAAATACTTAAATCTACTATTCTGTTTTTTCTTCTAGTCGAATACTGTTTACTCCCCAATATGCAGCAACGCTTCTATTTCTCTCGTTATTCTTATCCATAGTAATATCACCATCATTGTGAACTGGATAAATTGTTTGTGTCTTATAATTTAATGGTGGAACAACTATATCCATTTCACCACCCTTCATTTGCTTTTTAATGGATTCAGTTTGGCGACTATAACTTACATAATTTTTATAGATGTCTGCAGTTCCATTGAAAAACAATAATAAAAAACTAACTAGTAAATAACTGAAAATCATAGAAAAAACAACTTTATTGCTTCTATCAAAATTTGTTAATAACTCAAAAAGACTAATTACTATAGATATGAAAAGAAAAATAACTCCTCCAAAATAAGATCTAGACCAAGATAATGCAGTTGGAGAAATTGCAAGCACTCCTATTGTCAATATACCTCCCACGAAAAATAACGAACTTAGAATATTACTAAGTGTAAAACTACTATTTAAGTATGATAAAACAAGCAAAGCTAATCCTATCGTTAGAGGGAACATGGCATTATCCTGTAACGCATGACTGATTGCAGGGATTGCATCAAGAATTTTCCAAGCAGTTGAAAGCGTACTTCTATGAAAATAAGTCGCTCTGATATCGTTCCCAGGTGCCATAACCATAAAAAGAAAACCTACAATATTTCCAACAATACCTGCGATCATCCATTTTTCAATTTTTTTCTTCTTATAAAAATAGGAAAGAACAGTATATGCTATAACAATGAACAACGTTCCTCCGGAGGTATTTTCGTTACACCAACCAGCTACTATACCTAAAAGAAGCATGCCTATTGTTTTAAAAAGACTATTATTTTGTTCTTCAGATTCTGCTATATATCGATGATAAACCAGAATAAAAGATAACATAATCACCATTGCAGTGAGATAATTTACAGAACCAGCCAACCATAAGTAAACATTATTGAAAGCTGGGGTAAATGTCCACATTAATGCAAAGATGATAAACGCTTTTAGATAAACATTCTTAGTAGTTCGCTCTTTTACTATGGAAGAAAACATAATAATTTGATAAACCAATAGGGAAAATATGCAAGAATTATACACATTAAAATATATTTTTGGAAGTTTAGTAAAAAAACGAAAAATAATATGGACTACCGATCTCCCAGTCCAAGTCATATATTGTTGATACTCATCAAACAAAATTGTTTTTATGCTTGAGGTCTTTACAAAATAGTAATAATCGTCGTGTACCAAAGGAGACATACTATTTAAAAGAAGCATAAAACCAAAAATACAAAATAAAACAATAAATAAATGTCTGTTGCTCTTAATTTTTTTAATCATACCACCCAATTAACTCCTCTTTATCTCAAAATATAACTTAGTATAACACAGATTTAATAGTGGTTGTGCCAAATTAAGAGATACAGAATTAATATCCTAACCAATCATTTATCCTACTGCTCAAATCAAGTAGCGCTATCCTTCAAATGACTTTCAACAGCTAAATGTTCTGTTTCCCCGACTCTCTTCTCATTTTTACTACAGTGCATTTGATTGTCTCTACGTCGCTCATAACATTTATTGATTTGTCGATAATACCTTGATGCTTCTCCTGTACATTGTTCTGACTCATTACAAATCATCAGTCCGATGAACAGAACTACAAAATGCTTTGTTTAGAATTTGAAAATACAACATCCAATATATTTTCATTGCATACAATCCTTCATCGTTTTAAATAACACAATTCCTTAAATGGATATAGTAAAAACTATATCTGCTACAAAAATTTTACTAGTCGTTTGATAAAGTAATAAACGACATGCTGCGAATGTCAATGCACTATCTCTTGTACCCTCTCAATAAAAAAACTTACTTAATCGATTAATGATTTAGCAAGTTTTTTTATTGTTCTAGAAAGTTGACCAGAATTCGAACTGTTGATAAAAGTTGACTCTATACTTTTGATGTTAGTAAGATTCACCGCTATCAAAACATATACACAACAATTTTTTATTCAATTACTTGGAAAATCTAGTCCTATTTTTTTCCATAGCACAGAAAAAGATTACGTTACTGCTAGTCGTATAAAGATTGTAATAAAATACTGGATTAATCAAAGTAATTGAAATATTGCTCTGGTGATTCACCTACACTTTTTATGACGGTCTCATACTCGCTGTCATCATCAATTACACGTAGCACTTTACACTGAAATCTCCAGTCATCCCCAAAATCAAATACAAACTTGAAAGCATCCCCTTTTTTTAGTCCAAATTGATAGAGTCTATAATCACAAGTATGGAGATATTCGTTATCTTCATCCATTTCATTCATATAATAGCAATTATTAGAACTCCACGCATAATTGTCCATAAAGAAGGCATGTGCATGATCGTTTACAAAATCAAACGCACTTAAAATAAGCTCAGCAAAATCCTCAAGTGTCTCATTAATTGATACACAAAGGTGGCGATAACAACCTGTTCCTGCTGAAATACTAAATATAATCGCTTGATTATTTCTTTGGATTGTTATTTTATTTCATCCTTTCTAAAAAATAATATCTGTCTAATACTTCAGCCAAATCATCTGCGCTTTTTCACACTACCGCTTTGATTCAGAGGAATAGCTACTATTAGTATATCGTTGGTAATGCTAAAAATTTCACTACATTTTATGATTATCTCATCAATCGTCAATTTCAAAAATATCATCATCTAATTGATTGAAAGACGTTTTGCTTCCCAAATCCAGTTCGTCTAGTACATCTTTAGCCACATTGAAGAAACAACAAGTTCCCAAAAAAAGTAGCAGAAAAAATGGAACAGTAACTTTTCGCCTTTTAATTGCGCCATACATCAAGAGTAAAAATGCTGAAATAAAAAAGATAAACATAAATATTAGAAACATACATACCCCTCCTCATTTAATAATTGATTATAAAAGATAGGAACTGGCCTACTACCAAAGAAAATCAACGATGTGTAAAACCAACTCCTCAACGATAGACCTCGACTTTCTAACTAAAAGATATTTTGAAACTTGTTTACGTCATTTCAGCGCTCACTACATCATTTAATACCTTTTTATTTTCCAATAGTTTAACCAAAAATATACAATTTTTTTCCTTTTTTTATAATTATTTCTTTGAATGAATCATTTTTTTGTTTTCAGAAATTGAAATACGCTGTACATTATCTCCTCAAGTTTGGTTTGGATTGGTCACTGAGCAAGATCAATTCTCTTTCTTCAATTTCTGATTGTCATGAAATCAGATAAGCTTTAAACTTAACTTAGAGATATTCACAACGAGAAACATGTTTCATCTTTGAATGGTTGCGTTATTTCTGATAAGAGAAGAATAATTTGATCCTGAACGAAAGGAGCCCACGTTTTCAATTTTTATAAATTATCTAAAAAGCGGGAGATTATTTATCTAATTTAAGCACTCGCAACTCTTTATTTGCTTAGAGGGCAAGTCTTCTTCTCTTGAACACCAAAGAAAATAGAAAGGAGGAAAGCAAGTGAAAAAAAAAGAGCGTTCGTTTATTGGTTTTATTCACATTGTTGTTACTTAGCGCATGTGGGTGTCAAAGGAAAAAAGACGAGCAAGCAAATCGTTTAGTTAAGGATCTAAAAGCAAATGCGTGGGTAATTGAAGGGACGGACTCTACTGATGATCCCAAAATGACCCTTACCTTTTCTAACCGTAAAGCTAGTTTTAACTTAGATTTTTCAAGTATCGATTACTCTGTAGACGATGAATCCAATAGTGTACATATGAAGAAATTTATCAAACAATTCAGTAAGCATATAAAAGAAGAGTTTCGTTATACGATTAAAGGAGATATAATGACTTGGAAGGAACTTTGGTCTAAAAGTGACATCATGTCTTACAAAGTCAGTAAGAAGAATGAAACGATTATTCTCACTCCTTTAAGCGAGGAAGAAACTACGGAGACAAAAAATCTCGTGCTTATCCCTTACAAAAAAAATACCAAGTAATGAAAGATAAAATTTTATTATCTAGACTCATTATAAAATTGAATGATTCTGAACATTTTCCTATACTAACGATTGAATCTAAGCATTCCCTGCTGACTGATACATATAAAGCGCATAATTTGAACAATAAGCAACCTTGAACTAGTTAGATTTTGGTTATTTCTCAGTCATTATGACAAAGTTTACTCACATAGATCAATAAATAATTGACGGTTTTATCCGATCCCGAAAAAATGAGTATCCTGTCCGCTATCACTGCCAGTAAATAGGAAGCGAGAACAAAAACACAGGCCCCCGAAAGTATCTAGATACTTCTTGAGGTCTGTGTTTTTTTAGTTATTTTTCATTGAATGATTTTTAATCTTGTTTTATTCTATTTTTTCTCTTTAATATGTAACTGATCCCCATTACCGTTACTAAAAGTGCCATTCCTAAACTGCGCAATAAGCGATTTTGTTGCTCTCCTGTTTTTGGTAAAGTAGCTTTTCCAGATACGGTGGTTTTGGTCGTACCTGTAGAATTATTTTTTGTGGTGCTACCATTTTTTGAAGTTGACGTTTGATTTGATTCTTTCTTTTCGGTACTTTCTTTATTTTTATTCGTTTCAGTTGTGGTATCCACTTTACTTTGATCTTGTTTGTTGTCGTCATTCTCAGTTGGTTTATTTGTTTGATCCGTCTTTTCTTGGCGTGTAATTTCTGAGATGACTGATTTTTCTCCGGCTTCATTTTCTGTATAGTATTGAACTGTTTCCCCATTTGCTACAGCTTTAGATAAATAAATCGTCGTCGGTTCTTCTACTTTTACATCTACTAAACGAGAAGAATTGACCTTTTCTTGTTTGGCTTTTCCGATGATTTCCCCGTTCAAAACAACGTACATCGTTGTTCCTCCTGGAATAACCGCCGTCATTTGTTTTCCTTCTGTACCATAAATGAAAGCAACGTTTCCTGCTAACGCTACTGTTGTTTTGATTTTCTTATAGATAAACGTGATCGTGTTTGTTCCCTTTTCAATCATGACTTCTTGTATCGCTAACTTCGGATTAACTAGTTCATATCCTTTGATTAGTAACGCTTCTTCTTTGTGAAGCTTCCCAATCTCTAAATCAGTTATTACTTTTTTCTCCGCAATTGATTGACCTTGCTCATCGATATATCGGACAGTCAGATCGGCTTTTTCATTTTCTGACGGTGATGTTTCTTTGGCTTTATATATAAATGTAATGGTGTTGCCATCACTTTGTACTTCTATCGTTTGGACTTTGGCACTCAGCAATTCGTATCCTTCGATAAGTAACGCTTCTTCCGTATATGTAGAGCCGACTTCTAAGTCTTGGATTATTTTATCATTAGCAATCGATTGACCATGCTCATCAATATATTTCACAGTCAAATTGGCTTTTTCATTTTCTGGCGGCGTTGTTTCCTTAGTTTCATATATAAATGTAATGATATTGCCTTCGCTTTGTATTTCTATCGTTTGGACTTTGGTACTCAGCAATTCGTATCCTTCGATAAGTAACGCTTCTTCTGTATGTGTAGAGCCGACTTCCAGGTCACTTATTATTTTATCTTCAGCAATCGATTCCCCCTTCTCATTAATATACTTAACAGTTACAGCTGCTTTTTCTTTAGTCACTGGATTTTCATCATAACGGAAAGTAATGATATTGCTATTTGGATCCTCGGAAACATTGATTGTATAAGTTTCAGGCCCTACGATCGTGTAGCCATCAATCACCAGTGCATTTCCTATGTATTCTGTTCCAATCTCTAAATCATTAATTACCGTAGGTTCGGCAATCGGTTGACCAGTTTCATTATGTAAATACTGCACAGTTACTGACGAGAAACTTTCTTCAGGACTATCTTCAATTTTCTTATAGTAAAAATTGTGATGCATCTCTGCCGTTTCCATATAAATAGTCACTCTATCTGGCGAGATCAATTCATACCCTTCTACAATTTCAGCGAATAAGGTTACATCATTTCCGACGAAACCGACTTCCTCTGAAAACCAAAGTACTTTTTGTGTATCTACATCTACCCCATTGACAGATACCCATCCTATTTCCGGTTCAGGCATGGATAGGTCCAATGTTCCTGAATCATGTGGTGGTTGCACCTCATCAATCATTTCGATTTCACTTACTGCGTTGGATGCTGCCAATACGTTAGGTGCTAGCAACCCCACTACAGTGGTCATCAGCAATGCTGAGTTCATAATTGTTTTCTATTTTTTTTATTTTTTATTTTGCTTTCTTTTCGTCATTTAATTTATCTGCTCCCCCAGTTATATTTGAAATTTGGCTAACCTAGCTTTTTCTTACTTTATTCTAAGGTTGGTTACTTTTATTTATGTACTTGAATCCGATTATCCGCCTCCTTAAAAAACGTTATTTAAAATAAACAATAGTAGTTTAACCTACATATTAATGTTACCTGTAACATATAAGATTCGCAAGATTATTTTATTATTAAACCAAGGTTTTCTGTGTGTTAAAATAAAAAAATATCTAGTTAAGGAATTAAAATTATGATTTTCACATTCTTAAAAAAATTCACAAACGTTATTTAAAATCCGATTCTGTTTATTTAGTAAAAATGATTGATTAACAAAAAAAGCCCGTCACGGTAAATGATTAATCATTTTACCATGACGAACTGGAAATTATTTAGTTACATTTTATAAAATAGATTTAACACATAACTTCTTTAATCAAAAAATTAGTTTACTGTTTGAGAAACATTTATTTCTGTCTTCTTACTACTATACTGACTCATATTTTTAAATAATTGTTGAAGTAACGGACTTTGATTGTGTCCTTCAATTGCTGCTTGATCACGCCAATTTTCAACCATGACAAATTCATTTTCAATATCGATTGATTCGTACAATTGATAGCTTAAGCACCCGTCTTCTTTTCTTGTACTTGCAACAAGTTCATTTACTTCCGCAAGAAATTCATTTCTTTTTTCTGGTTTGATTGAAAATTTTGCATTGATAACGATCATTTTTCCACACTCGCTTTATTTAAAAGTTGTAATTTTTTCTGGAGCCAATCGAACAGATTCATATCCTTCTTCTACTGCTTTCCCAACAGATAAGATCATCACTGGAACATAACGTTCTTTGTCGAGATCAAAAGCTTCAGCCAATTGGTCTGCTTCGAATCCCCCGATTGGATTTGTTTCATAGCCGTGACTACGAGCAACTAGCATGAATTGCATTGCAGCTAAACTAGCATCAATTTTCACAACGTCATTCATTTGTTCACGTGTAAAGTTTTGGTAATAAGGAAGGATCGCAGCAAGTTGTTGGTCTCGGACTTCTGCCGGCATCTTACCTTCTGCTACTGCTTGGTCATAGATTTCTTCCCCATATTCGTAGCAGTTCATATCTCCAAAGATCATGACCATAGCTGATGAAGTATCATTTTGTCTCGTATTAAAACGGATCAATGGTTTCAATTTTGCTTTTGCTTTTTCACTTTCTGCCACCACAAAACGCCATGGTTGCATATTAACTGAAGATGGTGCTGTTGTTGTTTCTTGTATCATTTCTAACATTTCTTCATGAGAAATCTTAACCGTTTCATCATATACACGAACGGATTTTCTTCCAAATACAACACTTGAAAAATCATTGTTTACTAATTCTTTGCTCATTTTTCTCTCTTCTTTCTCCTAATGTAGTTAATAAAGTTTATTCAATAATTTTGTTAGTTCGGTGATTTCTTCATCGGTCAACGAAATGCACAAAGAGTCAGCGGACTGTTGATGATTATTTTCACACTTAGCCAGTTCTCGTTTGGCTGTATCCGTCAGTAGAACAAATACTTCACGATTATTCGCTGGATTGCGTTTTCGTGAAACATAGCCTTTTTCTTCCAATATCTTCAAATGTCTAGAGATAGCTGCATTGTCTATTTTCAGATCTGTTTGAATTTGATTTTGTAAACATTTGCCTTTTTCCCATAAAAACATCAGCATTTCATATCTCGTCAAACTGAATCCAGTTTCTTTCTCGAACAAAGCTGATCCTTCTTGACTGATAATTTTGATTTTATAGAGTAACTGACTGAGTTTTCTTAAATCCATCTCCATCCTCCTTCCGTTGACTTGTCAATTATTGACTTATCAATAATATAAATGTTTTAGTGAGACTTGTAAAGCATAAAAGTTTGAATAACAAAAAAAAAGAGAAAGCTATTCCTCTTTCTCTTTTGGCTCTATACTTTTTGATGTTGGTGAAATTCACCAACATCTTTTTTATGTTTATGATGTAAAAACATAGAAAAGACACCCTGAAATCCTTTAGAATTAATTTGGCTAACCAATTCATAGGAGGATTCAAGATGTCTTATACTCAGCTTATCAAAGATACCCTAAATATTCTAGACCTAACTATCTATTTCGAGGAAAATTGTTTAACCAAAGAAAGATATAAAGGGCAAATTTGCTTGATTTACAAAGGTACTCTTCAATACACGCCCGAAGAGTGTCCACATTGTCTCAAACCGACGATTGCCTTATTTAGAAAGCTGTTTTCTCGATTGTCCTTAGCGACTCGAAAAGCTGTTGAATTCATTGTTATTGATAGGTATGCGCCTTATGTTTCATTGGTTAAAAAGCTTTTCCCAAATGCTCAGTCAAAAAGAAGAAGCAAAGTTGAACGATGAAAAACGAGTTTGGCGTGCCAGTTTCAAAGATTACTTAACTGAAAGTGAGATTGTCGACCGATTGTTAGCCACTTGTCCCAACTTGCGATAAGGCTATCAGTTATATCTAGATGTTCTTTATGCAGTAAAGAAAAGAGATCATTTACTATTTGAGGACTGTTTATCCAGAGAAGTCAGCCAGCTACCTGAAACTTATGCGACAACTTTGCGAACATTTAAAAAGTTTCTGCCACAGATCCGAAATGCCCTCCGCTACAGTTATTCAAACGGACCACTAGAATGTTTAAACAACCATATTAAAGTATTAAAATGCAATGCTTATGGGTTTCGAAATTTTTATCATTTCAAACGTCGGATCATGATTCGACACGGTAAAACCATTTTAACCAAATAAAAAGAACAGAAAGAAGTTTTTCTTCTTTCTGCCCAAATTATTCTAAGATTTCTCTTTACCAACATCATTCGACAAAGAGCCTCTCTTTTAAACTATTTTTTATTTATGAGACAAGCGCTGGTTCATAAATTTTTGAAGAAGTTTCAAAAATGGCTTCTATAGTAGTTAAATCATATACATCCGCATATTTTGCAACCACTTTCCCACATTTTTCTAATATTTCTTCATGATCACTTTCTTGGTATTTTTCCACACATAACACGATACAATTTTCTAATTTATTAATGACTTCACCTACTACTACATGCTTTAAACCGATTGGCTTACACGCATATTTTTGTCCCAAAATGATTTCTTCGTTATTCATATCTCATCCACCTTTAATCGTTCTAACATTTTATAAAATGATAATAGCATTAAAATTAGATTGTGAAAACCAAAAACCATTATAATTTTAGAAAAAAATCAAAAGAACGACTTTTTCGAGCGTTCTTTTGATTTCACTTATTAAAGTTATTGAATTTTTTTAAGAAATAACATCTAAAGGCACGATATCAATAAGCATTTCTACGTATTTCTCAAGATATTCTTGATCAATATGATCGTATCCGCCTGTTACACCACAATCAATATCTAGAACGCCAATCAGATGCCCTTCTTTGATCATGGGCACAACGATTTCAGATTGAGCTGCAGAATCACAAGAAATATAGTTTTCATGTTTCTTAACGTCATCAACGATCAATGTAGTTTTTGTTTGTGCTGACTCACCACAAACCCCTTTTCCTATTGTGATCCTAGTACAAGAAACACGACCTTGAAATGGACCCAAAATCAATTCTTCGCCATTATATAGGTAATAACCTGCAAAAACTGTTTCTGGTAATGTCTCGTTCAACAAAGCAGAAGAATTCGCTAAATTTGCTAGCCAATGATCTTCTGCCTCTAATAATCCTTTTTGCTGTAATAATAAAATTTGATAGGCATCTTCTTTTTGCTTTTCTGTCCACAACATCTCAACCACTCCTTCTATGAAAAAATTATAGCTTAGAAATGATTTGCTGACTAGTCATTGAGAAAAAACTGACCTTACTAGACAGAAAGACGGGAAAAGAACATCCTTCAAATATAAAATACTTTCATTATTAATTTTTAGCACGGACTCATTAGAAAATTATTCTGCTTGCTGGATCTCTTGTTCCAAGTTTGCATAATCTATTGTCGTTCCAATAAACGTTGGATCATCGCTGGGAAAATGTTGAACAAGTGTTTCGATTTTACTGATTTCGACAGTGCCTTTTGTCAGCTCAAAATCAATGACATGCCCTCCGAATTGTTTAGCTTCATCGATATAGTGCAAATGAAATCCAGCAGCTGCTACTCCTTGAAACAGTTCTGGCGTATAAAATCCAACTAACGTTCCTTGACTATTTGTTTCATGAAATTCAGGTTGAGACTCTGATATTTTTGCTAATCTTCGGTAAGGCTTTTCTTGTTTTGGCATAATACGTGTGTGGACTGTTTTAAACAGCCCAGTAATTTTTATCGCTAAAAATAAGTTGTTTCCTGCTTGACTGGCTAAAATTGATTGTTTTAATTCTTCGCCTTTTGTTTGATTTTCGACTTCAAAACGTTCATCTGTAATGAATGGGGTGATTGCTGCATAAGGAGTGGTTTCTTTTCCTGTCAGCTTAACAACTACTCCATCTGAACGCCCTTGATAAGCTTCGCCATCCAAGAAGATGACTTCCCCATCTAACCCATGTAGCGTTCCCAAACCTAAAGTCCCGTGTTTGAGTATCTGTTCAATCGTCTCAGTACCATCCATTAGTCCTGCCATCAATGCTCCTAGTGTTCCATGTTGAAAAAGTATTCTTTCACTCATCTTAGCATCTCCTTAATAGAATTGATCTGGTAAAATCGTTTCACCAAGTTTTTCATTGTCACGGTAGTCGATTGGAATATCGATGATAACTGGACCTTGCGTTTTAAATCCTTCTTCTATTGCTTGTTCCAACTCAGCGACAGAGGTCACACGAAGCCCCTTAGCACCAAAAGCTTCCGCATATTTTACAAAATCAACCGGGCCAAAATCCACACCGGAAGCTCGTTGATATTTCATGATTTCTTGAAATTCTACCATATTGTAACGACCATCGTTCCAAATCAAATGAATGATCTTCAAATTTTTACGAACAGCTGTTTCTAGATCTTGAGCAGAAAATAAGAAACCACCATCACCAGATACCGAAATGATTTGTGTCTTAGGACGTACTAATGCAGCAGAGATTGCCCATGGTAAAGCAACGCCTAGTGTCTGCATCCCATTGCTAAATAATAGTTGTCTTGCTTCATAACTTCTAAAATGACGTGCCATCCAAATGTAGTGACTACCTACATCTACAGTAACAGTCATCTCATCTGTCACTTTATTTTGGAGTGTATTAATGACTTCTAGAGGATGTAAAATTCCTTCGCGGTCTTTCGTTGGCACAATATCACGCTCAGTTAATTTATTTTGCAAAAAGGCTAAGTATTCTTTCGCATCACGTGACACTTGATGCGGTGTTAAAGAATCCGTCAACAGATCCAATGTTTCAGAGATATCCCCGATTAATTCTCTTTCTGGCTGCATGTAAGAATCAATCTCAGCTGGTGTTTCATCAATAACGATTACTCGAGCATCTTTTTCAGCATTCCAGTTTCTTGCTTCATATTCGATTGGATCATAACCAATCGCAATCACTAGATCACTTCGTTTCAATAACATATCTCCTGGTTGATTTCTAAACAAACCGACTCTGCCAAAGAAATAGTTTTCTAATTTTCTAGAGATCACACCAGCGGCTTGGAAAGTTTCTACCACCGGCAAGCCTGTTTTTGCTACTAATCTACGGATCGCTGCTGTTTCTTTTTTACTTGAACCTCGCATCCCAATTAATAAAACAGGTAATTTCGCTTCTTGAATACGTTCCGCTAAATAATCGATATCGCCAGCGGAAGCAGAACCTAATTGTGGATCTTTTAGAGGTTTGATGACTTCATTTTTTACAGTCGCATCTACCACATCTTGTGGGATACTAATAAAGCTTGCTCCTTTTTTCGAACTTTTAGCCATTCGATAAGCATTGGCAATCACTTCTGAAATTGTTTCTGGATCTTGAATTTCTGCACTATATTTAGTGATTGGCTGAAATAAAGCAGCATTGTCCATGCTTTGATGAGTTAATTTAAGTAGATCGCTTCGTTTGACTTGTCCTGCAATTGCAAGAACCGGATCACCTTCAGCCGTAGCGGTCACTAGCCCAGTTGCTAAATTACTAGCTCCAGGACCACTAGTAGCAATGACGACACCTGGCTCGCCTGTGATCCGTCCAATTGCTTGAGCCATAAAAGCGGCATTTTGTTCATGTCTCGTAACGATTAATTCTGGTCCTTGATCTTCTAACTCATTAAACACCCCATCGATTTTTGCTCCTGGAATCCCAAAAACATATTCGACTTGGTGATTTGCTAAACTTTCTACTACAGCTCTAGAACCTTGTTTCATTTCATCATCCATTACAATATTACTCCCTTTTCATTAAACACTCTCTCGAAAAACGCTTTTTCATTAGTACAGTTTTACAAACTGTTTCACAAAAAGAGTGTAACACAAATTTTTTCATTTGTGTAGTAATATGAAAAATAAGCTGTAGTTTCAGAAAAATTCATGAAACTACAGCTTATTTGATTAGCGATACGATTTTCCCCAAATAGCTAACCCAAGCAATCTCTCATCGATTTGCGCAACTTCAGGCAGTAGCCCCCATAAACAATAACCATTTTTTTCAAATAAACGTTGACTCGCTTGATTACTATCGAAGATAAAGGCTAGCACGGTCTCAATACCTAAGCCAGGGAGCTGTTTTTCTACAAAGTCCATAGCATACTGCCCAATACCTCTATGTTGATAGGTCTCATCAATATAAATACTGATTTCTACCGTTTGATCATATGCTGGTCGTCCATAAAAATCACTCAAACTGATCCAGCCAATGATTACTCCTGCTTCTTGCATGATCCATAGTGGGCGTTTCTTAGGATCATGGGCTTCAAACCATGCCAATTTATCCTCGATAGTTACGGGCGTTACATCGGCAGTTGATTGTTTCGTTAAAATCGATTGATTGTAAATCTCCACGATGCGAGGTAAATCTTCTTTAGCTGCTATAGAATAACGGATCATATAGTACACACCTTTTTTTGTTTAAAAACTATTATACCAGTTCAAATTTTTAAGACAAGAATCTACTGATAGGATCACTAATCAAAACAAACACGTTTTTTAGCAAATGATAGTTTTTACTTATTTTTATTACGTTTGTATTGATGAATGATTTTTAACGCTCTTTTTTTCGTTTTGATATTGGGGCTCTTTAGCCGACGATAAGCACTCGCTAAGTCTTGTTTTTCCATTGCTTTCTCCCTTTTTCAAGTCTATTTTTATCAAATAAACCGTTCACGAACTCAAATAGTAATGATTACGATTTATACAAACAATATAACTTCACCCAAAAAATTTGTCAATAAAAAATAAAATGAAATAACGATTATTTTATAATGTAAACAGCAAACAAAGATGGTATTATAAAGTAACAAAAAATTATCAAGGTGAGAAAATGAATAACACTCAATTAACGCTATATATATCCCTGGTCAAATTCCTCGGACAAGCTTTAGGGGAAAACTATGAAGTGGTTCTTCATCATCTGGAAGAAGGTCATTTTCATATCGCTGCCATTGAAAACAATCATATAAGTGGACGAGATATCCATTCTCCTGTTACTGGTTTCGCTTTAGAAATGGTGCGCTCAAAGAAATATCTTAAACAAGATTATTTAGTCAACTATGATGCACAAACAATCAACGGGAAAAAATTAAGAGGTGCCACTTTTTTTATACGCAATGATCAGCAGAAGATAGTCGGATTACTTTGCATTAATCAAGATATCAGCAAATATCAGTCACTCTCAAAGGAGATACTCGCATTAGCTGGCTTATCAACAGAAAAACAACCACTTGCAGTGTTTGATACAAATCACCTCCCCGAATCCGTTGAGATCTTGGAAGAAACCATTGAAGGGATTATCTACTCTATCGTCCCCTCCGATCTCTTGGACAAACAGACTCCTTTAAATAAAGAGTTGAAAATTAAAATCATTCGCCAATTAAATGAAAAAGGAATCTTCCAAATCAAAGGCGCCGTTTCACAAGTGGCTAAGATTCTCAACATATCAGATCCCAGCGTTTATCGTTACCTGAAGATTGCTGAAGGAGAAAAGTAAAGAGATTGCGAAAGCATCGGTTACCTCCAATGACAATAAGCAAGCATTTTTTTAACAGCTTCTCAGACATGATGGGCTTTGAAACTAAAGACGGCACTCCTCTTCACTAAGGCGTGCCGTCTTATTTCTTGGTTGTTTCACTTTTGAAACAGGCGAAAGCTATAGTAAAAACGATCTAATCAGCGAGTTGGTATCAACTCATTACCCAGATATCATTTGATCACTAATTGAACACATAACTTTTCCCATTGTCTATTACTCTTCTTCATTTTTTTTATTCAATGGTGCCAAAAACGCTTGTTTATCAAATGTTCCTTCCCACTTATCTACCATAATCGCAGAAACCATTGAGCCTGCGACGTTCAACATGGTACGTCCCATATCAACAATCGGATCGATACCAAATATCGCTCCAATACTTGCGATCGTGTGTCCAAACCCTAAGCCATTAAGAGTAACTGTCGCAGCAACGGTCGCCGTACCAGGTACACCAGCAATTCCGATGGATCCTACCGTAACGACAACGACCACCAAGAAATAAAAGGATAGATCCATTTCTGCGCCAACAGCTGATCCCATTAAAACACCAAGCATAGCAGGGAATACACCAGCACATCCATTCATACCAATCGAAGTTCCTAAAGTAGCAACAAAATTTGCCGTTTCTTGAGACACACCTAGATCTTCTTCCAGATTTTTCAAAGTATAAGGTAAAGTTCCTACACTTGAACGGGAAGAAAAAGCAAACAATAGTGTCGTAAATGCTTTTTTGTAAAAAACAATTGGATTCACACCCATGAATAGTAATAAAATGACATAAACGATCAACATCAAAAGAACACCAGTATATAGAGCTGCAATAAATCCGATCATTCCCATAATTGCTTGAATCCCTCTAGAAATAATTGTATTACTTACTAAAGCAACAACCCCATACGGCATCAACTTGATCACGTTAGTTAAAACGGAAATGACGGTTACTTTTAATGAGTCCAACAACGTAACAAAAGGTGCCACTTGATCCGGTTTTTTGACTTGTAAGAAGCGAATAGCTCCAGCAAACATAGCCGCTATGATCACAACCGATACAATACTCCCATTATCCCCCATCACACTAACTATATTGTTAGGTATCAGTTTCAAGAAAAATTCTGGGAAACTTTGCGAAGCAATATTACTAATACTTTCTGCTTTGTCTGCTGCCAAGTCTCCAGCAAACTCTGCACCGTTAAGCCGATAGAGTTTGACAACCGCAATCCCCAATGCCGCAGAGATAGCTGTAGTCCCTAGTAATGTTGCAAAAGTTTTTCCCGTCAAATATTTTAACCGTTCTCCTTTGACATCAATCACTACTTTGATAATCGATAAGAACACGACAGGAATAGCTAGCAACTGGATCATCTTCAAGAATCCTGAACCAACTAGGGCATACCAGGCATTGATTTCCGTTCGAGCAAATTCGGTATAAATTTCGCTATCGGAACCAATCAAATCAATGACAACCCCTAAAAGCAAACCAAGAATAAGAGCATAAATCATTCGTTTTGAGAAATTAATCCGTTTGTCTTTGAGGTACTTCATTACCCCAAGGGAGAGAATCAGCAAAGCGATTCCTCCCGCAGTATAATAATTACTTACTTTCAGAAATTGAGTAAAAAAAGGTGCATCGATCAATTTATTCATCCCCTTTATTTTGCAGTATTTGCTACAACATTTAGTGCTTCCCACGTAGAAGAAAAAGGTGGTGCATAAGCAAAATCAACAAATCCTAATTCTTCAGTCGTCATTTGAGCGTGTATCGCAACAGCTAAGCCAGTCGCACGAAGAACTGTTTCATTTTTCCCGAATAGTTGGGCACCATACAACACTTTTGTTTGTCGGTCATAAACCAGTTTGATCATGATTTTTTCTTGAGTTCCATAATAATTCGAGTGATTCATTGTCTCAATACAAGTCGTTTTGATATCTAATCCTTTTTCTCTTGCCATTTTTTCAGTGATACCAGTCGCTGCTGCCTCGTACTCTCCTACTTTGATCGCACTACTGCCTAATGTCCCTGAATATTCCTGCATCTGTACACCGCTAAGATTGACCCCAACGATCCGTCCCATTTTATTCGCTGTAGTCGCTAAAGGAAGGTAAATATCCCCTAAGATTCGATGGGGAATCGAAGCACAGTCACCTGCCGCAAATACATCTTTTTGAGACGTTCTCCCGTATGTATCGATTTTAATTGCACCATTTCCTAACAATTCCAATTGATCATTCAAAAAGCTGGTATTAGGAACAAATCCAGCAGCAACGATCACCGCATCCGCCTGATAACTTCCTCTATTCGTTTTGACAGCTACCACTTGTTCATGATTTTTTTCGATCTCTAGAACAGACTCCTCCAAGGAAACCCTTACATTTTCTTCTTCAATAGCTTCTTTAATTTTAGTAGAAAATTCCGGATCAAATGAACGATTCATCAAGTGAGGAGCCATCTCGATCAAATGAATATTTTTTCCTGCTTTCGTTAACTGATCAGCTACTTCAATGCCAATAAATCCACCACCCAGGATGACAATATTTTGATAATTTGATAATTCTTGCTGTAGTCGTTTGACTTCATTAAGTTTTGTAATCGTATATACATCACTAGAATCAATACCAGCAATGTTAGGAACAAACGGCTTTGCACCGACAGCCAGCATCAGACGATCATAAGTTTCATGACTCACTTCATTTGTACTTAAATTTTTTACAGCTAACGTTTTAGTGGCAAATTCGATTGATTCTACTCGATGGCGCAACAATAATTTAATTCCTAAACGTTCGATTTGTTCAGGCGTTCGAGCAAACATCTCTTGTTCATCATTAAATTCTTCGCCTAAATAATAAGGAAGCCCACAAGCGCCGAAAGAGATATAATCCTCTTGTTCAATCACGATGATTTCTGCATCTGGATTGACTCTCTTTGCTTTGGCCGCTGCGCTCATTCCTGCAGCAATTCCACCAATGATTATTATTTTCATTCTTTCTTCCTCTTTTCTTATGCTTTAGATAAAACCCATTCGATTTCTATTAAAGCATCTTTTGGTAAGGCAACGACTTGAAAAGCTGATCGTGCTGGGAAACGTTCACCAAAGTGTTCTGCGTACACTTGATTAAATGCTTCAAAATGATTCATATCAGTTAGAAAACAAGTCGTTTTAACCACTTGATTCATGGTCAAGTCTAGCTCCTCCAACACTTGTGATATATTGATCATGATTTGGTTCGCTTGTGCTTTAATCTCTTCAGAAACGATTTCACCAGTGGTTGGATCGATTGGTAACTGTCCAGAAACAAAGATCAAGTCTCCCGCCACGCGATATTTTTCATACGGTAATTTGTTGCTACTCATTCTTTTCCTCCTTTAATAATTTTTTATCATAGAATACAATTACACTAAAAAATTATCATATATTTTTAAGGCAGTCAACCACTTTCAGAGTTTTTAAAAACCGCAAAAATTCTTTTATTTAAAATAAAATTATAAAAACTAATGTTATTTAAAATCTAACGCAAGCAATTAATTTCATTGATAATTTTTTATCAAGAAAGCGTTGACATAACGGAAATGAATGTGTTATTTTTGAGATACATGAAGTAGGTTTGGAGGAAACCCATATGAATATCAATACAAAAATTCTACACGATTACCCAGTCATCGACCCAGTTACAGGCTCATCGTCGATACCTAAATATCAAACTTCCACGTTTCATCAAAAAAATGTCTTCACTCACACAGGTTTTAGTTACACTCGTTTTGGTAACCCTACTGTCGAAGCGGCGGAAAAATGTATTGCTTCATTAGAAAACGCGCAGTTCAGTTTAGCATTTTCATCAGGAATGGCTGCTATTAACGCTGTCCTGTTCCTTTTATCCAAAGGAGATCATTTAGTACTAGGTAAAAATATTTATGGTGGAACCTTCCAAAGCATCCATCTTTTCTTAGCTCGTTTCGGGATCGATTGCACTTTTGTTGATGAAACGGATATTGATTCTTGGCAAAAAGCGATTAAAAAAGAAACAAAAATGTTTTACATTGAAACTCCTTCCAATCCATTATTAACAATCACTGATATAAAGAAAGTGACTGAATTGGCTAACGAGTATCAGATCTTAACAGTTGCAGATAATACATTTATGACACCCATTTCACAACATCCTTTAGATTTAGGTGTTGATATCGTGATACATAGTGCAACAAAGTTTATCAATGGACATAGTGACGTTGTTGCAGGTTTGGTCGCTACAAATAACGAGGAGCTGTATCAGCAATTAAAGGAACATCAAAAAGCACTGGGCGGGATTTTGGGTCCTGAAGATGCTTGGCTACTATTGCTCGGCGTTAAAACGCTGGGGTTAAGAATGGAAAAATCAGTTCGAAACGCTAGTGAATTAGCTAACTTTCTCGTCAATCATCCGAAAGTAACAAACGTTTATTATCCTGGTCTTGAACAGCATGCTGGACATTCGATCCATCAAAAACAATGCGAAGACTGTGGTGCTATTTTGTCATTTGAAGTAGATTCAGTTAAGCAAATTGAAACCTTATTCACACACTGTCGTGTACCAATCGTAGCTGTCAGTCTCGGCGGTGTGGAATCCATCCTTTCTTATCCTTGGGCGATGTCTCATGCCAGTATGCCTGAAAAGGATCGATTAGCGATGGGTGTCACTGAAACTTTAGTTCGGCTTTCATGCGGGATCGAAGATGTAGAAGATTTGATCGCTGATCTTGATGATGCGTTAAATGCTATGTAGTTTCACTCACTGTCTGATATTCATGGTGAGTTCTATCATCGAAAATAAGCCGGATAGTCCCAAAATAGTTCCTCCTATTTGGGACTATCCGGCTTATTTCTTAGAGTTAGACACTTCCGACACGCCTTCTTTTTCATCAAAATTTTTTTATTTCATCATCGGTAAAAATTTCAGAACTGTTGTATTTGGGCTATAAAAGTTCTCTTAACCAACTGTTGGCTAACATGGACTAATATCTTATTGTTCTAATAAATACCGATCGTAATTCTCGATTTTCTTATGTAATCGTGTTAAACACTCTTGCATCTCATCGATCTTTTGAATCAAATGCTGTCTTTCTGTCATCAATAATTGCTTCCTAGCAGCAATTGTCTGGTCTCCTTGCTTACACAATTTATTGTATTCGATCAACGACTCAATGGATAAGCCAGCATTTCTCATACAAATTGTAAAATCTACCCAGTTGAGGTCTTCTTCTGTATAATCACGGATTCCGCCTTTCGTGCGATGTACAGGTGGAATGAGACCAATTTTCTCATAATAACGTAATGTATCGGGCGAGATCCCTTTCGTTTCACTCACTTGTTTGATGTTCATAGTCGATATCCCCTTTTTTCTGTTCCATCTCGTTCATAAACGACTATCCTAACATTTATCTGCTTGGACAAACCCAATAAACGAATGGAGATTTATGCATGATCATCGTCGCATTTGAAACAACGTACAAAAAATGATCTAGTCTTTCGGCTCTCACTATAAGGGATTTTTCTCAAAAAAGCTAGCAGACCTAAAAAATTCGAGAAGTAACGAACCATACAGCTCCTGTTACTCCTACGAATTTTCTCTTATCATTCACTCGTACATCAAGATGTGGATTTTATTCTTTGTACACGAAATGCTTGATTCTTTGCTAAATAAAAAGGGCGTAAGTATGCAACCGTGTTGGAAAGCGGTAAAATATCTTTACTTAAATCAATGTTTAGCACTTCTTTCAAATACGTTTGACGAATCATAATGCGTTGCCATAATTCTGGGTACTTTTCTTTGATTTTTGCTTGCAGTGCCTCATCAGCTAATACCACACATTCTTCCGCACTAACACCTGTATAACCCGGAACTTAAGGAATGATATCTAGTTGAAAAATCATCCCACTTTCAAGTATTTCTTGCGACTCTTGATAAATAGGTGAAGCTAACCACTCTTCATCTGCTGTCAAGTGACCAGGATTTAAATGCCAATGGAACTGTTTTTTTGGTAAAACAGTCTCAACTAGTTGATAAACTTCTTCGCCTCTCATCCCCACTTTGATTGTTTCTAACCAATGAACAATTGCTTGAAAATAAGGTTTAGCCACTTTTTCTAAATAATCCGCTTGCTCTGACGGAAGTTGTTTTTCATGTTCGATGACAAACCCTGTTCTGCTAGATAGACCACCTTTAAACCCAGTAGTTAAAGACAACGCATCCCCAAGTTTAATTGTTTTATCGGTTGGGTAAAGATTAGCATATTCGAAACGTTGCCCTGTCGCAGCAATTGTCACTACCGTGTTCGGTTGTCCTTTTCCATTTAACAATGCTCCAATTTCAGACTCTTTTACACCTACTTCAATCTTGTTTAGTGCTTGTAACATGCAACTAGAAGCTAGATTGGCACCAAATTCATAATGAGCGATCTCATTGGCATTATTTGTTCTCCGTATTCCTTTTTCCCCGATCAACAGCGAACTAGCATTTAGTAGTTCAGTCGTTTCACCTTTTACTTTTTCGATTGCTTCAATAATAAAGTGAGGAACATCGAATAGCTTGGTCGCTTCTTTCTTCCGTGTAGTAAACATTTTCCAACCAACTACCCCGATTTTTTTCTTTTCAACGAACCCTAACGAGGTAAATAATTGTTCTAAAGGTTGTTCGTGATCCATTGGTTGATTCGGCAATGAAAAAGGTGGATAATGAACCAATTCTGATTGGATTCGTGCATGTTTACATAGTTTCAGATTTTCATTTCCCAAAATCAAGGTACTTTTTCCACTATTTTCCATAACAAATAATCCTTCTTCAAACCGTGGAATAAATCCTGTAAAATATTCAAAATTGCTACCATGCTCACGATCTGCATAAATGATTAGTGTGTCAATCGCTTCTTCTCTCATCCTTTGTATCATTCGTTTTTTTCTCATCTCAATCGTTTCATCTGTTAAGAAAACCGGTGAGACATCTGCAAATGTTTTCGGCTCAGTCAACACATCTAAAATTATATTTATCTTTTCCATACTTACTCCTTTATTGATCTAATATAAGACATTCCACCTGATTATTTATCAAAGCTTGTTGCAACTGCTTGCTGGGAGGTTGATCTGTTACTAGAAAATCAATCTCTTTTAAATCACAAACCTTAAAAAACCGGTTTTATCCATTTTTGTATGATCTGCTAAAGCAACCACCGTTTTTGCCTGTTTGACCATTTGGCGTTTGACAAGTCCTTCTTCTTCCGTATGGATGAATATCCCTTCAGACGATAAAGCAAAAACACCTAAAAATGTATAGTCTACACTGTATTGTTTTAATTTCTCAATAGTATCTGAGCCATGTAAAAAAAGTTGTGTTTTGTGCAATTTTCCCGGCAATAGCGTAATCGTAGTTGCTGACCTTTTTGCTAACAGCATCGCATGAGTCAAAGAATTAGTGATAGCTGTCAAAGGTTTCATCCCTATTTGATTGATCACACTTTCTACAGTAGTGGAGGAATCGAAAATAACCGATGAATTGTCTTTAATGATAGCTGCAGCGGTTTTTCCTAACTGAAGTTTCACTCCATTTAATTTAGTTGAACGTTGCTCATAATCAAAAATAGTTGCTTCTCTTTCTAATAAAATCGCTCCGCCGTGTGTTCTGCGAACTATATTTTTTTCTTCTAACTTCATTAAATCACGTCTGATCGTGTCTTTAGATACTTCCAGCTGTTCTGCTAAGTCATCAATCGCAGCATTTTGTTTTTCTTTCATGATTTTGATTATTTTTTCAAACGAATTTCCCTCAGCATGAAACCGCCTCCCTTAAGTCACTTTACTACAGTTTGCAATATTTTGCAATATTTTGCAATTTATCGCATTTTGTCGCAAAAAAATCGCCAAATGCAATCAAATGATTTGTGCTATAATAAGCAGACAACGATGATTCCGTTACTGATATGAAAAAATCTTATATAGGAAAGTAGATGAATCTATGAAAATCGTTCCTCCAAAAATTTCTCCCACATTACCACTTAAGCCCTTTTCTACAATCTATTCCGAAGAGGAACCAATGCTTGAAATGTGCAAAGTAGTCAATGACGAAGCAATCGAAGCATTTTTCGATCGTCCACGTTTTTACAATATGGAATTTGATCACTGTCAATTTACAAATAGCGATTTTAGTCAGGTCGAGTTCGTAGATGTTCGCTTTACAAATTGTGATCTTTCCAACGTCAATATGACAAAAGCCTCTATCCACCGAGTAGAATTTATCAATTGCAAACTACTTGGGACAACCTTTCAAGAATCAACGATTAAAAACGTTACTTTTAAAGATTGTCTAATCAATCTAGCTGCTTTTGGCTATGCTAAAATGGAGAATAATCAATTTTGCCATTGTTCATTGGAAAACGCCGATCTTTATCATTGTCACTTCAAAGGAATCATTTTTGACAATTGTGAATTGAACGAAGCGAATTTTCAGCAAACCTCTTTAAAAGGCGTTGATTTAAGCTCCTCTAATTTTGAAACATTAGGCATTACGATCAATGAATTAAAAGGTTGCCAGGTCTCAACCTACCAGGCCTTAAAATTCTCTACATTGTTAGGTCTAATTATAAAAGAGTAAGTGAATAACCTAGGTTTAATTCCCTAGAAGTAATACGATGAACACCATAAAAAGGTCATGAAAGATACAGCTAGCTCTGCTCTGCTTTGCTCGGAGCTATTTGCTTCTTTTATAACCTTTTTTAATTATCTTTCTCGGATCTAATACTTATTAAACAGACTTCACTGTTTCATCTTTATGTTTACGAGCGGTAATCACGTAAGCGATAACCAATACCAATTTCAGTAATGATATATTCAGGCTTCAACGTATTTGTTTCAATTTTTTTGCGGATATTTGACATATTGACTCGCAAAATTTGGGAATCTTCGCTGTATGGTCCCCATACTTGGGTCATTAAGGTTTGATAAGTGACTACTTTACCAATCTGCTCAAATAAACATTTAAGTAATCGATATTCATTTTTTGTTAAATGGATTTCTTGGTCATTTTTATAAACCAACTGCTTATCAAAATCGATTTTCAATGCATTATTTACTACGATCAACGTCTGTTCTTCTTTGGTTTTCTTATGGCGTAAAGCTGTTCTTATACGAGCTAGAAGTTCGTTAGTCCCGAAAGGTTTGGTGACGTAATCATCTGCTCCTAAATCAAGGGCGGCTACTTTTTCATTTTCGTCCTTTCGTGCAGAGATTACCACGATCGGAAGATCCATCCGTTTCCTCAATATTTTCAAGAGATCCATTCCATCAATATCAGGTAAACCTAGATCAAGTAAAATGACATCAAATGTTTCTGCCTGTAAAGCAGTTAAAGCTTCCATCCCATTTGCTGCTACCGTTAATCTATATTGTTCTCGCTCAAAAACCACTTCCATGAAGTCGGTAATATTGGGATCATCTTCAATCAATAAGATCATCTTATTCATAAAAAACTCCTTACTTTAAATAGATTCAGACAATCGTTTCCCCATTATCGGCAATCATCTCCATTTGTCCGTTATGAGCACGAATGATCGTGTTGACAATACTTAAACCAATTCCCAATCCGTTTTTAGAATCAACAGGCACCTCATTTGGTTGAGTCAGATTATTTTGGATTTTTTGAAATTGTTCAATAGGAATCTCACCCTTATTTCTAATCTCAATCCTCGTTTCTTCTCCATTTTGGCTCACAGTCAATCGTACGCTACGCTCTCAACTACTATCCCAGTTACTAATCAATGTGTAATAGTTAAACAATTCGTGCACAATACTGAAAATGGCTTCTGGTTTTTTGAACAAAGCGATGAGCTATTTATAGCCAGTAGATCTATGGGAACAAATAAACGAACACCAAGCGTTTTTTGTGTTTCTCTTGAGGTCGTGAAAAGAGTGTTTTGACCTGAGTGCTCACCAAGTAAAAACTGCGACGAGTAATCGCAGGAGCATTAAGGATGAAAATCTCGAAACAGCTCCTCATGTTTTGAGATTTTTTGACTTATCGCCGAAGGTAAGCTCTTTGAACACCGTGAATCAGAGGTCGTGAAAACATCCGGTAGCTCTGATGACAATAAGAAAGAATTTTTTGAAACAGCTTCTCATGTTTTGAAAAATTCAGGCTTATTTCAAGGAGCTGATGTTTGAACACCGTTTAGCAAGAGGCTGTGAAAGAAGCGTTTAGCTCCGAGCGAATAAGCGATGATTTTTTAAAATAGCTCCTCATATTTTAGAAAATCATCGCTTATTGTTGAGGAGTTGCTTCTTGAACGCCGTTTAGCAAGAGGCTGTGAAAAGAGCGTCTTGACCTAAGCGTTAAGGATGAAAATCTCGAAACAGCTCCCCATGTTTTGAGATTTTTTGACTTATCGCCGAAGGTCAGCTCTTTGAACACCGTTTATTCGTTTTTAGAGATACTAGAAGATACTGAGAGAACTTTTGTCCCAGTCCCGATGCTTATTTGAACAATCCCATTGAATGAATAACTCTATGATTTCTAGATAAAAGATTTTCAAACAAAAATACAAGTTTTTTCACTCATTTTTTGCTATACCAATCGATCAATATCATACTCAAACCCATTTTGATTGCTTAACTGTTTGTAGAACTCACCACTTTTCTTGATCGTCCGTTTTTGGGTTGGCAGATCAAGAGAAATTAGTCCATAACGGTTCTTATATGCATTGATCCAGGACCAGCAGTCAATAAAGGTCCAAAGATGATACCCTTTGATATTACAGCCGTCATTGATTGCTTTCCAAAGATAAGCGAGGTGATCTTGGATATATTCGATCCGGTAATTATCAATCACTTGCCCACTTTCATCCATAAAACGTTCCTCATCTGCTACGCCCATCCCATTTTCAGAGATAAAGGATTCGATATTCCCATAGTTTTCTTTGATATCCATGCATAAATCATGGATACCTTTTTCATAAATTTCCCAACCACGATATTCATTCATCCGACGTCCCGGCATCACATGATTCTCAAAAAACCAATCCGGTAAGAACGGACCATCTTGATTGATTGCAGTTAAACGAGCCTTCACACGACGTGGTTCATAATAGTTCAATCCTAAGATTTGTGCCGTGTTCTCTTTGATACAACGCAGGTCTTCCTCGGTATAATCCGTTGGCAATTGATCATATTCACGTAAAAGGTTAATTAATTTTTCTGGATAAACACCCTTGACCATTGGATCTAAAAAGCTGCGAACATAAAAAAGATCCGCAATTTCAGCTGCCTTCACATCAGCGGGGGTTTGACTCCTTGGAAACGTCGGGCTTAAATTCAAGATAACACCTATTTTACTGTTCAAATTCAACTCTTTGTGTGCTGCAATTGCTTTCGCGTGAGCCAAAATAGTAAAGTGAGCCGCTTGCGCTCCTCGTTTGAAATCAATCAAATTTGGATAATGGAAGTCTTCCAGATATGACCCTAAGATCGGCCCCAACGGTTCATTGAAAGTGAACCAGTGATAGACGAGATCGCCAAACTCCTTGAAACAAGTAACTGCAAATTGCACATATGCATCGACAACTTCCCGTGATTCCCAACCGCCTTTATCCTGTTGGGCTGCTGGCATATCAAAATGATAAAGATTGGCGAATACTTTAATACCATTGTTATTCATCTCAGTAAATAAATCCCGATAAAATTCAACCGCTTTTGGATTTACCTCCCCTACTCCATCATCTGGGAACATCCGCGCCCAAGAGATCGAGACCCGAAAGGAATTATGTCCGGTTTGCTTCATCAGTTGAACGTCTTCTTTATAACGATGAATGTGATCTGTCGTAATTTCTGAACTAATCCTTTGATAAAAACGGTATGGTTGTTCTTTGTACCAACGTTCCCAAACCGTTTCGGCTTTTCCAGTTTCACCACGACCTTCTGCTTGCTCAGCTGACCAAGCAGAACCCCACCAAAAGTTTTCTGGAAATGTTAATTGTTGTTTGTTCATTGTATCCTCCTAAAATGACATTCTCTTGAGTACTACTCCATCATAACACCGCTTCCAATAAATTGGAATATTTTTTTATTAAAAAATATATACTTTTTATAAATGTTAATTGTTTTACCCTTTAAAGATTGCTAAAATTAAAGAAAGGTATATAATTATTTATATCTTTACGCGGTAACTATAGGAGGGAAAAAATGAAGAAGAATGCGAAATATATGGAAGTTTATTCTGATGTAAAAAAGAAAATTGAAAACGGTACTTACGCAATCGGTGAAAAATTACCAACTGGTTCCGAATTGGCAAAACAATATCATACGAGTAAATTGACAGTAAAAAAAGGATTAGACATGTTAGTTTCTGAAGGAGTTTTACATAGTCGAAGTGGATTTGGAACCGAAGTTTTGCGCAAACCGATCCATAATTCGAAAGTTTTCGGTCCAAGCGAAGGTTTTATGAGCGTAGTTGGCGAAGAACATGTAGACTCTGAAATTCATATGTTTTCAATTGAATTACCGTCAAAAAAAATAGCAGAGCGATTACAGATTAACGACAAGGAATACATTTATAATATTGTTCGCAGTCGTTTTGTCGATCAACAACCCTATTCATTGGAACAAACTTTTATGCCGCTATCAATTATTCCTGGTTTGGAACCTAAACACTTGAAAAAATCGGTTTATTCCTATATTCGCAATGAACTGCAGTTAGAGATCAATGCTTCTCACGTTTGGATGAAGGGCGTACTGGCAACCGAGTTTGATGCAAATATATTAGGAATTGATGCCGGAGACTTTATGATCGAAGTTGAAAAAAGTGTTTCTTTGGCAAACGGGACTCCTTTTGAATACTCCATTACAAGGCATTTGTATCAAGATTTTGTTTTTGAAGCCGTTTTTGTTGAAAAATGATTGAAAGAGCTGAGGAAATCAGCTCTTTTTTTTGCCCTTTTTCATTAAAGTATATAATTTTAAAAAAAGTTATTTACTTTTATCAAATTCCGTTCTATTATTGAACTACGGTAAGTGCTTACAAATAAAAAACAAGGAGAATATACCATGAAGAAAACAAATAAGAAGGAACAGGTGTTTGAACGATTTGGTATGATCGCATCGAAGCTAGGAAATCAAATTCATATGCGTACATTACGCGATGCATTTGCAACATTCATGCCATTTATGATGTTAGCTGGATTCGTGACTTTGATTAATTACGTTATCTTAGAACCAACTGGTTTTATGGGTAAAATTGTTAAACCCGAAACATTAATGAAAGTTCAAGAAATTGGCATGTCGATCGCCAATGGAACATTGAGTATTACGACGCTATTAGTTGTAGCTGCAGTTTCTTATCATATGTGTGTTAGCAGAAATTATACAAATCATATCGCAGCGGTTTTAGTTTCGATCTCAACTTTCATCGTTTTAACACCAATGAAAATGATGTTCACTCCGGAAAATGCAAAAAAAGCGATTGAAGTAACCGGAGTTATTCCAGGTTCCCATACAGGTGCATCAGGAATGTTTGTCGGAATCTTTGTTGGATTAGTAGCTACTGAGCTATTCATTAAATTATCTACAAATGAAAAATTGCAAATCAAACTATCTGGAAATATTCCGCCCGCAGTGTTGAAGTCATTCAATGTATTGATCCCGATTATGATTACTGTTACTGGTTTTGCGATTCTATCTTTCGCTGTCAATCAGTTATTCAACATGGACGTAAATGGCGTGATCACTAAAGCGATCACGGGACCTTTAAGTCACATCACAACTGGTTTACCTGGCTTTATCTTAATCACATCAATCGCCAATTTATTCTTTGGTTTTGGAATTCATCAAGCTGTAATTTCAGGTTCTTTACTTGATCCGTTCTTACTACAAAACATGCAAGAAAATATGGCAGCTTATGCAAACCATGAACACATCCCACATATTATCAACATGGCTTTCAAGGATACTTTTGCTGTTATGGGTGGTTCAGGAAATACGATCGCCTTATTGATTGCGATTTTCATCTTCAGTCGTCGAAAAGATTATAAAGACTTTGCTAAACTATCGGTAACACCAGCGATGTTTAATATCAGTGAGCCGATCATCTTTGGATTACCGATCGTATTTAACTTGAGTCTAATTATTCCGTTTGTGTTAGCACCAATCTTCTCGTTAGTAACTGCCTACTTTGCGACTGCAGCCGGCTTAATCAATCATGTGGTAGTTCAGATACCGTGGACCACACCACCAGTTATTTCAGGATTCCTTGCGACAGGTGGAGATTGGCGAGCAGCAGTACTGCAAGTTCTAATCATTGCGGTTAGCGTATTTATCTATCTACCATTCCTACGCATTGATGAACACGTAACGGCAAAAATGGCTCAAAAGGAAGCTGAAATCACTAATCAATAATTGACACCTCCGCTCCTAAAAAAGTAGACTTTCTCGTTTAGTAAATATGTAAAAAAAGTCCTCAATTCTCTTAACAACCGACCTTTGGGATCATCGTTGCATTTTGAATAAGTTAAAATTATGAGACTGATGAATCAGAACAGATTCTTCAGTCTCATTTTCAGTTAACTTGCCAATGACAAAACGATTGTTAGTAAAAACATTCAAAAAAAGTTCTTATTATTCAAGAACTGTCGCAATTTATATTTTTAGACACTCTCTAGCAGGATTTTTTTCTGATCTCTTTAATACGCATAGCGTTTGCGTGTAGTACATATAAACTTGATAAGCTGATTACGTTCACCTACCAGATCTGTCGCCCCTTTGGTATGAATAGGACTGTCATCGTGTCATCTGATTGACGTATATTTAAGATATACCAAAGTGACTCGACTTTTTGCTCCTTGTTTGCCACTCTTGCAAATCTATAATGTCAAACAATCTAGACTTACTGCTTATAAAAATAATCAAAAAAAGAACCCTTGAAATTCAAGGGTTCTTCCACTATCAGATAACGATAGATTAACGACGGATTTCTTTGATACGAGCAGCTTTTCCGTGTAATGCACGTAAGTAGTACAATTTTGCACGACGTACTTTACCGTAGCGAACGACTTCGATCTTTGCAACACGTGGTGTATGCAATGGGAATGTACGTTCAACGCCTACTCCGTTAGAAACTTTACGTACTGTATAAGTTTCGCTGATTCCAGCTCCGCGGCGTTTGATTACAACACCTTCAAATAACTGGATACGTTCACGTGTACCTTCGACAACTTTCGCATGAACACGTACAGTGTCACCAGGGCGGAAAGCTGGGATGTCAGAACGTAATTGTTCTTTTGTTAATTCTTCGATTAATGGATTCATTGATCTTTTCTCCTTATTCCAAACATTCTTATGAGTTTTCCCTCACAGCGGAACATCGTAATAGTTAAGTGCTTTTGCACTCACCATAAGATACTATCATACTATCAATTTAGTGTAAAGAGTCATATTGATATTTCTTATTCTATTTCGTCTGATTCTTCTTTTTTGACTTCTTCTAACAATTTCAGCATTTGTGGAGTCATTGATAATTGTTCCAATAAGTCAGGTCGGCGTTGATAGGTTCTTCTTAAGGATTCTTTCAGTTGCCATTCTTCAATCAATTTATGGTTTCCATTTGTTAAAACTTCTGGGACTTTCATCCCGTTAAATTCTGCTGGCCGTGTATATTGAGGATGTTCCAATAATCCCGTTGAATAAGAATCTGTTTGAGCGGATGTTTGATTTCCTAAAACATCCGGTAGTAAGCGGACTGTTGCATCAATCATCACCATTGCGCCAAGTTCGCCACCAGTCAAGACATAATCACCTAAAGAGACTTCATCCGTAACTAGCGAACGGATTCGTTCATCATAGCCTTCGTAATGTCCACAAATAAATACTAAATGTTCTTCATTCGAAAATTCTTCCGCCATCGCTTGATCAAATCGTTTACCAGCTGGATCCAATAAAATCACACGTTTTTTTGTTTCAGGATTTGCTTGTTCAATAGCTTTGATATTGTCATAGATAGGTTGGACTTTTAACAACATCCCTGCCCCGCCACCATATGGATAATCATCGACCGTTTGGTGTTTATTATCGGAATAGTCTCTAAAATTAGAAACATTGATCTCTAACAATCCTTTATTGACCGCTTTACCGATGATCGATTCACCCATTGGTCCTTCAAACATTCGTGGGAAGAGTGTTAAGACATCAATTTTCATCATCGATCAATCCTTCTGGAATCTCGACGTAAATGACCCCATTTTCTAAATCAACTGTTTTAACCACTGAGTCAATATAAGGAAGCAAAACATCTTTTTTCTTTGGTCGTTGGACTACCCAAACATCGTTAGCACCTGGTGAAAGAATTTCTTTGATTTTACCTAGTTCATTCCCATTTTCCTCAACGACCTTTGCTCCAATGATCTCATGATAATAAAATTCATTTTCTGGCAACTCAATCGTTTCTTCTTTTGAAACTTTTAAAATACCATCTCGATATTTTTCAACATCATTGATTGAAGGATGCCCTTCAAAACTTAACAAGTCAAAATTTTTATGTTTACGATGACTTTTGACGGTTAATTCAATTGGCGCTTTCTTCTCTTGAAACAAGGTAAGTACAGCACCTTTTTTATATCGTTCTTCTGGAAAATCTGTGGTAGAAATGACGCGCACTTCTCCTTTGATCCCTTGAGTATTTACGATTTTTCCAACATTTAAATATTCAGTCAACTTGTATCCCCTTTTCCTTTTCACACATGTTTCAACCAAACAATGGTTTTTAAATGGCTGAACGTGTTTTTGACGTATCTGCCTTATTTTAGCATGTGTGCATATGCAATTCTACTTTCTTTTCGCTTTTCTATATCATTTTCCAATCATTTATTGGTTCATAGAAACAGCCATTTTCAATGCGGAAAGAGTATCTTTGTGGGTAACAGTATAAACATTTTTAGGCTCTTGCCAGCTTACTTGTGTAGCTTGTTGGGAAGAATCATTCATTTCAACCGTAATTTTTCCGTACTTCTCAGGAGCAGGCAAACTTGCTTTTTCTAAGTAAGCAACGATTTCTTTGGCTAACGGTACAGGATCTTGTCCTTCAATATTACTTGCCCGGACACGAATACTCCAATTTCCTTCTTGCCATTCTAGAATACTAGATCCCGCTGCTCCTTGTTGATAGCCAGTAATATTGTAGCCCAAATCGACTTGTCGGCCGTTTGTATCAACCGTAACTGGTTGCAAGGCATCAATTGCTTCTTGACTAGAAGCAAAGCCATACTGGTAAAGATAAGAAGCCATCGGGGTTTCTTGATTTAACTCTTTGGCATTTAAGACATAGGCTTTGGGTAGGTCATAGTATAAGATTGAAAAGCCCTGTTTGGTTTCGGCAGCAGCGATGTTTAATTTCCCTGTTGTAATCGGTATCTCTTGTGGCATCGGTGTTGTTGGGTATTTTTCTTTCAGTTCTTCAAATGCGGTTTGTGCTTGTTTATTCTGTGTAGATGTTTCTGTTTTTGTAGTCGCCGTTTCCGTTGTATTTCCAGACATCTCAGAGCTTTCACTCTTTTTGGTTGTTGATTGAGTATCTGTTTCTTTGGAACTACTATGACTCGTTGAATGAGTCTCTGGTGTCGCCGTATCAGTTGTTTCAGTAGAATTATTTGTTCCTTGACAGGCACTTAAAAGTAAAAGAGCTGGTATCAATAATGCAACTTTTTTCATAGGTATCTACTCCTTTCTATACTTTAAGGATACGCTTTCTATAATCATTTGCCAAGTAGTCCCCTCAAAAAGAAAAAAGCTGTCTCGTCAAGACGAAACAGCTTTTTTTATTCCTTATGATCGATAATATTTAAACGCACTTTTTTCGGTGCATTTGTTCGTACCCCGTAAACGATCGTACGAATTGCTTTCGCAACACGCCCTTGTTTACCGATGATACGACCAATATCTTCAGGAGCCACAGTTAGGTTATATTCATAGAAGTCTTTTGACTCAGTGACTTCTAACTGGACTTGTTCAGGATAAGTGACTAACGGACGAACGATTGTTAAGACTAATTCGCTTAAATCTTTCATATCCGATCACCTTATTTCTTTGAGAATTTAGCTTCGTGGTGTTTTTGCATAACGCCTTCTCTTGAAAGGATGTTACGTACAGTATCAGAAGGTTGCGCACCTTTAGATAACCAGTTAAGAACTAAATCTTCTTTTAAAACTACTTCTGCAGGGTCTTTCAAAGGATTGTAAGTACCTACAGTTTCGATGAAACGTCCATCACGAGGAGAACGTGAATCAGCTACGACGATACGGTAAAAAGGACTCTTTTTAGAACCCATACGTTTTAAACGGATTTTAACTGCCATTATATATTTCCACCTCCATTGTTTTATTCACAAGTTGTAGTGTAACAGTTTTTTTTTACCCTGTAAAGCTTTTTTTCTTTACAGCTAATAAAAAATTTTTTCAACTCTCTTTTTTATTGAAAAAAAGAATTCCTGTCACTAAAAAGGCAGCAATCATCAAACCTGTTACCACTAAAGAAAAAGAATAGTTACTCGAATCAATCCTTTCCCCTAATGCGTTCGAAACTGTCGTTAAATAAAAAGGAGAATACTCAGCAACTTTTGTAAACATAGATAACAGATAACAGCCAGCCACACAAATCCCTCCACAAGCTAGCACAAAATAGCCAGAAGAAATAAAGGAGGACAACCATAGAAATAAAGTATATAACCACACACCCCATAAATAATAATAAAAACTTCTTGTCCCTAATTGAACAACCAGCTCATTATCCCAATAAATAGCAGTATAAAAGTAAGTAATGAAGGAGCAACCCCAAAAACCAACTGCCCAAAAAAACTGTCCCATGATCCATTTAGTAAAATAAATTTTCCAGCGAACCATTCCTTTGGTTAAAAGATTAATCAATGTTCCTTTTTGATATTCATTCGTCAATGTCGAGCTAAACAATAACAAAAACAATAAAAGAAACATAGGCATGTTTTTATAAAATTGTCCCCAAGAAGTCAGCGCATCTACATTGACTTCCCCGATTTTCATACCAGATGCTGCTAAATTTTCTGACATCGATTGAACGATGTAGGGTGTTAATTTGGCTATCAGTGGATTCATGATCCCAAAAATGATCGTTAATGAAAGCAACAGTAATAATCTACCTGTACGCCAATTTTCCTTCCATTCTTTTTTTGAAAATGCGAGTAATTGCTTCATTTGTCCACCACTTCCATAAAAATTTGTTCTAAGGAAGGTTCTAAACGATGAATCGATTGAATCGGTAATTTGTGATCAACAATTAAAGATAGTGCACGAAGTAAGTCTTCGTTAGTTCTGCCAGGATAAATAAGGGTTTCATTTTTCATGATTGCTCCCGGCAAAAGCGATAAAAATTCTTGAGAATGTTTCACAGTTGGAAATTGGATTTCAAATCCTTCATTTTTAGGATGGGTTTTCAATTCTGCTACCGTGCCTGATAAAACGATTTCTCCTTTATTTAAGAAAGCCACTTCATCACAAATTTGTTCCACGTCTGATAGAATATGTGTGGAAAAAAGGATCGTTGTTTGCTCTTTGACACGTAATAAGATATCCAAAATTTCTTTACGCCCCAATGGATCCAACGCCGAAGTCGGCTCATCACAAATAAACAGTTTTGGTTCGTTCAGTAACCCTTGGGCAATCCCCAAACGTTGCTTCATCCCTCTTGAAAAAGTCCTAATCCTTTTTTTCTCGTGAGCCAATCCGACTAACGCTAATAACTCTTGCGTTTTTTGTTGGATTTTATGTTTAGGCATCTCGGTGATTTCCCCGCATAATTGCAAATACTCTTCGGCGGTAAGGTAGTCATAAAACATCGGAATATCTGGCAAATAGCCGATCCAGCGATTCGTTTTTGTTTGACCATAGTGAACCGTTTCATCATTAACCTTGATTGTTCCAGCATCTTTTTTTAGCAACCCCAAAATCAATTTCATCGTTGTCGTTTTCCCTGCACCATTTTTTCCAATAAACCCAAAGATCGTCTTTTCCTTGACGGTAAGGGAAAGATGGTTCAACACTTTTTTTTCACCAAAAGATTTTGATACATCGATTAGTTCAAGGATCGCCATTATGCCTCCTCCTTACCGAACACGAAATACAAGATTGGACCAACAAATTGAAATCCTATGAGAATTACGATGATCCAGAGTGTTCGACTGCCAAATCGATAATGCGTATGAGTCAAAATATGATAAAGGGCATAAAAAAATAACCCAAGTTGTATGATCACTAACGGGATCAAAAATGGTAAAAACTCGTTAATATGCATTTGTTCCACCTACCAATTTCATCTTTTTATTTGATGCTGCGTTACCCAAAGTCATGCGATGATGTGTACCGATGTTTCAATGAGAAACATTCTTTATCAAAAGTTCATGTACTACACTCTTTTCTAAAAAAATCACACAAACTCCTTCAGACAAGACTTCTATTCACTAATTATAGAAGATCCATGTCAAGTGAAGCAAATATATATATGCAATAACTACTATAAGTAGTCGAAAAAAGTAGTTAAGTTAGTCACTATGTTCCTCAAGTGTTTTTATTTGCTGAGTTTACTTATTTTTTGTAAGATAAATATAGAAAGTTTGAAGGAGGAATTGTTTTATGACTAAAAAAATTGGATTTTTTGTAGGTAGTTTGCGTAAGGATTCGTACAATAGAAAAGTAGCAGAGGCTTTCGCTAACATGCTACCTGAAGGATATGAAGGTGTTTTTATAAAGATCGATGATCTGCCTTTTTATAACGAAGATCTTGAAACTCCAGAGAATGCTCCTGTTGAATGGAGTCGTTTCCGTGATGAGGTCAAGGAATTAGCAGGTGTTGTTTTTGTTTCTCCAGAATACAATCGTTCGGTTCCTGCTGTACTTAAAAATGCACTAGATGTAGGCTCTCGCCCTTACGGTCAAAGCGCATGGGACGGCAAACCTGGGTTAGTTGTCACTGCTTCCCCTGGCGGTATCGGTGGATTTGGCGCGAACCATCACCTACGTCAATCACTTGTATTCTTAAATGTTCCTACCTTACAACAACCTGAAGCTTATATTGGCAATATTGCAAACTTAGTTGATGAAGAAGGTCATATTGTGGAAGGAACACTCAGCTTCTTCCAAACGATTCTAGATGCTTATCTTGATTTTTTAAATAAATTAACTAAGTAAAAATTAGCTTTGATAAGCGATGGGTCGAATCAAATAGATCATATATGAAGGAAACAATCGAAAAAAGGTTGTGACCTGTCTAGCTCTGAAAAACAAGCCGAAGAATCCGAAAATAGCTTCTCCTATTTTTGGAATTCTTCGGCTTGTTTTCAATACATGAATAAGACCACGAAAAAAGCGATAAGCTCCGAGCGGATCAGAAAGGATTTGTTAAAATCGCTCCTCATGCTTTGAAAAATTTTCATTTCTCTTTATGTTCTTTTTTCCGAGACTTCTCTTCCCTTTTACTAAACCAGTATTATCCACGATTACTTACATAATGCAATTCAATGAACTCTCCAAAATAATTAGTATCAACTAGTTTCAATCGTTCTTCGTATGCGCCTTCTTGAAACAATCGAATACCTTCTCCTAAAAGCACAGGTGCGATTTGGATCCACCATTCATCGATCAAATGATTTTCGATCAAAGGTTTCAACAAATTCCCACCACCAACGACCCAGACTGTTTGGTTAGAATGTTCTTTTATGTTTTTCACGAATGAAACAGGATCTTCATGAACAACTGTTGCATCATTTAATACCAATTCTTTGTTAGTAGAAAATACAAAATTCTTTTTTTCAGGATACAGATGGTCAGTTGCTAACAATTTTTTGGCTTCCTGATAAGTTTTTCTTCCCATAATCGTTTGATCAATTGTTTGATAAAAAGCCTCGTAAGTTGTTTTTTCTCCAGTTGGTGTGTCAAATAGCCATTGTAAACTATCCTCTTTTGTTGCTAAGTAGCCATCTAAACTAATGGCTCCATAAAAGACGATTTTCCCCATCATGTTCACTCTCCTTTTCCCATCTGGCTGACTTCTTGTTTGCGAAAGCAATGATCTAAATGGTCATTGACAATTCCCACAGCTTCTAAAAAAGCATATATGGTTGTGCTTCCGATGAATTTAAAACCGCGTTGTTTTAGATCTTTAGCGATTTGATCAGATAACGGGCTCGTTGTTGGTACCTCATTTTGTTCTTTATACGAGTGATTGATCACTTGATGATCCGAAAATGACCACAAATAATCCGCAAAACTACCAAATTCATGTTGGATTTTTTGGACACCCTGAGCATTGGCTACCGCTGCTTCAATTTTACGACGGTTACGAATGATCCCTTTATTTTCCATCAACTCATTGATTTTTGCTTCTGTATATTCGGCTACTTTACCGATCGAAAAAAAGTCATAAGCTTCATCAAAGGAGGCACTTTTATTCAAAATCGTTTGCCAGCTTAATCCCGCTTGATTGATATCTAACATCAATTTACGAAAAAGTAATTGATCATCATATTCTGGAACACCCCAAACTGTGTCATGATAATGTTTCATACTTGCTGTTTGCTCACCCCAAGGACATCTTCGTTTCATTCTCTTCACCTCTTAGCTTTATTGTACCATTCCTTTGTTTCTCTATCTAAAAAGAGGAACGCTATGGCAGGTAGTTTTTGAATTGGGCTTATCTATTATTATGCAAAAAAAGAATCGCAAAGCCAGCAGAAGCTAACTCAACGATTCTTTCGATGGATGAAACGGTAAACAAAATTCTACTATTATAATAGAAGTACGATAGACGTACGATAGACGCTTTATTTCCGTTTTTTCTTTTTCTTTTTGTTTTTCTTGATCATGCGATTCATCGCCATTTTTCCAAGTTTTCCTTTGACACCTGTGCCAAACATTTGGTCCATTCCAGGAATATTCATATCTCCCTTAGACATTTGTTGCATCATTTTGCGTGATTCTTTAAATTGCTTAATCATGCGGTTAACTTCAACCACACTGTTACCAGAACCTGCGGCAATCCTTCTGCGACGACTTGGATTCAATAAATCAGGGTTTTCTCTTTCTGCAGGTGTCATTGAGTAAACCATTGCTTTTTTACGTTCGACATCTTTAGGATCTACTTTGACATTTTCAATCCCTGGTACTTGGTTCATCCCAGGAATCATTTTGATCAGATCCTCTAACGGTCCCATCCCCATCACTTGATCCAACTGTTCAATGAAATCATTGAAATCAAATGAATTTTCCCGCATTTTTTTCGCTAATTCTTCTGCTTTTTTCTCGTCATAGTCTTGTTGCGCTTTTTCGATCAACGTCAACATATCGCCCATACCAAGAATACGGCTTGCCATACGGTCTGGATGGAAAACTTCAAGATCTGTTAATTTTTCCCCTGACCCGATGAATTTGATTGGTGCGCCAGTCACAGAACGGATCGAAAGTGCTGCACCACCACGTGTATCACCATCTAATTTAGTAATAACTACCCCAGTGATCCCTAGTTGTTGGTTAAAACTATCTGCCACATTGACAGCATCTTGACCGGTCATCGCATCGACAACCAACAAGATTTCATTTGGTTGTGTTAATTCTTTGATTTGTTTCAATTCATCCATCAGGGTTTCATCGATATGCAGACGCCCCGCCGTATCGATCAGAACATAATCATTTTTCTTTTCTTTTGCTAATTCCATCCCTTGACGAACGATCTCAACTGGACTAACATCTGTTCCCATATCAAAAACAGGGACATCTAATTGTTGCCCTAGAACTTTCAATTGATCGATCGCAGCTGGACGATACACGTCACCTGCGATTAGTAAAGGACGTGCATTTTCATTTTTCTTTAAATAGTTGGCTAGTTTACCAGTAAACGTCGTCTTACCTGCCCCTTGCAAACCTGCCATCATGATGACTGTTGGAATTTTTGGTGATTTATTCAATTCAACAGTTTCTGCCCCTAAAGTGATCGTCAATTCTTCATCAACGATCTTAACGATTTGTTGTGCAGGTGTTAAACTTTCTAATACTTCTACACCAATCGCCCGTTCTCGAACACGCTTTGTAAAGTCTTTTACTACTTGTAAGTTTACATCGGCTTCTAGTAATGCAAGGCGGATCTCCCGCATCATTTCTTTGACGTCAGCTTCTGAAACTTTCCCTTTTTTTCTTAACTTGCTCATTGCCTGTTGAAGGCGCTCAGTTAAATTTTCAAATGCCATGATTTCTTCATTCCTTTATTCTTCAATTTCTTGGATCTGTTTCACATAATCAAGGAGAACTTCATCTTTAGGATAAGTTTCCTTTACATAAGTTTTCATTTTTTCTAATAACTGTTCCCGAACAATATAATTAGAGAAAAGATGGAGTTTCTTTTCATAATCTTCTAAAATCTTACTGGTTCGTTTGATATTATCGTATACTGCTTGGCGACTTACTTCATACTCTTCTGCTATTTCTCCTAATGAAAAATCGTCTGCATAATACAACTCCATATAATTCATCTGTTTTTCGGTTAAAAGCGTAGAATAAAATTCAAAAAGTGCGTTCATTCGGTTCGTTTTCTCGATTTCCATTCTGTTCACCTCGCAATTTCAACCATTCTTCATCAGAGAGTACGGTCATCTTTTGTTGGATAAAATAAGCAGTTGCTACACCAGTTCCAGACTTCAAGGTTCCTGAAAAACTCCCATCATAAATAAGAGAGGAACCACAAGAAGGACTTTTCGCTTTTAATATCACTAAATCTATTTCTTGCTCTTTTAATTTTTGATAAGCATGGATTGCCCCTTCTTGGTAGGCTTTTGTGACGTCTTCACCATTTGTAGTGATCACTTTTGCCTGACCATTCCAAACGTCAAATCCATCGCCACCAACGATTTCTGCTGGGGCTCTAGGAGTTGAAAGACCGCCCATTACTTCAGGACAAACCATGATCGCTTTACCTTCAGCGACCAGTTTCTTTAATTCCGGCACAGCTTTTTCTTGTCCATCATACCGACATAAGACACCGCCTAAACAAGCGCTAATTCCGATCAATTGCCACTCACTCCTTTATCCAACAAAGTGCCTTCCTATTATACCATTTATTTAGTTGGTAAAATAGTCCTTCTACTGGATTCTATGCTAAAATAAGAAATGTCTATTCATGACACTTAATTAAAAAAACCAGGCATTAGTTGATAGCTGTTTTTAAATAAACAAAAAGAATGAACGCAAGAAAAGGGAGAAGTTATGGAAAAAGTATTAGTGGTAGATGATGAACCTTCAATCGTCACATTGTTGACATTCAATCTGGAAAAAGAAGGGTATCAAGTAACAAGTGCTTTAGACGGACAAAAAGGACTGGAATTAGCACTGGAAGAACCTTTTGATTTTATGATTTTAGATGTGATGCTGCCTTCTATAGATGGTATGGCAATCACCCAAAAGTTAAGACAAGAAAAAATTGATACTCCAATTTTAATGCTAACAGCCAAAGATGACCAGGTCGATCGGATCATCGGTTTGGAAATTGGTGCTGATGATTATTTAACAAAGCCTTTCAGCCCTAGAGAAGTACTTGCTCGAATGAAAGCTATTTTTCGCCGCATCGAACCACGCCATGTCCAACAAGAAGAAGCAGAACCTGCTTACCTAACGATTGGACAGATCAAAGCAGATTTAACGAATTTCCAAGTAACCGTAGAGGAACGACCGATCGAATTAACGCCAAAAGAATTTGAACTGCTCGTTTATTTTATGAAACGAAAAGATCGTGTAATTGATCGTGATACGCTGCTAAATCGCATCTGGAATTTTGATTTTGCAGGTCAAAGTCGAATCGTTGATGTCCATGTCAGTCACTTAAGAGAAAAAATCGAAAGAGACCCTAAACATCCAAAATATTTAGTGACAGTTCGCGGTTTTGGCTATAAATTTCAGGAACCAAAACGATGAATTGGAAAAAAATTTCTGAGCGTGTCTTCTTTTTCATTCTCTTAGTGGGACTCTTTTTCGGTGGCTGGCAAATGATTTCTCAATATTTCAAACAACAAATCATCGAGCAACAAGAAAGCTATCTTTCAAAAAAAGGGCAATTGCTGATCCAGCAATTGACTATTGATGATTTATCTTCGAAGCATAATCAATCAGTTTTAACAGACTTTGTTCATCAATCAAATGAACGACTAACCTTATTAGCTCCAAATGGTACAATCCTATTCGATACGACCGATCACTCACTACGAGGGCAGCGAAATACTCGTCCAGAAATCAAAGCAGTCCTTGATGGCGGCTCACTAGGTACTTCTTTAAGAATGAGCAGTACGTTAAAGGAAGAACTATTATATGTAGCACTACCGATCAAGAAGAATGGGCAGTTGGAAGCCATTATTCGAATCGCAGAACCAACAAACGGCTTTTTGCCAAGAACAGAAAATTTTCGTCGTTGGGTCTTTTTCTTCTTTTTGGTTTTCTTCGTTGTTTTGTCCAGTATGAGCTATTATTTGGTTTATCAACGTAACCGTCCCTTGAAAACCGTGCTGCCCGTCTTAAAGAAAATGGTCAAAAACCCTGATAAAACCGAGACCATCATGCAAACTTCTGATCAATGGGAAGAACTTTACCAAACGATCAATGCTTTGAGTGAACAAATGAGTAAAGTCTATCGTGCCTATACGACCACTGAAGAACAATTGTATACTCTATTGAATGAATTAATGATTGGTGTCTTTTTGATCGATTCAGAGTCACATCTGCGGATATTGAATCCAAAAATGCAGGCACATTTAGGGGTACATGATTATCAGCCTAATCAACGGTATACTGAGATCATTCAAGAGCCAAAATTAATCCAATTGATTCACCAAGTTACGCCAAATGAACCATTGATCCATCAAGAAATTACTATTTCAGAGGGACAACAAACATTAGACATCAGCTTACGTTACTTCAATAGTTCTGAAGAGACTGGGCAGATTCTAGGCGTGGCTTATGATCTCACAAAAGTCAGACGATTAGAAAAACTGCAAAAAGACTTCGTAGGAAATGTTTCTCATGAACTTAAAACACCGGTTACTTCATTGATCGGATTTACTGAAACACTGCTGGATGGAGCCAAAGATGACCCAAAAATATTGAATGAGTTCCTATTGATCATGCAAAAAGATGCGATTCGTTTAGATAAGCTGATCCGAGAAATCATTCAGTTATCAAAAGATGAAGAAACGGCACACGAAACGCAAACCATCCATTTAGCAACTTACTTTGAACAAATCATTCAAAGTTACCAACCAATGATCGAAAAGAAACACTTAACCCTGGAAATGCAACAGAAAGAACAATCATTTACAACTCAAACTGAACTCTTATACCCGATCATCAAAAATCTGATCGAAAATGCAATCCAATATTCTAAAGAATCAGAGAAAATAATCATCCGTTACGAGGTTGACAACCAATTGACATTCTCCGTCCAAGACTTTGGTATTGGGATTGATCGTGAAGATCAAGAAAGGATCTTTGAGCGCTTCTATCGAGTGGATAAAGCACGTAGTCGACACTCAGGTGGTACTGGTCTAGGTCTGGCTATTGTGAAAGATTACGTCAATCTCTTGGGTGGTACGATCAAAGTGGAAAGTCATCCAGGAATGGGGTCGACTTTTACCGTCACCATCCCTCCAGCATGATCACCTTTAAATCTTCAAAAAATGAATGAACAAGTGAAATAGCGGAACAGAAAAAAATGAGAGTGGGACAATAGTTCTTTCTCAAAAAGAAAATAAGTTCGATTTTGATGTTTATTGTCAAAATCGAACTTATTTTTTCTGTTTTGCGCACTTTCCTCTCCATATATTTTCCTAATTTTCTTAAATTTAATGCCATCAGTGCCAAACCAATATCAATCGTTGCTCCTTGTTTCCCACGCAAATGGAAACGATGGAACGCCAAATGAGCCTTTAGATGTCCGAACACGGGTTCGACATCCATTTTTCGTTTCCGATAAATCGAACCAGTTTTCTCCTCTAAAAGCTTTTTTCTGCATTCTGCTTTGAAATAGCGCCAATTATTATTTACTTGAATTTTTCGCTTTTGTTCACTTTTCGCACGCGTACATTGACGACGAACTGAACAGTTCCGACAATCCTCACATTCATAGATTTTGAAATCTCGAATAAAGCCACCTTTATCTTTTCTGCGACTATAATTTTTGAACGGTACCGGACGATTCGCTGGGCAAATATAGGTGTCTTGTTCTTCAAGATAACGCCAATTCTCCACGTTAAACGGATTATCCTTGTACTTCTTTTTATTTTCTTTGTGATAACTGCCATATGTAATTAAGGGAGTTTTATGTAGAACATCGTTGATATACATGTAATTTTCTTCGCTACCATACCCTGCATCTGCCACAATGTACTCCGGTAACTCCTTATGTCGGTCTAAAAAAACTGTCTAAAAATGGATTCAATGTTTTGGTGTCTGTGGGATTTGGAAATAATTCATAGCTCAAAACATACTGATTTTCGGTGGCGATTTGTAAATTATAACCTGGCTTGAGCTGTCCATTTCGCATATAATCGTCTTTCATCCGCATAAAGGTGGCATCAGTATCTGTTTTTGAAAAGCTATTTCGTTCTTGAAATAGTTGAGCATACCGTTCATACTTTTGTTTTCTTGGCAGATAATCCGTTTGTACCTGTCGGAGATATTTTTTATACATTCTTCTTTTTTTCTTTAGTTGACTTTGCTTTTCTTTGCATTTTTCATGTGTTAATTGTACTTGTGTTTCATGGAGTTCAGCTTCTAAATGATGAGCGACTTCTTCTAACTGGTCGCTCGTCAATCCATCGGATTGACTTTCTCTTTTTAAGCAAGGAAGAATTTTCCTCTTTGATTAAAAGCGTTTTGATAAAAAGCTTCTTGATTTTTCATCTAACAACCGTTCATACCGAGTGGTGGCTTTACGCCWAACAAAGACTGAACTTATTGGCGTCTGCTTCAATTTTCGTACCGTCAACGAAGATGGCTTCATTATCTATTCACTTGATTGGTTATCAGTTGACGGCGAAACAACACAAAAAGCCTCTGCTAGAAGCTGAGCTGTCGTTTCCTGACTTCTGAATCGATTGATCGTGCGGTAACTCACTTGTTCATGATTGGACTAGCCCAACGCATACGGTAACTATCGTCTATAAAAATTCGATCTTTCTGCCAGAAAAAACACGTTGCGTGTAGGCATAAAGAAGAATTTTCAACATCATTTTGGGGTGATAGGCTGGACGTCCCAGCTGTTGTTCAATTTGGTTGAAGAGCGCTTGCGGGATTGCTTCTACTAACGAGTGAACCGCAAAGGCAACATCCGTTTCTGGAATATAATGTTCTACATCTAGTGGTAAAGTTGTTTGGTTGATGGTATAATTTTTAAACATAAGGCACACTCCTTTGATTTTTTGTTTAGGCACTTTAATCATACAAGGTTGTGTGCTTTTTGTGTACCTTAAAATCAAAAAAAAATGGGGCAATAATCAGATTTTTTTCTGACTATTGTCCCACTCTCATTTTTGTTTTGTCTATCTGTTAATCGTGTTTATTGTCTACTGAAAACAGCACTTTGAGCCAGAACCAAATAGACCGTTTTTTCTTTCCATCCTTCAACTGGCTGTAATTTTCAATCATTCGCGAATACTGCCGGAAAATCGAGTCCGCCGCAAAAAATAGAATCAAAAGCAACAGAATCGAAACGGGTGAAATAGCGGAGATAGAAAATAATTTATGCAGAAAGACGACTGAAAATAAGATACCTGCTGCGCAAAATAAAATGATCCGCCCTCTGAATTGGTTCAATGGGTGACAAATTTTATAGAGTACGAGAAAACCAACCGCTGTCAGTAGCATCGTTGAAGCAGTGGAAACATCTGTCTTGTTCAAATGCAAGATGACACCGCCTACCACTAAAGTCCCCACGACAGTCATATCTGTTAGCCCACCAGGAATGGCTTTTTCTAAGACATTCACAATAAACTTTCCTTCAATTCGATTTTTGTTTTCTTCAAGAGCAAGTAAAAACGATGGCAAACCAATCGTAAACAGACTAATCAAGGTAATTTGAGAAGGCTCCAACGGATAAGTCAGTGCGAACAAGACAGAAAAGACGGAAAGTAAGAAAGAAAAAATATTTTTTACTAAAAACAAACTAGCAGATCGTTCAATATTATTAACAACTCGCCGACCTTCTGCTACGATCTCAGGCATTCTAGAAAAATCAGAATCTAATAAGGCAACTTGCGCAGCTTGGATCGTTGCTTCGTTGCCAGAAGCCATAGCGATACTACAATCAGCTTCTTTCATTGCTAAAATATCATTGACACCATCACCAGTCATCGCGACTGTATTTTTTTGTTTAAGAAGCTGAACGAACTGCATTTTTTGTTCAGGTTTTACCCGTCCAAATACGGTGTATTTTTCCACTGCTGAGAGATAATCTTCCTCAGCAAGTTGAGAAACATCAATATATTGGTCTGCATTAGCAATGCCCGCCTGTAATGCGACAGTTGAAACGGTCTGCGGATTATCCCCTGAAATCACTTTGATTGCTACCCCTTGTTCCTTAAAATAAGCAAATGTGTCAGGGGCTTCTTTTCGAATTGGGTTGGCAATCAAAAGATAAGCAAGCGGAATCACTTCTGCTTCTAAAAGTGCTTCGCTCAATATTCCTTGGTAACTACCGAAAACCAACACACGATAGCCCTGATCAGCATATTGATTAAATTCATTTTTAACTGTTTCGAAACGTTCACGTAAAACCATTTCTGGCGCTCCTAATACATAGACCCCATCCGCAAATGTTACGCTACTGAATTTTTGTACCGACGAAAAAGGCAAGATAGATAAAGGTTCTTGATCTGTAGGCTTATTAAAGTACGTTTTGATTGCTTGCATCGTCGCATTGTCATTTGCCATAGCTTTAGCATAATCTGAAATGAGTTCTTGAATCCTAGTTGCCTGTTGCTCCGCTTGCTCATTTTTAGCAATCACTAGTTTTTGTACAGACATCTGATTTTCAGTAATAGTTCCCGTTTTATCTACACATAGTACATTAACCCTTGCTAAAGTCTCTATGCTTTTCATATCATGTAATAATACTCGTTGCTTAGCTAAACGAGCGGCACTCATTGCTAGAGCGATCGTTGTCAATAAATACAAGCCTTCTGGTATCATCCCGATTAAAGCTGCTTCCATGGCTACCACACTTTCTTTGATCGTGTTGCCATTAAAAAAGTAACTTTGTGAAAACAAGGTTATGCCGATGGGAATAATAATGATCCCGATCCATTTGATTAATTTATTCAGCGAAGCAATCATTTCTGATTGTTCGCCTCCTCCCATTTTTTTTGCTTTTGCTGTTAATTGGGAGATGTAAGAGTCATAGCCAACCTTGTCTAATCGTACATAAGCCTTACCAGAAACGACAAAGCTCCCTGACATCAAATAATCATCTACTTCTTTCACGATCTCATCTGCTTCACCTGTCAAAAGTGCTTCGTTGACTTGTAATTTACCGTCTAAGACATAACCGTCTGCAGGAATCTGTTGACCCGTTTCGAGCAAGATGACATCATCTAAAACTAATTCCTCCATATCGATCTTATTGGCTGCGCCGTTTCTTACGACTGTGACTTTTGCTGCATTCAGTACACTCAAATTATCTAATATCTTTTTTGAGCGAATCTCTTGATAGATAGCAATTCCCGTGTTTGCAAGAATCACTGGCAAAAAAGTCAAATTTTTATAGGAACTAACTAGACATAATAAAACTGCTAAGACGATAAAAATCAAATTAAAATAAGTAAATATATTTTGCAAAACGATTTGTTTGTTCGTTTTAAATGATGGGTCGATCGTTTCATTTGTTGCTTGAGCATGCACTCGTTCTGCAACTTGCTCATCTGTTAGCCCCTCTCGATAATCGGGAGCATATCTTGTAATATTTTTAACTGAAGTTTGATCTTTTTCAACTTCCGTTTGATGACTAAATATTCTCATTTACCGTTTACCTCGATTATTAGTATTATATTTACCTTAATACATTTGTAAAAAAAAGCCTATGAAATGACTAATAAATATCTTTCATTACTGTCATATTCATTTGCAGGAAATAGCTAAAAAAAAAGCATGCCCGTTAAAGGCACACTTTTAGGGGTAGCAGATTTGAGTACATGATTGCTTATTTTAAGTTTCCTTCAGCATCACGTTCTACTTTCATCGCAGTAATTGGTAAGTAACCGAGTTCTTTCACCGGTCCTTGTTGGATTTCGTCTGTCATCATATAATCTAAAAATTTTTGAACTTCTGGGGAAGGCTCACCTTTTGTATACATATGTTCATAAGACCAAATTTTCCAACTGTTGTCAGCAACATTTTCTTCTTTTGGTTCTACACCATCAATACTTAAAGCCTGTGTTTTATCATCCAAATAAGAAAAAGCAAGGTAGCTGATCGCGCCAGGAGTTTGGCTAACAATTTGTCGAACAGTTCCTGATGAATCCTGTTCTTGTGATTGTACTGGAGTAGCACCATCTAATCCCCACTTTTCAAAAGTAGCTCGTGTACCACTACCATTTGCCCGATTGATGACATTGATTTTTTCATCTTTCCCACCTAGTTCTTGCCAATTGGTAATTTTCCCAGTGAATATATCAATTAATTCCTGTTTTGTAATATTTTTGACGTTCGTGTCTTTATTGACAATTGGCGCCATACCTACCACCGCAACTTTATGATCCTTTATTTTACTTGCATCTACGCCTTCTTTTTCCTCAGCAAAGACATCTGAGTTTCCGATCGTCACTGCCCCAGACTCGACCTGACTTAACCCAGTACCACTTCCGCCACCTTGGACAGAGATTTGATAGTTGGGATTTTTTTGGACAAAACTTTCTTGTGCCGCATCGACTAGAGGTTGGAGCGCAGTAGATCCGACAGCCACGATTTTGACTTGATCGCCAGAAGTTGCAGAATTATTTTGTGCTGCGGAGCCATCCGTGCTACCAGAACCGGAACCACAGCCAGCTAACATAAGACCTAAAACACCTAAAGAAAATAATACTTTTTTCATTGATATACCCCTTTCTTATTTACAAGTAAATTGTAGCAATCTACTGTAAATCCTGCATATTGAAGGTGTAAATATCAAGTTAATTTATGTAAAGTTATCGTAAATCGAAGCCAAATAAAAAGGCTTCGTACTTTTTGATGTTGGTGAAATTCACCGACAAATTTTTTATGATGTAAAAACAGAGAGAAGAGCCCCCCTGAAATCCTTTAAACCATTATCCGTCACGTAAAACTATTTTAACCAAAAAAACACAGAAAGAAGTTTTCTTCTTTCTGGCCAAATGATTCTAGACTTTCTCTTTACCAACGTCATTTGACAAAAAGCCCAAAAATAAAGGTTAATTTATATCAAAACTAACCTTTAATCCTTTTCTTTCTTCTCTATCTACGATATACTATAATTAAATAAAGGAGCTATGCGCTAACATAGCCCTTAATGTGTAGTCCGTTCAAAGCGGATGGCATTTTTTAACAAGTTTAGAGCCTGTCTACTCTGCCAAAAGTTGAGACGGCTCTATTTTTTTTGTTCTTTTTTGAACTTTAACCAAGCTAAAATCGAATCGCTAGCTTTCGCTACGGCAGTAATTACTACTGCTGCTGCTCCGATAATAGCAATGATTTGATCCAATGAGAACAAATCAGGCATTTCCTTTCTAAAGAGTACGTCCGATAAGCTAATAAGCCCATAGGCACCACGCTCCTTCAATTGGATTTGCCAAACCGCCACAAACTTTCTACAATAATATTATATCATAGAATGAAGATCTTTAGCTTGCTTAAAAAAGGTTGATTATTACATGAAAAGAAATATTTCATTTGCAGAATATTAGTGCATTCAGTTATTTATTCTTTTATATTTGATTTTCTTCAGGCAACCTTGCTTCTTCCATCCTTTCAGGTATTTTTGTACAGTGTTTTCAAAATGTCGAATCCTGCCAACGCCTGTTTTGGGATCAAAAATCTTTGACAAAGAGCAAAAAAAACACTGTTCGCTACTATCATTTGCTCACAATGTTTCCTCTTTATTGAACCAATTTATTAACTTCGCCGGACAGTTTTTCTTCTATTCTTAATTTTGCTATAGAATAAAAAATGACTGCTAATAAAAACGAAAGAATCGCTAGATAAAAACTTGGTTTAATGGTCAAAAAGTACATCGAAGTTTCCCCTGTATCTTTCAATCCACTTTCACTTAAGCCATTCGGTCCAACAATGATTCGTGGCAGAATAGAAAAAAAGGAAGTAAAAACCAACATACAAGAAAAATGAATCAAATGCCAATTATAACTATTCATAAATTTATTTGTCAAAATCAAGCTCATACTCACTAAAAAATAGAATAGTGTTAAAATTGGAAAATTTTTCGATACTACAATCCCAGTACCATGAATTAGCCCCAAAATTTCTGCTCCCTGAACAACGGCATTCACCCAAGTAAACGGCAACAGCAGAATTGGAAAAAAACCAAAAAATAAATACAATTGTTCAAGTTTTATTTTCTTTTTCATCACTTTACTCCTACGCGATTTTTTCTTTCACCTACTATAAGCGTTTTCTCTAAAAAAATTAGGGGGAAAATCTTTTTTTTAGAGATAAGGCTATGAGAGTTTATTCATTTAATCTACAAATTTCAAAAAAGTGTTTGATTATTAGCTGGTTGATTTTAGAATGAAAGTAGAAGAAATCGGATTCACCTGATTGGGGGAACACACCATGAAAAATCATGGAAAAAAATTAATTTTGCTCTTACTTTTCATTCCGTATGTGTACTTCTCTTTACTACTAGATTATCGGTATCATTCTGTTTTTGGCTTGATTTTTTTGATTTTTCTGTCTTTTTACGCTGGCTTTAGCTTCCAGAAAAAGCAACAGTTACTCTTTCTCTTCTTTATTAATATTAGTTCAACATTCATTTCTTATTTGATTTGTCACTATTACTCTGATTGGCATTTCTTTTACCAGCCATTCAAACCAACCCAACTGATTTTACTGCTTTCGGTTTTGTATTTGATCCCTCAAATTCTTGGGGCTTTTTGGGCAAGAATTTTCACTCGTTAAATCAGTGAATCGAAAAAATATGACTAGCAAAGGATCGGTAACCACCCAATTTTTATAGAAAATCAGCTATGATTTCTCATTGATCCTTGTAAAAAAGTCTGAAAAATCATAGCACCGAAAGAAGCAAAAAATAAAAATTTACGCTATTCATTAAAGTTCATGCAGATAGATTTTTTTTATAATAATTTTATCAAATAATTGTGATTGACTGTCTTGTTCACCAATAATCTCGGCAATTACTGTACGACTGTTTGGTTTTCTACGTAACTGATAATTGATCTTTCCAGTTGCGGTCAATTCGTTTAACATATCGACCACTCCTCCAAAGCCCGTCTTTTTCGTAATGAAACCTAGTGTAACCATTCGTTCATCTAAGTTTTTAGCAGAAATCGTTACACCAGTAATCAAATAACGTTTCAGTGTTTGTACCAGCTCATCTAGACCATCAGAAGTCGAAACGACAGCAGCTGTTTGGTCAGCGTAGTTTCCAAGTAGTTCATTACTTTCTATAGGTGCCTGTACTTCTTCATTTGCCTTCTGACGTAAATCTGCTAATTCTTGTAACAGTGTTTCATATTGCTCTTGTGTCAACATCACTCCTGCAACTTTTTCACGATTAAATATATATACACCGGTTTCAGCTTTTCTTGCCTGATCAAATACATCCATCGGTGATCGTTTTACTTCAGTGATTGAAGATGTAGGAACTTCTAATTTCTTTAAATCCAAAAGACATCCTCCTTTACTCATCTTCTTTATTATAACACACCCTTTTCATATGATAAAAATCAATTTTTCGTATCAATCCAATAATCAATATCTGATAGTAGACGATCTACCCCAAAAGAAGGTTGGTAGAAATAAGTCTTTTGATGTTTACTATTATTTAATGGAAAAAAATGGTCCGTAATAATCAATTGTGCATAACTTGGAGGGATTGATCGAGTACAAACATGTATGGAGGTCCGTTTTCGATGTCGCAAGGTCTTATCCAGAACAGAAGCTAGGCGGCGCGCTTCCTCGTGATCGTAACGAAAAAAAAGACGATTTTTACTTCTGGTGGATAGATTTCCAGGTATCCTCTTTCTTGCAAAACTTTAAGTAAAAGTAGGCCCCATTCATACGATGGATATGTAAGTGCTTGTTGTAAAGCCATCCGGTATTGATAAAGTTTTTCATTAACATTCGGCACCAAACGCAAGCTTTCCTGATACTCATGAAATTCCTCTTTGACTACTCTTTCGTGTAGTCCAATTGAGTAACGGAGCCACTCTTGATAGATAACTCGCGTAATCGTTGTTTTATTCGTACTTTCAAATTCACTAGCCAACCAAAACAACGAATCCAATTTCTCTGTTAAGGTCATTAATTTTCGGTAGATTTTCGTTTCTTCAATTTTTTTCCAGTATTTTTCGATAATGATGTTGCAACTTAAACGAACGATACAGCGGTAATTTTTTTCGCGGACAGATAACCGTTGTTCGTGTCGGAATAACAACTCTGGAAAAAGTTCAAAAAAAAGCGTGCGATGTTCGTCTAATATTTTGATTTCGGCATTTTGGGCACGTGTCTCCAACAAATGGATAAATAATTCGGAAAAAGACTGTTCTGTATCCCCAATAAAAAAGAGGGGAAAATCTTTAAGAAAACAGAAAAAAAGATAGCGTATCTTTCTTTCAGAACCATAAAGTTGTTGTTTTCGATAAGAAAAAGACAAATGATATTCCCCCAGCCATTTTCTTAGACGCTCTTGTGAGGAGCGATCATACTCTTGTTGATACTCCGTGTTCAAAATCAAATCCTTCAATAAGCAAAAGGATGAGGAGTGGATCAGAAAATCAAACAATAAATAGGGCTCACTGTAGCCTTTATTATAAATCAGCTTTACGCTTTTTTTATGTTGAATCAGTTGGATCGGAAAATCTCCTTCTTCTAATCTTTTTAAATATCGATCGATCGTTTTCACATCAACTAATAGTTTTTCTGCTAGATCCGTTTTTTTCCACGATAAATCTTTCATTTGATGGATCAATATAAATAGATTTTGTACATTTTTTGACAATAATCTTTGCCACTTCATTGGCGTTCCCTCACTTATTTTTTACTGTGTGTTTCAGGAGCACGATCAACTATAGATTAATACATCTCCCTATATATAAATTACGAAAAAAAACATTTTTTCTTCTTTAATTCAAACGAAATTCATTAAATTCTAATTTAACAGATCGAAAAAGTTAACTACTGCTATTTTTTTCTTACCGTCACACATTGAACTGTGCAAAATTTCGTACAATGGGAACAACTATGGTTACTGATTATTTCTTGAATCCCTCTCTCAACTTTTCTCCTGCCATTTTTTCTTTTCATTTTGTCTACATAAATAAAAAAGACAATCTTTAACGACCTTTGCTAAAATTGATTCGCTGAAAAATAGCTGCTTGCCAGTTTTCATTTGAATAAATTTGCTTGTGTTTGTCCTTAAAGATTGTCTTTTTTCTATTTTTACACTCACTCGTTAATCAAGTAACGTTAACAACTTATTTTAAAGTTAAGGCGTTGAGCGCAACGACCACTGTACTTAGTGACATCAAGACTGCTCCCACTGCTGGGCTTAAAATAAGTCCGATTGGTGCTAAGATTCCTGCTGCTAAAGGAATAGCAATAATATTATAACCAGCGCCCCACCAAAGATTTTGGATCATTTTTCTTCTTGTTTCTTTTGCTAATTCTAAGAAATGCAAGATATCTTTGGGGTCACTGTTCGTTAAGACAACATCTGCAGAATCAATCGCAATATCAGTTCCTGCTCCGATTGCCATACCTATCGTTGCCCGTGCTAAGCTTGGCGCATCATTGATGCCGTCACCAACCATGATCACTTTTTTTCCTTGATCAAGATATCTTTGAACGATCGCCTCTTTGTCATCTGGCAGTAGACCGCCGTAATATTCATTGATTCCAAGATATTCGGCTACTGCTTGGGCTGCTTTGGGGTTATCCCCAGTCAACATGACTGGGATAATATTTTTTTCTTTGATCGCTTGGATAAACTCTTTTGCTTCTGGTTTAATGACATCTCCTAGAGCAATCACAGCCACTAATTTATCTGAAACTACTAAAAAGCTGACAGTGTTTCCTTGAGCTTCATAGTTTTTTAATCGTTCAGGGTCGATTTTTAGTCCTAAACGTTTTGCTTCTTTTTCATTAATAATTTTAACATCTTTGTCTTCCACAGTTGCTTCTAAACCAACACCTGCTAAATTTTTTTGTTCCTGTGCTTGATAAGGAGTAATCTTTTTTTCTTTTAAATAATTCATTATCCCAATCGCTAAAGGATGATTTGCATGTGCTTCTAAAGCACCAATATATTTCAAGATTTCTTCTTCTTGATAAGCTTCATCTAAAATCTCAATACCAGTTACAGTAAATTTTCCTTGGGTCAACGTGCCTGTTTTATCTAACATGATCACATCTAGATCATTGGCTTGTTCCATCGCATTCCGATTTTTCAAAAGCAACCCATTTTTAGCTGCGATCGAAGTCGAACGAGCAACGACTAATGGAATCGCAAGTCCCAGTGCATGCGGACAAGCAATGATGAACACGGTGACCATTCGTTCTAGTGCATCTGGTAAATTTGCTAGGAAGAGCCAAGCAATAAAGGCGATGATCCCAACTACTAAAGCCACATAAAATAACCATTTTGCTACTTTATCTGATAGAAACTCTAATTTAGATTTTTCTCCTTGGGCTTTTCGTACCATCTCCATTACTTTTGCAAGGTAACCATTTTCGCCAGTACCTGTTACAGTAATTTCAATTGTTCCGTCGCCATTAATTGATCCACCAATGACCGAATCGCCCACTTGCTTTTTAACCCCTTTGGATTCACCCGTAACAGCAGATTCATCAACAATGGTATGTCCTTTGTCGATCGTCCCATCCGTTGGCATCTTGTCTCCAGCACGAACAATTAGACGATCACCTTCATGGACTTCTTTTAAAGAGACGGTTTCTTCAGTTCCGTCTTTTTTCAATCGTTTTACCGATTCAGGTAATAATTCTGCTAATTTTTGTAAAGCATCGCTGGCATTAGAGACTGCATTCATTTCGATCCAATGTCCCAATAACATGATTACGATTAACGTTGCTAATTCCCAGAAAAAATCCATGACATGTGTATGGGGGTTGATGAGGTTGGCTATAAAAGAATACACACTATAAACATATGCGACGGTAATCCCCATAGCAATCAGTGTCATCATTGCTGGACTTTTTTGTTTCAATTCCATTTTGGCTCCGCTTAAGAATGGTTGTCCGCCATAAATAAATAAAATCGTTGCCAGAACCAACACCACCCAATTAGAGCCAGGAAACGTCACTTGAAAAGGAAAGGACATCCCCATCATCGGTGAAAAAAGAATAATCGGAATCGCTAAAATCAGAGAAAGCCAAAATTTTTGCTTAAAGTTCCCCATGTGCATAGAATGATCCATTCCACTCATATTTTCATGACCCATGTGGCTATGATTCATTCCACTCATATCTTCATGATCCATATGGCTATGATCCATTCCGCTCATGTGTCCATGGTCCATCTGTTGGTGCCGTTCCATGTGTCCATGCGTATGGTGTTGATCCATATTTTCCATTTTTCCATGTTCCTGTAAATTATTCTTGGTATTCGTTTGTTCTACAGTTATTTTTTCCTCAGGATTCTTTCCAATAGCGCCCTTTTTATTTGTTTCATTCTCAGGATCTATTCCATTATTCATCTTTTTCCTTCCTTTCCTCTGAAACGATTTATTTGATCGTTTTTCGATTTAAGCTTAAAGAATTCAATAATACACTGATTGAACTAAAGGCCATTGCGCCACCAGCAATGATTGGGTTTAAAAAACCAAAGGCAGCAAAAGGAATCCCGATCGTATTATAAATGAATGCCCAAAACAAATTTTGTTTGATTTTTTTTAATGTGGCAGCTGATAAAGAAATCATTTGATTGATAGAAGTTAAATGACTATTCATTAATGTCACATCAGCTGTTTCCATCGCAATATCGGTTCCACTTCCCATTGCAATCCCAACATCTGCTAAAGCTAGCGCTGGGGCATCATTGATTCCATCACCGACCATGCCAACTTTCTTTCCAGCTTTCTGTAGTTTTTCTACATAGTTGGCTTTTTCTTCAGGTAAAACTTCTGCAAAGATATGGTCGGAATCAATTCCTACTTGTTTGCCGATTGCTTGAGCGGCTCGTTGATTATCTCCCGTAACCATAAACACATCGACACCTTTTTGTTGTAGTTGCTCGATTGCTTGTTTTGCATCTTCTTTGATTTGATCAGCAACGGCAATCATTCCAAGAACCTGTTCTTCGTTGGCTAAAAACATCACTGTTTTCCCTGCCTGTTCTAATTCTAACGCCTGTTCTTGAAATTCATCAAATGAAAGGTTCATTTCAGCTAGTCTCTTTCTAGTCCCAGCAAAATAATGAACACCGTTGATCGTTCCACTGATTCCTGCACCAGGATGAGCAACAAAATCAGTGATTGGCTGAGTTTTTGCACCGACTTTTGCACCATAAGCAACAATAGCTTTTCCTAAAGGATGTTCAGAAGCATGTTCAAGGGAATAGAAAAGGGAAATGATCTCTTTGGGACCGATGACATCTGTTACTTCTGGTCGGCCTTGTGTAATCGTTCCAGTTTTATCCAAAATAATACTATTTAGATGAGCGGCTCCTTCTAACGCTTCGCCACCTTTGATCAATATCCCATTATGAGCACCGACCCCTGTTCCTACCATGATGGCAGTTGGTGTTGCTAAACCAAGCGCACATGGGCAAGCAATGACTAAAACGGACACACTATGAAGCAATGCTAACTGCCAATCCTTCGTGAGCCATCCTGTAACTAATAGTGTCACCAATGCTAAAAACAAAACGATCGGTACGAAAATCCCTGAAATCTTGTCAGCAATTTGTTGGATCGGTGCTTTACTTCCTTGAGCATCTTCCACCATTTGGATGATTTGTGCCAACACCGTATCTTTTCCTATCTGAGAAACTTGTATTTGGATCAATCCATTGGTATTGATCGTTCCACCAAAAACCATATCTTTTTCTTTTTTCTCAACAGGTACACTTTCTCCTGTCAACATGCTTTCATCCAATGCACTAGTGCCAGCAATGATCCGTCCATCTGTAGGTACTTGTTCACCAGGACGAATCACTAAGATGTCATCGATCATGACCTCATCAATTGCAATCGTCTCTTCTTTGCCATCTCTTAAAACTTGTGCTGTTTTTGTCTGAAGGGACATCATCTGTTTGATGGCATCGCCTGTTTTACTTTTTGCTGTATGTTCTAAATACTTTCCAAGTAAAATCAAGGTAATGATCATACTGCTACTTTCAAAATAAAGATCATGGGAATGGCTAGGGAAAAAACCATTATAAATGCTTAATGCGAAGGCTGCAGATGTTCCAATCGCAACTAAGACATCCATATTCGGCGCTTTAGTTTTTAATGCATGATAGGCTCCTTTATAAAAGCGCCAACCTACATAAAATTGCACAGGCAAAGCAAAGAGCAACTGCACAAGAGACAGATGGAAGAACGACACAATTGGTCCATGACTTCCAAGCATCATGGCAATCATTGCTAACATCAAGGGTAGAGTCAAGATCGCACTAAAGATAAGATCAAACTTCATTTTTCTTAAATAGGTTTGTTTCTCCTCAGCAATTTTTTGTTTATGCGCTTCGTCATATAAAATTGCCCCATAGCCGATATTTTCGACACTTTTGATCAATCTTTCTGTAGTAGTGTCGGTATATTTCACACTTGCCTTTTCAGTGGCTAAATTGACAGTAGCAGACATGACACCAGGTTGTTCATTTAGTTCTTTTTCGATTCGAGCAGAACAATTCGCACATGTCATTCCAGTAATGACAAATGTTTCCATTTTGGTATTCGTTGCCATCAAATCACCTCTGCTTGATAGCCTAATTCATTGATTGCTTGACAAATCTCTGTCGCTTGAACATTTGCTTCATCAAATTTCACAACGGCTTTTTCTTTTTTCAGCTGAACTTTTACTTTTTTGACACCACTGATTCTTCCGACCGCTTCTTCAATCCGAGCCACACAATGGTTGCAACTCATCCCTTTAACTGAAAATTCTTGTTTCATTCTTGTTTCCTCCTTATTACTGTTTCTTACATTCACATTGGCCAGGTATACAATTACATTCAATCGTTTCGACTGGCTCTTTTTTATTGAGTTGTTTCATGATCTGCTGAATATCTTCTTGGGTCAATGTCGCTTCTTCAACCAAATCAGCAATTGTCGCACCGACTCTTTTTGCACAAATATGTGAAAAGAGATTTTCAGTAGCACTTCGAACGTTTTCCATCTCGGAAACAGCTGGATGATAAATAAATTTCTTTCCCTCTTGTTCAGTCCAAAGCGCTTCTTTTTTCACCAAACGCCCTAGAAGGGTTTTAACAGTTGCTACTTTCCAATCCATCGAATCAGCTAATATCTGAGTGATTTGTTGGGCATTTGCTTGACCTAAAGTCCAGATAACTCGCATGACTTCCCATTCAGAATCACTGATTTTAATTAATACTCTCTTTTCTTCCATTGGTTTTTCACCTCCATCGATTACATTTGTAAACTTAACTTCGATAATAGATTACAACTGTAATCGAAAATTGTCAAACAATGGGCTTATTTTTTTTCAACTGGTCAATATACTTTTGTCGATCACGTTTATTATCTAAAATGAGTAATTTATTTTTCACTTGCAATGTATCGATCAGTTGGAAGATTCGAGATTCATTCTTTCGCTTAAAACGCCAAACAAAACACAAAAAATCCAAGTATTCTTTATCCAACTTTTCAGTAAACTCATTAGGCATGTCAGGTCTGGTCGCACGATCTCGCTTTCTTTTTAAAGTTCGTTTGATGACACGAGTCATTGCAAGATACGTTGGCACTCGTAATAAGATGATTTGATCTGCTTCTTGCAACCTCTTTGCAGCAGTAGCAAGATAGTTTCCTTCGATGATCCAGTTCTCATGTTTAGCCATAAAGTTTTCTTGCTCTAGTTGAAACCAAACTTGTGCCTTTTCACTATAATCTGTACCATGCCATAAAAAATCTAAGGGTAAAAGAGGAATCTTTGCCGTTTCTTGAATAGTTCTTGCCAGTGTCGATTTTCCAGAGCCACTTTGTCCTAAAATTACTATCTTCATCTTATTCCTCCTCCACTCAAAACTTTTTCTTTTTTATTTATGATAACATGAGGCACAAAAAAAGAGAGAAACGATCGTTTCTCTCTCAGCTCATTATGTTTTAATCAATGTTTCTTTTACATTTTTATTTTTATCACGACGGGCAATCGCTGGTAAGATCATTCCCAACATGATCAAAATAATTGGTGTAACGACATTTGAGATCAACTGGAACCACCAAGCTTTAGGATCAGCCGCATACTCGACTTTGGGAACCATTCCCAGAATACAAGCAAAAGCGGTAAAGGCAAAACACCAAGCACCGAAAATAAAACCAACCTTTGGATTCTTCACGAATTTATACTCAGAAGTAAATTTCTTGTAAGCTTTATTCAACATCATATACGCTAAGAATACCCATAAATAACGCATAGGCATTACTACTGAATTTAGATTAGTCAACCATTTCACTAATTCGTTCATGTCTTTGATTCCAAAAATGGGTAGTAAAATGATGATGCTAACTAAAATCCCAGTCAATAAATAGCCATTGACGAGTGTTCCTTTATTGCTTCGTTTACGTAACCATGAAGGAACAAATTCTGGATCTGCATCTGCTAATAAAATTTTCAGTGGTGCATCGATTGAGAAGGCTAATGCGGAAATTTGACCAACCATATTTGTCAAAGCATAGATGATCATCAACGAATTACCAATGCCATAATAGTTGCCTAGGATTTGGAAAGCACTGTAAGCACCATTTGCCATTAAGTCTTTCGGAATATTGTCACTCGCAAATAACATTCCCATCGCTACAGAACCTAAAACCGCACAAACACCAACCATTGCAGCCAAGAAAATCATTCCTTTTGGAAATTCTTTGGCTGGATTTCTTGTGGAATTAACATAAGGAGAGATTTTTTCTGCCCCACCTACTGCAAATACAAGCATCGAAACGGTCGTAAAATAGCTAAAGTCAAATGTCGGGATGTATGTTTTGACCTGATTCATTCCTGTAGTAGCAAATTCCATATCAGTAGTAATAAATGGAGCTGTTACTGCCATCAAAATAAATAAAAGTGACATGACAAACATCGCAGTTCCTGCTAATCCACCAATGACCTTCAATGTGGATAATCCTTTTGTAGAAAGATACAAGAAGGCTAAGAAAATTACTAAGGAAATCACTGCTACCATTTGAACAGTCATTGTGTTAACAATATTTCCATTTCCTTGAACTGCCCATCCAGCAGCAATCAAAATTGCCTGAGGTTTTTGTGCAAGATAAGGAATGTGGACGACCCAATAAGTCCATGCAGCATAGTATGCCAACCGTTTATTTGATGTCGTATTTTCGACCCAAGAGCTGACGCCACCTTTACTGTCTTTAAATGCGGAACCAAGTTGCCCTACGATCAAGGCATAAGGGATAAAATAAATAGCAAGAATCAATAGCCAAGAAGTAACAACTGAAATTCCTTGTTGCGCATAGTTGTTTACTACATTCCCCATGCCCCAAACCATGTTGAAAGCAATGAGTGCTACGGTAAACCAACGTAGTTGTTTATCGTTCATCTGTTTTCTCCTTTTAAATTTTTTAAATAAAATATTTATCTATTTACAATCATAAACAAATTCTTATCTATTTACAATAGTTCGTTATTTTATGTGTGTATATTTTTAATTTTCCCACACTATTCTTCCATCTTTTTATCATTTTACACAAGATAACACCTTGTATAAATTAGTTAATCCCTTTCAAACTGAACGATGTAAAAGAATTTTCTAAAAATTAGATCAAATAGTTATTTTAATATGCTTACTTTCTAATCAAAAAACAACAATGGGTAGTACAATTCAAAAATCGTTGCTTTTAAATAAAAAAAGAAATTCCCCTTTCATCCGAACAGTCATCAAGCTGACGAATAAAGGAAAATTTCTTTTCTATTGATCAATAACAAACAAAATACACCTATAGAACTTCATTTTAAACACACATATAAATAGTTTGGTTAAAGATTTTCACTTATTTTCTGATAATCCTACTCCGTAGGCAAGAAAAGTTCACTTTAACGATGCTTGTGTTTAGATCAACAGTCGATCGTTAGAGTTTTAAACATCTCATAGCGTTTAAGACTGCTAGTACAGTGACACCTACATCAGCAAATACGGCATCTCCCATTGTGGCGATCCCGAATGCGCCTAAAATTAAGACAACACTTTTGATCCCGATTGCAAAGATAATATTTTGTTTAACGATTTTCAACGTTTTTCTTGATAAGCGAATAGCATCTGCGATTTTTCCAGGTTCATCATTCATGATCACTACATCAGCCGCTTCGATTGCTGCATCACTTCCAAGACCTCCCATCGCTATTCCGACATCAGCTCTAGCTAGCACAGGTGCATCATTGATTCCGTCACCAACAAACGCAGTCTTTTGCGATGCGTTCGTGAGGATTTGCTCTAATTTAGCCACTTTGTCTTGCGGTAAGAGCTCGCTATAGACCGTGTCGATTCCTAATTCATTTCCAATATGTGTCGCAATTGCTTGTGCGTCCCCGGTAAGCATCACAGTTTGTTTAACTCCAAGTTTTTTTAGTTTTTGTAAAGCTGCTTTTGCATCTTCTTTGATGGAATCTGCAATCACTATGCTTCCAACATACTGTTGATCAATTGCCACATATACTAAGGTACCAACTGCTTGATTGACTGGAAAGGCTATATTGTATCGAGTGAAAAGTTTATGATTTCCTACTAAGACTACTTTCCCATCCACAACTGCCTTGATTCCTTCGCCTAAAACTTCTTCCATTTGATCCGTGGGTAATAATGCTCCTTCATAATCAGCTAAAATCGCTTGTGCAATCGGATGTGTCGAATATTGTTCTACACTTGCAACATATTGCATGAATAAAGGTTCAACCATAGTAGTTTCAATTGATTGAACAGAAAAATCACCTTTTGTCAGAGTTCCTGTTTTGTCAAAAACCATGGTGTCTGTATGAGCTAATAATTCAAGGTAATTACTACCCTTCACTAATACACCCATTTTACTAGCTCCACCAATCCCTCCAAAAAAGCTTAAAGGTACCGAAATTACTAAAGCACAAGGACACGAAATCACTAAGAACGTCAAAGCTCGGTAAATCCATTCATCAAATCCTGTATTTGGTAACACAAGTGGTGGTAAAATGGCTAATAAAACAGCTAATACTACTACCACTGGCGTGTAGTAACGAGCAAATTTAGTGATGAAATTTTCTGCTGGTGCCTTTTTACTACTTGCATTTTCTACTAATTCGAGCAATTTACTAATGGTTGAGTTTTGATAATTTTTTTCTACTTCAACAACTAATGGTTGATTGATATTGATAAAACCACTTAATACTGACTCTCCTTCAAAAACTTCTTTTGGAACCGATTCTCCCGTTAATGCAGAAGTGTCAACTAATGACTGCCCACTGATGACTTTCCCATCTAATGGTACTCGTTCTCCTGGTTTGACAAAAACATGCTCCCCAATCATTACTCTTTCTGGCTGGGTTGTCACCAATCCAGCTTCTGTTTCAACATGAGCCACTTCTGGTCGAATCTCCATCAATGCACGTATCGATTTTCTTGATTGGTTGACTGCAAAGCCTTGGAAATATTCTCCTACTTGATAAAACAACATGACCGCTACTGCCTCTGGATATTCACCAATCAACATCGCACCGATCGTTGCGATTGCCATCAAAAAATTTTCATCAAACAATTGACCTCTCGTAATGTTTAATGCAGCTTGTTTAATAACATCAAAACCAATAAATAAATAGACAAGTAAAAATCCAATAAAACGAATCGGTTCAGCTGGATCCCAAATAAACAAGCCTAATAAGCCAATAGCTGATAGGACAATACGAATCAGATCCTTTTTTTCTTCATTTAATGTCGAAGTCACTTCTTCCATCTCTTTTACCTCAACTTCTGGTTCTAATTCCTTGATCACTTTTCTAGTTTCAGTTTCGATTTCACCTATCTTATCCTGATCTGCGTCAATCGTTAATTTACCTACAGCAAAGTTAACATTTGCTTGCTTTACCCCATTGATTTCGTTGATTCTTTTTTCGATTTTCATTGCACAGTTTGCGCAATCCAATCCTTCTAATCGATAGCTTTTCATGCTCTGACCTCCTCACTTTAAACATGAGCATTTATTCATATATAATTATATATGAGCGGTCACTCATTTGTCAAACTAATACTTCTTCTATTTTTTATCAATCAAAAAAGCATTACCTTTACAATAAAAAAAGCGACTCATAAAGTGAAAACCATATCATTCATTGTAAGAGTACAGGAGTGTCACAAATAAAAAAGAACTGAACAATGGAATCTACACTTGTCATTCCCTGAACTAATCCATACCTAATAGCTATCTTATCAGCAATAAAAAAATAAGCATTTCTCCTATTTGATTAAAACTCCCCCACTAGCCAAACGAGTGAGGGAGTTTTTTTATTGTTGTCGTATCTCTTCATCCTAAGCGATATCTATTTTACTGGGATTATTCCACTTCTATAGTCGCTAGTAGTTGTTGGAAACTATTCGTAGTACTTGTTCCTGGTCGATTACCTACTAATTTAACTGAAATGATATCGCCAGCAACCACGCCTTTACTGTAAGTCACCCGAACAGTCTCATTCATTTTTTTGACTGATGAATAGTAAGCTTTTCCTTTATAAGTTTCCGCGATATATGCATCATTTTTATAAAGTACGATTCGATTGTCTTGCTCAAATATTTCTCGATCAATATCCATCACTACTTTATTTCCAACTACTTGAATATCTTTCACGATCTGATCATATTCAGTCGCTGCTGATTCCAATTTTTTCTCTACTACATAGGTTTCTAACAATACTTTACCTGCAGAGCTTTGACCAGGTGATCCAGGCGCTAAATAAACTTCAATTTTTTCACCTTTGTTGCCTTCAAACCCACGACGTATCTTTACTAGTTCGTCTGTTATCTCTTTGTAAGAGTAGTAAGCTTTACCATTATACGTTTCAAAATAATAGTTACCATCCAAATAAACCATCAGGCGTTGTTTGCTATTAAATTGTTCTGGCGTTAAGTTTAAGTAGATATATGGTTGGTGACTTTCTACTCCAACAGATAACAAAGTATTTTGGGATGTGTCATCTTCAGATTGGATATCGATATTTTTAAAAGTTGCCCAACCATTTCCCGTAGAAGAAAAACGGATAATATATGTATTGTCTTTTTCTGGTGTCGTAAAAGTAAACGAATGTCTTTCCCATTGTTCATTATTATGTGCCGATTCTTGTAAAGAAACAAATTCTTCTCCGTGATTCAATGTACCAAACTCGACTTTACTCGGAAAATTTTTGCTTCCCGCAGCGTCATAAGAAAATGTGTAGGTCGTATTGGGTTGTAATTTCACATATTGATGGATATTTTCGCCCAACATTGCTTTCACATAAGAAACCCCATTTTCAGTTACCAGTGTTGGATTCTTCGATTCTGGGTTTGACACGATCCAATGATCTAAACCAGCGCTAAAATCCCCGTTACTGATAATCGAGTCCTCAACCACTTCTTTCAAGTTATCACTGATAGTAATAGCTTCCTTGCCTATGGTTGTTGCATGTACGCCTATAGAAGTTCCTAAAGACAGACAGGCAATACTTGCGACAAATACCTTCTTCATGTTATTTTTCATTCTATTTTCCCCCACTAATTGATTTCTGCTGTTACGATTAGGTAACGAGACTCATTCTATATTATCTCTGGAGATACTCTTTTATTTGCCTTGAATTTTCATGAACATTTTATTTTAAAGATCCTTTTTTACACAAAAAAAGAAATAAATCGCCAAATTCCCATTTTTCATCTCTCTATTTAGCAATCCTGCTAATGTTTACTAATTTTTTGGAATTGTCCATAATTTTTTTTTCCAAAAAAAGAAATTATCATTGCCGATAGCAGCTATTTCATTAGTACAATCCTTATAACGAGTAAGGAGGTTCCAACCAAGATGAAAGCGATATTATCCAAAAAACATTATATCCAATTAATTATTTTAGAAACATATTTAGCAAATGGACAAGTGACCGTTCAACAACTAGAAGAAACAACCCAAGCAACCAAGCAAACGATTCTTAAACAATTGAATGAGCTGGAAAATCGTGGCTTTTTTCAAGTGGAAAAGAAAAAGATCATTTATTGCTGAGAAAAAATAAACCAATCAGCTATAGTGAAGTATACAGTTATATTTATCAAGATTCTGTACAGCTTCAATTTATTTCTCTGGTTTTTTCTCGTCCGTTTATAACAACTTCGGAAATTTTAAAAAACTAAAAATCAGTAAATCTCAATTTCGCCGTATCAAAAAACAAGTAGCTGATTTTTTGAACTGCCATGATATTTGTCTGACTGACTCTCCTTTCTACTTTACAGGAGATTCATCTAAACTATATCAGTTTTTTTATGTCTTTTTTTCAGAAAAATATCACGCTAATACTCAATATATTCTTCCGAAAGAACAATTAATTCTTGATCAACTGTTGCAAGCATTTACCGAATTGCCCAACTTCTCTACTTCTCGAGAACAACAACGATTAAGTAGCTGGATCTGGGTGATTATTAAGCTTAGTGTCCATATCCAAAAATCAACGACTTATTATAAATCAGCGGATAAAAATGCAATATCCTCAGCAACTTTACCATTTGATGATTCACGAATCGTCATTGATTATGCACACTTCAAAGAAGTATTCAAGCTTTCATATACGGGTGTCGTCCAATCAAATCTCTTAACATTTCAGTCAATGATGAAAGAACCAAAGCTTTCACTAGAAATGCAAGGGAAAAAGCAATCCTTGATTCAGTTGACAACTGAACTCTACCAGCTATTTGGAGAAAATAAAGAAATCGAGCTCCATTATTCGATCGATCAATCACTAACTTTGTCTGGAAAAATCAAATATTTGTTAAATGATCAAAAAAAACGATTTGTGATTGAATTTTTTAAGCAAAATGGGCGCTTTTCTGCCCATACTGCTAACCGACTGTTACAAAAATTGATCACTTTCAGAAATGAAATAAATGATGATCCTTTATTTTATGAATGGCTCTATCTTACAATTATCTATGATAAACACTTAAAGGAACTTATTAGAAAAAATCAACAGAAGAAAAAAATTGGTCTTGCTTTTACCTACGACCAAGTACATAGTGAATTACTGATTACGCTTCTTAAAACGAAATTGAATGAGTACGCAGTTTTTGAAATCATTGATGTCCAAGATTCTGTAATGAACGATCAAAATGCAGATTCCATCGATTACTGGATTTCTAATCTTCCAATAGCTCCTCAGAAAAACTGGCTACTTTTAGACAATTATCCTTCGCTAAGAGAGATTCGTACCTTAGAATTGCTTCTTCAGCAATCAACGATCCAACCATTAATTAAAGCTTTAAAAGAGCCATTACAAACTGACTAAGTTATAAAAAACTGCAGAAAGTTAACCTCCTAAGAGGCCACTTTCTGCAGTTTTTTGTGGTTGAACCAGCTATTTCATTTTTATGGATAGATACGGTTTAACAAACGTGGGAATGGAATTGCTTCACGCACATGGTCGATACCTGCGATCCAAGTAACTGTTCGCTCTAAGCCCAATCCAAATCCAGAATGTGGCACTGAACCATATTTACGCAAATCAAGATACCAAGAATATTCATTTTCGTCTAAACCATGATTTTTGATCTGTTCTAATAAGAATTCATAATCCGTTGCCCGTTCACTACCACCAATGATCTCACCGTATCCTTCTGGTGCGATCATATCGGCACAGATCACTACATCTTCACGAGTTGGATGTGGTTTCATATAGAAAGGTTTGATTGCTTTTGGATAATTCAAGATAAATACGGGTTGTTCAAATGAATTGGCAATGAATGTCTCATGCGGAGAACCAAAATCATCGCCCCACTCAATATCATCAAACCCATTTTTCTTCAATAATTCAATCGCATCATCATAAGAGATACGTGGGAATGGTAACTTCGTATAAGTTTTCAATACTTCTTTGTCTCGTTCCAAGACATCTAATGCGTAATCACAGTGATCCAATACATTTTGTACTAAGAAAGCAACATATTGTTCTTGGACCTCTAGACTTTCTTCTTGATGTGTAAATGCCATCTCAGGTTCAATCATCCAAAATTCGATCAAATGACGACGTGTTTTTGATTTTTCTGCACGGAATGTTGGACCAAAGGAGAATACTTTACCAAAAGCCATCGCTGCAGCTTCCATATATAATTGACCACTTTGTGATAAGTACGCTTTTTGGTCAAAATAGTTCGTTTCAAATAAGTCAGTCGTTCCTTCTGGTGCAGAACCAGTTAAAATTGGAGGATCGATTTTGACAAAGTTATGGTTATTAAAGAACTCATATGTTGCACGAATAATTTCATTTCTGATTTGCATGATTGCATGTTGTCTGGAAGAACGTAACCATAAATGACGGTGATCCATCAAAAAATCAGTTCCATGTTCTTTAGGTGTGATGGGATAATCATGACTTTCACTGACAACTTCGATTGTCTTAATCCCGATTTCGTAGCCAAATTTTGAACGGCTATCTTCACGGATTTCTCCGGTCAAGATGATTGATGTTTCTTGGTGAAGATTTTTTGCTAATTGAAATACTTCTTCTGGAACTTCACTTTTCACAACTACTCCTTGAAAATAAGCCGTTCCATCTCTTAGTTGTAGAAAAGCAATTTTTCCGCTTGAACGTTTATTTGCTACCCAAGCGCCAATCTTTACTGTTTCTCCTACATGATTTTTCGAATCAATGATTTGAATTGTTTCCACTTATGACTCTCCTTCGCTCTACCTTAATTATTAGGATTATATTTGACTTTTACTCTCAATAAATTGCGCAATACGTCGGACTGCTTCTTCCAAAGTTCCAAGATCCGTTGCATAACTTAATCGCACATTTTCTGGCGCACCAAATCCTTCACCAGTTACTAAAGCAACACCCGTTTCCTCTAATAGATCTTCTACCCACTTCGTGACATTCTCATAACCGCACATAGCCAACGTTTCTTTTACATTCGGAAACAAATAAAAAGCACCTTGTGGTTTATTAAGTGTCACTCCAGGTAAGTTTGAAACAAGTGGATATAAGATATTTAGGCGTTCTTCAAATGCCACGCGCATTTCTTCCACTGGATCTTGCTCACCAGTCAACGCTTCAATCGCAGCATATTGACTGACTGCTGTTGAATTACTTGTTGATTGAGAAGCAATTGCAATCATCCCATCGATGATTTCTTGGTTCCCCAAAGCATAGCCGATTCTCCATCCCGTCATTGCATAAGTTTTTGAGACCCCATTGATGATGATCGTTTGCTTACGAATAGATTCAGAGATTGTTGCAATTGGAGTAAACTCATTGCCATTATAAACTAAACGTCCATAAATATCATCTGCAACTATCAAAATATCATGTTTGACAGCCCATTCTCCGATTGCTTGCAGCTCTTTTTGATCATAGATCATTCCTGTCGGATTCGAAGGAGAATTGATGATCAATGCTTTCGTTTTAGGGGTTCGTGATGCTTCTAGCTGGGAAACAGTTATTTTAAATCCATTGTTTTCCTCGCCTTTAACAAATACCGGTCGACCTTCTGCTAATTTTACTTGCTCTCCATAACTTACCCAATAAGGTACTGGGATGATCACTTCATCTTCAGGATCTAAAATCGTCTGAAAAAGGGCATATAACGCAAATTTTGCACCATCCGTTACAATCGTTTGAGAAGGTTCATAGGTGATCCCATAGTACTCCTTGATATAATCGACAATTGCTTGGCGTAGTTCAGGAATCCCTGCGCTCGGCGTATAGTAACTTGCTTTGCCGTTTCTAATTGCCTGAACCGCCACTTCTTGGATATTTTCGGGCGTTGCAAAGTCAGGTTCTCCGACCGTTAGACTTAAGATATCTTTTCCTTGTGCTTTTAAAGCTTTTGCTTTTGCTGCTGCAGCAAGCGTCACAGAAGGTTCTAATTGTTGTACTCTTTTTGACAGCTTCATCCTACTCATCCTTTACAAATTATATTCCAGTGATAGTTTTTATTTCTTTCCCTGACTCGAAAGAAAGCAAATAATAATTGAATTGATCCTTTGAATTTTTTCCAACAACTTCCCAGACAGCTTGATTATCGTACATTCCTAGTGAAGCTTTTTCGATTTGGACTTCTGGATGAGCTTGAGCAATTTTTTCTTTTGCTTCTTGTTCAGTTATCCCATCTTTTTGAGCTAATACTTTGACCTTTTCGCCCGATTTAGGAATAATGACCGCAATTTCTTGCCCTTTATCGTTTTTACCAGTCAAAGAAAAGTAAGTATGATTCCGAGTAAACCAATAAAAGTGATCTGCTTCTTCAAGTCCTGCGTATTTTTTAGCAATCTCAATTGCTTCTTGTTTGGCTTGCATCCTTGGGCGGCTCGCACGTAAATAAAAAATCGAACTAAATACGATGATCGCTAATAAAGCGATAATCAACCCTAGTAATACATGATTAATTGTTTTTTCTTTCGGAGATTCTTGCTTTTGTTTTGATTGTTTCTTCAAGGATCGTCGCTCCTTTTATATTCGCTAAGTTTTATTATAGCAGATTTTTCATGCGAAAATAGATTGTCTGAAGAAGTTTATTCTTCGTTTTTCTTTAAGAATTTTGGGATATCTTTGCAAATATCGTCCAATGTTTCTTCTTTGATCGTAATATTCTTCGGTAAGGCCTGCAAGATCCGATTACTGTATTTCGCAGACAGTAATCGACGATCCAGAATCAATAAAACGCCTCGATCTTCTTCACCACGAATCAATCTTCCTAAGGCTTGTCTCAATTTTAAAGCAGCTTTAGGGATCGATTCTTGATAGAATGGGTTGATTCCTTCTGATTCAAGATAGGTATTCCTTGCCTTCACCATCGGTCGTAACGGATTGTCAAAAGGTAAGCGGGTAACCACGACAATCTGTAAAGCATCCCCCGGTAAATCCACACCTTCCCAAAAACTATCAGCTCCAAATAAAACACTCATTTCAGACAGCATGAATCGTTTCAACAATTTCTGTCGGCTACCGCCGATCCCTTGGGCTAAGATTTCCCGTCCTTGCTCTAACATGGATAAATGAATCGCCTGATAAACTTTTTGTAAAATATCATGTGACGTAAACAAAACCAAGATTGGCCGCTTTTCTTGTAAGATCAATTGAGACAACGTATGAGACAAATAGTCCACGTATTGTTGCTGATCAACTTGACTAATTGACGGTGCTTCTTTGGGTACATAGATACGGACTTGTTTTTCGTAATCATAAGGAGATGCGATCACTTTCAATGGTGTACCTTCAATTCCTAAACGTTTCGCAAGATACTGACGATTCGGTCCCACTTTAAGCGTGCCGCCAATATATAAAATATGCGTGTAGCGCGGATACCAAACTGTTCTTTTCAGTGAGGCTGCCTTGAAATCGTGAAGATGAAAAATCGTTTGTTGCGCCGTTTTGTTGGGAACAAACCAATGGATCAAATTTTCATGCCAATCTTCCAGCCACTGTTCCATCAAAGTTGCTTGCTTTTCCATTTGATCGAATAATTGATAAAGAGTGGCTAAATCAATGCGCATTTGTTTCGTCCAGCTTTCTTGAATGATTGTCAAACTTAAGCGCATTTGGTCTTGTAGTTGTTTGATTTCACGATAAAACACATGGAGATGGTCAATTGCAAGGCTCGACTCAAATGGTAACTGCGAAAGCATTTCTTGAGTAACCATCATTTCTTCTGGATACTGACCGTTTGTTTGCTTTGCCGCAAATTGATTCAGTCCTTCTGCCAGAAAAATTTGCGCTTCGTTAAGTGCGTTTAACTCCTCTTGGTAAATCTCTAACCAACGTTGAACTTCGTGGTTTTCTGGTAAATACGCTTTGATCCGGTCAAACAAATGATCCGATTCGTTAAACTGTTGGATTTGTTTGAAAAAATACGCAATACTTAAGCGGCGATCATTGACTTTCTCTGCAATATCAGGCAAATGATGCGCCTCATCGATCAATAAATATGGACTCTCTGGTAACAATGGTCGCTTTCTTTGGGTTTCTTGGACTAAAAAGGCATGATTCACAATCAAAAAATTGCTTTGCTGGATCTTTCTCTCTAAAAAACGAACAAAATCTTGTGCATAAAACGGTTGATTTTTAGCTAAAAATGAAGTCCCCCGATGGGCAATCTCACTAAAAAGAAGATGATTCAAGTTGGTCAAATGCAATTCGTCTAAATCACCGGTTTTTGTTTGAGTCAACCAAACAAGGATTGCCATTTGGTAAAGTAAATACTGTTTTTGTTCTTTTGGCGCTTCAAGGGTCGCTTTAAACCTTTGTAAATCGATATAATGGCGATAACTTTTAATCACTGTTGCTTGAATCGGCTGATCCAACAATTGATTTAACAATGGGATATCTTTCTCCAAGATCTGCTGCTGGAGTACCAGTGAGACAGTACTGATGATCGCCGGCTTTTCAGGAGTGGCTAAATAGCTGAGTGGGAGTAGATACCCGATCGTTTTTCCCATTCCAGTAGCGGCTTCAATCATCAAATCTTTGGACTCATCTTTGGTAAAATGGTCGTATACTGCATTCATCAAGCGATTTTGTTCCTTACGATACATCAATGTTTTCCCAAATATCTTTTCTTTAGCTTGTTTCTTTCTAGGATAAACTTGCTCGTTGTAATGAATGCTGGTATAAAGATCTACTTCTTTTTTTTGCAAAGCTAACCCATCGATTATCTCTAATTCTTCGTTTAACGGCTGAGGTTGTTCTCTCATCTCTTCCATCACACTTTGAATAAATCGACTTGTATCCATTCCAGTTTGCCCACTTAATGCATAAATGGCTTCTAATGTGACTAATGGTAAGCGGCGCATCCGTTCTTCAATCAATAGAAGAAGTTGGGCAGTCACTTCGGCATCACTATCAGCTTGGTGTGGGTTTTCATGAATAAAGCCTAGACTCTCTGACAGATCAGCCAATCGAAAGCTTGGCTCACTTGGCAAGAAGATTTGAGCTAATTCAACAGTATCGATGCCAGGAATCTTTAATCCCGGTGTTTGGCACCTTAATAGCTCCTGATTAAGAAAGTTATAATCAAAATAAATATTATGAGCAACAAAAATCGTATCCGCCAACAGATTATAGATGGTTGCGGCCACATCTTCAAAATAAGGTGCTTGTTGGACACGACGATTGGTAATTCCTGTCAGATGTTGGATTTGTTTGGAAATCTTGCGTCCGGGATTAATATCAATCGAAAAACGAGAAGTGATTCGACCACCTTCAATCATGACACATCCAAATTGGATAATGCGATCTTCTTTTGGATTTGTCCCAGTCGTTTCAATATCGACAACTGCATAAGTTTTTGATTTCAAATTTACTTCCTCTTCTCTTGCCTTTAAATGTTCTCTTGCGATTATACTACAATCACCAGAAAATTTCTTAATCTCTCTTTCCATTTATGAAAAAAACCTTTATATTATTGGTTCACTTTCTAAATCATCTGATCACCTTAACTACCGGCTGATTACTCAACTACCTATTGATGCAGAATCAATTCCACTTATCTGAAGAACTTATTTAACTTTGTGATTGATCCAAAACAAAAAAGCTCGACAACTACAATGTAGTTATCGAGCTTTTATTCAAATCAATTAATTAAGCTTTAACAACGTTAGTTGCTTGAGGGCCACGTTGACCTTCTTCAACGTCAAAGTTTACTGTTTGACCTTCTTCAAGAGTTTTGAATCCGTCGCCTTGGATAGCTGAGAAATGAACGAATACATCGTTACCGTTTTCTGCTGTAATGAATCCAAAACCTTTTTCTGAGTTAAACCATTTTACTGTACCTGTTTCCATAATAAAAATCCTCCTTGTGTTTCAACACATATTTTGCAATTACTTGAATGGTGTATATCTGGAAGATGTTTATTTGAAACATGCCACAGATTACCGAACAAAAACTACACTCTTAATATATCATATCGGTTACAAAATAGCCACTATTTTCCCTTCTTTTTTTCCTTTTCATCTGGTGTTTTCTGACAAAAACGAGAAAAAGAGTGATATCTCTGTATTCCGTCCTAACAATTATGGAATCGTTTCCTTATAATTCAGACTTTCTCTAACGATTTTTTTTGATAAGATTCCCCATAAGAACGATAGTTGATAGTAAAATAACACCAGTTGAATCGACTTCTTCTACTTTTTATTTTTTAACTATAAACAAGACTGAGGAAAAAATTTCCCCAGTCGTGCTCTTTCATTTCTTTATTCAAAATGCAAAATCTCATGGCACTCTATTAGTAACGAAGGATTGCTACTAAACTTTTCTCATCTGGTGCCTCTTTTTGTTCAAGAATGACTACTTGTCCTCCGTTCATGATGACATTATCTGCCAATTCATTTAAAACTTGACGGCGGTCATACTCTGTTTCTGGATCTTCTCCAAATCCATCCACTAAGTTAGACGTAGCAATAAACAAGTGAGAAATTTTCCCTTCTTTAGCAGCTGGAACGATATCTACTAGTTGATCGATAAATTTCTTATCTAACAAACGATTATACCCTTCTGCTTCTTTCGCAGCTAATTCCTCAGAAAGTTTTTTAGCTCCTGCTTCGATTTCTTTTAACGATAATTGTGCAGGTGAGGCAGAGATCGCCACATCAGAACAATAGTACGGATTTTTAGCGATTTTTTTGAACATCGTTTGGTTTTCCGGTAACGCAAAGAGATAAATTGGGCGTTTTTCAGGATTGTCAAAGGTATCCTTAAGATAATCATCAACTGCTTGATAATAATTGACCCAGTCGATCTCTACTTCCTCATCTTTTGGATTGACACCATGAAACGTAGCTCCCTCACTACCATTTGAAGTATAGTTTAATCCGCCACCTGTTAACTCCGAACCTAAAGCTGTTACTACATCTTTCGGTGCATCTTCCGGTAATTTTACTTCAGTTACCTGCTTATTGTTTACTTCGTACAACTTCATTGAATCACGATTCAATCCTAGTAGATAATAAGCGTAGTTAAAGTGACTATTTTTGATAATCGCTAGAAGATATGGCAGATCACTCACATAATATTGGTCATCTACAGGAATACCTAAGCGATGGATATACGTATGTTCTGGAGATAAGATGACAGCAACGCTTGTTGTAGCGCTTCGCCAAAATGAAGCATCTTCTAACAAACTAGTGATTTTTTCTTGGAACAAGGACCAGTCATGTTCAGCATATTTTTTTTCAAACCGTTTTTTTGCTTCTTTCGCAAAATTTTTGAACTTGATTTGATCTTTTTCTACATCTTGATGTGCGACATGGGTGTTCAACATAATCGTGACGAATGGGCCTGTAGCACCTTCTGAAGTCAGCTGTGACAATAATTCTTTCGCCATTTTTGTCATAATCGTATCCCTCCTAAAAAAAGTCATTCCTTTACTATAAGTAAAGTCTACCACAACAAATTTTTTCGAGATAATAAAACGAATTTTAATAAAACGACTTATTTCTATTTTTGTTTTATTTAATTAATTTCATAATTATTTCATACTTTACTCAATCATTCCTTTCATTTCTTAAAAAGAAATTCAATTCTTTTTGCTACACTAATAGAAAATAAATGAATGAGGTGATCACATGCACATATTCATGATCTTCAGTTTATTAACCCTAACTGCTGTTACTATTTTTGTTGCTTCTCGATTGAATGAACCAGAAGCGCAACCGGTAAAAATTCGTAGCAAAGATCAAGAGAAGTAACCACTTTTCTCCTTTTTCTATAAATATCTTTTATTATGTTTTTATCAGAAATATTGAAACTACTCTATCTCTTTGATAAAATTTTAATTTATAGGAAAACTATTAGAAAACAAGGAGAAAAAAATGCCTCAAAAAAAATTACGATTGTTCATGTTATTAACAAGTTTGATCTTGTGCCTCGCTGCGATTTTACCAATCACAGCAGTTCACGCTGACGAATCATTCAAAGTCAATGCAAAAGCCGCTTTTGCTGTTGATGCAGAGAGTGGTAAGATCCTTTATGATCAAGATGGAGAAAAACCAATGGGAATTGCTTCAATCACCAAAATAATTGGTCTTTATATCGTTCTTGATCAAGTAAAAGAAGGAAAACTGACTTGGGATGAAAAAGTGCCAATTTCAGATTATGCTGAAAAATTGAGCGTTGTTCCTGACTTGTCAAACGTACCTTTACACAAAGAGAACAGCTATACGGTCAAAGAACTTTTTGATTCAGCCTTTATTCAATCTGCTAACGCCTCAATGGTAGCTTTAGCAGAAAAAATAGCTGGCAGTGAAACAAAGTTTCTTGAATTGATGAAAAAACAATTAAAAGATTGGGGTATTAACGACGCAACGATTGTGAACGCCTCTGGATTAAATAATTCCTATCTCGGTGAGAATCGTCCTGAAGGTACCTCGGAAACAGAAGAAAACCAAATGTCAGCCAAAGATGTTGCGATCGTTGCCAGACACTTGATCTTAGATTTCCCTGAGGTATTAAAAGTGACAAATACTACTAATGAAACGTTCGGCGAAGGGACTCAGTCTCCTGTCGAAATGGTGAATTGGAATTGGATGCTTTCTGGGTTTGTTAACTACAAAGAAGGCGTAGATGGCTTAAAAACTGGTACAACTGAATTTGCTGGTGCTTGTTTTGTTGGAACGATCAATAAAGATGGTAGACGAGTCATTACGGTTGTTTTAAATGCCGATGACCATGCTACAAATCCAAGTGCCCGCTTCAACGAAACCGGACGTTTAATGGATTACTGCTATGATAATTGGTCAATTAAAGAACTTGGAAAGTCCAATGCAAGTATTCCAGATTTAAAAAACTTAGCAGTGAAAGATGGCAAAGAAACTTCAGTAGCTGTTGCCTTAAAAAATCCTGTAAAAGTTTGGGTAAGAAATGGTATGGATACTGGTAAATTAAAAATTACTCCTACCCTTGATAAAAAAGTCGTAACGAATGATCAAGTAGCAGCCCCCGTCAATAAAGGTATGAAGGTAGGGACAGCAACGATTACCTTAGCCGATGATTCACTGGGCTATTTGGAAGACAATAAAGAACCAACCACAGATATTATTACTGCTAAATCAGTTGAAAAAGCAAATATCTTTGTGATTGGTTGGCGACATGTTACTGATTTTTTTAGTAATTTGTTCTAATCCAGCTAAAATACCAACAAGTAGAACGTAGAATTTTAAGTACACCTCTTAAGTCAGAATGTCATTGTCTAACTTAGGAGGTGTACTTTTATCTAACAATCCTTGCTACATGCCCCAAGTTTTCCTTTTTTAGTTTTTAATTTTTCAGAACAGCTTTTTTTTCTAATTTTAGCTATAATAGTAAAGGTTGTGTCAATTTTATTGATTTTATCTTTCAATCAATCGTTTTTGCGTAAATTGGTATCAACCTAAACAAAACACGTTTTATTTCGTGTTCATTAAACGAAAGGAGTTAATTCTATGAATTTGACAAGAGACCTGACTTTCTTGGTTCTCTATGTTTTAGGGTTTACCGGTATTCTTTATTGGCGCCGTCGTCAAAGTGATCCTGCTCTGTTCTTTTATTGTGGATCTTGGACATTTATGATGATGGTCACTTACTTCATTGTTTTGGAAATTTTTTATTCCACCTTTTACTTTTTGATCCCACTTGTTTTTTTCAGTATTTTTGCATTCTCCTATTTTACTGAAAAACGCAAACTATTGAACGGGGTATTGTTTAATTTCTTTTTAATTAGTTTTGGTGGCTACTTAGTCACCTTGCTGCTTGAAACACAAAATATTTTTATTGGTGGTTTATTTGCAATAATTGCTATCCCCGTTTTGTTGATCTTGTTATTTGGCGTTTACATTTTGATCGTTTTTTTATTTTGGAACGGGTTATTAGTTTTAAAAAGAGAATCTCGCTCATTAGCCAATCTCTTAACTTTATTATTAGCAATCTTTTTGACGTTATATACTATATTTCAAATCTTCTTTATCCAATATTTCCCACAATGGTTCAATGTATTATTCACGGCTGTCCCATTGATTCTGTTTTATCTTTTTGTGGTTTTCTATAACTTTATAACCGTTTCTTTTTTGTATCAGTTCAACCGTCCACGATACAACCAAAATTACATTATTGTTTTAGGGGCTGGTCTACTCAATGGCGAAACGGTATCCCCTCTTTTAGCAAAAAGAATCGACAAAGCGATCGCCTTTTATTGGGCACAAAGTAAAGCAACCTTGAACCCGCCTATTCTATTGATGTCTGGTGGTCAAGGATCAGATGAAAAAGTGCCGGAAGCAATTGCGATGAAGCAATATGCTTTAGCTAAAGGCATTCCTGAGAGAGATATCTTGGTGGAAGCCAATTCAAAGACAACTTTAGAAAATATGCGTTTTTCTAAAGAACTCATGGATCAACAAACTGGTGGGCCATATCGAGCGATTTTCACTTCTAATAATTACCACATCTTCCGTGCAGGTCTTTATGCAAAGCAAGCTGGTTTAAAAGCGGATGGAATCGGAGCGAAAACTGCCTTTTACTACTTGCCGAATGCATTTTTGCGAGAATATATCGCCATCTTGGTTCTGCACAAAAAAAGACACTTGATCGTTGGTGGCTTAATCGTGCTATTTACCGTATTATTCGCAGCTTTGAGCATCTTTATTTAAATAAGGCATTTGGGTGCCCCCCAAATGCCTTTTACTTTTTGTAATCTTTCCTTTTGCAACAACTATTTTCGTGTTTTCGTTCTCCCTTTAGATCGCTCAGACTGTTTCTGACTTCCCATCATTGGCAGGAAAAGAATTCCCTTTTTCACTACTACTTTTTGTGCTGAATAAATTCCACTATTACCAGAACACATGAAGCTCACCAGACAGATCATAAAGAAATAACTGGCTGCTTGTCCACCGAACAATTCGATTCCCATAACAAAACAAGCAATGGGTATATTTGTTGCTCCTGAAAAGACGCCAATGAATCCCAAGGCTGCTAAAAAAGGAATGGACACATGTAAGATTGGTGCTAGAGCAGCACCTAATGTCGCTCCAATTTCAAATAAAGGAGTTACCTCTCCACCTTGATAACCAGCACCTAAAGACAAGACAGTAAATCCAAGCTTTCCAAGAAAATCATAGAAATGGGCGGTACCATTAAAGGCATCAGTTAACAAAGGCAAACTGAGCCCCAAATATCTTTGGGTTTGCAATAAGAGCGCTGCGATGACGACCACAGCTCCGCCAATAAAATTACGTAGAACTGGACTAGCCATTCTTTTGGCATACCAAGTTTTCAAAAAAACGATCGAACGACTAAATACCCAACCAATAAGACCAAAAGCAATGCCTGCAACGAATAATTTAAAGAAAAGAGATACATCCCAATTTGGAATCGTCCCCATAGGGTAATGGATATGTTTCACCCCAAAGCTTTCAGTCACAAAGTTAGCAAACAGTGCTGCAAAAAAACTTGGAAATAAGGCTTCTGTTCTAACTTTTCCAATTGCTAAAACTTCTAACCCAAATAGTGTTCCAGCCAGAGGCGTACCAAAAACGGAACTAAAACCAGCACTGATCCCGCTGATCACCAATAACTCCCGTTCCACTTTATTTAACTGAAAGAGACGGGCTAAATTTTCTGCTAAAGCGCCTCCCATTTGCACAGCTGTTCCTTCTCGTCCGACAGAACCACCAAATAAATGGGTGGTAATCGTTCCAAATAACGTTAAAGGAATCAGGCGTAAAGGAATTTTTTCTTCCCCACCATTTCCTTGATCAATCACTAAGTTATTTCCTCTACCAGAATTTCCTCCGTACTTACTATATAAAAAAGCAAAAATTCCACCACTTACTGGTAAAAGAAACAACAACCAGGGTGAAGCAAGGCGTATATTAGTAACCCATGTTAAACTATTGAGAAAAAAGGCTGATAAACTTCCCATAAAAATTCCCAATAGCAATGTGATCAATAACCATTTGATCATGTATACGACGACCCTAATTGGATCAGGTAATCGATTTTCCATCTCTTTTCCTCCTCAAAAAAAAACGCCTACTAAAAAAAGGGGTATCCCGATTCTTAGTAGGCGTCATTAGTTATCTTAAGATTAACGTTTAAAGGCGAACACCATCACCTATTCACTTCATCAATTAAAATAGCATATATTTATGAAAAATACAATGAAATTATCCTTCTTTTTTTACAATCTCAGTAAATTCATAAAAAGGAGTCAATTGGACTAAATTGTGGTTACAATGCTCACTATCATGGCAAATATAGTTTCCTTTTTTCGTATAGGTGCCATCTGAATTCGATTTTGTTGTTGCTAAAAAGAGTGACACACTCGAAGTTTTTTTACAAATCGTACAAATCCCTTTCGTGATGGTCGGGGATAAAGTCCCGCGAATACCGTTTAACTTCCCTGATTCATCATAATAAACAAGAAATTTTTTCTGGGTACCAGGATCATTCCATCCAATATAGGTGTGTTCTCTTAAATCCAAATGATTCCAATCAGGTTGTTTTAGCTTTTTCACTTTTCGGAATAATTTTTCGATTTGAGCTTTCGAAGGTTGCTCAAAAGGTTGAACTGATTCTTTTAATTCTTCTAATAAGCGTTCAGCAGTTTCTTTAGTCAAAGAAGTATCTAAGATGTTTTCTAAGAAAAGGTTCATCCTTTGTGAGGGTTCTACTAGTTCCTCTATTCTCTCCACAGCTAATGCTTGGACCGTTTCGATCGTTTTAGAATCGTTTACTGAATGATAGACTGATATTAATTGTTCGACTTCTCTTTTAATAAAATAATATTGATAAGGTTTAATTGTTTTTTCCATGACTTTGAGTCCTTTCTTCTTTCAAGTGAATGTACTTTGAAGAAAAGAACTTCAACAAAGTACGTTAGTTAAAGCTTTTCCACTCTTTTAAATAAGATCCATATGGCATCTTATCATCACCCCCTTTAATTTTGTATCAACAACTTGTTCTTGATACAAAGTAAACCGTAAAAATCATGGTTCGTCAATAAAAAAAAACCTGAGAAATTTTATGAAATTTCTCAGGAAGAATTCTTAATCACATCGTATTAAATCGATTGTTCTTTGCCGAAATATCTTTGCCATTTTTGTTTCATCGAAGCAGTCATCGGCTGTGCTGCTTCTTTCACAGCACAATATTTGTCGACAAACGTCACAATATAGCTTTCTTTATACTTAGGCGGTGCGATCGTAGCGCCCCACATATGTTTTAAAATGATATCACGCTCTAAATCGGATAGGTCAGTAATTTTTTCTGCATTTTTCACTGCGATCCTTGGATGGATATAAGCATGCGTTCCTTCATCAAATTTTGTTGTACGCCAATCATAGTAGAAAAGATCATGCAAAAGACCTGCACGTGCGGTTGCTTTTGCATTACCGCCCCATTTTTTGGCTAATTTATAACTATAGTAAGAAACACTAAGAGAATGCTCTAATCGAGTGGAGTGGACATGTTGTGTATAATTGGCTAATTTCTTCACTGCATCTGTTGCTAATAGATCTTCTACATAAGACATATATTCTTCGTCTTCACGCCATTTTTCTGTCATAATTATTGATCTGCCACCTTTTTTGAATTTCATTTTCCTTTGAAATTGATCCTAGTATATCATTAGTGTTCGGAATATCCTAGTGAGGTTCCATCAAAATGTAGAAAGCTTAATAGTTCCTTAATCATAAAGAGAAATGGTAAAGTACGATGCCTGCTGCCACTCCTACATTTAATGATTCAGCATTTCCGCGAATCGGAATATAGATATTTTTATCCGTCAAGGAAAGAATTTCGGGCCGTACGCCTTGCCCTTCATTCCCCATGACAATTGCATACTTCTCAGGAACAGTTACCTGTTCTAATGAACGAGCATCCTCGTTCAATTCCGTTCCATAGATATTAAAATTTTGTTCCTTTAAAAGCGGGATCATTTGCTCAAGGTCTGTTTGAAGTATTGGTAGATGGTAATTGCTCCCCTGCATACTTCTTAACACTTTTGTACTATAAATGTCAGCTGATCCTTTTCCTAAAACGACACCAGATAATCCAAAAGCATCTGCCGTACGAATCATTGTTCCAACATTCCCAGGATCTTGGACATTATCTAACAATAACCATCCTCCAGTTAATTCGGGCATGTTTACTTTTTCGTAGAGCATAACGGCTAAGATACCTTGGGGTGTTGGCAAATCTGATACCACAGCCATGACTTCATTCGTTACCAAGGTACAAGGGATGTCTAAATGTTTTTTAAGCCACTCCTCCCACTCTTCTAACCCTTTCTCTGTGATTAAGATTTCTTTTACTTTGGCATGAGAAGCAACTGCCTCTTCAACCAAATGGAATCCTTCGAGTAGATACTCGCCTGTTTCTTCCCGGTATTTTTTCTTATGTAGTTTTTTCAATTCTTTGATTCTTGGATTTTTTGCTGATTGGATTTCTTTCACATTTTTCACCTCACTTAATTATAGCATGAATTCGAACCTTGAACTTGTTACAACATCAAAAAATCGGTATCATTAATTTAAAAGGCAAGGAAAGAAAGGTGGATATGATGAAAAAAATCAAGATGAACGTTCAAGGACGTGTCCAAGGTGTTGGCTTTCGTTATATGACAAAAATCGTTGCCGATCAATTAGGGATCACAGGCACAGTTAAAAACGAAGAAGATGGTTCGGTGACAATCGAAGCATGTGGCGATGAGGAAACGATCAAAAGATTCATTGAAGAAGTAAAGGATTCTCCAAGTCCTAGTGGTCGCGTACAATACGTTGACTTGCAAGATAATCCGATGATGGAAGAACGAAAAAAATTTGATGTGATCGGCTAATTTACTGATTCTGAATGGACGAAACACGCAAAAGGTAGTTCTATTTACACTATGAGAAGGCTCACATGACTTTAAGAAAGTTTGACGATAAAGGACTTTTTTTAAAGAAACAACGTGCCTTCTCTCTTCTAATCGTCCCTCATTCGTTTGATCGTTTTTGCTTCTGTTTAACCGATGGCTTTTCTCCCTTTCCTTTTTGTGGTTTGACAAATAACTTTTTTATTTTTTTAAGACCATATAGGTAGGAATCTATGAATTTTCTATAAAGTAGATTGAATTGTGTGGGCTTTTTTAGTATAGTTAATTTTGTGTAAAAATTATAAAAGAGGAAGTATTTTATGAATAAATGGAAAAATTGGGTATTGGGTTCTGGCCTTGTCACAGTCATGCTTTTCTTATCTGGTTGTGTTCGTCTGGATTCAAATGGTAACCCTGACACATCAGGTATCGTGTACCGAGTATTAGTCCATCCAATGGGACAAGCGATTACATATTTAGTGGAGAACTTCAACTGGTCCTATGGTTGGGCTGTTATTTTAATGACAGTCATCGTTCGTATCATCATTTTGCCATTAGGTATTAGTCAATCGAAAAAGACAATGATCCAATCTGAAAAAATGCAAGCATTGAAGCCGCAAGTCGAAGCCGCTCAACAAAAACTAAAAACGGCGACTACTCGTGAAGAACAAATGGCTGCACAAGCTGAAATGCAACAAGTTTATCGTGAAAATGGGTTAAGTATGACTGGCGGGATTGGCTGCTTGCCTCTCTTGATCCAAATGCCGATCTTTTCAGCCCTTTATTTCACAGCTCGTTATACAGAAGGCATTCGTGAATCCTCTTTCTATGGGATCGACTTAGGACACCCTAGTTTTGTATTAGTTGCGATTGCTGGTGCTGCTTATTTACTTCAAGGATATATTTCAACAATCGGTATCCCTGAAGAACAAAAGAAAACAATGCGTACGATGCTTATCGTTTCGCCTGCGATGATCGTCTTCATGTCGATCAGTGCGCCAGCTGGAGTCACACTTTATTGGGTAGTTGGTGGTATCTTTAGTTGTTTGCAAACCTTCATTACAAATGTCATCATGAAGCCTAAATTAAAAGCTCAAGTGGCAGAAGAGTTAAAACAAAATCCACCGAAGCAAGTCGTAACACCTCGTAAAGACGTGACACCTGCGGATAGCGAACAACCAGTGAAGAAACAAGTCAAAGCACCTAAAAACCAAACAGGTCGTAACGCTGGAAAACAACAAAAACGGAAATAACTAAGCATTTCGTTTATTTCTCAAAATAGCTAAAATAAAAAAGGAAGAGAGAACGCCTCTCCTCCTTTTTTATTTTGTCCTCTGATCATTGACTATTCTTCTCTATATTGCCGAATCAATGGTTCGGATTGAATGAAAATCAGTGTAAACATTTTTCTTTTCACTAGCAGCAACCACTTTCAAGGTCTTTGACCTGTTGTTTGTCATCATTAGATTTTCTTTTTGATCCTCAATAAATCAACTAGTGGATTGACTTTGGTTATCGTTGTGATTGCGAGATAGATCGGACAAGCAATGACGAATTGGATCAGATTGGTTCGGATATTACTCGTTAAATGACCTGTTAAAAACCTGGTGATCAAACACATGATCAATCCAGCAATTATAAACATCCCGATTTTTCTTAGAGAAAAGGTAAACGTCGTCTGTTTCAGAAAAGCTCTTGTTCTTACAACTGTAACGAAACTTTCGGCGAGAATAGTTGAAAATACAACGCCCAAAAAGCCAATAGACGGCAATAGTATGAGATTTGCCACAAGATTGATGATAGCTCCAATGATTACTGAACGATTATACTCTTTAACCTGACCGATTGGCATTAGATATTGTCTAGAAATCGCCATGCCTAAAGGAACGATCACAATCAAAACCGTAAAATATGGAATAATTTGAGTGATGTAGCTAAATTTTTCGCCAAAAAACCAAGGAACGAGCTTGTCATAAACTGTCAACATCCCAAACATGATTGGAATCGAAAAAAACAATTGTAAATGAATCGTTTTTTCCATCGTGCGAACGATTTTCTCCATATTTTTTTTTGCAAAAAAACTTGTCATATGGGGAAGTAAGACGATGTCTAAGGTAGTTATGATCGTGATGAATACGGTATTCAATTGCAGAGAATTGGTAAAATAGCCCACTGCAACACTTCCTAATGTGAAACCTAAAAGGGTCTTATTCAAATTGGTATACAACATGATCGCAATTTGAGGAATAAAATAATCAAAAGAGCCCTTTAAATGACTAAGACTTTTCTTTAAATCAACTTTCGTCAAATGAATGTATTTAGGAATAAAGAACCAGACACTCACTTGTGAACAAACTAAACCTAGTCCTTGAATCAAGGTATATTTTAACGTGTCGTCTTCGTTTTTAATCAAGAAAAGAATGAGAAAAAACGTGACTAGTTGGACTACTAAATTAGCTATACTAGTTTTCTTAAAATCTTCAATTCCCATAAAAAACCAAGATACGTCAAATAATACGGCAAAAATCGCCAAGGATTGGACAAACAAATACGAACGATTATTTAATAAAGAGGCAACAATAAAGTAAACGACTATGACAATTAAGCTCGCTAATGCCTTAAAAAGCAGAATTTCCCAAAAAACTTCTGATAACGCTTCTTTCTTACGGTTGTAAGTCAAAGTTATTTCCCGGTTCCCGTACATCGTTACCCCTAGCCCCGCAAACAAAACAAAATATTGGACAATTGAAAACGTATAATTATAAAGACCGATCCCACTTGGTCCTAAAGCATTAGAAACGATTGGAATGGTAATAATCGGAAGAATGATTTTCGTCAGTTGAAACAAGCTCTGATAAAAAAAATTTTTGGCTATATTTTTCATTTATTCATCCCGACTAAAAATATCTCTCGTATAGACTTTTTCGATCACATCTTTTAATTGATGGTCCATCCGATTTGAGACGATCACATCCGATAGTTGTTTGAATCGCGCAAGATCCGAAACGACAGGCGCATGATGAAATTCTTCAACAGGTAACGTTGGCTCATAGACAACCACCGAAACTCCTTGTTCCTGGATTCGTTTCATGACTCCTTGAATCGATGAATAACGGAAATTGTCTGAATCGGCTTTCATCGTTAACCGATAGATTCCCACAGTCTTAGGCTTTTGGGCTAAAATTTGTTCTGCAATAAAATCTTTTCTGGTTGTATTTGCTTCAACGATCGCTTGGATAAGATTGTTAGGCACATCGGTATAATTTGCTTTCAACTGTTTCGTATCTTTTGGCAAACAATACCCTCCATAACCAAATGAAGGATTATTGTAATGAGAGCCGATACGTGGGTCCAGTCCGACGCCTTCAATGATTTGTTTCGTATTTAAGCCTCGTATCTCCGCATAACTATCCAATTCATTGAAGTAAGCCACACGCAACGCCAGATACGTATTTGAGAATAACTTGATTGCTTCCGCTTCTGTTGAATGAGTCAATAAAACTGGGACATTATCTGCTTGCGTATTCTTTTTGAACATATTCGCAATCTCTGTCCCTCTATCTGAACATTCTCCTACAACAATGCGGGAAGGATAAAGATTATCGTACAATGCTTTACCTTCACGTAAAAATTCTGGTGAAAAAACAATATTTTCTGTTTGATATTTTTTCTTTAATTCGGCCGTATACCCTACTGGTACCGTGGACTTAATGATAAATTTTGCTTCTGGACGAATGGCGAGAGCTTGTTCAATGATGCTCTCAATCGATGAGGTATTAAAATAATTTTTCTTTTCATCGTAATCAGTGGGTGTGGCAATAATCAAATAATCACCAAAAAGAACCGCTTCTCGGAAATCCTTAATAAATTCGATTGCTAGGTCTTCTCTTTGAAGAAAATTATGTACTTCACGGTCTTCAATTGGTGACTCCTTCTTTTGTAGTCGTTCGATCTTTTCTGCTACGATGTCATAAGCTTTGACATTCTCATGCTGGCTAAGTAATAACGCATTGGCTAGCCCTACATAGCCTAGGCCGAAAATTGATACGTTCAATTGGTTTCACCTCTATAATTAGTTTTATTAACATAAAAAACACAAACTGGAACGTTATTGGTAGTTCTTCGTTTCATTCGCTTTATAAAAAACAAAGCCATTTACTTTTCCTTTGAACCCAGGCTCATTTCGTCAGTCACTCTTACAAATAATCAAAACATTCTTGAGGTTAAGAGCTTTTCACCTCATTTTCCCTGTTTAAGTGCTTTTTTTATTTTGTGAAATTCCTTTAGTTATAAAGTTTCATAAAGTTCTGCTACTTGATTGATGATTACATTTTCGCTGAATTGTTGGATATGAGCAGCAGCGTTCTCGGAATATTTTGTAACAGGTAACGTTCCAGCAAAAAAATCTTGAAGAATATTCACTAGTTCTTCTGACTCTTTGACATCAAACAATTTTCCTGTGTTCTCATCATAGATCAGATCTTTATTGCCTCGTATATTTGAAGCGACTACCGGTAAACCAACGCTCATAGCCTCCATGATCGATACGGGCAATCCTTCTCTTAAAGAAGGAAAGAGAAATAGATCACTCATTTTCATGATCTGAATAATATCCTTACGATATCCGAGTAAACTGACTTTCTTTTCCAAACCTAAAAATTTAATTTTTTGTTCCAGCGTTTGTTTCAAAGGCCCCGTTCCACAAATAAAATAGTGGAAATCTTGGTCTTTAAATGAAGCGAGTGCATGAATCACCAGTTCGTGGTTTTTGTTTTTATTCAATTCACCGACTGAAAGGAGTACTTTGGTTGTTGGCTGAGCTAGTGAAAGTACCTTACTTTTTAGCCGTTTATCAACCAAGGTTTTCTCGAACTTTTCGACTTGGATTCCAACCCCCTGAATCAAATGAGTTTGTGTTGCTTTAAATTTTTGTGAAGCAAGCAAATAATCTTCCTGATTAATGGTAATAAGCTTACTTGTATAACGAGATAAGTATTTTTCAACTGGGTAATAGACGAACCAATTAAGCATAGGGGCTCCTTGATAAAAGTGAAACCCATGTGCCGTATAGTAGATAGGAATATTGATCCGCTTACAAGCAAGTCTTGTCACCATCGAAGCAACTGGCGTATGCGTATGTACGATATCGATATTCTCTTCTTTGATCAGCTGTTTGATTTTCTTATAGGCTAAAAGATTGCTTTTAGCTAATGGATTCCTATTGAATGGTATTTGAAATACAGGTATTTTTTTATCAGAAAAATAAGATGCCAACGGTTGTTCAAGCGCACATGCCACACTCACTTCATGTCCATTTTTGATTAGTTGATCAATATGAGGGATTAAAAAAGCATTGAGTGTATTGGAGATCGTCGTCACATATAAAATTTTCAGTATGGTTCATTCCCTTCAAATTTTTCACTTGTTGGTCCAAAATTTGAGCTAATCCCTTCTTGTTTGAACACCTTAAGAACTGTTTGTAACAAGATCCAAACATCTTTGCCAAACGAATAACTTTCAACGTACAAACAATCATACGTAAACTTTTCTTCCCAACTGATCGCATTTCTACCACTGACTTGGGCCAATCCGGTCAAACCTGGGCGAATGTTGTGGCGTTTTCGTTGCTCTTCATTATAAAGTGTCAAATATTCTACCAATAATGGACGAGGACCAACAAAAGACATTTCGCCTTTAAAGATATTCCAAAGCTCTGGCAGCTCGTCAAGGCTAGTCGCTCTAAGTAGTTTGCCGAATTTTGTTAGACGAACTTCATCTGGAAGATACGCGCCATGTTGATCTTTCTCGTCTGTCATCGTGCGAAACTTGTACATAAAAAATAATTGTTCATTCTTCCCTGGTCTTGTTTGCTTAAAAATAACCGGTGAACCTAGTTTAAATCGAACACACCCTGCAAGTATGAGCATCAGTGGTGCAAGCAAAAGCAATAAAAGACCTGAGAAAAAAAGATCGAACGCACGCTTTCCAAAAAGTCGATAAAAGGTTGGTTTACTCATAACGCATCACTCGCTTGATCGTTGCAACGACTCTATTTAACTCTTCATCCGTCATTTTAGTATCTGAGGGAAGACAAACTCCAGAAGAAAAAAGCGATTCTGCAACTTCACCGCCAATAAAATCAAAAGAGTCAAAAACAGGCTGTAAGTGCATCGGTTTCCAGACAGGACGTGCTTCGATCTGTCCTTTTTCCAATTCTTCAATCAAATAAGATGGATCTATTCCTTCTAAACGAATGACACTCAACCAATAGTTAGGTTCGTTCCAAGAGTTTTCCGGCATAAATTGTATATTAGGAAACTCGGACAATTCTTCTTGATAAAATTGATAGATGGCACGCTTCTTTTGGATTCTTTCATTTAATACTTTTAATTGACCACGTCCGATTCCTGCTAATATATTGCTCATACGATAGTTATAACCGATTTCTAAATGTTGATAATGACGTTCATTTTCACGAGATTGAGTGGCCCAAAATTTGACTTTTTCGATTTTTAAAGGATCGTCAGAGATCAATGCTCCCCCACCTGAAGTTGTGATGATCTTATTTCCATTGAAGGAATAAATCCCATAGTCTCCAAACGTTCCTGTATATTTACCTTGGTAAGTCGTTCCTAATGATTCGGCAGCATCTTCAATCAACGTCACTTGATATTCTTGACAGATCTGCATGATTTCAGCTAAGTTTGCAGCTAATCCATATAAGTGAACGACGATCACCGCTTTCGCTTTTGGATATTTTTCTAAAGCTGCGCGTAAATGAACAGGACTCATATTCCAAGTTTCGGCATCACTATCCACAAAGATTGGGGCGGCTCCTTGATAAAGAATCGGGTTGACCGTAGCTGCAAAAGTCAAGGATTGACAAATCACTTGATCTCCTTTCGTGACACCTGCTGCCTTTAATGCTAAATGAATCGCTGCCGTACCTGAAGAAAGCGCAGCAACATGCTTGGCTCCCACATGATCTGCCAGTTCTTGCTCAAAACCATCGACATTGGCACCTAAAGGGGCAATCCAGTTCGTATCAAAGGCTTCTTTGACAAACGCTTGTTCATAGCCTGCTTCACTCATATGGGGCGAAGCTAATAATATTCGCTTTTTTCTCACATCAACTCCACCTTTCAATTATCTTTGCTGGTACCCCCACCCATTTTGAATGATGAGGGATATCTCTGATGACAACACTGCCAGCCCCAATAATGTTACCATCACCAATCGAACGTTCTTGAATAATCTTTGTACCGACACCCAGTTCATTTTTATCTCCTAAAGTGACTGCTCCCGAAATATTGACATTAGGAAAAATGGCATTGTAACTACCTATAATGGAGTCATGACCGATTGTTGAACCAATATTGATCATATTGAAGTCACCGATTGAAATATCTGCAGTATAGGTCGTGTAAGGCATCAATATGTTCCCAATGCCCAGTTGAACATTTAAGCCAATCAATGCGCTAGGGGCAAACAAATTTGGAAAAAGCAAGTGAGGGTTTTGTCGTAACTGTTCATAGATGTTTTCTTTGACCGTCGGAGCCGCAATCCCAAGAAAAACTGCCATTGGTGTTTTGACTTGAAGCAAGTCAGCAATTTTGCCAATCACAGGTTTTCCTAGAACATCGCTTTGCTCACTTTTACGATCATCGACAAAACCGACCCACTGATACTCATTTTGTTGTTGGAGCAAAAAAGCAATTTCTTTACCAAACCCACCTGCTCCTACTATTATTGCATCCACTCGCTTTCTCCTCTCGTTTCTTTTTTTGATGGTCAAACGTTTTTTTACATGCGATTTGAATAACGTATCCCTATGCAATTTTTGATCGCAGGAATCGTATAATCCAGCACATAAAGCAATGATTTTACTACTTTACTAATAGTACGTTCAGCTTAAAACAGCTAGTTTCTATTGATTAGAAGCATTGGCAAAACGAATCACTTCTCTTGCTAATTGTTTCTCATCTTTTGGCAAATGACGGATAAAATCCATCACTTTTTGATTTGAATAACCTTTGATGTTTCCGACAAAAATTTTTTCATAGACAGCTTCATCGTTTCTCTCTTTATCCAACAGTAGTTCTTCATATAGTTTTTCCCCAGGACGGATACCCGTTTCAAGAATCTCAATTTCGTCTTCACGATAGCCACTCAGGCGAATCATATTTTTGGCAAGGTTGACGATTTTGACTGGTTCACCCATATCTAAAATAAAAATCTCTCCACCTTTAGCCAAGACTCCTGATTGAATAACCAATCGACTTGCTTCAGGAATTGTCATAAAGTAACGTGTCATCCGAAAATCAGTAATCGTGACTGGTCCACCTTGCGCAATTTGTTCACGAAAGACAGGAATCACACTTCCTCGTGAACCTAATACATTTCCAAAGCGAACAGCGGAAAATGTTGTTCCATTTTTTTCGTTCAATCCTGTTACAATCATTTCTGCAATCCGCTTTGTCGCTCCCATCACATTAGGTGGATGATTCGCTTTATCTGTTGAGACCATCACAAAATTCTTGACTTTCGCTTGTTTGGCTGCTTCCGCAACATTTTTCGTTCCAAGAATATTATTTTTTACTGCTTCTTTGGGATTTACTTCCATGAGAGGAACATGCTTATGTGCTGCAGCATGATAAACGATATCTGGGCGATAGTTTTGCATGATCTCATTGATTTTGTCACGATCTTGAATATCTGCAATGAGCGGGACGATTTTTGTCTGCTGATTTTGCTGATTCATGCGGAGTTCCCGATCGATCAAATAAATCGAATTTTCCCCATGTCCTACTAGTAATAATTGTGCTGGGGAAAACTGGATAATCTGCCGACAAATCTCTGAGCCGATCGAGCCACCCGCACCAGTCACAAGAATGGTTTTCCCTGTCAAATGACCTTTGATCGATTCAATGTCCAATTCAACTTCATCTCTTTCTAGTAAATCAACTACGTCAATTTTTTTTAATTTTGTGACACTGACTTTTCCAGAAGCGATTTCTTCCATTGAAGGCATCGTGTTTACTTTGACATGCAAGGATTCTACCATTTGAAAGATATTCCTGATTTTTGTTTTGGATAAGGAAGGAATGGCGATGGTAACGATTTGTACATCATGTTTCTTGATTAGTGCAGGGAGGTCTTTGATCATACCGATCACTTTTTTTCCTGAAAGATATGTATTTTGCTTATTAGGATCATCATCAACAAAACCAATGACATAGGTGTCACTTGCTGTTTTTGATCCAAGTAAGATATTTGCCAAAATTCTACCGCCTTCACCAGCGCCTACGATGATCGTCTTCTTGGCAGTGGCTCTAGGTTGTAGCTTTGTCTGCTTTTTCTCAATGTAAAGACGCCACTCCAGACGGCTTCCCATGATTAAAAGCAAAGACAAAATATAGGTAAAGATCGTTAGACGTAACATATACTGATGATTGATAAAAAACAAGACAAAAAGATTTGAAATCATAGTGATCGACAAAGAAACAAAAATCGCCCTGATTTCTTCTAAATTCATATAGCGATTGATCCTTGTAAAGACTTTAAATAAACTCCCATAAAACAAATAGAAACCTATTGAAACGCCTGTAGAGATGAACATAAAATCCGTTGATACTTCTGCGAATGGCTTCATGAATCTAATTGTAGCAATGTTTGCCAAAAACAACAATAAGCTATCAACTCCTATCAAAATAGCAATCTTTCTTTTTCTTGTGACTTCAAACACCTTTACTCCCCCTAAAATAACCCAAACTTCTTCTTTTTTATCGCTTGATAAGTTGGATAATGAATCTGCTCCCCATTGATTAAATCTTTGGCGACTTGTTTCATTTGTTCAACTTTTTCGTTATTGAAGTCTTTAGCGATTTGTTCATAACATTCTTTTAAACAAAAAGAACGTCGCTCAACACCGTGAGCATCCGAAGCAATCATTTGTACAAGATTGTACTTGACCATTTTTTTTGCTGTTTTTTGGATTTCTTTGCCAAAGCGCCCCAGATAACTTGGCGCTGTCAGCTGTGTCAAACAGCCCATTTCTAGATAAGGCAACAAACGATTCGGATCTTTTGCAAAATAAGTATTACGCTCAGGATGCACGATTACTGGTATTTTTCCTAGTTTCAACAGTTCAAAAAAAAGGTTCTTTGCATATAACGGTACTTCTAATGTAGGAAATTCAATCAACAGATAAGTATCATTTAAATCTGTAAAAAGAAGTTCATCTCGGTGAAGCGCTTCAAGCAATTCTCCAGTAATACGAACTTCTTGACCTTCTAATAACACCAACGGTAAATTTCTTTTATCCAGCTCTTTTTGTAAAGTGGCGACTAGGGGAATGACTTTTTTCTTTTGATTACAATACTTGCCATTGTTATGGTGCGGTGTACATAAAATATGAGTAATCCCTTGTTCAACCGCTTTTTCAGCCATTGCTAGGCTTTCTTCCAGGTTTTGCGCACCATCGTCAACTGCTGGTAATAGATGACAATGTAAATCGATCATTCCCTTTACCTCCTCTTTATCATTCATAATAATAACTTGTATCTTTGCTTTGTTCGACTCCGTTATAAACAATTCCCAGTACCTTTGCCTGAGCCATCTCTAATAATTTTTTTGCTTTCACAACTGCTTCTTTTCGTGAAGTCTTTTCACGTACTACCAGAAGCGTACCATCTGCCTTTGATGACAAGATTTGAGCATCTGTCACAGTTACAATCGGCGGCAAATCAAACATCACGATATCATAGAGCTGACTTGCTTCTACCATTAGTTGATCCATTCTTTTCGAGCTTAACAGCTCTGATGGATTAGGAGGAATCGGTCCACTTGGTAATACCGATAATTCCTTGATTGCCGTTTTTTGGATCCCTTTACTGATCGTTTCAGTTGAACTGAGTAGATTACTTAATCCATAGTGATTATTTATTTGAAATGCTTTGTAAATAACTGGTTTTCGCATGTCAGCATCAACTAATAACACTTTCTGACCAGCTTTTGCAAAGACAACAGCCAGATTTGCAGCCGTGGTCGATTTCCCTTCACCTGGTCCAGATGACGTGACCACGATCGTTTTGACTTGTTGATCATTGATTGAAACAAATTGGATATTGGTTCGAATCGTTCGGTAGTGCTCAGCCGCTGCTGATGAAGAATTAGTTAAAGTAATCAAACGAATCGGTTGAAGTAGTGTTTCTTTTTGTTTTATGACACGTCGCATGTTTTCCCTCCTACACTCTCGAACGAGCTCTACGAGAAGCTCTCGCTTGTTCACCAGTTTCATCGTTTATTGTCACCGGTGCATTGTTGTTTTTGTCATTTCTATTGAAATCTTTGGCAGTCATTTCTGGTACCGTCCCTAAAATTGGAAACCCTATGACCTCCGAAAGATATTTTTCATCTTTCACAGTCTGGTCGAACAATTCCAATAACAGAGCTATCCCCATGCCAATCATCAGACCTAAAATAAGGCCAAGGGCAATATTTATTTTTTTATTTGGTGACACCGATGTTCCGTCCGCAACCGCTTCAGAAATGATCGATATTTTATCAACATTCATCACATCTTTTGCTTTCGTTTGAAACACCTCAGCTGTGGTATTCGCAATTTTCTGAGCATTATCTGGAATCGAACTAATCGCTTGGATAGAAAACATTTGTGAATTTTCGGATTGATTCACTGTGATTGCTTGTTTGATTTCTCCAACCGTCATTGCTAGCTGATCTTGCGTTTCTAATTGATCTTTCACTTCACTTAAAACTAAGTCACTAATAATCATATCTTTGTAGGTGTTAATCATTTGTAAATTCGTATTCACATCATTGACATTCGTAATATTTGACTGAGGCAACGTGACAATCAATTGGGCTTGTGAACTAAACTTGGGTGTTAAAATAAAGAATGTAACGAAACTTGCTACCGCCAAACCAACTAACGTTGAAATAAATAAGGTCAACAAACGCTTACGAAATACTCCGATGATCTCTTTTATACTAATTGTCTCTTCCATTTCTCTCCACTTTCCTGTTACTTTCCTAGATTCATTTTTCTTTTAACACATGACATCCTGCTGATGTTACTTGTTCTCATAAAATATACTCATTTCAGTGAAGCTTCGTGAGACTTCCATCCTATGAACATACTTAGATAATAAAATGACATCGATTTCTAAAAAAATTTTTTAGTTTATCATTCAGATGATAATTATTATCATCTAGAGTAAGATACTGGATCCCATCGTTTTAAAAACTTTTTATTCCCAAAAAAATAAATCGTTACTTTATCTAATCGCTTCCAAATCACGGGAAATTTGCTAATTTCATTAGACAAGTAAAGAATTTCTACCTGAGACCCTATTTACTATTATCCCATTCATAACAAACTTTTCTTGTCATGAATAACAATTTTTCTATATTAATTATACCTAACTTTCATTTTTAAATAAAGGATGATTTAAAAATAACAAAAACTATGCATTTCACTCAATAGCACTGACCGATTGTTCTCTTTTTACCAAAAAATGTCATATTGTTCTGATTCGTGAAAGAAAAGTCGCTTATTGCTAGATAGCATGAATAAAAACGATATACACTACATAAATAGAGTCTGAGGTATTAAGACCTTAAGCTTACTTTTTACACTAAGATGAGTAATTGTTATGAAAGCATCCACTCTGGTACTTTCACAATCTTATCGACGGCGTTCAAAGATCTGCACTTCGGTAATCAGTCAAAAAATAAGCCGAAGCATTTAAAAATAGAAGAAACTATTTTCGGATGCTTCGGCTTATATCTCAGAGCTAGACTTGTCATAACGCTTGTTTCAAATCAAGTTGGCAGAGGGCTACCTGATTTATTTAGTGATAATCTGATCTAAGCTTGCTATTGATAGTGCCATTTCAGCAATTTGTTTCAGCTGTGCCAAACGATTGTTACGGACAGCAGGATCGTCTATCATGACCATGGTTTGGTCAAAATACGTTTCTATCAATGGACGTAAAGCAACAAGTTGATCATAATCTTCTTTCAGCGTTTGTGTACCAAATTGTTTTTTCATTTCTGCTACCGCTTGATAAAGTGCTGTTTCAGCTTCATTTTCAAATAATGCAGGATTAATCTCTGTTGTCGTTGTTTCTTGCGCTTTCTTCGCTAAATTAACCACTCGAGTCAATGCTTCCATCGATGGCTTAAACTCTTCCTCATCTAAACGTTCTTTAAACAGTTGAGCTGCTGCAAAAACTTTTGTCAAATCGCTTTGTTTTGCATTCAAAACTGCATCAATCACATCGTGTCGGATTTGTTTTGTAGTTAGTAACTGACGGAAACGTCCTTTGATAAAATCAATGACTGCCTGTTGTCCATCCGATAACTGGACGCCAAAACGTTCTTGATCTTCATTGATTGCCTGGTCGATTTCACGTTGTAAACGAACCAATGGAAATGCCCAATTTTTTGCTTCGATGATGCGGACAATCCCATACGCTTGACGACGAAGAGCATACGGATCATTTGACCCACTTGGGATCATTCCAACTGTAAAGAAAGAGAAGATACTATCTAATTTGTCTGCAATCGCTAATACTGCACCAATTTTGGTTTCTGGTAAGTCACCTTCACTTGAAATTGGCAGATAGTGTTCCTTGATAGCTGTTGCTACAGCTGATGTTTCGCCGTGTAATCGCGCATATTTTTCACCCATGATCCCTTGAAGCTCTGGAAACTCACCTACCATGTTGGTCACTAAATCAAATTTATAGATTTCAGCAGCACGTTGTAAATCCGTTAACTCTTCTGGTGATAAGCCGACAGATTTACCTAAAATACGAGCAATAACTTGTACTCGTTGCATTTTTTCGTAGATGCTTCCAATTTTTTCATGGAAAGTCACTGATTTTAATTTATCAACAAAAGTCTCGATTTCAATCTTTTTATCTTCATTGTAGAAAAACTCTGCATCTTCTAAACGAGCAGTCAATACTTTTTGATTTCCACGGATCACGTTTTCTAGTTTGACACGATCCCCATTTCGAGCAGAAATAAAATGTGGCAAGAGTAATCCTTGGTCATTTCTTACTTCAAAATAACGTTGGTGCTCCTTCATTGAAGTAACCAATACTTCTTCAGGGACAGACAGATATTTTTCTTCAAAATCGCCAGCAAAAACTGTGGGATATTCGACTAAATTATTCACTTCTTCTAATAACTTTTCGTCTAAATCGATCGTCCAATGGTTTTTCTCTGCTAATTCTGTTGCTTGTTGGACAATCATTTCTTTTCTTTTATGTGGCGCAGCTATCACGAATTGTTCTTGTAATTTTTCTTCATACTCATTGGCATGAGCGAAACGAACTGTTTCTCCTAAGAAACGATGACCACGTGATGTGCGATCTGTTGTAACATCTAAAATCTCGAAAGGAATCACTTCATCATCTAGTAAAGCAACAATCCAATGAATAGGACGAATATATTCGAAGTCAAAATTTGCCCAATGCATCGTAACAGGAAATGTCAAACTTTTGATGACATCTGCAAGTCCAGTCAATACTTCTTTCGCTGGTTGTCCATGTGTATATTTGGTTACGTACACATACTCTACACCCTTCAGCTCTTTAAAGGTAATATCGTCAGTCGTCAAACCTTGACCACGTACAAACCCTTCTGCGGCTTTCGTCCAATTTCCATCTGAATCCAATGCGATTTTTTTAGCCGGACCCTTTAATTCTTCTTCGCTATCTGCTTGACGTTCTGGGATATTGGTTACTTTGATCGCTAAACGTCTTGGCGTTGAAAAAGTTTCGATTGTATCATAAGACAATTGGTGTTCATCTAAAAACTTTGCTGTTTTTTGTTCCAGTTGTTTCATGCTTGGTGTAACTACATGGGCAGGCATTTCTTCCAACCCGATTTCTAAAAGTAACTCTTTTGCCATGTTATTCAGCCTCCTTAACCGTTTCTGGATTTGCCGTGTTTTTATTCAATAAAGGAAATCCTAATTTTTCACGCTCTGCCACAAAAATCTTTGCAACAGATTTTGCCATATTTCTGATACGTGACAGATAACCAGCACGTTCTGTGACAGAAACTGCCCCACGAGCATCTAGTAGATTGAATGTATGGCTGCATTTTAAAATGTAATCATAGGCAGGATGAACTAAATTTTCATCAATGCATCGTTTAGCTTCTTTTTCAAAACGATCAAAATTACTTAATAATAGTTCTTGATCACTGACTTCAAATGAATATTTGGAGTGCTCGTATTCAGGCTGTTTGAAAATCTCCCCATATTTTACGCCATCTGACCATTCAAGATCATAGACACTTTCTACTTCTTGGATGTAGGATGCCAAGCGCTCCAAACCATAAGTAATTTCAGATGTCACTGGTTTACATGGCAGACCGCCGACTTGTTGGAAATACGTGAATTGTGTAATTTCCATTCCATCGAGCCAAACTTCCCAACCAACACCGGCACAGCCCATCGAAGGGTTTTCCCAGTTATCTTCGACAAACCGAATGTCGTGTTCCAAAGGATCGATCCCCAATAAACGTAAACTTTCTAAATAAAGTTCTTGGATATTTTCAGGTGATGGTTTCATCACTACTTGGAACTGATGATGTTGATACAGACGGTTCGGATTTTCCCCATAACGACCGTCGGCTGGGCGACGAGAAGGCTCTACGTATGCTGCATTCCAAGGCTCTGGTCCAATTGCTCGTAAAAAGGTATATGGGCTCATTGTACCTGCCCCCTTTTCTGTATCATAGGCTTGCATCAACATGCACCCATTTGATGACCAAAATTTTTGCAACGTCAAGATCATGTCTTGTACAGATAATTTTTTGCTCATTTAAAATGACTCCTTCCACTTCTAAATAGTTTGCTGAGAATTTGAAACAACAAAAAGTCCCTATGCTTGTCTAAACAAACATAGGGACGAATAACTTCGCGGTTCCACCCTACTTCCGAAAATTTCGGCAGCTTCATTGTCAGTACTCCCAAGTGCCTCTTCAAAAACCGACAGCATTCGGCTCACACCCTCCCGAACTCGCTTTTGCTACGTATTTTTTACTGATCTTGTTCAACGTACTTTATTCTTTTATTTAGCCAATCAAGTTTTTGTACAAAACTCTCATTTATCTAGGTTCCATAATAGACGTATAGTTAGGCTTTTGTCAAATAGTTTTGAATGTTGATTGAACATTCTACTCATTTTTTTGGTTTTCAGAAGCACTTTCTCCTTCCGGATCAGGCTTTTTTAGGACATGTTCCCATGATTTCATTTGATCAATGAACTTTTTACTTTTTAGATGAATCCCTACGTATTCTTCGTATAACTGGTCAATCAGTTGCCTGATCGTTGCTTTAGTTTCGTCTTTTAAATTGATCCCTGTGATCTTATCATAAGAAATAGCAGAGAACATACGCACGAAATAAACAGCTCTTGGATCTGCATGATAACGACGGTGATCCATTGACCAATGTTCTTCGCACAGCACGCCTCCATATTTGGAAGAATAATCAAATTTACCTTGTGTTTTACCACACACCACACAATGTGTCCAAATCGGTGCAATCCCAAAGCGTTGCAATAATTGTACCTCAAAGATGTTAGTGATGATTTCCGCGTCGTCCCCCTGATCCATCCGTTGCAATGCTGCTTGTGTAAATTGAAAAAGATGGGGATCATATTGATGGTCTTCGATCGCTGCATCCACTAAGTTTAACAAATACGTGCCGTAACCACTTAAAAAAATGTCTTCTTGAATTTTTCTAAAGGAGTGAACATCTTTTACGCTGGTTATAAACGAAAGTCCTTCACTTTTAAACGTACCAATGTAGATTCCTTCAGTAAAAGGGAGCAGTGCAGGTGCTAATGGTTGGTTTTGCCGGTGAATTCCTTTGACATAAAACATCAGCTTCCCCGCAGACTCAGTAAAAATTTTCACTAATTTGTCTTTTTCTTTATAATTTCGACTGGACAATATGATCCCTTTTGATTCGGCTAGCTGGCTCATTTTTTTCGCCCCCCTTTTAGAAAAAGAATAAGGAAAAGAAAAATCATTCACTGAATCATTTTCCTTTCCCACTTATTCTACTCATTTTCTTGTCTTCTGACTTTTACACGCGGTTTCGTCTATCGAATAATCACGTTCAACTCATTTTTATCTACTTAAAGTTAATATTCCTCTTTGCGGTAACCAAAATCTTGTAAATAAACTCTTTTATCGCGCCAATCTTTTTGAACTTTAACCCATAGTTCTAGAAATACTTTGTCACCAAGCAAATTTTCAATATCTTTTCTTGCTTTCGTCCCAATTTCTTTTAGCATTTTACCACCTTTACCGATGATAATCCCTTTTTGACTATCACGTTCAACGATAATGGTTGCTTGAATTTGGATTTTATCATTTTCATTGCGTTTCATTGAGTCAACAACAACAGCCACTGAATGTGGGACTTCATCTCTAGTCAAAAACAGGACTTTCTCACGAATCAATTCCGAAACGATAAAGTATTCTGGATGATCCGTTACTTGATCATCCGGGAAGTATTGAGGACCTTCTGGCATCTCAGCGATCAACACTTCCATTAGACGGTCCACATTGTTCCCTTCTGTAGCCGAAATCGGTACAACTTGTGCAAAAGGCATTTGTGCCGAATAATCTTCGATGATTCCTAATAATTCATCTGGATGAACTTTATCGATTTTATTGATAATCAAATAAACAGGTGATTGAACATTTTTTAATCGTTCAATAATAAAATCATCCCCACGTCCACGTTTTTGATCCGCACTGATCATAAATAAGACAGCATCCACTTCTCTTAGTGCACTGTAGGCTGATTCCACCATAAAATCACCCAAACGATGTTTTGGTTTATGGATTCCCGGAGTGTCGATAAAAATCAACTGTGCTTCTGGTGTCGTATAAACGCCTTGGATCTTATTTCTGGTCGTTTGTGCCTTGTCACTCATGATAGCAATTTTTTGCCCAACGATTCGATTTAATAATGTTGATTTGCCAACATTTGGTCGTCCCACAATAGCGACAAAACCTGATTTATGTTCTAACATATTATTCTCCTTTTAATTAAAAAACATTTGATAGATTTTAGGTACAAATAAAATGAGACCGACGATCACTGCAAAACAAGCGGTGACTAACACTGCTCCTGCCGCCATATCTTTGATTTTTTTCCCAATTGGATGGAAATGAAAATCGGTAAACATATCCACCACATTCTCAAAAACAGTATTTAAAATCTCAACGATCCACACCAGAAAAACTGCTAAAACTAACCACAGCCATTCTAGTTGATTCAGTTGAAATACAACTCCCATAAAAAACGCCAGCAACCCAAAACCTACATGTTTTTTCATATTACGTTCCTCATCAAAGACTGTTTTAACCCCTTGAAGAGCAAATTCTACTGACATAGCGAAGTGCTTATTTTTCTCAACCTTTTTCTCGCACTCTTTATCTTTTAAGTCCATAAGCATCTAAAATCTCTTTCTGTAAACCAAACATCTCTGCTTCATCTTCGGGTGTCATGTGATCATAACCATTGATGTGCAAAAAGCCATGCACTGCCAAAAATCCCAACTCTCGATCATACGAATGACCATATTCTTCCGCTTGTTCCTGGGCACGCTCAATTGAGATCATGATATCTCCTAATACTCGTGGTAAAGGATTATCGCCTTCTTCAAAAATCACGGGAATTTCGTCTTCCCCTTCGTCTTCTAATGCAAAACTAATCACATCTGTTGGGGCATCTTTGCCACGGTAGACACGGTTGATTTCTTGGATTGCTGCATTGTCCATAAAAGTAACAGACATTTCTGTTTCCTCGGGTAATTTCAAATGAGCCGCTGCAAATTGCAGAAGGTCCTCGATCTCTTTGATTTTTTCTGTTGAAACTTTCTGTGTTTCATCCATAAATGTGATGTCCATATTTATCGCTTCTTTCTTACTTATTGCTGATATTTTTTATTTTAGCCATTTTCTTTTTCTACTTTCATCGTTTCCGCTTCCGATTTCATTTTAGGATATTTGATCCGTGAATGGAAGGTACTACTTAACCCACTGATCAAAGATTTTTCCACTTTGCGAATTTCTTTTAATGTTAAACCACTATCATCAAGTTGACCATCAGAGATTCGTTCTTCAATCAAATTATGGACAAATTTTTCGATTTTTTCACCTGTTGGATGATCCATTGCCCGTACTGCCGCTTCACAACTATCTGCAATATTCACGATGCCGGCTTCTCGGGTCTGTGGTTTGGGACCAGGATAACGAAATTGTTCTTCGGTGACTTCAGGATTTCTTTCTTTTGCCTTGATATAGAAATACTTCATCAATGTTGTTCCATGATGCTGTCGGCAAATATCGATTACCATTTGCGGCATGCCATATTCCTCTAAAATTTTCGCTCCATCGGTCACATGACCAAAAATGATCTGTTTACTATCTTCCGGTAATAAGAAATTATGTGGATTCTCAGCACCAGAAGGCAAGTTTTCTACAAAAAAGCTAGCATGTTTGATTTTACCAATATCGTGGTAGTAACAAGCTACACGTGTCAATAATGACCGCCCATTGATCTCAGCCACTGCGTTCGCGCTTAAATTGGCGACCATCATACTGTGATGATAAGTTCCTGGTGCTTCTTCCAATAGCTGTTTTAACAATGGATGGTTAGGATTACTTAACTCATTCAAGACGATCACACTATCATCGTTGACCATCAATTCGATATACGGATGTAATCCCATCGTTAACAGATACGACAGCAAAGCCCCCATAAAGCCACAAATCAGTGTTAACCAAGTTGTTCCATTACTAAAGCTCATACCTTGATAAACGATCAACACAACATCCATCATCAACGGAAAAATAATGACCCACATCATAGCTGAAAACCATTGTTCTGACACTCGTTGGCGTTTTAAAACCGTCGCTAATAAACCTGAAAAAAGATAAGCCATCAAGATAACGGTCAAAAAGTTGGTCCCAATCGAGCCATAAAAAATAAACAATGCAGATACGGCTTGGAACAAGGCAGCCATGATTCCTGCCCTCCGGTTCAAAAAGAAATTTAAAACTAAAGGAACAAAAGCTGCAGGATAAAACAGCGGGATAAAAGCTGCTTGTTCCGTTTGGAATAGTTGGAAAAATTTCATTAATAACACACTGATGGACATAGCCGTAACATAAAAGAGCACATATTCTGTTCGTTTTCCGGCTTCATGGTACTGCATTGAGTTGTAAACTAAAACAGCAATTTGCAATAAGACTGCTAAGATCATTGCTACTAAAGGAAAAATTGACGTTGTTTGACTGGTCAATCCTAATAATTCAAGCTTTTTCATTGCATCTGCATCGATTTGATTTCCTTCACGAACAATGATTTCGCCTTGATAGATCATGACCGGTTGAACCGCACTCCTTGCTGATTGTTTCAATTCCTCTGTTTTCTTTTCATTTAAGACATCATTTACGACGATTCCTTGATCGACAAGATAATGGATCGTTTGTTGTTGGTCAGGTGTCACGTTCAAATATTGGATCTGTTCTTCCGCCTGTTGCTTGAAGGTTTCTAAATCACTTTCTCGAACTTGTTTTTTCATTTGTTCATTGATCAATCGCAGACTTTCATCTCGGACTGTCGCAATTTGACTATCTGACATGCCAAAGATTTTTGTGTAAAAGTTAGTCGGTAATTTTTGATAAAATGCCACGTTTTCAGCATTAGCATTTTCAAAACTCTTCTTTAGAGCTGCAATTCGCTCATCTATAGTTGGTTTGGGAACATTCTCATTTTCTTTTGCTTTATCCACTTTTTCTTTATACGCTTTATTGATCGAATCATTTGTTTTATTGATCAATTCAAAAAGCTGCTTGATGCGACTACTTTGTTCACTCGCCAAATCTTGTTGATACGTATATTCTGGCGTAACAGCTTCCGCTGCTAGTTTTCTTTTTTGTTCCGTTTCTTCTGTATTTTCGATCGTTTTATTCGCACGGATACTTTCTTCTGCCACTTGTCCTTCTTTGAAATCATTGGCTTTTTGCTTGACGCTACTGAACGTAACGCCACAAACGATCACAAAAAACAAAAGCAATAAGAAAGGCATTGCCGCCTTTCCTAATTTTGCTTGCAGTTGTTGGAGTATTTTATTCAACATTCGCTTATCCCCCTAAGCCTTACTCTTGATGAAGATCTGCCTTTTCATAAGCTTTGATGATTTCGGCTACAACAGGATGACGAACGACGTCACTTGCTTCAAAATTGACAAAAGCAATTTTTTTGATTTGTTTCAATGTACGTTCTGCATGGATCAAACCACTCATCGTCCCTTTAGGTAAGTCAATCTGACTTGTATCGCCGTTTACGATCATTTTTGATTGATACCCCAAACGAGTCAAGAACATTTTCATCTGTGCCACTGTTGTATTTTGAGCTTCATCTAGTATTACAAAAGCATCGTCAAGTGTTCGCCCACGCATATAAGCTAATGGCGCAATTTCGATGATCCCACGCTCCATCAAACGATTGGTATGATCTAAACCAAATATTTGATACAGTGCATCATACACTGGACGTAAATAAGGATCAACCTTTTCTTTCAGATCACCCGGTAAGAAACCAAGATTTTCTCCTGCTTCCACCGCTGGACGAGTCAAAATGATTTTTTGGACTTCGCCTTTTTTCAACGCAGCAATTGCTAAAACGACAGCTAGAAATGTTTTACCTGTTCCAGCAGGACCGACACCAAATACGATGTCATGTTTAGCAACGGCCTCGACATATTGTTTTTGTCCACTATTTTTCACTCGAATCGGTTTACCATTGCGGTCTTTGACGATTTCTTCTTCATACATTTCAATGAAGTAATCCAATGTCCCTTTTTGCCCCATTTTTAAGGCAGTAACAACATCAGGTGTACTGACATGTATCCCCCGCTTGATCAATTCTTGTAAGGTACGTATCACCGATTGTGCTAACGAAAGCCCCGGCTCTTCTCCAATAATCTGGATCATTTCGCCTCTCGTATGAATCGTTGTTTCAGTCATTTCTTCAATTAATTTTACATGTTTGTCATGCGAGCCTAACAACATACTGATATCGTCAGCAGCTGTTAATCTAATTTCTAAAGAACTGGATGCTTCTGTCAAAAATAGACATCTCCTTTACTTCAATTCATTCCTTCCTATTTTACCATATTCGTAAAAAACTATATAGCAAATAAAAAAGGTTGTCTCACTCCTTATTCGTTTCATTCATTTTAACCTAAAATTACTTTGCTGAACTTCCATGATTTACTTTATGTTATTCCATGATTGAGAGATTCCTGCCTATCAATAAACAGCTTTTACTTAATAGATAAGGCAAAGAACCAATCTAACCAAGCCTAGATCTATCGAGTGAGGAAGAGAGATAAAAGAAGGATATGTATGATTGCATGGGGAACAAGGCGTACCGATTGATGTTGCCTTGGCGCTCACCTTGAGGAAATTGGGACATGCATGAAAAAAAATCTAAAAAAAATAAGTCTGATTTTGACGTTGTGGATCAAAATCAGGCTTATTTTCTTTTTAAGAGAGGGCGGTTGTCCCAAACTCTTTAAATGATAAGTTTAAGATTGTAATAGCTCTTTCACAATCGCATTCACTTGGTTCCCATCTGCTTTTCCTTTGACTTTCGGCATGATCGCACCCATGACTTTGCCAAATTCTTTGACAGAAGAAGCTCCAGTTTGTGTAATCGCTTCTTGAACAAGTTGACGAATATCATCCTCAGAAAGTTGTTCTGGCATGTATTTTTCAACAATTACTATTTCACTTTTCACTTTTTCAGCTAAATCGTCACGTCCAGCTTCTTCGAACTCATGTAAAGAATCACGCCGTTGTTTCATTTCACGAGACAACACTGTTAATTCTTCATCTTCAGTCAAGTCGTGACCTTCTTTGATTTGCTCGTTTTGAATGGATGACTTAATCATACGTATGACTTGTAAAGATTCTTTATCTTTTGCTTTCATCGCTGTTTTCATGTCATCGTTCAATCTACTTAGTAGTGACACACTACCAACTCCAATTCATAAAGGAACTAGTTTTTTTGCGTTTTTTTGCGTTTTTTCGCTGCTTTTCTAGCTGCTTCAGATTTTTTCTTACGTTTTACGCTTGGTTTTTCGTAGAATTCACGTTTACGAGATTCTTGTAAAGTACCCGCTTTTGACACGGAACGTTTGAAGCGACGAAGAGCATCGTCAATTGATTCGTTTTTACGAATGACTGTTTTTGACATGTTAATTCCCTCCCTCCGAGCTTAAAAAGTAACCGTAATTGTTATTGAAATTATAATCCAAAAAACAAGACTGTTCTATAAAACATTATATCTAATGCTGATTTGACCGTCAAGGGAATCTTTGGATTTTTTAAAATAATGATATGTTATTTTATTATAAAACAACTACTGACAGTTTTCACATCGACCGAAAATTTCAAACCGATGCCCTTCGATCGTACAACCTGATAATTGATTTTCAAAATAGTCCATTGGACACATATGGATTTCTTTTGTCATCCCACAAACGGTACAAATAAAATGATGATGGTGACCGATCTCTCCCTGGCAACAATGAAAGCGAAACTTCATTTCGCCATTCAAATCGGTTTCTTCTAATAAGTCTAACTCAGAGAAATCATGGAGATTACGATAAATGGTATCATAACTCACTCCTTTAAATTCCTCATTCATAAAATCAAATACTTCTTTTGCTGACACATAACGATTTCTTTTGACCAAATAAGTCAATAATGCTTCTCGCTTTTTCGTGTATTTAAATCCGTTATTTTTCAAAATTTCTAACGATTGTTCGATTAATGTTTGGTTTTTCAAGTCTTTCCCTCCAAATCAAAATGATTACGAAGTACATATTCCACAGTATGGTATACTAAAGATAAAAAAAATGCAAGTGAGGTTTTTTATTTATGGCTTTTGATTCTACTGAGATCGTTACTTTTTTTGTCATTTCTGATTCAGCTGGTGAAACAGCAACAAAACTCGCACAGGCAACCATGGCACAATATCCTACAGTTGAATTTAATTTATTTCGTCGAACGTTTGTCACTGACCAAGACACCCTCGAACAAGCCTTACAAGATGCGTTAGCAGAAAAAGCGTTAGTACTTCATACCTTGATCAACCAAGAGCTGATTGATTATACCCGAAGTTTTTGCGAAGAAAACAACTTATTTAGTTTTGACGTGATGACTCCACCGATCGAAGAAATCCAACGATTAACAGGAATTCAACCCACTCGTCAACCTGGAGCCCTACATTTATTGAATGAAAATTATTTTAAACGAATCAAGGCAATGGAATTTGCTGTAAAATACGATGATGGGAAAGATCCAAGAGGTTTCTTAGAAGCAGACGTGGTGTTGCTAGGAGTTTCCAGAACGTCAAAGACACCGTTAAGTCTTTTTTTAGCGAATAAAAACTTAAAAGTGGCGAATCTCCCACTCATTCCTCAAGCCCATATCCCAAAACAACTTTGGGAGATCGATCCTAAAAAAATTGTTGGTTTAACCAATAATCCCGATATTTTAAATAATATTCGAAAAGAACGGATGCGTTCCTATGGATTAAATCCTGATACGGCTTATTCTGATATCGAAAAAATACGAGCAGAATTAGATTTTGCTAATGATTTGTATGAAAAATTAGGTTGCGTTGTGATCAATGTTGCTTCTCTCTCAATTGAAGAAACGGCTTCGTTGATCCTAAATGCCTTAGATTTAGAGGACCACAGTTATTATGGCACGGATACTTCAGGAGAAAAATAAAGAACAAATAATTGTATCCAGTAAGCAGCTATAACAAACAACCAGAACCAAACGCATAACTAGTTGAAAAAAAGCCAGCTGAAACGTGTCTGCTGGCTTTTTTTCAGTATAATCTATTTACATTCCCTTAGAAATGCCTCATTCTTATTTTACTGATGTTCCACATGTTTCAAGGTTTGTTCCAAGATATCCAACACGTGAAAATCATCTAAACTATACAATATTGCTTTGCCTTCACGATGCGATTTTACCACATGGTTTTCCCTTAATAAACGTAGTTGGTGGGAAACAGCGGATTGTTCCATTTCCACCGCTTGGCTGATGGCCGTCACATTTTGTTCTCCATCTTTTAAATACATCAATATTTTCAATCGGGTAGGATCACTTAAGACTTTAAATAATTGACTCACTTTTTCTATTTCGCTTTTTGGTGTGTCTGTCAACCGATTCACCTCCATAAAAAAGACTGACTTCTAAAGTTTACCACTTTTTCCATCAGTCTCAATTATTTTATTCTTCTGTCATTGATTTGATGATTGCTTCATAGGTATCGATCTTTTCTTGTGCCTCTTGTGCGGAATTGCCTTTTACACCGATATAGAATTTGATTTTTGGCTCTGTTCCTGAAGGACGGATCGCTACCCAACCATGTTCTTCTAATACATATTTTAATACGTCAGATGGAGGTGTCGTTAATTTTTCCACTCGTCCAGCTGAATCTGTTTTCGTTAATTCTTTGAAATCTTCTGTTTGAAGAACTTTTGCTCCAGCAAATTCTGATGGGGCATGGTCACGGAATTTCTTCATCAAAGCAGCGATTTTGGCTGAACCTTCTTGACCACTCATCGTGACTGAGATTGTTTTTTCAGCAAAATAACCATATTTTTCAAAAATCATTTGTAAGCCGTCATAAAGTGTCTTCCCTTGTTTTTTATAAAAAGCAGCCACTTCGGCTAACAATAAGAGTGCTTGGATTGCATCTTTATCACGTACAAATGGTTTGACCAAGTAACCATAGCTTTCTTCAAAACCAAACATAAATGTATGAGAATGATCTTTTTCAAATTGATGGATTTTTTCTGCAATAAATTTAAAGCCTGTTAAGACATTGATCATCGTAGCGCCATAGCTTTCAGCGATGGCTGCAGGAAGTTCACTTGATACGATTGACTTAAGTACGGCTGCATTTTCAGGTAAAGTCCCTCGTGATTGATGTGCTTCTAAAATATATTGAATCATTAACGCACCGATTTGATTACCGGTCAAAACTTTATAAGAGCCATCAGGTTGGCGAACTGCTGCTCCTAAGCGATCCGCATCAGGATCAGTTGCAATCAATAAATCAGCGCCTTCTTTTTCACCTAAACGAATCGCATACTCAAATGCTGAATGTTCTTCAGGGTTTGGTGATTGAACCGTTGTAAAGTCAGGATCAGCTACAGCTTGTTCAGGTACAAGCATAAATTGTTCGAAACCAGCTTGTTGTAATGCTCTTTCTCCTAGCATTTTTCCTGTACCATGAAGGGGTGTAAACACCAATTTTAAGTCTTTCCCCATTGTTTGGACTAATTCTTGATCAATCGTGACTGCTTTGATTTCTTCCAAATATGCTTTATCGACTTCTTCACCAATGATCGTAATCAATCCACTAGTTTCTACTTCGTCATCAGCTAAAACAGCGACTTTTAAAGGATTACTTACTTCACGTACATATTTTGTCAATGCATCCGCATCAGCGGGTGGCATTTGTCCGCCATCTTCTCCATAAACTTTATAGCCATTGTAAGCTGCTGGGTTATGAGAAGCTGTCACCATGATTCCCGCAAACGTATTCAAATGACGAACAGCGAAAGAAAGTTCAGGTGTTGGACGTAGACTCTCAAAGACAAAAGAAGGAATATCGTGTTGTGCCAAAGTCTTCGCTGCTTCCATCGCAAATTCAGGCGATTGATGGCGTGAATCATAAGCAATCGCTACGCCGCGACGTTTTGTTTCTTCTCCTTGTGTATCCATAAAACGTGCCAGCCCTTCTGTTGCTTGTCTGACCGTATAAATATTCATTCGATTGATCCCAGGACCTAAAATTCCCCGCATTCCTGCTGTTCCAAATTCTAAAGGAGCATAAAAAGCATCTTCCAGCTTTTCAGGGTCCTGACTAAGATCAGTTAATTGTTTTTTTAAATTTTCTTCTAAATTTTCTTCATTGGCCCATTGTTGGTATACTTGTTCCCAAGACATGAAGCGAACACCTCTTTCTAAAATATCTACCTCTTTCAGTATAGCATTCTCTTTTTAGATAGAAAAGTCAGAAGAAAAAATAAGCGCAGATAGGATCTTCTTTTCTTTCACCAAGATCAAGATTATTCCTACTGTTCTTACAATATCAAACAAGATTTTTCTTGTTTTTGAAATTGCACTGAACCGTTACGATTATCTGGTTGAGTTTTTTTATTTTTTAGAATATCAAATAATTTTCTTTTTTATTTGTTTGCTCTTCTTTCTTTTGCAAAGTTCCAAGATTATTCCAACTCTTCGGCTGGTATGTTTGCCAAACTTCTGGTTCCTGTTCCCAAGGTGCTTTTACTTTTTTCCTTGAGAGATAAAAGTAACTTTTCCACGTAATTTTTCCCAATTGCGGTAAATATAACGTAGTTCGCTAGAGGTCGTAGACTTTCTTCCCTTAATATCATCTAGATTTTTTTCGTCTAGGACAAGTTCAATATCTATTTCATCTAAGCAATAGTAAAGTTCCATATCTTGCTTTTCCATCGCTATATCCAAACCAATTTTACAGCCTCTATTCACGTGCAAAGAATGGTCATGATAAGCTTTATTCTTAAGTACATCTTGATAGATTGTTTTTAATTCATTTTTCTGATTCATTTGAGTACCACGAAAATAATTTCCCCATAATGGCCAGTGTTTCTTGCCTTCATCCACATAATTAAACCATTCTTTGGAAAATTTTGAAAAAGATTCTTCAGAACACCAGATACTATCCTCTTTCACATTTAATTTATCCTCTTCTCTATTTAATATACTCCTAATTTCGTTATTGTACTCATCAATAAAAATGGGAACATGATTTTTTTTGCTTCCTTTTCTGCTTGTTCTAAATTGCCTGGTTTTTCTTCCGCTAGATCTATCGCCTGACTTAGATTAAATATAGAGTACCCCAGACTTTTCGCATATGCCTTCCGCGCTGTAGCTAAGCCATAAATAAAAATAGTTTCTTTTGTCACATTTTCCTCTCCTTTTCATTTATTTCTGATAACGATAGTCATTTTCTGGAAAGTCATTTACGTGTACAACGATCCATTTCTATCGTTTGAATATGTGTCTCTTTTCTTTGATTGGAAGTGGCTAGCTTTTTATGTAGTTTACGAGTAGCCTCTATTCCCATAGTCCTTGCATCACCGAGTACTCTTTTTTCATTGTCCTTCTTCTTTCCCTATTTCCATCAAAATGCCTGTTCATTGTATCACGTGTTAATTTCACTCGGATGGCAAAAAATCCTGTTTTCAAAAAAAATAGTTCTCTCTTAATGATTGAAGTGCCAGTAACAAGCGATCGTGTCTAAAAATAACTCCTATTTTCCATGAATAAATTCTGTCCACAAAAAAGCTGAGGACAATGTTTGTCCTCAGCTCTTTAGTAGTATAAAAATGAATAATATTCAAACAGCCCTTCTAACGACCTCTTTTGATCACTTTACGCTTGTGTTGTTTCTTCTAATGCTTCTAAATATTTATAAACTTGTTGACCAGCAATGCCTCCATCGCCGACTGCTGTCGTGATTTGTCGTAAATCTTTTTCACGAACATCCCCAATAGCGAACACACCAGGCATAGTCGTACGCATGTCTTGATCTGTTGGAATCCAACCAGCTGCATTAGTTAAACCAGCTTTTTTAAATGGTTCAGTCAATGGATCTAAGCCCACATAAATAAACACGCCATCTGCTGCTAAATCAACGGTTTCATTCGTTTTCACATTATGCGCTTTAACCCCAGTGACCACCATGTCATTACCAACGATTTCATCTGTGACAGTGTCCCAGACAAATGAAATCTTTTCGTTAGCGAATGCGCGATCTTGGATGATTTTTTGCGCACGTAATTCGTCTCTTCGATGAACGATCACGACTTCAGAAGCAAATTGCGTTAGGTAGATGGCTTCTTCTACCGCAGAATCGCCACCGCCGATCACGACTAAGCGTTTGTTTCGGAAAAAAGCACCGTCACATACTGCACAATAGGAAACACCTCGTCCAGCGTATTCTTCTTCTCCAGGAACACCTAACTTACGATGGATACAACCCGTTGCGATAATCACTGTTTTGGCTTCATAAGATTGATCTTCACAGATCACTTCTTTGTAATTTCCATGGTCTTTGATGTCTTGCACAATTCCATAGACATTTTCTGTTCCAAATTTAGTGACACCTTCATACATTTTATATGCAAGGTCAGGTCCCATGATGGAATCAAATCCAGGGTAATTTTCAACTTCAGCGGTGTTATTCATTTGTCCACCCGGTGCGCCTTGTTCAATCATAGCAACTGAAAGATTTGAACGTGACGCATATAACGCAGCAGTCATTCCAGCAGGTCCAGCACCAATCACGATAACATCATACATATGTACATTCCTCCATTATAAAAATCAAGTAAGCTTACTTTACAGCCTATAGAAAAAAAGTCTATTGTTCTGCTTACTCTTTCCTCGAATAGATTTATTATACTCGAAAAATTAGTTTAAAAACAATAGACTTTTATTTAATTCACTATTCGTTACTTAAATCTTCTCCATTTGTTGCAATGACTTTTTTATACCAGTTGAACGATTTTTTCTTCGAGCGTTCCAATGTCCCATTTCCTTCGTTGTCACGGTCAACGTAGATGAACCCATAGCGTTTCTTCATTTCGCCAGTCCCAGCAGAGACAAGATCGATACAGCCCCAAGTCGTGTAGCCTAGGAGATCCACACCATCGAGCTCAACCGCATCTTTCATTGCTTGGATATGTTGTGCTAAATAATCGATCCGATAGTCGTCTTCTACATAGCCATTTTCATCTGGTGTATCAATGGCACCTAACCCATTTTCGACGATGAACAATGGTTTTTGGTAACGATCATAAAGATCATTCATCGTGATACGTAACCCCAATGGATCAATTTGCCAGCCCCATTCACTGGCTGAAAGATAAGGATTTTTAGCCGATTCAAAAATATTACCGGCCGTTTGCTCTAATACTTTTGAATCAGTAGTAGCTACCCGGGAAGAGTAATAGGAGAATGAAATAAAATCAACGGTATGTTCTTTTAATATTTCTAAGTCAGTTGGTTCCATCTCGATTTTGATTCCATTACGTGCCATTTCTTTTAAGGCATAGGCTGGATAACTTCCCCTTGACTGGACATCAATAAAGAAATAGTTTTCCCGGTCCGCCTTTCTTGAAGCCCAGACATCTTCAGGTTTACAAGTGTAAGGATAAATTGCGCCGGCTGCTAACATACAGCCAACTTTATTTTCTGGATCCACTTCATGAGCGATCTTTGTAGCGATTGCACTAGCAACTAATTCATGATGGGCTGCCTGGTATTTGATTTGTTCCACATCGTCCCCTTCTTCAAAATACAATCCAGCGCCCATAAATGGAGCATGTAAAATCATATTGATTTCGTTGAAGGTCAACCAGTATTTCACTAATCCTTTGTAACGATTAAAAATGACATGGCAAAGTCTTTCATAAAACTCTATCAACTTTCGAGAACGCCAAGCACCATATTCTTTGACTAAATGCATCGGACAATCAAAATGAGTGATTGTCACTAACGGTTCGATTCCATATTTTTGACATTCTTTAAAGACATCTTCATAGAACTTCAACCCTTCTTCATTTGGTTCCTTTTCATCACCTTTTGGAAAAATACGACTCCACCCAATGGATAAGCGATAGGTTTTAAATCCCATTTCCGCAAAAAGTGCAATATCCTCTTTGTAACGATGGTACATATCAATGGCTGTTTTTGCTGGATAAAAATGTTCCTCATCAAAGTCAAACATTTTTTGTTTACCAGTGATCACTGAAAAACGATCTTTACCAATCGGAACAACATCAACATTAGCTAAACCACGTCCACCTTCAGCGTAGCCTCCTTCACATTGATTGGCAGCCGTTGCGCCACCCCATAAAAAGTCTTTCCTAAATGCCATCCTACTTCCTCCATTATTGTTTTTGATAAGTTTTTGTCAGGTTGTTTGCTATTTCATCTTGTACTTCGATCCCCTCTTCTTTTAAGCGGTGGATCGTTTCCTTAAATTGTGGCAAATACGCTTCGTGAGCAACAAACAATTCATCCATGATCCGTTTCGCTGTTTCACCCGAACGTACTAAGGGATTGATCGTAAATGCTTGAAGCGCTGTGCCATAATCACCCGTCACTGCCGCTTCGATCGTCAATAATTCCATATTTTTCATGACTTGAAGCCAGCCACGTTCAGCTGGTGGCAAAGAACCGAAAGCAACGTTACGTGCCCCTTGTGCCCCGACATACGCTGTGACCTCCACGACACAATCAGCAGGCAGATCAGGAACAGCGCCGTCATTTTTTGTTGAAACAACGATTTGGGTTTCTTTATTGGCATAGATCGAAGCGATCGTTTCACAGGCAGCATCTGAATAATAAGCACCCCCACGTTGTTGTAACTGTTCTGGTTTATGGTCTAGTTCTGGGTCCTGATACAACTCAAATAATTCTGCTTCCGTTTTTTTAACTTGTTCTGCTCTTGTACCAATTGTTTGATATTCTTCTAAAGCATGGTTCAACATTTCTTCTTCACGATAATAATAGCGATGGTAGCCACAAGGAATCATTTGCATTTGTTGTAATTGTTCCTTGAAAAACGGCACATCGAATATATTTTTTGGTAAGCCATTATTTTCAGCATAAAGTCGGTCGATTAGCTCATTCGTTCGATCGTTTCCATGTGAATCTGCTACTTTATGCCAATGAAAGTGATTGAGTCCAGCAAATTTATAAATCAAGTCTTCTTTTGTTTCTCCCAGCATTTCTGGCTCTGTCATCATTGCCATAACTGGTACATTACAAAGCCCAATTACCTTTTCCCATTTTCCGTAGCGAACGACAGCTTCTGTAACCATTCCACTAGGATTGGCAAAATTGATCAGCCAAGCATCGGGACATAGTCTTTTCATATCTTCTACGATTGAAAGAATGACCGGAATGGTACGAAACGCTTTGAACATCCCGCCAGCTCCATTGGTTTCTTGTCCAAGCATGCCATAATATGCAGGGATTCGTTCATCTTTCACTCTGGCATCTAATTGACCTACCCGAAACTGAGTTGTTACAAAATCAGCATCCCGCAGTGCTTCTTCTCGATCCAACGTCGCATAGATCTTAACATCATAAGGCGAAGCATCCCACATTCGTTGAGACATTTCACTGACGATTCTTAGTTTTTCTTGACCCTCTGCTACATCCACTAACCAGATTTCTTTAATCGGTAATTCTTCATATCGTTTAATAAACCCTTCCATCAATTCAGGGGTATAGCTACTTCCGCCACCAATTGTTGCAATCTTCACTTTTCGTTCCATGAGCTTCCTCCTTTTTTGTTTTTACAACTATATTATGTTTTTTGTAAACGAAAACAACAAGTTAACTTTATTCTTTTGCATTTCCATTTACAAAAATTCATTATATAGCCGATTATTTTGTGAAAATCTTGTATAAGAACAACGAACGATTGACGAATCAACAAATAGCGCTTACAATATTTTTACACAAAAAATTAAAAACATGTAAAAGAGGATCGTCATGCTATTAAAAGAAAAACTAAAAAAATTGCTTTTTCTCCCGCAGAAACAGAAGTGATCCATTTTATTCAAAGCCATGAACATCAACTCAAAGAAGCAACAATTCAACAAATTGCGAAGGCATGTTATGTCCATCCTTCTACGTTGATTCGGATTGCCAAAAAGGCTGGGTTCAACGGTTGGGTCCACTTTAAGGAAGCTTTTTTGGCGGAAAACGAGTATTTGGAAGGAAATTTTCAAGAAGTTGATGCCAACCTCCCCTTTCTAGAAAACGATGGAATCATGTCTATTGCGAACAAAGTCGCTGCACTGGAACGAATGACGATTGAAGACACACTCTCATTGCTTCACCACGATGACTTACAACGAGCAAAACAGCTTTTATTGAAAGCAAAAAAAATCGTCCTTTTTTCTAGTAATTCGAATACTTTGATCTCGCAGGCTTTTATGTTGAAAATGAAGCGAATCAAACGAGACGTAACGATCGTGACGACTTCAGGCGAATCCTACTATGAAGCCTACAACTGTACGCCTGATACTTGTGCCATCTTAATTTCTTATACCGGCGAAAATAAAATGATGTTACGAACAGCCAAGATTTTGCAAGAAATCAATGTGCCGATTTTAACATTGACGAGTATTGGTGATTCCACTCTTTCTACTTTCAGCTCAGCAATCCTTCGTATCACTACCAGAGAACGATTGTATTCCAAAATCAGTAATTTTACGATCAATACTTCAATTTGTTACTTACTAGACGTACTATACAGCTGTATCTTTGCAGAGGAATATCAAAAAAACCTCAACCATTTAATCAAAATCGGACAAAAAGTAGACGATCGCCCAATCAGCTCCTCTATTATGGAAGAGCCTCCTGCAATTAAGGAATAAATTATCTTATCTCACACTTTTTAGCTTCTTATTCATTTCCTCTTTTCACCATCTAGCTTGTATAAGTTAGTCGGAAAAGAAAAACCTAAAAAAGTTATCCACGACGACATGGATATTTTTTAGGTTTTATTTGCTTAAATTTCATGTTGTGTTTCGTGGCTTTTAGCAGTTTTATTGGTGTTAACTGGTAATTGCTTATCAGCGCCTTCTAGCCCACTTAATAAAGCGATCGGCTTGGACAAATTCAGCCGCTGCACGTATCTGTTCATCTGTGATCGCTGGGTCCATCATACGTATATTTCCTGCAATATCCCCATAGAATAGAAAAGCATCTTGGAGAACTAACCCCATTTTTTTACGAAGTTCAGCAATCGGATACTCCCGAATATCACACCCGTCAATTAAAATCTGCCCTTCATAAAATTCATAAAAACGCATCAATACATTGATGATCGAACTTTTCCCACTGCCAGTATGACCGACTAATGCGACAGTTTCACCAGGATTGGCAACAAAAGAAATGTTGTTCAACACCTTATTTTTCCCATCATAGGAAAAGCTGACATTACGAAATTCGATTTTCCCTTCAGTGATGGTTTTGTTTGCTCCTTCATGTTGCTGTGGTGCGTATTCTTCTGTGTCCATGATTTTTAAGATTCTGCTACCAGCGACGATTCCGTCAGTGAATATACTTAAGAAATCCATCATTTGAGACATCGGGTTGAAGAATCCTTGGACATATGTGGTGAAAGCATAGATCAGTCCAACTTCCACTGGTGATTTTAAGGCATCTAAACCAAAAAGCGTCAGTGCCCAAGCAATGGCTAATGCATATAAAAAGCTGATAATCGGGCTCAATAACAGCGAATTGGTTTTGATCATAGCGTATCGTGTATTGAGATAATCCGTATTGACCGCTTCAAATTCGTTTGCTAACCGTTTTTCCTGCCGGAATTGCTGGATGATCCGCATCCCTGAAATGGATTCATTTAATTTAGTATTCAACTGACTTAACTTTTCTCGCATATTACGATAAATCCGAGAACTAAATTTTTGATAATACCAGATCACGACTCCTAGAACAGGTAAAAAAAGCAACAGCCATAAAGCAATGCGTCCGTTGATTTGAAACATTGCAATAAAGGAGGAAACTACTGCGAAAATGCCTGTCAATACCATCAGAAAAACATACCAAAATTCAAAAAGCGTTTCGGTGTCATTCGTGACTCTTGAGACAGTCGAGCCGGCTGGTGTCTGGTCAAAATATCTCATTCCCAATGTATGCAATTTTTCAAATAATTTTATACGGATATATTGATAGGTTTTAAGCGAAGCATTGGAATACAAATACCATTGGAAAAACCAGATGATACTTTTGACGATGACCCCAAATAAATACAAGCCTGCAAAAAATAAAATCACTTGTGTCGTAGCAGATTGTTTGGCTAAATATTCATCCATAAAGGTTTGAATGATTCGAGGTAATAGGACATTGATTACTGACAATCCCAAAGCAAACAGGATGGCAATGATGAAAGTCGCTTTAAAGGGTTTAGCAAAATGCAACAAGCGTTTAATGATTTGCTTTTGCTCTCGCAATGGAATGGATTTTGACCATTCGGATTGATAGTTATCTTCCATCATTTTCTCCCCTTTCAATTTTGGCTTCTAACTGTTGTTTTTCCCACATTTGTTTGTACCAACCACCTAAAGCCAATAGCTCGGCGTGACGGCCACGTTCAACGATCTGTCCTTTGTCAATGACGATGATTTCATCAGCATGCATCACACTGCTTAGTCGATGAGCGGCAATGATCGTGGTTTTACTTTGACGAATTTCTTTTAAATTCCGCAAAATTCTTTCTTTTGTTTTAGCATCCACTGCCGACAACGCATCGTCAAGGATCAATAACTCTGGATTTTGGATCAATGCTCTGGCAATCGAGATCCGCTGTTTTTGTCCACCAGATAAGGAAACACCCCGCTCACCAACTAATGTTTCATACCCCTTCGGTAATTCTTTGATCTCTTGGTTGATTGATGCTAACGACGCAGCAGCTTCCACTTCTTCGTTAGATAACTTAGGATCAGAAAAACGGATATTCTCACGAATCGTCATTGAAAACAAAAAATGATCTTGTGGTACATAGCCAATAGAATTAAAAAGAGCATCTAAGGAATATTCTTTGATCGAACGACCACCAAATTTGATTTGTCCTTGATAGTCATCATATTCACGCATCAGCAACTTCATGATCGTGGTTTTTCCAGCACCAGTTTTACCAACAATTCCTAATGTATCCCCTTCTTTAATTGCAAACTTGATTTGTTCCAAGGCGGGTAATTCTTCTTTGGGATAATGGAATTGCGCGATCTCTACATTTAATTCTCCTTTTGCGGGTGTCTTCACTGCACCAAGTTGTTCGACGATATGGGTCTTCTCATGTAAGAGTTCATTCACTCGGTCATAAGAAGCATTTCCTCTTTCCAGAACATTGAACAACCGACCAATAGCAAACATCGGCCAAACCAACATTCCAATGTAACTGATGAAGGAAACCATTTGTCCAATCGTAATCGTGCCATCTAGCACATATTTACCACCCAAGATGATCGTTAAGACATAAGATAACCCAATGATCAGCGTGATAAACGGATCAAACAAAGCATCTAAAAAGTTGACACGTTTATTCTTGGTGATTGCTTGTTCGATTTTTTCTTGAAAATCTGCCAGATCTTCCTGCTCTTGCCCAAAGGTTTTGATTACTTTAATCCCAGTAATAGTTTCTTGCGTTTTGTCGTTGATACTGGAAAAAGCTTCTTGTGATTCTCGAAAAGCATCATGTAGTTTTGATCCTAATATCCTTGAAGTAACAGCTAATAGCGGCAAAGGGATCAAAGCAAGTAAAGTCAAGCGCCAGTCAATGAAAAGGATCATGGCAATGATTGTGGTTCCCCCAGTAATGACCGAATCAGCAAATGTCAAGATGCCTGCTCCTGCCACATTTTGAATCGCATTTAAATCATTGGTCGCATGTGCCATTAAGTCACCTGTACGATATTTTTGGTAAAACATACTATCCATACGAGTGAAATGGATAAACAAACGCTGACGTAATTCCTTCTCTAACCTCGCTGCACTTCCCCAAATATTCACCCGCCAAATGAAACGAAAGAGATACTGTAAAATGGCAGATCCGATTAATACAGCGATCCAAAAGACGATAAATCGCATGGAGAGATTCTTATCTGCAATCTCATCGATAATGATCCCGATTACTTTAGGCGGAACTAACTGAACCAAGGCAACACATAATAAAGAAAAAACGCCGATCACATAGTGCTTCTTTTCTTGTTTAAAAAACCAACCCAACTTCCTAAAAATAGACATATTTTTCCTCCTTTTTAACTCCCATCAACCTCTTTTTCTCTTGAAAATTTAGTCAGTGTTACTTATTTTTCTCACTAACTACACAACCTTGTTTTTAATCGCTTCCATAAATCCATCTAACAAAAAAAGCGAGCTGAAATCAATCAGCCCGCTATGATTTGTCCAATGAAAACCTTATTTTTCCCTTGGTTTTTCATTTGTTGCATCATCTGACGAATTTTCTTTTCAGATGGTTTTTGCCCCATTGACATCATCATTGATCGTAACATGTCCTCATTAACGGGAGGATTTTTTTCTAAATAATCTTTCATATATTTACGCGCAAAAAAGAATCCACCGATTGCGCCGATTAATAAAGCAATAACTGCGATAAGTACGACTATTCCTGTTTTTACCATATAAATCTCTCCTTTCTATTTCCGAATTGCTCTCAATGACTTATTTTACTAAAGTTTTCCCAAAAAAGAAAGGCGTTTTCTTTAGTTTTGGCTAAAAAGTTTATTTTACTGATTTCCTATAACTTCGCCAAAAAGAAGCTTAACCATATATTTTTTTTAGGCAAACCGAATAAATTGCTTTCAATTTTGTTGATGCAGGTGTAGAATGGTGTCGTGAAGAAAATGAGAGGTGATTTTTTTGAGTAATCAATTCCATAAACAAAAATTGATTGAACACACCAACGGCTTATCTTTAGCTGAAGTGAACGGAACAGTCAAAGTTCCTAAAGGGAAAAGTTTTTTTAAAACATTATTAGCTTATTCAGGTCCTGGCGCACTCGTTGCGGTAGGTTATATGGACCCAGGAAACTGGTCGACTTCTATTACAGGAGGTCAAAACTTTCAATATTTACTGATGTCAGTCATTCTTTTATCCAGCTTAGTCGCTATGCTTTTGCAATATATGGCAGCAAAACTAGGCATCGTTAGTCAAATGGATTTAGCCCAAGCCATCCGAGCCCGTACAAGTAAAACACTTGGTGTGATTTTGTGGGTGTTAACTGAATTGGCAATCATGGCAACCGATATTGCAGAAGTAATTGGGGCCGCCATTGCCCTTTATTTACTTTTTGATATTCCATTAGTAATTGCCGTATTTATTACTGTTTTTGATGTTTTTGTTTTATTGATGTTAACTAAGATTGGCTTTCGTAAAATTGAAGCCATCGTCGTTTGTTTGATCTTTGTCATTTTATTCGTTTTTGTCTACCAAGTGGCTTTGTCAAATCCCGACTGGAAACATTTATTTGCTGGCTTTGTTCCTAATAGCAAAACGTTTGCTGATTCACCGATGATTGGTGGTGAAACACCATTGACAGGTGCATTAGGAATCATTGGCGCAACTGTCATGCCTCATAATTTGTATCTCCATTCTGCAGTCTCACAAACGAGAGAAATCGATCGGAAAGACCCAACCGATATCGCTCGAGCTGTTCGTTTTACAACTTGGGATTCTAATATTCAATTAACTATGGCTTTTTTAGTCAATGCTTTACTTTTGATCATGGGCGTTGCAGTATTTAAAAATGGTTCTGTGCAAGACCCATCATTTTTTGGGCTTTACGAAGCATTGTCTAATCCTTCTGTTATGAGCAATGATGTATTGACCACTGTAGCAAAATCTGGCATTTTATCTACATTATTTGCTGTTGCACTTTTAGCTTCTGGACAAAATTCTACGATTACTGGAACACTGACAGGACAAGTGATCATGGAAGGCTTTATCCACATGCGTATGCCGATTTGGTTACGTCGTTTGGTCACACGTCTCTTGTCTGTCATCCCTGTTTTACTCTGTGTCCTCTTTACCAGCACGAAAGGAACGATCGAAGAACATACTGCTTTGAATCATTTGATGAACGAATCTCAAGTATTTCTTGCATTTGCGCTTCCTTTTTCAATGATTCCATTATTGATGATGACAAATAGTGAAGTAGAGATGGGGAAACAATTTAAAAATAATCTATTCGTTAAATCTTTAGGCTGGATCTCCGTAATCAGTCTGACATTCTTGAATTTACGAGGATTACCCGGACAAATCGAAAGTTTCTTTGGTGATCAAGCAACTACCAATGAATTGATGTGGGCAGACAATGTGGCCTACTTGATTATCTTTGCTGTCTTAGCCTTATTGTGTTGGACGATCGTCGACTTGTATAAAGGGAACAAAAGATACGCAGAACGTTTGCAACAACTAACCGTTCAAGAAAATAACTAATAAAAAGATTAGATGATAAAAAAGTTGTTCCTTAAGTGTCCAACTTTAAAAAATAAGCCAAAGAATCCCGAAATAGTTACTCAGGGAAATTCTTCGGCTTATTTTAATTCGTATAACTACATTCAACAACTTTTATGTCCATTTGTTGAAATGTCTTCGTGAAGCAAACGAATCACGTTTTTTACTACTAATATCATGTAGTTTTTGCACAGATCCTACAATCAAAACTTTAAGGTTTCATTTGTTTATTCATTCACTGCTGCTAATAATTCTGGGAAAGCTTCTGGATCAAAGTGTTTTTCTTTTAACATAGCAATTTCTTTTCCATATGGTGCATAGGCCGTTTTTTTCTCTTTCCCTACATAAGGGGTTTCTAAGATTTTGGCAATATCTGAAAACATCGGTTCATGTACGATTTCTTTCAGTGCATCAAAACCGATCGTCCCGAAACCAATATTAGCATGACGATCCTTATGTGACCCTTGAGGATTCTTCGAGTCATTGATGTGTAACACTTTCAATCGATCCAAGCCGATTACTTTATCAAATTCTGTCATGACACCTGAAAAATCATGACACACGTCATAGCCTGCATCGTTCGTATGACAAGTATCAAATGTCACAGACAATTTTTCATTCAAAGTCACGCCATCAATGATCTGCGCTAATTCTTCAAATGTCCGACCGACTTCCGTCCCTTTACCAGCCATTGTCTCTAAAGCAATTTGTGCAGTCTGTTCTTTCGTCAAAACTTCATTCAATCCTTCAATGATTTTGGCGATACCAGCTTCGGCACCTGCACCGACATGGGCACCTGGATGCAAAGTGATCTGTGTTGCTCCTAAAGCCTCCGCTCGGACGATCTCTTCTCTTAAAAATTGAACCGCAAAAGGAAACATCTCCGGTTTAATCGTATTTCCCAAATTAATAATATAAGGTGCATGAACCACTATATCAGATAATCCATGTTCCTTCATATACGCTTTCCCCGCTTCGATATTCATGTCTTCAATTGCTTTACGTCTAGTATTTTGCGGTGCTCCAGTATAAATCATAAAGGTTGAAGCACCGTAACTTGCAGCTTCTTCTGCTGCCCCTAATAGCATTTTTTTCCCACTCATGCTTACGTGTGACCCTAATAACATAAAATTCTTCCTCTCCATAAAAAGTGAGTCAATGATCGAAATCCTTATCAAGCCATATTCCATTCATTGATAATCACTCTAAATAAGCTAATCTTTTTCTATTTTAACTGAACATATAGGGAAAGGAAAGTTTACGACTCGAAAACCGGTCTAGTGCTTTAAGTTTCTCGTTCACTCTATCATTCAGAAAAAGAAAGTTGAAATAATCCTTATAAAAATCACCATATCTGTTTTTTTGTTCCATTATTTGCTATAATTAGCGAAATAAAACTATTAGTTGAGGTGAACCCTTTTGCCACGTAAAGATACTCGGAAAAAGCAACATCGAAGGAAAAAGCAAAAATGGTTGGGATTAAACATCGCTTTTGGTGTCTTCCAATCACTGACTACTTTTATCGTCGTCCTTCTTCTGCTACTGGCAGCCCTTGGTGTTGGTATCGGAGCTGGTTATTTTGCCTATCTTGTTGAAGATACCGAAATACCATCCAAAGCAACCCTGCAATCAGAGCTTGGCAACATTACAGAAACATCTAAACTTGTTTATGCTGACAATTCTGAAATATCAAAGATCCAAACTGATTTAATGCGGACAGCCGTTCCTTCAGATCAAATTTCGCCTTTATTGAAAACTGCAATCATTAGTACTGAAGATGAGTATTTTGAGCGACATAACGGCTATGTACCAAAAGCTGTTTTGCGTGCTTTATTTTCTGAAGCAACTGGTATCGGTTCTTCCGGTGGTTCCACGTTGACTCAACAGTTAGTCAAACAACAAATCTTAACTGATGAAACAACATTCAAGCGAAAAGCAAATGAAATTTTATTAGCAGCACAAGTCGAGAAACACTTTTCCAAAAATGAAATTATTTCTATGTATCTAAATGTTTCTCCATTTGGTCGAAACAATAAAGGACAAAATATCGCTGGTGTACAAGAAGCAGCGAAAGGAATCTTTGGTGTTAATGCCAAAGATGTCAACTTACCACAAGCTGCCTTTATCGCAGGTTTGCCACAAAGTCCGATCACTTATAGTCCTTATACAAATACTGGGAGTTTAAAAGAAGACCTTTCAGCAGGATTGAATCGAAAAGATGTGGTTCTATTCAGCATGTATCGTGAAAATAAAATCACAAAACAACAATATGAAGAAGCGAAAGCTTATGATCTCACGAAAGATTTCTTACCACAACAGATTGCTGAACAAAGTGATCGTGAGTTTCTATATTATACCGTTATGGGTGAAGCCACAGAGATCATCACTAAACAATTAGCTGAAAAAGATGATGCAGATTTATCTGATAGTTCAGTCTATGATGCCTACTATCAAAAAGCACAACAAACGATCCAAAACAAAGGTTATACGATCCATTCAACGATCGATAAAAATGTTTATGCGGCAATGCAAGAAGCAGCAAAAAGTTATGGTCATCTATTAGACGATGGCAAAGCCACACAAGTTGAGACAGGAAATGTCTTGATGGATAATAAAACTGGTCGTATCTATGGTTTTGTTGGTGGTAGAAATTATCTACAAAACCAAAATAATCATGCTTTTGACACCCAAAGACAAGCTGGGTCTTCGATTAAACCAGTACTCGTGTATGGTCCAGCCATCGATATGGGGCTCGTAGGATCAGAATCACGTGTTTCTGATTACGCAACTACCTGGCAAGAAGGAAGTAACGCAGGAGAAAAAATCGTCAATGCAACGAATGAAGGTTCTAATACCTTCCAAACGATTCGAGAGTCTTTGGAATGGTCTAACAATATCCCTGCCTATCATTTATATCAGGATGTTTTAGAAAATGGTGGTTCTAAACAATATGCTTATGAAAATTACTTGGCAAAAATGAATTATCCAACCAACGATAATTGGAGCGTTGAGTCTGCACCTTTGGGAACCGTTGATGTAACGACTTTGGAACAAACCAATGGCTTCCAAGCTTTAGCTAATGGCGGGGTCTATCAAGAAGGTTATTTGATTGATTCAATTACTGATAACTCAGGAAAAGTCATCTACAAACATGAGGAAAAACCTGTAAGAGTGTATTCTGAAGCTACAGCATCAATTATGAATGATATGATGCGTAGTGTAATCACTGCGAAAATCACGACACCTTTTAAAGATGATATTACTGCTTTAAATCATGAACTGGGACAAGCGGATTGGATCGGCAAAACAGGTTCAACAAATGACTACCGTGATTCTTGGCTGATTGTTTCAACGCCATCTATTACGATCAGTAGTTGGGCAGGTCACGATGACAACACTGGAATGGACTCAAGAGCCCGATTACGTTCTTCTAGCTATTTAGCCAATCTCATTAATCAAGTATACCAAGCAAATCCAGCGATGTTCGGGACAAAGGATAAATTTGAATTATCTTCTGATGTCTCCAAGAAAAAAGTAGCATCCTTTACAGGACAACTTCCTGGTAAAGTTACTGTTGATAAGAAAACCATCGAAACACCAAGTCAGACAGTTGAATCGCTTTGGGCAAAAAATGGTCCAAAAAAATCAACATTCAAGTTTGGTGTCGGTGGAACGGATGAAAACTATAAAAACTATTGGGGAACTGCTTCAGCCTTTGCTCGAGAGCATCCAGCAAAAAAAGAAAATGATAAAGAAAAAGAATAACTCAGACTTTGTCAAATAATATTGATGAAACGCACCAACATTATTTGACAAAGGACCTAAAAAACAGTCGTCAATTATGGCGACTGTTTTTATCTTGTTAATTTTTCAGTAGCGCCCATACGCTTTTTTTCTTGCTGTTTGACTAAGTTCATTGCTTTATTCCTTTTTTGATCCACTGTTTGCTGTTGATGAGTATTTTTATCTGTAGTCGGTGAATATTTAGACTGATTTAGATCATTGGTAGCAGGTTTGCTTTTTTCTTTTTCATATGTGACTGGTTCCCATACCCCAATTTCAAACCACAGCGGGTTCGTTTCACTTGATTTCTTTAGGTTATCTGACTGTTGGTCATTTCCATTGATATTCATTGAGGGCTCAGCTTTTTCTAAATATAGGCTGGTTCCTTCTTTGAATTTAGGAGCAGTCAAGCTTTTAAAGGTGCTAGGGTTAAAACTATTTAGATCATTGGTAGCAAGGTTTGCTTTTTTCTTTTTCATATATGACTGGTTCCCATACCCCAATTTCAAACCACAGCGGGTTCGTTTCACTTGATTTCTTTAGGTTATCTGACTGTTGGTCATTTCCATCGATATTCATCGAGGGCTCAGCTTTTTCTAAAGGTAGGCTTGCATCATCTTTGTCTTTTCCTTTAAAGTCACCTGATTGCCGGTTATCCCCTTCTTTGACAGTCATCGCTTGCTTACTTTCGATTTCCCTACAATAATCGCTATTGTTTTCTCTATTTGGCTCTTCAGGACTTTGCATTTTACTTTCATCTTTATTCCAATTGGTTCTTTCGCTACTGTTCGTTTGTACTTCTATCCATACTTGTGGGTCATGCTGTTTTTGTTTCTCTTCTTCCAAACGTATGCTGTCAACCCTTTTTTGATTACGTTCATTTGAAGCTTCACGTCTTTTTCTCCATTTGTTGACAGGATCTAATAACTCAATAGATTGATTGTTTTGAAATTGGATGACTGTATCATTTTCCATGCTTTTTTTCAAAATATCGTTAAAATTGTCTCTAAACCGTCCATATATTTGACTTACTTTCCTACTAATGCTAACTAAAATAGCATCGATTTTACTGTCAGACAATTCACTTTTTTTCAAAGTAGAAAGATATTCAAAAGAATAACTCTCCGTATGTAAACCTATATGTTTTGCTAAGATATAACCAATCGCTTCTGATTTAAAATATTCTAATTGGTCTGGATAATCGGTACTAGTCCCTCTTGTCTTATGTATGGCTGAACGCATAAAGTTACTCAATGTTTGTTTATCATTCATCCCTGACTGAATCTCGATTGGCATATTTTTAAATTGGTTAATACTTTGGAACAAAATTTGGTAGAGAAATGAATCAACTGTTTGATTCCCTACATAGTATGCTGGTCTGGGTATTTCTTGCTTTTCCGCTAATTCACTAACATCGAAAACCTGTACTAGAAAAGAGGCTGTTAGTTTACTTTTTGTTTCTTTGTCGAAACGTACTTCTGTATGGTCTCTATAAAGTGCCTCTGGACCCAGTTTTAATTTTTTTCTAGTTTCTTCCATTCCTGAGCCTCGAGAGCCAATTGGACATCTGGTTTTTGGGCGATCAGGTTTTGGGTTATTTTTGAGTGTTGCCAAGGAAGATGCGCTGTAACAGATAAAAACTTAATAAAATTATCCTCTTCTAGAAAAGTTGAAAGTTGTTTTTTTCGATACGTTTCAATCCCTTCCCTATCCCCCCGTTTGTTCAAGCTTTGTATACTTTTATCGTCTATTCCCTCATTAAACCTAAGATTTAGTATATATTCAACTCCTTCTGGAAATAAGTCAATTGAGCTATCCCACTTAACACGTGCATTAATATGATGTGCCACACTTACAAAATAATAAAATTTTTCTATGATCTTTTCTTTATTTTCTTCTATAAACGGACGATATAATTCCATTCCCGGATCCTTAGTTACTATTACCAGTGAAGAATCAAGATATAAGGAATGATTAAAAACAAAACCTGGAGTACAGCGACGATTGTTCTTGTACTTCTCTTCCATTACTGGTAATGGAAATACAAAATCTGTAATAGCATTCTCTGTAAAAGATTTAATAGGAATATACCAATTTCTCCTATTTCTTTCCAATGCAAGATATGTCCTATTTAAATTTTCTAATATTATGTCTTTATACTTTGAAGTTTTTAACTCATCGTAAACATCAGGAAGCAGTTTCACAAAATAAAAATCTGACATTTATAACTTCTCCTTACAATTTAAATTTTCTCTTCTGATAGAGATTCCATTTCATTATACGGAATAAAAAGCTAAAATTTGTCCAAATTTTTACAAAAAAATAAATAGTTGTTCTTGTTAACTAGCTAAAAGCTTCAACGAATGTTTACTTATTTCAATCACTGAATCTTTTTAGAGGTTAAAAACACTCCACTAGCATCATCTAGTGGAGTGTTAATCACTTATTATTTCGTCGATCCTTTTTCTTCAATTCCATAAGGTAAGATAATTGTTTTTTCTTCAACTTCTTCTTTATTCATCATTTTTGTTAATAGACGCATTGAAACGGCACCTAAATCATACAATGGTTGTGTGATACTTGTTAGGCGTGGACGTGCAACTTCTGTTAACAATGAGTTATTACTTGTAATGATCTCAAATTCTTCCGGTACTTTCACACCCTTATCTAAAAGACCATCTAAAATACCGATAGCTAATTCATCATCTGAAACATAAACAGCTGTTGCGCCACTATTATGAATGCGATCAACTAGGGTTAATCCGTCTTTAAAGTTATACTCTGCTTCAAAGATCAAACCTTCGCTGTAAGGTAAATTATTTTCTTTAAGTGCTTCTTTATATCCTTTCAAGCGATTTTGACCATTGATTGGATCAATCAATGCCCCACTGACAAAGGCAATTTTTTTATTGCCATTCTTAGCTAATTTATTGACAGCATCCTTAGTTGCTGAAGTGTAATCGATATTCACACTTCCAACTTGTTCATCAGGGTCAATTGAGCCAGCCAATACTACAGGAGTCTTAGATCGAGAAAACTCACCACGGATTTCATCAGTGATATGATGTCCCATGAAGATCACGCCATCTACTTGTTTTGCTAACAAGTTATTTAATACATTCACTTCTTTTTGATCATTGCCGTCTGAATTTGCTAAAATGATGTTGTATTTGTACATTGTAGCAACATCATCGATCCCACGTGCTAAAGAAGCAAAAAACATATTGCTGACATCTGGAATGATTACCCCTACTGTCGTTGTCTTCTTACTTGCTAGCCCACGTGCAACAGCATTCGGACGATAGTCCAATCGATCAATGACTTCTAACACTTTTTTTCTAGTCGCAGGTTTGACATTCGGATTCCCGTTAACGACACGTGAAACAGTAGCCATCGAAACATTTGCCTCTCTCGCTACATCATAAATAGTAATTGTTTGCTTTTCCATTCTTGCTCTCCTGTTCATTTTTATATGTTTTCTGAAAATACGCTTTACATTTCTAAAACAGGATAACAAATAATACTCAAAATTGCAACCGTTTTACTACCGCTTTCATGAAAATAATTCATTTTTTCACTTTTATACGTTGGTCTTTGAAACATTAAGTGGTACAATTATCTAATAATTCAATAAATTAGAAAGAAGGATGCCAAAATGAATAACGTAAAAATCAACGAATTACGTAAATGGATGGCTCAAAATCAAGTGGATCTTGCCTATATTAGTGATCCAGGACACATCGCTTATTTTTCAGGATACGAAAGTGAACCCCATGAACGTGTCTTAGCACTATTTATCCCACTTGAACAGGATCCTTTTTTATTCACTCCGGCTTTAGAAGTTGAAGATGCACAAAACAGTGCATGGTCTTTTGATGTTCGTGGCTATTTAGACAGCGAAAATCCTTGGGAAATCATTGGGAAAGAAATTCGTCACCGTTATGGTCAGCCTGGAAATATCGGAATCGAAAAAAATGCGTTAACCGTTGATCGTTTCGATGCCATTTCAGATGTTCTAACTGGTTCTGACAACTTTACTGATTTAACAGCAATCATTCAACGTCTCCAATTAATCAAAACGTTGGAAGAAAAAGACCAATTACTTGCTGCTGGTAAATGGGCAGATGTTGCCTTTGAAATCGGCTTTAAGGCAGTAAAAGAAGGTGTTACTGAGCAAGCAATCATTGCAGAAATCGAATATCAACTAAAAAAACAAGGTGTTTCGCAAATGTCGTTTGACACGCTCGTTTTAGCTGGTAAAAACGCAGCAAGCCCCCACGGTGCTCCAGGCAGCACAAAAATTTCGCCTAATGAACTTGTTTTGTTTGATTTAGGTGTTGTTTGGGATGGTTATTGCAGCGATGCTACTCGAACTGTAGCCTATAAAAAACCAACTGAATTTCAGGAAAAAATTTATCAAATCACACTTGAGGCACAATTAGCTGCCCAAGCAGCTGTACGTCCCGGCGTAACGGCTGCCGAACTAGATCAAATTGCAAGAAATGTAATCAATAGCTATGGCTATGGCGAATACTTCAATCATCGTCTAGGTCACGGAATCGGAACCACTGTCCATGAATTTCCTTCCCTTGTAGCAGGAAATGATTTAGTCATCGAAGAAGGCATGTGCTTCTCACTTGAACCAGGAATCTATATCCCTGATCAAGTAGGTGTTCGAATCGAAGACTGTGTCTATGTGACAAAAGACGGCTGTATTCCATTTACAACTACGCCAAAAGAATTATTGGTTATTGAGTAAGGTCGTGAAAGAAGCGGTTAACTCCGAACGAATAAGCGATGATTTTTTAAAATAGCTTCTCTTATTTTAGAAAATTATCGTTTATTGTTGAGGAGTTGCTTCTTGAACGCCGTTTATCACTTCTACATCTATTAATGAGTCTAGGGTGACTGTTAGTCCTAGACTCATTTTTTTCTTATCTTCAACCTCACTAATCGTTGTTGGCTCATTCATACCAAAGAGCTCTGGTTACCAATAGATTATACGAATTCTTCTGATCATTCTGGTTCTTTTATAGTGTCTTCACTCTCATGGTAATAAGCATGCTATCAAGTGATTACGCAAATTAGACCTTTACATTATGTATTATTCTAGCAATTATCAAACAAAAAAATATCAAAGCTAGGAAACTTTGCTAGCTTTGATATTCATCACTTGTTCCGTTCGATTAACTGAAATCGAAAAAGTATCTATTAATTACCTACTAAAAATAGAAATTGGCTATTTTCCATTGTCAGTAAATGTATCTTTTAAATCTTCTTTTTTAGCTTTGACATCTTCTTTAGCCATATCTGCCATTGCTTGCGCATCTTTTACGACTGGTTTTGCTTCAGCAATGCCTTCTTTGACTGTTTGTCCAGCTTCACCTGCAGCATCTTTCGCATTGATCATCATATCTTCAGATGCATCTTTAACTGTTTCATTCATTTGTCCGACTGGCTTTTTAAGCTCATCTGCTGATTTCTTGAAGCGATGAGAAAGATCTTCTGATTGTTCTTTTAATGTTAATAAAATGTCTTCAGACTCATCTTCGACATCATTTGCAGAATGATTGACTTTATTTTTCACGCTACCAGCTAAGTCACCAGCTTGTTGGGATAGATCTTGCGCTTTTTCTTTTGCGATGTCTGTTAATGTCGCTGATTTTTCTTTTGCCATATCCGTGTAGTCTGAAGCCATATCAATTAAATCATCTGCTTGTGCAGCAAGTTCATCGCGTAGTTCTTTTCCTGACTTTGGTGCTAATAATAATGCTGCGACTGCCGCTGCTGTCCCACCAATAACTGCTCCTAGTAAAAATCCACCTTTTTTTGCCATAATTAAATTCCTCCAGTCTTTTCTGTATGTTTTTTATTTTTGAAAAACTTTAAAGCTGTGCCACCAACTTTTCCAGCCACGGTAGCTTTAGCTGTTGTACGCCCAATCCCACCAACTTTGGTTACGATATTTTTACTTGATGTATTCAATTCTGACACGCTTTCACTTAAATCTGCGATAGCTGTAAATAATGGATCAATCGTTTCTACTTTCCCATTGATGTCTAAAAGCAATTCATTACTTTTGACTAGTAAACCTTCCACCTGCCTTGACAAAAGATCGACATCTTTGGTGACGACTTCAATCGTCGTATTTGCTTCTGCCACTGTTTGATCCACTTTTTCTAATGTTTTTGATAATTGTAACAATACTCTTATGATAAAAACAACGAGGACTGCAAATGCGATGGCCGCAATCAGCCCAGCAATTTCTCCGCCTGTCATACTCGAACTCCCTTCTGATACTCTTTCTATAAGCATAGCATTTTCGCATTTTTTAAACAAATAAAAAATAGCAAAGCTTCAACTACTTTTTTTGGATAAGAGCAGTTGAAGCTTTCATTGCTAAAAAATTTATTTTTTCAGCTCATCTTTTGATTCAATTTTTTTGTTGTCTTTTTTTGGTACCATCGTTTGATCAGCTTCTAATTGTTTCCCTAGCTCTTTGATATATTCTTTTAATGGTTCGCCGACTTCTGGATGAGTCAAGCCGTATTCGATACTGGTTTTCATGAAACCAAACTTGTCACCAACATCATAGCGTTTGCCTGTAAAGTTACGAGCAAATACTCGTTGTGTTTTATTCAATGTATCAATCGCATCTGTCAGTTGGATTTCATTCCCAGCACCTGGTTGTTGTTCTGCCAAAACATCAAAGATTTCAGGAGTTAATAAATAGCGTCCAATAATAGCTAAATTACTTGGTGCTTTACTTGGGTCTGGTTTTTCAACGAAGTTTTTAACATTGAACAATCCTTCTTCTAATTCTTCACCAGGATTAATAATTCCGTATTTAGACGTATCTTTTTGTGGCACTTCCATCACTGCGATTGTTGATGCATGTGTCCGCTCATAGTCATCAATCAATTGTTGTGTCAAAGGTACTTCATCTTCCATGATATCATCACCTAACATCACAACAAAAGGTTCATTACCGATAAAAGCACGGGCTTGTAATACAGCATGTCCTAACCCTTTTGGATGAGATTGACGAATGAAGTGTAGATTTACATCAGTTGTTTCTTCAACCAACTTCAATAATTCTGTTTTCCCTTTTTCACTCAAATTCGTTTCTAACTCGATATTTGAATCAAAATGGTCTTCGATTGGTCGTTTTGCTTTCCCAGTGACGATCAAAATGTCTTCGATCCCTGATTTAAGTGCTTCTTCTACGATAAATTGAATCGTTGGTTTGTCAACGATTGGAAGCATTTCTTTTGCCATCGCTTTTGTTGCAGGTAAAAATCTTGTTCCTAAACCTGCTGCTGGAATAACTGCCTTTTTTACTTTCATTTGTCATCTCTCCTCTAAAAAATTAATCGTGAAAATTCATTTTCTTTTTTTCCATCTCGCAACATGATTTCTCTTGCCGCAATTTGTACATTTTTATTTTCATAAAGTACTTCATAAATTGTTTGAGTGATTGGCATGTCTACACCTACTTGCTGAGCAAGTTCTTTTGCGGCTTTTGTCGTATGGACACCTTCCACAACCATCCCCATATTTTCCAATACTTCTGACAGTTCATGCCCTTTACCTAACAAATTGCCCGCTCGCCAATTTCGCGAATGGATACTAGTACAAGTAACGATCAAATCGCCCACACCACTAAGACCAATAAAAGTCAATGGGTTGGCACCCATGGCAACACCTAAACGACTGATTTCAGCTAAACCTCTAGTCATAATAGCAGCTTTTGCATTATCCCCGAAACCTAATCCGTGGATTGCTCCTGCACCAAGAGCAATAATATTTTTCAATGCAGCCCCCATTTCAACCCCAATCACATCAGGGTTGGTATAAATCCTAAAATAATGATTCATGAATAACTTTTGGACAAAGGAAGCTGTTTTTTGATCTGTGCTAGCAGCTGTGATCGTAGTAATGTCATGATTTGCTACTTCTTCTGCGTGACTCGGACCAGATAAAACAGCAATGGATTGACGTTTGTCACTCGGGATCTCTTCTAAAAGAATTTCTGAGATCCGTTTGTGTGTTTCCTGTTCTAGACCCTTGCTTGCATGGATGATTACAGGCTTGGTATTCAATTTAGTGACCACCTCTTGTGCTACAGAGCGAATGGCTCGTGTCGGAATCACGAATAACAAGGCATCAATATCTTGAACTGCCTGTTCCAACTCACTAAAACCACGGATTGACATTGACAAATGATAGTCGGGTAAATATTTTTGATTGGTGTGTTGTTGGTTGATCTCGTCTATTTGCGATTGACGATGTCCCCATAGGCGAACATCATGTCCATTTTCAGCAAGAACTTGCGCAAGAGCTGTCCCCCATGAGCCAGCTCCTAAGACTGCCACCCTATATTTCATTTTACCACTCCTGCTATTTTTTTCATTTTTTTAGCTCTGTAAATTAGATAATCATTTGATTTTTACCAAAAGTGCGATCGTAATCTGGTAGATTTCCTTTTTTTCTACGCCAGATAAACAGAATAATTGTTCCAACGAATAAAAAGGCTGACAACAATTGGGAGATACGAATAACACCTAAGAAGTATAAACTATCTGTCCGTAATCCTTCGATAAAAAAGCGCCCGAAGCTGTACCACATCACATAAACAAGTAAAACTTCTCCTTTTTTCAGTAAATGCTTTTTGTTTCTTAAAAATAGGAGTAGGATAAAGCCAATCAAACTCCAAACGGATTCATATAAAAAGGTAGGTTGACGATAAAAACCTTCAATGTACATATTATCAATTATGAATCTTGGGATATGAAGATTTTCTAAAAAGATTCTCGTCGTGACAGGGCCATAAGCTTCATGATTCATAAAATTTCCCCAACGCCCAATTGCTTGAGCGAGTAGGACACTTGGTGCGGCAATATCTAAAAATGTCCACATGGAAATAAAGTGGTATTTGGTAAAGAAATATAAAGTAATGGCACCTGCGATCAATCCACCATAAATAGCTAACCCGCCAGAACGGATATTGAATATTTGAATAGGATCAGCTATATATTGTGGTAAATCAAATAAAATATAGTACAACCGTGCCCCAATAATTGAAAGTGGCAATCCCCACAACATAAAATCAGTGATATCCTCAGATTTTAAGCCAACACGTACGGCTTCACGGCTACTTAGCCACATGGCAATAATTATTCCCGATACAATGATCAAAGCATACCAATAGATTGGTATTCCTAAAAGATTGAACGCTACCCGATCGATTTGCGCTATCATGTTTCCACTCCTTGCTATTGTGCCCCTGAATTTTCTTCGATCAGACGACTTAATCTTTCTTCAAACGTTTTTGTTGCATCAAATCCCATCGTTTTTGCTCGGAAATTCATTGCTGCGACTTCGATGATGATGGCCACGTTTCGTCCAGTTTTGACAGGTATTTTTATTTGTGGAATCCCCACTTCTGCAATTTCCACAGAAGTATCTTCAGAACCTAGTCGATCATATTTTTTGTCCTTCGCCCAGGCTTCTAAATAAACGGCTAACTGCACTTGCATTGAACCACGGACAGCACTTGCTCCAAACAAGTTCATGACATCAATGATTCCGATCCCTCTGATCTCTATCAAGTGTTCTAAGATTTTTGGTGGTTCACCAATGACTGTCAGTTCATCTTGTTGATAAACATCTACTCGGTCATCAGCAATCAGGCGATGACCACGTTTGATTAATTCTAATGCGGTTTCACTCTTACCAATTCCGCTATCCCCTTGAATGAGTACACCTAACCCATAAACATCGACTAGCACACCATGAACGCTCGTTCTAGGAGCTAAACGACCATCTAAATAACTAGATAATTCTCCAAGCAAACGTGATGTGGAGATTGGTGAACGTAAGACAGCCATACCGTATTCGTTGGCTGCTTGAATCATTTCTTCAGAAGCTGGAAGCCCCCGAGAAATAATGAATGCTGGCATATCCTCACTGCACAATCTTCTCATGATCATCAGTCTTTCTTCCGGCATCATCCGTTCAGCAAAGCTAATCTCTTTGCTCCCAAATAATTGTAAACGATCATGTGAATAATAATTAAAATAACCGGTCAATTCTAAACCAGGTCTTGAGATGTCACCAGTTACGATAACACGCTCCAAACTCTTTTCATCACCAGTCACTATTTCTAATGATAATTTTTCTACTAATTGGCTTACTTTTACAACTTCTGCCATTCGTGCTACCTCATTTCTATTAGAGTGTTCCTTCCCATTTTATCATTGTCTGACAAAAAGTACTACCAAATAAAAAAACGTTTTTATTTTAAATTCACTTTTTTTATAAAACAAAGCAAAAAGGTACAACCAAGGAATTTAAGACATTTCCCATGGATGTACCCTTTTAGTCATTATCGATTGTTCACGTTTACCTTCTACTATTGTGTTCACTGACAATCATATTCACCACTGACATGATCACAGCAATCAAAAAAGCTGAACCAAAGGAAGCAAAATTAAAATTAGATGCTCCAACAAAAAAGGAAGTCATCTTCAAGATTGCCGCATTGATGACAAATGTGAACAAGCCCAGTGTCACTAAAGTGAATGGTAGTGATAAAATTGTTAGAATAGGTTTAATGAACATATTCAAGATGGACAATACGAAACTTGCTAAAATAGCTGTCCAAATACTATCTACATAAATCATCGTCGGAAAAATCACTGCCAGAGAGATGAACGTCAACGTATTCACGATGAGGCGCTGAAGATAAGACATTAGAAGTCACTCCATTCGTCATCATTGACCTTTTCCGCCTCTTTACGTTTTTTTGTTTGTTCATGATGATAATTATTATTTTGATAATATTGGTTTTCATGCCCATAACGAGTCTGTTTGTTTCGTCCAGAAGGGATGAGCAAAGCCAATAAAATATATAAGATAACTGGACTTCCAAATGCCACTAAGCTTAGGAATACATAGATCACACGAACTACCGTTGGATCAATTCCAAGATATTCTGCAATCCCAGCTAATGTACCAGTCAAAACAATATTTTTATTTGATTTTGTCAATTTTCTTTTCATTTTACTTTCACCTCTGTTCTATTCATTTTAATGGAAGAAAAAGAGTGTGACAATAGATAAACTGTTCATTCTCACTACACTTTTTCTCCAAAGATTTTTGCTTTTCCTCGTTAAAGGAACGAATGACCAAGTATCATCGTTTAATAGTGAACGTACATCCCACTTATCAATCCTGCTTTCGATTGTTAGAATAAGCTAACTCACCGGTTGATTACTTTATTGATCCGTATCTTTTAAATAAATACTACCAGTCGTAGTCGATAATTGGATTCTAGCTACTTCATTTTCAGAGAGACGACGGAACTGTAGTAATTGATTGGTCCGTTCTTTTTTTTCACGGATTACTTCATAATCAGTCAGGCGGCTGTTGATGCTGCCTAAACTTGTTTTCGCATTACCTTCCATGCCAATTCCTGTTGGTAAAGCTACTTTGACATTGCCATTGACTGAACTTGCTTCAATTTTTTTCAAATGTTCTTCTTTCATTGTCAACCGTACATCCCCATTAACGAGAGAAACGGAAAGATTTTCAGGGGTTGTTCCTACAGTGACCGTACCATTCACTGTTTCGATGATCGAATCTAAGATTGCACCTGATTGAACATCGATATTCCCATTAACGCCTTCAATTTCAAGCATGGTTGCTTGTAATTTTTGAATGACGATATTTCCATTTGTCGATTTGGTGTACACATCTTTACCTTCTAAGTCGTTAATCGTAATATTCCCATTTAACAATTTGATTGCTGTATGGTCATATACTCGTTTTGGTAAATAAAAGACTAGATCCGCACGTACACGTTTATTTGGAATTTGGAATGAGACATGCTCATCATTGACTTCAATTTGACTACGTTCTAAGAATGCCTCGAATGGTTCTGCATTCATTTTACCGTATAATTTGATTTTAGCTTCAACTTTCACATCTTCACTTTCCCAAGTTTTCAATGTGACATTTCCGTTTGCAGCTTTGATATCAAGAATACTTGCTGCAGGTGCTTCATAATAAAATTCGTGTTCAAATTTTGTCGTTGCGATACCTGGTACACGGAGATTGACATCTTTCCATTCCATGTTTTCATTAACTGTTTCCGATACCGTTTGGAATGTCTTCCGCAAAAACTTGCCTAGCTGAGAACCAGCTTCAGACATTTTTTCTCCAACTTGGTTCAATGTATCGTTGGCTTGTTCTTTCCAGTCATCTGGTAACTCAAATTTATCAGCAATTGTTTCTTTCTTTTCTGTCCATTGGTTTTTGCGAATATCTTTTAATTCTGCTTCTAGTTTCAATTGTTCTTCTGTTAATTGTTCACTCGCAGCTTCTAATTCCTTGATCTCAGATTCAAGAGTCTTTCTTTGGAGAAGCTCATCTTCTGTTAGTTCATCCAATTCTTCTTTGGTATTCAGCTGCATCAATGTTTCCTGTTTGTCATTGCGTGCCGCTTTATTTTGTGCTAACTTTTCATTCACTTCGTCTAAATGAGCCGACGTTTGATTTGCTTGTGTTGCTAACTCATCTAAGATACGTTCCAAATTTTCTTGATCTTCTTTTTCATTTTGTTTTGGATCGGCATTAAAATGGATTTCTTCTGATGTGCCATTTTCCAATTCATCGATCAATTGAGTTGCTTGATCTTTTTCTTTATGACTAGCAGTTACTTTATCTGCTTCTTTTGCGATTTGCTTTTCATCTTTCTCAGTTGCCATGCTTTCTAATAAATCTAAGCCCTCTTCAGTGGAAAGGATCCCTTTTTTAACTAAGTCTAAAATACGTTCTCTTTCTTTCATGGAAATTGCCTCCTTAAGCAAATATAGTTTGCAAGCTTTTCCTTACATTCATATTATGCACGGAATGGAAGAAAAAGTCATAGGACTTAAGTTGTAACTTTTTCTCCAACTTGAGTTACTGAACGATTTACTTCCCATTGAACCAGCCAATAATGCTTTAAAAACAATATTTCTTTCCCTTTTTATGGCAAGAAATATTGTTTTCTATTTTTTTATGAATTATGTATGAATATTATGGATATTAAAAAAGCAATTGGATAAATGACCATAAATAGCGTATAACACGAAACAGGATAACTAGTAAAAATATATTTCCGACAATAAAACGTCCCATATTACCAATACTTTCTTTTAAATTACTAAATGTAAACCGACGCAAAAAACGTGGCATTGAATGATAGCCGTTTCGCTTCAAACGAAACTTTTCTTCATAGGTTAGTTCAAGCATATCATAATAAACAATTTGAAGTGGTTCACGCGGAAAAAAGGACTTGGAGAATCCAACCATCAATGTATACTGTTTATTCCTTGACGGCAAATTACGCATACCAGTTTTGTTAATCCTGACACTCTTGTCTTCAAGATCATTATAGCTATACTCTGCTTCTTGGATCTTAACGATTTTTGCTTCTGGTTGATTTATCTCTAGATATTTTTGATAGACCTCTGGAAATTTTTGTTTTTGCAGATAAAGATAAATACCTCCCCCAGCAATGATTATCATCAGTAAAACATTATAAAGCAAATGTTCCTGAAAGATGCCTGTATAAGCCAGAACAATCACGAGTACGAATGCTAAGATTAGAATTCGCTTTCAATAATAACTTTGATACATTCTTTTGATTGTCCGCTCATAATAAGCAAAATCTTGCTCAACAAATTTCATCTTCTTTCACTCCTTTTCATCTCTATGCTCTTATTATAATTGAACGAGTTGAAAAAACAAAGACTAGTCGCTGAATTTCGATTATACAAATGACAATTAGTCTTGACCTTTTTCTCTCAGAGAAGTCAGCAATATTCACTCTAAGTCTTCAAGTTACAAAAAAACCGAAGAATTCCTAGGATATTTCCTATTTTGGAATTTTTCGGCTTATTTCTTATAACTCACACGTTGATCGTTACTTTCCAATCTTCAAGAGTTAGAAAATTTCGTTATGATTTGAGTTTAATTCGGTGATTTTTCCTGTAGCTAGATACACGATCCATTCACAAATATTCGTTACATAATCGCCAATCCGTTCTAAGTAGCTGGCAACATTTAGATAATCTGTCCCACTGATGACTGTTTCTGGATCAGACTGCATATTTTTGATCGTTGCATTGTAGATGCGATTGAAATAATCATTGACCCGTTGATCCATATTTGCGATCGTTCGAGCATCTTTTTCATCCGTTTTGACGTAAGCAACCAACACATTGTCCACCATTTTTTTGACATAATCAGACATATCAGAGATTTCTTTTTCGATCTCTGGGATTCTGGTTTGACCTTTCACACGGATCGTTGATTTGGCAACTGAAACCGCATGATCTGCCATTCGTTCCAAATCAGAACTAGCTTTCATCACGGTAATAATCATCCGTAAGTCTGTAGTCACTGGTTGTTGCAAAGCAATCATTTCAAAACTTTTTTTCTCTAAACGTGTTTCCATGTCGTTGATTTTAATATCATTTTCGATCACTTCTTGAGCAAGTGCTTTATCATGTTTGATATAAGAACGAACTGATTTATGCACTGCACTACTTACCATCATCCCCATCTCATAAAATTGATTATGAAGGTTAAGTAGTTCTTCTTCAAACTGTGTACGTAACATTTCGTTTCCTCCTTATCCAAATCGCCCTGAGATATAGTCTTCCGTTTCTTGTTTTTCTGGAGTCATAAAGATTTTTTTCGTATCATTGAACTCAATTAAATTCCCATCTAAGAAAAAGGCTGTTTTATCAGAAATCCGTGAAGCTTGTGACATATTATGCGTAACTATAATCATAGTATATCTTTCCTTTAATTCCAAGAGCATGCTTTCGATTTTCCCAGTAGAAACAGGATCAAGCGCACTAGTTGGCTCATCTAACAAAATAATTTCTGGATTGACGGCTAACACTCTTGCAATGCATACCCGTTGTTGTTGACCACCTGATAAGGATAAGGCACTTTTATGCAGTTTGTCTTTGACATCATCCCACACAGATGCAGCCTTTAAACTTTCTTCGACTACTTGATCAAGGACTTTTTTATCTTTTTCGCCTTTTAGTTTTAACCCATAGATCACATTTTCGTAAATCGAAAAGGGAAAAGGATTTGGTTGTTGGAAGACCATTCCAATTTCTTTACGCAATTCAACAATGTCCGTTTTAGGGCCATAGATATCTTTTCCTTTATACAGGACACTTCCAGTGATCGTCACACTCGGTATCAAATCATTCATTCGATTCAATGAGCGTAGATAAGTTGATTTACCACAGCCAGAAGGACCAATCATCGCTGTGATTTCGCCTTGATTGAAGCTTAGATCGATTCCTTTTAACGCTTCTTTTTTTCCATAATATAAGTGAAGATCTTTTGATGAGATAATTTCTTTTGTCATAACGAATCCTCCGTCTTACCCAAAATGACCCGATACATAATCTTCGGTCGCTTTAATTTTTGGTCTAGTAAATATCTTATTCGTTTTATCGTATTCGATCGCTTTTCCTAAGTAGAAAAAGGCAGTATAGTCACTGATACGAGCTGTTTGTTGCATGTTATGGGTCACAATGATGATCGTGTAATCATCTTTTAGATTCACTAATGTTTCTTCCACTGTCCCAGTAGAAATCGGATCAAGTGCGCTGGCTGGTTCATCTAATAACAAGATATCCGGTTTCATCGCAATCGCACGTGCAATACATAAACGTTGTTGTTGACCACCTGACAAGGCTAAAGCACTTTTATCCAGGCTATCTTTTACTTGATCCCATAATGCGGCTTGTTTCAAGCTGGTCTCAACGATCTCATCTAATTTCTTCTTGTTCTTTTCGCCATGTTGCTTCAATGCAAACGTGATATTTTCATAGATTGATTTACTAAATGGATTTGGTCGTTGGAAAACCATTCCGATTCGCTTACGCATCTCATAGACATCAATTTGTGGTGCATTGATATCGACATCTTTGTACATGATTTTACCAGTCACCTTAGTATTTGCGATCCCATCATTCATCCGATTCAACGAACGTAAATAAGTTGACTTCCCACAGCCAGAAGGACCGATTAAAGCTGTGATCTTATTCTTTTCAAATTCCAGATCAACACCTTTGATCGCTTCGTTGTCACCGTACCAAACATGAAGATCATCTGTATAAAGGGCAATTTCTTTTTCTTGACCCATTGTGATGATATTTCTTTCATTCCAATTATATTCTTTCATCTTACTTCTTCTCCTTAAGCTGAAGTCATTTTCCGGTATAAACGTTTACCAATCGCACGAGCACCAAAATTGAATAGTAATACTGCGATAATTAAGACCGCTGATGCTCCAGCAGATACTGATACACCATCTGGCATCGTTCCTTCCGTATTGATTTTCCAAATATGAACAGCTAGTGTTTCAGCTTGACGGAAAATACTGATTGGACTAGAGACACTCAATGGATTCCAGTTTGAGAAATCAAGTGCAGGCGCGCTTTGCCCAGCTGTATAGATCAAAGCTGCTGCTTCCCCAAAAATTCTCCCTGAGCTTAAAATGACTCCTGTTAAAATCCCTGGAGTTGCCTCAGGTACAACTACACGAATCACTGTTTCCCAACGTGACAAACCTAATGCAAGCCCTGCCTCACGCTGTGTGTAATGCACCGCTTGTAAAGATTCTTCTACCGTTCTCGTCAATAGAGGTAAGTTAAAAACTGTTAAAGCTAGTGCCCCAGAGATAATGGAGAAGCCATACTGGAATTGGATAACAAAAACTAAAAAGCCAAACAAACCAACAACTACAGATGGTAATGAGCTTAATATTTCAATTGAAGTACGGATAACATCAGTCAACCAGTTTTTACCAGCATATTCAGAAAGGTAAATACCGGCTCCTAAAGAAAGCGGAAAACTAATGATCATCGTGATCAATAATAAATAAATCGAGTTAAATAATTGGATACCGATTCCGCCACCTACTTGATAGGCTTTTGATGGTTCAGTTAAAAATGACCAAGAGATATGAGGAATTCCTCGAACTAAAATATATAAAAGTAACGCAGCTAAGATCAATACAATAATTCCCGATATTGCATAAAGGACTCCTGTTGCGATTTTATCAGAGCGTTTTGCGTTCATTATTTCAATGCCCCTTTCTTACCAATCATTCGGATCACGATATTAAAGATTAATGACATCAATAGCAAGATCAAAGCTAATGACCATAACACGTTGTTTTCAATTGTTCCCATGATCGTATTTCCGATCCCCATTGTTAAAATCGACGTCAATGTTGAAGCAGGAGTTGTTAATCCTGTTGGCATCAAGGCAGCATTCCCGATGACCATTTGGATCGCTAATGCTTCACCAAATGCACGTGCCATACCAAATACAACGGCTGTCAAGATTCCCGGTACAGCAGCTCGTAAAACGACTTTATAGATCGTTTGCCAACGTGTAGCTCCTAAAGCTAATGATGCTTCACGATAATGACGCGGCACAGCTTTTAAGGCATCGACTGTCATAGTCGTCACAGTTGGTAAGATCATGACAAACAAAACAAATGTCCCAGCTAAAATACCAAAACCAGTTCCGCCAAAAATGTTTCGGATAAATGGTACGATGACTGATAATCCAATAAAACCATAAACAACAGATGGAATGCCAACTAATAGTTCAATAACTGGTTGCAAGATTTTTGTGCCATTTTTTGGAGATATCTCTGTCATGAAGACCGCTGCACCGATGGCAAAAGGTGTCGCGATGATCGCAGATAAAAAAGTAACGATAAACGAACCAGCGATCATTGGTAATGCCCCGACCATCGGTTTACCATCTGCACCAATTTGTCCAGGATTCCAATTCGTTCCAAACAAGAAATCAAATACGTTGATCTTATCAACGAAAAAGGTCGCTAATCCTTTACTTGCAACAAAATAAAAAATGGCTACTACTACTAGAACGATCAAGGCGATACATAAGAAGCTGATGAATTTACCACGCTGCTCCATTTTTGAACGTTTTGATTTTGTTAATAATACTTTTTTCACATCTTCCACAGATGATTCCCCCCCCAGTAAGGTTTAACATACTTATACAGTGTACAAAGCGAACATCAATTTGAGTTTAATAACATGTAAAATTTATGCGAAGTTTGTAAAGATTGTGTAAAGATGATTATTTTACAATATTTCCTTCCCAATCACGTTCTACTTGCATACGTGAAACCGGAATATAACCTAATTCACCTACGATATTATTTTGAACTTCTTCTGATAGCATGTAGTTTAAAAACTCTTTCGTTAACTGTTTTGGTTGATTTTTTGTATACATATGTTCATAAGCCCAAATGATCCATTTATTGGTCGTAACGTTGTCATCGGTTGGCTCTACACCATCAATACTCAAAGTAGCCACATCGTTGGTTACATATGAGAAAGCGACATAACTAATTGCTCCTGGAGTATCTGCAACGATTTGTCGCACCATTCCGCTTGAATCTTGTTCTTGCGCACGAATCGCCGTTTCTCCATCAAGGACCCATTTTTCAAAAGTACTACGTGTCCCACTTCCTGATGCACGATTTAAAATAACCACTGGTTGGTCTTTCCCGCCAAGTTCTTTCCAGTTGGTGATTTCACCCGTAAATAACTTCCGTAAGTTTTCCATTGAGATGTCTTTAACGCCCACTTCCTTGTTAACGATCGGTGTGATCCCAACTACAGCCACTCGATGATCAACTAAAGCAGATGCATCGATTCCAGATTTTTCCTCCGCAAATAAATCAGAATTCCCGATATCTACTGCTCCAGATTGGACTTGAGATAATCCAGTTCCACTTCCTCCACCTTGGACATTGATGAATTTCCCAGGGTTTGCAGCCTGAAAAGATTCAGCGACTGTTTCAACTAATGGTTGCAATGCGGAAGACCCGACAGCTGTAATGGATTCTCCTCGATCGATCCATTTTGAACAACCTGATAAAAGAATAGTTAATCCTATTATTGGTAAAAGTAATTTTAATTTTTTCATTTAGAAATCTCCTTCAGTCCTAAAGTAAGTTCATTTTAACATTTAACAAAATACTTGAAAACGAATTAAAATTATAAAATAACAAAAATAATGATTATTAATAAAAAAACACTATCTCATTAGGTTATTCTATGCTATACTGGCTTTGAAATGTGTCTCTTTATCAAACATTATCTAACTTATTTCTTGCTTTCCCCAAAAACAAGAAGTACCCCAAAGTTAGTTTTGTTCCTGTGAGACGCTTTCTCCATTTCTGACAGTTTACAGAAATGGCCCCGACAGAAAAAGGACATGAGCTGACGTCTTAGACGCCTCCCTCATGTCCTTTTTGATTAGCTGGAAGTAGCAATTATAATAATGGCGAGATCAATCGTGCCAAACCTTCTTTTAATTTGATGATAAATCCTCGATTTTCATAGCGTTCTTTGGTTAACAGTTGTGACTTTCTTGAATCAGCAAAGAAAGCTTTTCTTACGTGAGTCGCCATTCCTTCATCATAGATCAACGCATTCACTTCAAAGTCTAATTTGAATGAACGGACATCAATATTTGCTGAACCAATTGAAACTATTCCACTGTCAATGATCATGGTCTTAGCATGGATAAACCCATTTTCATAGGTTTCGATCACTGCACCATATTCGATTAGTTCTGCTGCAAAAGAATAAGTTGCCCAATAGACTAACGGATGATCAGGTTTATTGGGAATCTGAATCTGAACTTTGACACCAGAAAGCAAGGCTAATTTCAATGCTTCATGAATGGATTCATCTGGGATATAGTAAGGCGTTTGAATCAATATTTCTTTTTTTGCTAATGAAATCATTTTTAAATAAGTCAATTTGATTTGTTCATGCTCAGAATCTGGGCCACTTGTGACGATTTGAAGTGCTAAAGTGCCTACAGAATCAATTTTTGGGAAAAATTTTGGTGCATAGCTGACTTCTTTCACGTGCTGCGAGTTCCAATCCATCAAGAAACGATTTTGTAGCGTATAAACTGCTTCCCCATAGATTCGCAAATGATTGTCTCGCCAATAACCAAACTTTGAAACTTCTCCTAAATATTCGTTTCCTACATTGAATCCACCAGTATAACCAATTTTCCCATCGATAACAACGATTTTGCGATGGTTTCGATAATTGATTCGTGGATTGATATAAGGGACAAATAGTGGAAAGAAAAAAGCGACTTCACCACCAGCTACCTGTAATTCGTGGAAAAATTTTGCATTTACTTGGGTAGACCCCCAAGCATCTAATAATACACGGACTTTAACCCCTCTTTGAGCTGCTTCAGTCAGCGCGTCACGCACTTCCTTACCCAGAGCATCGCCCCGATAAATATAATATTGTAGATGGATATGATCTTTTGCCTGCTTGATGTCTTCAATCAATGCATCAAATTTTTCTCGTCCATCCGTAAATAAAGTCACTTCATTTCCAGTTGTGTACAATGTACTTTCAAACACTGTCAGCATATAGATTAGTTGCTTGACATCAACTTGTCCTGTTGGTGGATGCGGATAAAGTCCTCGCATCAAGGCTTGTTTGTCTTCTTCAATTTCCAAGTTCTTCCCGATTTTCCCTTGGATCTTCAAATCAAAGATCTTGTCTTGTGAAATACCTCTGCCAAAAAAGATATATAAAAGAAAACCGACAATCGGAATAAACATTAATACTAACAACCATGCCCATGTCTGAGCGGTTTCTTTTCGTTCACGAAAAACAATGACAATTGATAATAAGATATTCGCAATTAAGATGATCGTAAAAAAATTATCAACAACTACTCTCATGGCTCACCTCTTCACTTTTACACCTACTTAAGAATAGCCGAGATGTTTTTTAAAGTAAAGTGAAAGTATCAGACAGATAATGATCTCAATGAATTAAAATACCTACTGCTGTACCAATATGACCTCCTATTGATCATTACTTGATATTATTTTTTTATTTTATATTATGAGACAAAAAATGATAGCGTTTTACAAAGAGATTGAGACAAAAGTGTTTAGCATCAAGAAATAAGAAGGAATTTCCGAAAATTGACAAGAAACACAAAAACTAGTTTTTGATGTTGATTGTTATCTACTTGGTGCTTCTCAAATTTTTGGTAAATTTCGGCAAATTTTCCGAAGATGCTGCTTTTGTCTCACCGTGAACAAGAGGTCGTGAAAGAAGCGTTTAGCTCCGAGCGAATAAGAGAGGATTTTTTAAAATAGCTCCTCATATTTTAGAAAATCATCGCTTATTGTTGAGGAGTTGCTTCTTGAACGCCGTTTATTCGTTTTTAGAGATACTAGAAGAGACTGAGACGAGTTTTGTCCCAATCTCAACTAAAAAAGCAGACAGAAAAATGAATTTCTGTCTGCTGATTCATTGAATCATCCATTTAAACTTTAAAGTTGTTGGATCTTCTTGAAACAACTCGTTCCATCCTTTCATATGGTGAAACGATGGAAATGAATTAAAACTTCAAGAATCTTCTCATCGAAATAATTGATCCTAATGAACCGATAATGATTCCGATCCCAGCCATCAAAGCGTTGATTTTCCACACGATATCCTGTGGTTGGATCAAGGAATAGTGGGAGCGCAATAATGAAGGGTTAAGCATTCGGAATACTTCTTGGTACCCAAATGTAATCAGCAATACCGGAATAATTGCACCGATCAAACCAATCCAACCACCTTCTAAAAAGAATGGCCAACGAATGTAGCCGTTTTTGGCACCAACTAATCGCATGATTTGAATTTCTTTTTGGCGAGATAAGATCGTGATTCTGATTGTATTTGAAATCAAAAACATTGCAATAAACAATAATAATGCTGCTGCAGCTAAGCCCCATGTTCGAACGGTTCCTGCAAGCTTAAGAATTTTATCTGAAGACGTTCCACCGTAATCCGCGCGAGAAACATTCGCTAATTTTCCGGCTTCTTGAGATACTTGTTTCGTATAAGAAGGTTCTGACGTTTGAACGACATAAACATCATATAACGGGTTGTTATCTCCTTCAAATAAACTCCATGAATTCCCCATAGCATCCTGGATCTTTTTCAACTCTTGGTCTTTACTTGAGAATTTGACACTTTTGACGTGATCAATCTCTTTTAATTGTTTTTCAAGATTCTTCATATCTTTTTCATTCGTGCCAATATCAACGAAAACAGAAACATCTACGTTGCCTTCGATATCTTCGGCTAGTTTCGTTGCATTCATGATCACAGCCATGAATACCCCAACTAATGTTAATGTGATCGTCACGGCACTCACTGAAGCGACAGTCATCCAGCCGTTACGCTTTAAACTCTTGATACTCTCTAATAAATGTCGGAAAAAGGTTCTAATCATCGTATCCATATTCCCCTTCCGCTTGGTCACGTATGATTCGTCCATTTTCGATGGCGATCACTCGATGACGAATTGTATTCACGATCGTACTGTTATGGGTTGCCATAACGACCGTTGTCCCTTGAGCATTGATTCGGTCCAATAACTTCATGATCTCCCAAGAATTCTCCGGATCTAGATTTCCTGTAGGTTCGTCAGCAATCAATACTTTCGGCGTATTTACGATTGCACGGGCAATCGATACCCGTTGCTGTTCCCCACCAGATAACTCACTTGGAAAAACACGCACTTTATGTTTCAATCCAACAAGATCTAACACTTCCATCACACGTTTTTTGATATCTCGTGGTTTTCTACCGATTACTTGCATCGCATAAGCGACATTTTCGTAAACTGTTTTTCTCGGCAACAGTTTGTAGTCTTGGAAAACTACCCCGATTTCTCTGCGTAAGTAAGGAACATCTTTGTTTTTGATTGCCATTAAATCATGACCAGCAACATTTAAGGTTCCTTTTGACGCTTTTTCTTCTCGATACATCAATTTGATGAATGTAGATTTCCCAGCCCCTGATGGACCAACTACATAAACGAACTCTCCTTGATCGATAACAACCGATAAATTTCGGATTGCAGTCGTACCATTTGAGTACTTTTTCATGACATCCTTCATTTCAATCATGGCGTTCTCTCCATATCTTTTCTCAGTCTCTCACCATTATAGCATGGTAATGTTTCATCTTGCTTTCAAAATCTTACAATTTTATTTCAATTAAAGTCAACTATTTAGAGGTGCATTTTTAAATATCCGTCAATAAATAAGTCTAAATCGCCATCCATTACAGCTTGAACATTACCAGTTTCTACGTTTGTCCGGTGATCTTTTACCATTGAATATGGATGGAAGACATAGGAACGAATTTGTGAACCCCAACCAATTTCTTTTTGCTCCCCACGCAATGCTGCAGCTTCTTGTTCTTTCTTTTCAACCTCAAGTTGATACAACTTCGCTTTCAACATGCTCATTGCTTGTTCTCGGTTTTTTAATTGTGAACGCTGCGCTTGACTAGCTACGACCGTTCCTGTTGGAAGATGAGTGATCCGAACGGCAGACTCTGTTTTATTGATATGTTGTCCTCCGGCACCGCTTGCTCGGTACGTATCGATCTTCAAGTCATCTGGGTTGATGGCAACATCAATCGTTTCATCTAGTTCTGGCATCACATCGACCGAACAAAACGAAGTGTGGCGCCGTTTGGCTGAATCAAATGGGGAGATCCGAACAAGACGGTGGACACCTTTTTCCGATTTTAAATAGCCATATGCATTATGCCCTTTGATCAGTAAAGTCACACTTTTTATTCCTGCTTCATCCCCTGCTTGGTAATCCAATGTTTCCACTTGGTAGCCATGTTGTTCTGCCCAACGTGTATACATGCGTAACAACATACTTCCCCAGTCTTGGGATTCTGTACCCCCTGCTCCAGGATGAAGTTCGACGATTGCATGGTTGCGATCATATGGACCATCTAAAAGCATGGCTAATTCATACGTCTTCATTTTTTCGTCTAATAGTTGGATTCTATCTTCTGCTTCTTGTTGCATTTGAGCATCTGGTTCTTCTTGCAACATTTCTACCATTAGGGCTAACTCTTCTAATTCTTCAGCTAACGCATTGAATTGATCATACGTTTCTTTATTTGTGTTGTTTTCATTGATCACTTTTTGTGCTGCTTCGCTATCATCCCAAAAACCAGGCTCTGCCATTTTGGCTTCAGCTTCAGCGATGTCTTCTTCCAACCGATCTAAGTCAAAGAGACCTCCTGAAACTTGTGACCTTTTCTTCCATCTCAGCTAATAAGTTACGGATTTCTGAAATCTCCATAAACTTCCCTCTTTCTATCTACATTATTTTATGTTTTATTCAACCACTTTAGTTTAACAGAAACGCTTCATAACAGAAAGAAGGTGAGTCGATTCTTAATCAAAAAGAACCGATCTCACCAATCTTATCTGCTAGCTGTCAAAAATTAGTTCTCATCTTTTCCATGACAGTTTTTATATTTTTTCCCGCTACCACATGGACAAGGATCATTTCTGCCTACTTTGTTCACGTGAACCGGTTGTTTTTTGGCACTTGTGTTGCTATTTTCTTTTGCATCACCGGTAGTTGGTTGAACTGCTTCGCCGGTTGACACTTGCTCCCGTTGAACATTTTGACGAATCTCAGCTTTCATAAAGAGACGAGTCACTTCATATTCGATCGCTCCAACCATCTCTTCAAACATCTTGTATCCTTCTGTTTGATACTCAACCAATGGATTGTTTTGTCCATATGCTCTAAGACCGATTGATTGGCGTAATTGATCCATAGCATCGATATGATCGGTCCATTTCGAATCCACTACTCGTAGAATGACTACTTTTTCAAATTCTAGTAATTGTTCAGGTCCGTTGAGCTGGTTAGCTTTCGTATTAAATACTTCTTGTGCTAACTCATTTAAATATTCTTTGATCTGTTGCGGTTCTTTCCCTTTAAGGTCATCGATTGAGATGCTATCTTCATGGACTAATGTACTACCTGCAAAATCAACGATTCCTTCAAGGTTCCAGTTGTCTTTTTCTAGTTGTGTGTGTGCATCTACTACCCGACTGATCGTACGTTTGATCATATTCATCATTGGTTTAGACAAACTTGTTTCTTCCATGATGACTTCTTGACGTTGTTTGTAGATAACTTCGCGTTGTTCTCGCATTACATCATCGTATTGTAAGACATTTTTACGAGTATCGTAGTTATTTCCTTCGACACGTTTTTGTGCTGATTCCACTTGTTTTGTCAGCATCTTACTTTGGATCACTGCATCCTCTTCACCGATTTTCATGCGATCTAAGAATGCTTTGATCCGTTCAGAACCAAATCGTTTCATCAGATCATCTTCCAATGAAAGATAGAATTGAGACATCCCTGGGTCTCCTTGACGTCCAGCCCTACCACGTAATTGATTATCGATACGACGTGATTCATGACGTTCTGTCCCGATAACAGCTAGTCCGCCTAGTTCTCTGACACCAAGTCCCAACTTGATATCTGTACCACGTCCAGCCATATTCGTTGCAATCGTCACCGCACCTTTTTGACCAGCATTCATGATGATCTCCGCTTCTTTGAAGTGGTTTTTTGCATTCAATACTTCATGTGGGATACGTTCACGATTCAACATATCAGACAATAATTCTGAAGTTTCCACTGCTACCGTTCCGACAAGAACAGGTTGTCCTTTGCGGTAACGTTCTTTGATGTCTTGCACCACCGCTTGGAACTTGCTAGTCAATGTTGGATATAACAAATCAGGTCGGTCGTCACGAATGACTGGACGATTTGTTGGGATTTGACAAACTTGAATATTATAGATTTCCCGAAACTCTTCTTCTTCTGTTTTTGCTGTACCAGTCATACCTGACAGTTTCTTATACATTCGGAAATAGTTCTGGAACGTGATTGTCGCCATCGTCTTCGTTTCGTCTTCGATCTCTACGCCTTCTTTTGCTTCAATCGCCTGATGTAATCCATCAGAGTAGCGGCGTCCATCCATGATACGACCAGTAAATTGGTCAACGATCAAGACTTTTCCATCTTGGACCACATAATCAATATCCAAGATCATGATATAGTTGGCACGCAATGCTTGATCCAGATGGTGGGTTAAGGCAGTATTTTCAATATCATATAGATTTTCTAAGCCAAATGTTTCTTCGGCTTTCTCGATCCCTGCTTCAGTCAAGCTGATTGTTTTCGATTGCACATCGATTTTATAATCTTCTTCTTCTTTCAAACGTTTCACAAAATTATCTGTTCTTGTATATAAAGCTGTTGATTTTTCAGCTTGACCTGAAATAATCAACGGTGTTCTTGCTTCATCGATCAAGATCGAATCGACTTCATCGACAATCGCATAATTCAATGGTCTTTGAACCATTTGATGACGATAAACGACCATGTTGTCTCTTAGATAGTCGAAACCTAATTCATTATTGGTACTATAGGTAATATCACAATTGTAAGCATCTCGTTTTTCGTCCGCTGATTTTGAATTGATATTCAAGCCAACTGTTAAACCTAAAAAGTTATATAATTCGCCCATTTCAGAGGAGTCACGAGTAGCCAGGTATTCATTGACAGTAACGACGTGAACGCCTTCTCCCGTCAATGCATTCAAATAAACCGGCATTGTCGCTGTTAAAGTTTTCCCTTCACCAGTACGCATCTCTGGGATATTTCCATCGTGAAGAACGATCCCCCCCATCAATTGTACATGGTAAGGATAAAGTCCCAACACTCGTTTGGCAGCTTCACGAACTACCGCAAAGGCTTCCGGTAATAATTGATCTAAAGTTTCCCCTTTTTGATAGCGAGCTTTAAACTCAGCTGTTTTTGCTTGTAATTGTTCATCTGTTAATGCTGCCATTTCGTCAGCATGATCTTCTACTTTTTTAGCAATACGATCTAAACGTTTTAGTTCTTTTTTATCATTTTCGATAATCGAACGAATAAAATTGGCCATGCGTTGTATAATCTCCTTTTTACATATATTATCCAGATTATGTAGATTCTAGTTTCTATTTTATCATTAGTTCTAGATAATTGAAATATCTTAACACAATTAATGTAATATATTCACAATTAATTCACAATTTCTGACGTAGACAAAAAAGAAGCTGTGGCAAACCGTGAAGGGTTTGCCACAAGCTTTTTACTGCTTTTTCTAATTGTTATTTATCAGTCGGTTTCAATCAAACCGTATTTGCCATCTTTACGACGGTAAACGATACTTGTACCATTGGTTTCTGCATCTTCAAAAATAAAGAAATTATGACCAAGCATGTTCATTTGTAGAACAGCCTCTTCACTGTCCATTGGTTTCAGTGATAAACGTTTCGTGCGGACAATGTCTAATTCAGAATCATTTTCATGATCGGCATCGTCAGCTTCGTTATTGAATAATACCGCTGCATCGGCTGTGTTCATACCGGTTTCGCGAGATTTACGGTTAATTTTTGTTTTGAATTTGCGGATTTGTCGTTCCAATTTGTCAACTACCAAATCAATACTTGCATAAAGATCAGGTGATGTTTCTTCGGCACGCAATACAAGATAAGGTAATGGAATAGTTACTTCCACTTTCGCTGTTTTTTCAGTATAAACTTTTAAATTTACATGTGCTGTAGCATCGGGTGCATCACTGAAATAGCGTTCAAGTTTTCCTACTTTTTTCTCAACGTAGTCACGAATCGCTTCAGTTACTTCGATATTTTCACCGCGTACATTGTATCTAAACATAAAAATTACCCCTTTCGTCTACCACAATCAAGAAGGAGAAGGACCACTCTTTCCCTCTTCTTACTACCATTATATCGAACTCTAATCCATTTGCAAACTAAATCGCTATCAAGGACATTCGTTTTTCATTTATTTATCGAGCTAGCGAAAAGGTGCGGATTTTTTCAGGAGCATGTGGCAATAAACAAGAAGCAGCATGAAAAAGGGTTTGCCCCGTCGTATAGACATCGTCTACCAACAATACTTTTTTCCCTTTGATGATCGTTGGAACAACAGCTAATTTGAAAGGTTGGGTAGTTTTTAAACGTTCCTGACGTGTTTTTTGGGATTGTGGAAGTGAATGATCAGAGCGAGTCAGCAGTTGACTATAAGGTATTTTAGCTACTCTCAACATTTCAATGACCTGATTAAACCCACGTTCTTTTAAACGAGCAGTTGCTAGTGGGATTGGACAGATTTGATAATCGCTAAATTCTTGTTGTATTATTTGCAACTGTTTAGCAAATGTACCTGCCAGTCGGACATCTCCCATAAATTTATAGCGCTTTAACCATTCTTTGAAGGCTGAATCATAGTAAAAACAAGCATGATGACTGAAATCATAATTGGGATAGGCGTTTTTCCAGGCGATACAATCTTCACAATACGTAATATCACCAGGCAGTTCTTTCTGGCAAGTTCGACAGCTTTGCTGTTTATTTATCGGACGAAACAAATTTGAACAGTCCTCACAAATCTGAGGAAGAATCTTTCCCAATCCAAGAATCTCGCTGATCTTCAAATTTCGGATGACTTGTTTTTGACAATAACTACAACGATTCATGTGTTTTTTCTCCTCTAGGCTCACTATTTTTCATAGCAAGCTGCTTTTTTCCCTGACGATTCATTTCTTTGATCTCACGACAGGCTAATTTGATAGCTTTTGTCAGTTCTTCATAGAAAAAATAGACTTGGCTATTGGTAAAATCTCCCTTTCGATCGGCTCGACCAGCGATTTGTACAAGGGAAGATTTAGTAAAAACACGGTGATCAGCGCCTAACACGATCACTGACACATTTGCAAATGTTACCCCACGTTCCAAAATCATTGTAGTAAGTAACACATCATATTGTTGCTTTCTCATTTGCTGAACTTTTTCTGAACGGTTTGGATCTTTTGCGGATGCATCGGTAATACGGTACATGGGTAAACAACGCTTTAACAGTGAGGCTAATCGATTCATCAAGGCAATCGACGGACAAAATAATAAGACATGATTTTGTTGGAGCAGCATGTTTAGACACTTCAAAAGTGGTCGAAGTTTTTTTTCTTTCAAACATTTATTCGGCCAGTCATTCCAAAAAAACAAATGTGGTTCAGGCAATAACCGTTGATGAAAGCGAAGTGGCAATTGATGGATCAAAAAGGTTGAACGGATTTTTTTCAGTAGCTGCTCATTAGGTGTCGCACTTAAATAGATAAATGTTCCTTTTGGTTTAATTGCAGTTTCAACAGCATAAGCTAACCCAGGATCTCCTGCAAAAGGGAACGCATCCACCTCATCGACGACTAACAGATCAAACGTCTGATAAAAACGATACAGCTGATGCGTAGTCGCAATCACGAATGGACTAAAGCGATAGGCTTCTTTCTTTTTTCCATGAAGCAGGACAATGTCTTCTTCTGGAAAAACGCCACAAAAACGTAGGTAAAGTTCGTTGCACACATCAACCCTAGGTGAAACTAATGCGACTCGTCCACCTTTTTCTAACGTTTTTATGACCTTTTCATAAAGCATCTCAGTCTTTCCCGCTCCTGTCACAGCCCAAATCATGTGCTGTTTTCCCGAGACATCAGTGACCAAGTTCGTAGAAATCGCTTGTTGAGTTGGCGTTAACTTTCCTGTCCAAGTAAAACAGACATTTCTTTTCGGCAACTCAGGTTGTTCAAATAAAAATAATTCTTGTGTGTTGTCACAACGACCTAAAAAAAGACAAACAGGACAAAAGATGATTGGTTGCTTTTGCTCTGATTTACCTATTTTTGTTCGCATGCTGCATCGATTACATGTTAACCAATTTCCTTGTAGATGAATGGCAGCTAGTTTCTGATAGCGAATCTGTTCAAAACTCTCTGTCCATTCTCTCAAGTCTCTCGTAAGTAATCGTCTGCCATATAAACTGCATAAACTACTTTTTTTCATCTAATCCCCTAAAAGAAGATACGCTACATCAGTCCATTCTTCAAAAAAATTTGAGAATGAATGGTTATTTGAAGCGGTTAGTATAAAAAATAAGCCGAAAAATCCTTGAATAGGCGACCTATTCGCTGGATTTTTCGGCTTGTTTCCGATATGAACATCTTAGTATGCTCTGTCCTTTATTTGTTTTCAATTAAATGGATGGCTTGTTGTAATACTTTTTCGCCATTCATCAAACCATAATCTGCCATATTGATAATATCTAATGGGATTCCTTTTGGTTCTAGACGTTTTTCAAAATCAGCCTTCATGAAGCGGACTTGTGGTCCCAACAGCAAAACATCAACTTCTTTAGAAGCTAGCTGATTATCGGCATCAGAAGCTGATACGGCAAAAATATCCGTATCAATTCCTTGTTCTTCAGCAGCTTTTTGCATTTTTGTTACAAGTAAACTGGTACTCATCCCAGCAGAACATACGAGCATGATTGTTTTTTTAGTCATTTTACTCTCTCCATTCTTTTAACTTTTGCAAACGATTTCTTTTTTTGCTTGTGTGATTATTATACAAAAAAGCAAGATAATGTCAACGTTTTCTTATCAGTCGAATAGCCAACTCGATTTAACTAATTGATTGAACACAACATATTCTTTTTTAAATTGATCACCACAACCTCGTAGCCAGCATTGATCCAGCCATATGCTCCTTTTTCTGGGTGCTTATAATCATTTGCCCACCAATCAGTGCTTTGTCTAGCTGATTTAGGGAGCCCATAACTTGGAAAAAGAAGTTCGTCGATCTGTGTAAATGTTAAAGTAACCTGTGATCCCCCGTTATTTTTTAAATATTGGGTGATGGCGTCATATTTTTTTATGCGTTCTTTCATCCCCATCTCACCTTTCTTTCTTCTATTATCCCATAGACTCTCTTCATTACTCAAGTATTATAAGTGTTGAAACTAAAGGAATAATTCATTATACTTTGACTATTATCAACTACTTGTAAGGAGGAAGCATCACGCTGAATAGTTATAGAACCATCCAAGCAGACGGTCAAGCAGAAATCGAAGTCAAAAAATCTCGTTTTATTTGCTCTATGAAACGAATTGAAACGGAAGCAGAAGCTAAAGCGTTTATTCAGGCAATGAAAAAAGAACATTGGAAAGCAAACCATAACTGTAGTGCTTTCGTTCTCGGTGAAAAAAATGAAATTCAACGCAGTAGTGATGACGGTGAGCCTAGTGGTACGGCAGGTGTCCCAATGCTGGAAGTACTTAAAAAAAATGAATTGATCAATGTGGTCGCTGTCGTCACACGCTATTTTGGTGGGACAAAATTGGGTACCGGTGGTTTGATTCGTGCCTATACACAGGCTGTTTCTCACGCACTAATTGAAATCGGGATCGTGGAAGGAACACAACAGCAAGAAATAGCTGTCCATATCACCTATCCGCAATTAGGTAAATTAGAAAATATGCTTGAGTTGAAACATATTCCTATAAAAGAAACGATCTACACAGACAAAGTCACGGTTCACTGTTTGATTGTAGAAACAGAAGTTACTGCATTTAAAACAGCAGTCGTTGAATTATTGAATGGACAGGTTGAATTTACAGATGGTCCAATTTCCTATCATGAACAACTGGTAGAAGCTGACCAGTAATCACTCTATCCGCTGATCTCGAAATCAAAAAAGAAGAGCCTAGGACAAAACTTGTCTCAGGCTCTTCTTTATTTGGACTGTTTCGCATCCCTCTTTTATTTCTCTAAATAAAATTCAAAACGATTCCCTACATATTGCGTACGAACATATTCAAATGGGGTACCGTCATCAAAATAAGAAGTTTGGCGTAAACGTAACACAGCATCTCCTTTTTTTACTTCTAAATATTCTGCAATTTTTTCTGAAGCAAGAATGGCTGTTATTGTTTGATTAGCTGCCCCGATCTTATGCCCACTTTTCTCTTCGAGTACCCGATAAAGAGAATTGGTAATTTCAGATTTACTATAGTCTGCAATAATCTTTTGCGGGATACTGGCTACTTCAAAACAGATTGGTATATCATCAGCATAACGAATTCGTTCCATACGAAGAATCGTTTCGTCTTTTTCCAGTTTCAGCTTCTCCATTTCACTAGAACTTGGGGAAGTTAAAAAATAAGAGATTGTCCGACTGGAGGGTACTCGATTCTGTGATTCCATAATTTCAGTAAAACTGGTCGCACCCGACATCTTTTCTTGGACTTTTTCTCTTGCAACATATGTACCTGAGCCAATTTTTCTTTCCAAAATCCCTTCATCAGCCAGGTTTTGAATGGCTTGACGTAAAGTCATTCGACTAACATTGAATTTCACTGCCAATTCTCTTTCAGAAGGAAGGCGATCACCGATTTTCCAAATACCTTGTTCGATTTCACTTTTGATCTGATCATGGATTTGTATATAGACTGGTAGTTGATTCGACATAACGTATATCCGCCCTTTCATTTCCTTTATTATAACTGGTATATACCTGGTTCACAACTGAAAAGGAAAAAGTTTCTTTTGCTCGACTAATTGTCGATCAATCATTTGCCAACCCGTTTATTTTATCCGAAAGTTTATGTAAGTAATTGTGTTTCCTTCCTCTTTAATCCAAGTGGAAGGATTGAAAATCATTTTGTAAAATAACAAAACCTCCAAAAGACAGCAAAATCACTGTTTTTTAGAGATTGTGTTATTCTTAACGGTTTTTTGAAAGCCATTTTTTTGTGTGATTGGTTGGACGCTTTGATTTCACTTGTATCGCTTTTTCTGATTTTTTCGGTAACCGGACTTCTACCTGATACTTTTCCGACTTAATCAAATCATAGATTTTCTCTGCAGTCTCATCTACTTTTTCTTTCCACTTCATTTTACTGCCCCCTTTTTTTGATCTACCTACTATTCACTCTAGCCTATTTCTTGATAATCTTCAAGAAACAAGCTGTTTTCACACAAAAAAAGAGTGATCTTAATAGATCACTCCGTACTACTGGGGTAGCTGGATTCGAACCAACGCATGAGGGAGTCAAAGTCCCTTGCCTTACCGCTTGGCTATACCCCAATGAAATGGAGGAGAGTGGATTCGAACCACTGAACCCTAAGGAACGGATTTACAGTCCGTCGCGTTTAGCCACTTCGCTACTCCTCCGAAAGGTTTGTATCAACCTGACTTAGTTATAATACCTAATTTTCCAGATTTTTGCAACCCCTTATTGAAAATTTTTTTGATATTTTTTTATTCGTGTAGATTCCAGTGACGAATAACTGTTTCTATCGCGTTTTCAAGACTCTTTTCTTTCCCAAAATCTTCTTCACCAAAAAAATTTCAAATTCTTTTGGTCCATAAGCCAAAATTTCCCCAATCATTTTTTTACCAATAAATAACTTAGTCACATCATAAGTTGTTCCTTTGATTTGTTTTTTGACTTCTTCGATACGTACTTCAATATCTTTATTTTTTTTGACATCTTTTTCCACCTCCATGATAGTTTATCATATTCAATCATGGAATGCCTACCATATGTCTAAAAGTTTTGTTCAACGCTATGCATCATTGAACTAAACCTTCACGTTGAGCGGTGAAATTGGCAGCTGCTCCAATCAAATTTGCATCATTTCGATAATCACATAATAAAATTTTAGGATCAAAGTCATTTAGTTCTAAATCAGTAGTTAATTGTTTCATTCGTTGATTGATTTCTGTTAATAACCCTGCTTTTGCAGAGATCCCCCCGCCAATCACGATGACTTCAGGATCAATCGAAAATTGGATACTAAACAAACCTTTTGTTAAATAATTATAAAAATTATCTACCTCTTCTTTTGCTAGTTCATCCCCTTGTTCTGCTCGTTCAAAGACTTCTTTTCCGCTATAAGTCGTACGTGAAACTCCCAAACGGTCACAGTAACGCCAAGCCATTTGAACTGCTGTACCAAGCTTACTAAATGTTTGATTGCCTTCTAAGAACATCAAGCCAAATTCTCCCCCGTACAAATGAGCGCCTTTATTTAGTTGTCCTTGGGTAAAGATTGCCCCACCTACTCCAGTCCCAAGTACAACAAATGCTACATGTTGATATTCTTTCGCTGCGCCTTCATAATACTCAGCCATTCCAGCACAATTAGCATCATTTTCGATCGTCACTGGTAAATGGAAGAGTTCTTCCAGTTCATGAAAAATATTGAATCCGTGGATATAAGGAATGGCACTAATCCCTTCAATCAGCTGTTTCTCCTGATTCACTACTCCAGGTGCGCTGATTGCTACGCCTTCAATCGCCTTCTGTTTTACAAACGTTTGGAATACCTGTTTTAAATGCGCTTTCATTTCTTCCCATGTCTTAGGAGTCGGAAATTGGCTGGTGTCTTCAAGCGCTTGTCCATTCCAATAGCCATATTTTACTGCGGAACCACCAAAATCAAAAACTAAAATACCCATCATTTATTTGTCTCCTTTTCTCATACTGTTTTTATTTTAAGTCAAGCCACAGTATTTTGAAAGCCTTTTTATGGATGAGTTCAAATTTTCTTTGCTAGAGTTACTTGATCTCGTAAACGTTGGCCATTTTCATAGATTGGCTGTTTATAATTTTTGACAAAATAATCTTTTTCTCTAGAAATTTCCAGGAAGCCGATTTTTTTATACAGTTGTAAAGCTGCTGATGACGTACTCCCCGTCCGAATAATGACTTGTTGTTGGGTGGTTTTTAACTTTTTCATTTCTTTTAGTGTATGGGTAAGCAACGCGTAGCCGATTCCTTGACCTTGAACTTTTGGAGCTACAGCTAAATTCATTATTTCAAACACTAATTTATTTGTGATAAAAACGATCACTCCTTGAATGTCGTTTTCTGCTTTCCATATAAAACCAGCACCTTGATCAATGTATCGTTGGACGTTTTCCTCTTCAGGATCTGCATCCAACAATAATGACCAAGGTAAAGTTGATTGCTCTAGTTTGACAATTCTTTTTTCTTCAGAATGCTCGGTCTTACCTGACTGTTTATTTTTCATCATAATTAGGCATCTCTTTATCTTTTTTATTACGTGTCAATTGGCAATTTAAAGGCACGTAATCGATTCCGCCCTTTACGAATGGATGGCAACGCAAAATGCGTGCTGTCCCCATCAGCGTTCCTTTAAATGCACCGTGTACTTGAATCGCACGTATCATATAGTTTGAACAAGTAGGATAGTACCGACAGCTAGGTGGGAAAGCAGGAGAAATAAACCGTTGATAAAAACGGACAATAGCCACTAAGATTTTTTTCATCTCATCACCTCATTATTAAAGCTTTGATCCTCATTCTCCTATTCATGACAAACGACTGTTCAAAGGAGCAATAATCTGCCAAACAGTGGAATGACTCACAATAAAAAAGGACTTCTCAAAAGCGAAAATTCGTTTTAAGAAATCCTTTGTTTGCTTACACTATCATTTTCACAAAACTCTTTATCTGAAAAAATCCTGGATGTGCAGCCACAAACTTGGTTGAAAAACCTTAAACGGATTTCCACCACCGATAACCCCGTATCCAATCATTGTTCCAGCTACAAATAAAAGAATTAGTAGTAGTATGACAACTAAAATCTTCACCAATGTGATTAAAATATACCGTTGGCTACTCATTTTATCACGTCCTTAAACAGTGACTTGAGCTGTTTTATCAGCGGGCGTTTGATCGATTGCCACACGTTCCACATCTGCACCTAAGTTTTGCAATTTAATATGGAATTGATAATAACCACGATCTAAGTATTTAAGATTGCGAACGCGTGTTATGCCATTTGCTTTTAAACCAGCAAGTACTAATGCTGCAGCAGCTCGTAAATCTGTTGCATAAACTTCAGCACCTTGTAATTCATGATTCCCGTCCATAATCGCTACATTTCCATCAATCTTCACATGGGCGTTCATACGGCGCATTTCTTCCAAATGTTGGAAGCGATTCTCAAAAACTGTTTCAGTCACCATGCTCGTTCCCTCAGCGACTAACTGAATAGCAGTCATTTGGGCTTGCATGTCTGTCGGAAAACCAGGATGAGGCATTGTTTTGACGTCAGTTGGTAAAATATGTTTTGGACCAACAACTCGAATGCCGCCTTCTTCTTCAGTGATCGTTGCACCCATTTCAATTAATTTAGAAATCAACGGACGATTATGTTCTGAGATTGCATCTGCGATCAAGACATTTCCTTCAGTCATCGCTGCTGCTACCATAAAGGTACCTGCTTCGATCCGGTCTTGAACAATTGCGTGTTTCACTGCATGCAGATGATCGACTCCTTCGATACGCATCGTTTCCGTACCAGCACCATAGATATTTGCGCCCATTTTATTTAAAATATTTGCAAGATCTACAATTTCAGGTTCTCGAGCGACGTTTTCGATGATCGTTGTTCCTTTAGCTTTTACTGCTGCCATCATGATATTTTGAGTGGCTCCAACACTTGGAAAATCTAAATAGATCGTGTTACCGATCAATTCATCCGCAATAGCTTCGATGTAGCCATTTTTTTGAATGATTTTCGCACCCAATGCTTGGAATCCTTTAAGATGTAAATCAATTGGACGTTTCCCAATCGCACATCCCCCTGGCATGGCAACTTTTGCATGACCATTTCTAGCAAGTAATGGTCCCATTACAACGATAGAAGCACGCATTTGACTCACATATTCATATGGCGCTTCGATTTCTAATTGTCTTGACGCATCAAGCGTTACTTGATTATTGTCTTCATCAAACACTACATCTACATTTAAATGACGAATCACTTGATTCATAGTGAAGACGTCAGAAAGAATTGGAACGTTGTCTAAAACGGTTGTTCCTTCTTCAGCCAACAAACTAGCAGCTAAAATAGGTAGAACAGCATTTTTAGCTCCTTCGATTTTTACTGTTCCATTCAATTGTTTGCCACCTTTGACGATGATCTCTTCCATGTTGTTCCCCCCAAAAAATTCCAATGAGCTATAAAGACTCAAAATCTTTTCTATTATATCATTTCTTTTATTAAAATAGTACCTTTTTTTATAGTACCTTTTTTTACTGCAGGCTAACGAAAAGATTTCGACACAATGCAATAATTTCTAAGAAGAAATTACTGGCAGTATATCCTAAAAAAATAGAGAAGAATACAATCGCCATTCGAATTTGCGTATCATGCAATTTTTTAAAAAACATCTCAATTCGCAGTGACCGCAACGACCAGAAAGCCAGATAAATAAAAGCTAAATGACTCACGATTCGAATAATTGCATCAATTCCGTATACTTGCATAGTGACGTCCCTTCAAAATTATACTTTTTTTAATAACTAACAAAATGATGATACCATAAATTGGAAAAATAGAGAAATTATTGGTTGTAAAAAGATGGAATTTGTTGGCTAAACGAGACGAGAATTTTCAAGAACTTTACATTCAAATGATGACTCTGTTTCAATACCTTATTTTTATAAACTATTTTAACTACTATTTCACATGCTTTTTTGATGAAAGTTGTTCCTTATTTGCTTATGTACTCATATCATTATAATAGAATTTACCATTGATAATTAAACGATTATTTAATATAAATATATGCCCTCTCTTATAGTGTAGGAACAAAAAATCCTTTGTTTAATTTCTTGATGATCGTACAATCAAGTCTATTTCTTTTTTTTGCCATCTTCTTTGCTTGTACTTTAAGGTCAGCTAAGTTATTTGTTATTGTTTCATTTAAATTCTTTTATCTACATATTCGTTGGTTGATTGTTTCTGGTTTCACTTGATTTTCTTTAAAGGATGGTTGTTCTGCTACTTTTAGCTCAAATAATTTATTTTTTATTTCATTTAGATACTTTTGTCTACATATTCGTTGGTTGATTGTTTCTGGTTTCACTTGATTCTTTTGAAAGGGTGGTTGTTCATTCAACGTTTGCCAACTTTTTGGTTTATAACTTTTCCATTCATTTGGAGGTGTTTTCCAAGGTGCAGGCACTTCATATCCATCTTCAAAAAAATGTACCTTTCCTTCAAAATCTTTCCAATTGCGAAAGAGATAGCGAAGTTCTTTAGGAGTGAAAGCCTTTTTATCTTTTTTTCTATAATACGTTTCATATCTAAATCATCAATACAATAATAAATGGTTACATTTTCATTATCTCTTGCACTGTCTAATCCAATTTTACAACCTCTAACAATCAGCTGTCCTGTATATTTGCGATTTTTCTCACATAGGTGTTCTATATTTTTTTTCGTAGCTTTATGTAGCCCAGGATTAAAATTGTTTACTTTATTTTTTTCAGTATCTTGTGTGCGTTGAAAATAGTAAGACCATAAAGGCCACCAATCTTTAAATGGTGAAATATATTTTTTCCAATTTATTGAAAAATCTTTTAAGTATTCAAGATTCATCGGATTTTTTGGGTGATCATATGTAATCGATGAAAAATGATTATTGTACTCTCTGATATCACAGGGACCTTGTCCTTCAGTAACACTTGAATAGAATCCTTTTTTTCTAATTTTTTCAATCTGTTTCTGTAAGTTTTCCGCTTTTGTTGATAAGCCATAAAATAGAATTATTTCCTGTTTCATCGTTCATTTTCCTTCCCATAAGTTTATTTATTTTTAGTTTTCAAGGTAAATAATAGCAGCAATAATCGTCCTCCTTTGAACTTTTTTCTTTTGTCCTATTCCGATTTAACAAAAAAATAGTCATACTACGAAAATTAAAACACTCAACGTTCTTCCATAGCGGGAGATTGATTGTTTCTAATCGGTTGTTTTTTTAACTGAGTTCTCTGATCCATAATTGTCTTGTTTTTTTGTTCTGCTGTTTCAAACTCAGCTTTTCTAGCGAGATTTAATTTTATTCGTTCTTTCGAATAAGCAATGTTTTGATCAGTACTAGGATTAAAAAATTGATTTGTTTGATCAGTAGGAATCGATTTATCTTGTATTATTGCATCATAAAATGGCTTTTGGATTTTCTCATTTAGTTGCGGGTGAAATATATAAATTGGTGGGAGATATTGCTGATAATTTAACTGCCCTGTTCGCTTGATGACATCAATTTGGCTACATGGTATTTTCTTTGATATTTCATTTATGTTTATTACGCCGTATTTATCTATCTGTTCTTTTAATTTAGTATCCAGCCTTGACAATTTATATTGCATTGGTATAGTCCATTCAGAATATGTCAAAAGAATCCTATCTATTGAAGTTTCCTTCTGAGAACCATTCAGATGAGATGCGTGTGCTTGTTCTAGGAGAACTTTTAAGTGATTCTTAGCTAAAATTGTAATATCATTGTTGTTCAATCGTACCATTTGTTTAATATTTTCAAATGATAAATTTTTCCTTCCGTGAAATACTTCCGTTAATAATTGCCGTGCTTTTTCTTCAGACTCTACTTTTATTTTATTATTCTCAGCAGTTACATCTATATTATTCTCAATTAAAATGTTTTTTACAGTTTGACAACTCATCTCATGTTTTTTAGCTAATCGCAAAAAAAAATAGTTTATGTCTTTGCTCCAACAAACACTTCACTGATTCAACAAGCGCTTGTTCCTTCTTACTTTGAGTGCTTGTCTGCCCATTCTCCAATGGTTGTTGTGTTGAACAGCTGAACTCGCTATTACTTTCTATTGGCACGTTTGTATCTTGTACAAATTCCTTAGTTTCATATAAAGACTCTTGGACTTTGGTAGACAGCGTTGTTGATTGGGAAGTGTTTCTGATCCCCAACATTTCTTCTATTTCTAGTAACCGTTCGACATCTAATGAGTACTCCAAATGATTTTCCAGTTCGTTCTCTGGAGCAACTTTTTGTTTCTTATACGGGGGAACTTGTACTTTGTTATTCTGTTCTGACACTGCATGACTATCTTGGTTTTGAATCATTTTCAGTTCATTTTCGTTAATAATGTTTTGCAACGTTCTCTTTCTTTGAATTGTTTCCGATCGCGAGTGTTGTTGCTCAGCAAGATTATCTGTATTATTTTCCGATAGAGGTGGACCAAAATGATGTCTGTTAGATGGAAACTCCTCTTTTTCTTGTTTTTCTGATTCAAGGCTCTTCTTTAAAAGATAGTCCCTAAATTCTTGTAATTGTTTATGTAACGAAACTGTTTGATCATCCGTAAGATTGCCTACTATTTCTGAGTAAGATAGCGATTTTTGTTGCGTATGTGTTTCTTCTTTTGTGTCTTCTGTGGAAAACCGTTGAACCTTTTTCGGCATTATAATACCTCCTTTTTTACTGCAATTAGTTTACCATAGTATCATAATGATGAAAGTTCCATATTTTTATGTAATAAAGAAGTAATTGTTCTTTACTTTTTATGTTTAGAATATAACTACCAATAAAAAAAACGATAAAAAAATCCAAAATTCTAAGGAATCTCCTTAAGAATCTTGGATTTTTAAAGGCCTACTTGTTAGGTCCTCATTCGTTGCTTTTAAGAATGTTTTGAAACCTTGATTCGGTTGATTGCACGATGCAAAGCAACTGTCGCACGTTTCAATTCATTCGTATCTTCTTTTTCTTTTGCTTCTGCGATTTGTCGCTCAGCACGTTGTTTGGCTCTTTCTGCCCGAGAAACGTCAATATCTCTTTCACGTTCTGCACTATCGGCAACGATTGAAACAACATTGTCACGAACTTCCATGATTCCGCCATTGACAGCAATCCAATCGACGTGGGTATCAGAGTCTGTTCTCTTCACACGGACTTCATCAATTGTTAATGGAACGATGATCGGCGCATGTTTAGGTAAAATACCAATTTCCCCCGCTGTAGTACGTGCTACTACGATCGCTGCATGGTGATCATAGACCAAACCGTCAGGAGTCACCACATTCACAGTTAAATATTGATCCATGGGGCACCCCTTTCTAGTAGCCTAGTTTTTTCGCTTTTTCTACGACGTCTTCTATTCTACCAACACTTCGGAATGCTTCTTCAGGAAGATCATCGTATTTACCTTCTAAGATTTCACGGAAACCTTTGACTGTTTCTTCAACTGGTACATAAGAACCAGGAAGACCTGTAAATTGTTCCGCTACGTTAAAGTTTTGTGACAAGAAGAATTGAACTCTACGTGCACGTGAAACTAAAACTTTTTCTTGATCAGATAATTCATCCATCCCTAAGATCGCAATGATATCTTGTAATTCACGGTAACGTTGTAAGACATGTTGGACTTCAGTCGCTACTTTATAATGTTCTTCACCAACGATTTCAGGTGCCAAAGCACTTGAAGATGAAGCCAATGGGTCCACGGCTGGATAGATCCCTTGTTCTGTCAATTTACGCTCTAAGTTTGTTGTAGCATCTAAGTGGGCAAATGCTGTTGCTGGCGCTGGGTCAGTATAGTCATCGGCTGGTACATAGATTGCTTGGATCGAAGTGATCGAACCTTTTTTCGTTGATGTGATACGTTCTTGTAATTGACCCATTTCAGTTGCTAACGTTGGTTGGTAACCAACGGCAGAAGGCATACGACCTAAAAGGGCAGATACTTCTGAACCAGCTTGAGTGAAACGGAAAATATTATCAATAAACAATAGCACGTCTTGACCTTCTACATCACGGAAGTATTCAGCGATCGTCAGACCAGTCAAAGCTACCCGCATCCGAGCACCTGGTGGTTCGTTCATTTGTCCGAACACCATCGCTGTTTTTTCGATAACGCCTGAATCTTTCATTTCATAGTAAAGGTCATTTCCTTCACGAGTACGTTCCCCAACACCGGTAAATACAGAAATACCACCATGTTCTTGGGCAATATTATGGATCAATTCTTGGATCAATACCGTTTTACCTACACCGGCACCACCGAATAATCCAACTTTCCCACCTTTTAAGTAAGGTGCTAACAAATCGATAACTTTGATCCCAGTTTCAAGGATCTCCGTACTAGTACTTAATTCATCAAAGCTTGGTGCTTTTTTATGAATCTCACTACGTTCTGCATCTTCTGGGAAAGATGATCCTAAATCGATCGTATCTCCTAAAACGTTGAATACACGTCCTAGTGTATCTTTCCCTACTGGAACAGAAATGGCTTTACCAGTATCGATAACTTCCATACCACGTTGTAAACCATCTGTTGATTCCATGGCAATGGTACGGATCACTCCGTCCCCTAATTCTAATGCTGTTTCAAGAACAACTTTTGATTTTTTCTCATCATTTTTATAAACAACTAATGCGTTGTTGATATCTGGTAAGGATTGGTCTAAAGAAAATTCCACGTCGACAACGGGACCGATTACTTGAACAATCTTGCCTGAACTCATCTTTTTTCCTCCAATCTCAATACTATTCTAGCGCCGAAGCTCCGGCAACAATTTCGGTAATTTCTTGGGTAATAGCCCCTTGTCTTGCACGGTTATAAGATACCGTCAAATCATCAATGATCGTTGCAGCATTATCCGTTGCTGTCTTCATGGCAGTCATGCCGGCAGCGTGTTCTGCTGTCTTCGCATCAACGATTGCACCATAGATTAAGCTTTCCGCATATTGAGGCAATAACTGCGCCAAGATTTCTTCTTTTGAAGGTTCAAAAATGTATTCTTGGTCAAAAGTAGTTGCTTCTTCTGGATCTAAATCTGAAATTGGCAGCATTTTTTCTACACGAAATTGGCTAGTTAGTGAATTGATATGATGATTGTAGCATACGTACAATTCATCAAATACTTCATTTTGATACATCGTTGTTGCCATACCTACGATTTTACGCACTTCATCAAAACTTGGTTGGTCCGATAAATTACGTAATTCGTAAGCCAAATTAATTCCTCTAGCTTTGAAGAAATCTGCACCTGTACCTCCGATTGCGATCATCACATAATCGTCAGGAGATTTATGGTCTTCTTCTAAAATAGACATTGTTTGCTTTAAAATCGAACTGTTATAGCCACCAACTAAACCACCATCAGCGGTAATCACGATGTACCCCGTTTTCTTTACCGGACGGCTGATTAACATACTATTGTAATTGATATCTCCACGAGGATTATCAGAAGCAATATCATTTAGTTGAGTAGCTGTCAAATGAGTGACGATTTCTCTGACTTTATTTGCATAAATCTGAAACTTCTGAGAAGAAGCTTCAGATTTTGTCAGTTTAGAAGCGGACACCATTTGCATTGCTCGAGTGATTTGACTCGTTTTCTTCGTTGAAGCAATCCGAGTCTTGATTTCATTTAATGAAGCGCCCATTCATCTCACCTCACTATGCATTTTGAATGGATTTCAATTTGTCTTCTGTTGAAGAAGTGTTTCCTTTTGTCGCTAAGAAAATATCTTTGTATTCTTGGATCGCTTGATTCAATCGTTCTTCTTCTGGAAGATCTTTCGTTGTACGGATCGTTTCAAAGATATCTGCATGATTCGTATCTAGATATTCAAATAATTCATGTTCAAAATCTAAGATGCTGTCAACTGGAATACTATCTAAGAATCCATGTGTCAAAGCATATAAGATAACTACTTGTTTTTCAACAGCTAGTGGTGCATGAAGTTTTTGTTTCAAGATCTCAACTGTACGACGTCCACGATTCAATTTCGCTTGAGTCGCAGCATCTAAATCAGAACCAAATTGGGTAAATGCTTCTAATTCACGGTAACTTGCTAAGTCAAGACGTAATGTTCCTGCCACTTTTTTCATTGCTTTGATTTGAGCAGAACCACCTACACGGGAAACGGATAAACCAGCATCAACGGCTGGACGAGTTCCGGCGTAGAACAAGTCACTTTCTAAGAAGATTTGTCCGTCAGTGATTGAAATAACGTTTGTTGGAATATAAGCAGAGATATCTCCAGCTTGTGTTTCAACAAATGGTAAAGCAGTCATTGAACCGCCACCTAAATCATCACTTAGTTTTGCCGCACGTTCTAGTAAACGTGAGTGCAAGTAGAAAACATCCCCTGGATAAGCTTCACGACCTGGAGGACGGCGTAATAGCAATGAAAGTTCACGATAAGCAACAGCTTGTTTTGATAAGTCATCAAAGATAATCAATACATGTTTGCCGTTGTACATGAATTCTTCACCCATTGCAGTTCCTGCATAAGGCGCAATATAAAGTAATGGCGCAGGTTGTGATGCACCCGCATTGACTACGATCGTGTAATCCATTGCTCCATATTTTTTCAAAGTTTCTACTTGTGTACGCACAGTAGAATCCTTTTGACCGATCGCCACATAGATACAGATCATATCTTGACCTTTTTGGTTAAGGATCGTATCGATTGCGATAGATGTTTTACCCGTTTTACGGTCACCAATAACTAATTCACGTTGACCGCGTCCGATTGGAACTAAAGCATCGATGGCTTTTAGACCTGTTTGCATTGGTTCATTGACAGATTTACGTTGCATAACGCCTGGTGCCATCGCTTCGACTGGTCGAACTTTATCTGTAACGATTTCTCCTAACCCATCGATTGGTTGACCTAGCGGATTAACGACACGTCCGATCAAGGCGTCCCCAACTGGAACTTCCATGATTTTACCTGTTCGTTTTACTTTGTCTCCTTCACGAATGGATTCGAAATCACCAAGGATAATGATACCTACATCATTTGATTCTAAGTTTTGCGCCATTCCGTATGAGCCGTTTGAAAATTCAAGCAACTCACCACTCATCGCATTTTCTAAACCGTGTGCACGAGCAATCCCATCACCGACATAAGTCACGGTACCGATTTCTTCGACTGAAAGCACGTTTTGATAATTTTCAATTTGTTCTTTGATCAAGGCACTAATTTCTTCTGCTTTGATAGCCATTCGATTCACCTACCTCTTTGTACTATCTATTTAATTGATTACGCATTTTTTCTAATTGCGTGCGAATGCTTCCGTCGATCACTCGATGGTTGGCTTCAACAATTGCCCCACCAATAATAGAAGAATCAACGATTTGCTTCAATTCAACTGTTTGATAGTCCATTGTTTTTGCAACATTCATTTCTAGTTTTTGTAATTGTTCATCAGAAAGTGGTACTGCTGTTTTTACACTACCTAAAAGTAGTCCTTTGTAATCGTTGTAACGGTGTTCGTATTCATCGATCATAAACGATAATTCAGACATCCGATTATAACTATAGACCACTTCTAAAAAGTTTTTCACGATACCGTCAAACCCACTGACAAGTTTATCCATAATGATTCGTTTTTCGTGAGGTTCTAAGCGGACGTCACTAAGTACGTTGCCTAATCCAGGTATTTCACTATAGATTTGGCGTAAGCTTAGTAATTCTTGGTAAATTTCTTCTGCGCTATTTGAATCGATCGCCAGTTCAAATAGTGCTTTACCGTAGCGTCTGCCGACAGTATATTTATCTAGTTTCATTTGAAGAACCTAGACCTTCGATATATTGATTGATTAAAGATTCATGCATTTCTGGAGACAATTCTTTGTTCAAGATTTTAGCCGCGATTTGAAGAGAAAGATCTGCTACATCATCTTTTACAGAGTTTAAAGCTGTATCACGTTCTAACATGATATCAGTTTGCGCTTTGCTTTTTAGACGTGCAACTTCTTCTTGCGTTTCCTTCAAAATATTTTGACGGCTTAATTCTCCACTTTCTTTCGCATTTTTAATGATATCAGCTGCATCAGAGCGAGACGCTAACAATTGTTGTTCGCGTTCTTGTTCCATTTTTGCTGAATTGATGCGAGATTTTTCGGCAGAATCTAAATCATTGGCGATCTTATCTTCACGTTTTTTCAAAATATCGCTGATTGGTCCCCAAGCAAAATGTTTCAATAGAAACATTAGTATCAAAAATGAGCCGCTGACAACGATGATATTACCTAACATCGGATTACCAACTTCTGCAATTGCCAATTGATTCAGCATAGGCTAGCCTTCCTTTCTTTAAGGTGTATCTCATGGATGATGAAGGAATCCTGACTTCAATGATTGAAACAGCCTCCTCAACGCCTTTTGTTCTAGTATTATGATGAAACAACTCAATTATTTTGAAAATAATCAGGTTGTTTTTTTTCAGTTTTTGACAATTAAAAGAGGATTAGTGACAGTAGTCCTATCCTCAAACAGTTAATTGATTAAACAGCAAAGACTAGAATCAAGGCAATAACCACACCTAGAATAGGAACAGCTTCAACTAAGGCTACCCCGATGAACATTGTTGTACGTAATTGACCAGACATTTCAGGTTGGCGTGCCATTGATTCGATTGTTTTAGAGATTACTTGACCATTACCATAACCAGCTCCGATAGCTGCTCCCATGATTGCGATTGCTGCTGCGATATAATTCATAATTTATTTCCTCCTAAATATAGATAAATAGTAGTTTGTTAAAAACGATGTTACTCTTCTACTTCAATCTTATGGCTCATATATACCATCGATAAAGTGACAAAGACAAATGCTTGGATGCTTCCGATAAACAATGAGAATGCGATCCAGACCATCTCTAAAGGAATTGCTAACGGTAATGAGAACCAACCTAAATTATTCATCATATTGGCAATCAAGGTAAGTAAAACTTCCCCCGCGTAGATATTCCCGTAAAGACGCAAAGCAAGTGTTAATAGGTTCGTAAATTCTTCGATCAGCTTCATTGGAAACATGAAACTATATGGTTTCAAGAACGAATTTACAAAATACCCTTTAAATCCAAGCTTTTTCACCCCGAATAAATGAGTAAGTGTGATCATTATAAATGCCAAAGTTAAAGTAACAAACGGGTCTGCTGTCGGACTTTTCCAAAGTGTTGTTTCGCTAGGTAAGACGATTTTCGTTATTAAACCTATATTATTTGCCACGAAGACAAACAAGAACAATGTAAAAGCCAACAAATGAAAATTATTCAATTCTTTTCTAGGCAGATTATCTGTTACGATCCCTCGGGTAAAGTCAATGACCCATTCCAGCGCATTTTGTTTCCCCGTTGGTTTCATCTTAAGATTTCTTGTAAAGAAGTAAACTAAGAAGAAGACAATCAAACAGGTCAATAACACCATCATACAAACAGTACCATCAAACCAAACCGGTCCAATATGGAACGTTAGCGAGCGTTCATCCAATCCATTTCACCTCTTTTCCCTGAATTTCACATAAAATCAAATTCATGTGTACATCTGGTTTTTCTAAATCGTTTTCTAACCAAACGGTATCATACCACCATGAAACAGAAAATTCAAAACATTTTCATGAAAATCAGACAATTTTTTATTTCAGTCAAAAAAGTTTGCTTTTTCCTAAAAATCATCGTGGCGTTTTACAAGAAAAAACCTGTGATATCATGCTTTATCAGATTAAATGCTAACAAATTTTATCATTAAGTAAACCTAAAAGCACCGAATATGCGAAAAAGGATAATGAAATTATCTAGAGAAATTTTTTAATGTTCGATCAATTTGACGATCCACATCTTTTCGTTTTAGATCTTCTCGCTTGTCATAAGATTTCTTCCCTTTCGCAAGACCAATCAAAACTTTGGCATACCCATCACGAATATATACTTTTAAGGGTACGATCGTGACCCCGGTATTTTTTGTTTCAGTCTCTAGCCGTGAAATCTGTTTTTTGTGTAATAGTAACTTTCTTGTTCGTAACGGATCATGGTTAAAAATATTGCCTTGTTCATAGGGACTGATATGAACATTATGCAAAAATGCTTCACCGTTTCGAATACGGACAAATCCATCTTTCAAATTGATTCGGCTGTTTCGGATCGATTTGATTTCTGTTCCTTGCAGCACCATTCCTGCTTCCATCGTATCGATAATCGAATAATCATGGCGAGCCTTTTTATTTTGGGCGATTAACTTTCCGTCGCCTTTTGGCATATGACATTCCTCCAAACTGGTATTCATAGTGGTTATTGGTTATTTTTTCTTTTTCTTCTTAATTCCCTTATAAAAAGGTTTTTCCCTTTTTTATTAGATGGTCCTTTTCCTTTTTTCCGCTCATTTGAATAGGAATTTTTCTTTCCATTCCGTTCAGTATGAGATTTTGATGAACGTTTTTGATGACGATTAGAAGGACGATTTTTGTTTGACGTTTTTGGACGTTCTAATGGAACGATTTCTTCTGCATCAATCAATTCAAAGTCGATTGCACGTTCTTCCGGGTCTGCTTTGATGACTTTTACCCGCACTTTTTGACCGATTTTAAAAGTTAACCCTGTTCGTTCGCCTACTAATGCTAAATGATTCTCAATAAAGTGGAAATAGTCTTGTTTCAACTCATTGATATGGATCAAACCTTCAATCGTATTGGGTAATTCGATAAACAACCCAAATTTAACAACTGAACTGATGATCCCTTCAAATTCCTCTCCTACTTTATCCATCATGTATTCAGCTTTCTTCATTGCATCTACTTCACGCTCTGCCTCGACCGCACGACGTTCCATCTTCGAACTATGCTCCGCAATTTCGGGTAGCTCATTTTCCCAATAAGTTTGATTTGCTTCACTTGGGTCTTGTCCATACGAGCGAATTAAGCGATGGACGATCAAATCTGGATAACGTCTGATAGGCGAAGTGAAATGCGTATAATATTCCGCAGCTAATCCATAGTGCCCAAAATTATCTTCTGAATAACGTGCTTGTTGCATACTTCTCAACAGCATCGTATTGATAACAGCTGATTCCGGCTTGTCTTCAACGTTTTCAATGACTTTTTGAAGATCTTTAGGTGTGATCGTTCCTTTTGTTCCACGAACGACGATTCCTAGTGCGGAAGCAAAATCAAAGAAACGTTGCATCTTTTCTTCTTTAGGTTGCTCGTGAATCCGATAAATGAATGGAAAGTTGCGTTTATTAAAATGTTCCGCCACCGTTTCATTTGCCGCCAACATGAAAGATTCGATCAACCGTTCGCCTACGCCACGGCTTCGCAATAAGATATCAGTTGGTTGTCCATCTGGTTCTACGAGTATTTTTGCTTCACGGTCTTCAAAAGAAATCGCTCCTCGACGAATCCGCATTTCTTCTAAAATCTGATGTAGCTCTTGCATCTCTTGAAACATCGGCACTAATTGCTGATAACGTTCCATTACCTGCTCATCTTGTTCTTCTAAAATCTGATTGACCGCTGTATAGGTCATTCGTTCCGTCGTTTGGATGACACTTGGGAAAATATCATGAGATACCACCTGACCATTTGGATCAATCTCCATCTCACAACTCATTGTTAGTCTTGGTACGTGAGGATTCAATGAACAAATCCCGTTTGATAATCTTTGTGGGATCATTGGAATGACACGGTCGGTTAAATACACACTCGTTCCTCGTTCGTAAGCTTCACGATCTAACTGGCTTCCTTCGGTCACATAATTGGAAACATCTGCAATGTGTACACCTAAGAAATAATTACCGTTGGCTAATTTTTTCACAGTAACGGCATCATCCAAATCTTTGGCATCTTCTCCGTCAATCGTCACGATCAATTGTTCCCGTAAGTCTCTCCGGCCAACTAGGTCTTTTTCATTAATCGTATCTGGCACTTGATCAGCTTCTGCCAAGACATCATCTGGAAATTTTGTCGGAATCCCGTTTGAGACAACAATCGATAGGATATCCATTCCAGGATCATTTTTATGGCCGATGACTTGTTTGACAATACCTTCTAAACTGGTCGCGTAGTTTTTCTCAGGATAATGGGTCAGCTCAACCATTACGATACTCCCATCAACTGGTCGAATCCCTTCAGCTGCTGCATAAACTTTAAACTGATTCAATTTTTTGTCTTTTGGGATAACCACCCCATAAAGATCCGTTTCACTTATCTCTTCCTCTTTGTAAGCTACAAATTCCCCAGCTAATTGCGTAGTTGCTCGTTTGCGGATCTCAACTACTTTACCTTCTGCTCCACGATCCATCGCAGTATCGGCCGTTTTTATGATATCGATCGCTACCGTATCGCCATCCATGGCATACCCAGTTGCTTCTTTAGGAATATAGATATCATCTTCTTCTGGATCAATCGTCACAAAGCCGAAGCCTCTTTCATTGGCCCGAAACGTTCCTTCGATCAATACTGGTTTTAATGGCAGCTTCACTTTTCCTTTTTTGGTAAAGACCACACTTTGTTCTCGTTCCATTTGAGCGATCGTCTGAACGAGTAGCTTGAAATCTTCACTTTTTTGCAAGCCCAATCCTTGGGCGATTTCTTCCATTGAAAAGCTTTTTTTGCGCTCGCTCTCAATAAAAAAATAATTTTTTCTTTCAATGTTTCTTTTGTCATTTTCATTCCTCATTCCAAGGTAAATTCTCTAGAAACTCCAACACATCTTTTTCCAGTAATTTTCTAGACTCTCCAACGGTGATCACATGTTTGCTGTTGGGATACCATTGAAGGGTCACTCTTTTATCGGCTAATTTTTTTGCTATTTCGTAGACTCCAGCTGGATCAATCATTTCATCTTGACCGGCTTGGGCTAAAAAAACAGGTGCTTGGATGTCACTAAGTTTTCCTTCTGTAATTGCTGCTTGGTTTTGTATCTCTGCTAATTGCTGATAAACATTTGGTCGAAGCGCAGCGACAGTTTCTTCGATTTCCTGTTCAGATTCCCCTGCAAGTTTTAGCACATAACGTTCATATCGCTCAAAATTTTCTGGTACATGATTTTCAACTGGTGAAATCGGTGAGCAGAAACATCCGCCACCAATGATCTCTGACTGTTCTGCTAATGCTCGAACAGCGAAGATTCCTCCCATTGATAATCCAAAAACGGCAACTTGGGAAAAACCTTCTGCTTTTAAAAAGTGGATGGCTTGTTTCGTATCTTCCCACCATGTTTCCGTTTTTTGCGCTAAAATGTCTTGTGGAGCTAGCGTTCCATGTCCAGTAAATAATGGAGCATAGACAGTATATTCTGACTTTTCCAAATATCGAGCCAGCATGCGCACATCATTCGGACTTCCAGAATAGGCATGTAAGAGTAGCACAGCTCTCTTACTATGTTTTGCATAAAGGGGTTTTGGTAGACTTTTCATTAGGTTCACCTCGTTCTTCTCATTTTAACATAGATTGGCGATCCCTTAGGACAAAACCGCTCTTTTGGCAAATAAAAAAGAGCCGCGACGTCAATCACTGCTCTGCATGAAAGGAATTCTTTTTTCGCTCATTCAAATCAACTACTTAAAAAATTAAGCCGAAATTTTTTGAACGAAAAAAAGATTCATAATTATTTCGACTAATCGTTAAATCAACTTTTTATTTAGAAGATAAAAAGGCTAGTACAAATAATAAAATCATCCAAATGGCACCCATTACCGCTGTCGAACGTTGCATGACTGCTTCAAAACCACGTGCTTTTTGTTTACCGAATAATTGATCCGCTCCGCCAGTAAATGCACTTGCTGCACTGTTTTGTTTACTTGGTTGCATCATGATTGCAATGACCATTACAATCGATAACACGATCACGATTCCTAAAATTACATTATACATTAAGCAGCCTCCTTTCCGTAAAATATCATCTATTTTACTTTATCATAAAAAAAAACTCTGACAACCTTCTCTTGCGAATGGGGCTCCAATTTTAGATAACATTTAGTATTAGTACTTATTCATGGGCAAAGACTGAAAAGACGAAAAAACCGAAAGAATAACACCGCTGATAGCCGGTTGCTACAATTTCGGTTTCTCTAATTTAAAAAAAGTTCATTTAGCGGATAGATCCACTTTTTGTCATTTCATTCATTGACGATCGTACGAAAACGAGTCGATTATTTACGAAGCACATCTTGATATTCAGGTTTTCTTTCAAATTCTTTCTTCGCATATGGACACAATGGAATAATTTTTTTACCTTCTCTTCGAGCTAGTTCTACGCCATTAAGCACTAATTTTTCTGCTAATTTTTGTCCACGATACTCTGGTTCTACAAATGTATGATCAATGATCATGATGTCTGGTCCTGCATCCGACCAAGTCATTTCCCCGATTTCTTTTGCTTCATCATTCAATAATACGAAACGATTTTTTTCTTCTTTGATTTCCATTTTCGCCACTCCCCGTATTGACCAAATAATTTGTTCTCCTTGATTCTAACAGTCTAGTTCTCAGCAAACAATTATTTATACTCGGAATAACCTGATTCTCTCCAATCGATTCGCTGTTCGATAAATGAGAAAACAACCGTCCAATATTTGGTGGGATCTTTCACGGCTGCTTCTAAATGTTGAGCTTCTGGGATCAGAAAAAGATCATTTTCACCAGCTGTCGCATTTTGGATCGTATAAGCGGCACTGACTGGAACGAACTGATCCTCTTCCCCATGAATGATCAATACTGGCAGATGGTTACTGCCCAACTGACGGGTTGCTGACGCCTGTTTCAAAGAATAACCAGCATATTTCTTTGCATAGCGATTTGCATGGCGCATGATCATCTTTTTAGGAAGAAAGGTTAGTTTGCTCAACATGTAGCGAAACTCCGCATAGACGGAAACAAACCCGCTATCCAGGATAAACCCTCGAACTGCAGGAGGTAGTTTTTCCCCACTAGCCATCATGATAGCAGAGGCACCCATTGAACTCCCATGTAAAATAATGTTAGCATCTGGCTGCATCTGTAAAATATAGTTGATCCAGATAATCAAGTCTAAACGATCCAACCACCCCATCCCGATAATTTCTCCTTCACTCTTGCCGTGAGCACGCAAATCAGGAATCAAGACGTTAAACCCTGCTTCTGCATATTTCTTTCCAATATAAGACATATCTGTTTTCCCATCACTTCGATAGTCATGGACACAAACAACCCATTTTTTGTTGGGAGAGGAACTTTGAAAGATTCGTCCTAATAGTTTTAACCCATCATGACTTTTGACTTCGATTTCTTTGCCTTTATTCCAAAAGCCCTCAGCTTCTGTTTCCGCAAGTTGCCGTTGCTTTTCCACGATCGTAAAAGCCGATGGGTCCATCAACTGATGACCAGTTTTCTCATACCAATCATATCCTCTTTGTAAACCCGATTGAATTAATTTTTGCGCATAGTAAGAAGAAAGTCCACGATAAATGACTGCGCCTAAAATGAGAACTATAAGAATAAGATACATGACAATCACTTATCTTCCCCGCTTTCCATAAATATTTTTTCTATTATCAATCCGTATAGCCTTCTATTCCATTGTACCATTTTCTAAAAAAACTGCTCAAGTTTTCACCCTAGGCTTCATTGAAATTTAAAACCGATCAAATAGGAATAAAAAATAAGATAACATTTACATTTTATTTAAAAGCCAGTATACTGATTCCGTGCATTTTAATCAAGGAGTATCCTTGGACTGGTTCGGAAACTTCCCAGAATAAAAAACTAAGTATCTCTACAGAAAGGAGATTGGAAATAATGCGAAAAGTAATTATTGACTGCGATCCTGGAATCGATGACACTTTAGCATTGATGTTAGCCATCAAGTCCCCCGAAATCGAGGTGGTTGCGATCACGACGGTCTGCGGTAATGTACCTGTGACGATCGGTAGCCAAAATGTTTTCAAATGTTTGAAACGTTGCGGACGCTTAGACATCCCCGTCTATCAAGGGCAAACACAACCGTTGAAACAGCCGTTTATTAGCGCACAAGACACTCATGGGATGGACGGATTAGGCGAGACAAACTTTGCTCAAGTACAAGAAAAACAAATAGAAGAAAAATCAGCAGTCGATTTTTTGGCGGAATACTTTTCTAAAGAAACAAACACCTCGATCATTGCACTTGGCCCTTTGACCAATATTGCTCGTGCTTTGATGAAAAATCCACATTTAGGGAAACATTTCGAGCGATTTATTTCAATGGGTGGCACCTACAAAAGCCACGGAAACTGTTCACCAGTTGCTGAGTACAATTATTGGTGCGATCCTGATGCAGCTGCCTTTGTGTTTGAAAATTTAGGGAACACGATTGAAATGGTCGGTTTAGATGTTACGAGAGAAATCGTTTTGACACCTACCTTATTAGAATATTGTTGTCAGCTCAATCCTGAAGAAGGAGAATTTCTAAAAGCGATCACTCGTTTTTATTTCGATTTTCACTGGCAACAAGAAAGAATCCTAGGGTGCGTCATCAATGATCCTCTGGCCGTTGCCTACTTTATCGACGAAAGCATTTGTCAGGGATTTACTAGTTATACCGCTGTTGAAACGCAAGGAATCAGCCGTGGGCAAACACTAGTCGATCGCTTTGATTTTTGGCAAAAAGCACCAAACAGCACCATTATGACAGAAGTTGATACTCATCTATTTTTTCGGAAGTTTTTGACCGTTCTTTTAAATGCACAAGAAGAAACGATTAAAAAAGATCTGGAAAAATTAAAGATGGGATGAAAAACATGCGCAAAAAAAGAATCACCACACAGACGATTACGATCGTCGCTTTATGTATCGGAATCAATTATATCGGCGGAACCATTGCATTATGGCTACGATTACCGATCTATCTTGATTCGATCGGTACCATATTCGCTGGGACTTTGTTAGGTCCGGTATTTGGGTTACTCACTGGCTTAGCCAGCGGGGTATTAAGTGGTGTTACCACCGATATCTTCTCGTTGTATTATTCACCTGTTCAAATGGTAACAGGTTTACTTGCTGGAGTGATTTTCCATCAACGATTCACTCGAAGTAAGAACCGCTGGACCTTAGTTTTCTGGGCGCTTGTCTTATCACTGCCTGGAACCATCCTTTCTTCCCTAATCACTGTAAAACTCTTTGGGGGAGTCACTTCTTCTGGTTCAAGCATGATCGTTCAGTTCCTCCATGGAATTGGGTTCAATCAAACAATGAGCGTGATTCTCGTTCAAGCGGGTACCGATTACCTCGACCGCCTGCTCTCAGTAGTCGTCGTCACCCTTGTCGTCTTGGCATTGCCGAAAAGGGTTGTGAACAGAGCGATTTGAGCTGCGTAGTTGTGATGAGCTGGAGTAAATACACGTGCGAATAGAAGTCGGTTACTTCAATTAGTAAATCAAAAAAAAACGCAAAACATGAAAATTTGTTTTGCTTTTTTTTGATTTAATTGAAGGATCTACTTTGTACTTTTTTGTACTTTGAACCAAAATAGGCTGTTATGCTAAATAAGACAAGATGATTGCTTGATATGTGTCAATCATATCCAAGTAATTATCGATTTCTACATATTCGTCTATTTGATGAGGCAAGTTTACGACTCCGGGACCGAATACCACAAAATCGAAGGAGTGAGCGGATTTAGTAAATTCAGCTGCATCTGTCGTTGCTGCTGCACCTACTAGGGGCAATGGTTGCTTGAACTGTTTTTGAATATGGTGGATCAACGAAGAATCAGGATTTGCTTTCACAGGAATCTTATTGTAGTCGATCGTCAATTCTAAGTGATAGTTCGTTCCTTCATTCAATTCATCCACGATCTTTTGCAATAAATCAATGATTTGATCGTTTGGAAATTCAGGGATTGAGCGGATATTTCCTTGTAATTGCGCCTGACTTGGAATACTGTTGACTTGATTTCCTCCGTTGATCACTGTAACGTTATGAATCGTTTTTCCTAACGCTGAATTTTGGAAATCATTCGCTAAAGCATCCATTTGCTCGTTTGCACGCGTAATAAATTCATTTAAATGGTTGATCGCATTGTAGCCTTCTTGAGGCATTGAGCTGTGAGCTTCTTTACCATGAGAAACAACGGTATAGTTAATTGAACCCATGTGAGTATACATCAAATGGTAATTGGTAGGTTCCCCAATGATCAGTCCGTCTAAATCGTCGACATAACCTGCTTTTGTCAGTTGTTCACTACCTAATTCTCCGACTTCTTCCCCTACTGTCGCTAATAATTTGATTGTCCCATTAAACGGTTTGCCAGACTCTTTCAATTCAATCATCGCAATCACCATAGCGGCTAGCCCGCTTTTCATATCGGTAGCACCACGACCATACAAACGATTGCCTTTTATTTCTGCTGCAAAAGGCGGATAGGTCCAATTCGATTCGTCTCCTGCAGACACAACATCCATGTGACCAGACAAACCTAATACTCTTCCTTGACCATTGTGATACGTCGCCACCAAGTTATCACGCCCCTCAGTGTGAGAAATGATTTCTCCTTGGATTCCATGTTGATTCAATAATTGATTTAAGTAGGCGGCTACTTCCCCTTCGTTCCCATTCACTGACTTGATTCGGATCAGTTCTTGTAAAATAGCTATTTTTTCTTCATTTCCCATCCTGTCCCACACTCCTACTGTTTCTTTCTATTTTACTGAAACAGTGTGTCATTTTCAATCATTCATCCATTCTCAGTCGATTAGCTAGCAGCAGCCATTGACACTCCTATGTCTAAAGACATCGAAGCACCCCAAAATAGAAGGAGCTATTTCGGGATGCTTCGGCAATTCGTTATTGAGCTGTTGTAGATCGAAAACAGTTTTCAATGAACCGCTCCGTTTTCTCATAACAAGTTTTTGATTCTGGCAATGTATAATTAAATTGATATTCATGACTGATTTCTTTTTTCTGGTCTTTATAAAATAGTTCGTCTACAGGAACGTCTAACTCTTTTAATTTATTTGCGAAAGCAATCCCTTGATCTTGAAATGAATACGCATTTCCATCTGTGATATACGTAGGCGGAAAGTCTTTTGAAACTTGATCAACTAAACTGGCTTGATATAAGCGTTCGTCTGTTTGCCAATCTTTCGTTCCAATCAAAGACCAAGCTACCGTTTTAACGAAGAAATGCATCAATCGATCACTCGATTGCTGTTTTGCTGTTTGTTGCAAGTCAACTGGCCCACAGTAAGAAATGGCCCCTTTGATCGCCGATGGATCGATTATTTGGTTCATCTTCATTTCTTTTGCATACTGCTGATTTGTTTGGATAGTGACATACTGTAAGGCAATCTGAGCGCCTGCACTGTCACCACCAAAAATCAGCTTCGAAAGATCCAACTTCTGATTGTTCTCTTTTTTTAATTGTTGGACTAATTCATTGACTTGGACTACTTGATTGGGATACTGAGAACTAGGTGCCGGCTCATAGTTCATAGCAACAACTGCGATGTGCGCATCTGAAGCTAATTTTGTTGCAAATTCTTTTACTCCTACTTTATCTCCACTCACATAACCTCCACCGTGAACCCAGATCAACGTTGGCAATGGTGCTTCACTATCTTTAGGAGAATAGATATCATAGTTGTTTTTTTTGAATTGCGACTGATAAGAACGATCGGCGAGCAAACTAGTGGTTGCTTTTGCTTGTTCATACGTTTCTTTATCTGTGATCGTTACAGCGTCGCTAAACAGATGTCGGATCACATAAGCACCTGGTCTTGGCGAAACTTGAAAAGCGATCACGACCAGTAAAATGATACTTAGGATCAAAATACCAAACCATTTTAATCCCTTAAAGATTTTTTCTTTCATTCACTTTCCCCATTATTCTGTTTTTTGCTTTTATCGTAATATTTTAGCAATAATTAAATCGTTTGTAAACGTGACAAAAAACGATTATGTAATTCAGTTTTTGTTAGGATAATCTCTAAATTTTTTTCTGCAAAAAAAGACCTTTCTCCTATCTTCAAGATAAGAGAAAGGTACTTTTTAATAACTTAAGAATGAAGTAGACCAGCGCAGCTACATAATCGACGCTCCGCTATCCGTCGTACTTACTTGATCGTCCTAAAATTATTTGTTTTTTAAGTTGTAGAAAGATTTCAAACCTTTGTATTCAGCAACTTCGCCTAATTGGTCTTCGATACGTAGTAATTGGTTGTATTTAGCAATACGGTCAGTACGTGATAGAGAACCAGTTTTGATTTGACCAGCGTTTGTTGCAACAGCAATATCAGAGATTGTTGAATCTTCTGTTTCACCTGAACGGTGAGAAACAACTGCTGTGTAGCCAGCTTCTTTAGCCATTTCGATTGCTTCAAAAGTTTCTGTCAAAGTACCGATTTGGTTAACTTTGATTAGGATTGAGTTAGCGATTCCTTTTTCAATACCTTCAGATAATTTTTGAGTGTTTGTTACGAACAAGTCGTCACCAACTAATTGAACTTTGTCGCCTAATACGTCAGTTAATTTCTTGAATCCGTCCCAGTCGTTTTCGTCTAATCCGTCTTCGATTGAGATGATTGGATATTTAGAAACTAATTCTTCGTAGAATTTGATCATTTCGTCAGTTGTTTTTTCGCCTTCGCCTGAATCAGCTAATACGTAAACACCTTTTTCTTTGTCGTAGAATTCTGAAGAAGCAGCATCCATAGCAAGAACAACGTCTTTACCAGGTACATAGCCAGCTTTTTCGATTGCTTCGATGATTACTTCAAAACCTTCTTCGTTTGAACCAAGGTTAGGAGCGAATCCACCTTCGTCACCAACAGAAGTAGCTAATCCACGAGATTTCAAGATTGCTGCTAATGCGTGGAATACTTCAGCACCCATACGTAGAGCTTCTTTGAATGTTGGAGCGCCAACAGGCATGATCATGAATTCTTGGAAGTCGATTGAGTTATCCGCATGTGATCCACCGTTGATGATGTTCATCATTGGAGTTGGTAAAACTTTTGTATTGAATCCGCCTAGGTAGTGGTATAAAGGTACTTCTAGGTAGTCAGCAGCTGCACGAGCAACAGCGATAGATACACCTAAAATTGCGTTCGCACCTAATTTACCTTTGTTAGGAGTTCCGTCTAAAGCGATCATAGCTTTATCGATTGCCATTTGGTCACGTACATCGTAGCCAATGATTGCTTCAGCAATGATGTTGTTTACGTTGTCAACAGCTTTAGTTACACCTTTACCGCCATAACGAGCTTTGTCTCCATCACGTAATTCAACGGCTTCGTATTCACCAGTTGAAGCACCTGAAGGAACCATTCCACGGCCAAAAGCTCCGCTTTCTGTGTATACTTCTACTTCGATTGTTGGGTTACCGCGTGAGTCTAAGATCTCGCGAGCGTAAACATCAGTAATAATTGACATGTTTTGTCTCTCCTTTGAGTTTGTTTTTTCCTAAGGGATTTCCCTCATATACGATTTTAGTTAATTTTAGGCGTTAGTGCAAACATTTCTTGCATTTTTCGCAAATTTTCACTAATTATTTTACAGCGTCTAATAATGCTAAGAATGAATCAGCTTGTAAGCTTGCGCCACCAACTAATGCTCCGTCAACATTTTCTTTCGCCATATATTCAGCAATGTTTTCTGGTTTTACAGAACCACCGTATTGGATACGTACTGCATCAGATACTTCCTTGCCGTATAATTTTTCAACTGTTTGACGTACAACGCCACAGATTTCGTCAGCAATTTGTGCATCAGCTGATTTACCAGTACCGATTGCCCAAATTGGTTCGTAAGCAATAACCATGTTGCTTACTTGGCCATCTGTCAATCCTTCAAGACCAGCAGTGATTTGTCCTTCGATCCATTCAGCTGTTTTTCCAGCTTCGTAAGTTTCTAAAGATTCACCACAGCAAAGAATTGGGATCATGCCGTTTGCAAAGATAGCTTTCGCTTTTTTGTTGATGTCTTCATCTGTTTCATGGAAGTATTCACGACGTTCTGAATGTCCGATGATCACATAGTCCACACCTAAGTCTGCTAAAGCAGCTGGTGAAGTTTCACCTGTGAATGCACCTGAGTTTTCCCAGTAGCAGTTTTGTGCTGAGATTTTTAATTCTGTTCCTTCAGCTGAAGCCATTAGTTCTTGTAAGAACAAAGCAGGTGATCCGATAACAGAATCAACTTTTTCATTTGAAGGGATGTTGTTTTTTACTGCTTCAGCAAATTCTTTTGCTTCAGATGCAGTTTTGTTCATTTTCCAGTTACCAGCGATAATTGGTTTACGCATGACAGTATGCACTCCTTTAAAATTATGAGTCGTGGAACTCTCCTCCACGTATAAAAAGAAAAAGCTGCTTTTTGGTTAAGTTTATTTGAGTTTGAATCAATTCACCGTTGCAAAAAGCAGCTGTCTTCATCTAAATCAGATACAACGAACGATGCTTATTTATCGTTGATTGCAGCTAAACCAGGTAGTTCTTTACCTTCTAGTAATTCTAAGCTTGCGCCGCCACCTGTTGAGATATGTGTGAATTTGTCAGCAAAACCTAATTGTTCTGCAGCTGCTGCTGAGTCACCACCACCGATGATTGTTGTTGCATCTTCAAGGTTAGCGATTGCTTCACAAACACCGATTGTACCTTTAGCAAAGTTACTCATTTCGAACACACCCATTGGTCCGTTCCAAACAACTGTTTTTGCACCTTGTAATGTATCAGCAAATAATTTCACTGACGCAGGGCCGATGTCTAAAGCCATCAATCCTTCAGGGATATCGCCTTCGATTACTTGTGTTTCAACATCGTTTGAGAACTCTGGAGCACAAACGTTATCGATTGGCAAGACTAATTTGTCGCCAGCTTTTTCGATCAATTCTTTTGCTAATTCAACTTTATCAGCTTCTACTAAAGAGTTACCGATTTTGATTCCTTTAGCTTCGTAGAATGTGTAAGTCATTCCGCCACCGATCAAGATTTTATCTGCTTTAGGAATCAAGTTTTCGATTACACCGATTTTATCAGAAACTTTTGCGCCACCTAAGATTGCGATCATAGGGCGTTTTGGTTCTTCAACGGCTTCACCGATAAATTTGATTTCTTTTTCCATCAAGAATCCAGCAACTGTTGGGATACCAGTTGAAGCAATTCCGACGTTTGAAGCATGCGCACGGTGAGCTGTACCGAAAGCATCATTGACAAATACATCACCTAATGAAGCCCAGTATTTACCTAGGTCTGCATCATTTTTGCTTTCTTTTTTGCCATCAATGTCTTCAAAACGAGTGTTTTCAAAAACAACCACGTCGCCATCTTTCATGCCATTGATTGCTGCTTCTAATTCTGCACCACGAGTTTCAGAAACGAAAGTTACTTCTTTTCCTAATAGTTCGCCTAAACGTTTTGCAACTGGAGCTAAAGATTTACCTTCTTTATCTTCTTCCGTTTTTACACGTCCTAAGTGAGAGAAAAGAATTGCTTTTCCGCCTTGTTCTAATACGTAGTTGATTGTTGGTAATGCTGCTTTGATACGTGTGTCATCTGTGATCACGCCATCTTTCAAAGGAACATTAAAGTCAACACGGACAAGAACTTTTTTATCTTTTAAATCAATATCTTTCACTGTTTTCTTAGCCATTTTATTTCCTCCTAAATAAACTTACTATCAAAAAAAGCGGAAGAAGCGCGATTGCTTCCCCGCTTTTAAGTGTACATGCTTATAAATTACACTTGTACGTTTGGTCTATCTTATAAGTTAGCGAAGTATTCTAAAGTACGTACTAATTGTGCAGTGTAAGACATTTCGTTGTCATACCAAGCAACAGTTTTAACTAATTGTTTGTCGCCAACAGTCATTACTTTAGTTTGTGTAGCGTCAAATAATGAACCGAAAGTCATACCAACGATATCAGAAGAAACGATTTCGTCTGTGTTGTATCCGTAAGATTCGTTTGAAGCTTCTTTCATTGCTGCGTTGATTTCGTCAACAGTTACTTCTTTTTCAAGAACTGTAACTAATTCAGTTAATGAACCTGTTGGTACAGGAACACGTTGAGCAGCTCCGTCTAATTTACCGTTCAATTCAGGGATTACTAAACCGATAGCTTTAGCAGCACCTGTTGAGTTAGGAACGATGTTTGCAGCAGCAGCGCGTGCACGGCGGAAGTCACCTTTAGGATGAGGTCCGTCTAGAGTCATTTGGTCACCTGTGTAAGCGTGGATAGTTGTCATTAATCCTTCAACAACACCAAATTTGTCGTTTAATGTTTTAGCCATAGGAGCTAAACAGTTAGTAGTACATGAAGCACCTGAGATAACTGTTTCTTTACCAGTTAATGTTTCGTGGTTTGTGTTATAAACGATTGTTGGAACGTCATTTCCACCAGGAGCTGAGATAACAACACGTTTAGCACCAGCTGTTAAATGTTTTTCAGCAGCTGCTTTTGAAGTGAAGAAACCAGTACATTCTAGAACGATGTCAACACCTAGTTCGCCCCAAGGTAATTCTTCAGGGTTACGGTTAGCTAAAACTTTAACTTCTTTTCCGTTAACGTTGAATGAACCTTCGTGAACTTCAACTGTTCCGTTGAAACGTCCTTGAGTTGTGTCATATTTTAACAAGTGTGCTAACATTTTAGCATCTGTTAAGTCGTTGATTGCTACTACTTCGATTCCATCTACATCTTGGATACGACGGAATGCTAGACGTCCGATACGTCCAAAACCATTAATACCTACTTTAACTGTCATTTAAGATTTCCTCCTTATGAAAATCAAAAAAATATTTATTTTAAAGGGATACCCCTTTTAAAATCTCTTTTGCTGCAGCTTCATCAGTGATGAGCCACGTTTGTTTTGGTGCATTTTTCATATAGGCGCGAATCGCTTTTGCTTTTGACTTTCCCCCAGCAATCGCAAGAATGATGGGTACATTTGCCAAATCTTTCAATTCGATTCCGATGCGAGGAACTTTATATACGACTTCGCCATTTTCATTGAAAAAATAGCCGAAAGATTCCGCCACCGCATTCGCCTGTTTCAGCATGACTAATTCCTTTTCAGTCATTTTTCGACGTGCTGCCATATGGAGTGCGCGTCCAATACTATGAATAACACAATTTGCCTGACTAATCAAGTTTAACACTTCTTGAATAGAGGGTTCATTGAGCAAGGAATTGTACGTTGCTAAACTTAATTGTTCTGGAACATACAATGCACGATGATTTCCACTTGCTTTTGTAGCCATTCTAGCACTTACGGAATTGGCTTGTACAGTCACAGCCTCTCCGATACCACCACGAGCTGGCACAAATAGATTATGTCGCTGATTGTTTTCCAAATTTGTCAGTTGTTCAGCTACTACAGCCATCGTTGTTCCCCCCATTACAGCAATGATATTATTGCCCTCCGGTAGTAACAAATCTAAAGCTTCATTTAATGCTTCACCAAAAGCATCCGCCACTTTAGGCTGTTCTTCACTGTTTCCTGATACCACGATACAACGTTGATTCCCAAAATACTCAGCCAGTTTTTTTTCTGTCTGATGCATTCCTAAAAGTTGATCCATGAAGTTCTCAAGGCTTTGATAAACTTCTTCTCCTTTTTTGGTCAAAGTCATACCGCTTTTAGAGGTGTTGATCAAATCTAACTGTTTCAATAGATCTGTTTCTGTTCGTAATACGCGTTCTGTGATGCCCATACTCTCTGATAAACTACGACGACCTATTGGCTGCATCCAATAAATATTACGTAAAATTTTATATCTTTCCTGTAAAACCTCGATAATATCCGGTGCAACAGATTCAATCATTTTCAATTCATCAAGCATAGCGATCTCCTTAGTTGGACGATATTTGTCCAATGTAGACTCAAAACGACCCATGTACGATAAAAAAAGAAAAGCGACTTTCCTACTACTAAGTATTTAAAAGGAAAATCTCAACCTCACGAATGTAAGTCTAACAGTTTTACCCGTTTTTTTCAATAAAAAAAGACTAGAAAAAACTTTTCATTTTTTTCTAGTCGAGATTCACATTATCTATCATAACGTTTTCTTTTCGATGAACTTGGGATTCCCAGCAGGTCACGATATTTTGCAACCGTCCTTCTTGAAATCAATATTTCATCTTTTTTTAATAATTCTACGATCTTTTGATCAGAAAGTGGTTTGATTTTGTCTTCTTGATCCACAAGTTCTTGGATTTTCTTTTGTGCAGTATCAGCTGAGAGATCGGTCTCAGTATCTGTCCCACTTTGCTGTAGTCTAGTTGTAAAGAATTTCTTAAGCTCGAAAACCCCAAATTCAGTTTCCAGGTATTTTCCATTGACGGCACGGCTGACAGTGGATTCATGTACTTCCAACTCTTTTGCCACTTCTTTTAATGTCAGCGGTTTAATTGGTCTTTCTTTATTTGTGAAAAAGGCTTGTTGATGGGAAACAATGATTTGAGCCACCCGTAAAATCGTATCCCCTCGTTGTAGAATCGTTTTTTTCAACCAGTCAAATTCTTGTTTCCGTTCTTTCAAGTACGCTTGCGTTTCTTTGTCTGCTCTTTTAAGCATCTGATTAAAATAATGTTCTTGGAAACGAACGTCTGGTTGATTTCCTCGTCTAGAGAGGACAGACACTTTTTGGTCCTTATCAACCATCACTTTGACATCAGGAATGATATATAATTCACTGCTTCGATCAAAAATTCGGCCAGGGCTTGGGCTAAGTGTTTGGATGTAATCAAAGATTCGTTGTACTTCACTAAGTTCGATTGAAAAGCGTTGAGCGATCTCTTTCCATTTGCGATTAACCAGCAACTCAAAACACTCTTCCAAAACGATATACGCTAACTCTGGTGCAAAGTCATCTCTTTCCGTTTGTAACATCAAACACTCTTGTAAACTTCGTGCCCCCACACCTGCTGGTTCAAGTTGTTGGACCAGCGTCAGTGCATCAAGGATCTCAATCGAAGTTGCATTTGTTTGTTCTTGTGCCTCTTTTAAATCAATCGTCAAAAATCCATTTAAATCAATGTACTCGACTAAATAAAGAACTAACTGACGTAAGAAGGTCTGCCGATAGTTCAAATGGATCTGTTCGATCAATGATTCAAATAAGGAAACACTGGTATCGGGAATTTGATTTAAGTAGTTGGTTTCTTCATTATCATTGGCTGATCTGATCTTCTGATAGTCAGATTGCCATTCTGGTTCCACTACTTCTATCAATGGATTTTCTAATGCTTGATTTTCAACAAATGCCAAGAGCTCTTCACTGTTATATTGCAATACCTGGATGGACTGTTGCAGATGTTGTGTCATGGCTAATTTTTGTGTTTGCTGTTGTTTTTGTGAAAAGTTTTGTTGAAATTTCATTTTTTTGTCCATTCCCCTTGTAATTTTTTTTAGTTTCGTTACAATTGTGTCTGTACTTGCGTCCTTAGTGTAGTGGATATCACGTAAGATTCCGGTTCTTGAGACGGGGGTTCGATTCCCTCAGGACGCGTCTATTGCTATCTTAGCATATTTGGGAATGTTTTGCTTTCTAAATTTAAAAGATAAAAAGCTGATCCGCATGTATGGATCAGCTTTTTTCGTTATTTTTTGTGTAAACTAAGTTTTACGAGCCACCCATATCTCTCCCATCACTTTTCTTTAACCATTCACTATTATTCAGCAATGGTTAGCGATCGCTGTCCACTTCCTTACCCGCCTGCAAATCAAAAAGTGATTCGGTGTTCACTATAACTGTATTGGTAATGGCTCCCGGCATCCTTTGTAGTAAACCTTAGATCTAGCGCACTGTCTACACCACTCGTTGATCCGTTTTTCCATGAAGTCGTGCCTTGATTAAAGAAGTCACCATTCACGATATAATAGATACGATTGGCTTCTTCTAAGTTGACATAGACAGTTCCGGAAAAGGCTTTTGCCACTTTCTGGTCTTCTCTAACCAAATTTATTGCTACTATTCGTTTAATCGCTCTAAAATGACCACTTTCACTCGTTTCACAATAAAACCGCATCGTTGGCTTGTACGTCTTATTCACCGTCACAGTATGCGACAGTACACGAAAGGTTGCTCTATTTCGAGTAACTGTGTGAACAATCTTGTCCGAAGATTCGAGTTTTTGCCTTGCTTTTGTTGATGAAAGCTGAAGATCATTTGTGAGTTGCTCAATCATTTGATCATAAGTCATTACTTTGGAAAATGTTGCATGTGTTCCTACATTAGACTTGCTTGTAGTTGCCGCTATTTCTTGGGGATGAGAAACCAACAATAGAAGTATAGAGCTAACAAACAAGCTCATGAGTATCTTTACTTTGTTCATACATCACCACTTTTCTTCAATTAAGAATAAATCGCTTACAATAAATAGTTTATTGGACGATCCATTGAGATTCAAGTCTATTTTTCACTCTACTTTTTAATAAAGAGAAGGAATAAATCAATAAAGAGAAGGAGCAAGTTGGCAAACGATGAAATTCAGTTAGCTAATTGATTGAATCTTTCTACCCAAACATTGATCAAAGCCTTACGTGTTGCTCATCTCCCCTGATCCTGCTTGTGGCAAACTATTCTTTGCAACCTTCTTCACACAAAAAGCCAATCAAAACATACGTAATGATTGGCTTTTTTCCGTCATCTATCGAAACAGCTTTTCAACTTAAGAAAAGTCATTATGCTCCGTTTATTCACTTTTGATTCAAAAGATCATTTCTTGTTCTGAGGAAGTTCGTTCTTCTCCTTTCGCTAACTGTGTCACGATTGTTGCCATATTTTTATAGGATTGATTTAGTCCGATCCCACCTTTTTTTGGCATTTTAACGATGGGGATCACTTGCTGATATTTTGCTACAGCAGGATTTTCAACTGACATTGCAGCGACAGCAGGAATGCCTTCTTTGTTAAAAGCTTCGACTAACCCGCCTGCCATCTCTCCAAAATTAGGATAATGCATAGCTGGTCCACATAATATCGCATCTGCTCCAAACTTTTTGGCGAATCCGATAAATTTTTGTTTGACTTCTTCTGGATGACTTGAATAGTAACGATCACCGCAGTATAAAGTAGCAATAATCTCTGCCTTTTTTCTTTAAACAATGGCGCTAATGTTTCTCCCAGTCCTAGAGCTGTTTTTTTCCACCTGGAGGTAATTGTGCTTGTTCGTCACTTCCCATACCTGCGGTCACATGGTTGAAGATCAAAATGATTTTTTTCATGCTCCTACTCCTTTTTATAAGGTATCAAAATCAAAGTCATCAAAATTGATTTCTTCTGCTGTTGATTCTTCTGCCTCAAGCTCTTCTTTCAGATATTGATTGTCTAACACTTTGATGAATGGATAATAAACTGCCATTCCTAATAAAATAAGTAATCCCTGAAGGACAGAAGCTTGCCAACCGCTGACTAAAAAGCCTGAAATGATCGGTGGCGTTGTCCATGGAAGTTGAATCCCATTGGTGTAAGCAACTAACCCTAGATCCATACAAAAATAAGCAATAATGATATTGATCGTCGGTACTAAAGCAAATGGGATCAAAATGATTGGATTTAATACGATCGGTAAACCAAAGATGATCGGTTCATTGATCCCGAAAATTCCTGGTACAAGCGATAATTGTGAAAGTTTTTTCACTCGCTGACTTTTACATACAAGAATCATAATCAAAATCAATGATAAGGTAGAACCGCCCCCACCAAATGTTGCAAACATATCTTGAAATTGACCTGTAATGATATTAGGAATTTCATGTCCGTCTTTAAACGCATTTAGATTTTCAATCGATAAAGCACGAAGAACTGGATTGAAAACTGCACCTACGACACTTGAACCGTTGATTCCGAAAAACCAGAAAAAATGTAAAAATAAGTACGCAATGATCATAGCACCTAAGGTATTCCCTAAACTTAACAATGGTGTTTGTAAGAATTTAAACAGGATTTCTTGTAAATTCCCATATGTGGTTAAACTCGCTACCCAATTCGCCACCATAAAGAACGTTAAGATGACGAAACTTGGAATCAATGCTTCAAACGATTTAACAACAGTAGGCGGCACGCCATCTGGCATTTTGATTGTCCACCCTGTACGAATCAAGGCAACGAACATACGAGTCGCTACTAAAGCAACTACCATACCTAAAAATAAACCACTTGATCCCATCCAACGTAAAGGAAGACTTCCGACTTCAAATACTTCAGTCGAACCTTCTGGCGTAAATAATGTGGTAAAAGGCGTTACGATAAAGAATGAAACTAAAGAAATAATTGCTGCTTGCATCGCATCCACTTTAAATTGCTTTGCTAAACTATAACCGATGCCCCCAACTGCTAAAATCGTCATAATATCAAAACTGGCAGTGGCAGGCTTATTCAACATGACTGCCCAATTTTCCCCTAAAAATCCAGCCATCCATTCATTCCAATTTGGTATTGGAAAGTTGGTCAATACTAGAAACAATGACCCCACGATCAATAACGGTGTAGAAAGTAAAAAGCCATCTCGTATAGCAATCAAATATTTATTTTCTCCAACCGTTTTTGCCATTGGTGTCAAAACTTTTTCTAACCAATTCAAAAATTTTTGCATCTTTTTTCCCCCGATCTTTTTGTTGACTCCGACTGTTTCCGTTTACAAAAACTCATTTTCTACTTTCTTTGATCATTTTCAGGACATCTTTCATCGCACGTTCGCCATCCATCATGCCATATGCTTCTGTGGCAATTGTGCCTACAGGAATGCCTAACGGCTCAAACGTTTTTTTCATTTTGTCACTTAAATGACGAACTTGTGGTCCTAATAAGATAGCTACCGGTTTCTCTTGTTCAACTTTTTCCTCTGCATGGATTGCTGGGAACGCATGGATTTCTAGTGGCATCTGATGTTTTGTGACTACTTCCATCATTTTATTGACCATAATACTTGTTGACATACCTGCTTCACAGAATAAATAGATTTTTTTTGTTGCCATTTTTTTCTCCTCCTTATATATACATATGCTGATTATCAGCTAAATGACTTCGATACTGGGATCAAACTGGGGCTTTGATGCGTTTTTCATAAGCATCCAGCCATTCTTTGGTGATTGGTTCAATGATCGTTGTCTGATCAACTCCTGGATTAGCTAAGTAGATAGCTGGTTGCTCCTTTTCAGTTGCAACAGTAAACGTAAATTCGACATTGGTCGCAACTCCCCATTCACCTGCTTTATTCATAGCAACTAATGAAAAAGCACCTGCTTTGCCATACCGTTCTTTTAATAAATCAGTAAAAGAATACACAGCTTGATCACAGGCTTTTTGTGGAGTAACTCCTTCTCCCATCAAGCGAACAATTTCATAAGCTAGACAGCCTTTCATTAGATCTTCTCCTAGACCAGTTGCTGTCGCACCACCGATTTGACTGTCGACGTAAAAACCAGAACCTGATAAAGGGGAATCTCCCACACGACCTTGCTTTTTCATAAATAATCCAGAACTAGACGTTCCTGCAGCCATGCCAGTGTGTTGATCCAAAGAAACTACGCCCACCGTATCATGTCCGTCATAGGGGCTTAGATTCGTTTTCGCTACTTCTGCCACTCGTTTTTTCCAAATTTTTTTAGCTCTTGGCGTTAGCATGTTTTTCCGTTCGAATCCTGCTAGCATTGCATATTCAGTGGCTCCTTGTCCTACGCGAAAACTATTGAATTTTTCATTACTTAATTTTCTGGCAACTGATATTGGATTCGCAATATCTACGATCCCAGCCACTGCCCCAATTTTGAACGTATCCCCATCCATAAAAGCCGCATCCATTTCTACAATGCCTCGTTCGTTTGGCAAGCCACCATAGCCAACTGATTTATAAAATGGATAGTCTTCTACACATTTGATTGACGTTTCCACAGCATCTCCGCATGTTCCTTCCTGTTCTAATAATTCTTTGGCAGCTAACACACCATCATGTGCCATACGCCACGTTGCGATAATTCCCCACATGTTTACTCCTCCTATATATAGCGCTTACATCTATTTTATTTAGTATATACTATTATGTCTATACTAAAAAGAGACTTTTCTTAAAATCTAATTGATTTATAAGAGAAGTCTCTGATAATCTTTTTTTAAAAAATATATAACTGTTTATTCGATCAATGCTTGAATGCTTCGCAGGTATATCTCTAAATTCATACGCAGATCTGTTACTTCCATATACTCGTTTTTGTTATGCGCAATCCCTTTTTGCCCTGGAAAAGAGGGACCAAACGCTAATACATTAGGAATCTTTCTGGCATAAGTAGCACCCGTTGTCGTCACTGGTGTAGGGTCGTTCCCAGTAATCTCGCCATAAATTTGAGATAGTTTTTTGATTTCAGGCGAATCTTTTTTCTGACAGATCCCTGGAATACTGCGATTGATTGTAAAAGTCGCTTTCTCGGGCAACTGTTTAGCCAACCCACTCACGACTTCCTCTTCTGTGACTGAAACAGGGTAACGAAAAGCAACTTCTAAATCTAACCCGTTAGTGTTTTTTTGCAAATTCACAGGTGTAAGAATCAACCTGCCTGAATCTTCATCAGACAAAGCAAGCTCGATTCCTTCTCCATAATGTTTATTGTGGAAAGCTTGCCAGATCCAATCAAAATAAGCTCGTATTTGTTCTGGAACAGCTGAATCTGCTTTGATTTTTTCGGCAAGCAGCGTAATCGCATTCTCTCCTAATTCTGGGGCATTACTTGGAGAACGTTTTCCTTCCACATCAAATTTTTTCGCATTAATCGACACACTCAGCTGGTCTGGCACATGATCTCGATATTGATCCCCTGCAAAATCACTGATTTGAATAACTTCTTCTTTAACTAATGGGAAATGAATCGTTAGGTTGACTACTCCTCTTTCTCCGTAAACAACTGGATATTTACAATCTGGCGTAAAACCAAATGATGGCGGAACTTCAGCCTGTAAATAATGCGCCACATCAGACATCCCACTTTCTTCGTCAGTCCCAAAAATAATGCGGATCGTTTTTTTAGGAACCGCTCCCATTTTTTTCAACAGGATCAGAGCATAAAAACAACTAATGATCGGCCCTTTATTATCTAAAATCCCTCGTCCATAAAAGCGTCCATCTTTTTCGCTTAAATCAAAGGGTGGAAAATCCCATCCCGATCCTGCTGGAACCACATCTAAATGACCAATGATCCCAATATAGTCCTCATCATCTTCTCCCCATTGGACGTACCCGATCGCATCATCAATCACTTTGGTCTTAAACCCTACTTCTTTTCCTTTTTTAAGTACAAGGTCCAACACTTCTCGAGGTGCTTTCCCAAACGGAGCATGATCTTCCGGCTCCCCTTTCACACTTGGTACTTTCATAACTGTTTGAAGAAATTCCTCCCAATGTTCATCAATCATCGACTTGCGTTTTTTCAATTTATTCACTCCTTTTTTGACGAATCAACGTATTTTTAAATGTATATTTATCTGCACGATAATACGAGCAGTCATATAAGATTGGTTTGGCTGCTGGCGAATATGTCATTGAATGGACAAACAACATCGGTTCATCCACAGCTACTTGCAAGAGTTTTGCCACGTCAGCCGTCGCTTTCACTGCTTCGATTTCTTGGTGGGAATAAGCAATTTCAACGTTTTTTTCGATCACTTGATAGAGTGACCCACTTAATTCTTCTTGAGAGACTTCTCCCAGATAACGTTTTAAAATATAAAGATTTTCAACCGTCATTGGTTCGTCATCAAAATAACGTAATCGTCTCAAATGAACGATTGGCTCAGAAATCGATTCACCAAAAGCTTGTTTAACATTCGTTGGTAGTTGTTCAGTAACTTCGCATTCTAAGACTTGCGTTTTTGTCTTTTTCCCTTGGATTCGAGCAGTTTCGGTAAAGCTTTGCAGTCCTCCAGAGCCACTTTGGATCTTAGGTTGTTTCATGACATACGTGCCTTTACTTTTTTCTTTGATCAACTTATTTTGGCTGATCAATAATTCGATTGCTTTACGAACAGTTAAACGACTACATTGAAACTCGTCTGCTAAATCATATTCTGAAGGTAATTTTTGACTAGAAACGTAAATTCCTTCCATGATTCGCTTCTCAATTTCATTCGCAATTTCTTGAAATTTTGGTTGTTTTTTCACGAGATTCCTCCTAAAATATTCTCCAAACTTTCTGCTAGCTTTATTTATTAGCAGAACCAACAATAATGAGAAAATATTTTTATCCAACAATAAGTATATACTAAAAAGTATATACTTTCACATCATTTACGATATTTGCACAAAAAATTCTAGGACGAAATTTGGATAGTTCTCTAAAATAAAAGGGACTGAAACAAAACTTGCTTCAGTCTCTTCTAGTATCTCTAAAAACGAATAAATGATGTTCAAAGAGCTGACCTCTTGTTCACGGTGAGAAAAAAGTAGCATCTTCAAAAAATTTGTCGAAATTGACCAAAAATTTGTGAAGCACCAAGTAGGTAACAATCAACAGCAAAAACCAGTGTTTGCGTTTTTTGTCAATTTTCGGAAATTCCTTCTTATTTCTTGATGCGAAATACTTTTGTCTCAATCTCTCTTAAACAGCTATTTATCCAACAATGGCTGTCCTAGACATTTTGTATATATTATAACCATGTATAATTGAACTATTTGAAGTATTTTTCCAAAATCAAATCAACTCTTATGATAGCGCAAAGGATCAGTTATTTATTTTTTAGCTTGAGCTTACTCATTTAAGTAATCTGGAGAAGCTAAAAGTGAACGTGTCACTTCTTTAGGTATCACAAAGGTTGGTGTGCCCATATAGCCAGGTGCGATCGAAAATTGATCGTAAACTAAGACTAGCTCGTGATTTTTATTGATATAAAAAGATGTGTCTTTAGTAACTAATGGCGTTTTTTTGATTAGTCCATCTTTAAAATCATCATCTGTCCAATAATACTGATCAGGGTTTTCTTTGCTATTTTTTTGCATTTGCTCTTTGACTTCATTTGTCAAAACGGAAAGATACTGATCATCTTTGAATAAAAGTGGTAAAGATAGGACTACTCCGCTTTTTTTATCAATCGTATCATAACGCTTTTCCGTATAGCTGTCTGCGGCAGTTTGTGTCATCTTTCGTTCAATCACTAAAAAACGCGGATCATCCAACAGTTTCTGATAATCTCCCGTAACTTGAAAATGATTTGTTTTAAAGTCTTGGTACTGTACTTTTGCTTTTTCAAAGTTTTCTTGTCCTTCACGAAAGTACTTTTTGTTCAGTCCAGCAATCGTCTGACTATTTTCTTTATCTTTTGTACTGATTTGCGGCACTCGGATCTCGATTGTTTCATCAGACAGTGTTTTCCCTAAAATTAATTTCACGACTGGGCCAATCAAGGGTAAATCTTCAGCAAAACTACGAATTTGATTGTTAAAAAAAATACTGCTGAACATCATCGCAATAATAGCAAAAGATAGAATAAGTCCTTTCACTTGTTTTTTTCGTTTCACTCGCTGGTTAAACCTTTGTTCTTCTAGTGAGTAGCGCTTGATCATCTCATTTTTGATACCATGAGGGATTTCTTGTTGTTGATAGACTTGTTTCAGTTGTTCTAGTTCCTTCTGAGCTGAATACATCCGTCTTTCTCTCCTTTATTGTGATTTTTACTGTAAGATTTTTCTTAGCTGATTTAACGTACGATACATTTTGGTTTTGACGGTGTTTTCATTCAAATCAAGAATCTCTGCAATTTCTTTTAAACGAAAGCCTTCAAAAAAATGTAAAATCAAAATTTCCTTTTCGGGGCTATCAATTCCTTCAATGATTCCATGTAAATCAGTCAATGAATCGTCCGTTGTGTGAGCGAGTTGAATCGTTTCTTCTTCCAATGTTTCCGATTGATTTCGTTTTTGCTTACGCCAAGCATCGATCGCTGTTCGTATCAAAATACGATAAAACCAAGCTGAAAATCGTTCAATCTCTTTCCCTTGTTCAATAGCAGCTAACGCTTTATGAAAACTGTCTTGCATTACGTCCAATGCTTCTTCTTTGTTATGAACATAATTCATTGTGATCCGAAACATTTTCTCATATTCCTCTTGGATCAATTCACTTAATAAATTCTTTGATTTTTCGATTTGCTTCTTTTTCTTGTAACGATTAAAAATCGGACCCATCTCCTTTCCCTCTCACTTACTATGACGATCAAACAAACCAAAAAGTTTCAATTATTTTTTATTTATGTAAAAAATCAATACAAAAAAACTGCAGATCCCTTATTGGGGGATCTGCAGCTATGAAGCCGAAAGTCTATTCTTCGGTGAACTCTTCGTCCTCGTAGTCTTCGTCTTCATCGTCATCTTCAATGATGCTTAGATCTTCTTCGATGTTGCCTGGTAATTCTTCTTCATCGTCACTTGTGTCGTCTGCACCGATTTCTTGCAAGTCAGAGTTATAAGCAGCGATTTCTTCATCATCGTCATCATCATCTTCAAAAAGATCATCGTCATCTTCGTCAGACAAGTCAGTATCTTCTGGGTCATCATCATTATAATCGATCGCATCTTCATCATCGTTGATAAAGGCATTGACTTTTTTACGTTTGCGTCGACGAGGTGTATCTTCATCTTCTTCGTCAATTCCATGGTTTACTTCTTCATCGATCGAATCGATCGCATACCATGAACGCAAGCCCCAACGATTGTCACCTAATGAAATAAAGCTACCATCAATATTTAAGTCAGTATAAAATTGTGCCAGTGAATCACGAATCTCACTGTCTGATTTTCCAAGATAGGTTTGGATTTGGTTGGCTAAATCAGAAAAATCCATCACATCGCCACGTTGTTCTAAGATCGCATGTGCTACTTCAATCATTGATAATTCGTTTTTGTTTGCACCTTCAAATACACTAATTTCCAATCAGGACACGTCCTTTCACAGTCTACTCCTTATCATACAAAATCATACGTAAAAAATCAAACGTTTCTTTGCGATTTAAGCAGTAAAATCTAAAGTTAAATAATATTCCCCTAATTTTTCTGGTCCCATTAGCAAGTCGTATTCAATCATTACTTTCCCAGCGGTTGGTCGGTCTTTCAAACTAACATGTAATTCTTTGGTATACGTTTCAATTTGAAGCATGCCATAAGGTGTCCGATACGTTGTTTCCAAACGTTCACGATACCCGAATTTTAGTCGCATCCGTGTTTCTCCCGCACGAATCAATTGAACCTGTCCATCGGGCATCAATTTGATCGTTACAGGGATTTCTTCTGCTGTATTTTCCTGAATTTCCTGGTATCGTATGTATAACGTATCCCCAATTTTGACCATTTGACCTTTCAGATCAAAGAAAAAGTCTTGATGTTCCCCATTTTGCATGACTTTCGTCCGTAATTTGATTGAAATGGGTGTTCCTTGCGATTGTGCCATTTTACCTTCTCCTTTACTTCATATAGGTACATTGTTCCTAGTTTTCGTCTATTTGTCAAACAACTCGTCATCGAAGAGGTTGTGAAAGCATCGGGGAGCTCCGATGACAATAAGAAAGAATTTTTTAAAATAGCTTCTCATATTTTGAAAAATTCAGGCTTATTTCAAGGAGCTGATGCTTGAACACCGTTTATTCGTTTTTAGAGCTACCAGAAGAGACTGAGCCAAGTTTTGTCCCAGACTCAATAAATTCTTTTTTTAGAGTATATTAGAGTATAGTATAATAATGAGAGAAACTCCCATGAAACGATGACAAACGTGAATCATTGGAATGTCAATCGATGATTAATTATATAAAGGAGCGAATGTAATGAATCCAACAATTATTTTGGATCAAAAAATTTATCAAAAAAATGATTTTACCCCTTTTGCTCTGACGGATATCTTAACCGAGTATTCAAAAAAAACAACCAAAACTTTCTCCATTTTTGGCAATATGAACAAACGGTGATCTTAGGAATGAAAGATACTCGAACGCCCTACTTCCATGAAGGCATTCAGGAGCTAAGAAAAGCAGGCTATCAGCCAATCGTTCGTAACGCTGGTGGATTAGGGATCATTTCTGATCAAGGGGTTTTAAATATCTCATTGATTTTCCCTCAAAACGAACAGGAGAAGATATCGATTGATGCTGCCTATGAAAAAATGCTCACATTGACTCGTCTGGCTTTTCCAACCGTATCAATCGAAGCTTTTGAAGTGACTCATTCTTATTGTCCTGGTACGTATGACCTGAGTATCAACGGTAAAAAGTTTGCGGGGATCGCCCAACGTCGCATAAAAAACGGGATTTCTGTGATGATGTATGTTAGTGTCAATGGCGCACAACAAACCAGAGGTCAAGCGATGAAACGATTCTATCAAGAAGCGCTGAAAGAGGATTTCGGCACGAATGGTTACCCGGCGGTCGTTCCTGAAAGTATGGCAACCTTAGCTGATTTACTTGAAACGCCTTTAACCATTGAGGATGTAAAACAACAATTCCAATTGGCACTCACACAACTCTATGGAGAGAGTCGTTCAGTTGATGCGCTATGTTGGAAAGAGGCACATGTCACTTCTGAACAGTGGACGGATCAAATCAATCGAATGGAAGAACGAAATAAATTAAAGGAGCTTGCTGATGACTATTCCTTATAAATATCAATTATTACCGATCGAAAAGGTCTTTCGTGACCCGGTCCATAACTATATCCATGTCCAACACCAAGTCATTTTAGACTTGATCAATTCAAAAGAAGTCCAACGATTGCGCCGTATCAAACAGTTAGGCACTTCTTCCTTTACTTTTCACGGCGCTGAACATAGTCGGTTCACTCATTCATTAGGGGTCTATGAAATTTCAAGACGGATCTGTGATATCTTTTCCCGCAATTTCCCTCAAGAAAAAATTGGCGCTGACGGCTGGGATGATCGAGAACGTTTGGTTACGTTGTGCGCAGCATTGCTTCACGATGTTGGTCACGGTCCTTATTCTCATACATTTGAACATATTTTCCATACGAATCATGAAGCGATCACTGTAGAAATCATTACTTCTCCTGAAACGGAAGTTTATCAAATTTTGAATCGTGTGGAAGAAGGATTTCCAGAAAAAGTTGCCAGTGTGATCCAAAAAACGTATCCTAATCCCCAAGTCGTCCAAATGATTTCGAGTCAGATCGATGCTGATCGAATGGATTACTTGTTGCGAGATGCCTATTACACTGGGACAGAATACGGTACGTTTGATTTAACACGAATTTTACGTGTCATTCGTCCCTATAAAGGCGGGATCGCCTTTTCGATGAATGGGATGCACGCAGTCGAAGATTATATTGTGAGTCGCTATCAAATGTACGTTCAAGTTTATTTCCACCCTGTGTCTCGTGGCATGGAAGTAATTTTAGAACACTTGTTACATCGGGCGCATGAGTTGTATCGAGAAGATCCCAATGTGTTTGAATCCCATTCTCAACTACTCTTACCGTTTCTTGACGAAAACTTTACACTGGAAGAGTATTTAAAATTAGACGATGGCGTTTTAGGAACTTATTTTACCCAATGGACGGAATTTTCTGATCCAATCTTAAGTGATTTAGCTAAACGTTTCTTATACCGTAAACCGTTAAAATCGGCAACTTTTTCTGGGGATCGCTCTTCTTCCTTGATCAAGGAAATGACTGCTCTTGTGGAAAAAGTTGGCTACAATCCTGTCTACTATACTGCCATCAATTCCAGTTATGATTTGCCTTATGATTTTTATCGCCCCGAAGAAGGACGCCATCGAACACAAATCGAAATCTTGCGAAATGATGGAACTTTGGTAGAATTATCAGAGGTGAGCCAACTTGTGGCTGCTCTTGCTGGACAAGAACAAGGAGATGAACGATTTTTCTTTCCAAAAGAAATGGTTGATCCGTCTTTAAGAAATCACTACGATCTATTTGACGAAACCTATCAAGAATTTGCAAGCCATATCCGCAATGGTTCACTGATTACCCAAACAAACTAAAACACACGATCACTGGAGGAAATTATGTCTATCAAGTTAGTCGCCATCGACATCGATGGAACCTTATTAAATGAGAAAAGAGAAATTACAGCAGACGTCAAAGAAGCGATTGCTCAGGCTGTCGCTAAAGGAGTAGCTATCGTCTTGTGTACCGGCAGACCGTTGCCTGGTGTCCAGGAACAGTTGAATGAACTCGATTTATTCCAAGAAAATGACTACGTGATCACCTACAATGGCGCACTTGTCCAACAAACAAAATCAGGAAAAATCATCGCACGTCATGGTTTGACACACGAAGATTATTTAGAAATCGAAGTGATGGCTCGTCGAGTTGGCAGTCATCTACACTCCATTGATGATCAGACGATTTACACCTCTAATCGTGATATCAGTGCGTATACGATCCATGAAGCCAGCTTAGTTCATATGCCGTTGAAATATCGCACACCTGAAGAAATGACACCAGATATCAATTTGGTTAAAATGATGATGATCGACGAACCTGATATCTTAGATGCTGCGATTGCTCGTTTGCCCCAAACATTCCGTGAAAAATACACGACAGTGAAAAGTGCGCCTTATTACTTTGAAGTATTAAACAAAGAAGCAAGTAAAGGCGCAGCCGTTGCGAACTTAGCGCAACATCTTGGAATCGATCAGGATGAGATCATGGCGATTGGTGACAACGAAAATGACTTATCGATGATTGAATATGCTGGCTTAGGCGTTGCGATGGGTAATGCTGTTCCGCTAGTTAAAGAAGCTGCCAACGTGGTCACTAAAACAAATGAAGAACATGGTGTGGCAGAAGCAATCAAAACGTATGTTTTATCATAATAAAAATAACATTTGCTACTAAATAAAAATCCAAAACCAGTTCGTCACTGACTGTACGCTGGTTTTGGATTTTTTCTTGATTTAATTGTTTTAATTGTTCAATAATAACCATTTTTCAACCGCCCACTTGTGGCTACCTCGTTTTAATTCTTCAATGGCTTCTTGTGGCGTGACCCACCAAATGGTATTCGTCTTTTCAGTTGGTTCTGCCATTTGTTGCCAGCCGTTTGCCACGTAAAAGTAGCCTGGGTTATAGTAATAGGTCTGACGGTAATTGGAATAAAAATACTCATCCGCTTCCCCTAGATAAGTCGCAATTTCTGCGACGATCCCCATTTCCTCAAGGAGTTCTCTCTTAAGAGCTGCTTCTTTTGTTTCCATCGCTTCAATCTCTCCACCAGGTAAAAAATAAGCACCATTTGGAGCTTCAATCAAAGCTAGTTTGTTCTTTTCTTCCACGATGATATAGGCAGCATATCGGGGGGAATACTGGACCCCTGCTTCTTTTTCACCAAATACTGGTTTATCCATCATTTTGTCCACCTTAAGCTTATTTACTTTTTATTTTACATGAGAGTTTTCTCATAAACAAGCGCAAATCTTCTATTGCTCTTTCTTTTTTTGTTATGATGAAAAAAAGGAAAGGAAGTAGTTATTTATGAAAATGGCTCATACTTGCGTTCGAGTGAAAGATCTTGACGCTTCATTAGAATTTTACCAAAAAGCGTTTGGCTTTGAAGAAAGTCGTCGCCGTGATTTTCCAGAAAACAAATTCACCCTTGTTTATTTAACTTTACCAGGAGATGACTACGAATTAGAATTAACTTATAACTATGATCATGAAGGCTATGATCTAGGGAATGGCTATGGACACATTGCTATTGCTGCGGATGATTTAGAAGCACTTCACGAAAAACACCAAGCAGAAGGATTCAATGTGACAGACCTAAAAGGACTTCCAGGAACAGCTCCTTCTTATTATTTCGTTGTTGACCCTGACGGATATAAAATCGAAGTTATTCGGGGATAAGGTTGTGAAAAAAACGCTCAAAACAGCTTCTCTTGTTTTGAGCGTTTCTTTTTTATTATCATCGAAACTCCCCGATACCTTCACAACTACCCAAGCATAATGCTTTCTTCTGGGTATTTGTAATTGGCTTCTGCCCTGTTCGCTTTTACTAGTAGTGAAAAAACGACTGTCATGATTCCTACTCGACCGATATACATCAAAGAAATAATGACTAGTTTTCCGATCAATGTCAAATCCGGGGTCAACCCCATCGTCAATCCAACTGTCCCAAAAGCGGAAAAGACTTCAAACGCAATATATTCGATTCCTGACGTTTTAGGAATCGTCTCCGTCACAGATAGGACCATGATCGCAACAACACATAAAGAGAGAGTTACAAAGAAAAGAGTCAATGCACGTAGCACGGCTGCTTGGCGAATGGTTCGACCGAAGGCTTCTGCTCGTGTCTTTCCTTTAAACATGGCATGCATTTGGATCAATAAAATTCCTAATGTCGTAGTTTTCAGTCCTCCAGCTGTCGAACCAGAAGTTCCTCCGATGTACATCAAAAACATCGTTAAAATCAATCCTGCATGACTCATCTGTAAATAATCAATAGAGTAATAGCCTGCTGTTCTTGGTGTCACACTCATAAAAAATGTATTCGCTAATCTTTCTGTAAACGTACCTTTAACTAAAGTCAGTCCATTTCTTTCAGTGATGAGAAATAAAATAAATCCACCAATTAATAAGAGTGCAGTTACAGATAAGGCGACTTTTGAATGTAGTGTGATTTTTTTGACGCGATGATAACTTAGAATATCACGCCAGACAATAAAACCTAATCCACCTGCAATGATCAACGCTGAAACGACCATGATCAGGTAAACATTTGTTTGATCCGCGAGTAAACTGTCTCCTAATAAATCAAATCCTGCATTACAAAAACTAGAAACGGCATGAAAGATACTAAACCAGATTCCTTTAGCCCAACCAAATTCAGGAATAAAAACTACACTCAAAGCAACCGCCCCGATTACTTGGATCACCACCGCAAATTTTAAGATATAGATCATTAACTTAATTACACCCGACATCTCTTCAAGGTTTAAGGCTTCCTTTAGCACAATCCGCATACTAAAACTGATTTTTTTCTTCGCAATAGCAAAAAAGAGGATCGGGATCATCATAAAGCCTAACCCACCGATTTCAATCAAGGTCATGATCAAAAACTGTCCTGCACTATTCCAATGCTCCGCAGTATTCAGTGTCGTCAAACCAGTCACACAAACAGCTGAGGTTGCAGTGAATAAGGCATCAATAAAATGGGTGCTTTCTCCGCTGCGGCTAAAAAATGGTAACGTCAGTAAGCTACCTCCAAACAGGATCAAGATAAAAAAACCAGCAGCAATTAGCTGGACAGGTGATAATCGTTTTCTTACTCTTTTTTTCATGATAGTCATTCCTTATGCTTAATTTTTATCTAAGATCTCAGAACGACATTTTGTTCTGCAATCATAAATAGGTACAAAATGAATCATTGGCGTGAAGCAACTACTCGGCAATAAGCGATGATTTTCTAAAATAGGAGAAGCTATTTTAAAAAATCCTCTCTTATTCGCTCGGAGCTGACCGCTTCTTTCACGACCTCTTTCCATTATAAGCAAACGAGCGCAAGAAGAAAAATAAATGACTACTTTTTCTTCTTACGCTAAATTCGATTTGTTCTGATCATGAAAAAAGCCATTAGAATGCTGAATTGGATCAGCCTTACTCTTCTGTTCCCATATTTTTCACTTTGATCAGGCGAGTTACTTCTGCTCGTTCGTTTTCTTCCAGCTTCATTTTAATATAATAAATCGTTTCTTCCAATTGAGGAATCGTCATATATTCCAACGCATTGACCCTTCTTCTGGTTTTCTCGATCTCTTCAGCCATAAGTTGACATGTTTTTTCAACTTCTGCCAGCTTCAAAAGCTTTGGTAAGAGCTGCGTAAAACCATCGATCGAACGATCCAACTCTGCATTAGAATGAAGATAGCCATACTCTAATGGTGTCTCATTCAATGTTTCATCGTATTGAAAATTCATGAGGGGAACTTTGACACTCATAATATTTTTCTCAACTACAGAAATTGAGACGTTTTCCGCTGGTAATGCCAAAAGTTCGTCAATAAAAGCTTCTTCGACTGTTGACTTTGCTAAGACAAAATCTTTCATTGCTGTTTGGGTTTCTTTTTCTATTGCTTGGCGTAACTCATTATTTTTACGGATCAGTAAAATAAATTGACGCATCAATTCATCTTGTTTGTCCTTTAAAAGTTTGTGTCCCCTTGTCGCTGTCGTTAATTGTTTCTTTAAACGAGTTAGCTCCATTCTCGTAGGATTGACGTTTAATCGCATAAGGAACTCACTTCCCTTCTGGCAAATACTTATCCAGTAAATCATCCTTGATTCGTTTTAACTCGGTTCTTGGAAGCATCGCCAACAGTTCCCAGCCTAAGTCAAGCGTTTCTGTGATTGTCCGATTGGTGTAAAATCCTTGGTTGACATATTCGTTTTCAAATCGTTCCGCAAATTTTGCATAGATTTTATCAATATCTGACAAGGCAGATTCACCTAAAACGACAGCTAATTCCTTCGCTTGTTTTCCTTGCGCATAGGCGGCAAACAATTGGTTCATCGTTGCTGCGTGGTCTTCTCTCGTTTTACCAGCACCTGTTCCTTTGTCCTTCAACCGTGAAAGAGAAGGCAAGACATCGATCGGTGGTTGAATCCCACTCTTATAAAGCTCTCTCGTTAAAATGATCTGACCTTCTGTGATATAACCCGTCAAATCGGGAATCGGATGAGTCTTATCATCTTCTGGCATCGTCAAAATCGGAATTTGAGTTACAGAACCTTTCAATCCTCTAATCCGTCCAGCCCGTTCAAATAAGGTGGCTAAGTTTGTGTAAAGATAGCCTGGATAACCACGACGGCCAGGAACTTCTCGACGTGCGGCCGAAATTTCTCTGAGCGCTTCTGCATAGTTGGTCATATCGGTCATGATGACTAAGACGTGCATGCCTTTTTCATAAGCTAAATATTCAGCGGCCGTCAATGCCATTCTTGGTGTGGCGATTCGTTCGATTGCTGGATCATTAGCTAAATTCATAAACATAACGGAGCGATCAATCGCACCTGTTTGTCTAAAGTCTTCCATAAAAAATTCGGCTTCTTCAAAAGTAATACCGATGGCAGCAAAAACCACAGCAAAATCATCGGAAGAATCCAAAACAGTTGCTTGGCGAGCAATTTGGGCAGCCAACTCTTTGTGTGGTAAACCTGAGCCAGAAAAAACCGGCAATTTTTGCCCACGGACTAATGTATTCAAATGATCGATTGCTGAAATCCCTGTTTGGATAAATTCATCGGGATAATCTCTGGCAATTGGATTGATTACTTCGCCATTGATATCTAAATATTTTTCTGGCAAGATTTCAGGTCCATTGTCCTTTGGTCGACCAAGACCATCAAAAACCCGACCGATCATGTCTTCTGATACTCCTAATTGTAAAGGGTGTCCTAAAAAGCGTACGGAAGAATTTTTTAGATTGATTCCACTGGTTCCTTCAAAGATCTGAACCATCGCTTTGTCTTCTTGGACTTCTAGTACTTGTCCACGACGAATCTCGCCGTTTTGCATCCGAACTTCAATCAATTCTTCATATTTGACTCCCGAAACTTTTTCGACTGCCATCAAAGGGCCGACCACTTCTTTGATTGTACGATATTCTTTAATCATCGGTCATCCCTCCTTCTGAAACAATCAATTGGATCGTTTCTTTGATTTCTTCATTTATACTACTAATTTTGGCTAACTCTTCTTCTGGAATATACTTGCTCCGACTAATGCGTTCTCTGACCGCTACTGTACCTTCCATGATTTCATTGAAGTACGCTCCCAACGATAAGGCTTTTCGAGCTTCTTTCCCAAAAGTCAAAATAACTTTCAACATGTTGAATTGTTTTTCTCTTGAAGTAAACGTATCTACATCATCAAAAGCATTTTGTTGTAAATAGTCTTCTCGAATCGATTTTGCTACTTCAAGGGTCAAGCGATCGTTATCAGAAAGCGAATCGATCCCTACCAAGCGCACGATTTCATTTAATTGTTCTTCTTCTTGCAAGATCCGCATGCCTTCAGTTACCATATCAGACCAATCCTGTTGTAAGATTTGATCCATATATCTGCCAACTTCTGTTGAATATAATGAGTAACTTTGGATCCAGTTAATCGATGGAAAATGTCTTTTTTGAGCAAGACTAGAATCTAATCCCCAGAAAACCTTCACCACACGTAAGGTATTTTGAGTCACTGGTTCAGAGATATCTCCACCAGAAGGAGAAACCGCACTGATGGCAGTGATACTGCCCTCACGTTGGTCAGAGCCTAGAGCAATGACACGTCCTGAACGTTCATAGTATTCAGCTAGACGAGAGCCCAGATAAGCGGGATAACCTTCATCACCAGGCATTTCTTCTAAACGTCCGCTCATTTCACGCAGTGCTTCTGCCCAACGAGAAGTGGAATCTGCCATGATTGCTACATCATACCCCATGTCACGGAAGTACTCGGCAATCGTGATTCCCGTATAAATAGAAGCTTCTCGAGCAGCTACTGGCATGTTCGATGTATTAGCGATCAACACAGTTCGTTCCATCAAAGACTCGCCTGTATTTGGATCGATCAGTTCAGGAAATTCATTGACGACATCCGTCATTTCATTTCCTCGTTCCCCACAACCAACGTAAACCACTAGATCTACGTCCGACCACTTAGCAATCTGGTGTTGCACAACTGTCTTCCCTGCACCAAACGGACCTGGAACGGCTGCCGCTCCTCCTTTAGTTACTGGGAAAAACGTGTCAATGACCCTTTGACCGGTGATCATCGGTACATCTGGATTTAATTTTTGTTTGATTGGTCGACCACGACGTACTGGCCATTTTTGCATCATCGTCAGCTCTTTTAAGCCTTGTTCCGTTTCGATCACACAAATCGGATCATCGATCGTAAATGATCCAGATTCAATTTTTTGTACAGTTCCTTTGATACCATTAGGGACCATGATTTTGTGCTGAATGATCTTCGTTTCATCCACGTACCCAATGATGTCTCCAGCACTTACTTCTGTTCCTTCTTCGATTGTCGCTTCAAACCACCATTGTTTCTCATGATCTAAAGCTGGTAATTGGACCCCACGTCCTAAGAAGTTACTTTGAGTCACTTCCATAAATGTATCCAGTGGTCTTTGAATCCCGTCAAACATTTGTGAAATGATTCCTGGTCCTAGCTCAACAGATAGTGCTTCCCCAGTGGAACGAACAGGTTCTCCGGGACCAATTCCTGAAGTTTCTTCATATACTTGAATAGACGCCACATCTTGACGCATCTCAATGATTTCGCCGATGACTCCTAAATCTCCCACTAAACACATGTCTTGAATACTTGCTTCTGACATATTTTCTGCCATAACGAGAGGACCGGAGACTTTTATGATTTTTCCAATTTGCAAATGACTATCTCCTTTTCCTATTATAAAATATTTTGTCCAACAGCTTTTTCCACACTATTTTGGATCTCTTCTAAACCGATACCAAGGGTTCCTTGATGACTAGGAATCAAAATGATCGCAGGTGTCAATTGTCCTTTATAGCGCTCAATCGTTTCAGGGACCAGATTTGCACATTGTTCGGTGATATAGATCACACCATATTCATTCTTAGCCATCTCATCGATTGTTTTTCTTATTTCAGTCTTTGTCGTACCATGCTGTACATCAAAGCCAAATAATCGAAAAGGCGAGACAGAATCCTTGTCACCTACTACTCCGATTTTATAAGTCATAGACCTGTCTCATCCTTTCTTTTAGTTGTTCCAGTGAAAAGTGATTTCGTTTGCCAATGATCAAAAGGCGCAGATTTTTACTTTCGACTTCTTTTGCGTTCAAAAAAGCTAGTAATGGTAACGGGCCAAACGCTTGTGTCTGTGCTACTTGATAAAAAGAACTTAAATAATCATCTTTCAATTGTTCCAAGCTAACTAAATCAATCTGTTCTTCATGGATGACTTGCTTTAATAGCTCACTGTAATCTGTTGTCAGTAAAAACTGAGTAAAAGATGCCATTTCCCCACGAACAAAGGAAAGCAATGTGTCTTTCGGAATACTTCCTGAACTTGAAATAACTGTTGTCATAAAACCTGCAGAACGATGCTGCAAGATCCCTCTTGCTGTCGTGGTGATATTCGTTAAATCGATAAAAGCAATGATCTCTTCTAATAGTTCAGGGTAACCAAGCTGTTCCCCTAAGCGACGTTGCTCGGTTAGAAAACAACGGTCATAAATCACATCGATCCCTTGTAAAATAGTCGATTCTTCGCAGTATTCATGAACTTCTCGAATATAATCCATGAGACTGTCTGGCAATTCCACCGACACTTGCGTGTGAATCGCATCTTTCAACACTTCCAGCGAATAAAATCCATCATGGATGTAAAGGTGATCAAGGTTTTGCCCTGTGATCTCAGCCTTTGTCAATACTTTCAAATTATGGAAAGTGTAACGCATCGTATAGATCCAAACGATTTCTGGTTCTGGTGCAGATTCTTTCAACCACTGGAATAATTTGCTGCGTTCCTGAGAGAGATTGGCTTCAAAATCCTTGTCAAAGCCGTCATAGATATACGGCTGATAGATCGTGGATTGTAAGATTTCTCCAAGTGAATCGATCGAATCGGTTTGGATCATTTGCTCAAACGTGTCTTTTGAAATCAACTCTAATTCTCTACCACGTATCAAGGGATTTAATTCATGATACTCCATTTGACAATCCCTCCTTAGTCAAATAATTCTTTGGCAATTTCAGCACTCATCGTCTCTTGAATTTCCTTGATCAAGTGACTAAACAAAAAGTTATATTGGATACCAGCATCATCAATGATCAACCCTGCTTGTGCTTTTTCAGTAAAGTCTTCCCGGATTAATTCAAAAGGAAGTTCTTCATTCCATTCAGCGATGACCGCAGGTGTTAAGATATCCGCTGATTTTTCTCCTGGGATCAAGCGAGCTGTGCCATTGATCGGTAATGTTTGGATCATTTGCTTCATCAACGCAAGTTGTTCTTCTTTTGGTTCATTTTCTAACTGAAGCGTTGCTTCCGTGAATAAACGCTGTAAAACTTCTTGTTTCGCATTTAAGATTTCTTGTTTCACTTGCATTTTTTGCTTGTTTCTCAACTGGCGATAACTTCGTTCAATTTCTTCCAGTTTACTTGCTTTTTCTTTCTGAAAATCTGCTTCGATCTGCCACTTTTTCACTTCGAATTTTTGATCGATTTCTTTGCGCTTCATTTCTTCGAATGATGCACGTTCGAGTTGTGCTGTTTCATTTATTTGAGTGATGATTTTATCAATCGGCATCCACCGTCATTCCTCCTTATAAGCTAGGCTATTACGCATTTAAGACCAGTAAGAAAGAAATAACGAAACCTAAGATGGCATATGTTTCAACCATCGCAGCAAAAATGATCCCTTTCGTTGCATGCTCAGGTTTTTTCGCTAGAATTTGAATACCAGCAGCTGCAACCTTCCCTTGAGCGATCCCTGAGAATAAACCAGTAAAGGCAATCGGTAAGGAAGCTCCTAAGAAGTTCAATCCTTGAACGACAGACATATCGCTGCCTAAGTTGATAAAAATCAAGAAGGCGATAACGAAGCCGTATAATCCTTGGGTACCTGGAAGTAATTGTAAAATTAACGCTTGTCCGAATTTTTCTGGTTGACTGGTCGTCAATGCTGCTGCCGCTTCCCCAGTCATTCCAACGCCTTTAGCAGACCCGATTCCTGAAAAAATCGTTGCTGTTGCCATCGCTAATACTGCAAATACCATTCCACCATTTTGAGTAATCAAATAATCCATCATTGTATCAAATTCCTCCAATATTTCTATTTTTTCTTATGATTGATGTTGACGTATTTCTCCACCGTTTTTAGTGGTTTGAAGGAACGCCCTCCTCCAGTGTAAAACTTTCCAAAAAATTCTACATATTGTAATCGTGCGCCATGTACATAGGCACTCAAAAGTGTTAAGAACATATTCAAAGCCTGTAGGACAATGATCAATAAAATTCCGACACTAAAACGAGCAGCTGGAGGCATAAAAGCAACTAACATGTTGAATGCTGCGGCAATACTTCCTCCAGAGATTCCCAGTGCCATTAGTCGTGTATAGCTGACTAAGTCTCCGATATAGCCAGTTAGACCATATAAATTATACGCACCTTTGGCGATCCCCTTGGCTTTTGAAGAAGATTGGAAAACAGGAATGATCAAAATACATACGGCTGAAAGAACAGCTAATGCACCGCCTAAATAAACAAAGGCGTTGTTTTTAAGGATCATCGTTCCCAATAAAATCAGAATGATACCAAGCAAGATCCCTTGCCAAGCAAACCCATCATTCACGGCATCGACATATGCTTTTCGTTTGATATGTTCCTTAGCAGCAATAAATAGTCCGACTAAAATTTGGATCAACCCAAAAATTACGGATAAAATCAAGATCGTGTTGACATCATCTGTAGTAGACAAAATCGGAAATGGTAAATGAATACCAAAAATTTCTTTAGGCAATGCCGCCCCAAAAAATGAGCTATAGATAAATCCCCAGATGATCGAAGGGATTGCTAGAATCTCAAAGAATTTTGCAAAACGTTGCATTCCCCGTGGCAATACCACTAATTTTTGGAGTAAAAATGCCCCTAAAAACATCAGTAACCCATACCCGATATCCGCCACCATCATGCCAAAAAAGACGAGGTAAAACGGCATCATCCACGGCGTTGGATCAACTTCTTCATACTTTGGTAAACTATACATCTCCGTTAACATCTCAAAAGGAGCGACGATCGGGTGATTTTTTAGTTTGGTCGGTACTTCTTCAGCAATTTCATTGTCCGTTGGCTCGTCAAAGGTCAAATAGACTTCTTCACTTGCTAAGATATTTTGTAGCATGTGGATCAATTCTTGTTTTTCTTCATGATCCACCCAGCCTTGAATCAGAATCAGATAAGGAGTATGAATGATCCGGTCCTTGATTGCTTCTCGTTCAGAGCGAGCCAAGAAGATTTCTTCCGTCCATTCGAAATCTTTGATATACCCACTACAAGCTCCAATGGCTGAAGACAGTTTCTTTTGTTGGTCCTTGATTTCCTGTAAACTTTGTTTTGCAGCAACTAACTGTTGCTGTGGTGTCCCCTCATACAGATAGTCTTCTTTAACAAATCCATAACGACTGGCGATTTCTTCCATGCGTGACTCGTCAGCTCGTAAAACAATGTAGGCAAAGTAAGTCGTTGTTGGTGAAGAGTTGATTTCTTCTAAATAGGCTTCGTTTATCTCAGCAACTTCAGCTTTAAAAGATTCAGCATTTTTAGCATTGACCGTTCCAATGACTAGCTTGGTCATTTGACTATCAAATGCTTTAGGCGCCAAATCCAGATTTTGCCAATTGAGCAACCAATTCTCTTGGTCTTCCAATTGTTGGCGTTCGTCTACCAGTTGCTCCCATTGTTCCTTCAAAAGTAAGACTTCTTCCAGCTTTTTCGAAAAAGCTTCTTCTGAATAATTTTTTTCCAAAGTATCTAACGAAAGTTCACGCCTTTTTAAGTGTTGTTTTTTCTGACTTTTTTCGCCATGATGTTCGATAAATTGGATAGCTGTACGAATATCCGTTAATTTATAGGATAATTTCGCAAGTTCCTTGTCCTTATCGATCATCTCTGGTTCAGGAAAAAACGTCTCTACCCATTGATTGTTTTCAGATTCTTGGAACAGATCACGGATTTCTACTGCATGGAGTCCTTGAACTGCTTGCAACAAGATTTCACGATTTTTCTTATCTGAAATGAGAGTCACTTTTTCCATTTTAGTGACAGCCATTGTTTTGTTTCATCCTTTCAATGATCTCATTTGTTAAGTTCTTTTTCTTCGCTATTTCCTCTTCTTCTTTTTCTAAATATGTTTTTTCTATTTCAAGAACTTTTTGACGAAATTGTTCTAAAATCAATTCCAGTTTGTGCTGTTCGTCTTCAGTTACTTCCTCTTCATTTTTTTCTTTTTCTTTCATCAGCTTGGTTAATCGTTCTTGGAATTCTTTATTCAAATCGATTAATTCGTTATTTTTTAATTGTTCATATTGAGCAAGTTCAGCTTTGACCTGCTCTTCTTTTTTCTGATTATTCTCTTCTGCTTCTTTGATTCTTGTCAAAATTCGCGCCATTTCTGTCACAATCACTTCCCCCTTTCGATTAAAAAAGGACACATGCTCTCGTTACATTGAAAGTATGTGCCCTTTAGTTGACTAATGATGCTGAGCCCTTCAATATGTTCTTCTCACCCCTTGAAGAACGCGATCCTTGAAGCATTATGCCCAACCATTTTATTCGTGATTTAATTCTATTGTACCAAAATGACGAAAAAATTCAATAAAAACACCATATTTTTCCTCGGTAACTCTGTTTTTTTATAAGAAATTCTCATGAAAAAAATTTTTTCTTCATATTTATTCCCAAACTAGATCTATTTCAAATAGTTTTAAATTTTTTTATTCTTGATAGAATAGAACGAATAGACGATTTGGAGGAATGTTTATGTTACCCATTATTGGAATTGCTGGAAATCAGTTGATCCGAGCGACAGATACTTTTCAAGGAAATCAAGTAACCTATACTCCCCAAGGCTTTGTCAATGCTGTACAGCAGGCGGATGGTTTACCGATCGTTTTACCGATCTCATCCCCTAAGACTGCTTCTGCTTATATTGACCAAATCGATAAACTGATCTTAGCCGGTGGACAGGATATTTCCCCACAACTGTATCATGAACCTCCCCATCCAAAACTTTTAGAAACCAATCTTCAAAGAGATCTCTTTGAAGCGGCACTTATCAGCGAGGCTCTGAAGCAAAACAAACCAATTTTTGCTGTTTGTCGTGGAATGCAACTCTTAAATGTCGTGCTTGGGGGTAGTTTGTATCAAGATTTAACCACTTATCCTAAGTGGTCGGTCAAACATGAACAGCATCCAACCGCCCCACAATTTGCTACTCATGAAGTAGAGATTTTACCCGACACTCTATTATATCAGCTACTACCTGATACTTATTTGGTAAACTCTTATCATCATCAGGCGTTGAAAGAGCTGGCACCTTCATTAAAAGCTACAGCCTTTTCTCCTGATGGTCTAGTGGAAGGGATTGAAAGTCTCGATAAGGATGTTCGATTGTTTGGTGTACAATGGCATCCAGAGCTGACACATTCAAGCAATTCCACTGACCAAGGATTATTTGATTTTTTTGTTCAAGAATTTTAGTCCTGAAGTGATTGGGCAACGATTTTTTCCTTTAGAATATCCTAAAAAATGCTGGTGTTATTTCGTAGATCAACCGAAATAACGCCAGCATTTAGTTTTTCATTTACCATTTTGTTGTGCCGATACTGCTTTTAATAGTCAGTCGGTTAGGATTTCTTACGTTCATTTCTCATAATTGAAAGTGACTGTTTCAATGAACTCCATAAGCCACCTTCACTATAAACAAGAACATTTGATTTATACATATTCGCTGAGAAGAACATTAGCAGGAATGTGACAATGATTAACACTACAAGTGAAATCAATACACTAGTCATTCCCACTGTCTCATTCGCCAAACGAATCGGCATAATATAAGAAGAAAGGAACGGAATATAGGACGTGATCCGAATCACGATATTGTTTGGATCAGATGCGCCTAAGATCAACCCAAGCATATAGCCACCTAAAGAAAGATAAGTAACTGGTAAAATCGCTTTTGCTGTATCTTCTGCTTTGTTGACTAATGATCCACATAAAGCCGCTAAAACGGAGAAGATCAAGATACCAAAGAACATAAACAACAATGCGTACCATAAAAATGGTCCGATGATCTTATCTAGTGAAATATTCTCTATGATACTTTTTACAAAATCCATATGTTTAAATTGTTGGAATCCCACAGTCAAAATCACACCGTATAGAGCCATCTGCGTTAAAGCAACTAACAAGACACCAGTCAATTTACCATAAAAATGTTTTTGAGCTGTCGTACTTGATAAAATGACTTCCATGATTCGAGTTCCCTTTTCAGAAGCAATTTCTTGCGCGATGATTTGTGAATAAGTCAGGATAATGATAAATAAGATAATGGTTGCTGCATAACTAATCGCATATTGTACGCCAGAATTATCTTCTCCAACTTTCATTTTGTTATTACTATCAAAACTTACTTTTTGTCTAGTCAAACTTGCTGGTTGACTAAGACTAGCTACTTCTTCAGGAGAAAGTCCCAGTTGGCTAGCTCGCAATAGTGATTGCAACCCAGTTAATTGCTGTTGGATCAACAATTGTGTACTTTGTCCTAACGAATTTTCACTGTAAAGTTGACCTTTTAGCTGATCGTTTTCGACCGTGACGACTAAATAGGCATCAATTTTTTCATCGGCTAATTCTTTTTGAGCTTGTGTTTGCGAATCAACCGCTTGAAAGCTGAACTCATCGGTTTTTACTTGTTCAAGCTGTTGCGTTACTTGTTGATTTTCGGACAATACACCAATTTTATTAATCTCACTGTTTTGCTGAGCAAAATTGCCTGCTAAATAAACGATTCCTATCATAATGAATGGCACTAAGATCATAATTAAGAAAGAGATAGATTTGACATTTTTTAAATAGACATCTTTTGTAATGATCCAAAATTTACGCATCAATCTCACCTGCTTTCATTTTGAATATCTCTTCTAAGGTAGGCGGTTGTTGATTGAACATTGGAATATAGCCAAATTGTGTTGCTCGGGTAAAGATTTCTTTTCCTACATCAGGATCGTTTAAAGTGATTTCAAGCGTTTGATCTTCATGAGTGACGACTTTTTCGACTCCTTCGATCATTGCAACTTCCTGCTGGGACAAGCCAGATTCTAAGAATAACTTTGTTCGTCCAAAAGAATTTCTGATTTCATGGACTTTCCCGCTTAACACCATTTTTCCATTACGCAACATAATTAAATGATCACAGATTTTTTCAACATTATCCATATTGTGACTGGAGAAAATAACACATGAGCCATGTTCTTTTAACTCAATGATCCCATCTTTCAGCAATTCTGCATTGACTGGGTCAAGCCCACTAAACGGCTCGTCCAATATGATTAATTTAGGTTCATGGATCAACGTAGCAATCAATTGGACTTTTTGTTGATTTCCTTTAGACAATGATTTTACTTTATCGGTTTTCTTTCCTTTTACTTGGAACTTTTCCATCCAAAAATCGATTTTTGGTTCGATCTCTTTTCTTTTTTTGCCTCTCAATTCAGCAAAATACAACAATTGCTCTTGAATCGTTACTTTCGGATACAACCCACGTTCTTCAGGAAGATAGCCAATAATGTCATAGTCTTTTTCTCCCAAAGGTTGTCCATTCCATAAAACTTCCCCTTGATCCTGTGTCAAAAAATCTAAGATCAATCGAAAAGTTGTGGTTTTTCCTGCCCCGTTTTGTCCGATCAGCCCCATAATCTTTCCATCAGGTATTTGAAAAGACACATGATCAACAGCGGTATAGTCTCCAAACGTCTTAACCAAATCTTTCACTTCTAACATCGTCTCACTCCTTCGTCTCCATTTCTTCTACCATATTCAGATAGTTCAGACAACTTAAATCGCATACAAATGCAAAAAATGAAATAGTCCAGAGATTCTTTATCAATTAAAGGTCCAAAGTCTATTGAAAAATGAATAGTTTAAAAAGAAAACCATTCTTTCCCACTTTTTCATTGAAACAACGACCATTTTGACATTTATTCAGTCTAGGTTGGCTATAATCATTTCCAATAGTCATCATAGCGCTTCCCGCCTCGTCGAACTAAAACGAATTCTACATCATTTGTTATACAAAAAATCATAGGACACTTTACGTGGTTTGTAAAGTGTCCTATGCTAGTTCTCATGTAATTTATCAAAAACATTTTGAGCAACATTTTTTGGTAGCCCAATTTGTTGGAGTTCTTCCATCGTCGCTGCCGTAACATTTTTCAACGATTTAAATTCTTTTAGAAGTAATTTTTTCTTTTCGGTCCTAATCCTTCAATTTCATCCAGCTTAGAAGCAAAACTATTTTTACTTCGTAGTTGTCTATGGAATGTGATCGCAAACCGATGGACCTCATCTTGGACCCGTTGAAGTAAAAAGAACTCGGGCGAATTTCTTTCCAATGGAACCACCGAAAGTTCATTTCCAAAAAGGAGTTCATTCGTTTTATGCTTATCATTTTTAGCCATACCAGCCACTGGTATGTCGATCCCAAGTTGATTTTCTAAAACATCTTTGGCGACATCTACTTGCCCTTTCCCACCATCGATCAAAATCAAATCAGGCAAAGGGAGACCTTCTCGAATGACACGAGAATATCTTCGATAGATCACTTCTCGCATCGAAGCATAATCATCTGGTCCTGTGACCGTTTTGATTTTATATTTGCGGTATTCTTTTTTTGCTGGCTTTCCATCGATGAATACCACCATTGCCGCTACTGGATTGGTTCCCATGATATTCGAATTATCGAAGGATTCAATCCGAACAGGTGTAGGAATATTCATGGCATTCCCTAAACGTTCCACTGCCCCAATCGTTCGTTCTTGCTTTCTAGCAATCAAATCAAATCGTTCATTCAATGCAACCGTAGCATTTTTATTCGCAAGTTCTACTAATTTTTTCTTTTCACCACGTTTAGGTTGTAAAACTTTTGTGGACAACAATGCCTCCACACTCGGTTGATCGATCGTGTCAGGAATCAAGACTTCTTTAGGAATAAAATGTTCATTTTCTTGATAAAACTGCCCGATATAAGTCAAAAAGTCCTCTTCTGCTTCATTATAAAAAGGAAACATCGAAACATCCCGTTCAATCAATTTCCCTTGTCTCACAAAGAATACTTGGACGCACATCCAGCCTTTATCAATGGCGTAGCCAAAAACATCTCGATCCACCAGATCTGTATTGGTCATTTTTTGACGAGTCATAATCGTTTCAATGGCTCGTATCTGATCGCGGTATTCTGCCGCTTTTTCAAATTCCATCTTTTCAGCAGCTTGAACCATTTTTTGGTGGATTTCTGATTCAACTTTTTCATAGCCACCATTTAAAAAGCTTTTAACTTCATCAACGATTTTCGTGTAAACTTGTGGATCAACATCAAAATAATAAGGACAAAGGCATTGGCCTAAGTGATAATACAAACACGGTTCTTTCGTTTGGCTAGGTTTACACTTGCGTAACGGAAACAACCGATCAAGGATTTTTTTGGTCTCGTTGGCTGCGCCAACATCTGGATATGGTCCGAAATAAACTGCTTTGTCTTTTAACACTTTACGTGTAATGACTAAGCGTGGGTACTTTTCGTTTGTGATTTTCAAAAAAGGATACGTTTTATCATCTTTCAACATGATATTGTATTTAGGATCATTTTTCTTGATCAAATTGATTTCTAAAAGTAAAGCTTCGATATTGGATTCTGTAACAATATATTCAAAGTCTTCGATCTCACTAACTAATCGTTCGGTTTTGGTATTATGACTACCTGTAAAGTAGGAACGGACTCTATTTTTGAGAATCTTTGCTTTCCCAACATAGATGATGGTGCCATTTTTATCTTTCATCAAGTAGCAGCCAGGTTGATCAGGAAGTAAGGCTAATTTATTTTTGATACGTTCGTTCATGAAATACTTCCTTTCAAATTTCATTGAATTAATTATAACATGTCTGTCAAAAAGAATCGTAATCGGCTCATTTGTTTCCTAGACTTGTTTGAGGGTTTAGATAAACTAGAGAAAGGTTTTACTGAAATTTGTGCTAAGGACAAAAAAACCGAGATATCAATCCATTGATTGATATCTCAGTAACATTCCAGATGTTTATAAATATTGATCGATCATTTGACGTAATTGCTCTTTCGAGTGTACACCAACCGCTTTTTCAACGACTTGCCCATCTTTTTTCAACAATAATGTTGGAATACTCATAATCCCAAATTGTTGAGGTGTTTGTGGGTTTTCATCTACATCCATTTTTACGATTCGGAATTCATCTTCATCGTATTCTTCTGACAGCTGATCTAAAATTGGTGCTTGCATGCGACAAGGTCCACACCAAGTTGCCCAAAAGTCGATTAATACTAAGCCTTTATCTGTTTCTTCGTTAAATGTCGTATCTGTAACTACTTGTGACATATCAAAGACCTCCATTTTTTAGTCTAGAGTCATTATAGCACCTTTCTTGATTCGAGACGAGCCTTCTGCTTACATTTAGTAAGTTTTATTTAAATTTAACGATCGTCGCCCCATTACCGCCTTGGTTAGCAGGAGCAAATTCAAAACTTTTGACACTTCGATGATTTTTCAAGTAGTCGGTGATTCCTTGACGCAAAGCTCCGGTCCCTTTTCCATGTACGATCGTTACTTGGGGATAGCCAGCAAGGATCGCTGAATCAAGGTATTGGTCAACCTCACTCAACGCTTCTTCATAGCGTTTGCCACGAAGATCTAGTTGGTTCGACACGTGACTAGCTGATTCAGAACGTACAGCATGAATGACCCGCTGTTTTGGTTCCTTTTGTGGAGCAACGGGCGTTAATTCACTTTCAGAAACATTCATTTTTAAAATCCCGATTTCCACTTGCCATTGCTCCCCGTTTTTACGTAACAAGGTTCCTCTTTGACCATAAGTTGTCACTAAAACTTCGTCGCCTGGTTTCAATGTTTTTTGTTCTTTGGCTTTTTTCAACACTTTATTTTTTTTCAGTTGTTCTTCTTGATGTAAGTTTGCCAATTTGGTTTTCGCATCAATCAATTGGTGCTCTTTTACATTTCCTTGTCCTACTTGTTGTTGCATTTTACGAATATCTGCAATGATTTTTTCCGCATTTTCTTGTGCTTCAGAAACTAATTCATTGGCTTTTTTCTTAGCTTTTTCGATTTCTTTTTCTCGTTCTTCAAAGAAATAACGATACGCCTCTTTTAAGTTTTCATATAACTCTTGTGCTTCATCAACGTAGTGGCGCATTTCTAAATACTCCGTTTCAGCCATTTTTCGTCGATTTTCTAAATCAGCGATCATTTCATTTAAATCTTGGCTTTCGTCATTCATTAATTGTTTGGCTTCATTGATGACTGATTGATCTAATCCTAAGCGGCTAGAGATTTCAAATGCGTTACTTCGCCCTGGTACACCAATCAACAGACGATACGTTGGACTAAGTGTATCAACGTCAAATTCCATACTTGCATTGATTGTATTCGCCCGATTGTATCCATAAACTTTTAGTTCTGGATAGTGTGTCGTAGCCATCACATAAGCCGATTTTTTCCCAAGATCGTCTAAAATAGCAATCGCTAAAGCTGCCCCTTCTTGGGGATCTGTTCCTGCGCCTAATTCATCAAACAAGACTAAACTTTTTTCATTCACATGCGCCAAGATATCGACGGTGTTTGTCATATGGGAAGAAAATGTTGAGAGACTTTGCTCGATGGATTGTTCATCACCGATGTCAGCAAATACTTCCTCAAAAATACCGATTTGACTTTCTTCATCTACAGGGATCGGTAAACCCGATTGCCCCATCAATTGTAACAATCCTAAAGTTTTTAAAGTGATCGTCTTTCCTCCAGTATTTGGACCAGTAATCACGATCGCTTGGTACTCTTTTCCAATACTGATATCATTAGCCACCACTTTTTCTTGATCAATCAACGGATGTCTTGCTTGTTTTAAAATGACATGATTTTCTACACTGATTGCAGGAACGATGGCTTTCAGTTCTTTCCCAAAACGTGCTTTGGCGTTCATCAAATCTAGTTTACCGATCACGTATGCGTTATGAATGATTTCATGTCGATGAGGAACCAGTTCAGCAGAAAGTTCACTTAAAATACGTTGGATCTCATTACGCTCTGCAATTTGATACTGTCTCAAGCGATTATTTAATTCAACGATTTGCTTTGGTTCAACGAATAATGTTTGCCCAGAAGCACTTTGATCATGGACTACCCCACCAAAGACACCCCGGTATTCTTGCTTGACAGGAATCACATAGCGATCATTTCGCATGGTAATAATCGTATCACTTAAGTATTTGGCGTTTTTCCCCCTAACAATGCCATCTAGTTGTTCTCTCACCGTTTGTTCACTTCGACGAATATTTTGACGAATGATTTTTAATTCAGGGGAAGCATCATCTGTTACTCGCCCATCTTCATCGATCGACTCTTTTAAACGTCGATTCAATTCGGGGATCGTCACCAATTGTTCTGCCCAGAAATAAAGACGTAAAAATTCAATTTCGCTATCTGCTAAATCAGCAAAGAATCGTTTTAATTCACTTGTAGTCGATAAAACACGTGCAACTTGCGCTAATTCGAGTCCATTTAAATCAGCACCGATCTCAATTCGTTTCATATGAGGTCGGATGTTCTCTAACTTAGGAATAGGGATTCCCCCACGTAACCTTTGAACTTTTAAGCCATCTTCTGTTTCTGCTAACCAATCTGTTAATTTCTCTTGTTGGTTGATCGGCACTAACTTTGCGAGTTCTTCTGTTCCTTGCGCGGTTACCACAAACTGACGAACAAGCTGTTTCACTTTTTCAAATTCTAATGTTTCTAGGATTCGATTATTCACGTTATCACCCTAACTTTCACTAAAAGAAGTTGTCACATTTCGCATTGACTCATTGGTCTTTGCTGTCCTGTCACAACTTCGTTTTTTCTTTCACTACTTACTGTTACACTTTTACAAAAAATTTTTGATTAGTTTATCACATTCGTTATCCATAAATCATGGATTTTATTCGTTAGAAATGGTGTCTGCTCTACGATAAAGCGGGCAAGACTATTTCCACTAAATTGTTTTTGAACGATATCTACTGGCACAAAAGTCAATAAACTCAAGAGCAAAAATATCGTGACATAGGCAACGATTAAAGATAAGATGCCTCCCGCAAGCCAATCGACTTGTTTTAGGATCGGAATATAGGTCAAGCTATGAACAAAAATCCCGATAAAACGAGTAAGCAATCCTCCGATAAATAAAATCAGCAAAAAGGCGACTCCTGCATAAAAAGCTTCATCTAATCTGAAAGAAAATGTCTGATCAAAAAAGACCATTTGGGAATTAGATGTTACCGCAGGATAAGGAATATATAATTCCAGACGACTTGCTAGATCCTTATAAAAGTGCTGTGCTGCCATAAATGACAAGATATAACCGATCGTATAAACGACCTGCATAGAAAATCCTCGTCTCGCACCTGAAAAAAATGCAAGCAGCAAGATAAATAAAATCAAAAGACTTAACATGTCTTGTTCCTTTCTCTTTCATCAATTTGAAGATTTTTGTTTGATTTGACCTTTTCTTTTTTCATTTAAAATTTGTTGGGCTTCCACATGATTCTTGATTTCTCGATCTGCTTGTCCGTTTTCTTTCAACACTTCTCGTGCTTCGTTTTCAATCGCTTCAATTCTTTTGATTCGATTTTCCATTTCCACAAATTTGATCATTTTTTTCTTTAAATCTGCTACTTCTTTTTCAAGTTCGAGATTTCTTTCTTGCTTCTTTAATTGATCCGAGAGCGCATTGACAGCCATTAAGATCGCTGCTTGTTCATTATCGATTTGCGGAGACAAATCCTTCAATTCTTTTAGTTGTTCATTGATCAAATTTGTCACGATATCCATATGGTGCTTTGTTTCACGTCCAATAATCGTGTAAGTTTGGTCGGCAATCACTGCTTTATAGCGTGTTTTTTCGTGCGCCATCCGAATCATTTCCCCCTATTGATAAAATTATTATCTAGTGTACCATGAAATTAATGATTTAACAGTTGTACACAAATTTTCTTATATTTACCTTATCATTATATGATAAACTTTGAAAAAATGCTATGTCTCGTCCCCAACTGAACGACAAGGAACTATTGAGGGATCTTTCATCTAACAAGCATCTAAATTTATTAATTTAACTAAAATGGAGGTACATAATGAGTAATATTATCATCAAAGTAACGACTGCCCAAATGGAAAAAATGAAACAAGCTTATCTTTCTTATCTTTTACCTAAAAAAATTCCTTATACCGTATTTGCTGCTAAAAAAAATGGCACGACCATCACTGCATACACCTCAGGAAAAGTCATGTTCCAAGGTGCAAATGCCGAAAAAGAAGCAAGTCAATGGGGAAAGGCAGCTTCAGCAAAACCCAAAGCTGGAAAAACAGCTGCATCTTTGCCTAAGAACATCGAATCTTTATCTGTATTAGGAAGTGATGAAGTGGGAAATGGGAGTTACTTCGGTCCATTGACAGTTTGTGCTGCTTACGTGGCCAAGGAGCAACTAACACAACTAAAAAAACTAGGCGTTCGTGATTCAAAAGAATTAAAAGATCCTCAAATCATTCAATTGGCTAGTATCTTGAAGAAGACGATCCCTTATCAACTTTTAGTACTCGAGCCTAAAAAATATAACGAGATCCAACCGAAATACAATGCTGTGCGTATGAAAGTTGCTTTGCATAATCAAGCGATCCATCTACTGCTGAAAAAAATTGCTCCTGTCAAACCAGAGGCAATCTTGATCGATCAGTTTACACCAGAAAGCAATTATAAAAAGTATGTCCGTTTGGAAAAAAATCAAGTGCAAGAAAAACTCTATTTTGTGACTAAAGGAGAACAATACCACTTAGCGGTAGCTGCGGCATCGATCATCAGCCGAGCAAGTTTTCTAGAAGAATTAGCCAAAGAATCAGCAGAGGTCGGTTTAGAGTTACCTTCTGGCGCTGGAACAAAGTCGGATCGAATAGCTGCAAAAATCATTGAACAAGGTGGCGTTGATTTGTTAGCAAATTATGCAAAATTACATTTTGCGAATACTGAAAAAGCAAAAAAAATGAGTTTATGATATCCCTTTAACGCTTTATTCTAAAAATAATAAACGTTGTTTCAGAAATCATTCTATAGGAATGAAGCGTTGAAGCAACGGTCATAAGACCTCTTAAAACAGGCTATCCAATTGGTCATTTGACCTTAAGAGCATAGCCTGATCTTTTAGATAGCATAAAAACTCCCATCACAGTAGAATAGAACTTTTTTCCACTGCGATGGGAGCCAATTAATTAGTCCCAAACGTTAAAACTTAGTATGTTTTACCCATTAATAACCAGCAATTTAATCAATCAACTCCCAAGGTCCCCATTGTTCAGTACCTGGTTCTTCCCCGCTTGTCCACCATTTAGCTTGATAGTTTTGCCCTTTATGAGACACCTTATCACCAGCTTTGTAAACATTTGTAGCACTCCATGCTTCATATTTTGATGAAGATGTGCTATCTAGTGTTGTCACACTCAAAGGTTGACTGTGTTCTGAAACATTACCAGAATGATCAAACGCTTTTACAGTATAAATGTACGTTGAACCAGCCATTAAATATTTGTCAATATAATTGGTAGTAGCTGTTTGACTAACTTGTTGTCCGTCACGATAAACATAATAACCTGCTACTCCTTTATTATCCGTCGAAGCGGTCCAGTTCAACGTCACGCTTGTCTCTGTCACATTTTAAGCTGTCAGATCAGTCGGAATAGATGGTGCTTCTTTATCTTCTGGATCTGGTGTTGGCGTTGGTGTTGGATTAGTTGAATCCTCTCCATAAATCGTTTGTTGCGAGATATCTATACCGGCTTTTGTAATTCTTTGTGCTAGATTTATAGAAGCAATATGATCAACGGATACATCAGTTGCATTTGATTTTAATCTAAACGTATATGTCTCCCCTGGTTTAAGCTCTTTTCCTTCATAAACCCCACTTAAATCGATCGTCACCGTTCCATTTGAGGTTGAAACCTCGCCTGCTTTGTAATCACCACTACTAAGAATCTCATTTGAATTCAACGCTAAAGTGTATCGTGGTAATTTAATTGTCTTGTGAGAAGATTCAATAGCTGATAAAACGTCCGAATTTTCATTTAGTGTTTCTTTATTTTTGATGACTAATTCATACCCTTTTGAACTATTTTCAGAATAAGTAGAAATTCCTACCTCGACATTTAGATCACTTGATACAATTTTATGCTCTGGAAGTTTTTCTGTACCAAACAACCCATTTTTGATTGCTTTGGTCAGTTCATCTCTTTTCGTACTCGTTGTTGGCTTATCTTGCGACTGCATCCAAGAGATTACACCGCCTAATTCATGCTCTTTCACATATTGCGTTTTGTAATTAATTGATTTTACATTGTTATAGGTAAAGAACTCTTTTGAAACTTCGCTGTATAAAAATGGTGCTTTGGCTGTATCATCCCAATATTCTTTTAGAGTCGGGATTTTAGTTTTTAATTCATCAATGTTTCGGTAGGACCAAACTCCACCTGCTCGGCCACCATCCCCAAGTGCCAGAGAATGTTCATTGTCCGCACCATATGTCGGCGTTTGGTCTGCATCTTTATTGCTTTTTTCAGCAGGTTGGAATAATCCAGGAGTATTTGGGTCTGTCCCTTTAGCTACTTCATTCCACCCACGAGTATAGAAAGCTGCGCCGATAACGATTTTTTCTGAAGGAGCCCCATGTTCTTTCAAAAAGCGAACGGTCTGATCAACGGACAACCCATTTGCATAGTTCGGGTCGTTAGGATTACCATAAAGTGCAGTATGATGACCACTTGTTGCACTCCAAGCACCATTCATGTCATAAGTCATCATATTCGCAAAGTCAACTACTTCAAATAGTTGTTTGATGTCAATTCCCTTGTCCAACATTCCTTGGGACGCAGGTAATGCTACGGAAAGTTCATAAGTCTTACCTAATTCCACTCCTTGTTTATCGATCGCCGCTCGAATATCTTTTAATAGTAAAATATAATTTTCTTTATCCTCTGGTTTTGCGTTAGGTGTTCCTTCATCATTTTTGTTGTCGACACGATCAGGCTCACGAACATCTGCTGGATATTCCCAATCAATATCAACGAAATCCATGTTGGTATATTTTAAGAATTTAGTAATGTTTTCCACTAATTTTTTTCGTTTCGCAGGACTAGCTGCAACTTCAGAAAAATCACCCGATTTTGACCAACCACCTAATGACACGCCAATTTTTAAGTTTTTATTTTGTCCACGCAAATTTTGAAGCGCATTCAACAATCCAGAAGCAGCATTTCCCCATCCGACTTCTGCTTCACCTGCTGGCACGCCTACAGCGGCTTCTTTATCTGTAAATTTCAACTCACCATTACTATCAAAATCTAAAAAGGCATAATTTAAATGCGTCAATTGGTCTGCGGCAATATCTTTAGGATAAAATTCTTGTTCTCCTCCCCAAATCGACCAATCACCATAATACATCACATTACGATAAGACGCTTTTTTTGTAATTTCCTGAGCTTCTTCAGCATGCACATGTTCTTTGTGGCTGAATAATGGCGTTGTCAGAGAAATAACAGAAGAAAATAACATCGCTGCCAAACTAATTTTTTTCAACTTTTTCATTTTTAACCCTTCCCCTCTTTTTCTATACGAACTCCCCTAATGAAACTTATTACCCATAAAATAAATCAGTTATTTTTAATAAACCAACCTCCTAAAAAACAAAAAAATGATAACCCTTACAAAACAAGGTTAACATTATCTTATCAAAGCATCAAATGATTTGATATTTTTGTGTTGCATATTAACATTTATATATTTATAGTTATCTAAAATAACTAATAAATATCCCTATTCTCTTTTCTCTTTTCCATCTTTTTTTACTGCTTTATTTAAAATAACTATTATTTTTATTTTTATATTTATAAAAGAACAAAAAAAGCATTTAACCAAAATAAATTGGACAAAATGCTGCGAATCTTTTTATGTATGATTTGTTCATTTTTGAATGTATCCTCTTAGAGTTGGATCTTCCTGATTCTTTTCGTTTCATCATTAACATTTAACTGAAAACTTTTTCAACGAAATTGACGATCATATTTAATCTGCGATTCCTGCTCTCTAAAACAATTTAATGTACGTAAGTATCGTTTAGCCAATTTTAAATGTTCAGCTAGTGGTTTTTTTTCTCCAAGATAAGTATAATAATTAGCTAACACGACTCTTTTTACCTCGTCTTTAGTGATGGTCTCTAATTTTAGCTTTTTGATGGTTTCTTTTGCAATTTTGACTGGCATTTTTTGTAAGAAAAAGTAATTGACCAGCGCATGTATATGTCCCCCCTTGGATCGGTTCTCTTTGATTAACTGATCACAACGTTTCCTTATGTCCCTTTTCCCTTTGTTGATCTCATCTGCTGAGAGTTTACCATCAAAAATCGGTGGAAATAATGGAATCTCATAACGATCACTTAATCGATTACTGATTCTTCTACTTGCACCTATGGAAATCAATGTATTTTCTATTTCTTTCCTTTGCCAGAGCCAATCATCCTTTTTTTGTACGATATGATCACAATACTTCTCAATGATGCTCACCTTTAATGCATCTGAAGAAACCGGCAAAGAAAAATCAAACGCATCAATCACATGAAGTGTTTCCTTTAGTGGTCTCTCTGTAAATAATAGAAAATGAACAATAGCCTTCATTCCTTTTTCATTACCTAAATCCTTTAAAAACGAGTGACAACGATTCAACTGTCCAGATAAACGTCCAGTTTTGGGGAATAACTCTTCATTTACATGGTTATTGATCAATGTGACTAATTCTTGATTCGCCCCCCTTAAGGCAAGGTCATTTTCACTTGATTTTTTCCACTCAATGAGCCCTAACTTATTAAAAGATGCTTGGCACTCCTTAACAAGTCTTACTTCTTCTTTGATAGTCAAATAACTATTGTCAAGAACAACATTTACTTTTGAAGGGATTTTTGTAAAAATTTCCTCAAGAATATCTGGAGGCAGCTCTTGAAGCACGAGATAATTCCGTGTTGCCAATGGCTCAAAACGTTCACAACGTTGGACTACTTCGTCAATGAGTTTTTGAGACGACTTCATCTTCAAAGAAGGAAGCAAGGTGACATTTAGTATCTTACTCAATTGATCGATCTGCGTTCGATTCATTCCTTGTGAGATAAGATATTCCTCACATTGTTTCTTTCCAAAAGTTCCTTGAGATCCTATCAACATCGATTGGCACTTGTACACTTCCTCGAATTGTTTCTGTAAATAAAATTTATTGATAGTTTTAGGAAACCTTAGATCTCTAAAAATTTTATCAACATACTTGGGCGCTGTATTTTGTAACAATAAGTATTTTTGAATCGCTACAAAGCCTCTTTTTGGTCCTAAGTCTTCTAAAAAAGAATTGCACCGATTAACTAATGTGCTAATTGCCCCTCTTTTAGTCATATCTATCATTGGGAATATTGATTGATCGATGTATTCATTTATTTGATGAAGCTGTTGTAAACTAGGATAAGTTAAAATAAAATAATTCTCGAATTTTTTTCTGCCCATTTCTGATCCTAATTCTCGAACAAATTGGCTATATTTTCTATATCTAGTTAAACAAAAATGGAAATTTTTTCGATCCTCATCATTCATAGAATCTTTTATTCGCTCTATGACTTCGATATTGATTGCAGGAGGGAAATCTTCCAACATAAGGTAATTATTGACTGATTTAACTCCATTTACTTTGTTTGGATACCAGTAATTTAAAAAACTTTGGCAATATTTGACTGCTTTAGTTATTTTGTCCTCCTTTGATAAAGGTTCATCTTTCAAGGAAGGCAATAAACTGATGTTTAAAATTTCTCCTATCTGATTAAAAAATTTACGATCTACTCCTTGTAGAACTAGCCGATTTTCTACTTCTGTTGCCCCCATATTATTATAATAGAGCGTTGCAACGAGAAGGTCTTTATACTCTTTTTGATTGATTGTCTTGGGTAATTGAACTTCATTAAGTATATCCTTCGCTCTGTCTGCTGATGTATTTTGCAACAATAAATAATATTGAACAGCTAGTAATCCTTCTGTCTCACCGAAATCCTCTAAAAATACATTACATCTTTTGGCCGTCAAAGTAATTTGTTTAGAGTATCTGGAATTCTCCCATGTAGGAAACAAAAATTCTCCAATTGTTGCACTTATTTTGTTGTATTCAGATCGAGGAAGTTCATTTAAAATGAGTTGATTTTCAATTGCTTTTATCCCTTCATTTGTGCCATATTTGACCAATGTTTCATTGTACTTTTTATGTAATTGTTTTTCTTTTCTATCTTTTTAAAAAATCCATGTTTGTTCACAGTTCCCTTAAAAACTAGTCCTTCAACAATTTCTTTAGTCAATTCTGGACTCAGGTCATGTAGCACAAGATAATTTGTAATAGTTTTTTTTCCTATCGCACTATTAAAAACATTTAGCAGTGATTGACAGTATTGAGTGGCTTCGTTAACTATCTCTTGCTGGGTTTTATCCTTAAATATTGGTAAGAAATCCATCTTCTTGATTTGACTGACTGTCTCTATAGACTTTCGATTTGCCCCTTCCACTAATAAATGGTGTTCGATACTTCGTTTTTCATCTATCTCTTTGATTTTCTCTAATAAATAGCAAACATAACTATCCCTATCTAAATAGAACAAAGTTCTTTTCATTTCTCTTTCCCTTCTCGTTTATTCATTGAGCTTAAGTATAAAGTGGAAAATAGGGAGAAACGTTCCTTTTTTTCAAAAAAAAAAATTTAATTGAAATTCCCTAATAGAAAAGCCGCTTCAACTAACGAATGAATCCCATCCGCAACATTAACACAAAAAAACGGTGTGCAAGTGTTCGTTCTTTGAAATAGATCTGATGTTTTGGAGACAAATGGTGTCTCAAAAGCATCAGATCCATCCAATCGAACAGAGCTTACACTACCGTTATTGTCACAAGCTAAACAATAACCCCATTTAAGTATAGATCGATCAAAGTCGCCACATCAAAAGGCTGTTCCTCTGAATGACCAGATTCAGTAATATAAGGGGCTAGCAAAAGGAAAAAATGTTTCGCTGCCAGTTCCTGTGTGACGTTTTTTCGTAATAGTTGTTGATGATTGGCAAAAATCTTTTCAAAAGGTTCCCGATAATTCTTTTTCCATAAACAAAACAAATGATTTCTTGTTTCAGCTGAAAGATTGAGCTTCAAATCATGCAGCATCATAAACAAATCAATGAGATGGGTTTCGATAAGATATTCAGCCATCTTAGTTAACGTTTGTTGAAAATCATCGGCACCCGTTGCGGCGATTTTCCTCAAATCGTCCCCTACTGTTTTCAAATGTTGTTCCAGAACTGCCTGGTAAAGTTTTTCTTTGTCACTAAAGTAATGATAAAGATTGGGTTGGGTAATCCCAGCGTTCTTAGCAATTTCACGAGTAGACGTGCCGAGATAGCCTTTTGACATAAACAAATGATTGGCTTCATGTAAAATCTTTTTTTGCGTGTCTTTGTTATAGCGATGAACCACATACACACCTTCTTTTTATGCTTATTCTGTTTTTTCTTGAAAAACACCGTCTTCCATCATAAACACTTTATCACATTTGTCAATCAGGCGTGTATCATGGGTGACCATAATGATGGCTTTATTTTTTCTTTCGATTCTTTCGCTAAAATATCTACGACTTCTCTTGCTTTTTCTGAATCTAAACTGGCTGTTGGTTCATCTGCTAAAATAATGGACGGATCGTTGTAAAGCGCTCTAGCAATGGCGACTCTTTGCCGTTCTCCTCCTGATAATTCTTCTGGATATTTATTGACCAATTCGGCAACACCTAACTGTTCAAATAGTTCATTCGCTTCTTTCTGACGATTCTCATGTTTGACTTTATCCACTAATATCAATTGCTTTTTAACCGATAAAAATGGAACCAAATTAGACGCTTGTAAAATAAATCCGATTTCCTTAAAACGTAATTTTACCCGCTGATTCTCAGGTTGAGCACTAAACTCTTGCCCATTGATCAAAACAGACCCTTTACTAGGTGTTTGTAAGCCACCTGCAATGGTCAAGAAAGTACTTTTTCCTGAACCAGAAGGACCGATGATCGCAACAAATTCGCCTTTATCTACACTGACATTGGTTTTTTTCAGTGCGTGGACGATTTGATCACCATCTTTGAAATTCTTTTCGACATCTTTAAATTCGATTGCTTTCATTTTTTTCATCTCCTAACCAATTGCCTTCAACGGATCGATTTTTACAATTGCTCGTACCGAAAACAGCGCACCTAAAATGGCGACCACTAACATCAAAACACTGATAACTCCGAAAAATAACCAATTACTTTGAAAAGGTACGGTATCTGGTAAAAGGAACGAGGTCCCCACTGTTCCCAACAAACCAAGACCGATCCCAAAGAATGAGAGTAAGAAAGTTTGGGCCACTACTGAGCGAGCGATAAACCCTCCTGTCATTCCTTGCGCCTTCAAAACACCAAAAATATTGATTTTTTGCATGGTCAACACATAAATGAAAATTCCGATTACAATCGCTGCAATCACGATCAAAAAGCCGATCATAAAACCAAAAGTGAGTACTTGCGCACTATAGCCAGGTAATTCATTGATAAATTTAGAAATGCTGATTTTTTCAAGATCATTTGGTAAATCATCTATCTGTCCTCTAACAACCACCGCGTTGATTCGAGCATTCTCACTTGTATCTGTTTTTTCAAAACGAATTTCTTGGTAAGCATCAAGTGTTGTATATAAAACTGGCGATACATTGAACTTCGCATTTTCGGTAAATCCAGTTAATCGAAAGGTTTTGTCACTACCAGAAAGTTTAACTGTATCGCCAATTCCTAGACCATACTCTTCTTTTAAGCTAATATCACCCACTGCTTCATCGTTCCCAACAAAGGCCTTACCTTCAACAATATTAGGCATGATAAATTGATCTGGATCAATACCAAAAAAACTCACATTGATTTTTCCTGCCTCATCGTTGTCTTTACTGGTTACGACCCCTGGTGTTTGTGCTAAGTAAGCCACCTTATCCCCTTTTACTTCTTGCGCTGTCTTTTTCGTGATCATTGACATCCCTAGGTTCGTATTGGCATCTTTTGACAGTACAATATAGTCTGCCTCCCACTTATCGACAGCCGTTCGGTTATCTTGTGCCAGTCCATACGCTAAACCGGTTAAAAAAAAGACCAAATATGCAATTAAAAACATCACCCCAGCAACCAACGCATAGCGTAATTTTGAATGTATGATTTCATTTAATGCTAAAAACATCTAACTCCTCCTTTAAAAGTTTATCAAACAATAATACAAGTTTATCACTTGATAAATTTTTAGAGGAATAATCTGCTCACAAAAAAACGGTAAGGCTAAATAAGTTTGCCTTACCGTTTGATTATCGCTATAAAACTGGTTAATATCTTGTTGAAATTTTCTTTCCTAAAACAAGCACGATCATTCAAAAATGCTATCCAAAGTCACTATCTGTTCAAGCTATTTTGCTACTTAATCCCTATTGATAAACCGATTTTTTGTCTTAACACATGAAACGATTTTCTCTCAATTTTGCGTTTTTGATGTCTTCAACAGTTTGAGTTCCAGCTAATTGCATGACCATTTCAAGTTCTGTTTTGAAAAAATCAAATACTTGTTTGATTCCTGTACTTCCTCCTAAAGAAAGTCCATAAATGGCTGGTCTACCAATGGCAACTAAATCAGCTCCTGAAGCAATCGCTTTAAAGATATGTTGCCCTCGTCTAACACCGCTATCAAATACGATCGGTACACGTTTATCCACAGCTTCAGCTACATAGCGTAATGAATCAAAAGAAGCTGGACCACCATCTAACTGTCTACCACCATGATTGGAGACCCAAATCCCTTGTGCACCAGCATCAAGAGAACGATACACATCATCTTCTGATTGTACCCCTTTGACATAAACTGGCAACTCTGAATGGGTCGTAATAAATTCGATATCTTTTGGACTTAATTTTTGTTTAGACGATTTATAGACTGCATCCATCGTTTGACCGACTCCCGATTGGTAAGCTTGAACGATTGGCATGGGCAACGGAAAAGTAAAACCATTTCGCCGATCTGTTTCACGATTTCCGCCAACTGTTGCATCAGCTGTTAAAACAACCGCCTTTGCTCCGTTTCTTTTTGCCATTTCCAAGATATCCAAGTTGATCCCATCGTCCTTACTCATATAAAACTGAAACCACTGAGGAGCTTCAGGACCACCAGCTGCTCTAATTTCTTCCAAGGTACAAGAAGCGTAAGAACTAGCTGTATAGATCGTTCCAAATTCTGATACTCCTTTAGCCGAAGCTTTTTCAGCTTGTTCATGGGCTAATCCATGCGCTGCTACTGGTGCCATAATGATTGGTGCGGCTAATGTTTCATCAGAAAAATAGGTCGTTGTATCAGGTAATTCCACATCTTTCAAAACATGAGGGATAACCAATTGATGATTAAAGGCTTTTTGATTTTCTCGATAAGTAAACAAATCCCCTGCACCACTACTGATATAGCCATATCCACCACTAGGGATTACTTGAGTAGCTGCTAATTCCAGATCTTCCATATTGATGAAATCAATCATCCCTTCATGTGTACCAGCTTGATAAACTTTTTCCATAATAAAGCCTTCTTTCTCTCGAATTAAGAACCATGAATTTTATGATAGCGTTTGCATTATTATCGTACCTCTCAAAAATGATACAGGCAAATAATCTGTTTGAACTCTAGCAGTAAAGTAGTAGTAAAATAATAGAGAGAGTTTCTAGGAAAGCTTCAATATTATGGTTGAAAAGAAGAGACTAAGCCAAAACCTGCCTCAGCCTCTTCTAGTATCTCTAAAAACAGGCTTACTTCTATCCTCTGGAAATCGCCCTAGAAGAAAAAGGTATAGATTGTCAGAGGGAACTCCTGCTTCATTTGCGATGCTTATTTTTCTGGAATATAAGCTTCTCCTTGAGCGAATAGCACTGCTTCTCCACCAATCATGATCCGCTCCCCTCGTAACTCACAATCAAGGTAGCCACCTCTTGGTGAAAGCTGATGGGCAATCATTTTTTTCTTACTTAATTTATTTGCCCAATAAGGAATAAGATTGGAATGAGCAGAACCGCAAACGGGATCTTCATTGATCGTTAATTTCGGGAAAAATGTACGAGAAACAAAATCTTCCTTCTGACCACGTGCGGTTACGATCACGCCAACGCCCAAATCAAAATTTTTAATAGCTGAAAAGTTTGGTTGCAACTGTTTTACGGTTTCTTCATCTGTCAGTTCAAAAAATAAATCTCGCGCTAAATAAGCAGCTTTGATTTTTGCACCGATCGCTTTTTCGTATTCAGGTAAAATTGCTACTTTTTTAGGCATGATACTTGGAAAATCCATATAGTAAGTTTCTTGTTGTTTTGTCACAAGAAGTTCGCCACTTTGACTAGTAAATTTGATTGTTTCTTCCTCTACCCCATAATAATTGAACAAAACAAACGCTGTTGCTAAAGTAGCATGTCCACATAAGTCGATTTCACGATCCGGAGTAAACCAACGTAACTCATAGTGTTCCTCCTTTTTGACAGTAAATGCTGTTTCAGATAAGTTATTCTCAATAGCAATTTTTTGCATCACCGTATCTGGTAACCACTTCTCTAAAACGTAGACTGCTGCTGGATTCCCTTTAAACACTTCTTGTGTGAATGCATCAACAACATAATAACTTAACTTCATTTTATTCAGACTCCTTAACTTTTTGATAAATATATTCTGCACAACATAGATCTTCAATCGCTAAGCCAACGGCATCAAAAATCGTGATTGTTTCTTGTTGGTCTTTTAATAATCTTTTTCCTGAAACCAATTCACTTAACGAGCCTGAGATCGCTGATTCTGATAATTCTCCTTCAGCAATCGGAATCAGTAGATCCCCACTTTCTTTCATTGCAGCTTCATAATCATCGACATAGATGGCACTGCTTTTCATCAACTCACTAGTGATTTCACGTGTATCTGGTGTAAACGTACCAATAGCATTGATATGCGCACCAGGAGTAAGCCATTCTTTTTTCAAAAACGCCTCTTTACTAGGTGTTAGTGTACAAATGATCTCAGCTTGTTCCACTGTTTCTGCGAGTGTTTCTCCACTTGAAAATTCAATTTCCGGGTATGCTGTTTGCATTTCCTCAATAAATTGTTGACTTCTTTCTTTACTCAAGTCATAGACAGATACTTTATTGATTGAACGTATAGCACAGATCGCATTCAAATGCGAGCTTGCTTGTTGTCCAGCCCCGATTAAAGCTAATGATGCCGCTTCTTTTTTCGCCAATATATCAGTGGCTAAAGCGGAAACTGCAGCGGTACGAATCCAAGTGACTGCATTCGCGTTGATTAGCGCTACAGGTACACCGTTTTTAGAATCAAATAATAGAATTTCCCCCAAATGTGAAGATAGTCCTTGTAAATGATTATCAGGAAATGCAGTAATGATTTTTGCACCAAAATAACGATCTTTACCAAGATAAGCAGGCATCATCGCAAAAACATTTTTGTTTTTACCATCTGGCAAAATCTCTACCATACGTGTATTTTGACTAATTTTTCCTTCGCCATAATCGCTAAAACACTGACGCATTACTTCAATTGCCTCTTGAAAATCTAATCGTGATACTGCTTCTTCAAAATCGATTTTTCTCATAAAAATCTCCCCCTCACGTCCATATATTATCATTGAATTATATACATTCAATAGTATAATTGTATGGAATACAATTTTAGAGGTGAATAAAATGCCCATAAATTCTTATGAAGATTATCCGATCACTTGGCGACCTGATAAAACAAAATTAACACGCCCCATCTATAAATCTCTGATCCAACAGCTAGAAGAAGATATTCTTACAAGTAAGTTACAAAAAAATACCCAACTTCCTTCTCAGAGAGAATTAGCCGACTATTTAGATATCAATTTTACAACTGTCGGTCAGGCCTATAAATATGGTATTGAGAAAGGTCTCTTGTACACGAATATTGGAAGTGGTACGTTCGTTTCCCCTAATGCTTTTACTTCAATCACGATTTCAACTAATCAAGTAGCTGAGCATGTGATTGATTTTGGATTAGTTAGTTCTTTTGAAGACTGCAACCATCTTGTACTGCCTTTTATCCATTCAGTCAGTCTCAACCCCAATATCGTGGGTTTATTGAATTATCGTGACCCTATGGGAACCAATTTTCAATTAAAGACGGCAGTCGAGTGGTTACAGACTCAAGGGGTTCAAACAACGATTCATCATACCGCAATCGTTTCTGGTGTTCAAAATGGTCTTGCTGTGACACTTGCCGCCTTTTTTTCTCCTGGAGATCGAATCGCTATTGACCGATATACCTATTCCAATTTTATTGAGTTAGCGCATTTGTATCACTTAGAAGTAGTTCCGATCGATTTCGACCAAGAAGGAATGAAACCTGAATTATTGCTACAAGAGTGTCATAAAAAGAAAATAAAAGGGATTTATCTGATGCCTTCTTGTAATAACCCCATCGGTTTTCAACTGTCTCTCCAACGGCGTAATGAATTGAAAGCTATTATTTCCAAAGAAAAGTTATTAGTTATTGAAGACGATATTCATTCTTTTTTAACGACCCATTTTCAACAACAAGTTTTGCCACCGTTTCAACAGCTGCTACCTGACCAAACCATTTACTTGTCAGGAATGACCAAATTCATTTGTTCAGGTCTTCGTGTAGCCTATCTTGTATTCCCAGAACGTTTAAGAGAACGAATTGAACGAGCAATCTTTAATATAAACGTCAAAACATCTGGTTTAGATGCAGAAATCATCACTCAAATCTTGCACTCACCAGAAACAGTCCAGAAAATCTTAACAACAAAATTAAAGCGAACAGCCGAAGCAAATGACTGCTTTGATGCGTATTTTGATTTACCTCGTCCTTCGAATCCTTATCCTTATTATCGAAATATTCCGATCCGAGCCGATATTTCTCCCTTAGATGTAGAACAACATTTTTTGAACAAAGGGATAAGAATCTATCACTCGAATCGCTTCACTAGTCAACAACAAGCTGATCCTTTTATCCGAATCGCCCTATCATCCAATCATTTGGAGATTTTAAAAAAAGGATTACGGATCATTAAAGAAGAAATCGATGCTTATTTATGATTTTTTTTAGTTTCTATTCTTAGGTATACTCAAAAAATCATTCAATCACTGGCAAACAAGAGAAGATCCATCACTCCTTTGATTTAGAACGTCTTCTCTTGTTATTGCGGTTCATCATTGAATCGATCATTTACTCGTAGTAAAAAAGTTTAGCACAACTTCATGCTCAACTTTTTTACTTCCTTAAGTAAGCCATTCGAATTGATTCGCCGTTCTTTCGATCACTTGGATAGCTGTCTTGACCCATGTTCCTTTAGAAACGTGACTTAAATGATTTGCATAACTTGTAGTCAGCTGTTTCAACGTTTGTTTCTTCTGTTGAAGCGTTAGCTTAGTTAACTTTTTTCTATTTTGCGATGTGGCATGACTTGGTGTTGCAACAATAAGCCGTATGAGTTGTTTCTCCAATGTTCTTTGTAATTCTTCAAACATGTTTTTCTCCCGTTTCGTTTTTATTAGTTGTTAGATTCTTTCTCTAAAGCAGAATACTTCTCTACTAATGGACATTCAATGCGACATTCGATCATTCTTTTCTCTCTGCGAAAAATCCTTTCCGCCTCTTCTTTACTATCATTTAACAGATGATAGAACTGTTTTCTGTGGGGGGAAACATCAAAAAACAAAAAATCATGGAACTGGTCTGCTAAGTGATCTAAGTAATGATCAAATTTACTTTTTTCTTTCTTTAGTTGGTCGAGTTGATTTTCTAATTGTTTTTTTCTGAATATAACTGTTTTTCCATAGGTTGAGACTGTCCTTCACCTTTTTTCATCCATAACCCCTCCATTTTATGAAAGATATTGGGACAATGTTTTATCTGTCCTCACCTGTTCTTCAATGGTGGTAACTATCTGTTTCAGTAGCGCATCTAATTCATGTTGGACCTTTTGCAATAGGGTTAGTTGTTGTTCATAGGTAGCCACTGGCTGACGGACTAGTGTGTACTCTGTCACCTAATTTTCTGCCAGAATAGCCATTTTTTCGGTATCATTCAAATGTTCACCCCAGCGGTTCGTATCCCGTTTCGTTTGGCTCCAAAGAAGATTAGCCTGTTCAATCTCATTGTTTAGCCACTTGACCACTGTGTCTATCTCAGATTGAATCGCTTGTTTGTATCCCAAGGTAATCGTTTTCGCTTGCATCGCATCTAAAAAAATCTCTTGTGAAGAAGAAATTCCTTTACCGCTGTGACTAAATTGATGATGAATCTCAGCGAGCCGATCCAACTCTTTGCTTGTTTGATGTTTTGCTAATTGGATAATCCCTTTAGATTGTGTCACTAGATTCCCATCTTGATCAAATAAATAACCGCCCAACATATGCTGTTTGCCCAACTTCACTTTTTTAGATGTCACTTCAATTACTGTGCCCACTTGTTTTTTTGTCAGTGAATACCCGATTGGTACTAAATCTCTTGTGTCAATAAAATTGAAAATCTTTCCTTCATTCGTTAATTTATCTGCCGCTGCTTGTTGTCTGGGATTTAAAATACTGTAAATGTTGGGGCCTTGGTAGAGATATACTCCCTCTAGCCGATCATGAAAAGCAGTCGGCAAATCTGAAATAGCATATTGTCCATTCATTGAACCTAAAGAATGGCCGTATACTGAAACTTTGGCATTGGGATACATTTGCATGGTTTCTTGTAATGTATGAGCAGCAGACTTTAATTGCGGCATCGCAGTTGCTCCTCCTGCATTGATCACTTGGACAGCCGTAGGAAGATTATTTACTCCCCAATCTCGCCATACATCTCCAGGATTTACCAGTATTTTATTGATCCCTATCGAGCCTTGATAAAGGATAGTTATCTGTTTCACTTCTTTTGGCTTTTGCACTTTTGGATTTCCGTCGGTAATGATAAAACTTTTTTCTCCACTTTTTTTGTTATCTATTATCTTTGATACATAACCATATGTTTGACGATTCACTGAAATTTTTTTGTTCACTTCGAGATTCATATAGCTTTGGCTTATCATTTTTATTCTCTCTTCATCAGTCATACTCATAACTGATCCGCTCTCTCAATCAGCCTATCTAGTTTTTCTGAGAGAACTAATCCATCATTCACTAATTGGTTCCTGCGCTCATTGACTACCAATCCTAATGTTAACTCTTCATCTTGATTAATGATCAATTCAACGTTGATTCCTCCTAAACGATTAGGTTCAATACTTTCGTAATCAATTTCATACGAATGGACGATTCCTTCAGCTGCTAATGCTTTGGGATCTAACCGTTTTAACTCAGATTCGATCAGTTGCGCTACTCGGTCACTCTTAATCATATTGACCATTTCTTCATTAAGCTGCTTTTGTTTCATGTACACAATCCCTCCGATTATGATTACTGCTATCCCTAAAATTTTCATTAAACGATACAACATGTTTTGTTTTTTCATAAATCCTCTTCCTGTTTTCTATCTATTTGACCAACACGTTCGTCATTCTCTTTTCATAATAGAGATACGCAAGTACTTGAAGATTTTTGTCAGATAAACCCAATTTTTTTGTTGATCTGGTTTCTTTTACGATTCATGCTTTTGGTTTGATGAATTAGCCGAGTACACTCGTGACTTTCATCATGGGTAGTTCCTGCTCAATTAGAAGAATGTAAACAAAAAAACATAGATTTGGAACAAACGTTGTTCCAGATCTATGTTTTTCTTATCGATTAAAGTAAGGAAAAAATTATTGTCTTCGTTCCTTAAGAAAATAGTTGCATCAAAAATCCTGAAATGATCAAGACGATTGCACCGCCTAAACGATTTCCCATTTGCGCAAAAGCAATTAGTTCCATTCGATTAGCCGCAGATAATACTGCTACGTTCCCTGTACCACCCATTGAATTGTTACACAATCCAGCTGTAATGGTTGATTCAACTGGGTACAAACCGAACAAACGTCCCACGAATCCTGAAGTGAGCGAGATTGCTACAACACTTGTCAAACATAAAACAACGAATTGCCAAGTTAACGCTGAAGCTAAGACATTTAGATTCAATAGCGCAATCCCTATTCCTGCAAGGACAGCTGCTGTTAAATTCTTAACGATCAGATTATTGAACATAATTGCTGCATCCTCATAATAATCAGGTAAGAGATTTGTAATTTTACAAATCACGACAATGATGATCATGAACGCATACGCATGGATTTTTGGCACAAAGTAGTTGCCGATTTGTCCTAAAATAAAGAATGTCAATGACACCATTAGACCTACACCTAATTGAGGGATCGATGGTTTCACATTCCGTGGTTTACCGTCACCAAGATCGCCTTTTGCCATAAGTTTGCCTTCACCATTCAATTTAGGCATTGATTTTCCTGCACGAGCAACCAAAGCTGCTCCAATGATGGCTAAGACATTAGTCATTGCTGTAGCTGGGAGTAATTGAGAAATAATAGAGGAAGCATTTGTTCCTAGGACGTTCGCATAAATCGTAGATAATGGAACTGCGCCAGCTCCAACTCCTCCAGCCATTGCTGGTAAAGAGATATACAGTACGGAACGTCCAAACCCATTACCAATTAACATTCCAACTAGACCAACAGCAAAAAACGAGACAATCATTGAAATAAGTGCTACTGGAATGAAACGTACCGATGCTTTCATTAGTAAATTACGATTCATCCCTAAAATACTCCCAGTGATTAAAGCTGCGATATAAAAATCTAAGAAACCCATGTTACTTACAAAATTTTCAGTAGCTTTCACCACGTATTCTGGTAATATACCAAAAGTCGCAATTGCAGCTGAGGCAAAGATCGCAAATACGGAACCTCCACCTAGATAACTTCTAACGATTGGGATTTTTGTACCAATAAAATGAAATAAATTCCCGAATATCACTAGAACAGCGATCGGACCAATCATATTCGTTGGTAATTTTCCAAGTGCCATTGCAACGATCAGGACTAATACCATAACAAAATAGATAGGAAGACTTACTCCAGTAATCTTAGTTGTCCAAAATCCTTCTTTTGTTTTTTCTTCAACTTTTGTAGTTGATTCTTCTCTTTGTGTCATTCATACAGATCCTTTCTGAATAAAAAAGCACGGTGAAAGGCTGAGGTACGTTGAAAAATAGTTCAATATCTGATTTTTATAGCTTCTTCATCAGGTGATTCCCATTTTTCACCTCGTTGCACCTAATCAGCTGCTTTCCTTTCACCGATTAACGTACTCTGTGTATGATTGTGCTCAACTAATCCTTCATTCACTTTGTTTTAGAAATTTGGTCAAGCTTATTTGTCTAACTCTTGGTATTCTGGTACCCATTTAGCAGATTCCACTGCTGCTTTGATATCAGTGATTTCTTCACGATTCAATTTTTGAGAAACAACAGATTTCGCTACTGTTTCTGCAATTGTTTGAGAAAATTCAGTGATCTTCGCAACTGGAGGTAAAATTGCTGCGCCTGGTTGTGTAACATCAACGATTCCACCTAATGCACGACTTGCTTGAGAAATGATCTCAGCATTCACACGTGTAGCCGTTGAAGCAATCAAACCAAGTCCTAACCCTGGATACATCAACGCATTGTTTGCTTGTCCGATTTGATAAGTTACTCCTTGGTATTCCACGTCTGCTGCCGGAATCCCAGTTCCTACTAATGCTTTCCCATCAGTCCATTCAATTAAATCTTTGGCTTTCGCTTCCGCTAATTTCGTTGGATTAGACAATGGCATGATGATTGGACGTGGTGTATGGCTTGCCATTTCCTTAACGATTTCTTCCGTAAACGCACCTGGTTGAGTCGATGTCCCAATCATGATTGTTGGATGAATTTCTTTTACGACCGCTTCTAAAGTTGTTAGTTCAGCAGAATTAGTAAATTCAGATCGTTTTCGAGCAAAAGGAATTTGTCCTGGAGTCAAACCTTCTGTATCTTCAAATAATAACCCTTGTTTGTCTACTTGATAAAAGTGTTTTCGAGCTTCTTCTTCTGATACACCTTGACGAATCATTTCGTCTAATAGAATATTGGCAATACCTACGCCCGCAGTACCGGCTCCAAAAGTCAAAATCGTTTGATCTTTCAATGATTCTCCAGAAATATTCAGTCCACCTAGTACACCAGCAAGAACAACAATCCCTGTTCCTTGGATATCATCATTGAAAGTAGTGATTTTATCTTCATATTTTTCTAAGATCGTTGCAGCATTTCCTCGTCCAAAATCTTCCCAATGTAGTAATAGTTCTGGGAAAAGATCCGTTGCTGCATCAACGAATTGATCGATAAATTCATAATATTTTTGTCCTGTCACACGACGATGGCGATTTCCTAAATACAATGGATTATTTAGTAATTCTTCATTATTTGTTCCTGCATCAATCGATACAGGTAATACTTGGGCAGGGTTGATTCCAGCAGCTGCTGTATAAACCATCAATTTACCGATCGCAATATCTACACCATTGACTCCCCAGTCACCCATGCCTAAGATTCCTTCTGCATCAGTCACCACGATCAAGCGAATGTCTCGACCGTCCGCAGCATTTTGTAAACTTGCTTTGATATTTTCTGGTTCATCAATTGAAAGAAACGCAGCATCTTGCGGTTTTAAGAAAATTTCATTGTATTGTTCGATTGAATCCGCAACGACTGGATCATAAACAACTGGCATAAACTCAACTAAATGTTGTCCCATTAATTTATAGAAGAGTGTCCGGTTTGTATTGAATAAATTCATTAAGAAGATTCGTTTTTCAAGATCACTTTGTTTACTCAAATATTGTCCGTATGCTTGAATCGATTGTTCCTCTAACGTTTGGACTGTGCTTGGCAACATACCTGTAATCCCATATTTCGCACGTTCTTCTTTCGTAAAAGCTGTTCCTTTATTTAAAAATGGATTATTTAATAAGTTTAATCCTGTCAACATAGCTAATTCCTCCTAGGTTTTAGTAACAAGGGAAGTATAGGCGTGAGAAAAGAATATAGTCAAAACTAATACCTACCATAAATTTTATTTATATGTCACTTTTCCTTATAAACTATATTTTTATGAGCATTGCATTTGTATGACACTCTCGTTGAATACAATGACTCGCTTTCTGGCTCCATGACCAAATGAAGGAACGACCAACTACCGCGATTCACTTTCTTATTGTGTTGGTTAAAAAAATAAGATAAGATGAGAAAAATCTTTTGATTGGGGAAAATAAATGAAAGTATTTATCACAAGACAGCTACAACCTGATACCAAGCAAACGATCCGTGAATTGAAAGAACAGATCGAACAGCAGCGTCACTGCCAGTTTAAACTAGCTCCTGATTTTGCTGAACAAACGAACGACCAGATCCGCCATGTCCTTTGTTTTAAAGAAGAGACACTTATTGCCTATGCTTTTTTAAGTTTTTATGATGAGAGTGAACTAGAAGTGACAATGATCGTGCATGAAAATTTGGCTTGTTTACAACAACTACTTGACGAAATGATGGGATTTGCTCAAACCATCGGCCGAACAACGATTCTTTACATCACTGATCCACATGACCTTTTTTTGAAAAATTACATTGAGTCGAAAAAAGAATTGAACAAACAGTTTACTGAGTATCGGTTGATTCTTCAGCCAAACAAATTTAAACAGCTAGATTCTCCTTATCGACCACAAAAAGCTACTCTAAAGGAATCTTCCCTAATTGCCCAACTCCAATTAGGAGAAATTGGGGCAACGGTTCCTCCATTGTCATCTGAAGATTTAGAGAAAACAGTTGTTTTTCATAAAGAAAATCAACTGATTGCTTGTGCCCGAATCGAAGAGGATCTATCTTCCTATGGTATCTACGGCTTAGTCGTAGCACCGGCTTTTCGTGGTCAAGGGTTAGGTAAACTTTGCTTGAACCGTTTGATCCAAGAATTATTAATCAAAGAAGAAAAAGAAATTTATTTAGAAGTCGATGCAACCAATCAAATTGCATATGATTTATATGTAAACATGGGCTTTGAAAAGAAAAGTACATTTGATTACTATGTTTGCCAACTGACTAAATATTGAAAGCTGTCACTCCAAAGTATCACTAGAAATAAAACAGTTTTTCAGTTAAGAAATGCTCTATATAGAATGGCTTTATACGTTTTGATGTTGGTGAAGTTCACCAACATTTTTTATAGGCTCTCCCTCAATAATATCTGACAAGGAACCAAGATTCACCAACTCTTCTGCTAATCGTATTACCCTTTCCTTGTGTTCTTTATTTGACCAACTATACGAAATATACACCTTTTTTGTTTTAATATTTTCCAATAGTATTTTCCCTTATGAATATGTAATTAATACTATATATGTAGCACAACTTACTCTTTCTATACCTAATGTAGATTATCTATAGTTGTCCCCCGAATCATCTATAAAATAAAACGTCTATTTAAAGCGTGCCCTAAATAGACACTATATAATCATTGAAAAATCTAGTTGTAACTTTTCTTTATACATGGCAAAAATTTTTCTTAGTATTTGTCACACCAAATTTTGAATAAAATTTTGTAGCGCAATGTTATATAGAGAAATGATTCCCATAGAGCCACGTGTCAACATTACAAATGTGGCACCCACTAAAAAGGAAAGACAAAAAGGGACAAAAATTCAAGATTTTTGCCCCCGTCTGCTGATCCTATTTTATCAGTCAGCATGTTTTATAAATTAAGGTAAGTACTTATCTATATCATGAAAGTACGATTATCAAGAGTAACACGATCACTGTTACTACTAAATCGATAGTGTTTTCCATCCATAAGGGAAGTAATAGTCCTTTTTGATGAGACATAAAAGAATTTTTACTTTTTTTGGAAACAGCAAAATGTAATGTTTTACAGCTAAAAATAGACTTAATATTAAGAGCAGAAATTCACAGGTTTTTATAAGCACTCTAGTTTTCATAACTGGTCTCCTTGAATTTGTATTTAAAATAATTGGGGATTTTCTTAGCTCTTATTTTAAAACGAACTCATTCAATTTCCTTGTTTAGGATAGCTTACTATTTTTCTGGTACAATGTATGGAACAATCGGTACTGTTACACCAACAGAACTGCCTCTAACAAAGGGTTTGTCTTTTAGTTCTGCTAAATTCTTTGCTTGTCCTGTAATCATTACTCCTAAGACTTCTAGGTCATCTACTTTCTTATTTTCGTTTTCCTTTAGAAAATTTACCATTGCTTTATTATTCACAGAAGAAACGTGTGATTCAAATGAGCTGAAAAAATAATCTTTATCTGCTTCTGCATCAATCAGCTGATTCTTTTCATCAAAACTTAGCTGAAAACCATACGTTGGCATACCCGAACGTCCTTTGCTTTCGTCTCTCTCTTCAGAAAACAAATACAACCAGACAACATTGACATTTTCCGGAAACATTTTTTTCACTTCACTATAGCGATAGGGCCGATCAAAGGAAATAGCTACTTCTGCAAGTAAATCATCCGTGTTTTTTAAATCCGCTAATTCATTTTTCACCCCACCATAATAGTTTTCAATCGTCGGATTGTAGAATGTGGCGACTTTTTGTTTGGTTTGACGATTATATTCATATGAATTTTTAAGGGAATGATACCAAGATGTCATCCGTTCATTATTGTCCACTTCGTTGCCAAAAACATTGTACTTACTATGTAAACTACTCCAGGGTACAATGTAGCCATCAATGTTTTTCGATTGGTTAGTTACGACCTCCCCGCCCAAAATTGAGCTGTTAGCAATCACTTGTGAGTCAATTTGTGTATTTGGTGAGGCAATTGTTTGGTAAGCAAATAACGACTGATCTAGCTCATGATAATTTTTCGTAGCGACTTTATCTAATATAAAAACCAAGATACCCGACATCGTAAGAAAAATTATGATTGAAACACAACTGACCATTATTATCTGCTTTCTTTTGGCTTTTTTGATACTCCTATTCAAATCCATCACTCATCCTCCCAGTTTGCCTTTAATTTTTTCGTGCTCTGTATAATTGTTTTTTCACGGTTTCTACTTTTTGATTTAACATACTCGCGATGTCCTCATACGATAGTCGATAATAATACTTAAAAATCAGTAATTCTTGTTCTTGCCTTTTTAGCGAGTCGATAATCATCCATAAATTTTCTGATTCATTAGTTCCATTCGACTGAGAGTCAACATAGCGAAAAATAAGCTCTTTTTCACGCTTCTTTTTCCTGAATAAATCAATATAGTTATTGAAAGAAACTCTAAAAAACCAAGGACGTAAATTATCCTGTGTCATATAGATAAGAGAAGAAAATATAGTATCATAGGTTTTAGAAACAGCATCTTCTGCGTCTTCCAACGTACTCCCCTTTTCTATTAGCACTCTGATTACTTCTTGCCCTAATAAAAGTAATACTTCTTCAAATGTTCCCTCCTGTTTCATTTCATTTTCTCCTTTCATCTATACAACGCTTGAACATCTGAAAAAGTGGACAAGAATATTCACTTTATCTGTCATTTCATTCTTAGAAACAATGACAAGTCACATACTTCATCACAAAGAACCTCTTATTATTATATCGTACCCTACGAAGGGTTTTATATTCCTATCTAGAAATCAGATATTTTCTGCATACTTTATTCTTGATCATTCCTTAAAACAAAATACACTTAACTATTTTGACTCTATTATTTATGTGGCTGATGAAACCGAGTTGATTGTTCAGACTCAGATTTGATTTTACTCCACTCATCAGTCCTTCTTGACAAAGAGCCGATTTTTAATAACCTTGGTCAAAGCAAAACAAAAAAAACTGAACCCTTATCCATCAAGGGTTCAGCCGTCATTTTAAGACTATTCTTCTTCTTCAGCCATGAACGTGTTGAATACTTCTTCAATCATGTCCCATTCTGCATCAGTTTCGATTTGTTCTAGTTCGCCTTCTGTGCCGTCTTCATTTTCGACATAAGCATAGGCTTGTAACTCAACATCTTCATCTTCTGGTACACCAGCTGGATAAAGCAATACGTAGTTACGGCCAAATTCTTCTTGTCCATCAACTGTTAATAAAATTTCATATAACGTTTCGTTTCCTTGATCATCTACTAAGGTGATATGCTCGTGCCCTTCGTGATCGTGGTCATGTGTGTGGTTATGTTCTGTCATAAGTCTCCCTCTTTTCATTGAAATTAAAATAATTTTTTTCCTGAACCGTCTAAATAATTTTGTAAAATCATGACAGCAGCTAATTTATCAATCACTTTTTTTCTTTTAGCTCTTGATGTATTGGCTTGCTCAACTAACATTCGTTCAGCTTGAACTGTGGTTAGTCGTTCATCTTGATATTCAACTGGTAACGAGAATAATTCTTTAATTTTTTCTCCATAAGCCATTGAGCTTTCTGCTCTTGGTCCAATTGTATTATTCATATTTTTAGGTAAGCCTACGACAAATCGGTCTACTTCGTATTGATCGACTAGTTCTTTCAAACGGTCAAAGCCAAACTCTTCCGCCTCTTCATCAATACGAATGATCTCTACTCCTTGAGCGGTCCAACCAAATGGATCGCTAACAGCAATACCAACTGTTTTTGAGCCCACATCTAAGCCCATTACTCTCATATACTTACCCCATGGTTTGTTAGATAATCTTTAACAATTACTTCCATGATTTCATCGCGTTCGTGACGACGTATCAAGTTTCTTGCATCACGATAACGAGGAATGTAGGCCGGGTCTCCAGAAAGCAAGTAGCCAACAATCTGATTAATTGGATTGTAGCCTTTTTCTTCTAAAGCCCGATAAACGATCGCTAATGTCTCACTTACTTCTTTTTTACGACTATCGTCAAAACCAAAACGTACGGTTTCATCTGTAAAACCCATGATTCTACACCTCTTTCCCGCAAGGTATTCATTTACCTTCTACACTTTTATTTTACTCGAATTACCTTAAAACTACAAATAAATCTTAAAAAACTTCCGGTTAAATTAATAAACAGACTTCTCATTACTTTAACATATTTGTGATCAAATGTTCAGTTACTTGATCGTATCTTAACCAAAGTATACGCTATATTTAAATAAATATAAGCTTTTTCGATAATTCTTCAAAAAGTTCATACTTTTTTCGTATACTATCGAATGTCATTAGCTATTTTTTTCTCGCCTGTCCGGTATCATAGTTGATTTCATAACCCTCTTGAACGTTATAAATAAACACATTAAATTTTATTTTTTTATCTTCAATACTTTCTGCTTCTAATTGCACTCCTCTGGCAACTAATTCATTCCCCTTAAAATGTGGAGTGACACGATAACGAACGTGATGATTGGTTTCTTTGATATAAGCGGCAATATCATTTTCATGGACTAGCATATACGGCGCATTTAATGAACGAGTACCTGTCATCAAATTTTTGATGTTGTTGTTTTGTCCAGTCAATTGATAACCAATCAAATGGCTACGATTATAAAGCCATTGGCCATCGCTTAATTTTTTTTGTTTCCAACCAGTTGGATCAATATACAACGGCTCGCGTTTTTCTTTGGGAAAAAGGTCTTTTCCCAATAACGCATTGGCCGCACCTACACGGTTCAATCGATCAATATTTGAATAGCTTTGCCATGTTCCTTTAGCTAAGCTCAAATCTTCTTCAGTGAAATCCGGGCGATTCTGATTGATCTCAATTTCTTGATGCTTCCCATCATATTCTGGTACGTCTGCTACTTTTGACGCTTGTGGGGTTGAGTCAAATAACCCAGTAATTTGTTGAACGATATCTGAATTTTTTTGTGTTGATAGTCCTAGTGCCCCTGCTAAAACAGCAACAACCACACCCATAATGGCTTTTGTTGATTTTTTCTGCATTTCTTTACTCCTTTTCTAAACAACTATTCTAAACTTTAACATACGTTCCCCTTTTTTAAAATATTTAAACTTATTTTATTCCATTTATTTCTACCTTTAATTCTCTATACTAATTAAAAATTGATCTCTTCTTAAAAAGAATACGTCATAAAAAATCATTGATCTTAAAACAGTATGTTTTCACTTAATCAAGCAAAAAATACCTTGTGACTCAAAAACAAAAAACAGTATTGATCAAACAACATGTGATCAATACTGTTTCTCTTCATTCTTATCGTTCGTTTAAGCGGGTGACGGGAATCGAACCCGCGACATCAGCTTGGGAAGCTGGGATTTTACCACTAAACTACACCCGCATCTTACAAAAATCAGTATACGCCTCTTTCTTTTCATACTCAAGTATTTATTTATTTCTCTTTTATTTAGTCATTTGTAGTAAAATAAAAGCAACAAATGAACTATTGGAGAAAATATTATGACAGAAAAAGAGTTGGATTTATTACTTGATACTTGTTTATTAGCTGGCAAAATCATGATGGAAAGCAACGCTGAGATGTACCGAGTAGAAGACACAATGAGCCGAATCGCTCTTGCTTCTGGCAATTATCGACTGGTCAGCTATGTTACTCAAACGGGTTTGTTTATTGGTCTTGACCGTACGTCAACCATTAGAATGGAACAAATCACCAATCGCTCCATTAATCTGGAAAAAGTTGTCAATGTCAATAATCTTTCTAGAAAATATGTTGCTGGTGAGTTAACTTTGAATGATCTCTACGTTGCCTTACAAGCCATTGAAAAAGACCGATCATTTTTCCCAGTATGGCTTCAAATTTTAAGTGCTGCGGTGATTAGCGGAACGATCATGGTATTATTTGGTGGAGAAATGAGTGATCTACCAATCACTTTGATGATCGGCGGTATCGGCTATGCGATTTACTTATATAGTTTAAAATTTTTTCGGATCAAATTTTTGTCAGAGTTCTTATCTTCCTTGTTAATTGGTCTTACAGCTATTCTCAGCATTCGTGTCGGATTAGGTGCCAATCAGGATTTGATCATCATCGGTTGTGTCATGCCCCTTGTTCCTGGAGTACAGATTACAAATGCTATTCGGGATTTACTAGCTGGACACTATGTTTCTGGAGTTTCTCGTGGTACAGAGGCCATGATGACTGCCACAATGATCGGATTTGCGATTGCCTTTATCTTCCAACTTTTTTATTGAGAAAGGAACATGATGATGTGGAATCTATTTATTCAATTTTCTTTTAGCTTTTTAGCCACAGCAGCTTTTGCGATCATCACCAACGTTCCTAGACGTGCCTTGATTTGTTGTGGGCTCTCTGGTGCCTTTGGCTGGATGATCTATTGGGTATGTGTGGACTTAGGTGGTACGCCGGCTTTTGGTTCGTTACTGGGTTCTTTAGGTGTTGCATTTATCAGTGATCTTTTTTCTAAACGATTAAAAATGCCTGTAACCATCTTTAATATCCCTGGCATGGTACCACTAGTTCCTGGAGGTCTGGCTTATCAAGCAGTGAGAAATCTAGTAACTGGCTCGTATCAGGCAGCTGCAAGTTATACAGTTCAAGCGATCATGATTGCTGGTGCTATTGCTTTAGGACTCGTTTTATCAGAGGTCTTCAACCACAATATCCGAAACTTCAAATTAAAACGAGAAGCCATTTTTTTGAAACGAAAAAAAGAACAACTAAAAACGTTCATAAATGAAAAAGTAACGGCAAAAATAATCATGCCATGAATAAAAAACCAAAGTAATCTAGAAAATAGGCAAGCTACAAGCTATTTTCAAGTACTTTGGTTTTTTATTGTCACATCAGTTGTTTTTGTCACTAATAATTTTAGTCTTTGCTTTAAAATGACCGATACACATATTGATTTTTGGGCGCCTCGATTTTGGTTAGAGTATTGACCTCTACAACTGGAATGTCCCGTTTGAAGGGTTCATAATAGTCAGATTGGATGGTGCCTTCTACTTTATACCACTCATCGTTTTTGACATTCGTTCCTTCCGGCATATGTGTCAATAGACCGAATACACCTGAGTCAGCAACGCAATGGATGATTCCAAAACGGAATAAGAAATTATCTTCTTTTTCCCCATCTGGCGTTTTATACACAAAGCCTTCATAAGAGATTTTTTTCCCAATAAATTCACTTGGGTAATTATAAATCAATTCCATGACTTCCAAGTAATTCTCATCAGTGATCTTAATAAGCTGTTTGTCATCATATTTTTCTTTTAATTTTTTCATCTGATCCAAATAGTCAGACTTGTTAAAATAAATGCTCGTATCAGGCTTTAAATATTGTGTCTGCATTTCAGGGTCTCCAACCGACTCCTTACTTATTGGAAAATTGAATCCTTTTGCTTCCACAATCGTCGTATCTAAACTGACTGTTGGAAATAAAGTACCGACAATAACAGGTAAAGCCAACAGAACATAAGCGATCACTCGTTGTGAGGGTTTGGTTAACCCGTGATCGTGATCATGATCGTGGTGATGGTGTACTTCTTCATCTACCTGTTTTTTCCCTTTTACTGAATCACTCTTGACCCAAATATACAATTGGACCAATGCAAGTAAAGCAGATAAAATCATCGATAAAATAGCCAAATAACGATAATGAACATTGATGTACTGATCTAATTTCCCAGATACTTGTAAATACATCATTAGCTCAAAATAACCAGATAATATCAAAAATCGTATCATACTGCTCCTCCTAGATAAATAATGTAAAACCAATCACACTAACGGCTATCAAACCAATGAGCATCAAAATAAAGCGACCATTAAAATAGCGTTTCATCATCAAAAGGTTTTTGATATCCACCATTGGTCCAAATACTAAGAATGCCACCACAGGAGCTGTACCAAAAAGGCTGAGTAAGGAGGACCCGATGAACGCATCTGCTTCCGAGCATAGGGACATCGTAAAAGCTAGAAGAAGCATAATAATAATTGCTAGTAGTTTGGTTGAGCCCAGTGTCAACATGACACGAGTTGGCAAGTAAGTTTGCATACTAGCGGCAATCAGACCACCGACAATCAGATACCGACCCGTATCAAAAAATTCATCGATCGAATGTGTGAGGACATGACCTGTTTGCTGACTAAGTTGCTTGATTCTCCCAATTTTGACCTCCTCGTGTTTATTGGTACCATGGGTGTGGTCATGATGATGGTTGTGATGATGGTTATGATCGATTGTTTGTTGGATCTTCGTTTTCAATACACTTTCTTTTTGAAAATAAGCGAGCCAGATACCAATGATCAACGCTACCACAAAGCTTCCAACCATTCGCCAACCGGCCATTTCCCAAGAGTTCCCAAATGCAATAAAAGTAGAAAAAATGACGATTGGATTGATAATAGGTGCTGTTAACATAAATGCAAAAGCGGTATGCACAGGAACTCCTTTTTTGACAAACTGATGAACGATCGGTACGATCCCACATTCACAGGATGGAAAGAAAAATCCTAAAACAGAACCAGTCAAAATGGATAAAAAGCGATTGTCTGGTAACCAGCGTTTGACTCGCTCAGGTGTTAAAAAGACTTGTAGTGCCCCAGAGATGAGACAGCCTAATAGAACAAATGGTAAAGCTTCAATAACGATTGATAGAAAAATCGTACTCATCTGCAATACCGAATTTGGTATAAAAGAAAACATTTTTTCGCTCCTTACTATAAACATCATTTGCCAGAATAATATACGCTTTTCGCTAAAAAAAACAAGATTACTTCTATTTCTTACCTATCTCTTATCTTTTATTTGATAAAAATAAGACAAGTTAATTGACTTTTTTTCTTATTGTGATTAAATGGGTTCACGAAATCTTTCACAACGTTTATTGTGAAAGGCTGTTTTGATTAGGAAGGACGTTTTTTATATGAAAAAAACCACGAATCTATCAGAAGTACATCAGTCATTAGCACAAGATGAAACGGTAGTTCTTTACTTATCTATGCCAAATTGCAGCGTATGTCATGCTGTTCTTCCTCGTTTGAAGAAATTATTGGATCAGTATGATTTTCCTAGTTTTCATTTAGATGCTGTGGAAACACCTGAAGTAGCTAGCGCCTTTCAAATATTGACTGCTCCTGTTATTTTGATCTACCATAAAAATAAAGAAGTCGAACGACAAGCACGCTTTATCAATTTTGCGAAACTAGAAACGTTGCTGGATCAGTTAAATAACTCTGATGAAACGATCAGCTATGAAGAATTGTTTCAGTAATCGTTGTCTTAACCTATACTATAGCCATATGAAGATAATTAATGCGCGCTAACCTTTAGATAGGATAAAATACCTCTTAGGTTTACTTAGATTTGCTTAAGTTCCCTTCATCTTACTATGGGCGAAATTTTGGAAATTCGTTCTAGTATTTTTTTCACTATGGTTTATTTAGCTATGTAGTTGACATTACGTAAAAACACCATAGAGGTTGAACTTCATTCAATCTCCATGGTGTTTTAATATTTGAAATCTGCGGGTAACATTGCACCGCACTAATTTCATAGTACTTCTCGCACTCACTCTAGATTTTGAGATTTCGTGTATATTGATCTGGATTTCTCACTTGCAAACTCTCAACAACTAGCTGATTACGTCGATTCAAGTGTCCTGTAACAGCAATGTTATATTTTCTTTCTTCCATCATCATCAACTTATCCGCAATCTCGACATTTGCAACAATACAATTAAGTGGCTGATGAATGGTTTCCAATGTAAACCGAACAAGCAATGGTTGCGTCTTTATCACTCTGATCTTATCAAGTAAACCTACATATGTTTTCACATTGATCACCTCGATAATCGTTAGAAAAAGTCTCAAATCAGTTCAATTTTTCATTGAAATCAAATGGTCATTACCAAGAAAGAAACGTTCTTTCCTATGCAATTCGGACATAACTTTCCTTCAAAAAATATCTTTTTCGATACAACTAGTCCAAGTCGTGAAATTGTCGATATACTTCTTGCTTTTTGAGTCCGTTTTTTACAGCAACAGCTTTAATAGCTGCATTTGTTTTTTCCCCAAGAGCAATCAACTGTTCGACTTGTTCTTTCAATGATCCTTCAATTTGTGTTTGTGGCTCTTCACTTCCAGTATTTCCTTCAACCAATAAACAGCATTCTCCCTTTACAGGGTGTTCTTCAATGTAGTCTAATAACTCTTCAATACTTCCACGTAAATATTCTTCATGGATTTTTGTTAATTCTCGACACAAAACAACTTGACGGTTACCAAAAACAGTCAACATATTCGTTAAAGTTGCACTGATCCGATAAGGAGATTCGTAAAAAATCAATGTAGCTGTGTATTCTTTCAATGTTTCTAACGTTGTTTGTTGTTCTTTTTTCTTTCTTCCTAAAAAACCATAAAATAAAAATGGCTGAGGTAACAAGCCTGAAGCAATCAACGCAGTCATCCCAGCAGTTGGTCCTGGAATAGCGACTACTGGAATCCCCGCTTGGATGCAAGCAAGTACCAGCTCATGTCCTGGATCGCTAATAGAAGGCATCCCAGCATCACTTACCTGTGCAATCGAGCGACCAGACATCAACTCAGCGATCAATTGCGGAATTCGTTCCTTATAGTTGTGTTCATGTAAACTTTTTTGCGGTGTCTGAATCTCAAAATGATTCAGTAATTTTTGGGTATTTCGTGTATCCTCACTGGCAATCAAGTCTACTTCTTGTAATATCCGTACACTACGATAAGTCATATCTTCTAAATTGCCAATCGGAGTCGGTACTAAATAAAGCGAGCCAGTTTCATGATGTCCTTTAAAACTTTTTTGATTAAGCATGATTTATTCTCCTGTGTAAGAGGTCGTGAAAACATCGGGTAGCTCCGATGACAATAAGAAAGAATTTTTTGAAACAGCTTCTCATGTTTTGAAAAATTCAGGCTTATTTCAAGGAGCTGATGTTTGAACGCCGTGTAAAGGTCGTGAAAAGCATGGGCTGCTTCAAGAATTAAGAACGAAAAATTGAAAATAGCTTTTCATATTTTTAATTTTTTGAGCTTAATTCCGCAGAAGCAATGCTTTGAACGCCATATAAGAGGTCGTGAACAACACGGCCTCCTTTAAGAATTAAGGGCGAAACATTGAAAAATAGCATTTCTTATTTTTTATTTTCGGACTTAATTCCGTAGAAGTGATACTGTGAGTGCCGTTTATTGATCGCTAAAAATAAGCAATATCAGGCTTGTTTCAAATCTCTTTGTTTACCGTCCGCTTTCTCGATAGATGACTTCTAAACAAAAGGCACAAGGTTCGTCATTCTCACGTCTTGAGCCATAGAGATCATAACAAACATGAAAGCCTTCTTCATAAATCTTTTCTAAGTTCATACGAGATTTTGAAAGTTCTTGTTTCACATTATCTGCTGGTGTTTGTACTTGATTTAATTCCCGTAAATGCTCTCTTAAACGTTGATTTTCCATTTCCAACGTTGTATTTTTTTCAACGATCTCATGTAATGCTTGCTTCATTTCCACCAATTCAGTTAATGTATTTCTTAGCTCTGATTCTAATTGGTTCAAGCCATCATATAATGATCTCTTATCCATTTATCTCACCTACCTGGATGAAGTTTTTCAATTCATCCCATTCATATTCGATTGGATTTTCCCGACCTGTTAATCGAACATTTACTAGTCGATTAAGTAAGTTCAAGCCGACAACTTTCCCTTTACCATCAGGAGTGTTAACCACTGTTCCAAAATCTGGAAGTGCTTTTTTTGCTAATTCATATTCTTCATTTTCATATTGCAAGCAACACATCAAACGTCCACACAACCCAGATATCTTAGTCGGGTTTAAGGACAAATTTTGATTTTTTGCCATTTTGATTGAAACTGGGACAAAATCTCCTAAAAAAGAAGCACAGCATAAAGGCCGTCCACATGGGCCAATTCCACCTAGCAATTTTGCTTCATCTCGTACTCCGATTTGTTGAAGTTCAATCCTAGTGCGAAACACGGCAGCTAAGTCTTTGACTAATTCCCGAAAATCAATTCGTCCATCTGCTGTGAATGAAAAAATGAGTTTACTACGATCTAACGTATATTCTACATGAATGATCTTCATTTCTAACCCATGTTTTTTGACTTTTTCTTTCGCAATCAGCCTGGCTTGTTCTGCATCTTCTTTATTTTTTTGTTCTTTTTCGAGTTCTGCTTGTGTCGCTTTATGCAAAATTGAACTGATTTGCTCAGGCAATTCTTCCGGATCAAGTTCTGCTTTAGGAATGGCGACAGTTGCAATATGTAAGTTTTTTTGAGTTTCAACGATTACTTTCTCGTTGTATTCATACGTTAATTGACCAGGTTTAAAATAATAGATAGGACCTGCTTCTTTATAACGGACACCTACTACTTCGACCATTTCCATCCCCCTTGACCCTCATTTTTCCTGCTGTCTCAGCCAGTAATTGTTTGTAAAACAAACTGTTCCGCTACTGCTTGGAAGCTGACATTGCTTCTTAATTTCTGTTCCGCTAATAAAATACGCTCAATCGTCTGATTAATACGTGTTACTTTTCTAAGATTTTCTGCTATTAAAGCTTGTTGTAAAGCTTCTTGATAATAAAACATTAAGATCGATAAACCAGTAAATTGTTGCGATTTTTCTTTAAAAGTCTTTATTAACTTTTTTTGAACATAAATGAATGCTTGTGTATCATTTTTTTGCAAATACACAAACCACTGTTGAATCGAATCCTTAGCATCATTAAACCATTCATTTTGCGATATTTCAACTGCTTTTGTGAAACTGTTCGTCAAGAAAGTCAAAAGTTTCGCTTTTTCTAAAGGAATCTGTGCTTGTTGTAATTTATAAATCAACGCATCTTTAGCCAGCTCCTGAAAATGCAAGATTTGGCAGCGTGATTGAATCGTTGGTAGGATTCGCCCAATCGAATCTGTTTCTAAGATCGCTAGAAAATCGCCTGGTGGTTCTTCTAAAAACTTAAGCAAACTATTTGCTGCACTTGCATTCATCTTTTCTGCTTCTTGAATAAGGAAAACTTTCTTCCGAGATTCATAACCACTACGACTAAATTCGGTTTGTAAACGTCTAATTTGATCGACTTTGATCGTTTGCCCTTCTGGTACGATCGTTAAAACGTCTGGATGTTCTTGGTTTTGGATTCGTTGACAATTATTGCATACTCCACAAGGAAGTTGTTCCTGCAGATTCGTACAAAACAGGTGTTGTGCTAACCAAATCCCCATTTCGTGTTTTCCCGTTCCTTTTTCGCCTTCAAAAAGATAAGCATGAGCGAGGCGCCCATGCTCAAAACTTCGTTGAAGCTGTTGATACACGATAGGTTGCATTTGATCCAGCGTAAATTCTTGATCCATGGCGCCTCCTAAAATTGATGAAATCCTTCAACTGGTAACACAAAGACGGTTGCTCCACCGACTTCAACTTCTACTGGATAAGGAACTCCACCGTCCATAGAGATATCCAACGTGACAGGTGTTGAAACAAATTGTTTTCTTGATTCACAAGTTTTTTTGATGATTTCTAATGCTTCTTCTACACGTTCGTCTTCAATCCCAACAATAAATGTACTGTTGCCAGCTTTCAAAAAGCCACCAGTTGAAGATAATTTTGTTGCACGGATATTGGCATCAATCAATTCATTGGATAAACGATTACTGTCTTTGTCTTGAATAATTGCTAAAATAATTTTCATATACAGTCACCTTCCTAGTTTTCAAAAAATTGTGGATATTGTTCAACAATGGCTCTGTAACTTGTTTGAAGTACCTCTTCAAAACTCTTTCTTGCATCAATTTTATAAATACGTTCAGGATTCTCTTCAGCTATTTTTAAATACGCATGACGTACTCGTTGATGAAATTCCAATCCTTCTGAATCTAATCGATCGATTTGACCTCTTCGGTTCTCTTTAATGCGATGCAATCCAGTATCTGAATCAATATCGAGATAAAGGGTAAAGTCAGGTGTCGTACCTTCTGTAGCAAATTCATTCAAGCGGGCAATCTCAGAAACACCGATTCTACGTCCCGCCCCTTGATAAGCCAATGAGCTGTCTACAAATCGATCACATAAAACAATGCTTCCTTCTGATAAAGCAGGTAGGACTTTCTCGACCAAATGCTGTCTTCTAGCCGCAGCATATAGCAAAGCTTCTGTCCGTTCATCCATCCGATCATTTTTAGGATCAAGGATAACTGCCCGAATCTCTTCGGCAATCGGGATCCCACCTGGTTCTCTTGTTTGAATGATCTTTGTTTTTGCTACTTTTTTCAAAAGAGGGAATAACTCATTTAGAATACTGGTTTTCCCAGCTCCATCTGGTCCCTCGATCGTAATAAATAGTCCGTTCACATTTTTGCCCCCATCTCTTGCGTTACTTCTTTATTGTAGCCGAAATTCTTTTTTATAGAAAATTTATAACTCGCGTCTGCCTTCTACCGCTTTTAACAGGGTCACTTCATCAGCATATTCGATATCCGAACCAACGGATAAGCCGTGGGCCAATCGAGTGACTTTGATACCAGCCGGTTTGATCAATCGTGAAAGATACATGGCAGTAGCTTCTCCTTCAGTGGTTGCATTTGTTGCAATGATCACTTCTTTCACTTGATCATCATGTAGGCGTTCAAGTAACGAAGAAATGTTGATATCTTCAGGTCCAGTCCCTTCCATTGGAGAAAGAACCCCATGTAGAACATGATAAAGCCCACGATATTCCCGCATTTTTTCTAACGCCATCACGTCTTTTGGTTCTTCGACAACTAAGATAACCCCCCGGTCTCTTGAAGGATCTTTACAAATCTCACATGGGTCTTCTTCTGTGATGTTGCCGCAAACACTACAAAAATGAAGATCTCGTTTGACACTTAACAACGATTTAGCAAATTCATTCACGATTTCATCTTTCATATCGATCGTGTAGAAAGCTAATCTTGTGGCTGTTTTCTGACCGATCCCTGGCAGTCTCATGTAACTATCGATCAATTTAGCAATTGGTTCTGGATATTGCATTTTCATTACCCCTTTAGGAAAAATTAGAAGGGTAACCCCTTAGTATATTTTCCCATTGTTTTTTCAGATTCTGCATCGATTTTTGTCAAAGCATCATTGACAGCCATCATCAACAGGTCTTGCAACATTTCTGTATCTTCAGGATCCACGACACCTTCACTGATTTGGATGTCTTTCATCCGACGATCACCTGTAAAAATAACTTTCACTAACTCATTGGTTGCTACACCAGTAAATTCTGTTTCGTTCAATTGTTCTTGTGCTTGAACCATCTCTTTTTGCATTTTTTGGACTTGTTTCATCATCCCTTGCATGTTTCCCATTCCGCGCATCATAATTGATCATTCTCCTTTTTTATTTAATCATCAATGATTGTCACAACATCTGTGCCAAAGATTTCTTCGGCTTTCGTGACGATCGTTTCTTCACTTGGTGCTTGTTGAGGGATCAGTTCGATCTCTTCATCTGAATCTTCCGGAGCAAAAGAATCATCATTACTCCCGTCTTTTGCTTGGACTAAATAGTCTTTGCGGATCGTTGGCCAGCTTTCTCTCGTGATATAGACTGAATCTGGTGCATAGTCTTTGATCATTCGACTTAAATTATTATGGATCGCCAACTGTAATTCTTCGTCGTTAGCAGCTCGTTGACAAACGATCTCGTAATCAAACGCAATGACTAACCCATTAGGACTAGCCGCAACTGGTTCACTTGCTTTAAGCATCGCTCGTTGTGTCACAGACAAACTCATCAACAAATCGTCCCAGACTTCTTTGACTTCATTCAAATGCTTTCTGGTCGCTTCTCTTAGAACCTGATACACTCGTTCAGTTGGTATCCGATACGTACTTGCTTGTTTCTTTTGAACAGGAGCTTGTGTTTGCTTGGCAGTAGTTGAAGGGGTTCCCCCATTCGTTTTGATCTCATTGATCGCTTTTTTCAGCTCTTTGATCTCTGCTTGTAGCTGATTAATTAACTGACTGTCTACTTCACTTGCTTGGTTACTACTTGAAGGAGCAGCTGAACCAGAAGCTTGAGCTAGCTTGACGGTTGCTACTTCCAGATAGATCGTAGCACTATTAGTAAAACGAATCTCATTTTGTGTTTCACTCAAAATATGGATCATCTGAAAAAGTCGAGGTGCAGGTACTTCTTTTGCTAGTTCGACAAATGGTTCTCGAAGTGAAGTTGTTCGTTCTGCTACGAGGTTTGGTGCTTGTTGGTACATCAGTAAGTCACGACAATACTGTAAAAGATCTTCTAAAAAGCGCCGTGCTTCCTTACCAGCAGCTAAGATATCTGTTAATGATTCTAACGCTTTGGGCACTTCATTATTCACACAAGCGCCTAAAAATTCATCCATCATCTCGTTGGTTAGACTACCGGTAACTTGCATCGCATCATCCACAGTTACGATCCCATTACTAAAAGAAATCGCTTGGTCCATGATACTTAGCGCATCACGCATCCCGCCTTCTGCTGCTCGAGCAATAACCCCTAGTGCTGGTTCTTCATATTGTACGTCTGATTGCTTTAAAATGTATGCCAAATGCTCAACGATATCTGCTGCATTGATTCGTTTGAAATCAAAGCGTTGTGTTCTGGAAATGATCGTTGCTGGTATCTTATGTGGCTCGGTTGTTGCTAAAATAAAAATAACATTTTCTTTAGGTTCTTCTAAAGTTTTCAACAATGCATTGAACGCTCCGGTAGAAAGCATATGCACTTCATCTATGATATAGATTTTATAAGTTGCTTTTGTCGGTGCGTAGTTCGCTCGATCTCGAATAAAACGTATTTCTTCGACTCCGTTATTACTTGCTGCGTCGATTTCAATCACGTCTTCTTGTGTTCCCGCTGTAATCGACTGACACATTTCACAATGATTACAAGGTTCTCCATCTTGACTATTCGGACAGTTGATAGCTTTTGCAAAAATTTTAGCTGCACTCGTTTTACCAGTTCCTCGTGGTCCTGTAAATAGATAAGCATGAGAAGTTTTATGGGAAACGATAGCATTTTTCAACGTCTGTGTCACCGCTTTTTGCCCGACGATGTCTTCGAAACGCTGTGAACGCCAGACACGATAGAGTGCTTGATATGCCATGAAGATCCCCCTTTTTTGAAAAATTCACTATCTTTTATTATACGTGATTTTGCTAAAAAAAACTACTATAGTTATGAGAAGAATCATGATTTGTCGTTTGTAGTTACTTGTGTATTCCCCGATTCTTTCAAATAAATACTCACAAACAGCTTTCTCGATCTTCCTTGTTTTTTTCAACTGAAAGAAAATCAGCTAAACAGCTAATATCCATCTTCCGTCTGAGAGTTTTTTATTGCTCCTATGGTATAATAGAGTCATTCATTTAACAATCAACATTCATAAAGGGAGGAATTTTTTATGGGTCTTATCAAAGCAGCAACAAGCATGATCGGCGGTGGATTAGCAGATCAATGGATCGAAGTAATCGAACCAGCGGATATGAGCGATACAACAGTTATGACAAAAGGTGTGAAAGTACGTAAAGATGATAAACGTGGCTCCAATCGTAAAGGAACAGAGGATGTTCTAACTGACGGAACCGTTGTCCATGTCTATCCGAATATGATGATGCTCCTTGTAGATGGTGGTAAAATCATTGATTATACTGCTGAAGAAGGCTACTACACGATCAAAAATGACTCTGCTCCTTCCATGTTCAATGGTTCATTGAAAGGTGCGATCGCAGAAACTTTTGAACGTTTTAAATTCGGTGGCGTGACACCTCAAAAGCAACAAGTCTTTTATATCAATCTTCAAGAAATCAAAGGAATCAAGTTTGGTACCAGTGCGCCGCTGAACTATTTTGACAATTTTTACAATGCTGAATTGTTCTTACGAGCTCATGGTACTTATTCGATCCATATTACTGATCCAATTTTGTTTTATACCAACGCTATTCCTAAAAACAAAACGCAAGTAGAAATCTCAGATATTAATGAGCAGTATCTGGCAGAATTTTTAACAGCTCTTCAAGCTGCAATCAACCAAATGTCTGCTGATGGTCAGCGCATTTCTTATGTTCCATCAAAAAGCTTAGAATTAAGTAAATACATGGGCAATGTTTTAGATGAATCTTGGAATGAATTACGTGGTATGGAAATCGTTTCTGTCGCAGTAGCAAGTATTTCTTACACAGATGATTCAGTGAAATTGATCAATATGCGTAATGAAGGTGCGATGTTGGGAGATCCAAGTGTCCGTGAAGGCTATGTTCAAGGTTCGATTGCTCGTGGGATGGAAGCAGCTGGTAAAAATGATGCCGGGGCGATGACTGGCTTTATGGGCATGGGAATGGGAATGAATGCTAATGGTTCTTACCTTTCACAAGCAGCACAAAATAACCAGGAACAAATCAAACAACAAGCTGAAAAACAAAACCAACAAACCGCTCAAGGGAGCAATGATACTTGGACATGTCCAGTCTGCGGAACTGAAAATACGGGAAAATTCTGTTCTAACTGTGGGGCAGCCAAGCCAGTTGCAAATGTCCAACCAAAGTTACAAATGAAATGTAGTGAATGTAACGAAGTGGTCGATCTTTCAAATGGTATCCCTAAGTTTTGTCCAAATTGTGGAAAACCATTCAAAGGAATCCCACTCGACTAAGTTTTAGAAAGGTGTGGATAGAATGGACGTTCTTACACATAAATGCCCAAACTGTGGGGGTCCTCTCACGTTTGATCCAAAAGATCAAAAATTCCACTGTGACTATTGTTTAAATGTTTACACTGAGGAAGAAGTCAGTCAGTACGAACAAGAACAAAAAGCAGCCCGAGGGATTCACTCAGAAGATCAACCGCCTTCCCAACAAGATTCTGAAAAAGATTTTACTTTTACTGCAGATGAACAGTTGGAGCAGATGGATGAAGCAGAACGAAAAGCGTTTGAAGAAGCTGGTGGTTTTTCTGATCCTAGCGATCAAGCAACACCAGCTGAATCAGTGGAAGAAGAAACAGAAGCAACGATGGAACTATTTCTTTGCCCAAGCTGTGGAGCAGAGATCGTGACCGATGCAACAACGGCTGCTACTTACTGCTACTATTGTCACAATCCAGTTGTTTTATCCGGACGGTTAAGTGGAAAATTACTGCCAAATAAAGTCTTACCGTTTGCAGTCGAAAAAGAAGAGGCGGTCGAAAAATTCTTAGCTTGGACAAAGAAAAAATGGTTTGTACCCAAAGAATTTTTCAACAAAGACCAAATCGACAAACTAACTGGCGTTTATTTTCCTTATTGGACAACGGATGCAACCGTTGACGGCTCTATGCAAGCGACCGGAACAGTGATTCGTATTTGGCGAGTGGGTGACATCGAGTATACAGAAACCAAACAGTTTGCTGTTCATCGAGAAGGCTCACTTTCCTTTAAAGAACTAGTAAAAAATGCATTGTCCAAGAATACCCAACAAAAAATGGTGGAAGCAGTCCAACCGTTTCCTTTGAACAAGGCAATTGACTTCAAAAGTCAGTATCTGGCAGGGTTTCAAGCAGAAAAACGAGATATCGAATATGAAGCAATCAAATCACAAGTGCAAGATGAACTGCAAGATTACTCCGAGAAATTGTTACGTGACACCGCAAATGGTTATACCACATTGACCAATGTTCGGACTTCGACAGATATCACTAGTGAGAATAATGAATATGTTCTTTTACCGGTATGGTTAGTCACTTATCGCAGTAGTGATGCCAATAAGAAAGTCTATTATTACGCCATGAATGGTCAAACAGGTAAAGTCAGCGGTGTTTTACCCATCAGTCATAAAAAACTGGGCTTGACGGCTTTTGGAATCTTTGCTGTATTGGCGATCCTCTTTATGATTGGAGGATACTTGATATGAAAAAAAGAATTTTGCTTTTCTTTCTAGTCCTATTCGGTTTCTTTTGGAGTTCTTCCGTTGACGCTGCTACACCCGCAGTGAACGATGAAGCTGGTTTGTTCACGCAAGAGCAGATCCAATCTTTAGAGCAACAAATCCAGCCTATCAATGAGAAGATCAAAGGACAAATCTTTATCGTAACGACGACTTCCAACTCAGAAGAACCTCGAACGTTTGCAGATGATTACTTAAGAAATGCGATCGGTAATGATCAAAATGGGGCTGTTCTGTTGTTAGATATGGGACAACGTGAGATTTACATTTCAACTTCTGGTAATATGATCGATTATCTTGATGATGCTCGGATCAATGACACGTTAGATGATGTCTACGACCAAATGACGAATTCGGCTTATTTTGCAGCAGCTCAAGCCTATTTGACTAAAACTTCAGAATATGTAGAAGCTGGAGTTCCTGGAGGACATTATCAAATTGATGAAGAGACTGGTAAGATCACGCGGTATAAAGTGTTGACGACGACTGAAATAGTGATTTCTATCATCTTAGCCCTGGCATTGAGCCTCGTATTCTACTTTGTAACAGTTTCGAGGTATCAGTTGAAATCAGGAACTTATAAATACCCATTTAGAGAAAAATCAAACGTAAAATTAACGGATAAAACAGATCGCTTAACCAACTCCTTTGTCACTACACGCAGGATTCCAAAAAGTCCACCTCCTGGTAGCGGTGGTGGCGGAAGTACGACACATTCCAGCGGTGGCGGGACTTTCGGTGGCGGAGGCCGAAGCTTTTAAAGCACTAAAATAGAAACGTTCATCCGTAAATTAAGATGCTTCCTTCATGCATTGTCGTCAGCTAAAGCTGATACAACTACATGAAGGAAGCATCTTATGTTTTCCACTGATCCTGTTTAAAAGATAATATTGTCTTCTAATAAATCCATATTGGTGATAATGATCCGATGATCTTTAACGGTGATTATCCCATTTTCCTTCAGTTGTTTTAAGATCCTACTCACACTACTAGCGGTAGAGATTCCGCAAAACTTGGCGATTTCTTCATTAGTGATCACAAAATCGATCATCATGCCTTCTTCGGTCCGAACCCCAAATAAATCATATAACTCGTAAAGTTGCGTACATACGGCACCTAATTTCCCATTTAAAAGCATTTGTTGCATTTTTTTCATGGAATACAGTAAACGATAACGATAATACTCTTTTACATAATGTTGCATCTTTGGATCTTCATTGATATGTTCCCAAAATTTCACTCGATTGATTCGATAAAATTCTGCATATTCAGATTCAATCCGAATATTGTACGGCGAATCAATAAACTGCGAATATTCATCTTTTAAAAGTGAAACAATCTCTAGATCTTTAATATACCTCAAGTTGAACTCACGACCATCATTTGAGATGACACTTGCTTTGACCGTGCCTTCTTTTAAAATATACGTGTAACAATCCTCCACTCCTTCAAAAGTTAGATACTTATGATATCTTTTTCGTACAATTGGAAATTGATTTTTCTCTAAATATTCCTTTAGCACTCTGCTGTCCAATCATGCTCCCCCATCCAAACATTTATCTAAAAAAATAATACAAGATTTCTAAGTATTTTAAAGCCCAAAGGTATTTTACTAATGATATTAACATTTGTTAAGTACCATTTTAAATTATGTCTGTGATTTTTTTCTTCTTTTCGTTTCGTTATACTGCGAATGTAAAAAAAAATGAAAGAATTGAGGAAAAAAATATGAACTACTGGATGAAAACAATTATTAATCGACTTGAAACAGCTTATCAAACAAGATTTGACATGAAAGCTTCTTTGGTTTTCTTAAATGATGCTTACCAAAATTCGATTGAATTGATCAAAGCAGTCGATGAAAAACCATCGAATGAATTAGAAGAATTTTTAGAATTATTTATGACGACTCGAGACTTGTTCATTCGTCAATTGGTCGATCGCTATCCATCAAATTACCACGATGTTGAAGTACAAATCCAAAAATTAAAAGCTTATTCAGATTAAGGGGTAAACACAAAGCAAATGGAAAAAAAATTATTCAATAAACATTTTATCGGAATCACTCTTATTAATTTCATTGTCTATTTAATTTATTATTTACTGATGGTCATTATTGCCGTTATTGCTCAAGATGATTTACATGCTAGTATGAGCCAAGCAGGTTTTGCTTCTGGTATCTACATCATAGGTACACTTTTGGCTCGTTTATTTATGGGTAAACAACTTGAATTATTTGGGCGCAAGTTTACTTTGCGTGGTGGAGCGATTTTTTATTTACTCTCTACTTTAGCCTATCTTTTCACCCCAACGATCGGCGTATTATATCTGGTACGTTTTTTAAATGGGTTTGGCTACGGGACCGTTTCGACAGCAACCAATGCGATCGTCACTGCCTATATTCCTGAATCAAAAAAAGGAGAAGGAATCAATTATTATGGTTTAAGTACTAGTTTAGCTGCTGCTATCGGACCCTTTTTAGGAATGATCTTGCTTAATCTGACTGATTTTCATTTTATTATTTGGTTTTCTATCGTTTTAGTTTTTCTTGTAACGATTGCCTGTCTGATGTTCCCAGTCAAAAACATTGATTTATCTGATACTCAAAGAAAATCACTACAATCTTGGAGTATCCATGGATTCATTGAGAAAAAAGCATTGTTCATTACAGGAATCGCCTTTTTAATGGGTCTTTCTTATTCAAGTGTTTTGTCCTTCTTGTCTTCTTATACGAAAGTCATTCATTTAGTCGCTGCAGGCTCCTTTTTCTTTGTGGTCTATGCGTTAGTTATCACCTTCACTCGCCCATTGACGGGACGTATTTTTGATGCTAAAGGCGAACAGTATGTCATGTATCCTAGCTATTTGTTCTTGACTGCTGGCTTGTTTCTACTAAGTGCGACAACGAACAGCATCACCTTACTTATTTCAGGCGCACTCGTTGGTTTAGGTTACGGGACTTTCATGTCAAACGGACAAGCAGTTTGTTTGAAAATCGTCAAAGAACACCGTATCAGTATCGCTCTTTCAACTTACTTCATCGGATTAGATCTAGGTCTAGGTGTTGGCCCCTACTTGATGGGAATATTGAAATCTTATACGTCATTTAGAGGATTATACATTGTTTCTGGTATCATTCCTTTGATCTGTACAGTTCTCTATATCGTTTATAATAAAAAAAGAGCCACTCAGCAAAACTTGAATGGAATTAGTGATGAACTGAAACTGATTCAAGAAACGAATAAAAGGTGTTGAAGTATTCACCTCTAGCAAAACATTGGCCGAAGAATCCAAAGATAGAAGAAACTATTTTTGGATTCTTCGGCTTATTTTCATGATTAGATACTTCTGTCAAAACTCCTTTTTGTTCAGAAACAATCACTCAACTTTTATTCTGCTAACCCATAAACTTCTAGTTCATAAAGACGGACAGCTGTATCTGCGCCTTGAGTTGGTTGATCGATGATGACTCTCACAAATCGGGCAGTCGTTGCTGCAAAGGTATTTAGCGTTGAACCTTGCGTATTATTAGTTGTTCGCGAAACTTCTTGGAAATTTTCTCCGTCTGCACTCACTTCTATAGTATAAGCTTTGGTATTCATGCCTACACTTTCTCCTCCTGCAGAAGCGTGGGCCATGCGCACTTCACTGATCAATTTAGCTGTTCCTAAATCAACCGTGATGGTATGTGGCGCACTCCCTACAGCACACCATTTTGTTCCAAGATCACCATCGACAGCAAACTTTGGTGCCTCTGATTCATTCACATATGAAGAGGCTTCTGCTTTGGCACCTTTAGATAATAAACTCAGACCAGCTTGGGCATTCTTGGTAACCGTAACGATCCCTTTCATTTCAGTTGTCGTTTCTCCTGCTTCATTGATCGCTGTCAATTCTACATCGTAGCTTCCTTCTTTTGAATAAGTGACACGAGGCTGTTCTTCCGTACTTGACTCTACATCAGCACCTTTGAATGTCCACTTTAAACTTTGGGTATTTCGTGAAGAGGTGTTCGTAAAAGTGATCGGTTCTCCTGGCGCTACCAAAGTTTTTGAGACAGTAAAGGAAGCACGTGGTAACTGAACAGGTGGCCAGTCAAAACTGTTTGGTCTGGAAGGTTCACCCTTGTTGCCATAGATATCAACTGGCACAACTTCGATAGCTGTAGCTGTTGCATTTTGACGTTCTAAGCCATTGATAAAATAATTCTCAGCAGGTGTGGCTCCGATAAAGACACGTGTTCCATCGTCTAGAACGCGGTAAATTTCATAGTGTTTGATGCGATCTGCTTGTGGACTAGTCCAAGATAATCTGATCCCGGCAAACATTGCTTCTTCGTCAAATGACAAATCATCGAACGTAACATCATTGACCGCTGTTGGACTCAGCACCTTTTTAGGTGTCGCAGAAATTTGACCTAAGAATAACTCATAATTCTCATTTGCTTTTGCTGAGGCTACCTCATAGGCAATCGACGTTACTTCTTTTCCAGTTGCTTTATTCAAAGGATAAGAAACCGTTGTCCAGTCATTCCCTATTTTTTTATTGCCATTAAACGTTTCAAATGTACCATCAGCAAAACCTAACACTAGTTTCAACGTGGTTCGATCAGATGCTTTGGCTGTCGTCGTAAATGACATGTTTTTTTCGACTTTGACTTTTGTTTGATACAGTTTGATCTTACTTGTTACTTTTTCTGCCATCTTACCTTTAAAAGCCAAAGAACTCCCACCATTAAAAGCAGTAGTATAGTCCACGCTACCAGCTAATTTATTGCCAGCTCCTTCTTCGATAATATAGCGGTAAGTCGGCATGATATCTTGGAGACTTCGATTATTCCATTCATTTGTTGAAACTTGTTGCCCATTGCTAAAATAGCTGTAACCATTTCCAACATTGAAATTGGTGATAAAAGGCCATTGCGTAATAGCGGTTTGTTCAACCGAAAAAGTAGAGATTCCAGGCCAACTTGTGCCGGTTGGTAGTGTACTTTTAGTAGGATCCCCTTGTTCATTGATCCAGAATTTTTCTTCTTTTTGTTGGTAGTCCATTGGGTCATTGGAAGAAGAATAGGTCCAACTTGGGACGTAAAGCCCTAGTGAAGTATAGGGTATTCCCTTCTTATCCGTAAACAAATCCCATCTGACCGGTGTATCGTACCCTTTTTCTTGGACATCGATTCCCGCAAATAAATCATAGGGATCAATGGCTAAACTTTCTGCTTTTTCTTTTGATTTACGCAATAGATCTTGGCCTGCTAAGCTAGAGGTATTCCACCAAAAATTCAAAAACATGCTATCTGCTACTGGATTCAAATTAGCATCCACTAAATAATCTTGGTTTTGATCAGTTAACGCATTCTGCCAATCCATTTTCCCGTCATTCGTCATGGAATCGTACCACATAACCTCTAACGCTCCAGCTGATTTTTGTTTAAATTCCACAATCAGTTCTTTCATTAAATCAGCGTGTTTTTTCGTTAGATTGGTTTCTGTCTCTTGATTGATGAACCATCCATCAAACCCATATCTTTGTGCGACTTCGATCATCTTGTCCACGATTGGAAAATGACCTTGAGCATCTTTTTCTAAAAAGGTATTCAACCATTCGATTTTTCCGCCATGGGCCCCTTGTGGAAAAAAGATCGTGCCTAAAACAGGCACACCATTTTTATGCGCCGCATCGGTAACATCTGGGCTTGGCGGAACAATGATACCTTCGCCAGCTGAGCCTCCCCAATAAACCAATTGATCAATATATTGCCAATTCGAAAAAACATTTGCATCAAACTGATTGCTCCCTCTTGGTGCATTTCCACTAGTGCTATTATTCATGATCGAAAGTGCGACAACCTTCATCTTTTCGTTTTGGGTAGTATTCGATTTTAATAAGTGTGATTTCTCCACTCGTGTGGCTAAAGGCTCAACACTAACATTGTATTTCGCATCTGTATCCTGATCAAACGTCCATTTAAGCAATTCATCAGGGAACCAGTAAGAGGACTCCGGTTGATTATCCATCGAAACCCTTACCTCGGGATTTGTGGCATCTACTTGTGCATAAACGACCGGTTCTTTCAGAGCAATTCCCATCATCACCGTTACCAACAATCCAGCTAAAGTACCTTCTAACTTCTTCATCGCTACCTCCTATGATTTGTTCTTATCTAATCGCTTGCTGCAACTGTTCACTCGTTACTCCTTTCTCAATTATTATCTTCCACAATTTATGATAGCGCTTACTAAAAAGGGTGTACATGAACAAACTATAGCTTTCTTGATACAAATTATAGGTGTTATCAATGAATGAATTTTATGAGAACATCCACTTTTATTGGTCTTTCTGATTAATAAAAACACTCTGTGTGGTGTTCATAGATTTTTTTCAATTGTTCGTTCGTTAATTTCTGACTGGTCACTAAATAATCGATTTCATGACTAGCAATTGCTTGATGAATGAAGCGTTGTTCTAATTTATCTTGTGTAGCTAACACCATCAAATGATTGGCTTGTTTACGAAACGCTCTTTTTACTAACGCTTCTCCTTCATGCGTTTCCGTCACGCCTTGATTAAAATCAAATCCTCGACAGCTGATGATTGCAAGGTCAGCAGCATAAGTCAAAATATCATTATACGCTTTTGCTCCGTTGATCGTTGCTCGTTTTTGAACGATTTTACCACCGACGATCGATACTTTTGCTGAAGTAAATTCACTTAACATAGCAGCAGTAATGACCCCATTCGTAATGATTTGCAGCCCCTCAAATCGACCTAAATTTCGAACTAAATGCAAACTAGTTGTACTAGAGTCTAAAAATAAAACCATATCATCTTTGATCAAATTAGCTGCAATATCCGCAATATAACGTTTTTCACTTTCTTCCTCTAAATGGGTGATTTTCATCATATATGGTACATCGATTTTCTGATTATCTACTAACATAGCCCCACCACGGACTCTGCGGATCAGACCACTTTGTTCTAAGACAACAAGATCTCGTTTCACTGTCGCTTCACTGTAATTTACTAAATCGATCAATTCAGTAATCCTGGCAAATTGGTTGATTTTCAAATGATTGACAATCGTTTGTTGTCGCTCTTCTACGTCACTTAACATCTTCCCCACTCCTTTCTCTTTCGCTTTATTTTACCATAAACAAAGATGCCTCCACCTACATCCAAAAACAGAATCGAGTGGTTAGAATGAAAATGCTTCGCTATAGGACATCAGCCGAAACAACTAAAGTTAGCGATTCATTGGCTTATTCCTAGAAATACTGAGCATTTTTTCATGACCACTCGATTTCGATTTCATTGGAGACTGTGTCAAAACTTGTCTCGGTCTCTTCTAGTATCTCTAAAACGAATAAACGGTGAGAAATTCGTCTTATTTATAACACTTGGCTTGATCGATCGTGTTTAAGATCGTCATTTTATGTTTCACTACTTCCTGTACTTTTTGATTCGCATAAGGGTAGATCATATTCGGTTCATACATTTCCGGGTTTTCATTTAAGATTTCTCTTAATGCATCGAAAAAGACACTTTTAAGATCCGAACTAAGGTTGACCTTAGCTACACCATATTTAACTGCTTCGCTTACTTCTTTATCCGGATTTCCTGAACCACCATGTAAAACAAATGGCAAATCGATGGTCTCATTCAATTCTTTCAATAACTCGATATTCAATTTTGGTGTTTTATCTTTAGGATATAAGCCATGTGCTGTTCCAATAGCGATAGCTAATGTATCAATATTCGTTTCTGCAACAAACTGTTTTGCTTGTTCAGGATCTGTGTAAATAATATTAGCTGACCCACCTTCTGCTGACCCATTATTCCCAATCGTACCAATTTCTGCTTCGACTGACACATCTACCTCGTGAGCTAGAGCCACCACTTCTTTAGTTATCTTTATATTATCGTCAAAGGATTGCAAGGAGGCATCAATCATAACCGAGGTATAGCCATTGCGGATAGCCCGTAACACATCACTTACTTTACCGCCATGGTCAAGATGGATCACTACAGGTACTTTACTTTTATGCGCATAAGCTCGAACAGCAGCAACAAATTCATCATTCAAGTAAGCAATCTCATCGGGATGGATCTCTAAAATCACTGGTGCATTTAACCGTTCTACTTCTTCCATGATTGCCTTTAACATATCATAACTACAAATATTAAAAGCAGGAACCGCAAATTGATTGTCTTTAGCTACTTTCAATAGCTCTTTCATTGTATATAACATTACACTTCCACCTCATTTATTATTTTTTCTTGCTTCACTATTTTTTCTTCATTTCCGACTTGTTCTTCGCTTGATTTCTTTAATAATCCAAGTGAAAGAGCCGTAACTACTGTCCCAGCACCAATCGCTAGCAAATACATGGGTAGGTGATTGATCACGTTAGGTATCAGCATGACCCAAATCCCACCATGAGGAGCAATGGATGTGACACCGGCAGCCATTGAGATACCCGCTGCAGTAGCAGAGCCAAGAATCAAGCTCGGAATGACTCGAATCGGATCTGAAACTGCGAAGGGAATCGCTCCTTCTGTAATATAAGAAGCACCAAGCACCCAACAGGATTGACCAGAAGTCCGTTCTTCTTTCGTAAATTTTTTCTTGAACAACAGTGTGGCTAAGGCGATCCCCAGCGGTGGGGTCATTCCAGCTGCCATACATGCTGCGATCGGTGCATTGACTCCGGCCGACATCAAACCAATGGAAAAAGTTGAGATCGATTTATTGATCGGCCCTCCCATATCAGCTGCCATCATCACGCCGATGATCAAGCCAAACATTAATCCGGAAGTATTACCTAAACTATTCAACCAATTGGTTAATACTTCTAATAACCACGAAATGGGTTGTTCGATTACAAAAACCATTGCTAAACCAATGATCAAGATAGATATTAACGGAACGACGATCAATTGATACATCGCTAAGATACCTTTTTTTACAGGAATTTTATTTGCCAGAAAATCTGTCACATACCCTGCTAACAGCCCCCCGATCATTCCTCCAAGAAATCCAGAACCACCAGTAGATGCCAGTAGCCCTGCCACGATCCCAGGTGCAAAGCCAGCTTTCCCCGCAATAGAGGTCGCAATCCCTGCCCCTAAAGCTGGCACCATCATGGCAAAAGCGGTGTCTCCACCAATTCTAGAAAATGCGGCAGCTAGGACATTATAGTCAGCTGATTTAGGATCCGCTGCAGTGATCCCAAAAGCAAAACTTAATGCGATAATAATTCCGCCCGCAATCACAAACGGTAACATATAGTTCACACCACTCATAAAATGGTTATAAAGTGTGGCTTTTTGTTTCGTGGCTTTTGTTTGTTCAACTGATTGAGCAATTTCTAACGTATTGATCCCTTTTAATGCTTCATCAATTACCAATTCTGGTTCTTTAATTGCTCGACTCGTTGAAACTTTTTTGATTCTTTTACCCGTAAAACGTTGCATATCAATTTCTTTATCAACTGCTAGAATAATCGCATCTGCTTCAGCAATCTCTTTTGTAGTTAACCTATTTTCCGTTTTGATTCCTTGCGTTTCAAACTTTGCATCATGGCCTAGTTTTTTAGCAGTCCCTTCTAATTTCTCAGCGGACATATACGTATGCGCAATTCCCGTAGGACATGCGGTTACACCAATTATTTTCATCGTTATTCTCCCCTATCTGCTTATTCAATAACGGTCTCAGTTGATGCGTGTGACATTATTCGATGATTCATTTAACGGATTGCTTTTTCTTCATTTTTTAAAACGGTCATAATTTCTGAGGCTGAATTTGCTTCTTTGATTTGTTTTCTAAAGTTTGGATCAATTAATCGCCTTGACAACGCACTGAGAATCTCAAGATGACTGTCAGCAGCGTTTGCAGGAACCACGATTGCAAAAGTATATGCAATTGGCTCCCCATCTAAGCCAAGATATTCTGTAATCTGGCTGCTACGAACAAAACAAATGGTTGGTGTAATGACAGCCTTGCTTTTAGCATGTGGGATACCAAATCCAGCTTCAATCCCTGTAGGCACTTCCTCTTCTCTTTTGAATAATGCTTTGATTATTTTTTTTGCACTTTTTACTCTATGTGTGGTTTCAAGTGTAGTACCGATATATTCAAATAATGATTTTTTTGATCGAATTGAGTCATCGAAAAGAATCAATTCTTCTGAAATCAGTTGACTAATCTCCACTCCATATAGCCTCCTTTCACTATTTGTTAACGCTTTCTAATAACTGTGGCAAGTATAGCATCCCTAATTCAGCCATTCAATGCTTTGAACGAATAACGAAAAATGGATCAAATTTTAAAAAAATCAGTCAAAAAAATGATCGATAGCGTTCATCAAAATTAGAGATTCATGTGTTTCAGGCGTTCCTTATATAAATAAAACACAACGTATTTTGACCGTTACAATCAAAATACGTTGTGTTTATTGATGATCAATCAATTCTTTCCCAGTCAATCGTTTCTCCAGGAACTTTATCGGTATTCCACCATTTTGCACGATATTTTACACCTTTATACATGACAATATCCCCAGCAACATACACTTTATCTTTATCCCAAGTTTCAATTGAAGGATCTTCCGTGTTGCCATTGTTATTATCATCATCGGTAATATTTCCTACATCACCTTTCATTTCATCACGATATTCCCAGATTTTCTTCGTTAATTTTGGTAGTCTTGCTAATTCTTTTTTAGTATCAGCAGTAACTTCGATAGCCCATTTTTCAAAAAATGGCGTTAGATTTTTGTTACTGATCTTTGAAGCAGATAAGATAAAATGTTGTCGCTTGTCTTGTTCTGTCCATAGCTGTGGACTTTCTTCACGATATAACTGATGTAGTTTAGGATAGAAGTCGCTGCCAAATGCTAATTCCAGCTGCCAAAACATTCCTAGTCGAACAAATTCATCTTGTTTATCAAAATTTTTCGATTGACTTCGATTCAAATAATTGAAAATATCCGTATATACGCGATCTTCTTCTAAACGACTACGCTGCCCTAATGCTTTTTGTACCCGCATCGAAAAGATATTCACGGTCACTTCGGTCATATCCTCCCAACCCATATCATCAATTTGATAGGTATGACCTAATTCATGCCAAATCCCCCACTGTGAGGAACCGTCTGGATCTAACAAGACTCTCATCCCATCTGCATAATTAAAACCAGTATGTTGTTCATACGCGTACATATAATCTTCTCTGGCACTCGTTTCACGCATATGTTGAACTAAGCCAGTTGGTTGACGATGGATTGTAGCGCTATTATCGAGTCCGGCTGTTTGATCGTGAAGATCAATTACTTTTTCTTTCGTTGTTAAAATTTTAGTTGGGTCCTTCACATAATTAATTGTTTTGTCGGATCCTGTAACCAAAACTCGATCACTGACCAATTCATAAGCAGGTGCATTTGGATGATTTCTTACTTCATTCTGCCAATCTTTATTGGTCATTTTTCCTAGAATAAAACGTGGAATTGTAATACCACCACGTATTTCAATTCTCGTTTTTTGTTGCGTGATGCGAGTGGATTCATTTTGGATATGGATCACGCCTTCTTGAGTACCGGAAATGACGTTTCTTCCTCTATTTAGTCGTTTCCCTTTCGTTGCCCCTTCGAGATAATCTTTCAGACTAGCCCTGGTAATCGTATACGTCGGTAGTTGTTCGCCGTTTCATCTACATAAATTTCGATCGTATCATTTTTACGTTTATAGATCCCTGTAGATTGATTGCTACTAGGACCAAACCAATTCCCGATTTCTTCCCGATAACTCTCAACATCCTCACTTTGATAAGCATTCAAAACCGTTGAAACGTTTTCATTACTTCGCTCTGAAAGAACGACTTCCGTCCCAATAGTCGGTTCATTTACTGTTGCCTCAACATTTAGGTCATTTGATAAAATAACCATACTGAACAGTAAAGACCCCAAAATCATTGCTTTCTTCTTACTCATATTAGCACCTCTTGATGTTATTTTTTATTTATAATATAACATTAACATGCATTATTTTATAAATGTTGTCGTTTTTTTCCAACAGAAGGAAATAATGAAAATCAGACTTTTAAATAATATGGTATGATAAATTTTTAGTGACCATTTTTTGATTATCAGAAACAGAAAACACAAAAAAACAGACTACCTTTATCAGATAGTCTGCTAAACATCGTATGAACAATGTTTTGATTATTCTGCAGCGTTTGCGTCTTTGAGACCGTATTTTTTGTTGAAACGGTCCACACGTCCGTCTGCTTGTGTGAATTTTTGACGTCCAGTATAGAATGGATGTGAGTCAGAAGTAACTTCGACACGGATGACTGGGTATGTATTACCGTCTTCCCATTCAACTGTTTCTTGTGAAGTTTTTGTTGAACCTGACAAGAATTTAAAGCCAGTTGTTGAATCCAAGAACACTACTGGATGGTAATCTGGATGGATGTTTTCTTTCATGCGTTTTCGCTCCTTTGCCCTGACCCATTTGCTGAACCAGAGTTGATTTGTCGATATACAACAGTAACATCTTAACATGTTTCTAACAACGTTGCAATTATCTTTTTAGATTTCTTGTCTGATTTTTTTTACCGAACGAGACATCTTGGAATTCTTTGAAAAATTGTTGATTGTTTTTGGTTTTTCTTAAAAAACGGATCAATTGTTCGGTGTATTCCAATGAATCGCCGACCATATTCTTTCGTAACTTCCAAATTTCTTCTAATTGATCTTCTGGCATTAGAAGCTCTTCTTTTCTCGTACCAGATTTCTTGATATCAATGGCAGGGAAGATACGACGCTCAGATAGTTCACGAGACAGTTGAAGTTCTAAATTCCCTGTTCCTTTAAACTCTTCATAGATCACATCATCCATTCGGCTACCCGTATCGACTAAGGCAGTTGCTAAGATCGTCAAGCTTCCACCTTCTTCGATATTTCTAGCTGCTCCGAAGAATTTTTTTGGTTTATATAGTGCGGCTGGATCGATTCCTCCGCTCAATGTACGACCACTTGGCGGTACGACTAAATTGTAAGCTCTAGCTAATCGGGTAATACTATCCATCAAGATCACGACATCTCGTTTATCTTCGACTAAACGCATCGCTCTTTCCAGGACCAACTCAGATACCCTTGTATGATTTTGTGGTTGTAAATCGAAAGTAGATGAAACGACATCTCCTTTGACGCTGCGTTCCAAATCTGTGACTTCTTCTGGGCGTTCATCGATCAGAAGAACGATCAGTTCTACTTCTGGATGATTTTCAGTGATTCCATTGGCGATTTCCTTTAACACAGAAGTTTTTCCGGCTTTAGGAGGTGCTACAATCAAGCCACGTTGACCAAAACCTACTGGTGAGAAGATATCGATCATTCTTGTTGCTAGTCTTTGAGAGGTTGTTTCTAACCTAAGCTGTTCTTGAGGATACAGAGGTGTCAATGCTGGAAAATGCGGACGTTCTTTGGCTTCTTCTGGGTCTTTTCCATTTACACTTTCCACGTGCATCAATCCATAATAACGTTCTGACTCTTTAGGTGGGCGAGCCTTTCCTGCTACTTTATCTCCATTTCGCAAACTAAACCGTCTTATTTGTGAAGCAGAGATATAGATATCTTCTACACTTGGCCCATAATTGATTGGTCGTAAAAAACCATACCCATCTTGTCCAACGATATCTAAGATTCCTTCCATATAATAAAACCCTTGTTTTTCTGCTTGCGCCCGAATCACAGCTAAAGATAATTCTTTTTTATTCATTTTGCTATAATAAGGAATCTTAAATTCTTTTGCGTAACTGTAGACCTCTTTTAATGTCTTATTTTCCAGTTCCGCCATCGTTAAATAATCACTCATTCAGCTTCCACTTCCTCCACCATTTGGATTTCAGCACCTAATGCCGTCAATTTTTCAATAATATGATCATAACCACGTAAAATATATTCTACGTTATAAATAGTAGTTGTTCCTTCAGCCATGAGACCTGCAATAACTAAGCAAGCACCTGCTCGAAGGTCAGAAGCGACTACCTCTGTTCCATGAAGTTTATTTGGTCCATTTGTAATGATCAAATTCCCTTCAACTGATATATCAGCACCCATACGTGCTAATTCAGGCACATGATTCACACGTTTAGCATAAATCGTATCTGTGATTTCAGCTGTTCCTTTGGTCATTAATAAGAGGGGAGTCAATGGTTGTTGTAAGTCTGTTGCAAACCCAGGATATGGATAAGTCATCACATTCACCGCTTTTAACACTTTAGACGGAAACACTTCAATCTCATCTTCTCTAATCGTCATGTTTACGCCCATTTCTTGAAGTTTAGCAATAAAACTTTCTAAATGTTCGTAAATCACATTTTTGATCTTAACACCATTTCCTGCTGCTGCAGCAAGCGCTAGATAAGTCCCTGCTTCGATTCGATCAGGGATCATGAAATGGCGACAACCATGGAGTTTGTCTACACCTTCGATTCGGATCACATCTGTCCCTGCTCCTCGCACTTTAGCACCCATATTATTCAACAAAGTAGCAACATCGATGATCTCTGGTTCACGAGCGGCATTTTCGATTACTGTCTGACCTTTCGCTTTAATAGCAGCCAGCATCACATTGATCGTTGCACCGACTGAAACGACATCCATGAAAATCCGATTTCCCTGTAATCCCTGTTGGTCGGTCCGTAAATACATCGCACCATGTTCATTATTGACTGAAGCACCTAATGCTTCGAAACCCTTGACATGTAAATCAATTGGTCGTGGTCCTAGATAGCACCCACCTGGCAAACCAACCACTGCCTCACCAAATTTTCCAAGCAGTGCCCCCATAAAATAATAGGAAGCACGTAGACTATTGATCTTACCACTTGGCATGGGCACAGAGACGATACCGCGGGGATCAATTTCTAAAATATTTTGTGAAAAATGGATTTTTGCTCCCATGATTTCTAAAATTTCGATTAGTGAATGAACATCCTGAATATCAGGTACGCCTTCTAAAATAACCGGAGAATCTGCTAAAATCGCTGCAGGAATCAAAGCCACTGCACTATTTTTAGCCCCACTGATCGTTACTTCACCAGTTAACGGACGATTTCCTTCAATTATGATTTTTTTCATTGATTTCCACCTTGTTATTGTTCAATTTTATTACACATGCTTGTATTTTATCATAGATGAAATAAAGAAACGAGTTCCCATTCTTTTTTATTTCCTCAAAAATCAAAGGTCTATTCTGAAAAAAGATGGACGAATGTTTATTAAAGTGAACGATTATCAATTTACGAAAAAAAAACCGCAAAACAGGTTGAACCTGTTTCACGGCATTCTTAATCGATTAATTAAGCTTTGTTAGCTGAACCGAACCAATCAATGTGTTCTTCTGCATCTTTAATGATTGCAGCTTTACCTGGTGCTAACAATTTACGAGGGTCAAAACCTTTTCCTTCTTTATCTTTGCCAGCTTCGATATATTCACGAGTAGCTTTAGCAAATGATAATTGGAATTCAGTATTTACGTTTACTTTAGAAACACCCATTGAAATTGCTTTTTGGATTTGTTCTTGAGGAATACCTGATCCACCATGTAATACTAAAGGCATATCTGAACCTACAGCATCAGCGATTGCTTGTAAATGATCAAATGCTAAACCATTCCAGTTTTCTGGATATTGACCATGGATGTTACCGATACCACATGCTAGGTAGTCGATTCCTGTAGCAACCATTTGTTTACATTCTTCGATATCTGCTAATTCACCGTTACCGATGATTCCATCTTCTTCTCCGCCGATTGAACCAACTTCACATTCAACAGAAATTCCTTTAGCGTGAGCTTTTTCTACAACTTCTTTCGCTAATTTCAAGTTTTCTTCAAATGGTAAGTGAGAACCGTCAAACATAACTGAAGTATAGCCTACTTCGATACATTCCATAGCTGCATCATAGTCACCATGGTCTAAGTGGATGGCAACAGGAACAGTGATGTTCATTGATTCAACTAAGTCACAAATAATATCTTTAGCAACTTTGTAGCCGCCCATGTATTTAGCCGCACCCATTGAAGTTTGGATAAGTACTGGTGCTTGTTTTGCTTCAGCTGCTTCAAGGATTGCTTGAGTCCATTCTAAGTTATTTGTATTGAATCCGCCGACAGCGTAACCGCCTTTACGAGCAGCTTTTAAAAATTCAGCTCCTGATACTACTGGCATAATAAATTCCTCCTAAGTTTTGTAAAACTAAATTTGTTAAGACTATCCTTAACCAACGAACCTATTTTACCAAACATTTTCAGAGTTTTCTACTAAAATCAATGAAAATGAAAATTTTCAAGAACTTTTTTGCAAAAAATAAGGTTTTCAGTTGGCTGATTTAGTCAAAAATGGCTAGTTTATCGTTTTTTATTGTTCAAACAATAACAATTTATTTATAACTGTTTTCTCTAAATTCATCTGAAACATTAAAAGCGTATTTGTCCCGCTTATTTTCCTTCACGTTCAGACAAAGCAGCTCCGACAAATCCTTTGATCAATTTTTGTGGGCGATTTGGTCTTGAGATCAATTCTGGATGGAATTGACAACCAACAAAGAATTTTTTCTCTGTTAATTCCACGATTTCCACTAAACGATTATCAGGAGAAACACCTGAGAATACTAATCCTTTTTCTTCAAATAATTGACGGTATTTATTGTTGAATTCATAACGATGACGGTGACGTTCTTGTACTACATCGGCTCCGTCATAAGCTTCCGCTGTTTTCGTTCCTTTTTTAATTTTACATGGGTAAAGACCTAGACGTAACGTTCCACCTAAGTTTTCGATATTTTCTTGGTCTGCCATCAAATCAATGATATTGTTCGTTGTTTCTGGTGTAGTTTCTGCTGAAGCAGCATCTTCCAAACCAACCACATTACGAGCAAACTCAACACACGCCATTTGCATGCCTAAACAAATCCCTAAGAAAGGCACATCATTTTCACGAGCGTAACGGATCGCTTCAATTTTTCCTTCGACCCCACGATCGCCAAAGCCACCAGGTACTAAGATACCATCTGCATCTTTCAAATATTTTGCAACATTTTCTTTGGTTAGATCTTGAGCCTTGATCCAGTCAAGTTCGATGTCCGCATCAAAAGCAAAGCCTGAATGCTTCAACGCTTCAACAACTGAGATATAAGCATCTGGTAATTCTACATATTTACCTACTAAAGCAATTCGGACTTTTTTCTTCAGATTCAATACTTTTTCTTCTAATTGTTTCCATTCTTCCATATCAGCTTCTGGCGTTTCTAGTTTCAAATGTTCACAAACAATGCGATCCATTCCTTGTTTTTGTAAAAGTAACGGAATAGAGTAAAGTGTATCCACATCTGGTGACTCAATCACTGCTTCGGGTTCTACGTCACAAAATTGTGCTAATTTATTTTTCACATTTTGTGAAACAGGTTGCTCTGTTCGAACCACCAAGATATTAGGTTGGATGCCTAAACCACGTAATTCTTTCACGCTATGTTGAGTTGGTTTAGTTTTCATTTCTCCAGCAGCTTTTAGGTAAGGAATCAATGTGGTGTGGATATACATCACGTTATCAGCACCAACATCCGCCTTCATTTGGCGTAGTGCTTCTAGAAATGGTAAAGATTCGATATCGCCGACTGTTCCGCCAACTTCAGTGATGATCACGTCTGAATCAGTCATTTTTGCCGCACGCATGATTTTCTCTTTGATTTCATTAGTGATATGAGGGATGACTTGAACAGTTGCTCCTAAGTATTCCCCTTTTCGTTCTTTACGAAGTACTTCTGAATAAATTTTCCCTGTAGTAACATTGGAGTATTTGTTCAAATTGATATCGATAAAACGTTCATAATGGCCTAGATCCAAATCAGTTTCTGCTCCGTCGTCTGTTACAAAAACTTCTCCGTGTTGGTACGGACTCATTGTTCCCGGGTCTACGTTGATGTAGGGATCAAATTTTTGGATGGTTACTTTTAAGCCACGATTTTTCAACAAACGACCTAAAGAAGCTGCAACGATTCCTTTACCAATCGATGAAACTACGCCGCCCGTTACAAAAATGTATTTTGTCATAAGTTCAAAAACTCCTTCTTCTTTTATCTGCAGGAAAAGTCCCAGAAAATGAACAAAGCTCCCTATTCTAGTTAGAATAGGGAGCAAAATTTCTGTGAACTTCTGACCCTTTAAAAGGGTGCCCAATGAGTATACTACAAGCAAATTTGAAGAAAGTCAAGCCTCTAATTTAACGTTGCAGATGTCGTTAGTCATAAGAATAATCCAACGTCATTGATAAATGAAAACAGGTAGTTCACTCTCTAATAAAAAAACTGCACGAAAAATAGTACACTCATTCTTTTAGTAAGAACGATTAGCCATACGACTTCTTTACTCATTCACTAGACTATCTTTGATGATCTCTAGAAGATTTTTGTCCTTGTTTTTCAGATGTATTTGTACTTCTCGTTCTTGCAGCATTGAATTTTTCTGTCCTATTTTTTAACGGTAACAATTTTTCTACATCTAATTGTTTCCAGTTTTCTTGTCTTCTTTTCTTCAAATCCTCCACTTTTTTCATTACCTGTTCCTGTTGTTCGGAGGTCAAATTAGAAAATTCAGCTTGAAAACCTAATTTATCTTCAGCTTTAGTTCCCACCTTGCCTACACTTTCTTTAACCAACCCTCTAAATTCTCTTTTATATAATTCAAGGTTTGAAAGTTCCTGTGGATTGCCATGCACAAGATCTGTTTGTGGATACTGTAACATATTGAATTCAGCATAGTTAGTCAGCAGTTCTACAGCATGGCGGTTAAACTGCCAACGTTCATTTACGTTTTCCACGCTCAAACCAAGATTATGTATAATTTCCCTATATTCATTCTGCCTAAGAGGCAAAACACGTCTTGAAGTACCTTCTATTGTTGTACTATGTGGTATATCTAAATTCTCTTCTAATATAGATACAACCTCGTGTTGTGCAAGTGGAATAACTGGGTCATTCATTTGCTCACGAAGTACTGAAGTGATATCCTGTATCAGGGTAAAAGGACGGCGCATTCTCAACCTTTCTATTTTTATTGAAAGTTCAGTATCCCTTATTGCCTTCATCTCCTCAATTCTTTTCTTTTGTGATTCTTTAATTTTATTACGAGTATCAGGACTGAGGTCAAACAAGTCCACGAAAGAACCAATATCATTAGGTTTCATCTTAAAATTTTCTATTACAAATTCTATATCCTCACTTAAATCAGCCTCATTAACTTTGTAAGGTAACTCTGAATACATTTTTTTAAGACTATCTGCAACCTCTGTGAACGTCCTTGATGTCATCGACTGTTGCACCATTTCGTTAATTTTTTGTATTCGTTCTTCTTTTAAAAACTTGATTTTACGTCGAGGTTCTTCTTCAATCTCCCTTTTTCTAATTGTTTCACGAAGATTTTCTTTATTTGCTAGTTCTAGCTTATCAATAGTAGAATTTATTTCATCTGGTGTAAAATAGGTTTTTTCAAAGAAGACGTCTAATGCCTCACTTATATCAATATCGTCTATTGGTTGAATAACATTAATTTCCGGATCATGAATCAATTGATTGATAGATGCAACAACTGTATCTATCATCTTTGAGCGATCAGAGAATGAATTGACTTCCTCACTTTGTTTGTTTAAATTTTTATGAACAGCTCTAAGTTTTTCGTCTCTTAATAAATTTTTTTTCGCACTTGATGTTTTTTCATTGAATTAATTTGTGATGTTCTAACCTGTTCACGAGTATGATCATCCAGATTAAGACGATCTACTACGTAATTGATTTCATCTTTAGAATAAGTACGTAGGTTTAATAAAAATATTTCTTCTTCATCTTCCTCTAATCCTTCATTCATATCTTTGATTATTTGATCTAATTCAACTTTATTCATAAATTTATGCCTCCTTTATAATATAATAATAAGGCAATAACTTTAATTTGAGCATACCTAATTTTCCCCCCAGAAGAAATAGGTATGCTCAAATTAAAAAAATTCAATTATTTATCATCATATACAATCTTCAATGAACTCATTTTTTACTTGTGCGTATCAACAAGGAGTGCAATAATCACTGTAAAACAAGAATATTCTTAGAAAAATTCTACACAAAAAAAATGAAAAAAATTTTTTTATACTATAGAATAGGTGTGTTATTCATATTTTGCAAATAATTTTCTTTCCATTAAAATTTTAAAAAAAATTTCAATCAGAAATAGCTGTATACTACTCGTAGAGAATGATTTCATTACACAATCCAACCAGTTATTTGTGATTCAGAATAACTTAACATCATCCGTTTCTCATTCTCGTACTCCTGAAGAGTATTCTTCAGGAGTTTTTTGTTGTCCCACCACATAAGTTACTCACCAAACAATGCGCGAACAAAATAAGCCAAAATTTCCTAAAATAAGTCTTCAGCGACTAAGAAATCAGTTAAAACAAACTGTCTTTCTTTTCAGTCGTACTCATTTTTCGTAAAATTTTGGCTTATTGTCCTGTTTATCAAGCATAAGAAGGTTGTGAAAAGAGCGGTTTGCCCTGAGTATTAAGGATGAAAATCTCGAAACAGCTTTTCATGTTTTGAAAAATTCAGGCTTATTTCAAGGAGCTGATGCTAAAAACCCATTTACTCGTTTTTAGAATGAAGTGAGATTGATCTCTCCAACTCCAGTTATTCATATTCTAATGGGGTAGCGATAATCAATACAATTCCAAATATTGTTCTCTTTCCCATTCTGAAACAGTTTGTCTAAACGCCGCCCATTCTAAGCGTTTTGCTTCGACAAAGTTTGAAAAGATATGTTGTCCCAAAGCATCGATCATCACTTTGTCTTTTCTTAATTCTTTGATTGCATTATGGATCGTTGAAGGAAGATCTTGAATGTGTGCTTCTTCTCGTTCTTCTTCGTTCATCACATAAATATTTCGATCTACAGCTGCTGGTGGCGTGATTTCATTACGAACGCCATCCAATCCAGCTTGTAATAAAACAGCCATTGCTAGATATGGATTAGCAGATGGATCAACTGAACGCAATTCCAAACGTGTGGATAAGCCACGAGATTCTGGAACACGGACTAATGGTGAACGATTGCGACCGCTCCATGCCACATATACTGGTGCTTCATAGCCTGGAACTAAACGTTTATATGAGTTGACGGTCGGATTGCAAACCGCTGTATAGGCACGAGCATGTTTCAATAGCCCACCTAGGAAATGATACGCTGTTTGGCTAAGTTCTAAATCGCCATCTTTGTCATAAAAGACATTTCCTTCATCATTGAACAAGGACATATTACAGTGCATCCCCGAACCATTGATCCCGAATAATGGTTTAGGCATGAACGTTGCGTGTAACCCATGTTTACGAGCAATTGTTTTAACGACTAGTTTGAATGTTTGAATATTGTCACAAGCATCCACAACGTCTGCATATTTAAAATCAATCTCATGTTGCCCAGGAGCTACTTCGTGGTGAGAAGCTTCTACTTCAAACCCAAGGCTTTCTAATTCTAAAACAATATCACGACGACAGTTCTCACCTAAATCTGTTGGTGCAAAATCAAAATATCCACCTTTATCGTTTAACGTGGTCGTGATTCCACCATCTTCATCTAACTTAAATAAGAAGAATTCTGGTTCTGGACCTAAGTTGAAAGAGGTAAATCCAAGGTTGCGCATATCTTTTAATGCACGTTTCAAATTCCCGCGTGGATCACCTGCAAAAGGTGTGCCATCTGGGTTATAGATATCACAAATCAAACGAGCTACTTTGCCATGATCACTTTCCCAAGGGAAGATCATCCATGTTGAAAGATCAGGATACAAATACATATCGCTTTCTTCAATACGAACAAAACCTTCGATCGAAGAACCATCAAACATCATTTTGTTTTCAAGTACTTTATCGATTTGACTAACGGGTACTTCGACATTTTTGATCGTTCCTAAGATATCTGTGAACATTAATCTTAAAAATCGAACGTTCTCTTCTTCAATGATTCGTTTAATTTCATCACCAGTTATTTGTTTCTTTACCATGGTATCCCTCTTTCTTTTTCTTTATATTATTCAGTCAAAGAATTGTCGTTGCATTCCTTGCGACTGATAATGCCCAGTTTTACTTAGCCCACCTTGCGCCAATATCTCATCACGAAAAATTTGTCGAACGTCATGATCAGTTAGCGGTTTTTTGCTCTTTTCTTCCTGTTTTTTGGCTTGAGCCATTTCGTAAACTCGTTTGATACCAGCCATATTTAATCCATCAGAAAGATAATCTTTGATCTCTAACAACAAGTCAATATCGTTTAATGAATACATTCGACGATTTCCTTCGCTTCTTTCAGGATGAACAAAATCTTGTTCTTCATAATAACGAATTTGTCGTGCAGTTAAATCTGTCAATTTCATTACTGTACCAATTGGAAATACAGACATTGAACGGCGCAATTCCTTTTCTCCCATCAGACGTCCCCTTTCGTTTAACAAGTTGGGTAAAGTATACCAATCAAAAAAACAGCTGTCAACCGCATATGTTAGGTTTTCTAACATGAGAGAAAATTTTTTATAAAAAAACTTGAGCAACGATTGATTGCTCAAGTTTTCTAACTTTTTTAAAAAGATAAAATGCGAAGGTCACTGATAAGAAAGAGGCAATGACCGTTTAACTGTTCAGCCATTTTGAAGTGGACTTTGCAAAGCCCTTTACTTCATATCCATTTTTTTCTTCTACAAAATGCTCTTTCAAAACGAGGGTTTGTCTTCGTAAAGCACTTAACGTTTGCCCATCCTGACTGGGTACAAAGAGCGTGTATGGCACCATTAATTCCAACAACTGCTGTTTGATCGCTTGCACGAGCTTTTCTTTCCCATCGGCACTTTGCGCCGATATCAATACATTGGGAAAGAGTGAAGGCGTAAATAAAGCTGGTTCAATTTGATCCGCTTTGTTATAGACTGTTAATACAGGCATCTCTTCCATCTTTAGTTCCGCCATCAACTGTAATACAGTCTGCTCCTGCAAAATACGATCTGGCGAACTTGCATCAACTACATGTAACAATAGATCCATGGATTGACTTTCTTCCAATGTTGAATGGAACGCATCAATTAATTGTGTCGGAAGATCTTGAATAAATCCAACCGTATCAGTAACCGTAATCTCAAATCCTTCTGCAAATCGCCATTTCTTTGTTAAGGGATCCAAAGTAGCAAATAACTGATCTTTAGAATACGTATCCGCTTGCGTAAGCAAATTAAGAATGGTTGACTTCCCCGCATTGGTATACCCAATCAAACCAATTTGAAAGATTTCACTAGACTGTCTTTTTTGGCGGTTTCTCGCTCGATGCGCTTCTACAGCCTTCAACTCACGTTTTACCCCTAATATTTTATTACGGATATGACGTCGATCCGTTTCCAATTTGGTTTCCCCAGGTCCTCTCGTTCCAATTCCACCACCTAATCGAGACAATGACTTTCCTTGTCCAGCTAAGCGTGGTAAAAGGTATTCTAATTGAGCTAGCTCTACTTGCAACTTTCCTTCTTTCGAACGGGCTCTCATGGCAAAAATATCTAAAATCAACTGGACTCGGTCAATGATGGGGATTCCTACTGCTTCTGAGACTAGCTGACTCTGCCGAGGGGGCATTTCATGGTTAAAGATAATCAGATCCGCTTCATGAGCATCCGCTTGTTGGATCAATTCTTGTAATTTACCTTTACCGATAATGGTTTGACGATCGACTTGCGGTCGTTTTTGCGTCAATGTAAATACAACTTCCCCAGAAGCTGTATTGGTCAGCTTGCTTAATTCTGCCATCGACTCTGTGAAGTATCGTTGATTCTGTTCTGTCTCAACGCCTACGATGATCACTTTTTCTTTTTATTTGTCATCTTTTTCCTCCAACCACGTTCTGATCAATTGATCAATTTGCTCCATACTACTGGACTCTGCTAATAAGTCAAACCAATGTGCATCAAGACGATTACGAAACCATGTTAATTGTCGCTTTGCATACCGTCTCGAGTTCATCTTCAACTGCTCCACAACGTTTTCTAAAGATTCTTCTCCCTTAAAATACGGATAAAATTCTTTGTATCCAATACCTTGACTCGCTTGGACTTCACCAAGTTCATACACAAAATGTGCTTCTTCTAATAAGCCTTCCTCTAACATACTATCTACACGTTGATTGATGCGCTGGTATAACAAGGCTCTCTCGGTATTAAGACCAATCATACAATAATCATAAAGACGTGCGGGTTCCTCTTGCGGTGTTGTGATACTGTAGCCAGTCACTTCAAATACTTCTAAAGCTCGAATCACTTTTCGTTGGTTATTCCAATGAATTTTTTCCGCTGCTAGCGGATCTTTTGTTTTCAAATACTCCCAAAGTTCTTTTTTACTGAGTGTTTCAGCTAATTCTTCATATTTTTTTCGTACTGCTGTGACGCTTTCCTCTTTTGCACCCAATTGAAAATCATAAAGTAAAGATTGAATATACAACCCTGTTCCGCCAACGATCATCGGCAAACGACCACGTTCTGTGATTTCTGTGATCAATTTTCGTCCAGCTTTTTGAAAATCTGCTACGGAATAAGTTTCATTCGGTTCGATGACATCAATCAAATGATGAGGGATACCTTCCATTTCTGACGTTTTTATTTTAGCCGTCCCGATATCTAATTTTTTGTACACTTGCAGTGAATCCCCACTAATAATTTCACCGTGAAATTTTTTAGCCAATTCCACGCTAAGCGCTGTTTTCCCTACCGCTGTAGGTCCAACGATTACTAATACTTTTTCCATTATCATCCTACTTTTTCATTGTTTGTTTTATCCAAAATGCTTTTTGGGGAAAGTCTGTGATTATTGCATCTAGTTGTTGATCGAAACATCGTGCCATCTGCTGGTCGTCGTTGATGGTCCAGCATCTGATCGATTTGGGGAATGTCTCCATGGATGGCAAATGCTCCAAGTACCAGTCACCTCTAGGATGAATCCCTTCTATCCAAGGAGTATCTTCAGCTAACTGTACTTTCTTTTGTGACGTACTTAAAAGAAGATCCAGCTGTGCCTGAGGATCAATTTTTACTACTCGTTCCAATGTATGAAAGTTAAAACTGCAGTACGCATGTCGAAAAGGCCATTCCACTGCTTTTAATTGTTGAACTACTTTTTCTTCGATGCCAGCATACTCATATTTATCTGTTTTAATCTCGATCATTACCGTTCCACGATAATTCATTTCCCAAAAAAGATGCAGGACCTCTTTCAAAGTTGGCACTTTTGTTGCCTGAAACTCTGTATTGAACCACTTTCCTGCATTCAACTTTTTTATCTCTGCTAATGTTTTTTCCCGTACCAATCCTTTGCCATCCGTCGTCCGATCCACTTCCTCATCATGAATCACCACTATCTGCTCATCTTTCGTCAAATGAATATCTAGTTCAATCCCATCTGCACCTATTCGAACCGCTTCGGCAAACGCAGGCAATGTATTCTCTGGATGGGTACCACTACTTCCACGATGCGCAAAAATCTGAACCATTTCATCACCACTTTCAGTCTCTTTGATTGTACCATAGGAAAAAGGCTGTGAAAAAGTCGTAATACTTCGAATGTCTAAGAATGAGGTTGACTTGTCATTCTAAAAAATGAGTAAACGGTATTCAATAAAGAACTCCTCAGCAATAAGCGATGATTTTCTAAAATATGAAAAGCTATAAAAAAGTCCTCTCTCATTCATAGTGTTCCCTCTATCGAAAATAAGCCGAAAAAACCAAAAATATAAGGAACTACTTTTGGATTCTTCGGCTTATTTCTAAAAGCTAGACAATTCTGTCACAACCTTGCCTTTACAAATTATAAAAGTTTTTTGATCCTCTTCGATCTCAACTCAAAAAACAATTAGCTCCACACATTATCATTTGAGAAAAAGCCAATGGGTTGTCGCGTGACACTTTTTAATTGCGCTTTTTTTTCATTGATCATTTCCGTCAGATTATCCGTGAAGTTTTCTAAGATCACACGTCCACCTTTATAAGCATAACCGCCTATTTTCATCGTTTCGTCAGGAGAAAGAACGACTTTACGGTGCGCAATGTTTTTAAACAACTCCTCTAAGATGTAATTTGGAAGATAAAAATTATTTTGTGCAGCAAATGACTGTAAATAAGCAAAATCATCAATAGTGATATAACAATCATCAAATGCATCAAAGCTGACATATTCATCTAACAGTGTTGCTCTTTTTTGCAAGATTTCATTGATTTTTTTATTTAGTTGATTCAAAGTCTCAATCTCTTTGACTTTTAATTCTAACTCCCGTCTTCGTTGCTCTTTGTTTTCAAGATGGCGCATCTGAACAACCATCCCGATATATACTAAAATAGCTCCTAATAAAACGCCAATTAAGCCTACGATGCCAACTACCAATTAGTGTTCCTCCTTGCTGTATTCTTCTATTTCATCATAACATAAACGTGCAAGCACAGACTATTTTCTAAAATTTTTTTATTTGACCTTTATTGACCAAGAATGTATACTACTTTTTAGGTAGAAGAAATGAATTTGTGTTACACTATTTGTAAAGAACTTAAGGAGGAACCAAATTATGAATTTAATCCCTACAGTTATTGAGCAATCCTCTCGTGGCGAACGAGCTTATGATATTTATTCACGCTTATTAAAAGACCGCATTATCATGTTAAGTGGTCAAGTGACTGATGATCTTGCAAACTCGATCATTGCTCAATTGCTTTTCCTAGATGCACAAGATTCTGAAAAAGACATTTATCTTTATATCAACTCTCCTGGCGGTTCTGTTACTGCTGGAATGGCGATTTATGATACGATGAATTTTGTTAAAGCAGATGTCCAAACCATTGTGATGGGTATGGCTGCTTCTATGGGTAGTTTCTTACTGACAGCAGGTAAAAAAGGCAAACGTTTTGCTTTACCAAATGCTGAAATCATGATCCATCAACCACTTGGTGGCGCACAAGGTCAAGCGACAGAAATCGAAATCGCTGCTCGTCACATTTTACAAACACGAGAACGCTTGAACAAAATTTTAGCAGAACGTACTGGTCAACCTCTTGAAGTGATCGAAAAAGATACCGACCGTGATAATTACATGACTGCTGAACAAGCGAAAGCATACGGTTTGATTGATGAAGTGATGGAAAACAGTGCTGGATTAAACTAATATCATTTGTAAACTAAAAGGACGATGGGACTGCTCGATTGAGCGGCTCATCGTCCTTTTTTCAGTTGGAACGAAAGCACGGTTTTTCAATGCTGTTCTTTAAACTTTCCTTCGTTATATTGTTCTCCAAGTTCAACGTAATGTTGAATATTTTGGCGATTCTTTTCAATCTCTTCTTCCGTTAAAGGACGAATGACTTTAGCTGGCCGACCAAACGCTAATACGTTGGGCGGAATGACCTTGCCTTCGGTCACTAAAGAACCAGCACCAATCAAACTATTTTCACCGATCACTGCATGGTTCAAAATAGTTGATCCCATACCAATCAACGCGCCCTTTTCGATGGTGCAACCATGAAGCATACATTGATGTCCTACCGTTACATTTTCAGCAATTTCAACTGGTGCATCATGGTCCACATGAATAACAGTACCATCTTGAATATTCGTTCTTGCTCCAACTTTAACCGTATTGCTATCCCCACGAATCACCGCTTGATACCAAACTGTGACCGATTCTGCGAGCTCTACATCGCCAACAACAGTTGCATTCGGTGCAATAAATTTTTGACTCATTTTTACACATCTCCTTTTTTGGCTTATTTCCAATTATAGCAGAAGATGGATTTCTCCTTCAAAAAGACTGGCAGCTATTATTTCATAGTCCCTTAAAGCACGCCTACTCTCTAGGGACTGAGACAAAAGTTGTCTCAGTCTAGTATCTCTAAAAACGAATAAACGGCGTTCAAGAAGCAACTCCTCAACAATAAGCGATGATTTTCTAAAATATGAGGAGCTATTTAAAAAAATCATCGCTTATTCGCTCGGAGCTGAACGCTTCTTTCACAGCCTCTTGCTAAACGGTGTTCAAAGAGCTGACCTTCGGCGATAAGTCAAAAAATCTCAAAACATGAGGAGCTGTTTCGAGATTTTCATCCTTAGCGCTCAGGTCAAGACACTCTTTTCACGACCTCTTATTCACGGTGAGACAAAAGTAGCATCTTCGGAAAATTTGCCGAAATTCACCAAAAATTTGAGAAGCACCAAGTAGGTAACAATCAACATCAAAAACGAGTTTTTGTGTTTCTTGTCAATTTTCGAAAATTCCTTCTTATTTCTTGATGCTGAACACTTTTGTCTCAACCTCTCGTTTTTACACAACTAAAGAGCTCAGAACAATCTTTCGTGTTCCAAGCTCTTTCCTTTTATCTATATGCTATCTAAACTGGTAGCTAAATTTTATCCATTTACTTTAGAAATATTGATTGAGCCGATATAGCCAGCTTTATAGTTTTCTACATTGATTAGTGGGCTTGTTTCTCCTTTATTTACTTTAAAAGTAGTTGTAAGTCGATAGTATCCTTTTTCTTCTAAAACCCCATCTCTCATCAATGTGGTGTTAAGGAGTTCACGACTATCTTTAGACGAAGTATCTTCCTTCAATGCCACTTTTACATAATGGTCACTCAACATATCGACCACTGGTTTCACATAAACAGTTACTCGATAAGTAGCATTTTCTTCTAAAGCTTCACTACCGTTAAAGATTTTATATACACTAGCATGCTGATCAGCAAAGAAAGTATAGTCACCAACTAAAGCATTCACAGGGTCTTTCACTAGTTCAATGTCATCTCCTGAGAACATTTTCCATCCAGCAGTTTGTCCGTCAGGCCAAGTATCATTGATTTTCACCGTTACATTAATCGTTTTTCTAGCCACTTCATTTACACTATTTTTCACTTCATAAGTGACTTGGTATTTTCCAGGAATAGAGGAATCAACGTTGTTTTCTACCACTTTGATTTTGTCTGTGATGTCTCCGTCAACACGATCATAAGCACTTAGATTGATTCGTTTGTCAAATGGATCAAATAACTCATCGTGCAAAATTTCAATATCATTTGCATGTAACTCTGGTTTTTCAAAAACTGCTGCAAATTGATTGATTCTGACAGTATGCGTATTGAAATGTTCTCCTGTTGCAGCTCCAATCGTAAAAGTATATTTCTTTGATTTATCGATGTTTGGATTTTTCAATTCCCAATGTTGCCCATCATAATCTGCAGTAATAAGTTGTTGCTTGCTATTCCATTTTAACGTTAATTTTTTAAAAGTATTTGGCGTGAATTTAATTTGTTGCATAGGAGCTAAAGCGGTTAAAAATCCGCTGTTGGCATCTGTTGAAACAAAGCCTCCATGAGCACCAACCATTTGAGCATGGTTGAAAGAAGTATCCGCATCATCTCTATCTGGCGCTTTAGAATAGGTATCCAATTCAAATCCAATTCCCTTTTTCAGGCCTCTGATACCTAGACCTCCACCATTAGCTCCAATGTCGCCAATTGCTCCTTGGTGGAAAGCCACACCTACCCCATCAGCACCATTTACATTATCACCTAAATTGACATCCATATCCAACAAGAAATCATAGTTCATATCAAGGGAGACGATTCCAGATATTGTTCCTTTTTGAAATTGTTTCGATTGAGTAAGACGAGCTGTATGGGAATCAAGTTGGACGGCATTTCCATTAAATGCGACGATGTCTTTCAAATCAAAATTATTTTGATCCACATTTTGGGAGATAGCAATATTTTTATTGACTAAAACATTACTAGTTTCTGCATTTACTGACAATCCAACAACACTTACCCCAATTAATCCAATAGTTCCTGCACATACTTTTTTATAAAAGGTCTTTTTGTTCATAATAAATAACACTCCCATTCATATAGTTATTTTTTATACACTATCCTTTTCCGTTCTATCTGCATTTCACCATCTCTTTTCATTCTTTTAGTAAACAATTACGCGTAAAATTCATTTACTAGCAAGCATCCAGTAGTAGAAGCATTTTTGAATGCTATTTCGCCTCCCTTGATCTTTTTTCTACTACAAAATTATCGTAACGCTCAGATCTTATTATTTTTATTTTGTATAGTAGTCCAACAAATAAAAAAAGAGGTGAGACAAAAATGTTTCGCATCAAGAAATAAGAAGGGATTTCCGAAAATTGACAAGAAGCATAAACACTCGTTTTTTGCTGTTGATTGTTACCTACTTGGTGCTTCTTATTTCTTGATGCTACTTTTGTCTCACTGTTTATTCGATTTTTAGAGATACTAAAAGAAACTGAGGAAAGTTTTTCCTCAGTCTCTCTATTCTAAAATTCTTTCTTATTTGCTCGGAGCTGTTCGCTTCTTTCACGACCTCTTGGTTTAAACGGTGTTCAAAGAGCTGACCTTCGGCGATAAGTCAAAAAATCTCAAAACATGGAGAGCTGTTTCGAGATTTTCATCCTTAACGCTCAGGTCAAAACACTCTTTTCACAACCTCTTGGTTTAAACGGTGTTCAAGAAGCAACTCCTTGAAATAAGCCTGAATTTTTCAAAACATGAGAAGCTGTTTCAAAAAATTCTTTCTTATTGTCATCGGAGCTGTTCGCTTCTTTCACAACCTCGTGTTTTAATCGGTATCAAGCATCAGCAACATCTTCAGCAAATTGGCTATTGTACAGTTTTTCATAGAATCCGCCTTGAGCTAACAGCCCTTCATGCGTTCCTTTTTCGATAATTTGTCCTTGATCCATCACTAAGATCAAATCCGCATCACGAATCGTTGAAAGGCGATGAGCAATAACAAAACTTGTTCGTCCTTCCATTACACGATCCATTGCTTTTTGGATCAATGCTTCTAAACGAGTATCGACAGAACTAGTAGCTTCATCAAGTATCAAGATTTTAGGATCAGAAACCACGGCTCTGGCAATAGTCAATAATTGCTTTTGTCCTAACGAAACATTGTCACCTTCAGCGTTGATTTCCATTTCGTACCCATCAGGCATTGTCCGAATAAAATGATCAACGTTAGCTGTTTTTGCTGCGTCAACGACTTCATAATCCGTCGCATCTAATTTACCAAAACGAATATTATCAGCGATTGTCCCTTCATAGAGCCAAGCATCTTGAAGAACCATCCCAAATAATGAGCGGACATCACTACGACTCATCGTTTTAGTATCAATACCATCGATTTTTATTGCCCCATGACTCACATCATAAAAACGCATCAATAAATTAATCAGAGTGGTTTTCCCTGCACCGGTTGGTCCGACTACCGCAACTGTTTGACCAGCTTTTACTTCAAAGTTCAAATCTTGAATCAACGGTTTTTTAGGGTCATAAGCAAAATCAACATGTTCAAATGAAACATTTCCTGCTACTGTTTCTGGTAAAGTGACATCCACTTTATTTTCTTTTTCTTCTGGTTCATCTAAAATCTCAAAGACACGTCTGGTAGCCGCAGATGCACTTTGCAATACAGAAGATAACTGTGTGATATTCCCCATTGGCTGGCTGATTTGCCAAATATATTGGATAAATGCTTGTAATTGCCCCACAACGATGACACCCGTAATGACGTAAAAACTTCCCAATACAGCCATACCGATATAAGTAGCATATGCGGTCAACTGAACTAAGGGCATCATCAATCCAGATATAAAGGCTGCTCTAAATCCATAATGTTTCAATCGATGATTGACTTGTTTGAATCCTTCAAACGTTTTTTGCTCACGTCCATAAACTTTTAACACACTAAAACCAGTCATATTTTCTTGGACATAACCATTTAAATCCCCTAACGAATTTTGCATTTCTTGGAAATATTTTTGCGAAGCATTGATCACACGTTTTGAAATCCAGATAGATGCAGGAATCATGATCATCGAGATCAACGCCATCAATGGCTGGATATAAAACATCATCGCTGCTGCCAGTGTGATCCCTAAAATAGCATTCACCACACCGATAAACGCTTGCTGTAACGCTCCACTGACTGCGTCTACGTCATTCGTCACCCGAGATAAGATATTTCCTTGTTGATTTTTATCAAAATAAGAAACAGGCAATCGATTGATTTTTTCTTCAATATCTCTTCGCAAATCTTGCATTGCACTTTGCACGACATTCGTCATCAAAACACCTGAAAGTAATTGCGAAACACAATAACCAACGCCCACGATCGTGATCCAAATCAAACAATTGAAAATATAAGAAAAATTAATCGCTTCGTTGTTTGCAATATTGTGACTGATCTCAGTAGTTGGCAATCCGACAACGTAGGGTAAAGCAACGTTGAAAATCACCGTCAAAACAGTAAACAACAGCACAAAGAAAAATGTTAACTGATAAGGTTTGATGTATCGAGCTAATCGTTTTAAGGAAGATAATGTTTGTTTCATGCTAATTCCTCCTTCGATAATTGCGAAGCTGCGATATCATAATAGATTGGACAGTTTTCTAATAATTCACGATGTGTCCCGATACCTACGACTTCTCCCTCATTCAAGACGATGATTTTATCAGCATGCATGATCGTACCCACTCGCTGCGCCACGATTAACACCGTTGATTCGGTCGTTTCTTTTTTCAAGCGAGCTCGAAGTTTTGCATCCGTTTGATAATCAAGTGCCGAGAAGCTGTCATCAAAAATATAGATTTCCGGACGTCGAATAATAGCTCTGGCAATCGCTAAACGCTGCTTTTGTCCTCCAGAGAAATTAGCTCCACCTTCGGAAAGAAGTTCATCATACCCATCCGTTTTCTTCGAAATGAAGTCCGTTGCTTGTGCGATTTCAGCTGCTCGCTCCATCTCCTCTTGCGTAGCATCTTCTTTTCCATATCTTAAATTATCTGCGATCGTTCCAGTAAATAACAATGCTTTTTGAGGAATAAAGCCAATTTTATCTCTTAATTTACTCAAGCGATAGTCCCTGACATCTACGCCATCAATAAGGATTTCCCCATCACTTACATCGTAAAATCGAGGAATCAATTGAATCAACGTTGACTTCCCGCTACCTGTACTACCGATGAATGCGACTGTCTCTCCTGGCGAAGCAGTAAAACTCACATTACGGATCACGGGTTCTTGTGAATGTCCAGGGTAAGCAAATGTCACATTCTTAAACTCAATATATCCTTTGGTTTTTGTTTCAGATACACCATTTGGATCTTCTTTGATCGACGGTGAGGCATCTAATGCTTCTTGGATACGCCCTGCTGAAACAGCTGCCCGTGGATACATCATAAAGACACTTGCAAACAGCATGAAGGAGAACAATGCATGGAAAATATATTCAATAAATGCAATCAGATCCCCCACTTGAAGAGAACCAGCATCGATTTGAACCGCTCCGCTCCAAATAATCAAGACCATTACAATGTTAAACAGGAAGTAGAATCCAGGCTGTGCAACAGCCATTAAACGAAACAAGCTTTTCGAGCTTTTTGTATAGTTATCATTAACTTTCGCAAATCGTTTTTCTTCAAATTTTTCATTAACGAATGCCCGGATAACACGTAATCCTGAAAGATTTTCACGTAAAATACTATTAATCTTATCCAAATTTTTCTGTTGTTTTTTTGATAACGGTTCAGAAAATTTCGCAATCGCAACCACTGAAAGTAGTAAAAACGGTAGCGCTCCGATCACATAATAACTCAATGAAACACTGGTCCGCATAACCATATAAAGACTGACAACAAACATCATCGGTGTCATAAATCCGATCCGTAAGATATTTTGTAAGAACAGCATAATTTGATAAGCGTCGTTCGTCGTACGCGTGATCAACGAAGCAACCCCTAATGTTTCATATTCTTGGTGAGAATAACTCTGGATTTTCTTGAATAGATCGTCACGAATATCCGCAACGATGTTCGTCGTGATCCGTGAACCAAAATAGCCTAATAGAATATTCATAATGATCCCAACCACAGTGATTACAACCATCAAGATCCCTTGTTGTTTCACATAACCAAAATCGTTGTTACGAATCCCCACATCAATCATACGAGCTAAAATCGTTGGTAAGCCTAACTCAATTAAAATAAAACCAAATACGCAGATGAAATTTAATAACAAATATTTCTTATAGCGCATGGTATAGTGCCACATCAACTTCAAACTCTCATCTCCTTTTAATTAGAATAAATTTAGCTATTAATAAAAATAATAGCACACTCCTATAGTATATAGAACACCTCTCTCATCAAAAATTTTTTTTATTACATTTAAATGATAAAAAACATTTTTCCTTTCCACCTTGTTGATTTCTATACTTATCCACTTTTTTATGCTAAAATAGCAATTAACTATTGTATGAATTCATACAGAAGGTACGGTTGAAAAAATTTCCGAACAGAGAAGCAAAACGAGGCTTGTCTCTTTGATTAGAATCGCTCATTTTAATCAAAGCATATCAAAAAACAGGTGGCTTGACCCCTCGTTTTGTGTTGTCTAAAAAAAATCAACTAGCTAAATTACTGCGACATGCAGATAAAGGAGACATAAACATGATTTACAAAGTATATTATCAAGAATCAAAAATCCGTAATCCTAAACGGGAAGAAACAAAATCACTTTACATTGAAGCAAATAGTGATGTTGACGCACGTCAACAAGTGGAAGAAAATACCCCATACAACATTGAATTCGTTCAACTTCTAGAAGGCAGTCATCTAGAATACGAAAAAGAAAATGCTAAATTCACATTAGTGGAGTTTTAAAATGAAACTTTCCATCAAAAATAATGAGACAGGCGTCTTTGCTATTGGTGGATTAGGTGAAATCGGGAAAAACACGTATGGGGTACAATTCCAAGATGAGATTATTATCATTGATGCTGGAATCAAGTTTCCAGAAGATGATCTGCTTGGGATTGACTACGTAATTCCTGACTACAACTATATCGTTCAAAATATACACAAAGTGAAAGCACTGGTGATCACGCATGGACACGAAGACCATATCGGTGGCATTCCTTATTTGTTGAAACAAGCGAATATCCCTATTTATGCTGGGCCATTAGCGCTTGCACTGATTACCAATAAGTTGGATGAACACGGATTGCTTAGAGATGCACAATTGCATGAAATCAATGAAGATACCGTGATTCGTTTCAGAAAAACATCGGTCAGTTTTTTTAGAACAACCCATAGTATCCCTGATGCGTTGGGTGTCGTTGTAAAAACACCTTCTGGTAATATCGTTGCAACAGGTGACTTTAAATTTGATTTCACCCCAGTCGGTGAACCTGCTAACCTGCACAAAATGGCACGGATCGGTGAAGAAGGCGTACTCTGCTTGCTATCAGACAGTACAAATGCTGAGATCCCAACATTTACAAAATCAGAAAAAACGATTGGTCTTTCGATCCTAAAGATTTTTGAGAAAATCGAAGGTCGGATCATTTTTGCCAGCTTCGCTTCAAACATCTTCCGTCTACAACAAGCAGCAGATGCAGCGGTTGCTACCGGCAGAAAAATTGCTGTTTTTGGACGCAGTATGGAAAATGCGATCGTTAACGGCCAACGTTTAGGCTATATCAAAGTCCCAGAAGGAACCTTCGTTGATGCACATGAAATCAATCGATTACCTGCGAATGAAACGATGATCTTATGTACTGGTTCTCAAGGTGAACCGATGGCTGCTTTAAGTCGTATTGCTAATGGTACCCATCGCCAAATCCAGATCCAACCAGATGATACCGTCATTTTCTCAAGCTCACCAATTCCTGGGAATACTACCAGCGTCAACCATTTGATCAATTTATTATCTGAAGCTGGTGCAGAAGTCATTCATGGGAAAATCAACAATATCCATACTTCTGGACACGGTGGTCAAGAAGAACAAAAGCTGATGCTTCGTTTGATGAAGCCTAAATACTTTGTTCCAGTCCACGGAGAATTCAGAATGTTGAAGATCCATGCTTCCCTTGCTCAAGATACCGGTGTACCTGCTGAAAATTGCTTTATTATGGAAAATGGAGATGTGTTGGCTTTGACTAGCGAAACCGCTCGTCCAGCCGGACATTTTATTGCCGGTGACGTCTATATCGACGGTAGCGGGATCGGTGACATTGGAAATGTTGTTTTGAGAGACCGTCATTTGTTATCTGAAGAAGGACTAGTTCTGGCAGTTGCTACTGTCGACATCAAAAAGAAAGAAATTTTAGCGGGACCTGATATTTTATCACGTGGCTTTGTTTATATGCGTGAATCAGGTGAGATGATCAATGAGGCGCAACGCATCCTTTTTCATGCATTGCGTGAAGTGTTAAATGCTCCTGATTGCTCTGAACATAAACTGAAAGAAGCCATGACAGGCGCTTTACAACCTTTCTTATTTGAACGAACAGAAAGACATCCAATGATCCTTCCAATGGTGATGACACCTGATGAAGAAAAATAAATGAAAAACTTATGATGGCTGCATGCGCCGACTACCTACATAGATGGGTAAAGTTCGGCGCAGTTGTCCATTATAAGTTTTTTTGTAACAAAAAAGAGCGTAATCACTTACGCTCTTAACATGTTTAAATAGGTGAACAACACTTATTTAGTTTACTCGCTCTACTTAAGCTTTTTCAACATTAGCAGCTTGTGGGCCACGATCTGATTCTTCAACATCAAAAGTCACTGCTTGACCTTCTTCTAAAGTTTTGAATCCGTCACCTTGGATAGCTGAAAAGTGAACAAAAACATCGCTTCCGTCTTCACGTGAAATAAAACCAAATCCTTTTTCAGCGTTGAACCATTTAACTGTTCCGTTTTCCATTAATAATACCCTCCTCGTGCCTAAGCACTTAATTGATTGTAACATTGCTCGCGTACGATAGAGGTGCAACAGATGTTTCAACTTCTATTCCCAAACAAAATTACAATATAATTGTACACTTGGTTCTTTTTTTTGCAAGAAAGCTACTTCCACTTATTCAATTTATTCCTCTTCCATCAATCCCTCCTCTCTCAGACTAAAATACTGTTTGCATCCAATGATCAAATGATCTAAGACATCGATTCCCATCATCTCCCCACATTTTTGAACTCTTTTAGTAAAAAGCAAGTCTTGTTTAGATGGAAGAACATTCCCCGATGGATGATTATGAACTAAAATAATTCTCGCTGCAGAATATCGAACAGCATAATGGAACACTTCTCTTGGATGTGCAATCGTTTGATCCAGGGAACCAATAAATAGCGTTTTTTTCAACAATACTTGATTCTTAGTATCCAAATAAATACAAATCAAATGTTCTTGTTTGTGATCCTTTAATTCTATGATTAATTGATGCGCTAATTCATAGCTGGCATGGATCGTGGGTTGTACCGCTACATGCTGTGTTTGGATTCTTTTTCCTAGCTCGATCAGTGCTTTGATTTCAAGAGCCTTAACCTGACCAATTCCTCGTATTTTTTCCAGCTCAGACAGCGTTGCCTGTCTTAACAGTGCAAGTCCACCAAATGTTTTCAACAAATTACCTGCTAGTTCCAAGACATTATAGGGATGCTGTCCCGTGCGTAATAAAATAGCAAGTAATTCTTGACCAGAGAGTGCTTTCTCTCCGTAAAGCAACATTCGCTCCCTTGGAAGTGAGGTTGCTGGCACAGCATCCAGCAAATTTTTTCCATAAAATCCCCCCTTTCTTCTTCTCACTAATAAGATACGAAAAAGGGGGAGCTATTTTTATTTTTTTAGATATCCTGGTACTTCGTGTAGAGAAGATAAAACTGCTAACGTTTTTTGTTGCAAGTCTTCTGAAGGAGCCAACAAATCTGGGATCATGATCACTGGGATCTCCGCACTTGCTGCTGCAAGTATCCCGTTTTTAGAATCTTCCAGAACCAATGTTTCTTGTTTTTTCGTTCCTAGATATTCATGGGCAAGCAAAAAGATTTCTGGATCAGGTTTAGCACGTTTGACATTTTCTGCTGAAACAATCGTTTCAAAATAGTTTGTCAGTTGGTTCTTTTCCAATAATAGCTCAATAATATGACGTTGGTTACTAGAAGCGACAACTTTAGGTATTCGGTGTTCTTCTAAAAAGTCCAGTAATTCGATTACTCCTGGTTTTAATTGCACTGCACCTAAGGAAAACCGTCTGATCGTTTCTTCATAAGCATCATTAATGAATTTTTGAACATTGTTTTTCCCAAAACTTGCAAAGATCTGATGATAATTTGCCCAAACCTCTTCATCTGATACACCTAGATATTTTAAATACAATTCTTTGTCGTAAGGAAAGCCCATTTGATCAGCAACCATTTGCGAGGCTTCATAGTAGACGATTTCTGTGTCAAAGAGTAACCCATCCATGTCAAAAATGACAGCTTTATAATTCATTTTTTCCTCCTAACTGTAACAATAGTGTTCGTACTTCAGAAATAAAGTAAAGGGAACCTGTAACCACTAAGACATCTTCATTGGTCATTTTTTCTAATATTTCAGCTAAACCAAATTGCCATAATGAAACAATTGAAACTGTTTCATCTACAAGATCAGTCACGGTACTTAAATCCAATGCTTTCGGGTGTTCAAACGTCGTCAAATACAAATGCGCATTAGGAACTGCTTTTAATTGGGTTAGCATTGCTTCTACATCTTTTGTACTTAGTGCAGAAAATAAAATATTGATCCGATAATCTTTGAACTCTTTCTTCAAATTTTGAACCAAACGGCTGACTGCATGTGTATTATGAGCGCCATCTAAAATAACAAAAGGTTCTTCACTTAATTTTTCCATTCGTCCAGGCCAGTGCGCTTTTTTCAGCCCTTTGCGAATTTCTTTTTCACTAAATGGTATTCCTGTCATCTTGCAGTAAACTTGGTATAGTTCAATTGCCATACCAGCATTTTCTGTCTGATGTTGTCCAATCATGCCAATCGTAAGCGAGGTCATTTTTCCATGCTCATTATGAAATGAAAATACTTCTCCCCATTGCTCAGCTGGATGTTGATAAGTAACTTGATAGTTTTCGCCAAAAATATGAAGGGGGGCATTTCTTAGTCTAGCCTGTTTTTTGATTACTTCTAAAGCTCTTTCTTCGATATTTCCCGTAACGACAGGCACCCCTTGCTTGATTATTCCTGCTTTTTGGGCAGCAATTTCTTCAATTGTTTCTCCTAAAATATCCGTATGATCCAAGCCAATCGTGGTGATTCCTGTAAGTAATGGTACGGCAACATTCGTTGAGTCTAGTAAACCGCCTAACCCAACTTCAATAATAGCAACGTCGACTTTTTGACACAAAAAATAATCAAATGCCATTGCTGTCAGCGTTTCAAACTCAGTGATTCCGGCAACTGCTTCAAATCGATCCAAATGTTCAACAAGTGGTCGGTATTTTTGTACAAGCTTGATTAAGTCTTGATCTGGAATTTCTTGTCCATTGATCGAGATTCGTTCATTAAAAGATTCAATATACGGCGAAGTAAATGTCCCCACTGTCAGACCTGCTTCTTCTAGTAGACATCTCAGATACGTAACCGTCGAACCTTTTCCGTTGGTTCCTGCGATATGGATCGTTTTCACCTGTTTTTCAGGATGCCCGACTATCTCTAATAATGCCTCCACTCGATCTAGTCCCGGACGAGAGCCAAATGGCAAGCGGCTATGGATCCAGGCGATTGCTTCTTCTATTTTCATCAACGTTTCCCCCATTCCATATTTATTATAGCAAAAAGCAACCGGAAACACAGGAAAAGACGTAGTGTATGTAAAAGAAGAAGAAATACTGAATAGCCAATTCTGATTCTACTTATTTTTGCTGACGTCTTGCTTTTTACTTAAAAAGAGAGCGGAAATGTTTTTCAACTACTTTCCGCTCTCTTTTGCATTTGTACGATTGTTCGAATGTCAGATTACTGGATGGTTCTTAAGCTGCGGATTCTTTCTGTAACTGCTGCTTGTTTGTCCAAATAATCTTTTTCTTTTGCCCGCTCTGCTTCAACCACTTCTTCTGGCGCGTTGGCAACAAAGCGTTCATTGCCTAATTTTCCTTGTACTCGTTTCACTTCATCTGTCCATTTCGCTAGTTCTTTTTCTAACCGTTTGATTTCTTCTTCGATATTGATCAAACCTGCTAATGGTAAGAAAATTTCTGCCCCTGTCAATACAGCTGACATTGCTAGATCAGGCGCAACGATTTCACTTGAGATCGTTAGCTCTTCTGGATTACAGAAACGCTCGATGTAGCTGGTATTTTCTGTTAAGAATTGACCGATTTTCGGATCATTGATCTTAATCATTAATGTAATTGGTTTGGATAATGGTGTATTCACTTCAGAACGAATATTACGTACGGAACGAATTAGTTCTTTGAGTACTTCCATCCCTTTTGAAGCTGTTTCATCATTAAATTCCGGATGAACCACCGGATAATCAGCAACTACTAAAGAAGTACCTTGATGTGGGATGTGTTGCCAAATTTCTTCAGTAACAAATGGCATAATTGGATGCAATAGACGTAAAATTTGATCTAACGTATGCACCAAAATACTTTGTGTTGTTTGTTTTGAGACAGCATCATCACCATACAAGACTTCTTTACTCATCTCGATATACCAGTCACAAAAATCATCCCAAATAAAGTTATACAACTGACGCCCAGCTTCCCCAAATTCAAAATGATCAAAGAGTTCAGTAACCTTAGCGATCGTTTCATTTAGACGTGTCAAGATCCAGCGGTCTGCCACAGTTTTCTCGCCAGTTAGCGTAATATCTTCAACTGTCATGCCTTCACTGTTCATAATAACAAAACGTGAAGCATTCCAAATTTTATTAATGAAATTCCAAGCTGCATCCATTTTTTCATAGCTGAAACGGACATCTTGACCAGGTGCTGAACCGTTTGATAAGAACCAACGTAAGGCATCAGCGCCATATTTTTCAATCACTTCCATTGGATCAATGCCGTTTCCAAGAGATTTACTCATCTTACGTCCTTGTTCGTCCCGAATCAACCCATGAATCAAAACATTTTCAAACGGACGACGATCTGTAAATTCTAAGCTTTGGAAAATCATTCGACTAACCCAGAAGAAGATAATGTCGTAGCCAGTTACTAATGTGCTTGTTGGGAAATAGCGTTGATAATCAGCACTATTTTCATCTGGCCATCCCATCGTTGAAAAAGGCCATAATGCTGAACTAAACCAAGTATCTAATACATCTGGATCTTGTACCCACTCTTCACTATTTTCTGGAGCTTCCATCCCTACATACATTTCACCCGTTTCTTTATGGTACCAAGCCGGGATTTGGTGTCCCCACCACAATTGACGAGAGATAACCCAATCGTGAACATTTTCCATCCAACGTAAAAATGTTTGATTAAAACGTGGTGGGAAAAATTCAACTGCATCATCAGTCTCTTGATTTTTCATTGCTTTCTCAGCTAATGGAGCCATTTTAACAAACCATTGTGTGGACAAGCGTGGTTCAATGACTACTCCCGTACGTTCTGAATGCCCAACATTATGGATCATTTTTTCAATTTTGATCAATCGTCCGATTTCCTTCAAATCAGAGACAATCGCTTTACGTGCTTCGAAACGATCCATACCTGCATATTTTCCAGCTAAGTCATTCATCGTTCCATTTTCGTTCATCACATTTACACGTGGCAGATCATGACGGTTACCTACCTCAAAGTCATTTGGATCATGCGCAGGTGTAATTTTCACTACGCCTGTTCCAAATTCCATATCAACATACGTATCTGCAATAATCGGAATTTCTTTATTTACTAATGGTAAAATTACTTTTTTGCCGATCAACGCTTGATAACGCTCGTCTTCTGGGTGTACAGCAATCGCTGTGTCACCTAGCATAGTTTCTGGACGAGTCGTTGCAATTTCCACTACACCCGAACCATCAGCCAGTTCATAGCTCATGTGGTAGAAAGCACCTTCAATCTCTTTGTGGATCACTTCGATATCCGATAAAGCAGTGCGTGCTTGTGGGTCCCAGTTAATAATGTATTCACCACGGTAAATCAAGCCTTTTTCATAAAGTGTCACGAATACTTTACGAACAGCTTCTGACAAGCCATCATCTAGTGTAAAACGTTCACGACTATAATCGAGAGATAAGCCCATTTTTGCCCATTGTTCACGGATATGGCTTGCATACTCTTCTTTCCATTCCCATACTTGATCCACAAATTTTTCACGTCCTAAGTCATAACGCGAAATCCCTTGTTGACGAAGCTTTTCTTCTACTTTTGCCTGTGTAGCGATCCCTGCATGGTCCATCCCAGGTAACCACAAGGTATCAAAGCCTTGCATCCGTTTTTGACGAATCAGCATGTCTTGTAAAGTCGTATCCCAGGCATGTCCTAAGTGAAGTTTTCCTGTAACATTTGGTGGGGGGATTACGATTGAATAGGGTTTTGCTTTCTGATCGCCACTTGGTTTGAACAAATCTTGTTCCAACCATTTTTCATAACGGCCAGCTTCAACTTCTTGCGGATTGTATTTTGTTGATAGATTTTTTTCTTCCGTCATACTGATGTCCTCCTTAAAAATAAAAAAAGTCCTAAAATACTTTCGTATTTTAGGACGTATTGATTTACGCGGTACCACCTAATTTGTAGCAGTTTCCTACTACCTCTCATGTGAGTTAACGATCACGACTCGTTTATCTCTAGGTTTTATCGGTTTGCTGTACACGATAAAGGGTTCAAGATAAAAACTCCCAAGCTACCTTCACTAGTCTCTCCTAAGAACGTCTCACCATCTCGTTCTCTCTCTAAAAGGCTGTAACTAGTTACTCCTCTTGATCAACGTCATGCCTCATTTTACAATGGTTCAATTTTAAAGTCAATAAAAGACGGTAAGAATCGTATTTCCCTAAATAGTACCTCTTCAGGCTTATGATTCGCCTATTATAAATAATTGACTAAACAATAAGCAGTAGTGACAATGTTTGCTTATTCAGAACGTGACTGTTCAAATTAATTTTTTAACTCTCTTACAGAAGACTGATTTTTTCCTTCTTCCTTCATCTCATTTAGATTATTAGCCTTATTTGTAGACTGATTCATTCGCTCCTCTAGTGTTTGAATTTTTATTACAGGGTGACTATTGGGCGTTTGAGGTGATTTATTTGTTAGAGATTGATCCCTGATTTCCTTGGGAATTGGTATTGATTGAATACCAGCGGACTTCTCCTGATTTAGACTATCAGCCACATTTGTAGACTGATTCATTTGCTCCTCGAATGTTTGATTTTTTATTACAAGGGGCGTTTTGGTTTGTTTATCTGTTAGAGAGTGATTACTGATTCCGAGAGGTGTTAATGTTGGTTCAATACCTGCAGACTTTTCTTTAGGTTGCTCCTTTTTTCTCTCTGGTTCCTTTACTGAATTACTTATTAGAGACTGATTACTTGTTCCCTGAGGCATTGGAGTTGGTTCAACATCTATATTCAGTTCTTTAAGTTGCTTCATTTCCTGTCTATGTGAGTGTAATTTCTCGAAACTCTCAACTAGTCTTTTAATTTTCCCTCGATTCTGTTGGTGTTCTGAGTCTTTATTAAGATACCCTGCCGTGTATTTAGGATTTATATTTTTAAATACACCAGATGAATATACCAAGAAAGACAAAACAACCTGGGAACAACAATGCTCATCCTTGATTAGTAATTCTTCAATCTGTCGATTCACATCAGACACTAATAGGTTATTCGGACTTACGTAAGTATTTATAAACTGCTTAATCTTATCGCTTTCCTGTTGCCACCACTCCCTTTCGAATGGAGTCAGCACCTGATTAAGATTCTTAAAATATTTATTATTGTTACCCTCAACTTCATTAATCGTTACCTTCTTAAGATCAACAGAAACTAAAGGAATTTGTTTGCTACACTCGTCAATGACACTTTTTAATTTGGGATATGTATGTATAAAATGTTGTATCTTTTCTTTTTGATTAAGGATATTTGAAAATTGCTCCTCTATACTAAGTCGATCATCTCTAAATTCGTACACCTCAATCACACTATATTTCATTTGTTTTTTAATTTCTTCTTTTTTATTATTTAAATCTTTTTGAAACGTCTCAATTACTTTATTGACTCTGACTTGTTTTGTATTTTTTTATTTTTTATCTTCAATAAACTATTTTTAATCTTATTTATTACAATTTGGGATTCACTTTGCCGCTTTTTTTCATCCATTGATAAACATTTTTCCGTCCAATTGATGACATCCGATTCAGTAAAATTAATATTTTGTGAACGAAGTGCTTCTTTAATTGATTGAAGAAGAGACTCAGCTTGTGAAAGGTCCTTGGTTTCCTTTAATAGTCCTTCTCCGTCATCCCCAAACCTTTTTTTTAAATCAGTTACATCACTTGAATTTCCCCATTCTCTACTCATTACAGAATAAATGACTGTTGATAAAGTCTCTCCCTCCTTTTTTTGCTGGAGTGCTTCTTCGATTTTTGGAAGTATTTCTTTTTTTGTCTGATAATCTTGTAATAGATTTAATACTTTTTCCCTATCCGAACGATTCGAACAATCAATTCCTTCTTCACTTAGTGTATGATTAATCGTTTCCAGTATTATAGGAAAAAGGTAATCTACTTTTTGTTTTTTAAATCTTTTCTTACTTCCCCCACTATATCAAGAGCTTTTATTTTATCAGTAGGGGCAAGTATTATAGTTTGTGCTTTTTCTCCCATTTCCATGCTTATTGCGGATATTCTTAAGATCACTTCTTTTTCATTCAAAATTTTGTTTGTTTGAATCTTATCCTCTTCATTTAAATAAGTGCTTAATTGATTATTGACTTGTTCAAAGTTTTTTCCGTCCAGTTTGGGTAATTAACTTTTAACTGAAGCATAATCGTTGCGATCTGCTCGGGTTTTAATTGCTTGAGATAGTCATTGTTCGCCAGTTTATTATCAATTGATCGAAGTCCATTCATGTATCGCTGATTTTCGATTTCACTCAGATCTTTTTTCATCATTTCCGATAAGGAACTATTTTTTTTTGCTTCTGTCTCCTTTAATTCTTCTTTAAATGCCTGAACTGTTTCAAATTTGTGCCATTGATTTTCACCAAAAACAAGTCTCCCTAAATAGGATAACTGTTTTTTTGACTCTGGGGAATTCAATAATCTATAGAATCTATCAAATCGGTCTATTTTTGCCCCACTATTCAATAAATCTTCTAATTGATCCCCTAAATCTAATCGATTTTCTTTTTTAGTTTTTCGATGATACTTTTTTTATAAAATTCTAAACGGTCCGTTTCTTTGAAGGAAGTATTGACATGTTGCCTAACAGACTCTTTTACTAATGTGGACTGAGACTCAACATAAATTTGTGTCATCACCTCAACTGTTCCTTGTTCTTCTCCTCTTAATATTTCATCATACTTTACAGCCAACTCTGGGGTTACTTCTTTAGCAATCAAATAAACGAGCTCTTGATCAAGGATTCTTTTTTTTGTGATTATGGTACTTTCTTTTATATTTATTTTTTTAAAATATGGAATGCTATTACCAATAAACGGCGAATCACTATGATTTGTAGCTATAGAAATATATGTTTTTTTTCAGCTTCTGATAAATTCTTTCTTTGGAGAAGTTTAGAAATTATTTTATCATCTCTCAAAAAGTCAAAAAACCATTTATACTTATCATCAGGGTCAGGCATCATTCCAAAAAATCCATCAATTACGATTTCTCTACATCCTTCTTCATAATCTAGCTCCATATTGACTAATTGTTGGTATTTTACACTGCCCTCGTTTAATAGTTCAAATGTACGAGCTAAAATATCCTCTTTGACTTTAGCTGAGTCCATGCCATATTGTAATTCTATACATATCTCTTTAATTTTTTTCTCGATTTCATCTGTCGATAATTTTATTTTATTAATACTAAACAAAACATTCTCATGAAAAAATTTATCACCATCCACAGATAAACTATTAGTTAAAGATGTTAATAAGTTGAGCTGTTCTGTCAGATTTCTAGTTGGAACCATTAGAAGATCAAAAAGATGAATCTGATTTATTACATTATCAGAATTTTGTTGAAAATAGAGACAAGATTCCACGATCTCTCTCGTTATTACTCTCTCTTGTTTCAGCATCATTATCAGCTCATCAAGAGTTTCAAATCTGTTAATTGCCGTCCCCCCTCTTAATGTATCCAGTAATTGCTGATAGTCTGCAGTTATTTTGTAAGGGAATTTATTCAACACTGCTTTCATTTGGTGGTATCCTTCACTTGTTTTGTCCGAAAACCGTTCCATTTCCATAAGAATTGTATTTTTTACCTTCTCTTGATTCATTTTTACCATCCTTTACATTTTTTTGTTATAGCATCCGTGGCTTGTCTGTTTTGCTAGACATTCATATCTAGCCTGAATCATAAGAATTAAGGATTGTTCCTTTTATGTACATTCAATCAAATCTTAAACTTCATTAGTATTTTTTACTCCAACTTGTTTCATAACCGCCTCCTTCAGATTAACTTTTTTCTTACAACAGTGATTCTATCCATTGCATTCATCTTTATTACTGTCATTCACTCCTAAAAAAAGGTTTCTTCTTTCAAAAAAACCAGTTATTTTATAATCCCTGCACACGATGATACAATGAACTGAAAGCTATTATATCAGTATTATGATTGTAAACAAACAAAAATAGATATAAACATGCGTTATAAAAAAACGCTTAGAAACATTGGCTCTAAGCGCTAAAACTATGGATTGTCATAAAAAAACTTCTGAATATTTCTCGTTAAAAAATATAAGCGTTTGCAATTCTGTCGTCAAATCAATGTATTGAATATTCACATGCTTGGGTACGATCACTCGGTCAGGAGCAAAGTTTAAGATCGCTGATACGCCACCTTTCACAATTTCATCGATTGCTGACTGGGAGTGTTTACTTGGAACCGTTGAAATCGCAACTGTTACTTTTTCTTTTTTGACGATTTCGCCAAACTGTTCGATTGGATAAATAAATTGACCATCGATTTCTTGGTTGACGATTTTAGGGTCATTGTCAAATACACAGACGATATTCAAATTTTCATTTCTTCTAAAATTATTGTGCTTTAAAGCTTTCCCTAGATTCCCATACCCAACTAAGGCAATTCGTTTTTCCTCTTCCGTCTTTAAGATCCGATCAAATACTTCGATCAGATAAGGCACTTCATAACCATAGCCACTGCGCCCCAATTCACCTAAATATGAAAAATCTCTACGGATCGACGCAGAAGGTACTTGGGTGATTTGACTAAATTCATTTGATTTAATCCGCTTCACACCTGAATCATTGAGCATTTTTAAATAACGTAAATATAAAGGTAGTCTTTTAGCTGTTGCTTTTGGTAAAACCGCTATTTTTTCTCCCATCTTCAAACTCCTTTGTTAATTTCTTCACATAGTCAGTTTATCATTTATCCTCTCTTAGAGCAACAAGACTGGGACAAAAATTGTCTCAGTCTCTACTAGTATCTCTAAAAACGAATAAACGGTGAGACAAAAGTAGCATCTTCGGAAATAAGCCGAAATTGACCAAAAATTTGAGAATCAATTTTCGGAAATTCCTTCTTATTTCTTGATGCTGAACACTTTTGTCTCAACCTCAAATAAGTGTAAGAACAAATAAAAAGTAATGTTTTTAAAGTATGTTTTATTAAACATAAAAAAACGGTTCAATCTACTTTCTTATTCTTGTCAAAGCTCCACGATAATTTCAAGACTCTTATAACAAATCAGCAAATTCTTCTACTTGTTCAGCTTCGGTAGCTGTATGGATCGTTTCCATTTTTAAACCAGAAAGAGCTCGTTCGATCATTTCTTCGATTGGTAAACGTTCTTCGTATTGATGAACTTTATCAAGGCGTGGTCGAGTCTTTGGTTGAGGTGGGGCAAAAATCGTACAGCAATCTTCAAATGGTTGGACTGAAAGCTCAAAGGTATCGATTTGTTCAGCTACTTCAATGATTTCTAATTTATCCATCGTAGCAACTGGACGAATGATAGGCGTATTCGTTACTTCATTGATAGCAACCATGCTTTGTAAGGTCTGCGAAGCTACTTGTCCTAAAGACTCCCCATTAAGGATAATCAAACCATGGCGTAATCGGCGGATCTCATCCGTTAATCGCAGCATCATCCGTCGAGTAATCGTCATCCAGTACCCTTGTGGAATGTTTTTCTTGATTTCTTCTTGGATCTCAGTAAACGGTACCTCGATAAACTCGATTTTACCGACATAAGGAGTCAATTTTGCTGTTAAATCTTTTGCTTTTTGTAATGCTTGCTCACTCGTGTAAGGTGGACTAGCAAAGTGGACCGCTTCAATTTCGACACCACGCTTCATGGCAAAATAACCAGCCACAGGTGAATCGATTCCACCAGACAACATCAACATGCCTTTACCGCTTGTTCCCACTGGCAACCCGCCTGCTCCTTTAATCGTTTCATAGGATAGGTAAGCAGCATCTCGACGGATTTCTACCCGTAGTGGAATATCTGGTTTACGCATTTGTGCTTCTATATCAGGGAAGATATCTACCACCGCATTTCCTAACGTTTGATTTAATTCATTACTTGTTAATTCAAAGTCGTGGTCACTACGTTTCGCAATAATTTTAAAGGTTTCTTTTCCTGTATAGACTTCTTTCATGATAGCTTGAACTGCATCTTTTAACTTTTGAACATCTTTTTCGATTCGAATACTTGGTGAGAAATTTTGGATACCGAAAATTTTAGCCAATTTAGGTATAACTAACGCACTATCAGCACCATTTAACAGTAGGTGCATCCGGTCACGATCAGCATGGATCTTGATTTCGGGAAAATCACTCAATGCTTGACGAACATTTTGAGCAAGTTGCATAATAAAACTTTTACGGTTTTTTCCTTTTGTTGACAGTTCACCATAGCGGACCATGATTTCACTATATTTCACAAAAACACTCCTTATTGATTAATTGATGGTTGAAAATTTCTTATATAATTGTTTAAAAATGATCATAAATTGTTCTACTTCTGCCATAGAATTACTTTCATCTAAACTAATGCGAACAGCTGACGTAGCTAAATCATCAGGCACATGCATGGCATGCAACGTGCTACTTGCAAGGTGTTTACGAGAAGAACAAGCACTAGTTGTAGAAATAAATATTTGTTTTTCTTCTAACGCATGAACAAGGACTTCTCCTCGAATCCCTTTGAGTGAAAAACATAAGATATGTGGTGCATAATCTTCTCCCTCTGAAAAAATAGTCACTTTTTCATAGGCTTTCAAAGCGTTGATCAATGCCTCTTTTAAATGTTTGGTGTGATCTGGCTTTTGAAGTTTTCGATCCAGTGCAATTCGTAAGGCTTTCGCCATTGCGACAATCGCAGGAACATTTTCTGTTCCACTTCGCTGATTTTTTTCTTGGCCACCGCCATTAAGAAGCGGTGCTAAACGTCGTCCCTTCTTCCAATAAATAAAACCTATACCCCGTGGTCCATGAAATTTATGAGCTGAAAACGTCGCAAAATCAACTCTTTCGGTCAGCCATTCAGATAAAGAAACTTTTCCGATTGCTTGCACAGCATCCACATGAAAATGGATTTTAGGGTATTCTTTTAGCAACTCACTGATTTCTAAAATTGGTTGGATTGATCCAATTTCGTTATTGACTGCCATGATTGAAACCAACACCGTGTCTTTACGAATTAGTTTCTTCAATTCATCAACAATGACAAATCCTTGATTATTTACTGGCGCTATACTAACTTCTACCCCTAGAGATTTAAGTTGTTCAGCTGTTTCACTTACAGCAGGATGTTCTATCCCAGAGATGATCATGTGGTTTCCATATTCACGTTTTTCAATCATCGTCCCTTTAAGTACCCAATTATCGCCTTCTGTCCCACCAGAAGTAAAATAAATTTCATCTGGAGTAACAGTGATCAGCTCAGCAATTTGTTTTCTAGCTTGTTGTAACAAACGGTTTGCTTGATTGCCTAAATCATGCAAACTTGACGGATTCCCAATAATCCGCTGACTTGTCTTTATATAGGCATCTAAACTTTGCGGAAAGATTGGGGTTGTCGCACTATTATCAAAATATATCATAAGAAACCCCTCTTTTTTGAAATTCTTTACTATTATAACGGTTGTCCCAATTGCTTTCAAGAGGAGGTTGTTTTTTCAGAAAGTTTCGTGTAATTGAACACGAAAAAAGACAACACTTGGTGGATTGACCAGTGTTGCCTTTTTAGTTAGTTTTATTAAACTAAATCAGGATTCTTAAAATAAAAATCTTCAATTCTCTTGAAAGCACCAGGTTCAACACGTTCGAGTGCTGTACCGATCTCGTCCAAAGCTTCTTGATAATGATGTTCCTTATTGAATAAGTAATAACTTTTATCAATTGCTTCTCTGATTTCTTCATGTGTGTGGCGATAACGATTTGCATACTGTAGCATTTGTTCTGTCAGTGCTGCAGCATCCACTAAATCATGCGTTTTCTTATCAAGTAAGTCTAAATCTTCTTCACATAACGTAACTAAGCGATTGACTTCTTCCATATTGACTCTGATTTTATTTAGCACGATACTTAGCTCTTCAATCCGATCAGTTGCCACAAAGAAAAATTCTAAATAATCATTTGGTAGACCAGGCAAACGTTGTTGTTCCACAAAACGTTTTAAATTACGCAATTTAAATTCGAAAGTATCGATTTTTTCTTGCGCTTCTTTTTCACCTTTTCTTAACTCGTGTAGTGAGTCATCGATTTCAACTTGTTGGTTTTCGATATCTTCTAAAACTTTGAATACTTTTTTATAGAAAGTCCGTACTTCAGAATATGGTAGCAAGTGTTGCTGGATTTGTGGTTTCATCTGTTCGTTTTGACGTTCGATTTCTTCCACTTCTGTTTGGAATCCGCGTACTCGACCAATTTCATTATGATTCAACGCATAACTTTGAGCAGTATGATCTAACTCAATCAATAATTGACGATTGTTTTTTGTGGCATGTTTGATGTATTGTTCAATGGTTGCTTGATTGGTTGTGACATAATTTTGGGCTTCCATTTCCCGCTCTAGAATGTCGTAGAGCGAATCAATCATACTAGCAGTTTCACGATTCTCGAATTCAACCGTTTCAACTTCTGTTTTTTCAAGATTTGCTAATGAACTTTCAATACGATGGCTTACTTTTTCAATCTCACCAACAAGATCTTCTTCTGGGAAAACATATTGTTCCTGCATCAATTTTTCATAAGTTTGCTGGATTTCTTCCAGTTGTTCTGGGAAAGTAGTGTTCAAATCTTCAAATAGCGGCGGAACTTTTTTCATCAAAGCTTCAACTTCATACGTATGTTTTTCTGCTTTATCCAAAACTTCTCGAGCTTCAACAGGATCACCTGAAGTATTCAATGCAACAAATTGCGTGAATTCATTTTCGATCATCTTGACTTGCTTTTGTAATTCAGGAAACGCAGGACCGTATTCTTGCTCATCTTCTCTGATTGTTTCTTTCAGTTCTTCATAGACATCCAAAGCTTGCTGAACCGCTAGTGAATTACGTTCTTCTGTTTCACGTAACTCTTTTAGTCCATCACGAATCTCAGAAACTTTCTTTTCCATTTGGTCCATGGTTTTTTCTGCTTCGATCACAGCTTTTTTACCTTTTAAAAATCGGAAACTCTCATTAAGATTTTCTACTTCAAAAATTTGACTTTCTAACTCAGCAAACGAGGAAGTGGATATGTCATTCCATTTTTGACTCCATTCACGAAAGGTATTTTGGCTTTGCCCCACCAGATGCATTTTTTTAACATCATCGACTTCTTCAATCACAGGCAAGTCGAATAATTCTTCCTTGCGCTTTTCCAAGGCGTCCAATCGATCTTGGTTTTTTTCTTCATATAGTAACTAACCAAAAAGACGACTAGGGCGACTATAATGATTGCTATGACGATTCCGATGATAACATTATTTCCCATTTAAGGTACCTCCGTTTTCAATATGCATCTATTTTTTATGCTTAGTTAAATAATTTGTGTGCATAAAACAATAAATACGTCTTCCGTGCAAAAGACATCTATTGTAAATTATAACACACAATTTTTAAGCATTCACTAACTTCATCGAAAATCTTTTATTCCTACCTAGAAAATAGCATAACCAGTATGAAACGCCGGTTTATTTTGGTTTGTTTCGTCTATTCAAGACTGTTTCTTTCGAGTCGCTTGAGCGATTTGCCGTTGAATTTCTTTGGCGATCTTAGGTTCAGGGGCACACTGCTCTTCCCAGTTATCAGGTTTTAATACCTTACTCGTGACCGGATGATAATGTGGTTTACCATCTGGGAATAATTTCCCCATGTTTGCTTGGTGAACGATCTCAAATATCTTCGTAGGATCAACACCCAATAATGAAAAAGAACCATAAGTAAAATATAAAAGATCGGTTAAAGCATCGACTTGCTCGATCAAAGGTGCTTGTCCCCATTCTTTTTTAGTCAACATTTTTTGTTCTGCTTTCTCTAATGCTTCGTGAAGAGCTGTTACTCCTTCGTGTAATTGTTCCTGATCTCCCTGACAATTGGCCGCAATCAATTCGACTAATTCTTCGATTTTAAATTCTGCACGATAAATGGCTGCTTGTTTCGAAAATGCAGTCGGTACATCAGGTGAACGAGGATCAAAAATTTTATGAAACTCTTCTACTTGTTGAAAGGGTGTTTTCTCAGACATCTTTTTCTACCTTCTTTTCTTACTTCTCTTAACATTTTTACTGAAGTCTAGTCTATCAACTGTTTTAGTAAATCAAACCATAATGCTTCAGTCCTTGATAAATTCCGTCTTTTTCATTGGTATCCGTCACATAATCAGCAGCTTGCTTAACTTCTTTTTGAGCATTCCCCATAGCAACCCCGATTCCGACACCTTCCAGCATCTCAATGTCGTTATAATGATCACCAAATGCCATGATCTCGGTCATTTCGATCCCCATGTCTTTGGCAAAGGCTGCAATTCCTGAAAGCTTTGAGCCACCTTTTGGAATGATATCAACGGTATACGCATTGGACCGTTGAAAGCTGCACTCCGGAAACCGCTCTTCTAATTTTTCTTGTTCTGATTCCTGACTCAATAAAATACATTGGTAAATTGGCTCATCAAGAATCTCCAGTGCCTCATATCGCTTTTTCTGTCGATGTGGGCTAAACATTTGCAGTCCTTTTTTCATCAATCGAACGGGAAATTTTTTTGGTAATAAACTAACTAAACGTTTGATTAAAATCGACTGTCCTAATAGCATCGTGGTCGAACCAGCTAGTTGATCTCTTCCACCAAAAATGATCTGGCGATGGTTCTTATCAGCATATTCCACGATCTTACTTAAAACGACTTGATCAAATGGTTGATCTACAATCGTTCGTTCGGCAGTAAATACCAATTGTCCATTATAGACAACATACATATCTAATTCCAATTCATCAATCACTTCTTTGATTTTAACTGGACTCCGCCCAGTTGCTACACCACACAATATCCCATTTTTTCTAGCATAGCTAATCGCACGTTTAGTCGAAGCAAGTGCTTTTGAACGGTCGTTGACTAATGTGCCATCAATATCAAAAAAAATTGCTTTGATCATTCAACGCTCCCTCTCTAAAATAAATCCATTTGTTGTGGGTTTAAGCCTTCCGGTTTTATTTTTAATATTTTTTGTAAAGCTAACGCATTTTCTGCAGCATCTCCACCAGAATTGTTGTTAAAGATAATTCCGATTTCTTTCGTTTTTGAGCTAACAGAGTCAATAGCAGTTGCTAGTTCTCTCAGTTCCTGCTCAGAATAGCGATAAAGAGTTCTTTTTTTACGCCAATCTTTATCATTGGCCTGCCAACCTTGAGCATTTCTTCCGTGAAACCTGAAAAGAGCAAAGTCTGGATTCGTGATGAATGGGTCAAAAGGAACTGTTGTGTTTAACAACTGTGGTTCATCAATTACTGCCAAAGAAAATTCTGCTCGAGTCATGAAGCTTCTCGTGCGCTCAACGAATTCCTCGCTGTACCACGAAAAGTCCCGAAGTTCGATTGCTACCGGATAGCCAGCAAACCATTTTCGAAGCTTACGTAGGTATTGTACACTTTCCTTGGTGCATTTAAAGGAAGCTGGAAATTGGACTAAAAAACAAAAAAGCTTGTTCGCATCACTCATTGGTTTCATTACTTCCAGAAATTTAGCAATCATTTCTTCTTCTGTTTGATAATATTTTTCCCAGTCTCTTTGACCACTAATCCCTTGATACGCCTTAACAACAAAACGAAAATCATTTGGAACCTCTTGCACCCATTTTTCTACCGAAGTTCGTCTTGGGATTCCATAGTAAGCTGTATCAAGCTCCACTAATGGCAAATATCTAGCATACTCATAAAGTGTGTTATTCTTTTTTCCAGTCAATTTATCATGTTCTTTAAATGAGGTTAATCCGATTCGTATCATTTCAAGCCACCTTTGCTTTTCCATCCAAAAATCAACTATGTATAGTGAGATTTACTACTCATTGCTCAATGCCACGGATAGCAAAACTCTTTCATATAGTATACAATAAGCGTTAAAGCCTATGCAAAATTATATGTAAGGAAGTCCGAAAAAAAATGAAAAAAATTCTAATTTTACACACTGGCGGAACGATTGCCATGAGAGAAAATCTTTTAACTGGTGGAGTGAGTCCTGATGTTGTGAATCCTTTGCTAGATGCTGAAATTGAAATTCCAGAAGATGTTGATTTAGTAATAGAAGATATCTTTAATCTTCCTTCACCTCATATCATGCCTAAACATATGTTAATTTTAAAAAATCGGATTAATGAAGCCTATCATTTGGGGTTTGACGGTGTTGTAATCACTCATGGAACAGATACGTTAGAAGAAACCGCCTTTTTCTTAGACACGACGATTGGAGATAAACTGCCGATCGTACTAACTGGCGCTATGCGATCCAGCAACGAATTAGGGAGCGATGGGCTGTACAATTTCGAGAGTGCTATTCGAGTCGCTAGTTGTAAGGAAGCAAATGGAAAAGGTGTATTGGTCGTAATGAACGATGAGATCCACTCCGCACGTTACGTGACCAAAACCCACACGACAAATGTTGCCACTTTTCGTACACCCACATTAGGTCCAATTGGTCTAGTAACAAAACATCGGATCTTATTTATGCAAGAATTACTAGAAACTACACGCTTAGATATCACTTCAGTCAATGGTACGATCCCAATCGTTAAGGCTTATGCGGGGATGCAAGGTGATCTATTAGAAGCTATCGCCCATACCAAAGTAGATGGCCTAGTGATCGAAGCTTTAGGAGCTGGCAATTTACCACCACAAGCTGTAACAGCTTTGAAAAAATTATTAGTACAAAAAATCCCAGTGGTCTTAGTTTCCCGGTGTTTTAATGGGATAGCAGAACCTGTTTATGACTACGAGGGTGGCGGAAAAGAATTAGCAAACATGGGGATTATTTTTTGTAATAGCATCAATAGCCAAAAAGCTCGCATCAAACTACTGATTGCCTTGAATCACGGGTTAAAAGATCAATCATTGATTTCGTTTATTACTCAATAAGTTATAGCTAAATCACATACGAAAATTCCTGACATTAAAATTCCGTTCTAAAAAAATCCAGAGTTCGTTTAGCAATTGAACCAATTTTGCGCATTCTTTTTTCAATCATGGAAGGTTATCGATCCTTACCTATTACTGGATATCCAAAAGTCTTATTTCCATGTTAGAATGTCCAAAAGTATGAACACCTAAAGAATTCTTTATTATTCAGCACTTCGGCAATCAATCAAAAAAGAGAGTGGGACAATAGTTCTTTCTCAAAAAGAAAATAAGTTCGATTTTGATGTTTATTGTCAAAATCGAACTTATTTTTTCTGTTTTTGCGCACTTTCCTCTCCATATATTTTCCTAATTTTCTTAAATTTAATGCCATCAGTGCCAAACCAATATCAATCGTTGCTCCTTGTTTCCCACGCAAATGGAAACGATGGAACGCCAAATGAGCCTTTAGATGTCCGAACACGGGTTCGACATCCATTTTTCGTTTCCGATAAATCGAACCAGTTTTCTCCTCTAAAAGCTTTTTTCTGCATTCTGCTTTGAAATAGCGCCAATTATTATTTACTTGAATTTTTCGCTTTTGTTCACTTTTCGCACGCGTACATTGACGACGAACTGAACAGTTCCGACAATCCTCACATTCATAGATTTTGAAATCTCGAATAAAGCCACCTTTATCTTTTCTGCGACTATAATTTTTGAACGGTACCGGACGATTCGCTGGGCAAATATAGGTGTCTTGTTCTTCAAGATAACGCCAATTCTCCACGTTAAACGGATTATCCTTGTACTTCTTTTTATTTTCTTTGTGATAACTGCCATATGTAATTAAGGGAGTTTTATGTAGAACATCGTTGATATACATGTAATTTTCTTCGCTACCATACCCTGCATCTGCCACAATGTACTCCGGTAACTCCTTATGTCGGTCTAAAAAACTGTCTAAAAAATGGATTCAATGTTTTGGTGTCTGTGGGATTTGGAAATAATTCATAGCTCAAAACATACTGATTTTCGGTGGCGATTTGTAAATTATAACCTGGCTTGAGCTGTCCATTTCGCATATAATCGTCTTTCATCCGCATAAAGGTGGCATCAGTATCTGTTTTTGAAAAGCTATTTCGTTCTTGAAATAGTTGAGCATACCGTTCATACTTTTGTTTTCTTGGCAGATAATCCGTTTGTACCTGTCGGAGATATTTTTATACTATTCTTYYTTTTTTTCTTTTAGTTKKACTTTTGCTTTTCTTTGCATTTTTTCATGTGTTAATTGTACTTGTGTTTCATGGAGTTCAGCTTCTAAATGATGAGCGACTTCTTCTAACTGGTCCGCTCGTCAATCCATCGGATTGACTTTCTTCTTTTAAGCAAGGAAGAATTTCCTCTTGATAAAGCGTTTGATAAAAAGCTTCTGATTTTTCATCTAACAACCGTTCATACCGAGTGGTGGCTTTACGCCAAACAAAGCTGAACTTATTGGCGTCTGCTTCAATTTTCGTACCGTCAACGAAGATGGCTTCATTATCTACACTTGATTGGTTATCAGTTGACGGCGAAACAACACAAAAAGCCTCTGCTAGAAGCTGAGCTGTCGTTTCCTGACTTCTGAATCGATTGATCGTGCGGTAACTCACTTGTTCATGATTGGCTAGCCAACGCATACGGTAACTATCGTCTAATAAAAATTCGATCTTTCTGCCAGAAAAAACACGTTGCGTGTAGGCATAAAGAAGAATTTTCAACATCATTTTGGGGTGATAGGCTGGACGTCCCAGCTGTTGTTCAATTTGGTTGAAGAGCGCTTGCGGGATTGCTTCTACTAACGAGTGAACCGCAAAGGCAACATCCGTTTCTGGAATATAATGTTCTACATCTAGTGGTAAAGTTGTTTGGTTGATGGTATAATTTTTTAAACATAAGGCACACTCCTTTGATTTTTGTTTAGGCACTTTAATCATACAAGGTTGTGTGCTTTTTGTGTACCTTAAAATCAAAAAAAAAATGGGGCAATAATCAGATTTTTTTCTGACTATTGTCCCACTCTCTTTTCCGCTTGTTGTTCCTGCTTATTTCCCAGAGCTAGACACTTCTGCGACAACTTCTTTCCGATTGGAACATCGTTTGCTATTAGCTGTTTATTTATTTTTCCAAGTGATATTTGCTTCACAATAGAGTTGTTCTTGCATTCTGATTTCATGTCTTGTTTTCACACCATGTTCCATCTCTACTTGTTCATAATGACTTTCAATTTCATTGCCATATTCCACTTCTTTGTCAAAACGGATCAAAACTTTTTCTGGTACATGTGTCGTCAAGAAATCATAGCCTAAGACATCAATAATCCAGTTGAAATACATGGCATTGTTCACATGTTGGTTACTATCGATATCATAGAAACGCACGCGATAAGGTAACATCATGCCCGATTCGATCTTTTCTATTTTTTCTTGCCGTTTGATTTTTTTGATTTTTTCGCTTTCAAACGGCGCAATAATTTCCTCATTGACACTACTCATTTTCCGATTCACAAAATCCATTAATACAAAAACTGATTCTATTTTCACCAGTTCTGTGCCTTCTTCATCATGAATCCAAAAATTACGATAACAAAAGAATTTATTGTACTCCATGGCTTGTGTTGTTATAGAAATCGTCTCTCCTACTTTTGGCAAACGAGTGATTGTCATTGAATAATTGGTAATGACCCAAGTCAGTCCAAAACTATTGACAAATTTACTACCACAATCAAGCGCATCACTTTGATCTTCCGATGTCTTGATCACGATTCCTAACATTGATGGAAATGTCATGGTCTGATTAATGTCACATTCATAATATGAAACTTCATGTTTTTTTGTATATCTCTTTGCCAAAAAAACACCCTCCTCTTATCTTTTCGCTAATAATTGATCCACTTGTGAACCATAACTTTCCCCAAACATATTTAGATGGGCTAACAAATAATATAACTGGTAAATCGGCAATCGCTTTTCCCAATTTTTTTCCAAAGGATAGACCATTTGATAACTTTGTAAAAACTCTGGACGAAACCCACCAAACAGCTGGCTCATAGCTATGTCCTGCTCACGATCACCGTAAGAAACGGCTGGATCAACGAAGACTGGTTCTCCTTGCTGATCAAAGAACACATTACCACTCCACAAGTCGCCATGCAAGAGGCTAGGGACAATCTTTTTATCACTAAAGTTTTCTAACACGTATTGCTTAAAAGAAATAAATGTTTCTTGGCGGTTTTGATTCCAATGGTTGTTTTTTTGTGCCAAAGCAATTTGACTTTCTAGACGATTTTTAAAGAAGAAAAGCCACCAATCTTCTTCCACATGATTGAATTGCGGAACGGTCCCTAAATAGTTATCCTTTCGATACCCAAATTGAGGAGCGGTTACCTTGTGCAATTTCGCCAAAGAAACGGCTAGATCTTTTTGATCTCCTTTGCCAGGTTCGATCCATTCCATCAAAAGATAGGCACCATCTTTTTGTTCACCCAGCATGTAAGTTTCAGGTACTCGAACGTAGGGAGCTAGTTCTTTTAACCCATCCACTTCCGCTTCAAAAAAAGACTTTCCAATATTAGGATGAAGCTTTAAGAAATATGATTTATTTTGCTCTTCAATTCGATACGTTTGATTAACGTCCCCACCAGTGATAGGTATCACTTTGCCTTCTAATTGGATTTCTGCTAACACCGACTGAATATTCATCTCTACTCCTCCTTACATGCTTTTCCAACCTATTTGTTAGCTATCATTATATCACAGAGAATCTAAAACAAAGAAAATGAGTCTAGTAACTCTTTGTTCAACAGTAAAAGTCCATTGCTCATATTTATAGACAAAAAAAGAGAGGCTTCTTTCAGAATTAGCAATCCTACTAATTTCGAAGACTAACCTCTCTTTCTTTCAATCCCTCATTTACTTTCTTTTTCAGTAATCTGAAACACCAATTCGTCTATTTTCTTCATACTTTGAGTAGAATCAGTTTTTTTAAGCCAATGCGCCCATTGGATCCCAAGGAGCTAAAACGATTGGTTCTTCATTGAAGGCTTGGAGTTGCTCTTTCGACAACAAATCTTTGCGAACAACGATTTGATACGTGTATTCGTTCATCCAATCGTCACTCATTACAAAAAATCCTTTATTGCCAACTTTTTCTCCCCAGCTATTTTCGACTTTCCATTTCGTTGATTTCCCATCAACAAGATCGACTCCCGTCAATACCATCGCGTGGGTCATTAAGCTTTCACCATAATCTAAACGTTGTGCTTTAGTCATCGTAAAATCTACATCGAATAAGTCATCCATGTCGTAAACATCCAGTGCCATGACCCCACTATCTCTAGTTGAAGATTGTCCGACATCACAACCAAACCAAACAGACTCTCCTTGTTCCAGTTGGGCAATAGCCAACTGTTTAAACGTTGACATATCTACGTTCAAATAACGAACTTCTTTCCCGCCAACCACATTCCCTAACATTTCTACAGTGTAAGAACGATCAAAAGGTTTGTCTTTTGTCGGTGCATTGATGATGCTAACGTAATCATCTAGTTTTACACCAATATATTTATCATAAAAGAGTTGAGGTGTAAGCTGTTGGTCAATATGATAATTGTTTTCTTCGTCACGGTATTCAAAATCAAATTCTTTTGGTGGTGTTCCTAAGGAGATGGCTAAAAATTGATAGATTCCTTCTAGCATTTCCTCTTTTTTTGCTTGAATCGCTTCAGCAGTTTCACCACCAGCAATCATTTCACGTAAGACCGTCGCATCTTTACGCAACAATTTATTCAAGTAATTATTTAAATCTCGTGAATTTGAGCTATTTGCACTTTCTGGCATAACAGATTTAGGAACTACACCATATTTCTGGAAGAGGGAAACGATCATATCCCATTGTCCGCCATCTTGTTGTGGGGTTGTTAATAAAAAGGCTACTTTTCGGCTATCTAAGGCATCATTCCCTGTTGCGATAATATTTTCATAAAAATAATTAGCTTTTTCATATTTGTCCCAGAAAAACGTATAGTTTTGTGATAATTCAAATTCTTTCAAATGGAATTGATTGAGCAATTTATGTCGGAAAGTATTTAATGCTGCAAACATCCAGCAACGACCAGATTGTTTCTGATTTGAAACCTTTCCCGTTGATAAATCAATTGAAAAAACCGGTGTATTAGACACATGGGCAGCCACATTTTCAGCAGAAGCGGTGATCCCATTTTTTACTACCGCTCTTTGTAGAGCTTGTTGCTTGTTGTTTTCTTCAAAACCTTTTGCAAATTTTTTCGTCATTTCAGGTGTAATAGCTTTCATCCAATCATCCTTCCAATCAAAAATATATCTTTAATTCTACCCTTAAGTGGTTTGAAATACAACGACTCACTTTTAATCGTTACAACAAATCGACTGAATCCCCCTCACGACAACCCTTTTTTGTTATTCTCAAAAGTTTTTGAGAATAACAAAAAAACCACAGCTTAGAGGCTGTGGTTGAAGTACTCCGGCAGTAGGACTCGAACCTACGACATCATGATTAACAGTCATGCGCTACTACCAACTGAGCTATGCCGGAATCAAGTACATGTATATAATATCAATTTATCTTAAATAACGCAATACTTTTTTTACATATTTTTTTGTTTTTTCACAAAAATCACTGCACAAAATTTGTTATTTATACAATTTAGAATGATCATCCTATGAAACCAAATTTTTTTGTTTTAGATATTGACAAAATTGATTATTTTCGTTATTCTATTACTTGTATTAAGAAATCATGCCGCTTTAGCTCAGTTGGTAGAGCGCTTCCATGGTAAGGAAGAGGTCGCCGGTTCAAGCCCGGCAAGTGGCTTACTTAGATAACGTAACCTGTTGTTTTAACAATAAGGTTACGTTGTTTTTTATCTTCATTTTTTTAAATACTATATGATTTTATAGCTAATAAAACTAAGCTGTAATGAATAGATAGTTGTAAATAAACGTAAAGGACTAGAGCCTTAGATATAAATCTTACGTTTACTCTAATAACGAGTAAACAGTGTTCAATCAACCACTCCTTGCAATAAGCCTGAATTTTTCATAATATGAGAAGCTGTTTCAAGATCCCCATCCTTATTGGCCCTGCAATTACTCATCGCAGTTTCTACTTAGTGAGCGCTCAGATCAAAACGCTCTTTTCGCATCCTCTGATCTACGATGTTCCAAGTAGTATCGAAAATAAGCTGGAGAATCCAAAAAATAAGAAGAACTATTTTTGGATTCTCCAGCTTATTTCTCAGTGCTAAACACTGCTGTCACAACTGCATGTCTTTAAGGGCGTAAATCAACTAGAGGGACTTGGTTATCCAAAGTTCCACTAGGGGATTCAAGTTTAAAACTATTTAAACGGGGGTCTAAAGTTAACGTCATCGTTTCATCCATGTACATTTTTGAATAGTCTTTGATATAAATGGCTCCCATATCACTGTCAATCTTCATTGGATAGTCTGTTTTCTCTTGTTTGCTAGCTAATAACAATAGACGGAAGCTCGTATCTAACGAACACACACCCATCTTAGAATACTTACCCACACCATCATCTAGGTCAAGAATGATGGTGGCACCTTCTTGGATATACTTTTCTAATCTTTCCTGCGCTTTTTCAGAGATTTTTAAATACATATTACCTTCCACCTCCAACTCTCATTACCTTACGATGCTAGCACGTTTCTTTCTATGAAGCGAACCATCTGCTCAGTTCCCGCCTAAACTATTCCTTTTGTTAAAAGTTATCTTTTGAAATACCAGACTAATCGCATCCAGTAAGAAAAACCTATTGTTCAATCGCACTGATAAATTAACTAGTCCTATACTGTGCCCAAAATATATAAAGACAAAAAAACACGATAGAAATTCTATCGTGTCTAAATACTCCGGCAGTAGGACTCGAACCTACGACATCATGATTAACAGTCATGCGCTACTACCAACTGAGCTATGCCGGAATCACCTTGTTCGTTTTTTACAACGAACACACACATAAGATAAACTTATGGGGTTTATATAAACCGCGTGGCGACGTCCTACTCTCACAAGGGGCAACCCCTCACTACAATCGGCGCTAAGAAGCTTAACTTCTGTGTTCGGCATGGTTACAGGTGTATCCTTCTCGCTATCGCCACCACACTGTGGTGTTATCATTATTGAGTTTGCTTTTGCTCACTCAAAACTGGATTTGAAGTATTTCGTAAACTCTACCGAGTTTTTTTCTTTACCAATGTGGTTAAGTCCTCGATCGATTAGTATCAGTCCGCTCCATACATCACTGTACTTCCACTCCTGACCTATCTACCTGATCATCTCTCAGGGATCTTACTTTCTTAAAGAAATGGGAAATCTCATCTTGAGGTGGGCTTCACACTTAGATGCTTTCAGCGTTTATCCCTTCCCTACATAGCTACCCAGCAA